>NZ_JACKZY010000003.1:0-262898 GCF_020833685.1 Nitratireductor sp. B36
GATTTCTCCAACAAGGCCGAACCTCAGCGCCGCCAGCGGCGTGCCGCCCTCGTTGGTGAGGCGTATATAGGCCGGACCCAGTTCCACTGTCAACGACGAATTTGCAAGTTTTGTGAATTTCTTTGCTGACCCCGGAGCTCACGCCCCTCATATGGCGCCAAGGTATTGATTTATAAGCCTTATAGGCTTTCATTCACAGGCCCGATTCCCCTCGAAAGCCTTTGTTTTCTGGGGTTTTCCAGAGCATGCCGGCAAAATTTCTTCAGTTCCCGTGAGGGTGGGCCCGCGCGGTCGCCCACGGCTCCCCGATACCCGGCTGAAACACCTTTTGGCCACGCCCAAAACCGGCTTTATTCGAGCTCGGCCAGCCGCCTTTCCAGAAATCGACGCTCTGCCGACTGGCGCGCAAGGGCCAGTGCGCGACGGTAGGCATTCTTCGCCTCGACGTCCCGTCCCAGACGGCACAGCATATCGGCGCGGGCTGCATGGGCCAGGTGATAGGCATCGAGACCACCGTCAGCCATCGCAGCTTCAATGGCGGCAAGTCCTGTCTCCGGCCCATCGCGCATGCTGATCGCAGCGGCCCGGTTGAGTGCCACGACGGGAGATGGATCAACCAGTGCCAGTATATCGTAGAGCGAGACGACCTGGCGCCAATCGGTGGTTTCGGTACTGGCTGCCGCAGCATGTTCGCCGGCAATGGCCGCTTGCAAAAGATAGGGGCCGAGCCGCCCGGCCTCGAGCGCCCGGTCGATCAGCGCCCGCGCCTCGTCACTCATGGCACGATCCCAGCGCGAACGGTCCTGCTCTTCCAGGAGAATGATGTCTCCCGCCGGATCGACCCGGCTTTCGCGTCGTGCTTCATGAAGAAGCATGAGAGCGAGAAGACCCTTCACCTCGGGGTCGTCCATAAGCCCGGCCACCAGCCGGCCCAGCCTGATTGCTTCCGCTGAGAGGTCTGCGCGCGTCAGCTCCGTCCCGGATGTGGCCGCATAGCCTTCATTGAAGATGAGATAGATCACGCGCAGGACGCTCTCGATCCGCGCGGGCAGTTGGTCCGGTGGCGGGATCTCGAAGGGTATGGCCTCGTCACGGAGTTTCGCCTTGGCGCGGACGATCCGCTGCGCGATCGTCGGGGCGCGGGTGAGATACGCACGCGCAATCTCCTCGGTCGTCAGCCCACCGACCTCCCGCAATGTGAGCGCAACGCGGGCATCCGCTGGAAGATCCGGGTGGCAGCAGGTGAAGATCAGCCGCAATTCATCGTCGCGGATGTGCTCGGGAATGGCCGGCTCCGATGCGGGGTCGGCGAGCAGCGCCAGCTGCGGCAGGGCGTTTGCAAGCCGCGCCTGTCGCCGCCAGCGATCCACGGTCTTGAAACGGGCGGTGGAAACCAGCCAGGAATAAGGATTGGCTGGCACACCCTCGCCTGGCCATCTCTTCGCCGCGGCGGCAAAGGCCTCGTGGAGCGCCTCTTCCGCCGCGTCGAAGCTGCCGAGCAGGCGAATGAGCGTGGCAAGCACGCGCCGCTTCTCATTGCGGTAAGCCGCTTCGAGAGCGGCGCGTGCCTCCACCTCGGTCACAGCTGCGGCGGCGGGCTCGAGAAGTCCACGAGCGGGCGGACTTCGATGGAACCGATCTTCGCCAGCGGATGGCCGCTGATAGCGCGCACGGCGTCGTTGAGGTCCCGCGCCTCCACGAGCACGATGCCGCCAAGCATGTCCCGCGTTTCCATGAAGGGGCCGTCCACTGCAGACATCTTGCCGTCACGAATCTGAACGGTCATGGCCGTCTCGGGCAGTTCCAGCGCCTCGCCCATGACAAAATGGCCCGTTTCCTTCAGCTTCTCGTCATAGCCGGCGCATTGGCCCAGTGCTGCATTCGCTTCCGGGCTTCCGCCGAAAAGCACCTTCGGATCGTAATAGATAAGGCAGGCATAGCGCATGGTGTCTCTCCTTGATGAGCGCTTCGAACGCCCATGGTCGTTCTCGTACGACCGGATTCGACACCACCATGCGAAATTTTTTGCGCCCTGTCGAAACGAACCTCAATCCATCAGGCTTGGCAGTCCGGTTGCCAGAATGGGGAACGCGCAGACCAGGATGAGCACTGCAAATGGCGGGATGAGCCAGGGCAGGATCGCCTTGGCCAGCCGGTGGTAGGGCACATTGCCCACCTGCGCCACCACGAACAGCGCCATGCCCATGGGCGGGGTGAGGATCGAGATCATCAGGTTCAGCACCACGATGATGCCGAAATGGATCGGGTCGATGCCATAGCCCATTGCCACCGGCACGAGGATCGGCACCACGATCAGCAGGATCACCAGCGATTCGATGAAGCAGCCGAGCAGGAAGATCATCAGATTGACGGCGATCAAAAAGCTGAGCGGCCCATCGGTCAGCGTCAGAAAAAGCTGTGTGATCTGCTGCGGCGCCTGCTCGCGCGCGAGGATGAAGCCAAGGAGCCCCACGCCTGCGACGATCGTGGCGATGGAGGCGGAGGTGGTTGTTGTCTCATAAATCGCATCCCACAACCGCTTCAGGGTCAGTTCGCGGTAGAAGACAAGATCGATCAGGATGGCATAGAGCACGGTCACCGCCGCCGCTTCCGTGGGCGAGAACAGACCGCTGAAAATGCCGCCAACGATGACAAAAGGCGTGGCGAGCGCCGGGAACGACTTGACGAACAGCACGCCGACATTGCCCACGCCCTGCCATGCGTCACGCGGATAGTTGCGCTGTCTGGCCAGCACATAGACCATGACCATGAGCGAGGCCGCGCACAGGACGCCGGGCACGATGCCGCCCAGAAACAGCCGCCCGATGGAGGTGTTCGACACCACGCCATAGAGCACCATGGTGATGGACGGCGGCACCAGTGGGCCGATCATAGACGAGGCGGCAGTGACGGCGCCGGAGAAATCGTCGTCATAACCGGCCTCGCGCATGGATTCGATTTCCATCTTGCCGAGCCCACCCGCATCGGCAAGGGCCGAGCCGGACATGCCGGAGAAGAAGAGCGAGGCGAGCACGTTGACATGGCCGAGCCCACCCGTGATGTGCCCCACCAGCGCGCGTGCGAAGCCGAAGAGGTGGCGGGTGATGCCTGCCGAATTGAGGATCGCCGCCGCGAGGATGAAGAGCGGGACGGCGAGCAGCGGGAAGCTGTTCAGCCCATCCACCATGCGCTGCATGGCGAAGGAAATGCCCATGCCCGAATAATAGAAATAGCCCATCGAGACGAAGATCATGGCCACGCCGATGGGCACACCCACCAGCACCATGACGAGCCAGGCAGCACCGATCGTTGCAAGGATCATTGGTGGACCTCCCCGGCATCCCCGCCGCGCACCAGCATGGCAAGCCGCCGCGCAATCCGATGCAGAATGAGGACCGAGGCCACCAGCCCAGATGCATAGAGAACCGCATCGCTCATGGGCAGTGTCACCGCTTCATTGTTCCAGGTCCGCAGAACGGTCTTGTAGGAGATCCAGACGAGGTGGGCGACGATCGCCAGATAGACCACGTCAATCAGGATAAAGAGCAGGCGGCGCCAGGAGAGTGGCAGGGCGTCCGCGATAAAGCCCATGCGCAGCTGGCCGTTCTGGCGCTCCACCTCGGCGATGCCGATGAAGGCCATCCACACCCAGAGCCAGCGCGCCGCTTCCTCGGTCCAGACCGGCCCGGTGAAAAGCGGTGTGCGGCCAAAGATCTGGATCAGAAGCACGCCAAACAGAATGATGAAGAGAATGGAAGCGACACAGCCTTCGAGGCTGTATCTGCGCAGAAACGACATGCGATGACCCCAGCTATCGAGGGAAGGGTGGCGGGGCCGGCGCCCCGCCCCATGTTTCAGTCGCCGATCACTTCGGCAATCGACCCTTCGCCGAACTCGGCTTCGAGTTCGTCATAATAGGGCTTCATGGCGGCGCGGAAGGGCTCGAGATCCGGCTCGGTAATGGTCAGGCCGCGCTCCTTGAAGGTTTCCAGCAAGTCCTTTTCGGCCTTGAAGGTCAGTTCGTCGGAGACGTCGCCACCGGCCTCGACAGCCGTCTGCACCCATTCCTTCTCCTGATCGGACAGGCCATCCCAGACCGATTTGGAGATCTGCACCGCCGAGGACGCCACAAAGTGATTGGTGAGCGCAATGTGGCTCTGCACCTCGTAGAACTTCATCGCCTCGATGGTCGGAAGCGGGTTTTCTTCGGCATCCACCTGGTTGGTCTGAAGTGCGAGATAGACCTCCTGGAACGCCACCGGCGCCGGCGTCGCGCCCACATTCTCGGCATAGGCGATGAGGAACGGCACGTTCGGCGTGCGCATGCGCAGGCCCTTCATGTCGTCCATGGATTCGATCGCCTTGTTCGAGGTGGTCTGGCGTGTGCCGTAGTACCAGGTGTCGAGCAGCTCTATGCCCTGAGCTTCAAACTTCTCGTCCATCTTCTGGCCCCAGGGCCCGGCGACGATCTTTTGCAGATGATCGAAATCGCGCACAACATAGGGCGCGCCGATCAGCTTCAGCTCGGGGATGACATAGCTCATGTCCGGATAGCCGGTCATGACCATGTCGAGCTCGCCGGCCTGCACCTGCGCCACCATGGCCTTGAAGTCGCCCAGCTGCGAGGACGGGAAGATTTTCACCGTCATTTCGCCGCCCGAAATCTCGGCAAGTTTTTCCTGAAACGCCTGCGCGCCGCGGTAGACATTCGACACCTCGTTGTCCTGCATGCCGAAGGTCAGTTCCTTCGCCTGCAGTGCAGCGGAGCTGAGGGCGAGCGCTGCCGCGCCGAGCATCAGTTTCGAAATCAGTTTCATGCAATCCTCCCTTGGAATGTTGAACAGGCTTCCCGGCCTGCCAAGTCAGTCAGTTTTGTCTTCTTCTTTCTGGAAGTAGTCGGAGACCTTCCGCGGGCTTTTCAGCCGCGCGCGATAGGAGCGCGCCAGATGTCGGTCCATGACATCCGTCGCGGTGATCATGTCGCCATCGATGATGGCCTGATAGATCGCCCGATGCTCCTCATAGGCGACCGTGTCGTGCTTGGCCGGGTCATCCGTCGGCGGTCGTTGCGCAAGCATGGCGCTGACGAACATGTCGTGCAGGCTGAGAATCACCGGATTACCCACCACCGAGACCAGCACACGGTGAAAAGCGCTGTCCGTTCGGGCAAAATCGCTCGTGCCTATAGCCTCGAAATTCTCCTCCAGCGCTGCCCGTAACTTGGCGATCTGCACATTGTCGGCGCGTTTGGTGGCTTCGCGGGCTGCACCGGCCTCGATGAACTGGCGCATCTGCTCCAGATGTGCGCCGCTTTCCGCATCGCCAAAAATGTCGCGGATGTGATCGCCGGCCAGTTGCAGCACGGTTTGCAGGGAAGGGCGCGCCACACGTGGACGACGGCCCGCACCTGCCTCCGCATAACCGCGCGCCTGCATCTGCTGCAGCGCTGCACGCACCGTGGGGCGAGAAGCGGAGAAGCGCTCACAGAGCTCCCGTTCGGTCGGCAAAAACGTCCCGGTTTCCAGAAGGCCCTCGCGCGCTTCCTCGATCAACGCTTCGGCGATCTCGTCGGAGACGCGCCGCGTTTCGACCATGTCTTCCGGTTGGGCAGCGGACACGTTTCTCAACTCCCATATAGCCCTGCCTCCCTCACTGAACGGCAGACCTGCTTGTCCAAACTCATTTTTTGGTATTACCAAACATAATTCTTGTCAAACAAAAATCCCCTTCTATGCTGATGCAGCCTGCCAAAGGGACGATTCCACGGCAGACAGGACAAGAACGCCGCTTCCAGAATGCAAGGAACAGCCGCATGACCAATTCGTTGGCGGGCATGTATGCCGCCCTCCTCACCGGCCTCAGCGATACGGGCGATTTCGATCCCGGACGCCAGAAGGCGATCGATGCCTATGTGCTTGGGCAGGGGCTCGACGGGCTATATGTGGGCGGCAGCAGCGGCGAATCGGGTCTTCTGGGCGTTGATGAACTTCTGGCGCAGCAGGCGATCGTCGCCGAAGATGCGCAAGGCTCCGCCGCAACGCTGATTGCTCATGTGGGCGTTCCCAATCTTCGCGATTCGATCCGGCTCGCACAGAATGCGCAGAAGCTTGGGTATCACGGTCTTTCGGCCCTGCCGCCGCATTCCTACCCTTTTTCGGATCGTGAGATCTTCGCCTATTACGAAGCGCTGTCAGCCGCCACCGACCTGCCTCTCATTGTGTATGAAGTACCGGTTCGCACGGAACGCCCCTTCAGTCTTGACCTGCTCGGCCGCATTCTCACCCTCCCCGGCGTCGGTGGCATCAAGTTCACCTCGATGGACCTCTTCAAGTTCGCCACACTGCGGCGGCGGTTTCCCGAGAAGACGTTTTTCTTCGGTTTCGACGAAGTCTATCTCTCAGGCGCGGTGATGGGCGCGCATGGTGGCATAGGAACCACCTACAATCTGCTTGGCAGGCTCTATGCCGCGCTTAACGAGGCGGTGAAGAAAGGTTCGCTGGAGCGCGCCCAGGAACTGCAGACGATCTCGCAGCGCTTCGTGGAAACCCTGATGGAAACCGGCGTGCTGCCGGGGATGAAGGCCGCACTCCGCCTGCGCGGGGTCGACTGTGGCCCAACGCGCCTGCCGCTGGCCCCGCTGGCTGACGATTGCGAAGCGCGCATGAGTGCCATTCTGGCCGATCCGGAAATCGCCGCTTGGGTGGGCTGATTTTCGCTCTCTCCGCGCCTTGCCGTTTCCAGCCCGACGGTTAGAACAATCGGCACTGTTTTCGGAGAGGCGGGAGTATCATGATCGTGACAATCGAAATCACCGATACACCGGATGAGGCGGCGCTCGAACGGGTGGAAACCGAACTCGCCGCATTCAACGACGCCGATGTCGGCCCTTCGGAAAAGGCCACACTTGCCATCCTCGTGCGCGATGAACGCGGTGCGGTGGTCGCCGGCATTTCCGGCTACACCGCATGGGGCTGGCTCTACGTTCAGAAACTGTGGGTGGATGAAAGCCTGCGTGGGCAGGGCATGGCCGGGCGCATGCTGACTGCGGCGGAAGAAGAGGCAGAGCGACGCGGCTGCCATGGTGCCTACATCGACACATTCAATCCTGGCGCGGAAAAGGCCTATACGCGCCAGGGCTATAAAGAGTTCGGCCGGATGGATGACTTTCCGAAAGGTCGAAGCCGCATCTTCCTCCAGAAGCGGCTTGGCCCAGCGGCCAGCGATTAGAGCATCGGACCGAAAAGTGGAATCCGGTTTTCGGATCGTTCCGATGCTCCTTCAATAGTTTAGATCGTCCTTTGTGCGTCCGGATGGACGCACGGCGATCTAACGGGCGATCTTTCCGCCGCGCAGCGGCTCGGGCGCGCCCGTCGTCGTCGGGAAGCTGATCGGCATATCGCGCAGCACGCGCGCCGCCAGAAAGGCAAAGCACTCGGCCTCGATGGCGTCGCCACGCCAGCCCACCGTTTCGGCGGGGGCTGCTTCCACCCCGGCGCGTTCCCCCAGCATCTTCATGATGGTCGGGTTGTGCCGGCCACCGCCGCACACAAGAAGCCGCTTGGGCCGAACCGGCAGAAGATCGAGCGCCTTGCCGACAGCGGATGCGGTGAAGGCCGTCAGCGTCGCCGCACCCGTCTTGGCGTCAAGCCCATCCGCCATGGACGCGCCGAAGTCGAAACGGTCGAGCGATTTCGGATAGGGCGCGGTAAGATAGGGATGCTTCAAAAGCTCCGCCAGCCGCGCCTCGTCCACCGTGCCGGAAGCGGCAAGCGCGCCGTTACGGTCCATCTCGCCAAGCCCGTGTGCCTTGACGAAATCGTTGATCGGCGCGTTTGCCGGGCCGGTGTCGAACGCGATCACCCGGTCCGCACCATCCCACCAGGTCACATTGGCCACGCCACCCAGATTGAGCACCGCTGTCTCGCCGCTCGTATCCACATCCCTGAGAAGCGCCGCATGATAGGCTGCCGAAAGCGGCGCGCCCTGCCCGCCGGCGCGCATGTCCGCCGAGCGGAAATCATAGACCACCGGACAGCCCAGAATGGAATGCATGAGCGCGCCGTCGCCAAGCTGCCGCGTCTCGCCGAGCCGCCCTTGCTGCGGCGCACGGTGCAGAACCGTCTGCCCATGAAAGCCGACCGCGCCGATGTCGGCCATGGTCAGTCCATGGCTTTCCACCAGCGCACGCACAGCCTCTGACTGCGCGCGCGTCAAAACCTCTTCCGCCTCGGCGAAGGTCGCCGGTTCATCGCCCTTGAAATTCCAGGCCCGCGCCTGCTGCAGCGTTTCTTCCAGAAGGTCGCGCGTCGATTGCGGATAGGGCGCCAACGTGTAGGCGCCGAACGCTTCGATGCGCTCGCCATCCGTTTTCAGAAGCGCCACGTCGATGTTTCCGTCGAGTACGGTGCCGGTCATCAGGCCGACGGCCCAGATCGGTTCGAATCCCTCAGCCATGTGCGCTCCTATCCTGCGTTCATGCAATCGCCGACCGCCTGTCGCAGCGTGGCGATGCCGCTGTCGAAATGCCGGGTCGGATGTATGCGATTGGTGAGAAGAGTCCACGCAAGGCCATTGTCGAAATCGACCCACAGCCCTGTTCCCGTGAAACCCGTATGGCCGATCGTGCCGGCGCTGGCCAGCGCCCCGCCGGGCCAGTTTTCATATGGCCGTTCCCAGCCATGGGTGCGTTTTTCCGAAAGCGGCGTGCGCATCAGCGCCACCGTCTCATCACCTACCGTGTCACCCGCAAAAAGCCATGCCGCGAAATCGAGCACCGCATCCGCCGTTCCGAACAGGCCTGCATGTCCCGCACCCTCAAGCGCTGAACAATTGTCGTCATGCACCTCGCCGCACAGCACCCGGTGCCGCCATGTGCAATCCTCGGTCGCCGCCGTCTTTTCCGGATCGGCGGCAAAGGCGAAGCCCGGCCCCGGATCGAATTCCCGCAACCTTTTGCCCGCAAGCCGCTCCAGCGCGAAGCCGAGCAGAATGAAATTGATGTCGGAATAGACCGGCGGGCCTTTTTCCCAACGCCGCTGGAGAATGAAGGCCCGCAAAAGCTCCGCATCGCGGCCATAGGTGTAGATCGGCTCCACCGCCGGAAACGGCGTCTGGTGGCCGAGGCACTGGCGAAACGTCACCTGCCGTTCCCATGCATTCGGATCATACTGGCGCAGATCCGGCAGGAGCGTCGTGAGCGGCGCATCGAGATCGATCACGCCCTCTTTCGCCAGTTCGAGAATGCGCGTGGTGGTGAAGATCACCTTGGTCAGCGATGCGAGGTCGAACCAGGTGTCGGTGCGCATTTCACGCTCATGCGGCACGCGCTGCGCAAAGCCGGTGGCGCGCACCATGCGCCCGCCATCCCGGTCGATCACACCAAGCACCCCGCCGGGAAAGCGCCCCGCCTCCGCCGAAGCCTTCAGCAGGTCAAAGGCGCGCTCGAAGCGCGGCGCAAATCCGGGCGTGTCCGTCATGCTCATGCCTCCGCCCGCGCCATGTGGTCGGGACCAAAACTCTGCCAGTTGGCCGGCTCCGGCTCAAAGCCCAGCGGCCGCACCAGCGAGGGCACCTGCCGCGTGTCCACCTCGAAGGTCTCCTTGCGCCGGTCGACGCTCGGCACCGCGGAGATCAGCCGTTTCGTATAGGCGTGTTTCGGATCGGAAAGGACCGATGCCGCATCGCCGATCTCGACGATCTGCCCCGCATAGACCACCGCGATGCGGTGCGCGATGCGCTCCACCACCGCCATGTCGTGCGAGACGAAGAGATAGGCAAGGCCGAACTCGCGCTGCAGGTCCACCAAGAGTTCCAGCACCTTGGCCTGAACCGAAACATCGAGCGCCGAGACGGCCTCGTCCAGCACCACGACAGACGGGTTCAGCATCAGCGCGCGGGCGATGCACAGGCGCTGCCGCTGGCCCCCGGAAAACTCGTGCGGATAGCGCTGCAGCGCATTCTCCGGCAGACCCACCCGGTCGAGCAGCATGCGCATGCGCGCATGCGTTTCACCATTCAGCTCGCCACCGGCGGCCATCACCGGCTCGGCCAGAATGCTGTCCACCCGAAGCCGCGGATTGAGCGAGGCATAGGGGTTCTGGAACACCATCTGCACCGGCTTGCCGCTCTGCCGCGCCGCGCCATTCGTGTTGGCGGAGAAGGTGCCGCGCGTCGGCTCGACCAGCCCCAGAATGGCGCGCGCCGTGGTCGATTTGCCCGAGCCGCTTTCGCCCACAATGCCCAGCGTCTCGCCCGGCATCAGGTCGAAATCGACCCCGTCCACCGCATGAACCGCACCGGTCTGCCGGCGCAGGAGACCACCGGTCACCGGAAAGCGAACCGTCAGCCCTTCGACTTTAAGCGCCGGCGCAGCACTTGGCGCGTCGGCCCGGCGATAGTCGGTGCGCGTGGCGCGCCCGGCCTCGAAATGCGGCACGGCACTTAACAGATGCTTCGTATAAGGATGCTGCGGCGCATCGAGCACCGCGTCGAGCGGTCCCTGCTCCACCGCCTCGCCATTCTGCATCACCATCACCTTGTCGGCGATGCCGGCGACCAGCCCGATGTCATGGGTGATGAAGATCATGCCCATGCCGGTCTCGCGCTTGAGCTCGGCGAGCAGCGCCATGATCTGCGCCTGCACCGTCACGTCGAGCGCCGTGGTGGGCTCGTCCGCAATCAGAAGACGCGGATTGCACGAAAGGGCAGTGGCAATCATCACGCGCTGAAGCATGCCGCCGGAAAGCTGGTGCGGACAGTATTTCAGCCGCCGCGCGGCATCGGGAATGCGCACCCGGTCGAGCGCATCCTTCGCCGCTTCCCGCGCCTGCTTTCCGGTAAGACCACGATGAAGACGGAACGATTCCTCGATCTGCTCGCCAATGGTCAGGACCGGGTTGAGCGAGGTCATCGGCTCCTGAAAGATCATGCCGATCTCGCCGCCGCGGATCTTCGTCAGCTCCTGCTCGCCAGCTGCTGCCAGATCGAGCGTGCTGCCGTTCTCGCGGGTGAATTGAATGGAACCATCGAGAATGCGCCCACCACCGAAATCCACCAGCCGGTTGACCGAAAGCGCGGTGACGGATTTGCCCGAGCCGCTTTCGCCGACAATGGCCAGCGTCTCGCCGGCTGCGAGATCGAAGCTCACGCCATGGACGATTTCATTGTCTTCGGGCTTGCGGCCGAAACCGACGCGCAGGTTTGAAACGGACAGAAGCTGCGTCATGCGACCGACCTCCGCGTTCTGGGATCGAGAATGTCGCGCAGCGCATCCCCCAGAAGGTTGAAGCCAAGAATGCCGATCATGATCGCAATGCCCGGGAAGATCAGGAGCCAGGGCGCCATCTCCATCAGATTGCGGCTGTCGGCGAGCATCAGGCCGAGCGACGAGGCCGGCGGCTGCGTGCCGAGACCGAGAAAGCTCAGGCCCGCCTCCGTCAGAAGGCCCCATGCGAGCGCCAGCGTCACCTGCACCGTCAGCGGCGCAACGAGGTTCAGCATCAGATGGCGTGTCAGAATGTAGTTGCGGCTCGAACCGAAAGTGCGCGCGGCGTCCACGAAGTCGCGCGTCTTCAGAGAGAGCGCCGGCCCGCGCACCACGCGGGTGAAGATGGGCGTGTAGACGATGGCGATGGCCATCACACTGGTCCAGGTGCCCGGCCCCACAATTGCGATGATGAGCAGCGCCAGAAGGATCGCCGGAAAGGCCAGAAGCACATCCATGAAACGCATGATCGTGCCATCCCACCAGCCGCCGAACCATGCGGCCGCAAGACCGAGCACGATGCCCGCGACGGCGGCCAGCGCCACAGAAGCGAAAGCGACGATGAAGGACTGGCTGATGCCCAGCATCAACCGGCTCGCCACATCGCGGCCAAACAGATCCGTGCCCATCCAGTAGGTCGCGTCGGGCGCGTGCAGGCGGTCGACGCGGAACTGCATCAGCGGGTCATGCGGCGTGATGCCGAGAAGCCCGAGAATGGCGATGATGATGTAAAGGCCAACGATGGCGCCGCCGATGCGGCCGCTCGAATGGCTGAAAATGGCGCGCAGCAACTGCATCACTTGGCCCCCAGCCGAATGCGCGGGTCGAGCATCGCATAGGCGAGATCGACCAGAAGATTCACGATCATGAAGTTGAGCGCGATGAACAGGACCGAGCCCTGCACCAGCGCGTAGTCACGCTGGAGAATGGCGTCGAGCACCATTCGCCCGAGGCCCGGCAACGCAAAAATCTGCTCCACGATCACAGTGCCGCCCAGGAGATAGCCGAACTCGACGCCGCTCAGCGTCACCACCGGGATGAGCGCGTTGGGCAGCGCGTGTCGCCAGATCACCTTGCGCGCCGGCACACCCTTGGCGCGCGCGGTGCGGATGTAATCGTCGCTCAGAATGTCGAGCATGGCCGAGCGCGAAATGCGCGTCACGGCAGCGGCGAAGGCAAAGCCGAGCGTTAGCGCCGGCAGGATCATCTGCCCCAGATTGCGCAGCGGATTTTCAAGGAAGGGCGTGAACTCGCCCATGGCCGGCAGCACCCCGAAGCCCACCGACAGCACATAGATCGCCAGAAGCGCGAACACGAAATTCGGCGTCGACTGGCCGATCATCGCGAAGATGCGCACGGCGAGATCGGAAGGCTTTTCATTGCGAGTGGCGGCAAATATGCCCGCCGGCAGGCCGATGGCGAGTGCGATGACCATGGAGAGGAGCGCCAGTTCCAGCGTCAGCGGAAAGCGCTCGAGGATCACGTCGAGCACCGGCTTGCCGAAGGTCACGGACACACCGAGATCGCCCTGAACCGCACCCGCAAGCCAGCGCCAATATTGGGTGAACCAGCCCTGATCGATGCCGAAATAGGCTTCAAGTGCCGCGCGCTGGTCGGGCGTCAGAAGCCCGGCCTCTGTTCCCAGCATGGCGGTGATGGCGTCGCCCGGCACCAGCCGGATCGAAACAAAGACGAGGACAGACACCCCGAGCATGACCAATGGAAAAGTCATCAGCCTTCGGGCCAGGTAATTCATGAAGCTTTCACTCCGTGTCCTTCTTGCTGCAATCGTCTTGTGCCGTGGGGTTGAGGGCCGCCGCATCCCTCATGGTGAGCTTGTCGAACCACGAACCACGCACCACGCACCACGAGGGCGCCGGGAGCAAACGGGGCCACGCTTCCAAGCGCAGCCCCACATCACAATCACTCGCCCACGCTCACCTCGGTCAGGCCAAACAGCGTGCCGGTCGGGGAAGGCACAAAGCCTTTCACGTTCTTCTGCTGCGCGGTGTAGGTGTAGCCCGTGTAGAGCCAGATCCACGGCGACACCTCGGCAAGATGCGTCTCGAATTTCGCGAAGATCTCTTTGCGCTTGTCGAAGTCGGTCTCCACGCGGCCTTCCTGCATCAGGCTGTCGAGCGTGTCGTCGATATAATTGGCGACATGCTGGAGATTGCCGTCCTTGGTCCAGTAGCGGTTGTACATGGAATAGGGGTCGGCGCGGCCACCGTTCAACGCCACCGCCATGTCGAAATCACCCTTCAGCCAGGTGTCCACATAAACGTTGAGCTCCATCATCTTGATGTCGAGCTTGATGCCGATCTCGGCAAGCTGCGACTGGATGACCTGCGCCTCGGCCGCGGCTGTGGGCGGCTCGCCCGTGGCGGCGATCACCGTTGCGGAGAAGCCATCTTCATAGCCGGCATCGGCCATGAGCTGCTTGGCCTTTTCCACGTCGCGCTCATAGCAGAACAGCGCGCCCGGATCAGAGCGGTAGGCCGGCATGGTCAGCGGACCGGTCACCGCACCCTCGCCCAGAAGCGCGGTGTCGAGCACGTCCTGGCGGTCGATGGCGCAGGAGATCGCCTGACGCACGGCCAGTTCCGTCATCGGCTCGCGCGACGGGTTCAGCTGCAGCACGTGATAGGCCAGCACCGGCGTGCGGCTCAGTTCCAGGCTTGCCTCGTTCGGCACCAGCGTGGCCACGAGCGGATCGTTGATCAGGGCGAAATCCACCTGCTTGGTGCGCAGCGCCGCCAGAATGGCGGTCTCGTCCGGCAGAACGGAAATGTTGATGCCGTCCACCTTCACCTCGCCGCCGGCCCAGTCCGGATTGGCGCTCAGAACCTCTTTCTGGTTCGGCTCCCAGCTGTCCAGCTTGAACGGGCCGGAGCCGATCGCCTTCGTGCCGATCGTGCCGGCCTCGATTTCGCTCGCCGGAACGACTGCCGCGTTGATACTCGTCATCGCCGTCAGCATCGGAACGTCCGGCTGCGACAGGTTGAAGACAACGGTCGTCTCGTCCGGCGTGTCGATGCTCTCGATGGAGGTGAAGTTGGCGCGTGCGGCTGCACCCGTGGCCTCATCCAGAACGCGCTCGAATGATGCCTTCACATCCGCTGGCGTCACCTTTTCGCCGTTCTGGAATTTTGCATCAGCATCAAGCTTGAAGGTCAACGTCTTGCCATCCTCGGAGAACTCCCAGGATTCGGCAATGGCAGGAATGATCTCCAGATCGGCATTGAGACGCACCAGCGGCTCATAGACCAGCTCCAGAAGACGCAGCGAGGAAAACGCCGTCTGCTTGTGCGGGTCTAGGCCGGTCGCATCCTGCGACCAGGCCATGCGCAGCGTCTCCGCCGATGCGGGCACCGCCGCCGTGGCCGCGCCAAGCGCGGCTGCAAATGCCACCGAGGTGGCGAACTTCTTCATCAAAGACTGTCCCATGATCTTCTCCCTCCGAGAGCGTTTGATGCCTGCAACCGCTCAATGAACGGTCGCATAAATGGCTGCTTCACCTGTTTGCAGCTTGCTGCTGCCTTTCGTTTATTGCCTTGCGCAAGAACCCGCCAGCCCTTGCAAGGGCGGCGCGCGCTTCCGCAACATCCATATCCGTCAGCGCGATGAAGATGGCGAGCTTCACATCATGGCCGCTGCGTTGAAGCAGCGTCTCGGCCTCATCGGCAGAACACCCCGTCGCTTCCATGACGATGCGCGAGGCGCGCGCCATGAGCTTCTGGTTGCTGATGTTAACGTCCACCATCAGGTTCTGATAGATTTTGCCCATGCGGATCATGCTCGCCGTGGAGAGCATGTTGAGGATGAGCTTCTGCGCCGTGCCCGATTTCATTCGCGTCGAGCCGGTCAGGATTTCCGGCCCCACCACGGGCGCGATGGCGATGTCGGCAATGGCCCCGATGGCCGAATCCGGATTGCAGGATAGCGAAACGGTCGTCGCGCCAATCTCTTTGGCGTAATTCAGCCCGCCGATCACATAGGGCGTGCGGCCGCTCACAGCGATACCAACCACGACATCCTTGGCCGTCAGACCGCGCTCTTCCAGCGCCTGCCGGCCCTGTGCCGGGTCATCTTCGGCCCCTTCCACGGCATGCCTCAGCGCGTGGTCACCGCCGGCGATCACGCCGGTCACCATGTCTTCGGGCACGCTGAAAGTGGGCGGGCATTCGGAAGCGTCGAGCACACCGAGCCGTCCACTCGTGCCCGCGCCCATATAGATCAGCCGTCCACCATTCTGAAACGCCTCGACAATCCGGTCGACCGCCTCGGCGATCTGCGGGATCACCTTTTCGACAGCCAGCGGTACGTCCCGGTCGGCGGCGTTGATGAGTTTCAGGATTTCGGTCGTCGGCTGCAGATCGATCTGCATCGTGTCCGGGTTGCGGCCCTCCGATACAAGCTTTTCAAGCTCCGACATCAGCGTCTGCGCGTTCATGGACACTCCGAAATAACCACACTGCCTCTGGCGGGACCCGCATCCCGCGGTGCCTGACGCCTTACGGAAGTGTTAAAATTGATAATTCCAAGAGTCAATTCCAATCAAGAATAATATATTCCACTTCGGAGAAGCCGCCACCGTGCGGGCACGTGCCGCGCCCACCAAATTGCGATCAGGGTTGGAGTTGAAGACGACGGGGTGGGTCTCTCAGCCCTTGCGGAGCTCCATCACCCGGTTCACCATGCCCGCCGTCGCTGCATCACGGCTATCGGCGCCCGCCTTGCCTTCCACCACAGGCAGAAGCTCGGTCGCCAGTTCCTTGCCGAGCTCCACGCCCCATTGATCGAAGGCATTGATGCCGAAGAGCTGCGCTTCCACGAAAACCCGATGCTCGTAAAGCGCGATCAGGCGGCCAAGCGCAAACGGGTCTAGCTTGCGATAGAGAAGCGTGAGCGAGGGTCTGTTGCCGGTGAACACACGATGCGGCGCAAGGCGCTTCGCCTCGGCTTCGGGCACGCCCTTCTCCAGAAGCTGCGTCTCGGCTTCTTCCAGCGTGCGCCCTTTCATCAGCGCTTCCGCCTGCGCCAGGCAATTGGCGACGAGCAGATCGTGGTGGTGCCCCAGCCCAGCCTCATGTCCTTCCGCCGCCAGCATGAATTCGACGGGGATGATGTCGGTGCCCTGATGCAATAGCTGGAAGAATGCGTGTTGCCCGTTCGTGCCCGGCTCGCCCCAGACCAGCGGGCCCGTGGGCGTGATCACCGGCGAACCGTCAAGCTGCACGCCTTTGCCGTTCGATTCCATGTCGAGTTGCTGCAGATAGGCGGGCAACCGCTCCAGCCTCTGATCGTAGGGAATGATGGCCCGGGCCGGATAGTCGCACACGACGCGATGCCAATAGCCAATCAGGCCGAGCATCACCGGCAAATTCTCTCTCAGCGGCGCAGATTTGAAGTGCCGGTCCATGGCCTCCGCGCCCGCGAGCAGCCGGCGGAAATCGTCAGCGCCGATGGCGATCATGATCGGCAGGCCGATGGCAGACCAGAGCGAATAGCGCCCGCCGACCCAGTCCCAGAAACCGAACACGCGCTTTTCGTCGATGCCGAAATCCGCAACCTTGTCGAGCGCGGTGGAGACGGCTGCAAAGTGATCGCCCGTGGCCGACTGGCCAAGCTTTGCCGCGGTCCACTTCTGCGCGGTGCGCGCATTGGTCATCGTCTCGATGGTGGTGAAGGTTTTCGATGCGATGATGAAGAGCGTGGTCTCGGGATCGAGCCCGGCCAGTGTGTCGGCGATATGCGCGCCATCCACATTGGACACATAATGAAGGCGCGGGCCGTCACGATAGGGCGAGAGCGCCCGTGTCACCATCACCGGGCCGAGATCGGAACCGCCAATGCCGATATTCACCACATCGGTGAAGGCCTTTCCGGTCGCACCGCGAATCGTGCCGCGACGCACGCCATCGGCGAACGCATCCATCGCCTCCAGCACCTCACGCACCTCGGGCATGACATCGTAGCCGTCATTCTCGATGGCCCCGCCAGAAAGCGCCCGCAGAGCGGTGTGCAGCACGGCGCGGTCTTCGGTGACATTGATGCGCTTGCCGGCAAACATGTCGTCACGTGCTCTCTCCAGCGCGGCCACTTCGGCCAAGCCGATCAGCAGGCTGATTGCGGTCTCGTCCACCGCCGTGCGCGAAAAATCGAGTGTCAGATCATCCAGTGAAAGCGAGAAACGTTTGAACCGCTCGGGATCTGAAGCAAAGGCGTCTCGCATGTCCATGGGATCGGTTTTTGCGCGATGCTCGCGAAGGGCAGCGAGTGCATTCTGAAAATCCGTGTCCATGGAGAACCTCCTGCGAAAAGAAACGGTGTTCTTTTAGCAAACAAAACGAGGCGAAACAGGGGTTTGCTGGCATTCATCAATTTTCTTGTTGGAACAATCAATTGTACCAGGGTTGACATGCATTGACCCAAGGGTAGGCTCCCCCGCCGGAGAGGAAAGCCAAATGCCAGCCAGAAATGATACCGCCCTGTGGACGGGCCTGTTCAAGATTTCCCCCGAATCGGGACAGACCCTTCAGGCTCAGATTCGTCAGGCCATCGTGTCGGCCATTCTCGACCGCCAGATCGCGCCTTCCATGCCGCTTCCGTCTTGCCGCATTCTCGCGGAAAAACTCGGCGTCGCGCGTGGGACGGTGGTGCTCGCCTTTCAGCAGCTCGTTGATCAGGGGTTTCTGATTGCCCGCGAACGCCGCGGTCATTTCGTCAATCCCGAAGTGCTGGCCGCACCTCCGCGCCCGCCCCGCAAGCAGGATCACGTCAACGGTGTGAACTGGAACAGCCGGTTTCAGGTTCTGGCGAGCGAAATGCCGGAACCGCGCAAGAACGAAGACTGGATGAAGGCTTCCTACCCCTTCGTCTACGGCCAGTTCGACCCCTCGCTCTTCCCGACCGCCGAGTGGCGCGAGTGCAACCGCATGGCGCTGGCCGTTCTGGAAATCCGCAACTGGGCGGCAGACATGGTCGATCGTGACGACCCGCTGCTCGTCGAGCAGATCCAGGCGCGGCTTCTGCCCCGGCGCGGCATCTTCGCCAATCCCGATGAGATCCTCGTCACGCTCGGTTCGCAGCACGCGCTCTACATGCTCGCCACGCTCCTCATGGCCCGTGGCAAAAAAGTCGCGGTGGAAAACCCCGGCTATCCGGATGCACGTTCCATCTTCCAGCTTGCTGGCGCGCAGATCGCTCCCGTTCCCGTTGACCGGCAGGGCATCGATGTCGCGCAGATCCCCGCCGACGCCGATTTCGTCTTTGCCACGCCCAGCCATCACTGCCCGACCATGGTGCCGCTCAGCCAGGCGCGGCGCGAGGCGCTGCTGGAAGCAGCAGAGCGCAATGACTGGATCGTCATCGAGGATGATTACGACAGCCAGCTCGCCGACGAGCGCCCGCAGGCCGCTCTCAAGGGGCTCGACCGCAATGGCCGCGTGGTGCATCTGGGCTCCATGTCCAAAACGCTCGCGCCCGGCCTGCGCATGGGCTACATCGTGGCGCCGGCGGACCTGATTGCCGAGCTGCGCGCGCTGCGCCGGTTCATGCTGCGGCATCCGCCGGCCAACAACCAGCGCGCCGTGGCCCTGTTCCTGTCGCTCGGCCATCACGATACGCTGGTGCGGCGCATCTCCTCAGCCTTCGAGGAGCGGCGCGAGAAGCTTTATCAAGCCGTTGGCGAGATCCTGCCCGACTGGAAGGCCGCCGACATTCGCGGCGGCACGTCGCTCTGGCTCGAAGGCCCGCCCGGTCTCGATTCGGCGGTGCTTGCAAAATCAGCGGCTCGCCGCAGCGTGCTGATCGAGCCTGGCGCGCGCTTCTTCCTCGGACGCACCCAGCCAACGCCCTTCATGCGGCTTGGCATCTCGTCCATCGCGGCGCAGCAGATCGAGCCCGGCATCCGCGAGCTTGCAGCAGCGGCCTCCGAGTATCGGCGCGTGGCGGCATAAAGGCAGACAGCGTCAAAACGCAGCCAGCCCCACGCCCGATACCGCACAAAGCGCCACCACCACCCATGGTGGCGCCTTCCATATGCTGAGCAGGATGAAGCCGACCGCCGCCACGGCAAAGTCAGCCGGCGCAAGAATGGCGGTCGTCCAAAGCGGATCATAAAGGGCTGCCCCCAGAATGCCGACCACGGCGGCATTTGTGCCCATCATAGCAGCCCGGGCGGCATCGAATTGCCGGAACCGGTCCCAGAAAGGCGCGACGCCCAGCAACAGAAGAAACCCCGGCAGGAAAACCGCGAACAGTGCAATCGCAGCGCCCGCCAGTCCGTTCGGCGCGGGCTCCAGAACCGCACCCAGATAGGTCGCGAAGGTGAAAAGCGGGCCGGGCACGGCCTGTGCCGCGCCATAGCCTGCCAGAAACGCGTCGCGCGTCACCCAGCCGGGCTCGACCACCCCCGCTTCAAGGAGCGGCAGCACAACATGCCCGCCACCAAACACCAGCGCGCCGGCACGGTAGAACGTGTCGAACACGGAGAGCCCCTGCGCCATGGGCGCGACAAGCGGCAGGCCGAGGAGCAGAATTGCAAAGAGGATCAGGCAGGTAATACCGGCGCGTTTCGACAGGCCGAACGCGACGACTGCCCCATCGCCGCCTGCCTTTCCGCGACAGAGCAACCAGCCAAGCAGCGCACCGATCGCGATGGCACCGATCTGCGCAAACGCGCTTGCTGAGACCGTAACGAGCACAAGCGCGGCAAGGGCAATGCCCGCGCGCTCGCGATCCGGGCATAGCGAGCGGGCCATGCCCCAGACCGCCTGCGCCACCACCGCTACGGCCACGATCTTCAGCCCATGCAGCAACCCCTGACCGAGCGGATTGTCGAGTGCGGAAGCAAACAACGCAAAAGCGAAGAGCAGAAACGCGGATGGCAGTGTAAACGCCGTCCATGCCGCCGCCGCACCCAGCGGCCCCGCGCGCATATAGCCCAGCGCGAAACCCACCTGACTGCTTGCCGGACCCGGCAAAAACTGGCAGAGCGCCACGAGGTCGGCATAGGCCTTTTCATCGAGCCATCTGCGCCGCAGGACGAGGGCGTCGCGAAAATAACCAAGATGCGCGATCGGGCCACCGAAGGAGGTCAGGCCCAGCCTAAGAAATGCGCCGAAGACCTCCGCGGGTGTCCCCGACCTCTTTTCATCTTGCGTTCCGCTCCCCGTCATTGCCCGCCTCACCCCGAAACCGATTCGTGTCGAATAAATGCGACACATGTCACGCACAAGACAACCATGCTGGCCGCCACACGGATGGACAAGACGCCTTGGCTGGGTTAGCCAGATGGCAGACACCGTCTCAGGAGGAACGTGCCATGGCCATGGTCATCGAAGGTGAGGAACGCATCGAAGCGCCGGTGGAAACGGTCTGGCAGGCGCTGAACGATCCCGAGGTCCTGAAGGACTGCATTCCCGGTTGTCAGGAGCTGAACAAGACGTCCGACACCGAGTTCGAGGCTGTCGTTACCTTGAAGATCGGCCCCATCAAGGCGAAGTTCAACGGTGCGGTGGAGCTTACCAATCTCAATCCGCCGCACTCCTACACGATCACTGGCGAAGGCAAGGGCGGCGTGGCCGGCTTTGCCAAGGGCGGGGCAGATGTTTCGTTAAAGGAAGACGGTCCCGATGCCACGATCTTGAGCTATAGCGCCAAGGCAGATGTCGGCGGCAAGATGGCCCAACTGGGCAGCCGCCTCATCCAGTCCACGTCGAAGAAGCTGGCTGGCCAGTTCTTCTCCGATTTCAACGCCCGCGTGACCGGCGGCGATGCCGAGGAAGCCGCAGCCTCCTGACCTACCCCTTGAAGACGGGCTTACGCTTTTCGAGAAATGCCGAGACCCCCTCGCGGTAATCGTCCGAGCGGCCGGCCTCGCGCTGCAACTCGCGTTCCAGTTCAAGCTGCGCATCGAGCGAGCTTCCGGGTGCGGCGTGGATCGCCTTCTTGATCAAGCCATAGGCGTGGGTCGGGCCACCGGCAAGCTTCTCCACCAGCGCCTCCGCCTCGCTCATCAGGGCGTCGTCCTCGACCGCACGCCAGATCAGTCCCCAGTTTGCAGCATCCTCCGCCGAGAGCGGCTCGCCCGTCAGCGCAAGGGCCTTGGCGCGCGGCTCTCCCAGAATGCGCGTCAGAAACCAGGTGCCCCCCGAATCGGGCACCAGCGCGATCTTCGCAAAGGCCTGAATGAATTTTGCGGATTTGGCGGCCAAGACGATGTCACAGGCCAGGGCAATGTTGGCGCCAGCGCCGGCAGCCACGCCATTCACCGCGCAGACAATAGGCTTGTTCATGCCGCGAAGCTTGCGCACCAGCGGATTATAGAAGTTTTCGATTGTATAGCCGAGGTCAGGTTTTTCCTCGAGCTTCGCCGGGTCGCGATCCCCCAGGTCCTGCCCGGCGCAGAAGCCTCGCCCCGCACCGGTCAAAAGCACGGCGCGGCATGTTTCGTCTGCAGAACAGGCTTCCAGTGCTTCGCGCAATGCCGTGTGCTGCTCTTCGTTGAAGGAGTTCAACTTTTCCGGCCGATTGAGCGTGATGCGGTGCCATCCATCGTGGCGTTCGTGAAGCACGGTCTGCGAGGTCGCGGCGCTCATGGAAATCCCCTTTGATTGAATGCAGCGCTTTTTACACGCGCCGCACCATCAATCAATTGCCGCAACCATTTTATTCGAAAACGATGGCCGGCGCCTCGTCCGCCGCGTTCTGCATTGCAGCTTCCAGATGGGTCCGCACCTTTTCAGCAATCTTCCTGTAAACCTTGGCCTGTACTCCGTCCGGGTTGGACGCAACGACCGGGGTCCCGGCATCCGAGGTCTCGCGAACATCCATGGTCAACGGCACCTCGCCAAGGAAGGGCACACCCAGCCGCTCCGCCTCCGCCTTCGCGCCACCATGGCCGAAAATGTCATAGCGCCTGCCCGTGTCGGGGGCCACGAAATAGCTCATGTTCTCGACAATGCCGAGCAGTGGCACATCCACCCGCTTGAACATGTTGAGCCCCTTGCGTGCGTCGATCAAGGCCAGATCCTGCGGTGTGGAAACGATCACCGCACCGGCCAGCGGCACCTGCTGCGCCATGGTGAGCTGCGCGTCTCCCGTGCCGGGTGGCATGTCGACCACGAGCACGTCGAGTTCGCCCCAGGCAACATCCCGCAGCATCTGGCGAAGGGCCGAGACGACCATCGGCCCGCGCCAGATCATCGGCGTCTCTTCCTCCACGAGGAAACCCATGGACATGACCTTCACGCCGAACGCCTCCATTGGCTTCAGCGTTTTGCCATCGGCGGTTTCCGGCTTGCCCTTCAACCCCAGAAGGCGCGGCATGGAAGGTCCGTAAATGTCCGCGTCGAGAATGCCGATCTTCAGCCCCAGCGCCTTCAGTCCCAGAGCCAGATTGACCGCCGTTGTCGACTTGCCGACGCCACCCTTGCCGCTCGCCACAGCTATGATCGCCTTGATTCCCGGCACATCCTGCTTGGCCGGTTGCTGGCCGGCCTGAGCGGCAGGTCCGCCCGGCGCGGGACGTTGCGGAGCAGGCTTCGGGCGTGGCGGCAGTGTGGTGCCCATGCCGCCGCCCGCTTTTTCCGCCGTCAGCGCGACCATCGCGCCCTTGACGCCTGGAAGCGATTTCACCGCGTTCTCCGCCGCCTGACGCAAAGGTTCCAGTTCCTGCGCGCGTTTTGCCGGAACCGTGATCGAGAAGAAAACCTTGCCGTCTGCGATAAAGATCTCGGAAACCAGCCCCCGCGAAACAATATCGCCTTCCAGGTCCGGCCCCTTCACGGACCGCAAGCGGTCGATGACGGTCTGTCTGTCGAGAGTCATGTGCACGTGCCTTTGCGTTTTCCTTCAGATAATGCAGATGAGCGCGCGGGCCAAGAGAGGCAAAATGGCCACCCGTCATTGCGTGTCTTGCACGTTGCCGGTCGCGCATCAGCGATGTAGCGTCACGCCATGATCGACAAGCTGGAATTTTTCATCGCGCTCGCCAGGGAGCAGCATTTCGGGCGGGCTGCCGCCGAGCTCGGCATCACGCAGCCCACCCTCTCTGCCGCCATCAAGCAGCTTGAGGACCAGCTTGGTGTTATGCTGGTCCAGCGCGGCTCACGCTTTCAGGGCCTGACGCCGGAAGGCCAGCGCGTGCTGGAATGGGCGCGGCGCATCGTTGGCGACACACGCACCATGCGTGCCGAGATGAAGGCCGCGCGGCGCGGTCTTGCCGGCCATGTGCGCATCGCTGCCATTCCCACGGCGCTTGCCATGCTGCCCGAGCTCACCACGCCCTTTCGTGAAAAACACCCGGATGTCACCTTCTCCATCATCTCACGCACCTCGCTGGAAGTACTCTCGCTTCTGGAGAATTTCGAGATCGATATCGGCATCACCTATCTCGACAATGAGCCGCTCGGTCACGTGGCCTCCGTGCCGCTTTATTCCGAGCGCTATCAGCTCATCACCGCCGCCACAAACCGTCTCGCAGACCGCGATACGGTGACATGGAAGGAGGTGGCCGAACTGCCGCTCTGCCTTCTCACGCCCGACATGCAGAACCGGCGCATCATCAACAAGCATCTGGAAGAGGTGGGCGCGACAGCGCACCCCACGCTCGAATCCAATTCGATGATCGTGCTCTTCTCCCATATCCGCACCGGCAAATGGGCCTCCATCATGCCGCTTAATCTGGCCGAGGTCCTTGGCTTTGCCGAGCCGATCCGCGCCATCCCCATCGTCGAGCCGGATGCCAGCCATCTCGTCGGGCTGGTGGCGGTCAAGCGCGAGCCACACACCCCGCTTGTCTCCGCATTGCTATACGAAGCAAGGCAGCTCGCCGAACGCTACGATCTGCAACGATAGATTTTTTCTATCGTATGACGAATATGCTATATTGATCCTTCGTGGAGGATTTGTTCCCCTTCAGAACGAGCATCGTTAGGGAGGGCGCTGCGAGATGCAGCAAGCACGTACCGAAATTGCGTCCGCCGTCGAGCCGATCATCGATCGGTGGAAAGACGAAGAGGGCCCGTTATTACCCATTCTCAATGGGATTCAGCGGGAACTCGGTCATGTGCCGCGCGAGAGTCTCCCCATTATCGCCGAAGCGCTCAATCTTTCACGGGCCGAAGTCTATGGCGTTGTCTCGTTCTATCACGACTACCGCGAAAAGCCGGCTGGCCGTCATGTGCTGAAGCTTTGCCGGGCCGAAGCCTGCCAGTCCATGGGCGGCGATGCGGTGGCCGAGAAGCTGCAGAATCTGCTCGGCATCAAGTTTCATGAAACCTCTGCCGATGGCGCGGTGACGCTGGAGCCGGTCTATTGCCTTGGCCTTTGCGCCTGCGCCCCATCCGCCATGCTGGATGGCGAGGTGATTGGCCGCATCGATGATGCGCGGGCCGAGGAGATCGCTGCGGAGGTGCGGGCATGAGCGTGAAGATCTACATTCCGCGCGATGCCGGTGCGCTGGCGCTGGGCGCCGAAAAGGTCGCTGCCGCCGCGCGTGAGGAAATCGAAAAACGCGGTCTGGACGCGAAGATCGTCCGCAACGGCTCGCGCGGCATGTTTTGGCTCGAACCAATGGTCGAAGTGGAAACCGCCGAGGGCCGCGTGGCCTATGGGCCGGTGAAGCCCGGCTACGTGGCAGGCCTGTTCGATGCCGGCCTGATCGAAGGCGGCGCACACGACCTCCGCCTCGGCAAGCCCGAGGAAATCCCTTTCCTTGCCAAGCAAACCCGATTGACCTTCGCGCGCTGCGGCATCATCGATCCAGTCTCGCTTGAAGATTATGAGGCGCATGGTGGTCTTCGCGGCCTGCGCAACGCGCTGGCAAAAACTCCGCTCGGCATCGTCGAGGAAGTCACCGAATCCGGCCTGCGTGGCCGTGGCGGCGCGGGCTTCCCGACCGGCATCAAGTGGAAGACGGTGCACGACACCGAGGCCACGCAGAAATACATCGTCTGCAACGCCGACGAAGGCGATTCGGGCACCTTCTCCGATCGCATGATCATGGAAGGCGATCCCTTCGTGCTCATCGAGGGTATGGTGATTGCCGGCATCGCCGTGGGCGCGACCAAAGGCTATGTCTATCTGCGCTCGGAATATCCCAATGTGCACAAGATACTGAACGAGGCCATCGACGCCGCCCGCGCTGCCGGCATACTCGGCAAGAGCGTGCTCGGCTCGAAATACGCCTTCGACATGGAAGTGCGCGTGGGTGCCGGTGCTTATGTCTGCGGTGAGGAAACGGCGCTGCTCGACAGTCTGGAAGGCAAGCGCGGTCAGGTCCGCGCCAAGCCGCCGCTGCCGGCCCATGAGGGTCTGTTCGGCAAACCGACCGTCATCAACAATGTGATCTCGCTCGCCTCCGTGCCGATCATTCTCGACAAGGGCGGTGCCTATTACCGCGATTTCGGCATGGGCCGTTCGCGCGGCACTATTCCGATCCAGATCACCGGCAATGTGAAGCATGGCGGGCTGTTCGAGACTGCCTTCGGCGTTACCCTCGGCGAGCTGGTGGACGATATCGGCGGCGGCACCGCCACGGGTCGCCCCGTGCGCGCCGTGCAGGTGGGTGGTCCGCTCGGCGCTTACTGGCCGCGCGACCTGTTCGACACGCCCTTCGACTACGAGGCGTTCGCCGCCAAGGATGGTCTCATTGGTCATGCCGGCATTGTGGTCTTCGACGACACGGTTGATCTCTTGAAGCAGGCACGCTTCGCCATGGAGTTCTGCGCCGTGGAAAGCTGCGGCAAGTGCACACCCTGCCGCATCGGCTCGACGCGCGGCGTCGAGGTGCTCGACCGGCTGAAGCAGGGCATCGCGCCCGAAGAGCAGATCGAGACCGTGACCGATCTCTGCAACACGATGAAGTTCGGATCGCTGTGCGCGCTGGGCGGCTTCACGCCCTACCCTGTCATGAGCGCGCTGACCCATTTCCCGGAAGATTTCCGCCCCGCGCCCGTGCGCGAAGCGGCGGAGTAGGAGGACACCATGTGTGGAACCGACAAGCGTTTCGTAGAAGAAATCGACTACGGCACCCCCGCTGTCCGCTCTGAGAAGACCGTGACCCTGACCATCGACGGCCAGTCTGTCACCGTTCCGGAAGGCACGTCGATCATGCGCGCCGCGCGCGAGGCCGGCATCGCCGTGCCGAAGCTCTGCGCCAACGACATGGTGAAAAGCTTCGGCTCCTGCCGCCTCTGCCTGGTTGAGATCGAGGGCAAGGGCGGCACGCCGGCTTCCTGCACCACGCCGGCCATGGACGGCATTTCCGTCAACACCCAGACCGACCGCCTCAACACCATCCGCCGCGGCGTGATGGAACTCTACATGTCCGACCATCCGGAAGACTGCGCGGCCTGCGCCGCAGGCGACTGCGAGATGGCGAATATGGCCGAGAGCGTCGGCCTGAAGCAGAATCGCTATGGCGATGACGGCGCAAACCACCTTGCGCCCTCGCCCATCGGTGAGCATGGAGTGAACTTCAAGGAACTGGACGTTTCCAACCCCTATTTCGCTTACGATCCGGCGAAGTGCATCGTCTGCTCGCTGTGCGTTCGCGCCTGTGAGGAACAGCAGGGCACCTTTGCGCTCACCGTGGAAGGACGTGGCTTTGAAAGCCGCATCACCGCCGGCATGGACGAGCCCTTCCTGCAGTCGGAATGCGTGTCCTGCGGCGCCTGCGTGCAGGCTTGCCCCACCGGCGCGCTTCAGGAAAAATCCATCATCGAGATGGGCATGCCCGATCACTCCGCCGTCACCACCTGCGCCTATTGCGGTGTCGGCTGCTCGTTCAAGGCCGAGATGAAGGGCGAGGAAGTCGTCCGCATGGTGCCCTACAAGGATGGCAAGGCCAATCGCGGCCATTCCTGCGTGAAGGGCCGCTTCGCCTATGGCTACGCCACCCACAAGGACCGCATCCTCAATCCGATGATCCGCGAGAAGATCACCGACCCGTGGCGCGAAGTCTCGTGGGAAGAGGTCTATGCCCATATCGGCACCGAGATCGGCCGCATCCAGAAGAAGTATGGCCGGGGATCGGTCGGTGGCATCACCTCGTCGCGCTGCACCAATGAAGAGACCTATCTCGTGCAGAAACTGGTGCGTCAGGTCTTCGGCAACAACAATGTCGACACCTGCGCCCGCGTCTGCCACTCGCCCACGGGCTATGGCCTGAAGACCACGTTCGGCACCTCCGCCGGCACGCAGGATTTCGATTCGGTCGAACATTCCGATGTGGTTCTGGTGATCGGCGCAAACCCGACCGACGGGCATCCCGTGTTCGCCTCTCGGCTGAAAAAGCGCCTGCGCGAAGGCGCGAAGCTGATCGTCCTCGACCCACGCCGCATCGACCTCGTGCGCACGCCCCATGTGGAGGCAAGCTATCACCTGCCGCTTCGCCCCGGCACCAATGTTGCCGTGCTGACTGCCCTTGCCCATGTGATCGTTTCCGAAGGTCTGTTTGATGAACCCTTCATCCGCGAGCGCTGCGACTGGGACGAGTTCCAGGACTGGGCGAGCTTCGTGCTCCAGCCGGAAAACAGCCCCGAGGCCATCGAAAAGATGTCCGGCGTTTCGGCCGAGCTGATCCGCGGTGCTGCACGCCTCTACGCAACGGGCGGTAACGGCGCGATCTATTACGGCCTCGGCGTCACCGAGCACAGCCAGGGCTCCACCACCGTCATGGCCATCGCAAACCTTGCCATGGCCACTGGCAATATCGGCCGGCCGGGCGTGGGCGTGAACCCGCTGCGCGGCCAGAACAACGTGCAAGGCTCCTGCGACATGGGCTCGTTCCCGCACGAGATGCCGGGCTACCGCCACATCTCCGAGGATGCGACCCGTGCGATCTATGAGAGCTTGTGGGGCGTGAAGCTCGACAATGAGCCGGGCCTGCGCATTCCCAACATGCTCGACGCCGCTGTCGATGGCTCCTTCAAGGCGCTTTACGTGCAGGGCGAGGACATTCTCCAGTCCGATCCCAACACGCATCATGTGGCCGCCGGTCTGGAAGCGATGGAATGCGTCATCGTTCACGATCTCTTCCTGAACGAGACCGCCAACTACGCTCATGTGTTCCTGCCGGGCTCGACCTTCCTTGAGAAGGACGGCACCTTCACCAATGCCGAACGCCGCATAAACCGCGTTCGCAAGGTGATGGAGCCCAAAAACGGCTATGCCGACTGGGAGGTCACGCAGGAGATGGCCCGCGCGCTGGGCCAGAACTGGAACTACACGCATCCTTCCGAGATCATGGCCGAAATTGCGGCCACCACGCCAAGCTTTGCCGGCGTGACCTACGAGCTTCTGGAAAAGGAAGGCTCGGTGCAATGGCCGTGCAACGAAAAGGCTCCCACCGGCACACCCGTCATGCATATGGACGGCTTTGTGCGCGGCAAGGGCAAGTTCGTGCGCACCGCCTATGTGGCCACCGACGAAAAGGTCGGTCCGCGGTTCCCGCTGCTGCTCACCACCGGGCGCATCCTCTCGCAATACAATGTCGGTGCACAGACCCGCCGCACGGAGAATGTCGTCTGGCACGACGAGGATCTGCTTGAGATCCATCCCTTCGACGCCGAGACACGCGGCATCCGCGAGGGTGATTGGGTGAAGCTCAAGAGCCGCTCCGGCGAGACCAGCCTGCGCGCCACCATCACAGAGCGCGTTGCACCGGGCGTCGTCTACACCACCTTCCACCACCCGGCCACGCAAGCCAATGTGGTGACAACCGAATATTCCGACTGGGCCACCAACTGCCCCGAATACAAGGTCACGGCGGTGCAGGTCTCACCCTCCAACGGCCCGACCGAGTGGCAGGAAGACTACGAAGAACACGCCCGCCAGAGCCGCCGCATCGTGCATGTGGAGGCAGCGGAGTAGGGTGATGTTTGCTGGCGGTGGTGTGATCAGGGATGCGCCAACCTATCGGCCCCCTTCTCCCCGTGTGCGGGGAGAAGGTGAGGATGAGGGGCGAGCGCCACCCGTTGATGAGATCGCCGCTTCGAAATGTGATCGTCAGACGTTGACGCTCGCCCCTCAACCCCCTGCCGGGACCTTCTCCCCGCCCACGGGGAGAAGGGCGCCTTCGTCTCGGCTGTCGCCCAATCTCCGGTCAGGCGCCGAAGGGGCCATCCGGTCATGACTAACCCTCCCGCCACAGCCCGCGTTTCAAGAACGGCCCGCCGCACCGGCGGAACGAAGGTCACCCCGCGCACCGTTCCCGAGGAGACGCCCATCGCGCTTTCCTATGGCGGCACCACCCATGCGGTTATGATGGCAACACCTGCCGACCTTGAAGACTTCGCCCTCGGTTTCAGCGTCACGGAAGGGATCGTTTCCAGCGCCGAAGAGATCGACTCCATCACCGTGCAGGAACTCGGGCCGGGCATCGACCTGCAGATCCGGCTGCACGACACCGCCAACACGCGCTTCGAGGCGCGGCGCAGGCGGCTTGCCGGTCCGGTCGGTTGTGGCCTTTGCGGGATCGAGAGCATCGAAGAGGCGATGCGCTCCGTGCCGGAAACAGCCTCGGAGCAGCGTTTTACGGCTGCCGGGATCACCGGTGCTGTCGGCGAGCTTTATGAATTTCAGGAACTCCACAAGGCCACCGGCGCTGTCCATGCAGCCGGCTTCTATATCCCCGGCAAGGGCATTGTTGCCGCGCGGGAAGACGTCGGTCGGCACAACGCGCTCGACAAGCTGGCTGGCGCGCTGGTGAAGGCTGGCATTGATTGCAGCACAGGCGCGGTGATCGTCACCTCGCGCGTCTCGGTCGAGATGGTGCAGAAAACTGCCGCCATCGGCGCGCCGCTCATTGCCGCCGTTTCAGCGCCCACAGCCCTTGCCATCCGTACGGCGGAAACCGCCGGCATGACCCTCGTCGCCCTCGTGCGCGGTGAGGAGTTCGACATTTTCACCCATCCCGAACGCGTGAGTATTGGAGCGGCCAGACATGTCGCATGAGGAAAAGTTCAAATCCGGCGACGAGCATCTCGTCTACATGGCCAACCAGATCGCGACGTTCTTTACCTCGCAACCTGAAGCGGAACGGGTGGCGGGTGTCGCCGATCACATCAACAAGTTCTGGGAGCCGCGCATGCGTGGCCGCCTGTTCGAGATCATCGAGATGGGTGGTGACGGGCTTTCCCCGCTCGTTCTGGAAGCATCGCAAGCGATCAATCGGCCCAAGGCCGCCTGATGTCAGCCGACCGGCTGGTTCTCTACCGCCCAATGCAACGGGAACATGGGATCAAACACGGTGATCGTACCGTCTGAGCTGTAGACGGATTTGGGGAACTCCACCGGCTCATCACGGCGCACCAGTGTGATCGTGTCTTCATTGGCAGGCAGACCGTAATAGGCAGGGCCGTTGAGGGAGGCGAAGGCCTCCAGCCTGTCCAGCGCGCCCTCTTCCTCGAACACATGCGCCAGGCAGGACATGGTGTTGATGGACGTGAAAATGCCGGCACAACCGCAGGCCGATTCCTTGGCCGGGTCGAGATGCGGTGCCGAATCGGTGCCGAGGAAAAAGCGGCTGTCGCCCGATGTCGCCGCCTTGCGCAGCGCCAGCCGGTGCTCCTCGCGCTTGGCGACGGGCAGGCAGTAGTAGTGTGGGCGAATGCCGCCAGCCAGAATGGCGTTGCGGTTGATGATCAGATGATGCGTGGTGAGTGAGGCGGCGAGGTTCTTCTTCGCACTTTGAACATAGTCGACCCCGTTTTTCGTGGTCACATGCTCCATGATCACCTTCAGCTCGGGCAGACGCTCACGCAGCGGATTAAGAACCCGCTCTATGAAGACGGCCTCGCGGTCGAAAATGTCGATGGAGGCGTCCGTCACCTCGCCATGCACGCACAGCGGCAGGCCAATCTCGGCCATGCGCTCCAGCACCGGCTGCACCTTCATGAGATCGCGCACGCCGCTCTGGGAATTGGTCGTCGCACCTGCCGGATAGAGCTTCACCGCGGTGATGTGCCCGTCGCGGTGGCCGGCGGCGACGTCATCCGCATCCGTCTGCTCGGTCAGGTAAAGCGTCATAAGCGGCGTGAAATCATGCCCCTCGGGCTTTGCCGCCATGATGCGGTCGCGGTAGGCGAGCGCGTCCTTCACCGTCACCACCGGCGGCACCAGATTGGGCATGATGATCGCGCGGGCGAAATCGGCGGAAGAATGCGGCAGCACCGCCTCCAGAACCGCGCCATCGCGCAGATGCAGATGCCAGTCGTCGGGGCGGCGGATGGTCAGGGTTTTCACGGAACGTCTACTCCGGAGAGGGGAAAAATCGGTGCGCACGATCTGCGCTTCCCTTTCCTTCGCCCATGCCGCCATGGATTTCAAGGGTGTGTCAAAGAGACGGGCGCCGGGCCGCGCCGGGGAGGAGGCCGGCGCGGCGCTGCCTCACGCCACCTGATAATCAGGCGCGGAGCGCAGATAGCGTGCATAGGCATCGGCATCCGGAGGCGAGAGATTTTCCGCCAGCGGGTTGCGGCGTTTCACGCGCGCGCCCATGTCGTCGATCAACTCGTCGAAATGCTTGAAGTGATAGGGCGCCACGCACAGGCCGCCATAGATCTTCGCGGCCGGTCGCTCGTTGCGACGCCAGTGGAGCATCATGTCCATGTTGGCGCGCATTTCCTCCAGGGTCGGTTGCTTCGCCAGTTTTCCGTCCGCGTAGCGCACCAGCCATTCGGCGGCGAGGTCGGCACACAAAACGGTGCAGAACGACGAGTTGAAACCGACAAAGCCGAGATCGGGAATGTCCGGATTGGCAATCAGGCGATAGAGCCGGTACTGCCCGTCCGGCTCCACCAGCTTTTCGCGGTATTCCGCCGGCAGGTAGGGAACACCGAGCTTCCAGCCAACGGCGAGGATCGCCATGTCAGATTTGATCAGCTCGCCCCCGGTCAACCTGATCGCGCCGGGTTCATAGCTCGCGAAGGTACCCTGCACGGCCTTGATGCGCCCTTCTGCCACCATCTCGAAAAAGCCTGGCGTGGCGATGGGAACCGAGCAGTTCACGCCTCCCTCGATGGGCTCTTTCGGCTTCAGCCCGGTCTTGTTGAGCTTGAGCTGTACGGTCAGAAGCGCTTCCAGCGCGCGCCAGTGGGCCCATATGAAGGGGCGGGCAACGGCATGATTGAAGCGGGCGAAGCCGCTCCTGCTCCAGCCTGGAAACATCTTCTCCTGCGCGCGGATATAGAGGATGCGCTTGAAGTTGATCAGCCCGCCGACGAAGTAGGGAATGCGCCAGACCGATTCCAGATAGACGATGGTGACGGAGCGAGCACCCGATTTCACCGCGCTCACGGCAATGTCGGTCGCCGATTTCGAGAAACCGAGGACCGTGACGTTCCTGCCCTTCACCATGGCCGGATCGGTGTATTCGGAAGAGTGGATTACCGTGCCGCCTTCTGCCTCGAACTCCTCCTGGCCAGGATGGGTGAGAATGTTCTTCTCACTGAACTGGCCGGTGCAGACGGCGACAAAATCGAAGGTTTCGCTGGTTTTCTCGCCATTCGCCGTTTCGAGATCGAGCTCCCAGCCGGGTTTGCCATCGTCGCGCCGGCGCATGGCAGAAACGGAGGTGTTGAAGCGGATCAGCGGGCGCAGACCGTGGTCGTCTGCATAGTCCGACAGGTAGGAGAAGACCTGCGGGCCCTTCGGCCATTCGGGAAAATCCTTCGGCATCGCCTTGTCGGTGTACCGATAGAGATCCTTGGGGCTCTGCGTCTGTACATCCGGGTAGGAGCGTGAGGGCTCCCAGACTCCGCCCAGTTCGTGGCTGCGTTCAAGAACGGTCACCCGGTGGCCACGCTTCTTGAAGGAGCGGGCGGCGGCAAGACCGCTGACGCCGGCGCCGATCACGCAGACATGCTTTCGTTTTGTCATGACGTTGTTCCTCCCGTCCGGCAAATTCTGGACGCGCGCCTCCCCGCGCCGCGTGTTGCCACGTCGCCAAAGGTCCCTTGCCGGCCTTGATTGTTATCGGGTCTGTGGGCCGGCTCCCCTGAGGACCCGGCCGAAGCGCCTGGCGCTAGTCGTTTGCTTCCGGCGGCAGGAAATCCACTTCGTGAAGGGCCGAAACCTTCACCACCTCTTCCGGGTCGGTCATGTTGTGTAGCGTCTCGAACAGCGCTTCGAGCTTGCGGGCCGGCGAAACCCAGAAGAGCGCGCGCGCCGGCTTGTCGGACTTGTTGAAATAGCCATGCGGAACGCCGCGCGGCATGCGTACCAGATCGCCCGCCTTCGCCTTCATCCACTTGCCGTCGAGCTTCAGATCCAGCTCGCCTTCCTGCACCAGAATGAACTCTTCCTGCGTGGGATGAACATGAACCGGCACGAACTGGCCCGGGTCGCTGTTGGTTTCAAAGGCAAAGGTGGAATCGCATGTGGCCTTGGGAAAATAGACCTGGCCGAGAATGTTCCATTCCTTGCCGGCATAGCCCTCGCCGTTTGCGGTGACGCCTTTTTCGAGTTCTTTTTCCATGAGTTTCCTCCCTTTTTCACGGAGTTTCATGGTGCCTGGAAGCGCTCCGGGAAAATATCCGGAAACTGAACCAAATATCCGAAAAGCGAAAAAAACAGTCCGGTTTTGGCGAGAAACCAGGACAAATCTTGGAGAAACCAAAACAGCTGCTAAACTCCGGGAATGGTGATCGCCCGGGAGGAGTGGGGCGACCGCCCGTTGTCCAGCCACGCCCTTTTTCAAACGGACGATCTGGACTGTGCACGGGAGAAGGTTGCCCGGAAATTCTGCAACCACCGGCTGGAAGTGGTCGGTGGCGGACGGTTTCGCGCGGTGCAAAACCACCAGCCGGGCCTCCTCGTTTCTCTCAACTATATCAGCTACGGCGCCGATGTTCTGATCGACCCCGGCGCGCTCGAAACCTTCTATCTCATACAGATTCCCATTTCCGGCTGCGCGACGATCAAACACAACCGGAAGGAATTCCTGAGTGATGGCGACAGGGCGGCGCTGCTCAATGCCGACCGCGAAACCTCCATGCGCTGGTGGGCCGGGTGCGAGCAGGTTCTGGTGCAGATCCCCAAAGCCTCGTTCATGGGTTTCGCCGAGCAGCTCTGCGAGCGCCCGCTGCCGGGACCTGTGGTGTTCGATCCGGTGATCGATTTCACCCGGCCGGAACTTGCTTCATGGCGCAATCTGGTCAATGCGATGTTCCGCGCCGCCAACAAGCCCGAAAAGCAAGTGCTGAACCTTTGCGCCGCGTTCCACGAGCAGCGCATTCTCGAGGCGCTCCTGAGACTCCAGCCGCACAATCTCTCCGCTTTCTTTGACACAAGGCAGGAGGCCGCACCACGGCAGGTGAAGCGGGCCGACGCGTTCATCAGGGAGAATGCGCACCGCCCGATCACCCTGACCGACATCGCGGCGGCATCGGGTGTCGGCGTGCGGGCGCTGCAGCTTGCCTACAAGCGCACGCACGGTCTTTCGCCCATGCACGCGCTGACCCTTGAGCGTCTGCGCCGCGTGCGGTTCGATCTGGAAGATGCCCAAGGGGAAATTTCGGTAACGGAAACGGCGCTGCGCTGGGGCTTCAGCCATCTCGGGCGCTTTGCCGCCGACTACCGCAAGACCTTCGGTGAGCGCCCCAGCGAGACCGCCCGCAAAGCCACCTACTGATCTTCTATTTTGCCGCCGGCATCTTCAATGCGGACACCGACGCTTCGCTGTTGTGGACATAGTCATTGGCATCCGGCTGCCGCTGCAGGATGAGGATGAACAGGAAGTCCATCAAAGTGAGCTGCGCGTCGCGCGACGTGATGGCGGAGGAGCGCACCCGTTCCTCGTCGGCCACCGTGTGCAGGCGAATATCGGCAACGCGCATCAGCGGATTCTGCTGCAAGCCGGTAACGGAGATGACGGTCGCGCCGCGCGCCTTTGCCAGCTCGGCAATGCGCACCGTCTCGATGCTGGTCCCGGAATAAGAGAGAGCAAAGAGCACATCCTCTTCGCCCAAAGAGGAGACATTGGCCATCTGCACGTGACTGTCACTGTCATGCAGTGCGTTGCGCCCGAGCTTCTGCAGTTTGTAGGAGAAATCGCGCGCCACCAGCGAGGATGCGCCGACACCGGCAATGTGGATGCGGCGCGCGGCATCCAATGACTCAAGCGCTCGCGCTATCTCCGGCTCGTGATTGGCGGCGATGGTCTGCTGCATGGAGAGAAGCTTGCTTGAGATCAGCTTTTGCGAAATGGTGGCGTGGCTATCGCCGATCTCGATGGTGGAGTGGATCATGCCCGGCGGCACTTGCCATTCCTGCGCCTTGGCCTTGCTGACTGCCAGCTTCAGATCCTGATAGCCCGAGAAGCCGAGTTTCTGGCTGAACTTCACCACGCTCGACTGGCTACGGCCTGTCTCTTCCGCCAGAGCGGCAGAGGAGAGCCTGAGCACACGATCGGGATAGTCGACGATGAACTGGCCGATCTGCCGGTCGGCCGGAGCCATAGTCTCAAGCTGCGCGTCGATGATCTTCAGGACAGACATGGCTTCCTTTCGGGGAACGGGATAGCGAAACTAAATGAGTTTCGCCGCCAGGGGAATCCCGCAGGAATTAAAGGCTGGAATAATATATTCCCAAGAGGGCTTGATCAAAGGAATTCACCAATAGAGACTGCGCTCCGACAATCGGTGTTTCCGGAACCACCATCATGGACAGACTGAGAATAACAGGGGGCCAGCCGCTTCAGGGCGCCGTCACCATTGCCGGGGCAAAGAATGCCGCGCTGCCGCAGATTGCCGCCGCACTCTTGAGCCCGCATCCGCTTGAACTGTCGAACCTGCCGCTGGTCTCCGATGTGGAAAACATGCTTCAGGTCGCCGAGCTTTACGGGGCGTCGGTAACGCGCAACGCCCACACGGCGGAGATCGACGCCAGCGCGATGGTTTCATGCGAAGTCTCCTATGAAACGGTGCGGCGGATGCGGGCCACGGTCCTGTTTCTCGGGCCATTGCTTGCGCGGTTTGGCGAGGCGCGGGTCTCATTGCCCGGCGGATGCGCGATTGGAGCACGGCCGGTAGACATGCACCTGAAAGCGCTCGAAATGCTGGGCGCAGACATCGGCATTGAAGGCGGGCTGATCGTCGCCCGCGCAACCGATGGACTCAAAGGCACACGGGTGATCCTGAGTTCGCCTTCGGTGGGCGCGACGGAGACGGCCATGATGGCGGCCACTGCAGCGCACGGCGAGACCGAAATCCTGAATGCGGCGCGCGAACCGGAAGTGGCGGACCTCGCCGCCTGCCTCAACGCCATGGGCGCGAAGATCGAGGGAGCTGGAACGCATCGCATCATCATCGAGGGCGGCACCGACTGGAAGGCTGCTGCGCATCACGTCATCCCCGACCGCATCGAGGCCGGCACCTATGCGGTGGCTGCGGCCATCACCGGCGGGGCGCTGGAACTGGTGAACGCGCGGATGGAAAACCTCGCCGCCGTGATCCAGGCGCTGGAGGTGATGGGCGTGAATGTGTGGCCGAGCGACCGGGGCCTGGTGGTTTCGAGAAGCGGCACCCTGCGCACGACCGACCTCACCACAGAACCCTATCCGGGCTTTCCGACAGACCTTCAGGCACAGTTCATGGCGCTCGCCTGCTGCGCCGACGGAACATCGCTCATCCGCGAGACGATTTTCGAGAACCGGTTCATGCATGTGCCGGAACTGGCGCGACTCGGCGCCGACATCACCCTACAGGGCACGACTGCCGTGGTCCGGGGTGGCAAGCCGCTCAAGGGCGCGCAGGTGATGGCAACGGATCTGCGCGCCTCGGTCTGCCTTGTGCTTGCAGCGCTTGCCGCGAAAGGCGAAACCATTATCAACCGCGTCTACCACATCGACCGCGGCTATGAGCAGCTCGACCGAAAACTGGCGCAATGCGGCGCGGCAATCGAACGGTTGCGGAAATGAGCGACGGGGAGAGCCATTTTTATCTCGGCGTCGATGGTGGTGGCACGGGCTGCCGGGCCCGCATCGAGGATGCAGCAGGCGCCGTGCTCGGTCAGGGCCTTTCTGGCCCGGCCACCACGAGGCTCGGCGTTGAGGCCGCATGGGCCTCGGTCCGGCGCGCAGTGGACGCCGCAATCGAGGAAGCGGGCTTTGGCGAGGCAGAGATCGCCCGCATTCATGCCGGGATCGGCCTTGCCGGCATGCGCCGCAAGGGTGCCGTCGAGGCGTTTCAGGCGCTATCGCACCCCTTCGCCAGCATCGTCTTTGCCAGCGACAGCGACACGGCGTGTCTCGGCGCGCATTCTGGCCTCGATGGCGCCATCGCCATTGCCGGAACAGGTTCGGTGGGGCTTGGTCTGGTGGAAGGCAGGCATTTGCGCATCGGCGGTTACGGCTTTCCCATTTCCGATGAGGGAAGCGGCGCGGATATCGGCCTCAATGCCGTGCGTGCCGCACTGCAGGGCCATGACGGACGCATTCCGCAAAGCGCGCTTCTGACCGAAGTGATGCGCCGCTTCGACGATGACCCGGCAGAAGTGGTGGCCTGGATGGACCGGGCAAGCGCAACCGACTATGCCACCTTCGCGCCCATGGTGCTGCGCCATGCCGACCAGGGCGATGCCGCAGCACGGCGCATCGTACAGGACGCGGCTGCGCAGATCGACATGCTGGTGCGCACGCTGTTCGATCAGGGTGCGCCGCGGGTGACGCTTCTGGGGGGACTTTCAGGCCCGCTGGAACCCTGGCTCTCGCCCGATGTGCGCCGCCGCCTGAAACCCGCCGACGGCGATGCCGTGGACGGCGCGATCATCCTCGCGCGCCGGGCGGTGGAGGGGCGGGTGGCACCTTAAATGAATGGGACAACCGCGTTGCATCAACGCTGTGCGTGGTTCGACAAGCTCACCATGAGGAATGGAATGGCTGGCACGACGGGTTGTGCAATCAAAGCCCTCCCTCATGGTGAGCTTGTCGAACCACGCACAACGCCAGAGCCACGAAAATGAAGGCCCGCGCAACCTTAAAGGTCAATTCAAACCGGGCGCGGGCCTTTCCGTTTCAGCGCAATTCCTTGCGCAGGATCTTGCCGACATTGGATTTCGGCAGTTCGTCGCGGAACTCGACATATTTCGGGCGCTTGTAGCCGGTGAGGTTCTCCTTGCAGAACTTCTTGAGGTCCTCTTCCGTCAGGTTCGCGTCCTTGCGGACCACGAAGAGCTTCGGCACCTCGCCGGAATGCTCGTCCTCGACGCCGACAATCGCTGCTTCCAGAACACCCGGGTGATTGGCGATCACGTCTTCCACCTCGTTGGGGAAGACCTTGAAGCCGGAGACGACGATCATGTCCTTCTTGCGGTCGACGATCGTGACCTGGCCGGTCTCATCCATCGTGCCCATGTCGCCGGAACGGAAAAAGCCGTCCTCGGTCATGACCTTGGCGGTTTCGTCCGGCCGGTTCCAGTAGCCCGCCATCACCTGCGGGCCACGAATGCAGATCTCGCCGACCTTGCCAAAGGGCAGGTTCTTGCCCTTGTCGTCACGGATGACGACGTCGGTGGACGAAATCGGATAGCCGATCGTGCCGGTGAACTCCTTCGCCGCAAAGCTGTTCACCGTGGCCACGGGCGAGGTTTCCGAGAGACCATAGCCCTGCGAGATCACGCAGCCAGTGAGCTTCTGCCAGCGCTCGGCGACCGCACGCTGCACCGCCATGCCGCCACCGAAGGTGACAAGCAGGCTCTTGAAGGGAAGCTTGCAGAAGTCCTCATTGTTCAAGAGCGCATTGAACAGCGTGTTGAGCCCCGGGAAAATGTGGAAGTCGTATTTCTGCAGCTCCTTCACGAAGGCAGGAATGTCGCGCGGATTGGGGATCAGCACATTGTTGCCACCGAGCTTCATGCCCATCAGCGCGTTCACCGTTAGCGCGTAGATGTGATAGAGCGGCAGGGCGCAGATCAACACCGGCGCTTCCGGCTTCGGCTTTCCGATATAGGCGCTGCGGAACCAGAGTTCGTTCTGGATGACATTGGCCAGAACGTTGCTGTGCGTGAGCGTCGCCCCCTTGGAAACGCCGGTCGTGCCGCCCGTATATTGCAGAAAGGCATTGTCGGATAGCGCGATCTCCACCGGCCTGAAGCCCTTGGAGGCACCCTTCTTGACCGCCTCCCTGAAGGACACATGCCCCGGCAGGGACCAGGCTGGCACCATTTTCTTCACGCGCCGTACGACGAAATTGACGATGTGGCCCTTGAGTCCCAGAAGCTCGCCCATCGAGGCAACGACCACGTGTTTGACCGAGGTCTTCGACATGATGGCTTCCAGCGTGTGGGCGAAATTTTCCAGTATGACGATGGCTTCCGCGCCCGCATCATTGAGCTGGTGTTCCAGCTCGCGCGGCGTGTAGAGCGGATTGACATTGACCACCACATAGCCGGCCCGCAAAACCGCCATCATGGCGACGGGATACTGCAGGACATTGGGCATCATCAGGGCAACGCGCGCGCCGCGCTCAAGCCCGAGCGACTGCAGATAGCCTGCGAAGTGCCGCGACATCTCCTCAAGGTCGCTGTAGCTCAGTGACTTGCCCATGCATGTGAAGGCAGGGCGATCACCGAAGCTCTTGCAGGCATCCACCAGCAATTCGCCAAGCGAATTGTTGGGAAAATCCCCCATCTCGGCGGGAATGCCCTTGGGGTAATGCTCCACCCAGGGCCGGGCGATCCCGGACTTGCGGGATCCCGACGCCTTTTTCGGCGCAGTCTTGCGGGGAGACGCCGCCGGCTTCGCCGCTGCTTTGGGTGCTGACTTCTTTGATGAACCGGCTGCCGATTTCGGGGCCGTTCTTTTTGCCGTAGATGCCGCCTTCTTGGCTGACGTCTTGCTGCCCGATCCGCCCTTCACGGTGCGCGCCGCTTTCTCTTCACCCTTGGCGGGCGTCTTTGCGCTTTTTGCCAACTGCTCCTCCCAGAAAGAAAAACCAGTTATAACGTTTACGTTCACGTAATACCAGACGCAACACAAACCGTCATTCGACGTTTGGGCAGGCGCACGGCATCATGACAATCTCCCCCTCCAAAAGGTGAGTGTAGGGCTTGAGCCCCAACCTTCACAAGTGTGTTTACGCACCGGGACCGTATCATTTCAGGCAGGCAGCGTTGCAGGATCTACTGGCCGTAGCCTTCGTGTTCTTCCAGAAAGGCACGTTCCTCCGGCCCGCTCTCCCGGCCAAGCACACGGTTGCGATGCGGAAAACGGCCAAAGCGGGCAATGATATCCCGGTGTTCGATCGCGTATTTCAGAGATTCTTCCTGCCCCAGCGATTTGAACAGCATGACAGCACGCTCCTGGTCGGCAAGCACTTCCGAGTGCATATAGGGCATATAAAGGAACTGCCGTTCGGGAACGCTCATCCCTTCATCCAGCCCCTTCTCAATCGCCTGGCCGGCCACACTCAGCGCAAGCTCATCCGAAGCGAACGCGCCTGGCTGCCGACGATAGATGTTGCGCGGAAACTGATCGAGCACGATGACCGCGGCTAGAGCCGCTTTCGGCTCACTAAACACTTCCGGCGGGAGCTCACGCACCAAACGCTCGTGCAGCGCCCCGAAACGGTCGCGGATCAGCGTGTCCGTTTTCTCGCTCACGGTGAACCAGTCCTTCGGGGTCAGGGTTTCAAACCAGAACTCCAGTACCTCGCTATGCCATGTGCCGCTCATACGCTTTTCTCCTCGAAACTATGACCTTTGATGCTGATATGGTTCCCCCATCAATGACAGTACAAGAGCGCGCGTGGTGCTTTATTGCATTAATCGGATCAAATTCGACAAATAATTGCATTTGCGGCGGCAAAGTGATCGAGGGTGTTCCCTCTCAATTCGATCTTTGCTTATATGCCAGCTTCCAGGGCTTCGGGAGTAAGCCCATGCGAGAATCAGGGAGACCTCAATGAAAAGCAAATTGACCTTTGCGGCTGCTCTGCTGGCCGCTACGGTGCTGAGCGGCGCGGCGGGCGCGAAGACGCTTGTCTACTGCTCGGAAGGAAGCCCAGAAGGCTTTGACCCGGCGCTCTACACCGCTGGCACCACGTTCGACGCATCGTCGAAGCCGGTCTACAACCGCCTCGTCCAGTTCGAGCCGGGCACCACCAAGACCGTGCCGGGCCTGGCGGAGAGCTGGGAGATTTCCGACGACGGTCTCGAGGTCACCTTCAAGCTGCGTCAGGGTGTCAAGTTCCACACGACCGACTTCTTCACGCCGAGCCGCGACTTCAACGCTGATGACGTGCTGTTCTCCTTCAACCGTCAGCTTCAGGAAGACCATCCCTACCACGCCTATGTGGAAGGCGCTTCGTGGGAGTATTTCAATGGCATGTCCATGCCGGACCTCGTGAAGTCCATCGAGAAGGTTGATGATTACACGGTGAAGTTCGTGCTGAACCGTCCGGAAGCGCCGTTCATCGCCAACCTGGCCATGGATTTTGCTTCCATCTTCTCGAAGGAATATGCCGACAAGCTCGCTGAATCCGGCAATCTTTCGGACCTCAACCAGAAGCCGGTCGGCACCGGCCCCTTCCAGTTCGTGGCCTACCAGCCTGATGCCGTGATCCGCTACAAGGCGCATCCGGACTACTGGAACGGCAAGCAGCCGATCGACGATCTGGTGTTCGCCATCACCACCGAGGCCTCCGTGCGCCAGCAGAAGCTGATCGCCGGCGAGTGCCACATCACGCCTTACCCGAACCCCGCCGACATCGAGAGCCTGAAGGCGAACGATGCGCTGAAGGTTGACGAGCAGGAAGGCCTGAATGTCGGTTATCTCGCTTACAACACCAAGGTTGCGCCCTTCGACAATGCGAAGGTCCGCAAGGCGCTGAACATGGCGATCAACAAGGAAGCCATTCTCGACGCCGTGTTCCAGGGTGCCGGTCAGGCCGCCAAGAACCCGATCCCGCCGACAATGTGGTCGTATAACGACGCGGTGGAAGACGATGCCTACGATCCGGAAGCAGCCAAGAAGATGCTCGAGGAAGAGGGCGTTTCGGACCTTTCCATGAAGGTCTGGGCGATGCCCGTGCAGCGTCCCTACAACCCGAATGCGCGCCGCATGGCCGAGCTGATCCAGGAGGATTTCTCCAAGGTCGGCGTCAATGTCGAGATCGTCTCCTATGAATGGGGTGAGTATCTCGAGCGCTCCAAGGCGGAAGACCGCGATGGCGCGGTGCTGCTCGGCTGGACCGGTGACAATGGCGATCCGGACAACTTCCTCGCCGTTCTGCTCGGCTGCGACGGTGTCGGCGGCTCCAACCGTGCCCAGTGGTGCAACGAAGAGTTCGACGGCCTGATCCAGAAGGCCAAGACGCTTTCCTCGCAGGAAGAGCGCGCCAAGCTCTATGAAGAGGCTCAGGTCGTCTTCAAGCGTGAAGCCCCGTGGGCAACCATCGCTCACTCGGTCGTCCACATGCCGATGCGCAAGGAAGTGACCGGCTATAAGATGGACCCGCTCGGCGGCCACGCCTTTGAAGGCGTCGACATCGCCGAATAGGCCCCTTCACCAGAAACAGGAACCGGCGGCAGCGCGAGCTGTCGCCGGTCGTGTATTAGATGCTCCGTTTCTTTCTCTCCAGGCTGGCGCTGCTGATCCCCACCTTCATCGGGGTGTCCATCGTCGCCTTTTCCTTCATTCGCCTCCTGCCCGGCGATCCGATCATGCTTCTAGCCGGCGAGCGCGGCATGAGCGAGGAGCGCTACCAGCAGCTCCAGGCGCTCTATGGCTTCGACCAGCCGCTGTTCGTCCAGTATTTCAACTACATGACGGATCTTCTGCAGGGTGATTTCGGCACATCCATCGTCACCAAACGGCCGGTGCTTCAGGAATTCCTGACGCTGTTCCCGGCAACGATCGAGCTCTCGCTCTGCGCGATCATCGTGGCAGTTGCCATTGGTGTTCCGCTTGGCGTCATCGCCGCTGTCCGGCGCGGTTCGTGGCTCGACCAGACGGTGATGGGTGCTGCCCTTGTCGGCTATTCCATGCCGATCTTCTGGTGGGGCCTGCTTCTGATCATCTTCTTCTCCGGCATTCTGGGCTGGACACCGGTTTCAGGCCGCATCTCGCTGCTTTATTTCTTCCCGCCCGTCACCGGTTTCATGCTGATTGACAGCCTTCTGTCGGGACAGGCGGGCGCGTTCAAATCGGCGCTGTCGCATCTCATCCTGCCGACCATCGTGCTGGCCACAATCCCGCTTGCGGTGATCGCCCGCCAGACGCGCTCGGCCATGCTTGAGGTGCTGGGCGAGGATTATGTGCGCACGGCGCGCTCCAAGGGCCTGCCGCCGCGCCGGGTGATCGGCCTGCATGCGCTGCGCAACGCGCTCATCCCCGTGGTGACCACGATCGGTCTCCAGGTGGGCGTGCTTCTGGCCGGCGCGATCCTCACCGAGACGATCTTCTCCTGGCCGGGCATCGGCAAGTGGATGGTCGATAGCGTTTTCAAGCGCGATTATGCCGTGGTGCAGGGTGGGCTTCTGCTCATTGCCGCCATCATCATGATCGTGAACCTGATCGTGGACGTTCTCTACGGTCTGATCAATCCGAGAATCAGGCACTGACCATGAGCTCGACAAACACAAAAGATCCGAATGCCGCCGTCGGTCTCGAAGGCGGCACGGTCATCGCGGTCACGCGGCGCGCCCGCCTTGCGGAATTCTGGTACTATTTCAGCCAGAACCGCGGCGCCGTGATCGGCCTCTACGTTTTCCTCGCAATCGTGGTCATCGCGCTTCTGGCGCCCGTGATTGCACCGCACAGCCCCAGTTTGCAGAATCGCGGTTTCTTCCTTCTGCCTCCGGCATGGCAGGAAGGCGGGAACTGGTCGTTCGTCCTCGGCACCGATGCTGTGGGCCGCGACGTGCTCTCACGCCTGATCTATGGCGCGCGCTTCTCGCTCTTCATCGGCGTGGTGGTGGTCTCGGTCGCCGTCTCCGTGGGCATTCTGATCGGCTTGATAGCCGGCTATTTCCGCGGCGCGGTCGACACGGTCATCATGCGCGTGATGGACATCATCCTCGCCTTCCCGTCACTGCTTCTGGCGCTGGTTCTGGTCGCCATTCTGGGGCCGGGCCTCGTCAACGCGATGATCGCCATCGCGCTCGTGCAGCAGCCGCACTATGTGCGCCTGACGCGCGCGGCGGTGATGTCGGAGAAAGGGCGCGACTATGTGACGGCGGCACGCGTTGCCGGCGCGAGCAATATAAGGCTGATGTTCAAGACCATCCTGCCGAACTGCACCGCACCGTTGATCGTGCAGGCGGCGCTCTCCTTCTCGACCGCGATCCTCGATGCCGCCGCGCTGGGCTTCCTCGGCATGGGTGCACAACCGCCCACACCCGAATGGGGCACGATGCTGGCCGAAGCGCGCGAGTTCATCCTGCGTGCGTGGTGGGTCGTCACCTTCCCCGGTCTTGCCATCCTGATCACTGTTCTCGCCATCAACCTGATGGGCGACGGTCTTCGCGATGCGCTCGATCCCAAGCTGAAGAGGTCGTGACATGAGTGATGCTCTTCTCGACATCCGCAATCTGAGCGTCGAATTCGAGACGGCGGGCGGCACCCTGCGCGCGGTGGATGGCGTTTCGCTGTCCGTCGAGGCGCGCGAGGTGCTCGCCATTGTCGGCGAATCGGGCTCCGGAAAATCGGTTTCCATGCTGGCGGTGATGGGGCTTCTGCCCTGGACCGCCAAGGTCACGGCGGACGCCATGAACTTCCAGGGCAGGGACATCCTCAACCTGTCGCCATCCGAACGGCGCAAGATCGTCGGCAAGGACATTGCCATGATCTTCCAGGAGCCGATTGCCAGCCTCAACCCGTGCTTCACGGTCGGCTTCCAGATCGACGAAACACTGAAGATGCACACCGATCTTTCGGCCCGCCAGCGGCGTGACCGGACGGTGGAGCTCTTCGAGGCGGTGGGCCTGCCCAATGCGGCGGACCGGGTGAATGCCTACCCGCATCAGATGTCGGGTGGCCAATGCCAGCGTGTGATGATCGCCATGGCGATTGCCTGCAATCCCAAGCTCCTGATCGCCGACGAACCGACCACCGCGCTCGACGTGACGATCCAGAAGCAGATTCTCGATCTTCTGGTGTCTATCCAGGCCGAGAAAAACATGGGCATGATCATGATCACCCATGACATGGGCGTGGTAGCGGAAACAGCTGATCGCGTGATCGTGCAGTACAAGGGCAGGAAGATGGAGGAGGCCGATGTGCTCTCCCTCTTTGAAAAGCCCCAGCACCCCTATACCAAGGCGCTGCTTTCGGCCCTGCCGGAGAATGCGACGGGCGACCGCCTGCCGACCGTCTCCGACTTCGTGTTCGATGAAGCGCCACAGACGGGAGCCCGCCCATGAGCGAGATCGTCCTGGAAACGCGCGGCATCACCCGCGACTATCACATCGGCGGCGGCCTTTTCGGCAAGGGCCGCATCATCAATGCTCTGAAAGGCATCGACCTGAAGGTCGAGAAGGGCAAGACGCTCGCCATTGTCGGCGAATCGGGCTGCGGGAAATCCACGCTTGCCCGCATCATGACGATGATCGATGCCCCCACCTCCGGCGAGCTGCTGATCGACGGCAAGCCGGTGGAGATCGGCAAGAAGGGTGTGGATTCGGAAATGCGCCGCAAGGTGCAGATCGTCTTCCAGAACCCCTATGGCTCGCTGAACCCGCGCCAGAAGATCGGCGATGTGCTGATGGAACCGCTCATCATCAATGAAAAGGTTCCCGTGAAGGAGCGGCGCGAACGCGCCATGGAAATGCTTTTGAAGGTCGGGCTGCAGGCCGAGCACTTCAATCGCTATCCGCACATGTTCTCGGGCGGCCAGCGCCAGCGCATCGCCATCGCGCGCGCGCTGATGCTAAGACCGCGCCTGCTGGTGCTGGACGAGCCGGTCTCGGCGCTCGACCTTTCGGTGCAGGCGCAGGTGCTGAACCTTCTGGCGGATCTGCAGGAAGAGTTCGGCCTCACCTATGTCTTCATCAGCCACGACCTCTCGGTGGTGCGCTATATCGCCGACGAGGTAATGGTGATGTATTTCGGTGAGGCGGTGGAATACGGCACCCGCGATGCGGTGTTCACCAACCCGCAGCACGAATATACGCGCACGCTCTTCGCTGCCACGCCGCGCGCCGATGTGGAGAGCATCCGGAAGAGGCTGGCGGAGAAGGCAGCCTAGACCATCCAACTGGTGGCATGAGCGCGCAACCCTGAAAGCCTTGCGAAAGCGTCAACCCGGAAGCCGAAGGGCGATCCGGGACCCCTTGGAAGACTGTCATGGAGCGCAGCTCGGATGCGCTTCGGGCGCGTGTTGGGCCATTGGCTCCTTCTGTGGAGATCGGCCGTGCCTCTCAATGGGTCCCGGCTCGCGCTACGCTTGGCCGGGATGACGAAGGCGGATAGATGCACCAACCCGTCATCCCGGAAGCCGCAGGCTGTCCGGGACCAATTGGAAGATTGTCATGGAGCGCGGCCCGGTTCTGCTTCGGGCGCGGGTTGGGCCATTGGCTCCTTCTGTGGAGATCCGCCACGCCTCTCAATGGGTCCCGGCTCGCGCTCCGCTCGGCCGGGATGACGATTGCGCTACCTCACAATCCCTCGCGTTCCATCACCCTTCCTTGGGCAGCGCGTAGCCTGCCTCTTCCGCCCAGCGCACATGTTCGGCCGCCTTCTCCAGCAGCCATGCGCGCATGGCCATTGCCGAAGGGCTGACCGGGCCACGTGAGACGGAGGACAGGTAATAACTGTTGCGCCCGGTGACTGACGGTCCGCAGGGGCGCACCAGCCGACCGTCGCGCAGCATGGCAGCCGCCGAGACATCGTCGCCCAGCGCCACGCCAAGCCCGCGCGCAGCCGCCTCCAGACAAAGCTGCGTGCGGTGAAAAATGAGATGCCCCGATGCGGCGCTGAGGCTCGTGCCCTGCCGCCGCAAAAGCTCGTCCCATGTGTTCACCCCGCGATCATAGATCAGCTTGTTGGCGATGAGCCCGTGCGTGCGCACATGGTCGGCGCGATCGGGCGCGCAGACGGGAAAAATGGTGAAGTCCAAAAAGGGTTCGCGCGTATACCCCGGCACATCCAGCCGCCCCCAGGTAATCGCCAGATCCGTGTCGGGCGCAATGGTGCGGGGCGGCTCGGGATAGGAGCGCAGTTCGAGCTCTATGCCCAGATCCTCCAGCACCTGATCGGTCAGAAGCGGCATGAGCCAAAGCGCCGCCAGATCAGAATCCGACTCCAGCACCACCCGCCCTTTGGCGTGGCGCGTGGCGCGCGTGCCCGTGTCCAGCGAAATCAGCATCAATGCATCGGCGACGATCTCCGCATAGCGCGCGCCCCCCGGGGTGAGCGCCACCTGCCGGTGCCGCCGCTCAAAAAGCGGCATCCCAAGCTCGGCTTCCAGGTTCTTGATGTATCGACTGACAGATGCATGCGTCACGCCCAGCTCCTTCGCAGCGCGCGAAAAACTCTGGTGGCGCGCCGCCGCATCGAAGGCCCTGACTGCATTGAGATTGGGCAGGCGGTGTCTCATCGCTTTAGCGTAACATAAACGCACACAACGGGAAGAATAATTTCTATTGTGTAAACCGGCCAAAGAGACCAAATAGGAATCGTAGCGATGGGTTGACCAGCCGAGGCTGGCGGCACAGCGCTTCAGACTCTCTACATTGCCAACCCTCTCAAGGAGGTTCTGATGTCACACTACACAGTGGGCGTTGGTTCCAGCCCTGAATTGCAGCGCTATGCGCGGCAGGCGAACAAGGCCCGTTCCACGGCGCTGAAGTACGCTATGTCCGCTCTCGGCACACGTCTCGGGCATATCTGGCGCAGGCCGACAGGTACGCCGCCAATCGGTGGAGCTGACCCGGTTTGAGACCGCCTGGAAAGAGCGCCTTTACGCTTCAGGAACCCAAAGATTAAGGGCCGGACCCGACAGCGGATCCGGCCCTTTTTGCATCTGCAGTCTTGTTTCGATCACACCACCATCACAGGGCAATTGGCGAGGCTCGTGACCTTGTGGGACACGCTCCCCAGAAGATAGCCCTCCAGGTCGCCCAGCCCGCGGCTGCCAAGCACAATCAGGTCCACCTCCCGCTCTTTGCCAAACTTCACGATGGTGCGTGCCGGTTGGCCGCTTTTCACGAAGGCGCGCGGGCTTTCAGCTCCCATCTCCAACGCCGCTTTCTTGGCGGCGTCAGCAATCTCCTTGGCATGCTCACGCATGACATCATCAATGTTCTGCGGTTCATCTGGGCGCACCATGGACATGGATGCCTCCAGCAGGCTGTGATGACGAAAGACCGTGAGCGTCATCAATTCTGCGCCAGTGGCCTTCTGCATATCGACGCCCATCTTCAGCGCCTTCACCGAGTTTTCCGAACCATCGACCGGGACAAGAATCCGCTTGAACATCAGGTCTCTCCTAATCGAATGCCAGGCTGGGCAGGAACAGGGCGATCTGCGGAATGAAGATCAGCGCAGCCGACACACCCAGCAGAATGAGAGTGAAGGGCGGAATTCCCCGTATCACATCCATGTAGGGTCGCTTGAAGATGGCGATCGCGGTGAAGATGTCACACCCGAAGGGTGGCGTGGCTGAGCCGATGGCTACCTGCAGCGTGATGATCGTGCCAACGAGAACCTTGTCGAGGCCGACCGAATCCACCACCGGCGCGAAGATCGGCACCAGAACGAGAATGACCACGATCGGATCGACAAACATGCACCCGACGAAGAAGGCGATCGAGATGACGGCGAGCACCATTTTCGGGCCCATTTCATCAATACCGATGGCGCCAAGAATCTGCTGCGGGATCTGCGCAAAGGAGATCACCCAGGAGAAGGCCGTGCCGGCAGCGACAAGAATGAACACCACGGCGGTGATGAGGCCGGTGGATTTGGAGATCTTGTAGATGTCGGACAGACTGAGCGAACGGAAAATCACCAATTCCAGGAACAAGGCGTAAGCTACGCAGATGGCCGCAGCCTCGGTAGGGCTGACAAAGCCGCCATAAATGCCGCCAACGATGATGACCGGGAAGAACAGTGGCCAAATGGCCGCGCGCACCGCAGCCACACGCTCCGACCAAGGTGCCTTGGGCTCTGTCGGTACCCCCTTCACGATGGCATAGACGATGCAATAGGCGGAGAAGAGAACCAGCAGCAAAAGCCCGGGGCCGATGCCGGCGATGAAGAGCTCGGCGATCGAGGTCTTGGAGACGACGCCATAGATGATCATGCCGATGGAGGGGGGGATCAGGAAGGCGATGTCACTGGCATTGATAATGAGCGCCAGCACGAAGGAATCGTTATAGCCGGCCTTCAGCATGCGTGGGCGCAACGGCGAGCCGACGGCAACCACCGTTGCCTGCGTCGAGCCGGAGACGGCACCAAAAAGCGTGCACGCCGTGGCAGTCGAGACTGCCAGGCCGCCCTTGATGTGGCCGATGAACTTCATGACCATGTCGATCAGCCGGTCCGCCGACTGGCCGCGCGTCATGATGTCGGCGGCGAGGATGAACATGGGCACCGCGATGAGTGAGGCCGGGCGAATGCCCGCCAGCATCTGCTGCACCATAAAGTCCATACGGTCGAAGCCGCCGAAAAGACCGTAAAAGCCATAGGTCGCGCCTAGAATGAGCGGGATCATCATCGGGAAGCCGAACAAGAGCAACACGATCATGATGGTGGAGATTTTGAGTGTCATGGTCGTGGCCCCGCTCAGATCTCGATTTCGTCTTCTTCATATCCCTCCAGCACATGGGTGGAGAGATAGATGTCCTTCTGGACGACATTCTTCAGCGCGGTGAGCGCATATTGCACACCGGTGATGAAGAAGCCGACCGGGACCCAGAGATAGATCCAGTAGACGGGGATCTGCATGGCCGGAAGCACGCGGCCGGACTTGGCCACCTTGCCGATATAGCCGATGGCGAAATAGCACAGCGCAAACATGGTGAGCGCGGTGATCACCGTGATGATGATCATCAAGACCTTGCGGGTCTTGCCGGGCAGCGCATCGTAGAGCGCCGACATGCGGATGTGGCGGCCATGACGCGCGGCATAGCCGATGCCGGCAAAGGTGATGAGAATGATGAGGATGCGGTTGAGCTCCTCGGAAAAGAAGATCGTGCTGCCGATTGCGCGGCTGACCACATTGGCGATCGTGTTGACCGCCATGAGCATCACGCCGAGCGCGAGCATCACGGATTCTATGCGGCTGATGGCATTGTCGAATATGCCTATGACGCCGGGCAGTGTGGATTCGTAGTGTTCGCTGTGCGGGTCAGATTTGTCGTCTTCACTGCCCATCTTCATTCCCCTCAATGAGATGACGGAACCCCGCGACCGGGAATGGCCGCAGGGTCCTGCTTATTGTTGCTCAAGGCAGCGGCTTATTGCGTGGCCGCCTTCAGGTCTTCCTTCATCTGGTCAAGAATCTTCTTGCCGCTGTCACCCGTCATCTCGATGAACTTGGCCTCCACCTGAGCTGCGGCTTCCTTGAAGGGAGCGCGCTGCTCTTCAGTGAGATCGCTGATCGTCATCTCGGGCTTGGCTTCCTTGATCTTGGCAAGCGACTCTTCGCTGAGACCCTTCTGATACTCGAGAATATGCTCGAACGCCGCATCGGAGGCATCCTGGATCACCTTCTTGTCCTCATCGCTCAGGCCGTCATAAAATTCCTTGTTGGCCATCACGGCGGTGGTGAAGTTGTTGTGGCCGGTGAGCGTGATGGCGCCTGTCACCTCATACATCTTCGTGGACTCGACCCAGAACAGCGGGTTTTCCTGGCCCTGGATGATGTTGGTCTGGAGACCGCCATAGACCTCACCCCAGGGAAGCGGCGTCGGCGTCGCGCCGAATGCCTTGTAGCTTTCCACCAGAAGCGGGTTGGTCATGACGCGGAATTTCACCTCGTTGAGGTCTTCAGGTGATTCCACCGGCTCCTTGGTGTTCATCACCACTTCGCCCTCGGGGAACATCTTCAGAAGTTCGAGGCCCTGTTCCGCATAAAGCTCCGGGAACATCTCGTTGATGGCCTTCGAATTGCGGAAGAAGTCTCCGAGATCTTCCGACTTCGCCGGAAGCAGATAAGGAACGAAGAAAACCTGCGCCTCGGGGATCAGCGCACCGGTGAAGCCCGGAGACTGGTCGACGAACTGGAGGATGCCGGCCTGGGCCTGCTCCATGATGTCGGCGGATTCGCCCAGCGTACCGAACGGGAAGAGCTGGATTTCGTGATCCGAATTGGCCTCAACTTCTTCCTTGAACTTCTGAGCGTAAACGCCCTGAACGTCCGTCATCGCTTCTTCAAAAGCGTATTTCCAGGTTTCCGCCTGAGCTGCAACGGCGCCTGCAAGCACGATCGCGGTGCTGGCAAGGCCTGCCATTAAGCGGGTTTTGATGGAACGCATTCTGTTCTCCTCTGGTCATTTAACAAACTGGTCAGGCAAAAATATAATCAAGCCCCGCGCCGCCCATGCGGCTCGGGCAGACGGTCTCAAATGAGCGTCGTCAGCTGGCCGGGAACCAGCCAGGCACAGTCGCGATACCGCGTAAGCGTGCTTTTGCCGGGAACTTGCGACGCCGCTTCTTGCTGCGTCCGAGAAGCAAAGGGAATGAAAGGGCACTAGCCAGATCCGGGGCGATCACCGCCCTCAGCCGACACAACGAACGCAAACGACCACACCGCGCCGGTGTGGCCCCATCGTTCAGGCCAATCATTTGGAGTGCGTTCAAACGCCCCTCCTTGCTCCCATTCGTCTTACGACCCGGCCAGCGTGAAACAGACGCGCAGCAGAGTCAATCGATTGTTAAATCGATTGTTTCCTTAGTGAGAACGAGCAGCTCCGAACAAAGTTCCACAAAATGTGAAACCTTTTGCTTTCTGAGGCGAAGACACGTGAACGACAGGGCGAATGATCCCCCTTTTTCCCAGGGCGGTCCACTTCAAATACTAGACGCGGGCTGCGGCCTGCCTGTTCAAAACTTCCCGGAGATTGAAAGCTGCTTCCATCAAATCTTTGGTGTAGTCGCTCTGTGGATTGTCGAAGACTTCGCTGGTGAGGCCCTCTTCCACGACCTGTCCCGACCGCATCACGATCGCATAGTCGGACAGCGCCTTTACCACTGCCAGATCGTGGCTGATGAAGATGAAGGAGAGGTTGTGGCTTTCCTGAATGCGCCTGAGCAGTGTGATGATCTGCTTCTGCACCGAACGATCGAGAGCCGAGGTGGGCTCGTCGAGCACGATGATGGTGGGCTTCAGGATCACCGCGCGGGCAATGGCGATGCGCTGGCGCTGTCCGCCCGAAAATTCGTGCGGAAAGCGGTTGCGCATGGATGGATCGAGCCCGACCTCCTCGAGTGCCTGAGTGGCCCGCCTATCGCGCTCGCGTGCTGACAGGCCCGGCTCATGCACCAAAAGCCCCTCAGTGATGATCTCTCCGACTGTCATGCGTGGACTGAGCGATCCGTAGGGATCCTGAAAGACCATCTGCAGATTGCGTCGATATGGGCGCATGGCCGCTCGGTCGAAGCCTTGAATGGGGGTGCCCTGGTAGACAACCCGCCCCTCGGAAGGCAGCAATTGCAACAGCGCGCGACCCAGCGTTGATTTGCCGGATCCGGATTCGCCCACAATGCCGATTGTCTGCCCGGCACGCAGAGTCAGCCCTACATTTTGAACTGCCTTGAGCTCGTAGCCCGGCCCTGAAAGGAACCCGCCCTTGATGGTGAAGGTCACGCACATATCCCTGGCATCGAGCAGGACAGGCTGATCATTGCCCACCGGTGGCTTGTGGCCCTCCGGCTCGGCCGCCAGGAGCATTTTCGTGTAGTCTTTTTGCGGGCGCTGGAAGATGTCCTCCGTAGAACCCGTTTCGACCACCAGCCCTTTCTGCATCACATAGACCCGGTCGGCGAAGGCTTCGACAATGCCAAGATCATGGGTGATGAAAAGGATGGCCATGCCGAGCTTCTTTTGAAGCTCCGCCAAAAGACCGAGGATCTCGGCCTGGATCGTCACATCCAACGCCGTCGTTGGCTCATCGGCGATCAGCAGGTCCGGATCGTTGGCGAGCGCCATGGCGATCATGACACGCTGGCGCTGACCACCCGAAAGCTCGTGCGGATAGGATTTCAGCCGCCGTTCGGGTTCGGGAATGTGAACGAGTTTCAACAGCTCCAGCGCGCGCTTGCGCGCCTGCGAGGCGGAAAGCCCGCCATGCACGCGGATCGGCTCACAGATCTGCCGTTCGATCGTGTAGAGCGGATCGAGCGAGGTCATCGGCTCCTGGAAAATCATCGTGACCTTGGCGCCGCGGATCTTGTTGAGTTTCGCGCGCGGCAGACCGATGAGCTCCTGTCCGCGATAAGTCACGGAACCGGAGACGGAGCCATTGGTGGCCAGAAGCCCCATGGCGGCCATCATGATCTGGCTCTTGCCGGATCCCGATTCACCCACCACGGCGACCGTTTCGCCGGCGTTCACATGCATGTCCACGCCACGCACCGCCTCGACCGCACCGTCCGGCGTGTCGAAGGTGACGCGAATGTCGCGGATATCGAAGATGCGTTCTTCGTTCTGCTTCATCATGTCAGCGGTCCTTCGGATCGAGCGCGTCGCGCAGGCCATCGCCGAGGAAGTTGAGCGCGAAGAGAAGCGCGGTGAGTGCCAGCGACGGGTAGAGCAGCATATAGGCCGCGCCGCGCATGTTGCGTGCGCCCTCCGAGATCAGCACACCCAGGCTGGTGAGCGGCTCCTGCACACCAAGGCCGAGGAAGGAGAGGAAACTCTCCAGAAGAATGACTTTGGGCACGAGCAGCGTCATGTAGATGATCACGGGCCCGAGTGTGTTGGGGATGATGTGGCGCTTGAGTATACCGCCTGAGCTGACGCCAAGCGCCTCCGCCGCCTGAACGAATTCACGCCGTCTCAGCGCTATTGTCTGCCCCCGCACGATGCGCGCCATGTCCAGCCATTCCACGGCACCAACCGCGATAAACATCAGGACCACGTTTCGCCCGAAGAACACCACGAGCAGAATGGCAAAAAAGGTGAAGGGAAGCGAGTACAGGATGTCGACGATGCGCATCATGATGTTGTCGATGCGTCCGCCAAGGAACCCGGCCGTAGCGCCATAGATCACGCCGATCAGCAACGCCACGCCCGTGGCGAGAGCCCCGATCATTAGCGATATGCGGATCGAGATCAGCACGCGTGCGAACAGGTCGCGCCCGTTGGCATCCGTCCCGAATATGAATCGCAGACGCTGAACATCAGCCTCCATCACGATCGATTTCTTGTCATCTGCCTGCTCGACAATCCTCGCGTTGGAGAACAGGTCCGAACGGTCAAGATACCGCGTTACGCGCGGGTCGATCTCCCGGCGCGATGTCGCCTCGATGCGCACCGTATTTCCATCAAGCTCGATGGCGCCTGTTTCCAGCCGCGCCCGCGACAGCGCGGCTTCGGCCAGGGGCACGATCTCCGACTGACGCGGGTATGCTTCCAGGCTGGCCGGGACTTTCACGAAGTCCGAATAAACGCGCGCATAGGGATGCGGCGCCAGCATCGGACCAAAAATGCCGGCGAAGACGAACAGGATCAGAATGAACAGGCTGGCCATGGCGGCGCGATTTCTGCGCAACCGCATGAAAGCCGTTTCCCAGGCCGAGCGGCTCTTGGTTGTCGGCAGCTCGCCCTCGGGCGGCATTTGGCCGGTGGCGATGTCAGTCATAACGCACTCTCGGATCCAGCGCCGCATAGAGAAGGTCGACGATCAGATTGAAGACCACCACGAAGACGGCGATGATGATGACAGTGCCCATAACCAGCGTGTAATCGCGGTTAAGCGCACCTTGAACGAAATAGCGGCCGATGCCCGGCAGGCCGAAAATGGTTTCCACCACCACGGAACCTGTCAGCAGTGCCGCCGCTGCAGGCCCCAGATAGGAGATCACCGGCAGGCAGGCCGCCCGTAACGCATGCACAATGACGATCATGCGCTGCGGCAGGCCGTAGGCGCGCGCGGTGCGCACATGGTCGGAACGCAGCGCCTCGATCATGGAGCCTCGTATCAGGCGGGCGATGATCGCCACCTGTGGCAGGGCCAACGTGATGACGGGCAGCACCATGGATTCAGGGCTGTTCCAGCCGCCGGCCGGCAGCAGGCTCAGCCACACACCGAAGATCAGAGACAGAAGCGGGGCGACCACAAAGTTCGGCACGGTAATGCCGAAAGTGGCAACCGCAATCACCGAATAATCGACCCAGGAGTTCTGGCGTAATGCGGCGATGGTGCCGAGCACGCTGCCGATCAGCAGCGCGACAAGCAGTGCCATACCACCGAGCTGAATCGACACCGGCAGGCCATTGCCAAGCAATTGCTGAACGGAGAAATCGCGATAGATGAAACTCGGCCCCAGATCGCCACGGGCAAGGTTGCCGAGATAGTAAAGGTACTGTTCCCAGACAGGCTTATCGAGATGGAAAACACGGTTCAGGTTTTCCAGCACCTTCGCTTCCAGCGTGCGCTCGCGGTCGAAGGGACCACCCGGCGCCACCCGCATCAGGAAGAAGGCGAAGGTTATGATCAGGAACAGGGTTGGAATTGCGCCGAGGAGACGGCGCACGGCATATCCGAGCATCGTTACCAACTCTCATGCTGGTTCGATGCCGCCCGACCCTGAAAGGGACGGGCGGAAAAATCGAACGCTGTTGTTACTCGCTGATGCTCATGAAGCGTGTCCCATGAACATTCTGGATGTTGTCTTCCCAGCCCTTGAGCTTGGGCGACACCAGAGAAAGGGACGAATAGAAGAGAAGCGGGATATAGGGCATGTCTGCCATGAACGTCGCTTCGGCTTCACGCAGGATCTCGGCACGCTTGACCAGATCGGTCTCGGCTGCAGCCTTGTCCATCAGTGCGTCATAGTCCGGGTTCTCATACTGGGCGTAGTTGAAGCCGGTGTTGTCGCTCTCGACCAGGAACAGGAAGTTCTGCGGGTCGGAATAGTCGCCGATCCAGCCGGCGCGCGCCACGTCGAAGTCTTTCTGATCACGCAAGTTTGCGTAATGTGCGGACAAATCGCGGACGTTGAATTCGACATTGACGCCAAGTGGCTTCCACATGTCGGCGATCGCGGTCGCCGTGTTCTTGTGGTTTTCGGAGTTGTTGTAGGCCAGTTCGATCGTCAGCGGATTGTCGGGGCCGTAACCAGCTTCCTTCATCAGCTCGATGGCCTTGTCTTCGCGGTCGAGCGGCGACATGTCGGCCCACTCTGCCTGCGCACCACCGCCTTCATAATTGCCGATGCCGGGCGGAACCAGCGAATAGGCAGGCAGCATGGAGCCAGCCCAGATTTCATCGCCAAGGAACTCGCGATCGATGGCCATGGCAAGCGCCTGGCGCACCTTCGAATCGGCCATGGCCTCGCGCTTCATGTTGAGCGCGTAGTAATAGGTGCCGAGATAGGGTGTGATCCGGACCTGATCGCCAAGACGCTCCTTGAGCGACTTGATCTGCTCGGTCGGCAGGTCGGAACAGCTGTGGACTTCACCCGCCTCGAAACGACGCACACAAGTGGCGCGGTCTTCGATCGGCAAATACTCGATCCGGTCGATCTGCACACTGTCGGCGTCATGGAAGTTCTCGTTCTTCTCCATGACGATCTTGTCACCCGGCTGGAAGGAGACAAGCTTGTAAGCGCCGTTGGTCACGATGTTTTCCGGCGCCACGAAATCGGTTCCGTGCGCTTCAACTGCCTTGGGGTTGACCGGCAAGCCCGTCTGGTGGGTCAGGAGTTCGAGGAAATAGGGGGTTGGCTGCTCCAGCGTGATCTCGAGCGTCCGCTCGTCCACTGCCTTGACGCCCAACTGATCGGGCTCCATCTCGCCCTTGTTGATCGCCTCTGCATTCTTGATCGGGTAGAGAATGTTGGCATATTTCGCGCCGGTGTCCGGCATCATGATGCGGCGGAGCGAGAAGACGAAATCCCCGGCCACGACCGGGTCACCATTTGACCATTTGGCATCGTCGCGCAGCTTGAATGTGTAGACACTGCCGTCATCCGAAACCGTCCATTCCTCGGCCACCCCGGGAATGATCTTGGCGCTTGCGTCATAAACGACGAGCCCCTCATAGAGGTCACGCAGAAGATGTGCCTCGACAACCGTCGACGTTTTGTGCTGATCCAGCGTTTCCGGATCGCCGTCATTGCCGCGCACATAAGTGACGGCGGATGCCGCCATTGCAGAAGAAAGCAGAATCGTACCCGCGAGCAGCGGTCGCATCAGGGATTTCAACATTTTCCCGCACTCCCATTTTCTTGCTTGCTTGTCATCCAACCAAAGGATGAAAGAGGCGGCATTTGGCAACGAAATTCCGTATACGTCAAACGCTTTTGGGCACCTTTCCCTCAGGTTGCAAGAAATGCGCAAGAATCCCCGCGAGGATGCACTGTCCATAGAAACAAAATTACCTAAACTCCAATGCAAACGACACCGAACACCCCCGGATTCCCTTGCTCGAAATGGTCTCGGTGTCTCTGCATAAATGCGCCCCTTACCTTTTCTGCCGTTGGGTCTCACCCATGCGAAGGAAAGCAGATCGCCTGCCGGTTTCCTCCCTGTTCCGTTGACGGAAATGGCAGCGCAAATCATTATCAAGACCAACATAGGCCAGCCTGCGTGAAATCTCTTGGACAGCACGGACACGCCGCAGATTGCAGAAGCGCGCCCCTCGACGAGGGAGACGGTCAGCCTGTGCCCTGCTCATTTCGATGCCCTGTTCAGCCAGTGCCGGCCCGAACGCTACAAGGCGGGCGACTATCTCTTCATGCATGAGGATCCGGCCGATCGGATCTACGGCGTTCTTTCGGGCACGGTGGAGATCTCCAGCTATTCCATCAGCGGTCGGAAACTGGTTGCCAATATTGAGCTTTCACGCAGTCTCATCGGCGAAATCGGGGCCCTTGACGGAGGTGTCAGAACCGCAAGCGCCATCTGCCTGACCGACTGCGCGCTGGTGTCGCTGAGCCGCGCGCAACTGATGCGGAAGCTGGCGGAAGATGCCTCCTTGTCGCTGGCGATGATCGAGCTCCTGTGCGCGCGATTGCGATGGATCAGCAATGAGCGCAATGACCAGGCGCTGCTGAAGGTGGAGGCGCGGCTTGCCAAGCGCCTCCTGCTTCTCGATGACAGGATTGCCGGAGCTGGCGGTTGGATCGGGATTTCCCAATCCGAGCTTGCCGCCTTCCTCGGCGCAACCCGCGAATCTGTCAACAAGATGCTCAACACATGGCGCAGCGAGAACCTGATCGCGATCAGGCGTGGCGCCATAAGACTGATCTCCAGGACGGGTCTGCAGGAAATCGTCCACCTGGAGGACGACTGATCACAAGCGAGACAGAAGGTAGCGCAGGCTCGAGCGGCTGGGCATGAAGAAATAGCCGCCGCCGCGCGTTGTCACGAAGCTTGGCAAATCACGCAGAATCAGCCGCCCTTCATCTGTCGGGATGGAGAAACTGCCCTTCCCCTCATTGGCGCCGATGGTCGGATCCTTCTCGTCCGTCAGCCCCTGAAAGAAGGATGACGACACCCAGCTTTGCTGCATGAATTCGTATTGCCGCTCGATATCGGCATTGAGGCACATGAAAAGCAGGCCCGCTTCCTGACCGTCTTTATAGGTTCGGCCACAACGCAGGATGCGATGGCGGTTGTTGATCCTGAGCTGGGTTTCGGGATCGTCACCCAGCGAGTCTCTCGGGTTCGAACGGCGCACATGAGAGCCCAGCGGACAATAGAGCCCCTGCGGGTCCTCTGCGGCGAAGGTGAAATCATTGTCCGGCTCGCGATCCGAGCGGCCATTTGGATTGCGCACCAGCGAGGTTCCGTCCTGCCAGCGCCCGACCATCTTGGCTGCGATCCATTTCGATTCGATCGTGGCATTGCCTGTCTCGGTGCGCACCATCTCGGCAGCATGCCGGCAATAGGTGTTAAAGGTCGAGACATGCTGCTCGAGCTGACGGATCACCATGAAACTGCCATTGCGCCCGAAGTCACGCATGGTTGCCTTCTTGCCAAAGAGCGGCGCTTCTGCTCCCGTTTCCAGCACCGGAAGTATGCCTTTGCTGTCTTCGGCCTCGGTTATGGTTGGGGAGGACGGATAGAAATTGTTTTCATCCCGATAGCCAAGCACGAATTCGCCGGGGGCGATGAGGTGCATGGATGAGGTGTTCCCATTTGCACGCGGCGTGCCCCGCACAATGGGCTGCGATATGCCGTCGGCAAAACCGAAATGCTCGACGGCATGCCTGCCCTCTCTCCTGATCTCGAGCGGTAGCTGCGCAACGCGCCGCACGCCGGCTTTGTCCGTTGCATGCAGCAGGGACTGGATGTCCGCGTCCAGTGTTTCATAGCTGCGCGCATAGCAGATGACAGCCACATCGACCGGCTTCTCCTGCGAGCCCCAGGCCCAGCGCTCCGGCGCGCTCTTGCCGATATCGTCGAGAACGCGGCTGCGCGCCTCAGTCGCCATGCCCTGTCGAAAGGCCGCCGGAAATCCGTCCAGACGATCATCGCCCGGACGCTCCCCCAGGCCCAGCCGTCTCAGCCCACCCGGCCCAAGAAGGGTGATCATGGCCCGCTCGGGCGGAAGCTGATTGCCGAAACTGGTGCGTTCCAGCAAAAACGCCAACCACTCCCGCCGCGCAGCACGCGACAGGTCCGCCGGGATATGGAAAGCGATCATTTCCGCCTTTGCGAGCGGGCCAAGGGGGCCGAAGAAGATCGACTGAATCTCCTCCGTTTCAAGCATATCGCGCGGGCGCGGTTGCGAACCGAAGAGGCGGAGCCAGTCGCGCGCTTCGCTTTCGGTTTCCGCTTTCGCTATCCCATCGCGGATCAGCGAATTGATGCGGATGCGGCTGGTGGTGAGGCCGGGATAGGCCGCATACCAAAAGAGCGTCGGCACCTGCTGCGCCCGTGCCCAGCGCTTGAACCGGTCGCCATCGGTCGCCCCGTCGAAAAACAGCATGCGCGTTTTTGGAAAGCCTGCCGTATTGCTCCAGACCCCTGTCAGACCGGCATGGGCCTTGGTGATGAAATCCTCCAGATAACTCTCCCAGCTGCCGCCATAATTGCTCAGGAAGACAAGCTGTTTCGTCCCGGGCAGGAGCACCCAGCGGGCGAAGTGGATCGTGTTGATGTCGGCGAGGTATCCGGGCCGAAACACCTGCCGCGCCATGATCGAGATCAGGTAGAAGGAGAGCCGGAGCGAAAGACGCCTCAGCCAGCCTCCCTTCAGCGTCGACACGGCCGTCAGGTGATTTTGCGCCAGGTGGTTCTCGCGCTTTGCGATCTCTTCCAGTAGCGCCAGGTCCGCGTTCCTGTCGCTCGGAACATCACGTTTTTCAAGGTGCCGCAGATAGAGGGTCAGAAGCCCGCCGATGAAAGCAAGCAGCATTGTGACACCGATCAGGGTGAGCACGATGGAGGTGCCGACGATCAGCAGATTGCGAAAGAAGCCGGGTGCGTATCCGAACACCAGCGAATAGGTGATGGCGAGGCAGATGAGGAGCGTGACGGTGACCGTCACCAGAACCTTCGGCGCTCGCAATGTTCGCTTCACCGCGCTGGCAACACTGCCTGCTGGTTTTTCCAGAAGCGTTTCGGCGGGCTCAAATGCCCAGTCGAAGCGCCCTTCGCTCGTGAGCTTCTGCCTTACCCGATCAAGAATTGCACCGGCCTCGGCCCCCTTGGGCGCCGCTGCGATTTCCCCACGCGCGGCCTCTTCAAGTTCCGCTTCCGCCCGAATGCGACGGACAGAGTGGCCGGGGGTCCCCGAGAATACGAGGCCGGCATCGCTGCCGAAAGTCGGAGAGATATCCAGTGCGCTCTCACGGATCAGCACGCCGGCAGGCCGGTGTTCGGTCGTTCCGCATGCCATGGCAAGGAGATCGCGCAACACGGGTTCGGTGGCGCTCACAAAGGCATCCACGACATCGCCTTTCGTGCCGTCGCCCGACAGTTCAATAACCAGATGGCCGGCGCTGCTCGCCGCCTCATCGCCCTGCCCGTCGATAACGGCGATGCTGGCGAAGTGAATTACGCCGCTTTCGTCCAGCGCGCGCTTCATCGCCTCTCCCGCCGGATTGCCGAGCGCGTCGACCTTCGCGCGCAAGGCATCCATCGGGGTATCCCTGGCGCAGGGGATCACCGCCGTTACCATGGCGTGTTCGACCGTCCTTGAAAGCGGGGCGGGATCAAAGCAGACCGTCAGACTTTCCGGATAGGCGCCGAGGCGTCTCAAGCGCCCATCTTTGCCGTCGGCGCGATGCAATCCGGGCTTTGAGAACAATGCACGAAAGCACTCGGCAATCTGAATCCGGGCTATCGCCGCACCGATGCATTGGTGAATACCGTGACCGAAGACCATGTAGTCCCGCGCGGGCCGCTCCATGTCGAAGCGCTCCGGTTCACGCACCGCCGCAGGATCGAACATGGCCGAGAGTGTCGCCGGCATCACGGTTGTGCCCGCTTTTATCTTCCGTTCCCGGCGTGTCCCTTTGGCGATCACCGCATCGCGCGCCGTGTAGCGGAACGGGCCGACCCAGATAGGCTTGAAGCGCATCGCCTCGAGGAGGGCGCGTTCGAGACGCGCATTGTCGCCGGCTGCAATTGCCTCTTCCACTGCCCGGCGCGCCTCGGGCTTGGAAAGCACGACATCCAGGCAATTGCCACTCGCCAGGAGATTGGTGGGCGTAAAGCCGGCAATCATGCCCAGCATGATCGCGTGGACCTCGCCGAGGCTGATTTGCGGGTCTTCCGCATCGAGCATCGCGACCAACCGCCCAAGCGGTGTGGCGCCTGCCACGGCGCCCTCACGCACCGCCATGATCGACAGATCGATGACCTGTCGTACGCGGTCAGCGGCCACCACGGCCAGTTCCCTTGTCACCGGATCAGCGCCGGGATCGGCGAAAAACAATCCGCTCAAAGCGTTGGCCCAATTGGAAAAGGCCTCTTCATCGTCAACGAGAATGCCAAAATAATCGCGGCAGATGCGGACGGGAACCACACGCAGCAGCCCGGCGACCGCATCGAAACGCGGGGCAGCGCGTTGCATGATGGCCGAAGCGTGCCGTGCCGCCATAGGGCGTACGACCTCTTCGACCTCGTCCACCGGAAAGGCCGACAGCACGGCCGATTTCATGCGCCGGTATTCCGGACCGTCCTGCATGCCGAGAATGAAGTTGGTTCCCCCCGCGATCTCCGCCATTTCGAGACCATAGGGAGTTTGGAACACGTCCTGACGCTCGAGAATTTCGCGCACATCCTCGCTGCGCGTAACGAGAACGAGACTCCCAAACTTCAGAATCGGATGAAACCGTCGTAACAGACCGAGCGCCCAGCGGGGGTTCTCAAGAAGGCGGCTGGTGAGCCTGGCGCGCCAACCCTTCGCACGGATCCGCTTGATGTCGAATGGCGGCATGTCGGCTACAGGCCCCTGAGCGCGTTGCGCCTCGCGCACACCATCGAAATACTTAGTCGTCGCCATTGCGCTCCCCTCGGACAGCAAAAGCCTACGCGTGAAAGGGTGGGCCGTGTGTGAAGCAGTTCACGCAGGGCCAGCTTCGATCGCGCCTCCGTTCTGATCAGCCAGACTGAAGTTGCTGATGAGAAAAGCGGTCGCAGATTTCTCCGCGAAGGGGATCCATGCGACGCGATCAAGTGAGAAATCGGGATGATAGGCGTGGAAGAGCGCTTTCTCGCGTCGTGCCTCTTCCACCCGATTGCTGCGCATCAGCGCCCCTATCTTAAGAAACCGCGCGTAAAAATAGCGCGGCGAGAGACCAAGTGAGGCCTCGGCCGCGGCAATGGCGTCATCCCATTGCTCCTCAAAACAACAGGCGGCGGCGAGTTCTCCGAGATTATGGAAACCGTAAATGTCGAACGGACTGAGCTGTCGTGCCGTTTTGAAGAGGGGGATAGCCTTACGTGCCTCCCCCAAAAGCAGATAGGCGCTGCCCATCGCCGAATGCGCAAAGGCGAAACTGGGGTTGATCTGCAGTGCTTCATGCAGGTGCTCGATTGCCGCTTTCGGCTGTCCACGCATGATCGCGACCGCGCCAAGATGCGCGTGAGGGCGTGCGTCCTGGCTGTCCATCAAGAGCGATCTGCGGGAGAAATCCGTCACCTTATCGAGATCATCGCCGGCTCCAGAGCGTAACCAGCCCCGCCAGAAATACCACCATGCCAGTTCGTTGAGTACGGCGCTGGAGTTGGGAGCCTTTCGACTCGCTTCGCCAAGACAGTCAAGGGCCAGCGCTGTGTCTTCGCGTGAGCGACGCTGCATGTGCCAGCGCGCGCGTCGCACAAGCTGCCACGTTTCGAGGCTTTCCCAAGGAACCTGAAAGGTGCGCGCCTGCTCCACCCTCTCAACCTCCTTTTCCAACATCGAAACGATTTGGCCGCCGATCTCATCGTTGATCAGTGAAACCTCGTCGAGCGGTCGGCGGAAGCCGCGCGACCAGACCAGTCTTTCGTTCGCTGCGTCGGTTAACGTTATGACGAGATCGAAATAGCCGCTCGCGCGTGCGAGCCTGCCATCGACAAGATAGCGCGCGCCAAGCGCACTTCCGGTCTTGCGCGCACCCAGTGTCTTGTCTCTGAATTGAAAGCTCGACTCCCGCGCGATCACCGGCAGCCAGCGTGTGCTGCACAGACCTTGAATGATGTCTTCTGCGACACCATCGGCCACATAGTCGAACTCCCGCGCGCCGGCTTCGTTCTGAAATGGCAAGACTGCAATTGCGGGTGGAGCGGCCGGATCAACCGCACGACGAGCCGCAATTTCTGTCTCTTCCCCTTCCCGCCGGCTCGCAACGAAGATCCGTACCGGAAGGGCGATATTCTTCAGTCGTTGCTCCCCGAGATCGGTGAAGCTGGCGGCCACCTTGTCCCGCACATGATTCCAGGTGGTTTCCGAAATCGCCAGCCCATCTGTCGGCGCCAGTTCCTGGATACGCGCGGCAATGTTGACGTCATCGCCATAAAGGCTCGGACCGCGAACGATCACGTTGCCCGTGTTGATACCGACCCGGAACGGCATGCGGCGGTCGCCCGGCACACGATCATTGAGCTCGACAATCCGTTGCTGAAAATCGAAAGCTGCACGCAGCGCATCAATAGGCGTTCCGAACTCCGCCATGATGCTGTCGCCGGCGGCGCCAAACGTTCGCCCACCCGCAGCATCACAACTGTCGGCGATGATCGACCGCCGCTCCTCGAATGCCGCCACAGCGAATTCGTCATCGATCCCCATCAGGCGCGAAAACCCAACCGCATCAATGGACGCGATCGTCGTGACCTGTCGGGTGTATTGCCCTTCGGACATTGTTTTCAGTTGGTGCCCCTCAAGAATATGCAGCGTAGCCCTGCACAGAGGTTCGGGCAACCATGAAGAGCATCTGTCTATTTGCCGGCACAGCTTCAGTTGTTGCCGGCTGAGAAAATTCTCCGACAGCAAGTGTAGCCAATTTCACAGAAGCCACATGATGAGATGCGTAATCTGGCGTCCGTTAGCAGAGCAATCTCGACGAGAAACGGCGGGTTTTCGACATGACGGCCTTTTCAGCTTGTACCGCATCCTCCCACGGACCGGGTGTGCCGGCAGAACGAGCTCGCCGCGACACGATCAGGACAACTTCCAGCCGCGCGCTCACTCAAAAGGGGTCGGTCGTTCTCATAGACGAGCGCATTCTGGCGCGTGAATGCCTTCGCAGCAGCTTGGCGGCCCATCCGGCTCCCTGGGATGTGGTCGCCTGCAGCACGATGGAAGAATGGCAGAATGAAGCGGACCGGCATCCTCCACTGGCCGCTGTGCTCCTCCATGTGGGATCCGCCAATATCACGGAATCCCACATGGAGGAGCTGATCAGACAAACCATCAAACTGTCCGGATCGGCCCCGCTGATCATCCTCGCCGACCGAGATGATGTGGTGCAGATCGTCAATGCTCTCGATTATGGCGTGCGGGGCTATATACCTTCGTCGGTGAGTGTCGAGGTTTGTGTCGAAGCCATAAACCTCGCGCTTGCCGGCGGGGTATTCGTTCCCGCCAGCACGGTCTTCGCGATGCGTGAGGTTATCAATGGCGACGCCACGCATGACCAGCGCCTGACAGAGATGTTTACGCCACGCCAGATCCAGGTGGCAGAAGCGATCTGGCAGGGCAAACCCAACAAGATCATCGCCTACGAGCTCAACATGTGCGAGAGCACCGTGAAGGTTCACATTCGGAACATCATGCAGAAACTGAAGGCGACCAATCGGACCGAAGCCGCTTACAAGGTGTCCAATCTGTTCTCCAGCAACGGCGGCGATCTGTTGCAACGGTGACCAGCCTTGGCCAACCGTCGCTCCAGGTTGGGCGGCCATAAAGCCGCCCATGTGAAAAGAGTGCGAAATTCGCTATTTCACACCCGTTTCAAGAAACACGTCCGGCGTTCGGTCCGCACTGCCATCGAAGGAATAGACCGTATAGCGCGCGTTCGGATCGTATCCCATGCCAAGTGAGCCGGACGGCATGCCCGGCACAGCGATGCCCTTGACATCCGGTCGCTCCGACAGGAGCTTTTCCACGGCTTCGATGGGTACATGCCCTTCCAGAACGTATTTGCGTTCCCCGTCTATAACAGCCGTATGACAGGCTTCGAGATCAGCAGGCACACCGGCCTGTTTCTTGACACCGTCAAGATCTTCCAGGTCGGTCGTCTTCATTTCGTAGCCAGCCTTCTGCAAAGCCTCAACCCAGACCTCGCAACAGCCACACCAGGGCGTCTTGAAAACCGTGATGGTTTTGCCATTGCTGATGGATGTGGCGTGAGCAACACCCGTTGCGATCAAAATCGCCAGGGCAGCGCCGGCGGCCACAGTGGATGGTCGTTTGTTCATCGTCTTTCACTTTCGATTGTTCGCCCCACGGCTCGGTGTCCCGAGGACAGCAAAGCGCGTGAAACCACTTCGTTCGGAATGAATCGGAGTATCGATCAGGAAACGATGGGTGGTCGAAAAAATCCCGCAATCACGGGTTGATGGGGCGAGCAGGCTGAAGACTGTGCAAACGGTGACACGGAGGAATGAAGACGCAGAGGCTGATCCGATGCCAGATAGTGGCAATCGGTGATGCAGCTTGAGACCCTGTCGAGATTGCTTTCATCGGTCTGCGCGCAACATTTCATGAACCCTGCGCTTTCGGCCTGCGCCATCGACATGGGCACAGTTTCGGATGCAGCCGCATTACCCCCGGGGATGAATCCCGCGAGGCTGATGGCAACCAGCAGCAACAGGGTCAGAACCATACGCATGACACAGGTCATAGCCGCAAGTGCAGATAAAATCCACCGAGAGGACGACCGAAGACCGGCCGCCGTCCTCAAAATCCAACGATCCTGTCAGGCAGCCAGGTTGCCAGCGCCGGAAAAGCCACAACGAGCAGGAGTGTAAGGACCTGTAGCAGGATGAACGGCAAAACGCCGCGGCACATCTGGCCATAGGTCATGTTCGGCGGGGCGATCGATTTCAGATAGAAAATCGACGAGGCCATGGGCGGCGTCAGATAGCCTGTCTGGATGACAATGAGCACCAGTGTTGCAAACCACACCGGATCAATGCCGGCAGCGCGGATGAACGGTGTGAACAGCGGCACGCAGATGAGCACATTGGCCGTCCAGTCGAGCACGAAGCCGAGGATGAAGACCACCGCCAGGAAGAACACGATCATGCCCGTGGGGCCGAGCCCGGCGCCGTCGATCACCTCGCGGATCAGCCGCGCTCCGCCATTGGCGGCGAAGGCGCCCATGAACATGGTGCCGGCGGCGACGATCAAGAGGATCATCGCGGAAATCCGCACGGTGATCGCCAGCGATTCCCGCAGCATTGCGATCGAAAAGCGCTGATTGACGATGCAGAGCACAATCGCGCCGGCGGCGCCCACGGCGGCTGCTTCCGTCGGCGAGGCGATGCCGGCCAGGATCGAGCCGAGGACAGCGACGATCAGGAGCACGACCGGCAGAAGGACCGTGGCCGTCAGCCGCAGTTTCTCGGCAAGTTCCACGGGCTCCTCGACCGGATCGTCGTCATCGGGTTTTGCCGGGTAGAGCAGGCCGTGGATGAAGATATAGGCGAGAAAAAGCACAACCATGAGCAGGCCGGGCAGCATCATGCCCGCCAGAAGCTTGCCCACCGACATCTGCGCAAGCGAAGCATACATGACGGCAATGACGGAGGGCGGGATCATCGTGCCCAGCGATCCGCCGGCGCAGATCGTGCCGGCAATCAGCGTGTTGCCATAGCGCGCCTTCTGCATCGCAGGAATGGCCATCATGCCGATCATCACCTCGACGGCGCCGACCACACCGGCGGCGGCGGCGAAGATCGCGCCCATCGCGATGGTGGCCAGCGCAAGCCCGCCGGGCAGGCGCGAGAGCCAGAGATTCATGACCCGGAACAGGCGCTCGGCAATGCCGGAACGTTCGAGCAGCGCACCCATCAGGATGAACATCGGGATTGCCGAAAGAATGAAATTCGTCGAGGCCGAGTAGAACGAGCCATAGAGCTGGTTGAACGCGACGGAGCCGAAGGCCGCCAGGCCCGCGCCAACCGCGACGATGGTGAGCGAAAACGCGATCGGCAATCCCAGAAGGATCAGCGCGAACAGCGCCGGAAACATCAATCCTGCAATGAGCATGTCAGGTCTCGATCTTGCAGCTGTCGTCGTCGCGCGGGTCGGTGAGAGCCCGCAGCCCTTCGGCGAAGAGCTGGAGCGCCAGCGCACAAAGCCCGATTGCCAGCGCGCTGTAGAAGGGCCACATCAAGGGCGCCCACGGGCTGACATGCTCCACCTCGCCGGTCATCCAGGCGCGCCACGCACGCTGACCGGCGATGGATGCAAGCCACACGAAGACCGGAAAAAGGACGACGAGAAAGGCCAGACCGTCAATCGCGCCGCGCACCCTTTTTGGCAGGCGCGACGAGAGGAAGTCGATGCGCACATGAGCGTCTTCGCGCAGGGCCTGCGCCGCGCCCAGAACGAAGAGCACACCGGTGCTCATATAGGCGATGTCGAAGGCCCAGAGTGTGGGCGCGCCGAAGACATAGCGCGCCACCACTTCGTAGAGCATGGAGGCGATCAGGATCAGCACCATCGCCTGCGCGACGATGTTCAGACTTGCCGAAATTCGATCCGCGACCGCGAGGACAGCACGTTTCAAGATCGCCTCCCGCCGGCTTACTTTTCGTTGCGGATCAGATAGCCGCTCTGTTCGGCCCAGCGATCCTCATAGGCGAAGTAGCCTTCAAGGATTTCGGCCATGCGGGGCTTGCCCTCGGCCTTCTGGGCTTCGGCGGTTTTCTTGATCCAGTCGCGGCCCGCATCGGACAGCTCTTTCTGGAACGCCGCATCGAGCTCGATCACCTCGGCCTTGCTGGCGCGCAGCGTCTCCATCGCCTTCATGTCCTGATCGTAGAAGTGGACCAGAGACTGAAGCGTGGTCAGCTCGGCGGCCGCTTCGATCTTCGCCCTGAGCGCTTCGTCAAGCGCATCCCAGGTTTCCTGCTTGACCACAACTTCCCAGAGGAAGGTGGGCTGGTGGACGCCCGGCACGACGATATAGGGGGCAGCCTCGTGGAAACCCTCCGGCAGATTGCCCGATGGCGGGCCCCATTCGATAGCGTCCACGCCCTTGCGCTCCAACAGGGTGTAGATTTCACCTGGGGGCACAACGGTCGGCACCGCGTCGAAATAGTCGCGCATCACCTCGGCCCAGGGGCCGGACGTGCGGTATTTCAGGCCCTTGAGATCGGCCGCGCTTTTGATCGGCTTGTTGGCATGCGCCATGATCTCGGAGGAGCCGATGCCCACGACGAGCGACTTCAGGCCTTCTTCCGCACGGATTTCGGCGAGCTTTTCCTTGCCGCCTTCTTCAAAAATCCATGTCGAATAGGCCTCGGGGCCCATGCCGCCGGGGAAACCGGCAAAAATCGCGTTCACCGGATCCTGATTGACCAGATAGCTCGGAGTCGAGTGACCTGCTTCGACAATGCCGTCCTTGACGCCGTCATAGACCTGCAGCGCCGGCACAAGGATACCCGCGCCGAAAGGCTGGATTTCGACAGCTCCGTCGGTCAGGAGACCCACATTGTCTGCAAAACGCTCGAGAAAATTCACGTAGAAAGGCGACCCCTCGGGGACCGACGTCGGAACGCGCCAGGTCACTTCCTGCGCCTGCGCACCAAACGTCGCAAACGCTACGGCCCCGACCAGGGCCAATCGCTTAAGGCTGAGAAACATCTCAACTCCTCCATTGTTATTTTTTAAGACCCGGTGAACCCGTCCGGGATGCACTCAAAATTTATACATCTCCAATTCTCTATGTCGACAAAAAAAATAATTAAATTTTTTAAGCGGCTTTGCGCCATTCCCAACGATCGGGCCGCCCTGCCAGAAACAAGAGAGGCGCGGCACACATCGCCGTGTGCCGCGCCTCACCATTGTTGCAATTGCAGTCCCGTAGGGTCAGCCCAGCGCATCCTCCGGCAGAAGAGCCGCAGGCATGTTCTGGTAGCAGACCGGGCGCAGGAAGCGTCTGATGGACAGCGTCCCGACGCTGGTGGCGCCGAAATTGGTGCTGGCCGGATAGGGGCCGCCATGGACCATGGAGTCCACCACCTCGACCCCGGTCGGGAATCCGTTGACGAGCAGCCGTCCCGCCTTGCGCTCAAGAACGGGGCGAAGCGCCTGGGCCGCAACGACGTCGCCTTCGTCGAGGTGCAGCGTCACGGTCAGCTGCCCTTCCAGAGCGCGGGCGATAGCCTCGATCTCTTCGGCAGAACCCGCACGCACCACCAGTCCGAGCGGACCAAAGACCTCATGATGCAATTGTGGATTTTCAAGGAACTCCGCTGTCGTGGTCTCAAAGAGTGCCGGCGAAGCCTTGCGCCCCTCCGCTTCGGCCACCATCACCGGGCGCGCCGCAGCGCTTTGCGCAACCTGATCACGTCCCGCCTTGAACGCCTTTGCGATGCCGTCGGTCAGCATCACCTGTGCATCCACCTGCTTCAGCCCGTCTGCTGCAGCGTCCACGAAACGGTCGGCTGCCTTGCTATCCATCACAATCGCAATGCCGGGGTTGGTGCAGAACTGTCCTGCGCCCATGGTCAGGGATGCAGCCCAGCCGCGCCCGATCTCCTCGCCCCGCGCTTCGAGAGCGTGTGGAAGAACGAACATCGGATTGACCGATCCCAGCTCTCCGAAAAAGGGGATGGGCTCCGGTCGTGCCGCACAAAGGTCGAACAGCGCACGGCCGCCCGCCAGGCTGCCCGTGAAGCCAACGGCCTTGATCAGCGGGTGCTGCACCAGCGCCTGGCCGACGCTGCGGTCGCCACCCTGGATGAGCGAGAACACGCCGGCCGGCATGTCGTATCTCTCGATGGCCGCCCTGATCGCCTCCGCGACGATCTCACCGGTTCCCGGATGCGCCTCATGCCCTTTCACCACGACCGGGCAGCCAGCCGCCAGCGCGGCGGCCGTATCGCCGCCCGCCGTCGAAAATGCGAGCGGGAAATTGGATGCGCCGAAGACGGCAACCGGACCGATGGGACGCTGTACCATCACCAGTTCGGGCCTCGGCGCGGGCTGGCGATCCGGCAGAGCCTCGTCCTGGCGGCGGTCGAGATAATCCCCCTTGCGGATGTGGGCTGCAAAGAGGCGAAGCTGGCCGGAGGTGCGGCCGCGCTCTCCTTCGAGACGCGCGGCGGGGAGACCGGTCTCCTGCGTGCCGATCTCGGTGATTTCGGCGCCACGGGCTTCAATCTCATCGGCGATGGCCTCCAGAAATGTGGCCCGTTCCTGACGCGTGCAACGCGAATAGACCTCGAAAGCAGCTTCCGCCGCCTGAACGGCCCGATCGACAAGGTCAGGAGTGCCCATTGCAAAGCGATGTGTTGGACCATCCGCCGGGGACGATTCGAATGTGTCGTCGCCACCGGTCCATTCGCCGGCTATCAGGTGCTTTCCGTGTGGGGTGAAGGGCATCGGTCCCTCCTTCAAATTAGAGTTTCGGATCATCTGGCGCAGGCAGGAAGCGCTGGGTTATGACTTGTGCATCTTGCATAGGCTTTCTTCTGCATACAAAATGTATGCAAGATTGCAACCCGGCAACCGGAGGAAAGGATATTTTATGACCGAGACCACGCTGGCCATCGGCGACCTCGAGCACATTGTCGAGGCGATCATGCGCAAGGGAGGCTTGTCGCCGCTCCATGCGGGCGCGCTCACACGGGCAATCGTGGCGGGAGAGCGCGACGCCTGCAAATCCCACGGCGTCTACCGTGTTGAGGGCTGCCTGCGCACCATCAAGGCCGGCAAGGTCGTGCCGGATGCCGAACCTGAACTGACCAGCGATGACGGCGCCATAGTGCGCGTTGCTGCGAAGGGCGGCTTCGCCAATGCCGCTTTCGAGCTCGGCGCCCCGGTGCTGGCCGAAAAGGCCCGGCAGTTCGGGCTCGCGGCCCTGGTGATCAACGACTGCACGCATTTTTCCGCTCTCTGGCCCGAGATCGAGGCGCTGACCGCGCATGGGCTTGCCGCCATGGCCATGTGCCCGAGCTATGCCAGCGTTGCCCCTTCCGGCGGCAGCGGCCCGCTTCTGGGCACCAACCCGTTTGCCTTTGGGTGGCCACGGCCCGGGAGGACCCCCTATGTGTTCGACTTCGCCACCAGCGTTGCGGCACGCGGCGAGATCGAGCTTTATCGCCGTGCCGGCAAGCCCCTGCCGGAAGGCTGGGCGATCGACACGGATGGAAAACCCACGACGGACCCGGAAGCCGCGCTCAATGGTGCGATGCTGCCCTTTGGCGGGCACAAGGGATCGGCCATCTCGACCATGATCGAGCTGCTTGCCGGGGTGATGATCGGCGATCTGACGAGCCCGGAAGCGCTGGAAGCGCTTGGCACCACCGCTCTGGCGCCGGCCCATGGCGAGTTGATCCTGGCCTTCGACCCGGCCCGTTTCGCACAGGGACGGGCGGGCGACCCGATGGCGCGCGCCGAGACCCTGTTTGAAGCGATGGTCGGCCAGGGAGCACGGCTCCCCTCGCAGCGCCGGTTTGCCGCACGGGAGAAGGCGCTTGCCGAAGGCATCCGCCTCACTGCCGAAGAAATGGCGCTGCTCGAGCATCTGCGCGAGAAGGGCCTCGACGCCGTTTAAACACAGAAGCCCTCCCGGACCGGGAGGGCTCTTCCACAGGGTCAGGCTGCGTATTTGGAGACCGCGCCCGGCAGCTTGCTCCAATTCGCGTACCAGTCGCGGAACAATTTGTACTGCGCCTCGGCATAGCCACGCTGGCTCTCCGAGAGTTCATCCGTCTCATTGAAATGCAGGCGGTATTCCTCGTCTCCGTTCAGCACCATCAGGTATTTGTAGTAGAGAACGAGATCCGCCCCCTCATCGAAGGAGGAGAGCACTGCAAGCGCTGCATCGAGCTCGGAAGCCCGCTGACGCGCATCCGCATCGCCGGCCGCAGCGGCCTGGCTCAGCGCGACCAGATGCAGGACTTCGCGGGGAAGCACATTGCCGATGCCGGTGATGGCACCATCGGCGCCGCAGTTGACGAAGCCGTGATAGACCGTGGTGTCGACACCGATCATCAGCTTGATGTCGGGGTCGCCGCTGGTGATGTTCTCCGCCGCATAGCGCAGATCTGCGGCACCGCCGAATTCCTTGAAGCCGACCAGGTTGGGATGCTCGGCACGCAGGGCGAAGAAGAGGTCCGCCCGGGTGGCAAACCCGTAATAGGGGCTGTTGTAGATCACTGCCGGCAGATCGGGCGCAGCCGAAAGAATGGCCTTGAAGTGGTTCCTCTGCGCTGCCGGCGAGCTGCCGCGCGACAGGACGCGCGGGATAACCATGAGACCCTCGGCACCAACCTCGGCCGCATGCACCGCATGGGCCACGGCGCTTGCCGTGTTCACCGCTCCCGTGCCGACGATGACCGGCACGCCAGCCTCAACCAGCCGGGCAACGCCTTCCATGCGCTGCGCGTCGGTCAACAGCGGCCAATCGCCCATGGATCCGCAATAGACCACGGCGCGCATACCGGTATCGATCAATTCCTTGCCCTTGCGCACCAGCGCGTCGAAGTCGGGGCTGCGATCCGCCTTGCAGGGGGTCATCAGAGCGGGAATGCATCCCGAGAAAATATGGTTGGTCATGCCGATCTCCTTCAAATGCCTGATCTCATGCGCCGCAATGCATCCGCAGCCGGCCGCTCACAGTTTGGATCGCCTGCAAAATATCATTTGTATTTTTTTTGTCGACACAAATTTTCGCGCAGTGGCACTGATGCATTTCAGGGGCGGAGCGCTTTCCTGGGTGCTGCCCCTAAAGCGCGATCTTCTGGCGGTGGTCGCGGGCGATCATGTTGCGAATCTGCTCAACGATCTGGTCGGCGTGCTCATTGGCCAGCGCATCGGCCTTTTCCACATCGCGCGCTTCGATGGACGCGATCATGTCCTCGTGCTCGACGACATAGCGCTGCGGCAACTGATCGTTGAACGAGGAATAGTAGAGGCGAAGCAGTCGGCGCCCCTCATCGAGCAGGCGCAAAAACAGGCTTTCATAATAGGGGTTGCGGGCCGCTGCGGCGATGGCCGCATGGAATTCGCGATTGGTGGCGATCATTGCCAGCGCGTCCTGATCCTCGACGGCTTTGGCAAATTCGGCCTGGCGTGCGCGGATCGTGACGAGATCGTCCGCCTGATGATTGAGCGCGGCGAGCCGCGTCGTCACGCGATACATCAAGGTCAGCGCATCGAAGAAGGTGTGCAGGTTCAGGAAGTCGATATTGGCAACCACGGTGGAGCGGTTGGGCAGGGTCGTGACCAGCCCCTCGCCAGCCAGACGCACCAGCGCCTCACGAATGGGCGTGCGCGACATGGAGAGACGCTGCGCAAGCTGGATTTCGTCGATCGGTGTACCCGGCGCCAGGGCGAGGTCCAGTATTTCGTCACGCAGCACGTTATAAACGAACTGAACGCCGGAACCGCGCTTGCGTTCGGCGGGTTTGCGCGTGGCGGCTTCGGACATGTCTGATCCTCATGTGTACAAGAAAAATACTGTTAGGAATGAAAGGGTGTCATCGTCAAGGGTAGAGCGAGACCTGTTTGCCGGACTTGAGCACCTCAAAGCCGAGTGGCTGTGGAGTTGTTCGTCAACAGAGGAAATACGCATCCCCACGGCCCGCCGGCAGGTCGCATGGATCAGTCTCCTGCTCAATCGGCTTTTGCGAAATGAGCAATCTGGTCCGCCTGGGCCTTCTTGAACGCGGGGCGCTCAACGATCCGTTTGACATAGGCATCGCTCGCCGGCCGCTCCCCGAAAGACCGGATTTTTGGCACTCGCAGAGCATCAGCCATGAGCAGATCCGCTACGGTGAAACGATCAGCCGCAAGCCATTCCCGTTCAGCCAGCACGTTTTCCAGATGGCTAAGCCGGCTTTCCAGCCAGCCGGTCAATTGATTTTTCTCTGCGCCGGTCACTTCCAGGAACCACCAGGGGACAGAAACCATTTCGATCGAATTGAGCGCGGCGATCAACCATTGAACCGTCTGCGCTTCCCCGGCAGGGTCGCGCGGCATCAGCTTTTCGCTTTTCCGTGCGAGATGCAGCAGGCATGCGCCGCTCTCAAACAGTTCGAGGTCACCATCGCTCAGAAACGGAACCTGACCGAAGGGCTGGTGCGCGAAATGCTCCGGTCCGCGATCTTTGAATGGGACGGTGCGAACGGTGTAGGCCAATCCGGCCTCCTCGCATGCCCATCTCAGCCTTAAATCGCGCACAAAACCGCGGGGACCTTCCGGAACCCAGTCATATGTCCAGACAATCAGATCACTCATGACATCCAATCCAGCTCAACCGGCGCTCCCCAAGCGACATGATGCCGCCGGCACGATTGCCTGTTTTTCCCCGTGGTTCAAGGTGCGTGGAGGGGAACCCCGAAGGGGTGGTCGATCTGTCGGAAATTCAGAGGAAAACTGGTGGAGCCAAGGGGAGTCGAACCCCTGACCTCTTGAATGCCATTCAAGCGCTCTCCCAACTGAGCTATGGCCCCACACTCCGGCGATATGGCCGGTCGCCGTCTCCGGCGAAGAGGTCCGGATGGCCCGCCGGGCCAACCGTGTGGGCGGCTTCTAAACCCGCCCGGCGGGAAGATCAAGCCCCGATTTGCACCCCCGCGTCACTTTTGGTGCGAGGGTGGAGCCGTTCTTCCCGGGTAAGCTGAAAAATCAGCTTTCGTCGTCGTCGTCGCCGACGCCGATGAAGTCCTTTACGTCGTCATCATCGTCGTCTTCGTCGTCATCAAGGAAGGTATCGTCGTCGTCGTCGCCGAGGTCGACATCATCGTCATCGTCGTCGAGATCCGGGATTTCGGTTTTATCGCTGGAAGATGCTTCATCGTCCGCATCCTCGAGAGAAACCACCTCCGGCGCATCTTCCTCGCCGTCCAGCTCCTTTTCCTCCACTTCGTCTTCTTCATCCATGGAGGTGTCGCCGCCAGCCTCAAAGAAACTGCGCGGGTAGGTCTGGCCCGTGTAGGGAGAGACGATCGGGTCCTTGTTCAGGTCGTAGAATTTGCGCCCCGTTTCCGGGCAGACGCGTTTTGTTCCAAGTTCCGGTTTAGCCACCTTGCTGCCTCATCGTCTTGCGGTCGGCCCAGCCTGCGACGGCTCCATCGCGGCCGGCACCGGAAGCGCTTCCTGCCTTACTGAAAATTTCGGTCCCCATAACGGCAAGTCGCGCACCTGTCAAAGCCTAATACGCACCCCGGAAAGGGCTCTCCTCCCAAGGCTCACTCTCTTTACAACCCCGTCAGGGGCCATCCGTCAACCGGGGGATGACCGACTATCCTCATCATGCTAGAGCGAACGGATAAAATCCTCGAATAATCTGCCATTGGCAGAATGCCTACCATCAGGGACCACAGAATGCATACGACCGAGCCGCGCCCCATGAGCGCCAGAAAATCAGACGCCCTTTCGGGCCGGGCCCGCGTGCCCGGCGACAAGTCGATTTCGCACCGGGCGCTGATGTTTGGCGGGCTGGCCGCTGGCGAAACCCGCATTACCGGCCTCCTGGAAGGCGAAGACGTGCTGCGCACCGGCGAAGCCATGAAGGCCATGGGTGCGACCATCGAAAAGCGCGGCGATGAATGGATCGCGCACGGGACCGGAAATGGTGCGCTGCTGGAACCCGAGGCACCGCTCGATTTCGGCAATGCCGGCACCGGCGTGCGCCTGACCATGGGTCTTGTGGGCTCCTATGACATGACGACACGCTTCATCGGCGACGCGTCCCTTTCCAAACGGCCCATGGGCCGCGTGCTGGATCCCTTGAAGGAAATGGGGCTGCAGGTGCTTTCCGCCGAGCCGGGCGACCGTCTGCCGATCACGCTGCGCGGGCCGAAACATGCAGCGCCCATCTCCTACCGGGTGCCGATGCCGTCTGCGCAGGTGAAATCGGCAGTGCTGCTCGCCGCGCTCAACACGGCCGGTGTGACCACAGTGATCGAGCCCGTGGCCACCCGCGACCATACGGAGAAAATGCTGGCCGGCTTCGGTGCCTCGCTTGAGGTGGAAACCGATGCCGACGGTGTGCGTCACATCCGCATCGAGGGTCAGCCGAAACTCATCGGCCAGACCATTGCCGTTCCCGCCGACCCGTCTTCGGCCGCCTTCCCGCTGGTGGCCGCGCTGATCGTGCCGGGCTCGGACGTGGTGATCGAGAGCATGCTCATGAACCCGACGCGCACCGGGCTCGTCACCACACTCATGGAGATGGGCGCGGACATCGAAATCCTGGAGCGCCGCAACGAGGGCGGCGAGGACGTGGCGGATCTGCGTGTGCGCGGTTCCGAACTCAAGGGCGTGACCGTGCCGGAAGACCGCGCGCCCTCCATGATCGACGAATATCCCGTGCTTGCCGTGGCGGCCTCCTTTGCCGAGGGGGACACGGTGATGCAGGGGCTGGAAGAGCTGCGCGTGAAGGAATCCGACCGGCTTTCCGCCGTGGCCGACGGGCTCAAGGCCAATGGCGTCGAGTGCGAAGAAGGCGAGGCCTCGCTCAGGGTCACGGGCCGCCCTGGCGGCAAGGGGCTTGGCGGCGGCACGGTCCAGACGCATCTCGACCATCGCATCGCCATGAGCTTCCTCGTCATGGGGCTGGCGACCGAAAAGCCGGTCACCATTGACGACCAGACGATGATCGCCACCAGTTTTCCCGATTTTACCGCGCTCATGACACGGCTCGGCGCAACGCTGGACTGACACCCGGATCGGAATGGGAGAGAGCAAATGACCGGACTGAAGGTAGCCATGATCATTGGCGGCGGCAGCGGCATGGGCGCCGCAGCGGTCCGCAAACTGGCAAAAAGCGGCTTCGAGGTGGCTGTCATGTCATCGTCCGGAAAGGGCGAGGCGCTCGGCAGGGAGCTCGGCGGGCTGGGTTTCACCGGCTCCAACCTTTCCCCGGACGATCTCAAGCGCTTCACCGACGCAACGATGGAGCGTTTCGGCCGCATCGACGCTCTGGTGAACGGCGCCGGCCACGGGCCCAAGGGCGATGTGCTCGACATGTCCGACGCGGACTGGCACCAGGGCATGGAGGTCTACCTGCTTAACGTTGTGCGCGCCACACGGCTCGTCACACCCATCATGCAGGCGCAGAAATCGGGCGCCATCGTCAACATCTCCACCTATGCCACCTTCGAGCCGGAAGCGGCCTTTCCGACCTCCGGCGTGTTCCGCGCGGGGCTTGCCGCCTTCACCAAGCTCTTTTGCGACAAATATGCGGCCGAGGGCCTGCGCATGAACAATGTGCTGCCGGGCTTCATCGATTCCCTGCCGGAAAAGGAAGACCGCCGCGCGCGCATTCCCATGGGCCGCTATGGCACGGTGGAAGAGGTGGCCGAGCTCATCGCCTTTCTTGCCGACGAGAAATCCAGCTACATCACCGGCCAGAACATCCGCATCGATGGCGGCATCACGCGCTCGGTCTGACGACATGGACGGAAGATTGACCATCGCCATCGACGGGCCGGCCGCCTCCGGCAAGGGCACGCTCGCGCGCCGGCTGGCGGCGCATTACGGCCTGCGCCATCTCGACACCGGGCTCACCTATCGCGGTGTTGCAAAGGCGCTGATCGAGGCCGGCCAGCCGCTCGACGACAAGGCGATTGCCGAAAGGGCCGCGCGCGCGCTCGATCTAGGCGCGCTCGACCGTACCGTGCTTTCCCAACACGGCATCGGCGAGGCCGCCTCGAAAGTGGCGGTCATGCCCGAAGTGCGCAGGGCACTGGTGGACAAGCAGCGCGCCTTTGCGAGCGCCCCGCCGGGCGCCGTGCTGGACGGGCGCGACATCGGCACGGTGGTGTGCCCCGATGCCGATGTGAAGCTCTATGTGATCGCAAGCGCCGAGGTGCGCGCCACGCGCCGATGGCGCGAGATCGAGGCCGGTGGCGGCAGCGCCGACTATGCGCAGATCCTCGCCGATATCGAGCGGCGCGACGCCCGCGACATGGGCCGGGAGGACAGTCCGTTAAGGCCGGCAGACGATGCGCACTTGCTCGATACGAGCGAAATGGATATAGAGACGGCGTTCCAGGCGGCCTGCAAACTGGTGGATGCCAGACTGGCAGCCCGGAACGAGAACTGAAAGTCTGAACTGAAAGAACCGTCTGCCACGCATTCTTTGCGCCGGATCTGCCGCTTCACGCGGCCTTGAGAGCGATCCGCTCGGATGCATGAACGGACAAACGCAACACGAACCACCGGCGCTTTTGCCCCGCTTCAATGACAGGGGCTTTTCAGGAGCATCAATGTCAGAACTCAATCCGTCTCGCGATGATTTCGCGAGCCTTCTCGCAGAATCCTTCACCGAACGCGACGCCGCCGAAGGCTCCGTCGTAAAGGGCCTCGTCACCGCCATCGAAAAAGACATGGCGATCGTTGATGTCGGCCTCAAGGTCGAGGGCCGCGTGCCGCTCAAGGAATTCGGCGCGAAGGGCAAGGAAACCGATCTCAAGGTCGGCGACGAAGTCGAAGTCTATGTCGAGCGCATCGAAAACGCGCTTGGCGAAGCCATGCTGAGCCGCGAGAAGGCACGCCGCGAGGAAAGCTGGGTCAAGCTGGAAGCGAAGTTCAACGCCGGCGAGCGCGTCGAGGGCTTTATCTTCAACCAGGTCAAGGGCGGCTTCACCGTCGATCTGGACGGCGCCGTGGCCTTCCTGCCGCGTTCGCAGGTGGACATCCGTCCGATCCGCGACGTCACCCCGCTCATGCACACCCCGCAGCCCTTTGAAATCCTCAAGATGGACAAGCGCCGCGGCAACATCGTCGTGTCCCGCCGCACGGTTCTCGAAGAGAGCCGCGCCGAGCAGCGCTCCGAGATCGTCCAGAACCTCGAAGAGGGTCAGGTGGTCGAAGGCGTGGTCAAGAACATCACCGATTACGGTGCGTTCGTGGATCTGGGCGGCATCGACGGCCTGCTGCACGTCACCGACATGGCATGGCGCCGTGTCAACCATCCGACCGAGATCCTCAACATCGGTCAGACGGTCAAGGTGCAGATCATCCGCATCAACCAGGAAACCCACCGCATCTCGCTGGGCATGAAGCAGCTCGAGGCCGATCCGTGGGACGGCATCGGCGGCAAGTACCCGCTTGGCAAGAAGGTCATGGGCCGCGTCACCAACATCACCGACTACGGTGCGTTTGTGGAGCTGGAGCCGGGCATCGAAGGCCTGATCCACGTTTCGGAAATGTCCTGGACGAAGAAGAACGTTCATCCGGGCAAGATCCTCTCCACCACGCAGGAAGTCGAAGTGGTGGTGCTGGAAGTGGATCCGGTCAAGCGCCGCATCTCGCTCGGTCTCAAGCAGACGCTCGAGAACCCGTGGGAGGCATTCGCCCGCAACCACACCGTCGGCTCCGTTGTCGAGGGCGAGGTCAAGAACAAGACCGAGTTCGGCCTGTTCATCGGTCTCGATGGCGATGTGGACGGCATGGTTCACCTCTCCGATCTCGACTGGAACCGTCCGGGCGAGCAGGTGATCGAGGAGTACAACCGTGGCGACATGGTGAAGGCGCAGGTTCTCGACGTGGACGTCGAGAAAGAGCGCATCTCCCTCGGCATCAAGCAGCTTGGCCATGACGCCATTGGCGAGGCCGCCGCTTCCGGCGAGCTGCGCAAGGGTGCCGTGGTGACCTGTGAAGTGACCGACGTGAAGGACGGTGGCCTTGAGGTTCGCCTGGTCGATCACGATGTCGAAAGCTTCATCAAGCGCTCCGACCTGTCGCGTGACCGCGCCGAGCAGCGCCCCGAGCGCTTCTCCGTCGGCCAGAAGGTGGACGCCCGCGTCACCGTCTTCGACAAGAAGACCCGCCGCATCAGCGTCTCGATCAAGGCTCTGGAGATCGCGGAAGAGAAGGAAGCCGTGGCACAGTTCGGTTCCACCGACTCCGGCGCCTCCCTCGGCGACATCCTCGGCGCAGCCCTGAAGAACAAGGGCGGCGACGACGAATAAGCCTCTACGGCTTTATCGACGTACAAACAAAGACCCCGCCGGAGCGATCCGGCGGGGTTTTTTGATTGGGGGGAGGGTTGTGCGCGGCCTTAGATCAGGAGGCGTATTCAGCTTTGACGATTCTAGCGGCTACCGTTTGCTGTGTCAGACAATATGTCTGATTAGGGATGAAAACCGGTCAACCGGATGATAGAAAATATCTGGCAGCTATGCGGACAGAGCGGACACTGGCGCGTTCAGCTGTAGCTTCTGACGACGGCGACGCAGTTGGCCTTGGCACTTGTGAAGTCGAACACATGGCAGAAGCGTCGAGTCTGCCCGTTCGCGAATATCACCTCTCCGCTCGCAGCACCGACCTTGCCATGCGAAATCGCGTGCTGGACAGTGACAGAGCTTGGTCTCGGCCGATTTCCAAGATGCTTAAGAACCGCACTCTTTCCCGAGATTGGCTCGGTTGAGGGATTCTCCCAGATCACGTCTTCGCTGAACGCGCTCGGCTCAGCGTCACCGCATTCCATAGCGACCGCCATATCCTGAGCGAACTTGTTCTTCGGTGAATTGCCACAGTCCTTGCTGCCTTGCACTTGGATCAACGTCGCCTCCCTGCTTGGTTCATTCTCAACATACGACCGATTTTCTGAGGGTCAAAGCGGGCTCTAAGTGGCCATCCCACCTTACCAACAAGCCACAGTAACTCGCTTTCAGGAAAAGGCTTCTATCGGCGCGCGCGGTCAGGTTTGTCTAAAGCTTGAGGGGGACGATCAAGCAGCAACAGCGGAAGGCGGCACCGCGAACGTTGCCTCCTGCAACCGCGAGCCGCCAATCTCTGTTTTGGCCTGACTCGCACAAAGGAAGGCTTCCGTAGAATGTGGTATCTCACGCAAAACTCAGATAGTTTCCTTGTGCTATTCAGAGCCAAATTTGCCCGCCAACATCAACGAGAAGCAGGACGTCCGGAGAAAACATGCCCCGCCCCAAGACCGTATCTGATGAGGAAGTTCTCGGGGCCGCTCTGGATGTCTTGGTAAGCCGCGGCATGGTCTTCACCTTGTCGGACATAGCACGGCATGTGGGCCTCTCCCGTGCGACTTTAATCCAGAGATTCGGTGATCGAGATTCGATCCTGCGAAAAATTGCCGAGCAAGAGCTCGAGGCGACCCGTTCATGGCTCGACGGACTTTCGGTAGTCGAAGGCCCTGACGCACTTTGGCAATTTCTCGAAACGATCGTCTGCAGCATGGGAAAAGGAGATGGTTTTTTTGCCCGTGTCCAAATCGCAGCTTTCGAGTCGCGTGACCCCAGCTTGCGATCGCTGGCTCACCAAAGATATGCCCTTGTCCAGGAGGCCATTGCTGCCCGGCTTCCAAACAGTGCGGAACCGCTCGAAATAGCAAAGCACCTTCATGCCATCATTGCAGGAGCCACAATGCAATGGGTTGTCACTGACGGAGCCCAAGGTTTGTCCGAATTCGTCCTTCGCAGGCTTTGGTGGGCGGTCGACAACCTCAGGCAACAAGACTTGACATAGCCTTGGTCACACCAATATATAACCGACATGTAGGTTATATATATCGGAACCCCGACATGCATCGCCGAGAGTTTCTTGGTGGGCTAGCTGCTTTGGTGGCAGTGCCGCAGGCCACCTTCGCCAAAATGAATGGGCAGCAAAATATGAAGATGATCGAGACACAGGGCATCCGAATTGCCACACAAGCCTTCGGCTCACCTGACGACCCTGCTCTGATTATGGTGATGGGCGCGACGGCTTCCATGCTGGGGTGGCCGGATGAACTTTGCGATGCCCTTGCGAACCGCGGGTTTTACGTCATCCGGTTTGATCATCGCGATACCGGACAATCGACAACCGTGCAGCCCGGCGAGGCGCGCTATGCGGTGGAAGACATGGCAGCGGATGTAGTCGGGGTTATGGACAGCTACGGTCTGGACAGCGCCCACCTCTTGGGAATGTCCTTGGGCGGCTACATCTCGCAGATCGTTGCCCTGACAGTTCCTGATCGCGTCCGCTCGTTGACGCTTCTTGCTTCGGAGCCACTTGGCTGGGACGGACCCGCCTTGCCTGGCATATCCCAGGAATTTCTCGATCATTTTGGCAAATTGGCTTCCTTGAACTGGGCGAACACGGCTGAGACGACGGAGTTCTTGCTAGGCAACGAACAGCTAAGCGCCGGTTCGGGTCAGAATTTTAACGAACCCTATATGCGCCGTCGCATCGCACAGATACTTGCGCGCACTTCCAGCCCTGCCAGTATGTTCAATCATGCCACGCTCACCACGCGGCATGACTGGACTGGCCGTTTTCGTGACATCAGCGTTCCGGTTCTGATCATTCACGGTGCGGAGGATCCTATCCTGCCCGTTGAAAATGGTGAAGCGCTCGCTGCGGGTATCGCAGGATCCAAGCTGATCGTCATGGATGGCGTCGCGCATGAACTGCCTCTGTGCAGGGTTGAGGCCATTGCTGAGCAGATTGCGGGCAGCCTCAAGCACTAAGATCGCCTTTGACGTTCATCAGGGGGCTGGCAAGCAGCCATTAGCTGCATATCCAAACATGATCATTTCGGGCTCAGAGCAGACGTTCACTGCTATAAGGTTTGAGTGGGCGCTATAAGCTCGAAAGCGGGCACGCTGGCACGCGACGCACCTTACCTTCACCCCCTCTCACCAATGCGGCGGCTTGGTCACGGGCACATCGCCTGCTGTCTGCTCTTCCAGCTCCATGAAACGCTCCGAAAGCCGTTCGAGCTTTTTCTTCAGCGCTTCCGTCTCGCGCCACTGGCGCGTCAACTCGGCGGAAAGCTCTTCGATGGTCTTTTCCTGCTCGGCGGCCAGGATTTCCAGCTTCGTGATGCGGTCTTCGCTCATGGCGCGCTTCTTTCTGCGGTTTCGGTGCATTCTCGCCTGCGGAAATTGACAAGCAAGGCCTGATTTGTCGAGAGTGCCTGAGGTGCCTTTCGCCCGGGCTGCCTCACGCCATGCCCTCCCGCACCGGTTGGCAGGCGGCGGGCCCGCGTGATAGGAATTTGACCAAACGATAAAAACGGGGAAGCGGGCCGCCGATGGCTGAAACGGCAATCGAGCTCAAGGGCATCAGCAAGAGCTTTGGCGCGGTTCATGCAAACCGCAACATCGATCTGAAAATCGAGGCCGGGACGATCCACGGCATTATCGGCGAAAACGGGGCCGGGAAATCGACCCTGATGTCGATCCTCTACGGCTTTTACCAGGCCGATCGCGGGCGGATCGACGTGAGTGGCAAGAAGGCCGCGATCAACACGCCGAGCGACGCCATCGCGCTGGGTATCGGCATGGTGCATCAGCACTTCATGCTGGTGCAGAATTTTTCCGTGCTGGAAAACGTGATCCTCGGTGCCGAAGGCGAGGCGCTGCTCAACACCTCCATCGCCAGGGCGCGCTCGGAGCTGGAGCGGCTGGAGCGCGACTATGGGCTGGAAGTGGACCCCGACGCCATTATCGAGGATCTGCCGGTGGGCCTGCAGCAGCGGGTGGAAATCCTCAAGGCGCTCTATCGCGGCGCCGACATTCTCATCCTCGACGAGCCGACCGGCGTCTTGACGCCGGCAGAGGCGGACCACCTTTTCCGCATTCTCGAACAGCTCAAGGAAGAGGGAAAAACCATCATCCTCATCACCCACAAGCTGCGCGAGATCATGGCGATCACCGACAATGTCTCGGTCATGCGGCAGGGCACGATGGTGGCGACCCGGAAGACCGCCGAGACAAGCGTGGAGGAGCTGGCCGAGCTGATGGTGGGCAGGCGCGTTCTGCTTCAGGTGGAAAAGGGCGAGGCAAGCCCCGGCGAGGTGCTGCTTTCGGTGCGCAATCTCACCGTGAAGGATTCGCGCGGCGTCACCATGGTCGACAATGTATCGCTGGACGTGCGCGCGGGCGAGATCGTCGGCATTGCCGGCGTGGCGGGCAATGGGCAATCCCAGCTTCTCGATGCCATCACCGGCGTGCGCAAGGCCATTTCCGGCACGGTGACGCTGGATGGCGAGCCGGTGGACCTGACAGGCGCGGCAGACCCCGCAGACCTGCGCGCGCGCGGCATGGCCCATGTGCCCGAAGACCGGCACCATGTGGGGCTCGTTCTGCCGTTCGAGGAAAACGAGAACGCCATGCTCGGCTATCACCGGCAGGCGAAATACCTCAACGGCCCCTTCCTCAACATCGAGGCGATCCGCGCCGATGCGCGCGAGAAGATCGAGAAATACGACATTCGCCCGCCCGACTGCCGGCTGAAGACGGCGAACTTCTCCGGCGGCAATCAGCAGAAGATCGTGCTGGCGCGCGAAATGGAACAGGACCCGAAGGTGCTGATCGTCGGCCAGCCAACGCGCGGCGTTGATGTGGGCGCCATCGAGTTCATCCACAAACGGTTGATCGACATGCGCGATCAGGGCAAGGCAGTGCTTCTGGTCTCGGTGGAACTCGATGAAATCCGCTCGCTCTCCGACCGCATCCTGGTCATGTTCGCCGGCCGCGTGGTGGGCGAGCGCGGGCCCGAAGCCAGCGAAGGCGAACTCGGCCTGCTCATGGCCGGCGTCGAGGAAAAGGAGGCGGCGGAATGAGTGCGCCTTATGCGAAACTGCCCGCTTGGGCCGATTACGGGCTGATCCCGCTCATCAATCTCGCCGTCGCCTTTCTGGTGGCCGGGCTGGTGGTGATGCTTGTGGGGGAAAACCCGTTCCGCGCCGCCGCCATTCTGGTGGAAGGGGCGCTGGGCCGCGGGCAGAACATCGCCTACACGCTCTATTACGCGACGAGCTTCATCTTCACAGGGCTTGCCGTCGCCGTTGCCTTCCATTGCAGCCTGTTCAACATTGGCGGCGAGGGGCAGGCCTATGTGGGCGGGCTGGGCGTGGCGGTGGTGTGCCTCGCCTTCGACAGCATTCTGCCCTGGTGGGTGGTGTTTCCGCTGGCCATTCTGGGCGCGGCGCTGTTCGGCGCGGCGTGGGCCTTCATCCCGGCCTATTTCCAGGCAAGGCGCGGATCGCACATCGTCATCACGACGATCATGTTCAATTTCATTGCCGCAAGCCTGATGGTCTATCTGCTGGTGAATGTGCTCAAGCCCGCCGGCGCGCAGGCCCCGCAGACCCGCAATTTTCTCGAAGGCGGACAACTGCCCAAGCTCAACTGGGTGCTGGAGGCGATGGGCTTTTCCATCCGCTCCGCACCGTTCAACCTCTCCTTCCTGCTGGCGCTTCTGGCGGCGTTTCTCGTCTGGGTGCTGATCTGGCGCACGCGGCTCGGCTATGAGATCCGCATGCGCGGTTTCAGCCCCAAGGCGGCGCGCTATGCCGGCGTCAGCGAAACGAAGATCATCATCATCACCATGCTCATCTCCGGCGCACTTGCCGGCATGATGGCGCTCAACCCGGTGATGGGCGACCAGAACCGTTTGCAGATCGATTTCGTCACCGGCGCGGGCTTTGTCGGCATCGCGGTGGCGCTGATGGGGCGCTCCCATCCGGCAGGCATCGTGCCGGCGGCCATCCTTTTCGGCATGCTCTATCAGGGCGGGGCCGAGCTTGCCTTCGAGATGCCCAATATCTCGCGCGACATGATCGTCATCATTCAAGGCCTTGTCATCCTCTTTGCCGGCGCGCTGGAGCATATGTTCCGGCCCTCGATACAGGCGTTGTTTGCCAGCCTCAGCCCGCGTTCGGCGGGCGTCGAGGCGCAGCAGGGAGAGGGTGGCTGATATGGATTTCTTTCATTCCCTGATCCTCGTTCTCGATTCTACCGTGCGGCTGTCCATCCCGCTGCTTCTGGCGGCGCTCGCCGGGCTTTATTCGGAGCGGTCGGGCGTGTTCGATATCGGCCTTGAGGGCAAGATGCTGGCCGGCGCATTTGCTGCCGGCGCGGCGGCGGCCGTCACCGGCTCCGCCTGGGCAGGCCTTGGCGCGGCGATGCTGATCTCGGTCTTCCTGGCGCTCGTGCATGGCTTCGCCTCCATCACCAATCGCGGCAACCAGATCGTCTCGGGCGTCGCCATCAACTTCATTGCCGCCGGCTCCACCATCATTCTCGGGCAGGCATGGTTCCGGCAGGGCGGGCGCACCCCCTCGCTGCCGGGCGATGCCCGGTTTGGCGCGATCGAGCTGCCCTTTGCCGAGGCGGTGCGCGATGTGCCCATTCTGGGCGAGATCTACTCCGAGCTCATCTCCGGACATTCGCTGCTCACCTACGCTGCCTTCCTGCTGGTGCCCTTCACCTGGTGGGTGCTCTTCCGCACCCGTTTCGGCCTCAGGCTGCGGGCGGTGGGCGAAAACCCGGCGGCGGTCGACACGGCAGGCGTCTCCGTGTCTTGGCTGCGCTATCGTGCCGTCATCTGCACCGGCATTCTCACCGGCATGGCCGGCACTTATCTGTCGCTGGCGCAGAATGCCGGCTTCGTGAAGGACATGACGGCAGGCCGCGGCTTCATCGCGCTGGCAGCCCTCATCTTCGCCAAGTGGAAGCCCGTGCCGGTGATGTTCGCCTGCCTCCTGTTCGGCTTTCTCGATGCGTTCGCGATCCGCATCCAGGGCACGCCCCTGCCGCTTGTCGGCCAGGTGCCGGTGCAGTTCATGCAGGCCCTGCCCTATATCCTCACCGTGGTGCTTCTGGCCGGCTTTATCGGCAAGGCGGTGCCGCCGCGCGCCGGTGGCGTGCCCTATGTGAAGGAGCGGTGATGAGCGCCGAAGACCTGTTTTCCGCCGCCAGTGCGGCCATGAAAAACGCCTATGCCCCCTATTCTCGCTTTCCCGTTGGGGCCGCGGTCAGGACCGAGACGGGCGCGATCCATGCCGGCTGCAACATCGAAAACGCCTCCTATCCCGAAGGTTGGTGTGCGGAGACCACCGCGCTCGGCCATCTCGTCATGGCGGGCGGCGGCCGCGTGACGGAGATCGCCGTGGTGGCGGAGAAGATGCCGAAGATCATGCCTTGCGGCGGCTGCCGGCAGCGGCTGGCGGAATTCGCCACGGAAGATGCGGTGCTGCATCTGTGCGACACCAACGGCGTTCTGGAAACGGTGCCGTTTTCTGCGGTCTTTCCACGCGGTTTCAGTTTTGAGGATGGAAAATGAAGCAGGCTGTCGATCGTCTGACGGAGCGGCTCAATGGGCTTGCCCCGCAGCTTGCGCTGGTGCTGGGCTCCGGGCTCGGCGGGCTCGTCAACGATGTCGAGGATGCCGTGCGTATCCCCTATTCCGAATTACCGGGCTTTCCGCAAAGCGGCGTCACCGGCCATGCGGGTGAGATTGTTGCGGGGCGGCTTGCCGGCACACCGGTCCTGATGCTCGCAGGCCGCGCGCACTACTATGAGCACGGCGATCCCGCCGCCATGCGCCCGGCGCTTGAGACCTTATGGGGCATAGGCATCACGCAGCTCATCCTCACCAATGCCGCCGGCTCCCTGCGCGAGGACATGCCGCCCGGCTCTGTCATGCTGATCGAGGATCACATCAATTTCTCGGGCGCCAACCCGCTGATCGGCGAAGGCAGCGACCGTCGTTTTGTCGGCATGAGCGAGGCCTATGATGCGGGCCTGCGCAAGAGCCTTGAGCAGGCGGCCCAGGAAACAGGCACACAATTGCACAAGGGCGTCTATATGTGGTTCTCCGGCCCCACCTTCGAAACCCCGGCAGAAATCCGCATGGCGCGCACCCTGGGTGCCGATGCGGTCGGCATGTCGACCGTGCCCGAAGTCATTCTCGCGCGCTATTTCGGGCTTCGTGTCGCCGCCTGCTCTGTCATCACCAATCTCGGTGCCGGCATGAGTGCGGGCGAACTCTCCCATCAGGAAACCAAGGACATGGCGCCCATCGGCGGGCAGCGCCTCGCCACCATCCTCGGCCAGTTGTGTGCCGACGGCCTGCCGGCCGGTTGAGCGCGCCATGCTGCCGCAGGAGATCATCCGCAGAAAACGTGACGGCAAGGCGCTGACGAGCGATGAGATTGCCGCGTTCGCTGCCGGGCTTGCCGATGAGACATGGAGCGAGGGGCAGATTGCCGCCCTTGCCATGGCCATTTTCCTCAACGGGATGGATCTAGCCGAGGGCGCGGCCCTCACGCTCTCCATGCGTGATTCAGGCACCGTTCTCGATTGGTCGGACCTGCCCGGCCCCGTGACCGACAAGCACTCCACCGGCGGTGTGGGCGACAATGTTTCCCTCATGCTCGCCCCCATTGTGGCGGCCTGCGGAGCCTTCGTGCCGATGATCTCCGGGCGGGGCCTTGGCCACACCGGCGGCACGCTCGACAAGATGGATTCAATCCCCGGTTACACGAGCCAGCCAGACCAGAAGCGCTTTGCCGAAACGGTGCGCAAGGTGGGCTGTGCGATCATCGGGCAAACGGGCGATCTCGCACCCGCCGACAAGCGTTTTTATGCCGTGCGCGATGTCACCGGGACAGTGGAATCCATCCCGCTCATCACCGCCTCCATCCTGTCGAAAAAACTGGCCGCCGGCCTCTCGTCGCTTGTGCTTGATGTGAAATCCGGCAATGGCGCCTTCATGGGCGATGCCCGTGCGGCCCGGAAACTTGCCGAAAATCTGGTTCGTGTTGCGGGCGAAGCCGGGCTTTCAGCCTCCGCGCTCATGACCGACATGAGCCAGCCACTCGCCTCCGCCGCCGGCAATGCGGTCGAAGTTGTGAATGCGGTCGATTTCCTCACGGGCAAAAAACGCGACCGGCGGCTTCTGGATGTGACGCTGGCGCTGGCCGGCGAAATGCTCCTCTCCTCCGGCATCGCGGCAACCACGCGCGAAGCCTATGACCGCGCCCATGATGCCCTCGAGAGTGGAAACGCTGCAGAGCGGTTTGGCCAGATGGTCTCCGCCCTTGGCGGCCCGGCCGATTTCGTCGAAAATCCCGCGCGACATCTGACTCGTGCGTCTTTCACCCTTCCCGTTCCTTGCGAGCAGGATGGATTCGTCAGCGCGATTGACACGCGCGCTGTTGGCATTGGTGTGATCGAGCTCGGAGGCGGCAGACGCTCTTCCGAAGACGTGATCGATCACTCGGTGGGATTCACCGATCTCCTGCCGCTCGGCGCATCAACACAGCGCGGACAGCCAATCTGCATGGTGCATGCATCGTCGGAAGACAGCGCTCGGCGCGCAGCGCGCCTTGTCTGCAGCGCCTATAGCATCACCGACGCGAAACCGAGGCCCCGCAAAACAATCCTGCGGCGTGTCACCGCAGAAATTTGAGAACATTTCGGGCTGCTCTCAAGAATCCTTTTATTGCTCAAGGATCAGAGCCCGATTCTCTACCTGAAAACGTGATAGACGATCCAGAAAGCTCATGCCGATCAGGATCTTGTTCAACGCGCGATCGTCGAGAACAACAGCATCGACGTTTTCCACATAGATGCGGCCGATCTCAAGACTGTCGATTGTGGCCGCTGCAGCACGCACCTTGCCGTTGGCCGTGTTCACTTCATATTTGAAGTCAGACGGGCTCAAAGAAACCCCGATCCGGCGCGCGGTGTCGCGGTTGATCGCCACATAGGTCGCGCCGGTATCAATCATCGCTCCGAGCTCACGGCCGTTCAACTTGAACCGCCCCACATAGTGACCTGTCTCATCCGCGGTGATGCTGACTTTCCTGCCCAGAAGAACCGACGTTTCGCTGCTCACTGATGACGTCGTTTTCGCAGGACCTGCAACTGCGACCTGGTGCGGAGCCTCATCGGCGCCCAAAGTCAGTGCCGCATGCAGCAGCTCCCGGTAGAATTCTGGGTTGCTTTGATAGAGGGCCGGAACACCCCCTGCAGCGCCCGCCACGACCCCCAGCATGATCATTTTGCGAAACATCTGTTCCTTCCAGTTTGCAGCTGGAAGAACCATAGGATCTGCCGACGATCATTCGCTTAACAAGGGCGACAACCATTCCGATTGGTTAAGTGCAGGTTACTTGGTGCCATACATGCGATCGCCGGCATCACCCAAGCCAGGGACAATATAGCCCTTTTCGTTCAGACGCTCGTCAATCGACGCTGTGAAAATCGGTACATCCGGATGGGATTTTCGGAAATTCCCGACACCTTCCGGCGCTGCCAGGAGGCACAGGAAGCGCAGATTGGTGGCGCCACGCTCCTTGAGCTTGTCGACCGCGGCGATTGCAGAATTGGCTGTCGCCAGCATCGGATCCACAACGATCACCAACCGGTCGCCCAGGTCGCTCGGCGCCTTGAAGAAATACTCGATCGCTTCCAGCGTTTCATGATCGCGATACATGCCCACATGCGCGACACGCGCAGCCGGAACAAGATCAAGCATGCCGTCGAGGAGCCCGTTTCCGGCTCGCAGAACCGAGGCAAAAACGAGCTTCTTTCCTTCCAGCGTTGGTGAGTCGATGGGCTGAAGAGGCGTCTCTATTCGCTTCGTTGTCAGCTCCAGATCGCGCGTGACCTCGTAGCAGAGCAAGAGAGAGATCTCGCGCAGGAGGCGGCGAAAACCGGCTGTCGATGTTTCCTTGTCACGCATGATAGTGAGCTTGTGCTGGACAAGCGGGTGGTCAACGACAGTCACGCCCTGCATGTGATGTTCCCCGGATGCTGGTTTCTTGTTGGCGATACTAGAGCATCGAACCGAAAAGTGGAATCCGGATTTCGGCTGTTCCGATGCTCCATCAATAGTTTAGATCGTCCATTGTGCGCCCGCATGGACGCACGGCGATCCAACCGCCTCACACGTTTCTGCATACCGCGAGCCTCATTGAGCCACAGTTTTTGCGTCGAGAGTGTCACGCAGGCGTCTGCGGGTGGTGTCATCGACAAAAGCCGCCTCGATGGCTGTTCGCGTCAGGCTATGCAGGATCGCATCATCGAGGCCGAAATGCGCTCGTGCCACGTGATACTCGTGACCGAGAGACGTGTGGAAATGCGGCGGATCATCCGAGTTGAGCGTCACACGGCATCCCGCCTCAAGCAAATCTGGGAGCGGATGGCTGGCATAATCCGGGTAGACGTTCAACACGATGTTTGAGACCGGGCACACTTCCAGCACCACATTTTCCTCTACGAGCCGGTGTACCAGATCGGGATTTTCGATCGCGCGAACACCATGGCCGATGCGCGTGGGACGTATGTGGTTCAACGCTGCTTCCACGCTCTCCCAGCCGCCGAATTCCCCGGCATGGACGGTCAGCCCGAGCCCCGCCTCGCGGGCGATCTCGAAGGCCTTTTCGTAGTCACGCACATTGCCGAAGCGCTCATCACCGGCCATCCCGAAGCCGGTCACCAGCGGATGTCCGCAAGCGGCAGCAAACCTGGCCGCATCCTCGACCGCACTCGCTCCGAAATGGCGCACGCCCGTTACGATAATCCGGCCTTCGATACCGGTTTTCGTCCGCGCCCGCTCAATCCCCTCGCCGAGGGCATTTGTATAAGCCATGCGGGACAAGCCTGCGCGTTCGGCGTGATCGGGCGAAGTGAATATCTCCGAGTAAATTGCATCCTCGCCTGCCAGGCCTGTCAGATAATCCTCAGCCAGAAGCGCATAATCCTCCTCACTGCGGAACAGGCTCGCCGCGGCATCGTAGGCTGACAGAAAGCTTGTAAAATCGTGCCAGTGATAAGCCCCACCTCGAAGAAAATCGGATGTATCGACGCCATATTTGCGGGCCTGGGAAAGAACGAGTTCAGGCGAGGCGGCGCCCTCGATATGACAGTGAAGCTCGGCTTTGAGGACCATATGCGCTCCGTGTTAACCAGGCCGCGGGCGCGGCTGTTCATCGCGCTTTTGACAATAGCGCCAGAAGCGGCAATGAGCTATGGTCCCGGCGATTTCGAAAGGGTGATGATGTCAGATCAACGTACCACCGCCCAGGGCGGCATGGAGACGGCCTACGGTTTTCGTCAGGTGGACGAGAACGAGAAGCAGGGTCTGGTCAACACGGTGTTCCACCGCGTTGCAAAACGCTACGACGTGATGAACGACCTGATGTCCGCCGGGCTGCATCGCGCCTGGAAGGACGCCATGATTTCGTGGCTCGCACCTTCGAAAAAGCCGGGCTATCGCGCGCTGGATGTGGCGGGTGGTACAGGAGACATTGCCTTCCGCATCGTTGAGGCGTCACGCCGCAACGCTGACGTGACAGTGCTCGACATCAATGGCTCCATGCTGGAAGTCGGACGTGAACGCGCCGAAAAGAGAGGCATTGCCGAAAACCTGACTTTCGTCGAGGCCAACGCGGAAGACCTGCCTTTCGAGAACAGCAGCTTTGATGCCTATACGATTGCGTTTGGCATTCGCAATGTCCCGCATATCGACCGGGCACTGGACGAAGCCTTTCGCGTCCTGAAACCCGGCGGGCGCTTTCTGTGCCTTGAGTTTTCGGAAGTCGAAATGCCGTTGCTCGACAAGATCTACGAAAACTGGTCCTTCCATGCCATTCCGCGCATCGGGCAAGCGGTGACGGGCGATGGTGAACCGTATCGGTATCTGATTGAATCCATACGCAAATTTCCCAATCAGCAGAATTTTGCCGCCATGATCACCAATGCAGGATTCTCGCGCGTGACATGGCGCAATTATACTGGCGGGATCGCCGCCCTGCACTCCGGCTGGAAGATTTGACGGCGTATATATGAGCACGGTCGGCGCATATCTGAGGCTTGCACGTGCGGGCTGGATTCTCGTTCGCGAAGGCGTGGTCGCAGCCATGCCGGGCGACCAGCTCGAAGGCATGCCTCGTTTTGGCTGGCGTGTCGCAAAGGTGATGTCGCGGCGCCGTTCAGCACGACGCGACCGTCCCGAACGGCTGGCGCAAGCCGTCAACCGGCTTGGCCCCTCCTATGTGAAGCTCGGCCAGTTCCTGGCAACGCGCCCGGATGTTGTCGGCCATGACATGGCGCGGGACCTCTCCAGCCTTCAAGACCGGATGGACACGTTTCCCGAGGCCCAGGCTCGCGCCAGCATAGAAAGTTCCCTTGGCCTGCCCGTCGATGAGCTCTTTGTGCAGTTCGATGGCCCGGTCGCTGCAGCGTCCATTGCTCAGGTGCACGAGGCGTTTGTGGATACCGGTGGGGCAGAACCACGAAAGGTGGCAGTGAAGGTCATTCGACCCGGGGTAAGGCGCCGGTTTCAGAACGATCTCGAAAGCTACTTTCTGGCCGCGCATCTGCAAGAGCGGTTCATGCCGTCCACCCGGCGTCTCAAGCCGGTAAAGGTGGCGGAGACACTGGCACAGGTGACGAAAATCGAGATGGATCTGCGACTGGAAGCTGCAGCCATTTCAGAGATACAGGAAAACACGAAGGACGATCCGGGCTTCCGCGTGCCTGCTGTCGACTGGCAGCGCACCGGCCGCGACGTGATGACCCTCGAATGGGTCAACGGCACGAAGATGTCGAACATCGATGCCCTGCGTGAGGCCGGCCACGACCTCGAAGCCCTCGCCAGGACGCTGATCCAGTCCTTCCTGCGCCATACATTGCGCGACGGCTTCTTTCACGCCGACATGCATCCCGGCAACCTGTTTGTCGAGGATGACGGCACCATCGTTGCCGTCGATTTCGGCATCACCGGGCGGATCGGGCGCAAGGAGCGGCATTTTCTTGCCGAAATCCTCTACGGTTTCATTACACGCGATTTTCGCCGGGTCGCTGAAGTGCATTTCGAGGCGGGCTATGTGCCCGCGCACCACGATGTCGCCGCTTTCGCGCAGGCGCTGCGGGCCATCGGTGAGCCGATCCATGGCCAGTCGGCCGAGACCATTTCCATGGCGCGGCTCCTGACACTGCTCTTCGAAGTCACCGAGCTTTTCGACATGCAGACCCGGCCCGAGCTTCTGTTGCTGCAAAAGACCATGGTGGTGGTCGAGGGCGTGGCCCGCACGCTCGATCCGCATTTCAATATGTGGAAGACGGCCGAGCCTGTTGTGTCCGACTGGATTGCTGCAAATCTCGGGCCCCGCGGTATCATAAGAGATGCAGGCGAAGGCGTGGGGGCGCTTCTCTCCCTCATCCGCCAGGCGCCTGATCTGGCCGCACGCACGGAGCGTCTTTCCCGCGAGATCGACGCCATGGCCCAGAAGGGATTGCGTTTCGATCCCGAAACCGCCGAAGCAATCGGCGAGGCTGAAGCGCGCCATTCACGCGGCGGGCGATTTGCCCTGTGGGTGATCGCGATCGCGCTTGCGGCCATCGCCTGGCAGATATCCTGATCCAACTCTCCTTGTGTTCATTCTGTGATGCACCGCCCCTTGTCCGGGTATCGCCGCGATGAATGCGATGCAAGCAATGCTAGCAAACCCTACCTAAGATACGGATTCACCTCGCTTATTCTGAACACAAGAAGTGTGCATAAGGCAACGCCAGCACTGACAGTCATGCTGTCAGTGCGTTATGTCCAGACGTGAATGCGGCTGGCTGGGTAGCGTGCAGCGCTCCCGCCGCAGCGTTGAGGTTAGAGATTTTTGTAATGGAGTAACGATGGCCACACTGACCATCCGCAATGTGGACGAAAAGGTCCGGCGCGCTTTGAAAAAACGCGCGGCTGAAAACGACGTCTCGATGGAAGAAGAGGTGCGCCGCATACTCGCAAAAAGTGTTCAGTCTCAAAAGAATACACGCAAAGACAAAATCCATCATCGCATTGAGCTGATCGAATCAGTCTCGATGAGACCCATTGGCCCGTTTGACCTGAAGGCCATCACCGACGAGATCTGGAATGGCCGTACACTGTGAAGCGAAATTCGTCATCGACACATCGGCTTTGATTGCCATCCTGAACGGCGAAGAAGATGCGTCCCTCTTCCAGAACGCCCTCCTTCAGGCTGAACAGGTCCTCATCAGCACCACAACGACGTTTGAGGCTCACTGTGTTGCACGACACATTGCGCTGATCGATGGAACCGCGCGGCTAAACACTCTCCTCAAGGCAGTGGAGCCGGAAACCGTCGACTTCGACGACCGGCAATTGAGCATTGCCCGCAGGGCCTATGCAATCTACGGGATGGGGACCGGTCATAAAGCCGCGCTCAACATCGGAGACTGCTTCGCTTACGCGCTCGCCCGCAGCACTAACCTGCCACTTCTTTTCAAGGGCGACGATTTCGTTCATACCGATATCGAGCCAGCCTTGAAGCCGTCTTAAGAGAGCTTGCAACCATGACAGCCCCGCAGCAGACCCTTCGCAAATCGCGCATCCTGCTTTTGATCGGGGGTGGTATCGCAGCCTATAAATGCCTCGACCTGATCCGCCGCCTGCGCGAGCGTGGGGCAAGCGTGCGCTGTGTGATGACAAAGGCCGCACAGGAGTTCATCACACCGCTTTCCGTGGGCGCACTCTCGGCGGACCATGTCTTCACCGATCTGTTCGACCGCCAGGACGAACACGATGTCGGCCATATCCGTCTTTCGCGCGAGGCCGATCTTCTCGTCGTCGCGCCCGCGACAGCCGACCTGATGGCAAAGCTCGCCACCGGCCAGGCCAACGACCTCGCATCGACGGTGCTGCTGGCCACCGACACGCCCGTTCTCATGGCGCCGGCCATGAACCCCCATATGTGGGAACACCCGGCCACACAGCGCAATGCCAGAACGCTCCGGAAAGACGGGGTGCATTTCATCGGTCCCAACCGGGGGGAGATGGCCGAAAGCGGCGAAGCAGGCGAAGGCCGCATGGCCGAGCCGATGGAGATCGTCGCGGCCATAGAGGCCCTGCTCGACACCGGCGAAAAGCCGCTTGCGGGGCGCAAGGTGATCGTTACCTCGGGACCAACCCATGAGGTGATCGACCCGGTTCGCTATATTGCCAACCGGTCTTCGGGCAAACAGGGTCACGCGATCGCTGCGGCACTTGCCCGCCTCGGGGCATCAGTTCACCTCGTTTCGGGCCCCGTCTCCATTCCGGACCCGCAGGGTGTCACGACCACCCATGTGGAGACGGCACGCCAGATGCGCGAAGCGGTGGAAGCCGCACTTCCTGCAGATGCCGGTGTCTTCGTCGCTGCTGTCGCCGACTGGCGTCCGGCTGTCGAGACCGCCGAAAAGATAAAGAAGAAGCAGGGCGAAGGTGCGCCCACGCTCGAACTCACGGAGAACCCGGACATTCTTGCCGGTGTCGGCCACCATGAGAAGCGCCCTGCGCTCGTCATCGGCTTCGCTGCCGAAACGCAGGACCTGTTCAAGAATGCGCGCGCAAAGCTGAACAAGAAAGGTGCCGACATCATCGTCGCCAACGACGTCTCGCATGACAGCGGCGTCGGCCCCGGTGGCGTGATGGGTGGCGACCGCAACAGCGTGGTGATCGTCAGCCAGGACGGACACGACGAATGGCCGGAGATGGGCAAGGACGACGTTGCAGAGCGTCTGGCACAACTGATCGCGGATCGGCTCGGACCAAAAGAATGACCCTGCAAACCCCGGTTCTCGAAACAGAGCGCCTCGTGCTGCGTGCGCACTCCATCGCCGATTTCGAGGCCTTCGCCCGACTTTGGTCGCTGCCTGAAGCCACGCGCTTTACGTCGGGCAAGCCGCTCACCGGCGAAGATGCCTGGCGCCGTCTCGCCATGCATCGGGGCATGTGGGACCTGATGGATTTCGGCTATTTTGCTGTGACGGAGAAGGCGACGGGTTCTTTTCTGGGCGATGCCGGCGTTCAGGAAGCGCGGCGCACTATTGCCCCTTCTGTTGAAGGCACGCTGGAGGCGGGGTGGGTTTTTCTGCCGGAAGCCCACGGCAGGGGCTATGCCAAGGAAGCCATGGACGCGGTGTTCTTCTGGTGCTCGCAGGCGCATGATGGCAAAGCGATCACCTGCATCATTGATGAGGAAAATGCCCCCTCTCTTAAACTTGCGGGGCGCCTCGGCTTTGTTGAAAAGGCGCGCACCGAGTACAAGGACCGCCCGACAATCGTGTTCTGGCGTGACGAGAGCATTGGATCACCCGCAGCGTCAACGCCGCCGATTGTCTCCAATATGTAAACAGCGCGTCTTCGCTGTTGCGGATGTCATAACCGCAGGCACGGACTATCTTTGCTCCAAGCAACAGATGGAGAGACGATCATGTCCATTCGTCCCGTAAAGCAGATTTCGCAGGCCCAGCCCACGATGGAAGGCGCAGGTGTTCGACTTGACCGAGCGTTCGGCTTCGGCGATCCGAAGCTGGCCGATCCGTTCCTGCTACTCGATGATTTCCGCAATGATCGGCCGGAAGACTATCAGGCCGGCTTCCCCTGGCATCCGCATCGCGGCATCGAAACCATCACCTATGTGCTGGCGGGCAGTGTCGATCACGCCGACAGTCTCGGCAATGCCGGCTCGCTTGGCGCTGGCGACGTGCAATGGATGACGGCCGGCAGCGGTATCCTCCATCAGGAAATGCCGCATGGTGACAGGCTTGGCCGTATGCACGGCTTCCAACTCTGGGCCAACCTGCCCTCAAGCGAGAAGATGACGACGCCACGCTATCAGGACGTGAAAGCCGGCGACATTCCCGAAGTGATCGACGATGACGGGACGCGTGTGCGTGTCGTGGTCGGTGAGTTCTGGGGCAAGCGCGGTCCTGTCGATGGTATTGCCGCCGATCCGCAATATCTCGATGTCTGGGTGCCGCCGGGGCGTCGCAAGGTCCTGCCGGTCGACACCTATCGCAGCGCTTTCGCCTACATCTTCGAAGGTTCCGGCACGTTCCGCGATGCCTCGAAACCATTCGGGGTGTTGGTCGAGAAAGAGGTGGCAGGCGAGGAAGTGCATCTGCGCGACATGAGCGGTGATCGCACGCTCGTGGTTTTCGACACGGGCGACGAAGTGGTGGTGCAGGCCGGCGAACGAGGCATCCGCTTTCTGCTCGTTTCGGGCAAGCCCATCCAGGAGCCCGTCGCCTGGCATGGTCCCATCGTCATGAACACGCGCCAGGAACTGGTGCAGGCGTTCAACGAACTGAATGCCGGCACGTTCATCCGCGAAGGCGCGAAGTTCTGACGTCAGACTGAATGGAGGGCGGACGCCTTGTGTCCGCCCTTTCTTCTCAAGATGCCTCGAACATCTGAACGAGGTTGCCGCACGTATCCTCGAACACCGCTATGGTCGGCATCCCCTCCATCCGGGTCGGCTCTCCACGAAACACCACGCCGCGCGCTTTCAGTCGCTCATACTCTGCCTGCACATCGTCGCTGGCAAAAGTCGTGCAGGGTATGCCGGCATCATAAAGCGCCTTCTGGTAGGTGCGCGCGAAGTCGTATCCCATGGGTTCCAGCAGCAACTCGGTGCCGTTCTCTGTTCCCGGTGTCACCACCGTCAGCCAGCGGGCACCGCCGGCCGGAAAGTCCTGCTTCTTCCGGAAACCAAGCACATCCGTGTAAAATGCCTCAGCCTTGTCCTGATCATCCACAAGGATGCTCGTCAGTGCGATCCTGAGCATGTCTCCTCCTCACCAGGCGCCGGATTTATGGTCGACAAGATGGATGATCTGCGCGGGGCTCGATATCCAGAACCCGTCGAAACTCTCGCCCAGCGGTTCGATCTCGTCGCAGCGCACGATGCCCGCCGCTTCGAGCCGCGCGGCGGCAGCCTTCGTGTCATCGGTCACGATTTCGAGCCAGAGTTCCGACTGGCTCATGCCCGGCGTCTTGTCGATCCAGAGCTGGTTGGCTCCGAAGCGGAAGCCGACAGCGGGCAGAAGCTCCTCGATCTGCTCCATGCCGAGTACGTCCCGGTAGAAGCGTACCGTCTCGTCATACTGATGCGGCGGCACCTTCATGGCGATGTTGCGCCCGCCGGCGAGCTTCGGTGCGGTATCGGGCTGGGCGCCAGCCTTGGGCGGCGTAGCGGAAACGTTCATGACATGCTCCTTGGTGCCAATAGCGAAAGGGGTCTCACCGTTCGTTAAAGCGTGCGGTGTATGCGGCTTCCAGCGCCTTGATCTGCGACCAGAATGGCGGCGTCTTCTCGCCCGAAAGCACCGCTTCCAGAACTGCGAGATGCGCGTGCCAGCCACCAGAGACATTGATCATCTCGTCCCGGTCAGCGAGGCGTTTGTGGGTCACGACAAGGAGAACCCTGTCACCCTCGGGAAAGAGCTCGAACTCCACCTGGCTATCGGCACCGTCTCCCGGCCAGGTCATGGCCAGATGCCGCGGTGGATCCCAGGCAATGATCCGCCCCTCGGAGAGAAATCCCTTCTCGTTCATTTCCCTATAGACCTCAGGCGGGTCCTCGTCGGTGAATTCGGAATGGCGGAACAGGAGTTTTGCGGAACCGCCTGCACGCGGCTCCATCTCTCCGCCCGCCAGCCATTGCCGGCGCTTGTCCGCCTCGGTCAGATAGGCCCAAACGCGTTCGACAGGGCCCGGGAGAGATCGTTCGAAGCGAACCTCATTGGGTGCCGTAGCGACGCCATAATCACTTTCCTCGATCTGTCTCATCATCTTCCTCTCAAAGGTTGAGGTGGCTGAGCGGGCGGGACGTCAGTCTCTCCCGGCGGAACTCTCCCGATCCTCCGCTTCCAGGATCGCCTGCAGCGCGTCGAGCCGGTTGGACCAGAAGCGTTCGTAGTAGCGGAACCACGCCTGTGCTTCGGCAAGCCGCGCTGCCTCCAGCCGGCAATAGTGGGTGCGGCCGTCCACGCGCCGGCTGACGAGGCCCGCCCCTTCAAGAACCTTCACATGTTTGGAGGCGCCGGCCAGCGACATGTCGAAGGGCTGCGCCAGTTGCGAGACACTTTGCTCACCGCCGGAAAGACGGTGCAGCATGGCCCGCCTGGTCGGGTCCGACAGGGCGTGGAAAACGGCATCGAGATGGGGTGACTGATATTCAACCATATGGTTTAGCTATCAGCCGCAAAGCAGTTAGTCAACCTAATGGTTTACTTTTTAACGCCGGTCAGGTCAGTTCTTTGCGGTGCAGGACACCGGCTCCGCGTCCTCACCCTTCATCAGATCGTAGAGATCGGCATCGTCACCTTTGGTCCACCAGACATAGGGACCGCCGGCATATTTGACACCCGAGGCGGCAAGAACGCTGCTCATCACCACCGGGCTGCCGTCGATCGTGACCACCGCAAGCGAATTGTCTTCAGCATTATAATAAGTCGCGTCGATATCGCCGTCCGGGCACGCATAGGTTACCGCGACGGTCTCCACGCTTTCCGCATCGGGCAGATCGATTTCAAGCGTTGCCGCATGGGTCGGGGAACCGATTGCGAGGAGGGCGATCAGTGACAGAGCGGGGTGGCGCATGGCGGGCTCCTGAAACGGTTTCATACAGAATCATGAGACCGTGACAGCGTGTCGATTTGAAGACAAGGCCGGGCCTGGCGCGCATATGAAGAGCCCCGGAAGCAGCGGGCTTCCGGGGCCGATATTCCTGATACCTGTCCTGCGAATGGATCAGCCCGCAGGCTGCTTGGTCTTGCGCAGATAGGGCAGGATCGTCTCGAACGACCCGAAGCGCTTGACCGCATCCTCGTTGGAAACGGCGGGTGTGATGATAACATCCTCGCCCTGCTGCCAATTGGCGGGCGTCGCCACCTGATGCTTGGCTGTGAGCTGAATGGAATCAATTGCGCGGAGGATTTCCGCAAAATTCCGGCCCGTCGTCATGGGGTAGGTCAGCACAAGCTTAATCTTCTTGTCCGGACCCACGACATAAACCGAGCGCACCGTGGCGTTGTCGGCTGCGGTGCGACCATCGGAGCTTTCGCCTGCATCAGACGGCAGCATGTCGTAAAGCTTGGCGACTTTCAGATCCTTGTCGCCGATCATCGGATAATCGACGGCATGACCCGTGGCCTTCTTGATGTCGTCCTTCCAGCGGACGTGGTCCTCGACGGGATCCACCGAAATGCCGATAATCTTCGTGTTGCGCTTCTTGAACTCGTCCTCGAGCCCAGCCATCGTTCCGAGCTCGGTCGTGCAGACCGGCGTGAAATCCTTCGGATGACTGAAGAGCACGGCCCACCCGTCGCCAATCCAGTCGTGAAAATTGATGGTCCCGTGAGTTGTCTCGGCGCTGAAATCCGGCGCAGTGTCGTTGATGCGAAGGCTCATCGTTCTCTCCTCCTGGGTGAGATGAAACGCGATTGGTGTTCCTGACGCTGCAGGATAGCAACCCGCGCACGCCTAGATGAACCTCATCTAGGCGCTATTTGAGCCATTCGCTTGGAATTAAATTCCGTAAAACCTACGCATGGAGAAAAATCCATCCCGGCCGGCAAGTGATCGGCGAATCCGTTCGCTCAGGCAGCCTTGCGCGTCTGGTAGTCCTTCACCGTGGCGAAACGCACGGCCTTCCAGCGGTCGGCCTCGTAGTTCAGGCCAAACTCGTGCGGTGCCAGGAAAACCGGATCATCGTCGAGATCACGTGCGATGTCGCCGCGATGGCTGGCGATGAAGCGGTCCACTTCACCGGGTTCGTCGGACGAAATCCAGCGGCACACACTGAAACGCGCCATCTCGAAATCCACCGGAAGTGAATATTCAACCTTCAGCCGCTCCTTGAGCACATCAAGCTGCAGTGCTCCCACCACTCCGACTATGGCGGGCGATCCGTCTTCCGGCGTGAAGAGCTGAACCACGCCTTCCTCGGCCATTTGCTGCAAGGCTTCCTTCAGCTTCTTGGCCTTCATGGCATCGCCCAGACGCACGCGGCGCAGGATTTCAGGCGCAAAATTGGGCACGCCCCGGAACAGCAGTTCCTCGCCCTCGGTCAGCGTGTCGCCGATGCGCAGTGTGCCGTGGTTCGGAATGCCCACCACATCGCCGGCGAAGGCCTCGTCGGCGGTGATGCGGCTCTTGGCGAAGAAGAACTGCGGTGCCGACAGGCTGATCGGCTTTCCGGTGCGCACCAGCTTTGCCTTCATCCCGCGCTGCAACTTGCCGGAGCACACGCGCACGAAAGCAATGCGGTCGCGGTGATTGGGGTCCATATTCGCCTGGATCTTGAAAACGAAGGAGGTCATCTTTTCCTCCGTCGCTTCCACCCTGCGCGAATCCGCATCCTGAGCGCGCGGCGCGGGACCGAAAGTGCCCAGCGCTTCGATCAGGTCGCGCACGCCGAAATTGCGCAGCGCCGAGCCGAAATAGACCGGCGTCAGATGCCCCTCGCGGAAAGCCTGCATGTCGAACGGGCGGCAGGCCTCCTTGCCGAGCAGCATTTCCTCGACCAGCATCTCGCGCTCGTGCTCGGGCAAGAGCCCGGCAACCGCATCGGATTCCGGCCCGTTGACGGCGATGGGCTCCACGTCGTCATCCGAGCGGCGCATCGTGTTGTTGGCGAGATTGTAGGTACCGACGAAGCTCTTGCCCCGGCCGATGGGCCAGGTGATGGGTGCGGTGTCCAGCGCCAGCTTCTGCTCGATCTCGTCCAGGATCTCGAACGGGTCACGGCTTTCCCTGTCGAGCTTGTTGACGAAGGTGACGATCGGGATGTCGCGCAGGCGGCACACCTCGAACAGCTTCAGCGTGCGCGGCTCGATGCCCTTGGCCGCGTCGATCACCATGATCGCGCTGTCGACCGCTGTCAGCGTGCGATAGGTGTCGTCGGCGAAGTCTTCGTGGCCCGGCGTGTCGAGCAGGTTGAAAACGTGGTCGCCATATTCGAACGTCATCACCGATGTGACGACGGAGATGCCGCGCTCGCGCTCGATGTTCATCCAGTCCGAACGCGTCTGGACGCGGTTCTTCTTCGCCTTGACCTCACCGGCAAGCTGAATGGCGCCACCGAAAAGAAGCAGTTTCTCGGTCAGCGTGGTCTTACCCGCATCCGGGTGCGAAATGATTGCAAAGGTGCGGCGGCGGGCCACCGCATCGGCGATTTTATCGGTCATCTTGATATGGTTTTCCTGAGGCCGGGCGCTTGTAACAAGCGGCAGGGCGCGTGTCGAACAGAAAGTGGCCGCTTCCTTGCTCACATAATGGTGCAGAGACCCGTCTGGCCGTCACGCCACGGTTGAATTCATCGGCAAAACGCGCCAGACGGAAAGGGTCGTGATCATCGCCCCCGGATTGCAGCGCACAGGATCAAGCCATGTCGAACACCTTTTCCTCCATGCCCGTCATCGGCCCCAATGTCGGCATTGTCCGTTTGCCCCATGGCGAGGGATTGCCGCTGCCCGCCTATGAGAGTGCCGCCGCTGCCGGTATGGACCTGCGCGCGGCCGTGTCGGAAGACCGCCGTATCGTGCTTCTGCCGGGCAAGCGGGTGCTGGTTCCGACCGGCTTCATCCTCGAGCTGCCCGAAGGGTTTGAAGGGCAGGTTCGTCCGCGCTCCGGCCTTGCGCTCAAGCATGGCATCACCTGCCTCAACGCACCCGGCACGATCGACGCCGACTATCGCGGCGAGGTTCAGGTTCTGCTCATCAACCATGGCGAAGACGACTTCGCCATCACGCGCGGCCTCAGGATCGCACAGCTTGTCATTGCTCCGGTGGTTCAGGTCCGGCTGGAAGAGCGCAGCCATGCCGGCGAGACCCTGCGCGGCGCCGGCGGGTTTGGTTCGACCGGGATCGCCTGAAACTCGGTTGCTCTCCACGCGTAACCACACCGCGCCCTATACTTTGGTCTAAGGGACGCCGGTTGATTGCCGGCATCCAGGGGGTTGCACGCAAAATCCTGTCCGATTATCGGCTTTGCGAGGTCAATCATCCCCTTGCCTGTCGCTTTCCGGTTGGCAAAAGGGCGCGGTTGTCTACAGTCAGAGTCAGCGCAGGCGGTGTTGCCTGCGGAGCAGCTATATTGCGGAGGAGACGTAATGTTACATGCAAGCAAGAAGTATCTCGCAGCCGGTGTCGTGGCGTTGTCGCTCGGCCTCGCGCCTGCCAGCGCCATGGCGCAGGACTTCATCAACGTGCTGACCGGCGGCACTTCGGGCGTCTATTACCCGCTCGGCTCACAGCTTTCCAAGATCTATGGCGAAAACATCGACGGTGTGCGCACGCAGGTGCAGTCGACCAAGGCATCGGTCGAGAACCTCAACCTGCTGCAACAGGGCCGTGGCGAGATCGCATTCGCACTTGGTGATTCCGTCAAGTCGGCCTGGGAAGGTGATGCCGAAGCCGGCTTCGACCAGAAGCTCGACAAGCTACGCGCCATTGCCGCGATCTATCCCAACTACATCCAGATCGTCGCTTCGCAGGAATCCGGCATCAAGGAATTTGCCGACCTGAAGGGCAAGGGTCTTTCCGTCGGCGCGCCGAAATCCGGCACCGAGCTCAACGCCCAGCGCATCTTCGGCGCCATGGACATGAGCTATGACGATCTCGGCAAGACCGAGTATCTGCCATTCGGCGAATCCGTCGAGCTGATCAAGAACCGCCAGCTCGATGCGACCCTCCAGTCGGCCGGTCTTGGCGTTGCCTCCATCAAGGACCTCGCGCTTTCGCTTCCGGTGACCATCGTGTCGGTGCCCAACAGCGTGGCGGAAACGCTCGGTGCGCCGTTCATCGCCGCAACCATTCCCGCCGGAACCTATGAGGGGCAGAGCGAGGATGTGCCGACGCTGGCCATCACCAACATTCTCGTCACCCATTCGGATGTCTCCGACGAGGTTGCCTACGAGATGACCAAGCAGCTCTTCGAGAACCTCGACGACATGGTGGCCGCACACGCTGCTGCCAAGGCCATTTCTGCAGAGAATGGCCCCAAGGGCCTGCCGCTGCCGCTGCACCCCGGCGCCGAGCGCTATTACAAAGAAAAAGGCCTGCTCTAATCCAATACGCTGAGGCCCCGTCCATCGACGGGGCCTTCCTGTCACTCTCCTTTGTGGGGGCGTGACAGGAAGGCCCGAGATGTCGAGCCCTCTCGCCTGCAATGCGCGGGAGTGGACAATCGGCAAGGCCCCGACGCGTAGCATGGGAAGCGGAGCGCCCGATGAGCAATACCCAATCCGGTCAGCCGGCGATTCCGGCTGAAGCTGAGATGCATGACCATACACACGGAGAGTTCGGAACCGACGGCATCGGCCGGCTATTGTTCTGGATCGCGGTGGTTTTCTCGCTGTACCAGATTGCCACCGCCGCGCATGTGATAAGCCTGCCGAGCCAGGTGGTGCGCGCTTTCCATGTGGGCTTTCTGACCCTGCTCGTCTTTCCGCTGGTGGCCCAGGCGCGCGACAGCGCTCCGGCCATCAAGGCGCTGGCCTGGGCGCTCGCGCTCGCCGGCGTGGCCGTCGCGCTCTATCAATACATTGAATACAAGCCACTGCTCCTGCGCGCCGGCGACCCATTGCCGCTCGATATCGTGTTCGGCGTCGTCGCGCTCGTCACCGTCTTTGCCGCCGCCTATGTGCTGATGGGCCCAGCCCTGCCGATCATCTCCGGCGCGTTTCTCGCCTATTGCCTGTTCGGCCAATATCTGCCCGCGCCTCTCAACCATCGCGGCTATGATTTCAGCCAGGTCATCGACCACATGGCCTATGGCACGGAAGGCATTTACGGCATCCCGATTTACGTTTCGGCCACCTACATCTTCCTGTTCATCCTGTTCGGCTCCTTCCTCGAACGCGCCGGCATGATCAAGCTCTTCACCGATGTGTCGCTCGGCCTTGTTGGCCATGCGCGCGGCGGTGCGGCCAAGGTGTCGGTCATTTCGTCGGGCCTGATGGGCACGATCTCGGGTTCCGGCGTCGCCAATGTGGTGACCACCGGCCAGTTCACCATTCCGCTGATGAAACGCTTCGGCTATCGCGCGGCCTTCGCCGGCGGCGTGGAATCCACCGCCTCGATGGGCGGGCAGATCATGCCGCCCGTGATGGGCGCGGTGGCGTTCATCATGGCCGAGACGCTGGGCGTGGAGTATTACGAAGTGGTCAAGGCCGCGATTATCCCCGCCGTGCTCTACTTCGCCTCGGCCTTCTGGATGGTGCATCTGGAAGCCGGCAAATACGGTCTGCATGGCCTGCCCCGCTCGGAGCTTCCCTCCGCACGCAGCGCGCTGCGCAAGGGCTGGTATCTCATCCTGCCGCTCGCGGTTCTGGTCTATCTGCTGTTCACGGGATACACGCCGCTCTTCGCCGGCACGATCGGCCTTTCGCTGACAGTGCTTCTTATCCTCGGCGGCTCGGTCGCACTCGGCCTTCCCGGACAGGTGCTGCGGGTGATCTTCTGGGTTGGTCTCGGTCTCGTTGCCGCGAGCTTCTTTCGCTATGGGATCACGGCCATCCTTATTGCCGCTCTTGCACTCATCATCGCCAACCTCTTCGTCGATGGCGGCCGCAGGACGCTGGTGGTCTGCCGGGATTCACTTGCCGAGGGTGCCAAGACCGCGCTTCCCGTCGGCGTGGCCTGCGCCGTGGTCGGCATCATTATCGGCACGATGACGTTGACAGGCGTTGCCAACACGTTTGGTCAGTTCATTGTGTCTGTTGGCGAGACGAGCCTGTTCCTTTCGCTCGTGCTGACCATGATCACCTGCATCGTGCTCGGCATGGGCATCCCAACCATTCCGAACTACATCATCACATCCTCGATCGCCGGCCCGGCGCTTCTGGCGCTTGGCGTCCCGCTGATCGTCAGCCACATGTTCGTCTTTTATTTCGGCATTCTGGCAGACCTGACGCCACCCGTGGCACTCGCCTGCTTCGCAGCCGGTCCCATCGCCAAGGAGAACGGCCTCAAGATTTCCATGGAAGCGATCAAGGTGGCTGCCGCCGGTTTCGTCATTCCCTTCATGGCGGTCTACACGCCGGCGCTGATGCTGCAGGATGGCGGGCCGCTGGCGGAGGCCTGGGGCTATTATCCGGCAGTCGTCTATATCGTCTTCAAGGCGCTGCTGGCCATTGCGCTCTGGGGCGCGGCGGTGATCGGGTTCCTGCGCGCGAAACTGGCAATCTGGGAGCGCATTCTTGCAGCCTCAGCAGCCTTTACGCTGATTGCGGCGCTTCCCATTACCGATGAACTCGGCTTCGCGCTTGCCGCCCTGTTCCTCGGCCAACACTGGTATCGCACGCGCACAGCGCACGCCTCGGAAGAAACAAAGGCCGACGCATGAGCATATGCGTTCTGGCAGGCGGAAAAGCGCTGACCCTCGGGGCAGCGCTTTTCACCCTGTCATGGACGCATTCGGTCGAGAAAATCCGCTGGGAGGAAGACTGGCGGGCAGGTCCCGCCGGGCTCGAACTTGTCGAGGCGAGGGTTCAGGGATCGGGCGCGGGCATGGAGCCGCCGCCTGACGCGCACTTTGAAGATGGCTGGTGGCGCTATCGCCCTTCCCTTCCACCGCAGAGCGAACTTGCCCTTGCGGCTTCGGGCGCAACAGGCTCCGGCTGGCAATTGTGCGCAGCAGATGAATGCTACGAACTGGGCGCGTCAGCCGGAAAGCCGGTAATCGTCAGATATTGTGAGTGATCGCTGCCCTCAGGCAGCCGTGGGAGTACCGCCGCCACGTTTCTGGCAGGCAGGACCGGGGCCACGCATATAGTGACGCTCGGGGCGATAGCGCGGGGCGAAGAAATCGCGAAGAACGGCAACGAGGCGAATAATCAGAGCCATGGGTCATGTCCAACCGGTGGCGGCTCCTCCAAAACCGCCTGTGTGAAGTATCGGGCAAAAAGTACACGCACGAAGTGAACGCTCCGTGAATGCCGGTCGGATTTCGCCAGAATTTGCGCCGCTTTGATGGCGCAAATCGGGTCTTGTTGCGGAAGAGCGCGCAGTGTGGCTGCCGCGCCACAGTTTTATGCAGCGCGGCGGTGCTTCAGCTTTACAGCGCCGCGCGTTTTATAAGACGTGCAAAGGACGCTGTAACACTTTCAAATGATGCATGTTCGTTGTCTTTCAAATGAATTCATTTGAAAGCGACATGCATTAGTTTTCGCCGAGATAGGCGACGATGATGTCGAGCGCGGCCTGAAGGTCGTTGCGGTCGATCATTTCGGTCACGGTGTGGATGTAGCGGGTGCCCACCACGATGCCCACGGCGCGCGCGCCGGCGGCCGCCTGCTGGGCTGCCGCGCCATCCTGCCCGCCACGCGCCAGGATGGTGCGCTGGTAGGGGATCGCCTTCTTTTTGGCGAGCTGCTCGACCTCGCGCACCAGCGCCTGATCGGCGATGAAGGAAGAGTCCTTCACATGAAGACCGAAGCCTTCTCCCTGCTTCGTCACCGCCTCGTGCTCACCGATGCCCGGCGTGTCGCAGGAGAGCGTGGTGTCGATGCCAAGACCGATGTCGGGCTTGACCGCATAGGCGGCCGTGCGCGCGCCGCGCAGCCCCACCTCTTCCTGAGCGGTGAACGCAACATGGATCTCGCACGCATGCTTTTCGCCCGCTTCTTCCAGCGCGCGGATCGCCTCGATGCCGAGCCAGCAGGCGACGCGATTGTCGAGCGCCTTGGAGACGAATTTTTCTCCCATTTCCAGGAACGGTTCGTCCATGACCACGAAGTCGCCAACCTGCACCAGATCGCGCGCTTTCTCTCCAAGCCCCATATCGACGATGAATTCCCCGGGCTCGGGCACCTTCTTGCGCTCTTCCGCGCTTTGAATGTGAATGGGCTTGCCGGCGGGGTTCATCACCCCCTTGTAATCGCCGCTCTCGGTGCAGACGAGCACGCGGCGGGAGAACAGGTTCCGCGGGTCGAAGCCGCCCACCGGATCGAGATGGAGGAAACCCTTCTCTGTCACATGGGTGACGAGAAAGGCAATCTCATCCATGTGGCACAGAAGCATGATTTTGAGCGGGTCGCCCTTGACCTTCCTCCGCGGCTTGCGCACGCACAGGAGCGACCCCATCGGGTCGGTCCGCACTTCGTCGAACAGTCCATCGATCTCTTTTTCGATGAGGGCGCGGACGCGCGTTTCGTGGCCCGGCGCACCCGGCGTTTCGCAGAGCCTGCGCAGCAGTTCGGTGTTCATCATTGTCCCCGGCAGAGCTTTGTTGGAATCATCGGTGAAGCGCGAGCATGGCGCAAAGCAGCGCGGAAAGAAATGGCCACGCCGCCGCTTCAGACTGGCTCACGCGCCGGTCCGGCCTTCGTCTGCCCGCAGCATCCTCTCGAAGGCGGCGCGCCCGGGCGGCGTAAAGCGGATGACGCGGCTGTTCTTTTCCCGTCGTGCCCATTTCAGCGCGATGAACCGGTCGAGCACGCCAGCGCCCAGGCTGCCCGCCAGATGCGAGCGCCGCACGCTCCAGTCAAGGCAGGAGCGGCATACCGGACGGCGCTTCCCGCGCATCGCCTCAATGTCGAGACCGAAATCGCTGAAGAATCCGGCACCTTTGTCCGTGAGGTTCACGTCGTCTCCATCGATGGCGATGAAACCGCGTTCGGCAAAGGCATCGAACATGGCGACGCCTGCCTCGCCCGCCAGATGGTCGTAGCAGATTCTGGCTTCGCGCATGGCCGTATCGCGCGGGCCGGGCAACACCTTTTGCGGCCCCAGCGCCGCCGCCACGCCCATGATGGATTCTAGCATGGCGGCCACCTGATGATCCGCCAGTGCGTAATAGCGGTGGCGGCCCTGCCGCGTCATGCGCAGCAACCCGCCATCTGACAGCCTGGCAAGATGCGCACTGGCTGTGGGCAAAGTGACGCCCGCTTCCATCGCCAGTTCACTGGCCGTGAGCGCCGTGCCTCCCATCAAGGCCGCCAGCATATTGGCGCGCGCCGGGTCGCCGACGAGGCTTGCGATCTGGGCGAGGTCCGTTCCTGCTTTCATAGTTCGATGCTAGCCAAAGTATGCATGTTCGACAAGCGCTATTCTCGGACCATCGAACAGGGAGAGAAGCGATGCGGGCATATGAGAGATCGATCATTCCCCCCGTGGAACAGGCCAGAAACCGCCGAACGTGGATCCTGTCGTGGTTCTACCGGCTCGCGCTTGCTTCGGAGCGATACCGCCAGCGGCGCGACCTCGCCGATCTCACCGACGAGCAACTCCGCGATGTCGGCCTCACCCGCCGTGACGTGGAACGCGAATGCGCAAAGCCCCTCTGGGACGTCTGACACAGAAAACAGGAAAACGCTTCCATGCTCATCGAAGCATGCCAGCAGAAAGGGATCATACCCGTGACCATCACATGCTTCATCCGCTACGAGATCGACCCGTTCAAACGGGATGCCTTTGAAGAGTATTCCCGCAACTGGGGGCAGGCGATCCCACGCGCCGGTGTCGACCTCATCGGCTATTTCGCGCCATATGAGGGGTCGGCGACGACCGCCTATGGCGTCTATGATGTCGACAGTCTCGCAGCCTACGAGGCTTATCGGACACGGCTTGCGGCGAGCCCCGAGGGTCGCGCAAATTACGCGTTTGCAAAGCGTGAGCGCTTTATTCTCAAGGAGGATCGCATGTTCCTGAAACGCGCTTCTGCGCCTCATGCCGAACGGGTGCGGCCATGATCGCTGTCATCTTTGAAGTTCAACCTGCAGAGGGCAGGCGCGATGCCTATCTCGGCATCGCCGCCGACCTGCGCCCGCGGCTCGACGGGATCGACGGATTCATTTCCATCGAACGCTTCCAGAGCCTCAACGACGAAAGCCGGATTCTCTCACTGTCGTTCTGGCGCGACGAGGAAGCGGTCAGGGCCTGGCGCAACACGGAGGAACACAGGCAGGCCCAGCACGCGGGTCGCGGCGGAATATTTGCCTTCTATCGTCTGCGCATCGCCCATGTCCTGCGCGATTATGGCTTGACCGAGCGCGCGGAAGCCCCGGAGGACAGCCGCGCACTGCATGATGGTTGAACAGCGTCAGGCATTGCCGATCAGCATGCCCGTGGCAAACACAAGAGCGCCGCCAAGCACCACCTGGAAGGTGGCGCGGCTCCACGGGGTCTCCATGTAGCGGTTCTGGATCCAGGCGATCGCCCACAGCTCGATGAATACGATGATGAAAGCGATGATGGTCGCCGTCCAGAAATGTGGGATCAGATAGGGGAGCGCGTGGCCGAGGCCGCCGACAGTCGTCATGATGCCCGTGGCAAGGCCGCGCTTGATCGGCGAGCCGCGCCCCGAGATCACACCATCGTCGGAGGCCACTTCCGTGAAACCCATGGAGATGCCGGCGCCGATGGACGCGGCGAGGCCGACAAGGAAGGTCTGCCAAGTGTCGCCCGTAGCAAATGCGGCAGCGAAGATGGGCGCAAGCGTCGAGACCGAGCCGTCCATAAGGCCGGCGAGGCCAGGCTGCACATAGGTGAGAATGAATTGCTTGCGCTCGGTCTGCTCTTCCTCGGCGCGCGCGCCCTCGCCCAGATGTTTTTCTGAAAGCCGGTGTGCCAGAGATTCATGTGTCTTTTCGGCGATGGCCAGATCGCCAAGCAGTTTGCGGATGCCGGCGTCCTCCGTCCGCTTGGCCGCTTCCACGTAGAAGCGATGCGCCTGCTCCTCCATCTGCTCGGCCTGCGCACGCACCTTGTCGAGCCCCAGCGGGCGCACCAGCCAGTCGGGCTTGCGGTCGTAATAGCCGCGCACATGCTCGCGGCGGATCAGGGGAATGCGCTCGCCGAAGCGCTCCCTGTGCGCCTCGATCAGCGCCGCACGGTGTCCGTCCTCTTCCTCCGCCATGTCGTCGAACACGGCCGCCGAATGCGGGTATTCGTCGCGTAGGCCATCGGCATAGGCGCGATAGATGCGCGCGTCATCCTCCTCCGATGAAATCGCGAGTGCGAGAATCTCCTGCTCGTTGAGCGAGGAGAATGCGCGGCGGGATGATCCGAAGAAGCGTGAGAACATGTATGGGGCAATCCATTGTTTAGAATAATTCTAAGATAGAAGCCAGCACGCTCTTCGTCAATGGATTAGAACCATTCTAAAAACCACACGCTTCTCAATCCAGCGTCCGGCGAAACCGCAGCAGCGCAAACCCGGCATAAATCAGGATAAAGAGAACGAGAATACCCGTCTCGAAGGCCACTGCCGGCAGGTCCGCCCCCTTCAGCATGATGGCGCGGATGACGCGCAGGAAATGGGTGAGCGGGAAGGTCTCGCCCAGCCATTGCGCCCAGTCGGGCATGCCGCGAAACGGGAACATAAAGCCGGAGAGCAGGATCGACGGCAGGAAAAAGAAGAAGGTGAGCTGCATGGCCTGCATCTGCGTGCGCGCGACGGTGGAGATCGTGTAGCCGAGCAGAACGAGCGCCAGAACGAAGATCAGCACCGCAGTCAGGAGAAGCCACAGACTACCGATAAAGGGAACGCCGAACAACAGCTTCGCGGCCCCCAGGATCACCGCCACCTGAACCGCACCCACCACCAGATAGGGCAGCACTTTTCCAAGCATGATCTCCAGCGGGCTGGCCGGCATGGCGAGCAGGTTTTCCATCGTCCCACGCTCGCGTTCACGGGTGAGCGCGATGGATGTCATCATCACCATGGTCATCTGCAGGATAACACCCAACAGCCCCGGCACGATGTTGTATTGCGAGATGCCTTCGGGGTTGTAGCGGCGGTGGACGATCACCTCCAGCCGGTCGACCGGAGTTGCCTCCGAAGCCGGCACGCCGCGCTCGCGCAAAAGCGCTTCCGAGGCCACCGTTCCGAGCGTGGAAATCGCCCCGGACGCCACCGACGGATCGGTCGCATCCGCCTCGATCAGGATCTGCGGCCGCTGCCCCCGGTCGACACGGCGCGCGAAATCCGAAGGTATGGTGACGACGAAAACCACCGCGCCGCTCGCCATGAGTTGCTCGGCCTCCGCCGCGCTCTCCACCACATGATCGAAGCGGTAATAATCGGTGTTTTCGAGCGCCGAGACCATCGCCCGGCTGTAGTGATCCTGGCTCAGCGAAACGAGCGCCGCCGGCAGAGCCTTCGGGTCGCTGTTGATCGCGTAGCCGAACAGCACGAGTTGCATGAGCGGAACGCCGAGCATCATGCCGAAGGTGATGCGGTCGCGCCGCATCTGGATGAACTCCTTGATCAGCAGGGCGATGAGCCGACTAAATGAAAAGAAGCCGTTCATTGCATGTTGTCCGTGGAATTGGCCATGAACTGGATGAAGACATCCTCGAGGCTCGTTTCGCCGCGTGATACGCTCACGCCCTCCCGCCCGTCGAGATCCTGCAGCGCCGCCTTGAGCGCTTCTTCATCCGATCCCACCACATGAAGGCTTGCGCCGAAGGGTGCCACCTGCTCCACGCCGGGCCGCTCCCGCAATTCGGCTGCCAGCTTCTCCAGCTTTGGCCCGTCAACGAGATAGGTGACGAGCCCGGCGTCGCGCACCACATCGGCCACGGATCCCGTGGCCAGCATGGTGCCGTAGGAAATGTAGGAGATGCGGTGGCAGCGCTCGGCCTCATCCATGTAGTGGGTGGAAACCAGAACCGTCAGTCCGTCCGCGGCAAGGCGGTGGATCTCGTCCCAGAAATCGCGCCGCGCCTTGGGATCGACACCCGCCGTCGGCTCATCCAGCAGGAGAAGCCTGGGCTGATGCATGATGCAGGCCGCCAGCGCCAGCCGCTGCTTCCAGCCGCCCGAAAGCGTTCCGGCCAACTGGTTGCGGCGCGAAGTGAGGCCAAGATCCTCAAGTGTGCGGTCCACATGCGCGCCCACCGGCTTCAGATCGTAGAGCCTTGCGACGAAAGCCAGGTTCTCTGCAATGGTCAGGTCTTCATAGAAGGAGAAGCGCTGCGTCATGTAGCCGACTTCGCGCTTGATCTTCAGCCCCTCGGTTCGCAGGTTGAAGCCCAGAACCGTGCCATCGCCCTCATCCGGCGTCAAAAGCCCGCACATGATGCGGATCGTTGTCGTCTTGCCGGAACCGTTCGGGCCGAGAAAGCCGACGATCTCCCCCCTGGCCACCTGCATCGTCACATTGTTGACGACCGTCTTGTCGCCGAAGCGCTTTACCAGACCGTGGACATCGATGGTGTTCATGGCGCGTCGGCTTTCAGGCGCACATCCACGATCTGCCCCGGCTGCAGGCTGCGCGCGTCGCCCTCCGGCCGCGCCTCCACCAGATAGACAAGCTTCTGGCGCGTCTCGAGCGAATAGATCACCGGCGGCGTAAACTCCGGATCGGGAGAAATATAGGTGATCCGCGCTGTCAAACCCGCCTCGCAGCCATCGCAGTTCACGGCCAGAAGCGCATCGGGTGCGAGGCTGGAAAACGCCGCCTCCGGTACATAGACCTTGAGCTTCACCCCTCCGTCCGGGAGCAGCGAGACGACCGGTGCCGAGGGTCCCGCCACATCGCCCGCATTACGGATCACATCGTCGATGCGACCGGCGGATGGGGCCGTGATAGCGCGTTCGGAAAGGCGCCAGCGCGCCTGTTCCAGCGCGGCTTCCATCTGGTCGCGGCGCCTGGCTGCGGCCCGAATCGCCTCGGCCCGTGCCGGCAGCCTCGCAACCGCCAGATTGGCCTCGGCCTGGCCGACCCGCGTGTCCGCAAGCTCCTTTGCCGTGCGCGCCTTGTCGAGCTCGGCTTGCGTGGCGATGCCCCGGCGAGAGAGGCCTTCCGTCCGCGAGAGCACGCGGCCCGCTTCCGCCGCCTCCGCCTTCGCGGAAGCCAACGCGGCCTCCAGCACGGCGATCTCTTCTGGCCGCTTCGGCTCCTTGAGGTCGGCAAGCTGGGCTTCCGCTTCCGCCAGTCCCGCTTCGGCCTGCCGCACGGCGATGCGCGCGTCCGTGTCATCCATCACAGCAATCGTTGCGCCAGCCTCCACGATCGCACCGCGCCGCACCGGAACGGCACTCAGTTGCCCCACTTCCGTGGGCGCGAGCAGCACATAGTCGCCTTCGACATAGCCGACTGCGAGTGGCTCAGCCGACCCGCAACCGGAAATCAGCCCGGCGAGAACCGGTATGGCGCAGAGCATGCTCATGATGTTTCCTTTCCACGCGTCCGCGCGGCGAGTATGGCGTCGAGGTTGCCCCCGGCTATGGCCGTGATGGCTGCTGCTTCGCGTGCACCGATTTCGCTCCAGCCCATGCGCCGCTGCACCGCTTCGCTGGCGATGCGGAAATAAACGAGCTGGCCGATCAGCGTGAACACGGTCAGCCGCGTCTCGTCGCTCTCCGCCGGTTCCCCGGTCGCCGCCTCCCAGACCGCGCAGAGGCGCTTGTGAACCGGGGCGAAGATACCTTCATAGATGCGGTCGAGTGCGACCGTGGGGTGGGAGAGCTCCCGCAGCACGAATTTGACGATGAGCCCGGCTTCGGGCCGCGCTGCGATGAAGCCGGTCATCGTGTCGAGAACCTGCATCAAGACAGCGCGAGCCTCGGATGGCGTCAGGGTTGCGCCGTGATCCGGCTTGAGGTCGAGGGCACTGCCGGCAACCCTGCCGATCAATTCTACGATGTAATCGGCACAAGCCGCGCGCAGGCCTTCCTTGCCGCCGAAATGATAGGAGATCGACCCAATGTTCGCACCGGCCGCGCGCGCGATCTCGCGCGTTGTCGTGCCGTCGAACCCTTTCTCGCCGAAGAGCTTCAGCCCCGCCCGGATGAGCGAAAGCCGCGTGTGATCCGCCGATGAAAGCCGCGTTTCGGCATTCTGTGTATTGCCATTGTCATGCATCATGTTCTCGATTTAATCAAACGTTTGAATTAAGTCAAGCCAGTCTCTGTTTGCCTAGAGCCACATCAGGCCGTTTGCCCGACGCGATAAAACCTCTAAGTTCCACCTGCCATGGATTGAAGAATCGCGGACGAGAGCCAATGAGCGAACAACCAAGCACCCTGCTCGACCGGTTCGGCCGCTTTCTGGCAAGGCGGCTGCAAAGCGAATCCTCTGGGTATCAACCCTACACGCCGTCCGACCCCGAAACCCTGCATCGCACCCTGCAGCCCGGCGATATTCTGCTGATCGAAGGCAATCAGCGCATTTCGGCGGCGATCAAATATCTGACCCAGTCCACCTGGAGCCACGCGGCACTTTATGTCGGCGATGCTCTGCCCGAGCCCGAAGACGGCTCGGAACGCCCGCGTCTCGTGGAAGTCATCCTGGGCGATGGCTGCATTGCCGTGCCGCTTTCCAAGTACAAGACCTACAACACGCGCATCTGCCGGGCGAACGGCCTCACACCCGATGACCGGGATTCGATCGTGGCGTTCATGATCGAGAAGCTCGGCTTGCGTTACGATATGCGCAACATATTCGATCTGATGCGCTATTTCCTGCCGACACCGCCCGTTCCCGTACGCTGGCGCCGGCGTATGATCGCCATCGGTTCGGGCGATCCGACGCGCGCGATCTGTTCATCCCTCATTGCCCAGGCGTTTCAAAACGTTGGCTATCCGATCCTGCCCGAAATTACCAAAGCCAAGGGACATGCTTCAGCCGAGTCCTCCTATTCGCGGCAGGAGATTCTCCACATCCGTCATCATAGCCTTTTCACGCCGCGTGATTTTGACCTTTCTCCCTATTTCGCGATCGTCAAACCTACACTCGCCTTCGGCTTCGACTACAAGACACTGAAATGGGGTGAGCCGCAGAGCACTGGCGCTGCTACGGAAGACAGAGGGACGCATTGATGGACATGCATGTAGCGCTATCTCTGCTTTTTGTTGCGTTCACCGCTTATTCGCTCATCTCGCGCAAGCTTGAGGCTTCTGTTCTTTCAGGGCCGATGCTCTTTACCGCGCTGGGATACGGCTTCTACATGGCCGATGCCACGCTCGCCTCCCCGCTAGACAATTCAGTTGTAGAGTTTCTCGCAACGGCAACACTTGCGATCATCCTTTTCCGAGACGCCGCCAACATCCGCATTTCAAGCGTGATGGCAGAACGCGCCACGGCCCTCCTCTCCGCACGCCTTCTCTTCATCGGAATTCCGCTCACCATCCTCGTCGGGACTGCCGCGGGAATGGTTATTTTTCCGGCGCTCGGCATTTTCGGGGCACTGGTACTCGCCATTGTTCTGACCCCCACCGACGCGGCGCTGGCACAGCCGGTCTTTGGGAATGACGGTCTGCCCGAGGTCGAGCGTGAAGCATTGGATGTCGAAAGTGGTCTGAACGACGGCCTCTGCCTGCCTCTCCTCTTGATCACCCTGGCACTTGCAGCCGATACCGGCTCCGGCGAAGGCATGGCCGGTCACGCCACGTTCTTCTTAAAACAGGTGATTTTCGGACCGCTGGTCGGACTCGTCGTCGGCTACGTTGGAGCCGCAGGGGCCAGATTTGCGTTTGCGCATGCGCTCTCAAACCCCGCCGGGCGTACACCCATCATGGTCGGGCTGGCAGGCCTCTCCTATCTCGGAGCGGAGCTGGCCAGCGGAAACGGATTTCTTGCCGCCTTTGCAGCGGGGCTGGCCTTTGGCTGGCGGCTGCCTGCCGAAACGGTGGAGAAGGCGAGCAATTTTGCCATGACCGAGGGATCGATCCTCACCAATCTCACCTTTCTCCTTTTCGGGGTCGCGATGCTTCCGCAAGCTCTGGAAGCACCCGCTTTGTCCGCGTTGCTTTACGCGGTCCTTAGCCTTACCGTTATCCGTATTGCCCCCGTTTTCATCGCCATGATGGGTACGCGAACCAGCATGAGAGCCAGGCTATTCGTTGGCTGGTTCGGCCCGCGCGGCCTTGCCTCGGTCCTTTATCTGATCCTTGTGGTGGACCAGTCCGGCTTCGATGTGGCGCAGGAAATCACCAATATTGCCGTTTTCACGATCCTTTTGTCGGTGATCCTTCACGGAGCGACGGCTCCCTTTGCCCAGAAAACATTCTTCCCCATGCGGTCCTGACGCCGCTCACCACCTGCTCCAGAAGATGTGACCGGCGCCTGTCTCGCCGCGATGCCGCTCAGGCCCTATAATCCGGCTACACTTTGCCGTCGGGGTGCGGCCTGCGTCCCGGCAGATCCGGGAGGTCTGAAATGACGGATTTTCATGTCATGGCCGGAACCGAGAAGGCTTTGTCTTTGCCGGCTGTCCGCAAGATCAGCACGTCGGATGTGATCGACGCGCTTGGATGTGGGCTGGATGATTTCTGGCAGAAACCTTCGCACTATGCGTTCCTGTGCCTTATCTACCCGCTTGTCGGCGTGGTGCTGATCTATTCAGCTTCGGGTGCAAATGCGCTGCCGCTTCTTTTCCCGCTTGCTTCCGGCTTTGCGCTGCTCGGGCCATTTGCAGCCATCGGCCTTTACGAAATCAGCCGGAGACGCGAAGCCGGGCTCGATACATCCTGGTGGCACGCTCTGGCAGTGCGCAAGTCACCGGCGATCCCGTCCATCATGGCTGTGGGCGCAATGCTCTTTGCCGTCTTCGTGACCTGGCTTCTGGTGGCGCAGGGGCTTTACGTGCGTCTGCTCGGCCCCGAACCGCCTGCATCTTTCACGCAATTCCTTGAATTGCTGTTCACGACCGACGCCGGCTTGATGCTCCTGACACTCGGCAATGCGATCGGCTTCATTTTCGCGCTCGTTGTTCTGATCACCACAGTCATCGCTTTTCCCATGCTGCTTGACCGCGATTGCGGGGCAGTGGCAGCGATTGTCACCTCCGTGCGAGCGGCCAGCGCCAACCCCCTGCCCATTGCTCTTTGGGGTGTGTTGGTGGCGGGTGCGCTTATTGTCGGGTCGCTTCCGCTCTTTGCCGGCCTTGCTGTGGTGATGCCAGTCCTCGGTCATGCCACATGGCATCTCTACCGAAAGCTGGTGGCCGACTAGGCGGAAGCCCCATTGCCAGGTGCCGGTGAGGCGCAGGGAACGATCACTGCCGGTTCTTCTGCCGCAGCGTCATAAAGATTGTGCGCGATCTTGCCCAAGGCATCGATCAGGATGCGCCGTTCATCATCGGCGAGACCGGAAAGCGCCTCATCGTGCACAGTCTCGGTGATCGCCCGAATGCCGGAGCATGCCTCGCGAGCCTTGCGTGTAGCGTAGATCATGCGGACGCGCCGATCCGTTCTGGCAAGACGGCGCTCCACCCAACCGCTCTCCGCCAAACGGTCGACCATACGCGAAACGCTGATTGGCTCTACTTCCAAAAGCTCGGCCAACCGGACCTGCGGCACGCCGTCTGCCTTCAGAAGGCCAAACAGCAACCGCCACTGAGCAGACGAAAGGCCGAATTCATTGTCAATTTCCTGGAAACGCTTGCGCATCAAACGCGCGACGTCATGGATCAGGAAACCCAGTTTGATTTGATCGGGATCGTTCATGGGCGGGATATATGGTCGCCCATTCCCATGCGCAATGTCACAAATTTCTGCTCCTGACACGTCACGCCGTCGCTCTGCTGCAGCAATCTGCTTGTCGAAGAACGGACTGCCTGCTAAGGCCAGCGGCATGACGAACACGCCACTTTCCCATATTCGCAACTTTTCCATCGTCGCGCATATCGACCATGGCAAGTCGACGCTCGCCGACCGGCTGATCCAGATGACCGGATCCCTGGAAGACCGCGAGATGAAGGATCAGATTCTCGACTCGATGGACATCGAGCGCGAGCGCGGCATCACCATCAAGGCGCAGACCGTGCGCCTCGAGTATGATGCGCGCAATGGCGAGCACTATGTGCTCAACCTGATCGACACGCCCGGCCATGTGGACTTTGCCTATGAGGTCTCGCGCTCGCTCTCGGCCTGTGAGGGCTCGCTTCTGGTGGTCGACGCCAGCCAGGGCGTCGAGGCGCAGACACTTGCCAATGTTTACCAGGCCATCGACAACGATCATGAGATCGTGACCGTTTTGAACAAGGTGGACCTCCCGGCTGCCGACACTGACCGCGTCAAGGAGCAGATCGAGGAGGTGATCGGGCTGGATGCTTCCGATGCGATCCCGATTTCCGCAAAGACCGGCGTCGGCATCGACGAGGTTCTGGAAGCCATCGTGACACGCCTGCCCGCACCGCAGGGCGGTGACCGCGAAGCTCCACTCAAAGCCTTGCTGGTCGACAGCTGGTACGATGCTTACCTCGGTGTGATCGTGCTGGTGCGGGTGATTGATGGCAAACTGAAGAAGGGCCAGACCATTCGCATGATGGGCACGGACGCCAAATATCCGGTAGACCGGGTTGGCGTCATGACCCCGAAGATGGTGATGGTCGATGAGCTCGGCCCCGGCGAGATCGGCTTCATCACCGCCTCGATCAAGGAAGTGGCCGACACCCGTGTCGGCGACACGATCACCGAGGACAAGCGCCAGACGGATAAACCGCTGCCGGGCTTCAAGCCGGCGCAGCCGGTTGTCTTCTGCGGCCTCTTTCCGGTCGATGCAGCGGACTTTGAGGATCTGCGCGCCGCCATGGGCAAATTGCGTCTCAACGATGCCTCGTTTTCATTCGAGATGGAGACCTCGGCGGCCCTCGGCTTCGGCTTCCGCTGCGGCTTCCTCGGCCTTCTGCATCTGGAGATCATCCAGGAGCGGCTGGAGCGCGAGTTCAATCTCGACCTCATCGCCACCGCGCCCTCGGTGGTCTACCGCATGAACCTGACCTCGGGCGATCAGGTCGAGCTACACAATCCGGCCGACATGCCGGACGTGGTGAAGATAGCCTCCATCGAGGAGCCCTGGATCAAGGCCACGATCCTCACGCCCGACGATTATCTCGGCCCGATCCTCAAGCTTTGCCAGGAGCGACGCGGCATCCAGACGGATCTTTCCTATGTCGGCAAACGCGCCATGGTCACCTATGAGCTGCCGCTCAACGAGGTGGTGTTCGATTTCTACGACCGGCTGAAGTCCATCACCAAGGGCTATGCCAGCTTCGACTATCAGCTCACCGGCTATCGTGAAGGCGATCTCGTCAAGATGTCGATCCTCGTCAACGAGGAGCCGGTGGATGCGCTCTCCATGCTGGTGCACCGGCAGGCGGCGGAAAAGCGCGGCCGCGTCATGTGCGAGAAGCTGAAAGAGCTCATCCCCCGCCACATGTTCAAGATCCCGATCCAGGCGGCCATAGGCGGCAAGGTCATCGCCCGCGAGACCATTTCGGCCATGCGCAAGGACGTGACGGCGAAGTGTTACGGCGGCGACGTCACCCGCAAGCGCAAGCTGCTCGAGAAGCAGAAAGAGGGCAAGAAGCGCATGCGCCAGTTCGGCAAGGTGGAGATTCCGCAGGAAGCCTTCATTCAGGCGCTGAAGATGAGCGACTAGCACTCAGGCATAAAAACGGGTGGGCTTGCTGCCACGGCAGACAAACCCACCCTCGATGCCGCTGATAAGGGCTGCCCCGCCACCCGGGCCCGGCGACATCGTCTCGTCTGCCAGATCAGCGTCAGATTTCCGTTTTTGCCGGATCTGGCTTCTGGCGCAGCGCGTGCGCTCTGGCGGGTTCTGGGTGAGGATCGGCGGTTCAGCGCGCTTTCAGCTTGAAGCCGCCGCCGCTACATTCGACGATCTGTTTGCCGGCCATCTGGTAGGCTGAGTCCCACGAGACCTTCACCGACTTCGGACAGCTGCGATACGTCTTGTTGACGAGGTTCACGCTTCCCTGCGGCGTGTTGGCGGTGATCTTCACCAGCTTCAGACCCTTCGTGCTGCTGATGGTGCACACCACATGGTTGGGCACCGAGCAGTTCATCGAGGGGCCCGCCATCTGCGGGGCGAGCGCGAACTGGCCGGCGACGCTGGCGGTCGGTAGGGCAGTGGCTGAAAGCATCACGAGCGAGGCTGCAGCCATTGCGATCCGGCTTGTCTTGAAAGAGTAGGGCATTGTCATCTCCAGTAGGGTTTTGAGGAAGGGGCAATCGCGCCCCGGCATCCATCAGTCGCCGCGGTCTGGAGAAAGGTTCATGGAAAAAACTGGGCCGAAAAAATCTCAATTCGGGTTGAGATGGTAGCCCGGACCAACGGTAAGCGGTCGGTCAGGTACGACCTTGTCGCTGATCTGGCTCGCAAAGGTCGTGTCCACCTCCCAGATTGTGCTGGTTTTCTCACGGTCGTAGACACGGATCGATACCTTGTACGGTTTCTTCGCTTCGACCCCGCGGACCGGCGGTGTTCTGAGTGCGTAACGGTCGGTCATCGTGCTCACACGCTCCGACACGACGAGCGGCGCACCGCCTGCCGGGTCTTCGAATGTCGCCTCGATGATTGAGCCGCTGGCCAACGGTCGCACCACCTGAGCGGTAAATCCATAGAACACCTCGCCCTGGCGGTAATTGAACATGAAGCCGCCCCCGAGAATCTTGACATAGGGCTCGTTCGACGGGTCGTTTCGCGTGAACCAGCCAACGGCAAAGAGCACCCCACAGAGGATCAATGCGGTCATGGAGATGCTGCGTAAAGATATGAATCTCATAATCTTTTTTCCCTCAACCGGGCAGCATGGCGCCGTGCTTTCGCCGCGCCCCCACAATGCTCCATGCTGCACCAGCGGCGGGAGGCATTTTTCGTTTCATCGTAAAATAGCCAACCGCAGCCTTCCGGCCCGGGACAGGCTTTCAGTCGCTGCAGATCACCGTCGATGAGCATCGCTTCAGCACTGAGAGCAACAGCCAGAAGAGGGGCATCCAGATCGAGGCGGCTCTTGTCCCAGCTCCAGACAAAGCGCTCCGCATCCTTCTTCAAGCATTGACGCTGCCGGCCCGCGCTCACGAGTTCACCAAGCGCGCCGAGCGCGTCCTTCGGCGGATCTTCCCCGATGATCGTATTCTGGAAGATCGCAAAGAGCGTTTCGCGAAATCGCGTGGCTCTGGCATGTGCGGCCTTCGCCACAGGAGCGTTCTTTTCCGCTATCGTCTGCAGGCGGGTCAGAGTTTCCGCGTCGAACACAGTCAACTGGCTGCACCAGCCGAGCAGTGCCGCCATATCGGGAATGTAGTCCTTCGTTGCCGGCTTCGACCGGCAATTCACCGTGTTGACGAAGTCCAGGCAAAGCCTGCCGCCAAAAAAGAACGGCACTGGCCACGCTGCGTTCTCAGCCAAGGATCCAATCTCCCATCGTCATAACCAGCTAAACGTATTTTGCTGGTTGGTCAAGAATGGATCACGGCGATGGGGGAGCGCCAAACGAAAACGGCGCCGGTTGCCCGGCGCCGCTTGCATGAAACCGACTGCGGAACAGCGTCAAATATCGAGATTTGCCACAGACAGCGCGTTGTCCTGGATGAACTCCCGACGCGGCTCCACTTCGTCACCCATCAAGCGTGAGAAGAGCGAATCCGCGTCCGTCGCATCGGTCACCTTCACCTGAAGCAGCGAGCGCGCATCGGGATCCAGCGTCGTCTCCCAAAGCTGCTCGGCATTCATCTCGCCAAGACCTTTATAGCGCTGCATGGTGAGGCCCTTACGGCCCGTGGCGAAGACCTGATCGAGCAGCGCCATCGGCCCGGAAATCACTTCCGACTTGTCCTTGCGGCGCAGCACAGGTGATTTGGTATAGATTTCCTGCAGGCGCGTTGCATAGCGGTCGATTGCGCGCGCATCGGCCGAGGCCACCAACGCAGAATCGAGAACCACCACCTCACGCACACCGCGCACCGTACGCTCGAAGAGATAACCGCCCGCGCCCTCGTTGGAAGGGTTTACACGCCCTTCCCAGCCACGTTCCGTATCCTCCGCAATCATGTCGAGCCGCTCGGCGACGTGCTTGACAGCTTCGGCTGCCCGGCCCGGGTCAGCCAGCACTGCCGCGCTGAGCGCACCGGCAATCGCCGCCTGCTCCACCACAGAACGATTATAGCGGGTGTGAAGACCATTGATGAGCGCGCGTACTCCGCGCGCATCTTCGATCACCTGTTTCAGATCCTGTCCGCTGCGAACTTCACCGTTGGAAAGCTCCAGCGTCGCTTCTTCAAGGCCGGAATCGATCAGGAATTCCTCGAACGCAGCCTCATCCTTGATGTACTGGACCGATTTGCCACGCGTCACCTTGTAGAGCGGTGGCTGTGCAATATAGAGGTGCCCGCGCTCGATCAGCTCCGGCATCTGCCGGAAGAAGAAGGTGAGAAGCAACGTGCGAATGTGGGCGCCGTCGACATCGGCGTCGGTCATGATGATGATCTTGTGGTAGCGCAGCTTCTCGGCGTTGAATTCATCCTTGCCGATGCCCGTGCCGAGTGCCGTGATCAGCGTGCCGATCATGTCGGAAGAGAGCATGCGGTCGAAGCGCGCACGCTCCACATTCAGGATCTTGCCACGCAGCGGCAGGATCGCCTGGTTTTTGCGCGAACGGCCGGATTTGGCCGAGCCGCCAGCGGAGTCACCCTCGACGATGAAGAGTTCGGATTTTGCGGGATCACGCTCCTGGCAATCCGCAAGCTTGCCCGGAAGAGACGTGATGTCGAGCACACCCTTGCGCCGCGTCAGCTCGCGCGCCTTGCGGGCAGCCTCGCGCGCGGCTGCGGCTTCCACCACCTTGCCGATCAACGCCTTGGCTTCTGCAGGATGTTCCTCGAACCAGGTGCCGAGCGCCTCGTTGACGAGACTCTCCACCACCGGGCGCACTTCGGAGGACACCAGCTTGTCCTTGGTCTGGGAGGAGAATTTCGGGTCCGGCACCTTCACCGAGAGAACCGCTGTCAGGCCTTCACGGCAATCGTCACCGGTGAGCGAAACCTTTTCCTTCTTGGTCAGGCCCGAGCTCTCGGCATACCCCGTCACCTGTCTTGTCAACGCTCCGCGGAAACCAGCCATATGCGTGCCGCCGTCGCGCTGCGGAATGTTATTCGTGAAGGCCAGCACATTCTCGTGGTAGGAATCGTTCCACCACATGGCGACTTCCACCGTGATGCCGTCCTTCTCGCCACCGATGGAAATCGGTGCGTCGATCAGCGGCTTCTTGGCGCGGTCCAGATATTTGACGAACTCGACAATACCGCCGTCGAATAGGAATTCCTGCTTCCTCTCGTCGGCATGGCGCTTGTCGGTCAGAAGAATGCGCACGCCCGAATTGAGGAAGGCAAGCTCGCGCAGGCGATGCTCCAGCGTGTCGTAATTGAATTCCGTCATGGTGAACGTGTCGGGCGAAGGCAGAAAGCTCACTTCCGTGCCCGTCTCGTCACCGGCATCCCCCGTCACGGCAAGCGGCGCATCCGCCACGCCGTGCGTGAAGCTCATTTCATGCACCTTGCCCTTGCGGCGGATCTTGAGCTTGAGCCAGATGGACAGCGCGTTCACCACGGAAACGCCCACGCCATGCAGACCGCCCGACACCTTGTAGGAATTCTGGTCGAACTTACCGCCAGCATGAAGCTGCGTCATAATGACCTCGGCCGCCGAAACGCCCTCTTCGGCATGCATGTCGGTCGGTATGCCGCGGCCATTGTCGGTCACCGTGCAGGAGCCATCGGGATTGAGCGTTACCGTCACCAGCGTCGCATGACCGGCCAGCGCCTCGTCGATCGCGTTGTCGACCACCTCATAGACCATGTGGTGCAGGCCGGAGCCATCATCCGTATCACCGATATACATGCCGGGGCGTTTTCGAACGGCGTCCAGACCCTTCAAAACCTTGATGGATTCAGCGCCGTATTCGGCCGGTTCGCCTGGGAGAGTGTCGGGCGTGTCGCTCATCAAATTCTTTCGCTCAGGAGCCCTGAGGGAACCCCCTTTTGGGCATGGGAAATCCGCGCCGCGAATCATGCGGCGCCTGTCCCCCAAGATATAGGCGTTTCAGGGCTTTTTTCCAAGTTTTGCAGCGATTTCGGCCTGGGGACGAAAACTATGACTGGGCACCCTTTGCCTTTGGCACGAAACCGATTATGTAGCCTTTGAGAAATCGGAGACAGAGGCAAATGGCCACCATCAGCCAGAAACCTAAGCTCATCACCATTTTCGGCGGCAACGGCTTTGTCGGCCGCCATCTGGTGCAGGCCCTCACAAAGCGCGGCCACCGGGTGCGCGTTGCATGCCGCAACCCCCATACAGCGATACATCTGCAGCCGCTCGGCAATGTGGGTCAGGTGCAGGCCGTGCAGGCAAACCTGCGCAACCGCGCTTCGATTGACCGGGCTGTTGAAGGGGCAGACCACGTGATCAATCTGGTCGGGATCCTCTATGAATCCGGCCGCCAGTCCTTTGACGCAGTTCAGCATTTTGGCGCCCGTGCCGTGGCGGAAGCCGCTCGTGCCGCAGGTGCGAAGCTGACCCATGGCTCAGCCATCGGCGCAGATCCGGAGTCCGAATCCGAGTATGCCCGCACCAAGGCGCTGGGTGAGAAGGCCGTGCTGGAAACGGTCAAGGATGCGGTGATCATCCGCCCCTCCATCGTTTTCGGTCCGGAAGACGACTTTTTCAACCGCTTTGCCAACATGGCGCGGTTCTCGCCATTCCTGCCGCTCATTGGTGGTGGGGAAACGAAGTTCCAGCCCGTCTATGTGGGCGATGTGGCCGAAGCCTATGCGCGCTCTGTCGACGGCGATCTCCAAGGCGGCCAGATCTACGAGCTGGGTGGACCGGAAGTGCTCACCTTCCGTGAATGCCTTGAGGAGATGCTCGAAGCGACCTACCGCAAGCGCTGGTTCGTTTCTCTGCCCTGGTTCGTTGCGCGCATTCAGGCCCGCATTCTTGGCCTTCTGCCGAAGCCGCTGCTTACCCTCGATCAGGTGAAGCTTCTGAAGACCGACAATGTCGTCTCCGAAGAGGCGAAAGCGGCTGGCCGCACTTTGGACGGCCTTGGCATTCAGAAACACTCGCTGGCAGCCATCCTGCCCACATATCTGTGGCGCTATCGCCCTGCAGGCCAGTTCACCCGCAAGCAGTTCCTTTAAGGCGGGTTCTTGGGCGGCTTCGAAACGCTTCTGCCGGAGACGCTGGGCGCAATCCCGGCGCTTCTTCTCGTCATCGCCAGCTTTTTCACCTCCGCGCTCACCGCCGCCTTTGGCGTGGGCGGCGGGGTGGCCATGCTGGCGCTGCTCGGTCTGTTTGTCCCCGTCGCTGCGCTGATCCCCGTCCATGGCGCCGTCCAGCTCGGCTCCAATACCGGTCGTGCCTGGCATCAGCGGGCGCATATCCGCTTTTCCATCGCCACGCCGTTCATTCTCGGCAGCCTGATCGGCGCTGCCGTGGGTGCCTATTTCGTGGTGCAATTGCCCGACGCGCTCCTGAAACTCGTTCTGGGCGTCTTCGTCATCGCTGTCACGTGGACGAAAATTCCAGGTGCCGCCCAGCTCAGCCATGCCGGCCTCGCTGCCGGAAGCGCGGTTCTCGCGCTTGCCACCATGTTTGTCGGCGCCACCGGACCGCTGCTCTCGGCCTTTTTCGCGCAGATCATTCCCGACGATCGCAAGGCGCTGATCGCCACCCATGCCGCCGGCATGACGGTGCAGCACGCGCTCAAGGTGATCACCTTCGCCCTTGCCGGTTTCGCCTTCTGGCGCTGGCTACCCTTCATCGCGCTGATGATCGCTTCGGGTTATCTGGGCACGATCTATGGAACGCGCCTACTGGAAAAGTTGCCCGAAGAAACCTTCCGCCGCTGGTTCAAGATCGGCCTCACGCTTCTCGCGCTTGATCTCATCCGCCGGGGCGTGATGGGGATGGTATAGAAACCTCCACATTCGTCATCCTATGGCCTGACCATAGGATCCATGCCAGTGCGGTGGCGGCGTCACCGGCGTGGAAGTCGATGCGCCTTCTTTGAGAGGCTGCGCTTCATCCCTAACGTTCCGGCATGGATTCTCGGGCCAGGCCCGAGGATGACGAGACGAGAAGGGCCGGAATCACCGCGGCGGGGTGCCGTTCTCGGCTAGGACCGCGCCGATCAGATAGAGCGAACCGCAGATCAGGATGCGCGGGGGTGGCTCGGTGCCGTCGCGGCCCGCATCGAGCGTATCCCGCAACAGTCTGAGCGCATTGGCCACCGAGTGGACCGGCTCGGCGGAAAGCCCCGCCTCCATGGCGCGCGCCGCCAGTTCGGCGTTGGGCACGCCGGCATCGCTCGATTCCACCGGAACCGTATAGACATGGCGGGCCATGCCCTCGAAGGCACGGAAATAGCCGGTCTGGTCCTTGGTGTTGATCATGCCGGCAATCAGGAAGAGCGGCCGGGGCGAGCGGTCTTCCTCCGAAGCCAGCGCCTCGGAAATCGCCTCGCCGGCACCGGGATTGTGCCCGCCATCGATCCAGATCTCGGCCCCTTCCGGCCCAAGCTCCGACAGCGCGCCCTGTGGCAGACGCTGCAGACGGCCCGGCCAGACGACGCGTTCCATCGCCGCCTCGGCCGCCCGCAGGCCAACGGGAAATCCCGCCGCCTTGACCGCGGCGATGGCCGCCGCCGCATTGGCGATCTGATGCCGGCCCGCAAGCTGTGGGAGCGACATGTCGAACAGGCCGTCATTGTCCTGATAGATCATGCGCCCGTTTTCCTCGAACGCCAGGAAATCCTCGCCATAGACCGTGAGCGGACAGGAAAGCCGCTCCGCCGTGTCAACAAGCACCTCGCGCGCCGCATCAAACGGTTGCTGACCGACAACCACCGGCGCGCCGCGCTTGATGATGCCGGCCTTCTCGGCGGCAATCAGCTCCACCCGGTCGCCCAGATAGGCCTCGTGATCGAGCGAGATCGGCATGATGAGGCTGGCCGCCGGATGAGGAATGACATTGGTCGCGTCAAACCTTCCACCAAGCCCAACCTCCACAATCGCCACATCCGCCGGATGCTCCGAAAAGAGCACAAACATCACCGCGGTCAGAATCTCGAACACGGTGATCTTTTCGCCGGCATTCGCCTCGGCAACCCGCGCCACCGCCTCGGCCAGAACCGCATCCTCCACCAGCTTTCCCCCGCCTTCCGCACCCAGCCGGTAGCGCTCGTGCCAGTTCACCAGATGCGGCGAGGTGTGGACATGAACGATCCGTCCCGACGCCTCCAGCACCGCACGCGCGAAGGCCGTGGCCGAGCCCTTGCCGTTCGTGCCCGCCACATGGATGACCGGCGGCATGTTCAGATGCGGGTTACCCAGCCGGTCGAGCAGGCGCGTGACACGCTCAAGCGACAGGTCGAAGCCCTTGGGATGGAGCGACAGAAGACGCTCGATTTCCCGCTCGGCGGAGAGAGTGGTCATCAGGGTCCTGCCCGAAGGATGGTTATTCAGCCGGCAAAGCCTTGCAGCTCATGCCTTCGGCTGTTCGGATGGCGCTTCGGCAGCCTCGACGGGAACCGGAGCTGTTTCGGCTTCTGTCGGAGACTCTTCTTCCACGACCTCGGGTGCAGCTTCGGCCTTCTCCTTCAGGAGGATTTTCAAAAGCCTGGCAATGGTCCCCTTCATCTCCAGCCGCGAAACAACCATGTCGACCATGCCATGGTCGCGCAGATATTCGGCGCGCTGGAAACCTTCCGGCAACTTCTCGCGGATGGTCTGTTCGATCACGCGCGGGCCGGCAAAGCCGATCAGCGCACCGGGCTCTGCAATATGCACATCGCCCAGCATGGCGTAGGAGGCCGTCACGCCGCCGGTGGTCGGGTTGGTGAGCACCACGATATAAGGTAGCCCCGCTTCCTTCAGCCGGTCCAGCGCAACCGTGGTGCGCGGCAGCTGCATCAGAGAGAGAATGCCTTCCTGCATGCGTGCGCCACCCGAGGCCGCATAGAGCACCAGCGGGAGCCTGCGCTCGACGGCAGTCTCAAACGCACGGACAATCGCTTCGCCGGCTGCCATGCCAAGGGAACCGCCCATGAAGGCGAAATCCTGAACCGTGGCCAATAGCTCAAGCCCCTGAACCCGGCCAACGCCGCTCAGCACGGCATCTTCCATGTTGGTCTTGGCCTTGGCATCGCGCAGGCGCTCGGTATAGCGGCGTTCATCGCGGAATTTCAGCGGGTCGGTGACGACCTTCGGGTTTTCCAGCGTTTCATACTCGCCATCGTCGAAGAAACTTTTCAGCCGCTCACGAGCTGAAATCTTCATGTGATGACCGGAGGAGGGAATGACCCAGAGATTGTCTTCCAGATCCTTGTGAAAGACCATCTCGCCGGTCTCGGGATCCTTGATCCAGAGGTTCTCCGGCATGTCCCGGCGACCGAGCATCGAGTTGATCTTCGGCCTCACATAGCTGGTGATCCAGTTCATTCCATATGCCTTTTCGTTTTTCCGCAATCCGAAGATGCGCCAATTATCGGGCGGCAACAAGGCGCGCTTCGCGCACCCCGTCCGCCAGTCCCTTTACAAGGGTTGCCACGGCCTCGGCGGGGTCTTCGATCCGCTTGCCGTTGTCGTCGTAGCACTGGGCGATGGCCGCAACGATGGCACTGCCGACAACAACACCGTCCGCCGCCTCGCCAATCGCCTTGGCCTGACGCGCCGTCTTCACACCGAAGCCCACGCAGATCGGCAGATCCGTGTGTTCCTTGATGCGGGCCACCGCTTCGGACACATTGTTCGTGTCCGGCAATGCCGATCCCGTCACACCCGTCATCGACACGTAATAGACAAAGCCCGAAGTGTTCTCCAGCACGGTCGGCAGACGCTCTTCATCCGTCGTCGGTGTGGCGAGACGAATGAAGTTCAGCCCCGCCTTGATCGCCGGAACGCAAAGCTCCTCATCCATCTCCGGCGGCAGATCGACGATGATCAGACCGTCAATGCCCGCTTCCTTGGCATCGGAGAGGAAGCGGTCCACCCCATAGATGTAGATCGGGTTGTAATAGCCCATCATCACGATGGGCGTGTCGTCGTCACCTTCACGAAAGTCACGCGCCATCTGGAGCGTCTTCGCCAGCGTCTGCCCGCCTTTGAGCGCGCGCAGGCCGGCGGCCTGGATGGCCGGGCCATCGGCCATGGGGTCGGAGAAGGGCATGCCCAGTTCGATCACGTCGCTGCCCGCCGCAGGCAGCGCCTTCATGATCGAGAGCGAGGTCTCATAGTCCGGATCCCCGCCCATGAAATAGGTCACGAGTGCCGGGCGGTTTTCTTCCTTCAGCCGCGCGAAGCGGCGGTCAATGCGGGTGGTCATGATGGTCCTGGGTCCTCGTACATCCAGCGCGGCGCCCCCACGCCGTCTTGCAGTCCTTGCGGTTGCAGCGGCCTTATCGCTCGATCACGAACGCGGCAATGCAATGCGATCAGCCTATCCCTCGGCGTGCTCGCGGATTTCAATGGTGACAGTGAAGGCGTAGAAGCCATCGCGCTCGATCCGGCTTTTCGCTTCTTCGGGGTCGAAGGCGATACGCGGTTCGCCGTCATCGGCCACACGGGTCAGGAAGGCAAGGTTCTGGCTTGCCCTTATCCCCTTCGGGTTTTCCCTATCGTCGTCCTGGCGAATGGCCACGTAGTGGTGCTGGTTTTGCTTGGAGCGATAGATTTCGAACATGTTCACATCTCCATGCCGAGCATCTTTCCGACGGTGTGGACGTCCTTGTCCCCGCGCCCGGAGAAATTGACGATCATGATCTGGTCCCTGCCCATGGTGGGTGCCAGCTTGATCGCATGGGCAATCGCATGGGCCGATTCCAGCGCCGGGATAATGCCCTCAAGACGCGTCGTCATCTGGAACGCCTCGATCGCCTCATCGTCCAGAATGGGCGAATAGATCACACGGCCCGAATCCTTCAGCCAGCTGTGCTCCGGCCCGACACCCGGATAGTCGAGCCCCGCAGACACCGAATGCCCGTCGAGGATCTGCCCGTCATCATTCTGCAGAAGATAGGTGCGGTTGCCATGCAGCACGCCCGGACGGCCCGCCGTCATGGAGGCGCAGTGCTCGTCACCGTCCAGACCGTGCCCGCCAGCCTCGACGCCGTGGATTTCCACCTGGCGGTCATCGAGGAAAGGATGGAACAGGCCGATGGCGTTCGAGCCGCCGCCCACCGCCGCCACGATGGCATCGGGCAGCCGGCCTTCCAGCTCCTGTATCTGTTCACGCGCTTCCGTGCCGATCACCGACTGAAGATCGCGCACCAGTTCGGGATAGGGATGCGGGCCTGCCGCCGTGCCGATCAGGTAATAGGTGTCCTCGACATTGGTCACCCAGTCGCGCAGCGCCTCGTTCATGGCATCCTTCAGCGTGCCGTGCCCGGAGGAGACCGGCTTCACCTCGGCGCCCAGAAGATGCATGCGGAAGACGTTCGGCTTCTGCCGCTCCACGTCTGTCGCGCCCATATAGACCACGCAGGGCAGGCCGAAGCGGGCGGCCACGGTGGCCGAGGCCACGCCATGCTGGCCGGCGCCGGTCTCGGCGATGATGCGGGTCTTGCCCATGCGCTTTGCAAGCAGGATCTGGCCGAGGCAGTTGTTGATCTTGTGCGAGCCGGTGTGGTTCAGATCCTCGCGCTTGAAGTAGATCTTCGCGCCGCCCAGATGCTCGGTCAGGCGTTCTGCGAAATAGAGCGGCGAGGGGCGGCCCGTATAGTGACGGCCCAGATGCTCGAGCTCGGCGCGAAACGCCGGATCGTCCTTCGCCTCGTTCCAGTGTTTTTCCAGATCGAGGATCAGCGGCATCAGCGTCTCGGCCACAAACCGGCCGCCGAAGATCCCATACATGCCCTCATCGTCAGGGCCGATCCGGAAGGAATTGGGTTCTGCCGGTTTGTTCAAGCCACTCTCCTCATGCCGGAGCCGCGTCCGCTTCAAGCGCCTGCCGGATGGCGGCGAAGAACTTGCGTATCAGTTCCGGGTCTTTCTCGCCGGGCGCGCTTTCAACGCCAGACGAAATGTCTATTCCGCGCGGCGACACGGCTTTCAGGGCCGCGCCGATATTGGCCGCGTTCAGGCCACCGGAAAGCATGTAATCCACGTTATCGTCAAGGCCCGCCAGAAGCTGCCAGTCGAAGGAGACCCCATTGCCGCCGGGAAGCTCGGATCCTTTCGGCGGCTTGGCATCGAAAAGGAATCGGTCGGCTATGCCGCGATAGGGTGCGATGCGCTCCAAATCGGTCGCCTCGCGGATGGAGAAGGCCTTCATCACCGGCAATCCGTAGCGTGCCTTCACCTGCGCGACCCGCCCCGGGCTTTCCGCGCCATGAAGCTGCAGCATGTCTGGTCTGACCGTCTTCACGATGGCATCCAGTCCCGCATCATCGGCATTCACCGTGACGGCAACAGCCTGTGCGCGCCCAAGCGCTGCTTTTCGCAAGTTTGCAGCCGTATCGGCCTCCACATGACGAGGGCTTTTCTCAAAGAAAATAAAGCCGATATGGCTCGCCCCGCCATCGAGTGCAGCTGCCATGGCGTCTTCGGTCTTCAGCCCGCAGATTTTCACGTCGAGTGTCATAACAGGGAAGTCGCACGAAATGGTGGCGGAGTCGAGGCTGGAGGCGGTCGCGCCAGGCGCCCTCGCCCTTCGACAAGCTCAGGATGAGGGCTACTTCAGCGTAGCCGCACAAAACGACTGAAGAAACACGCCAGCATCTCAACAGCCCTCATCCTGAGCTTCTTGAGCTTGTCGAAAGGCGAAGGGCGAGGGCGCTTGACTCTGTGGTTGGAATGAAATGCAATTTTAAAGTGCATTTTGCGTTCTAGCGGAAAGCGCGATGGAAGCCACGGTCTACATCCTGCGTTGCGCGGATGGCTCTTACTACACCGGATTGACCAGGCAGCCGGTTGAAGCGCGTGTGTGGGAGCATAATGCGGGCATCCTTGATGGCTACACAAAGCCTCGTCGTCCGGTGGAGTTGGTGTTCACTGAAACCTATGACCGGATTCTCGATGCAATTGCCCGGGAGCGGCAGATCAGGGGCTGGTCTAGGACCAAGAAGGAAGCGCTGATTGCGCTTGACTATGAAGCGTTGCCGGAACTGTCACGGAGCGGTCGGGGAGATTCCAGTGCCAAGCGCCCTCGCCCTTCGACAAGCTCAGGATGAGGGCTACTTCAGCATCGCCGCACGAAGCGACTGAAGAAACACGCCAGCATCTTAACAGCCCTCATCCTGAGCTTGTCGAAGGGCGAGGGCGCCTGGCACCAGCATCTCAATAGCAATCAGGCAAACCTGCCCTCAGAGACAGACCCGGCAAAGCCCGCCCGTCACTCGAAACCGATGGCCTGCAGGGCGGTGCCGTTGCGCTTCAGCCAGTCCCTGCAGCGATCGGTTTCAGGGCAGAGCTCGCGACAGAGCTTCCAGAAGCGGGCTCCGTGGTTCATCTCTTTCAGATGCGCGACCTCATGGGCGACCAGATAGTCGATCACCAGCGGCGGGGCCATCATGATGCGCCAGGAAAAGGAGAGCGCACCGTCGGAGGTGCATGACCCCCAGCGGCTCTTCGTGTCGCGGAAGCGGATGGCGCGGGCGCGTTTGCCGATTGATGCTGTATGCTTTGCCACCAGCGCCTCGATGTCGCGCTTGGCCTCGCGCTTCAGGAGATCGGCGACCCGGCGCGGCAGGCGTTCCCCATCACCCGGTACAATGAGCACAGGGACACCTTCCTCAGTGACAAGCCGCGCGGCACCCCGACCCGCAGGATCGTGCACGATGAGATGCGGCACACCACGCACAGGGATCTTGATGCCCGGCCGGACCAGAGGACGCTCAGGAAGTTTTCTCAGCTTTTCCTCAAGCCAGCCGGTGTGGCGGTCGAGAAACTCTTCCACCTCGCGTGAGCGGGAAAGGCCCGGCGGCACTGTAACCCGCAGGCCACGCCCTCCCGGCTCGATGCGAAGGGTGAGACGCCTTGCTCTGGCATTCTCGATGATGCGCAGTGGGAGTTCCCGCCCGGCCACGCGATGCATGCGCTCTGCCGGAGGAGCCACAACCTTGAGGCCGATCATCTTGTTGAGGAAACCAAGCGCCATGGGGGAAGGATAAGCGATTCGTGGAAAAATATGCGCAAAGAAAACGGCATCTCGATGAGATGCCGTTTCAACCGTTTACCTGTTGCCCACCGGATCAGGCCTCGTCGGTCACATCGGGGACGGACTTGCCGCGTCCCGATTTGCGACCCTTGTTGCGTTCGTTCATGAAACGATCGAACTCTTCCTGATCCTTGGCCCGGCGCAGCTCGCGCATGTAATCGTCGAACTCGTCACGCATCTCGTCGAGCTTGCGGCGTTCCTCGGCGAGGCGCTCCAGCTCTTTCGTGCGCCAGTCGTCAAAGGCGACGTTGCCTGTAAACGAATGGCGTTTTGATGCACGCCGGCAGCCGGCGAAGACTTCATCGGTTTTTCGGTTCACGTCCTTCTTGAACTCCCCGAGCCGGTCACCCCACAGAATGTAGGCGAGCATGGCGAGGCCGAGCGGCCAGAACACCATGAAACCCACCACCATCAGAGCAATCGTCGCAGGCGTCCAGGCAGGACGGATAAGCGCAGAATTTGTCATGGTCACCCGTTCCTTTCCTTGAACATGCAACCCCCGGGAAGCTGCATGGTTTCGAGATGGGGGCTCAATTTTCGAGATTCAAGGAAATGATAAACGAGATTCGCGCAAACCCATGATTTTGCAGCATTTATTTGCACGTTTGTGCGCCATTCCGGCATTCCGCCTAAACGGAACGCTCGATCAAACCTTCCAGTGACCGCAAGATCAGGGCAATGTCCTGCGGCCTGGAAAGCCGGTGATCGCCATCGCCGATCAAAGACAGGGTGACGTCATCTGCCGGCAGATGCTCGGTCAGCCTCATGGCATGGGTGAAGGGCACGTCGGGATCGGCCTTGCCCTGGAGGATGTGAACCGGGCAATGCGTGTCGAGAATGCCATCGAGCACCCGGTTGCGCTCTCCGTCCTCAAACAGCGCGCGCGTATAGATGTAGGGCTCGTCGGAATATTCCGAGGGCTCCTCCATATAGCCTTGTTCTTCGAGCTGTCGGCGATTGGCAGCGGTAAGTTTCGGCTCCACCAACTCGCTGGTGAAATCGGGAGCAGGGGCCAGAAGCAGCAGGCCAGCCAGTCTTGCGCTCTCGCCGGCCCGGTTCAGTTCCTGCGCCATGCGGAGCGCGATCCAGGCCCCCATGGACGATCCGACAAGGATCTGCGGCCCTTCGGTAAAAGCCCGGAAGACACCGAGGCTCTGCTCCAGCCAAAGCGAAATCGTGCCATCCTTGAATGCGCCGCCGGATTCGCCATGACCGGAATAATCATGCCGCAAGAAAGCGTGACCCTTTTCGGCGGCCCATCCATCCAGTGCCTCGGCCTTGGTGCCGAGCATGTCGGATTTGTAGCCGCCCAGCCAGACGACGCCCGGTGCGCGGCCCTCGCGTTGCCGGTATGCGATCTGCGTATCGCCGATCGTCAGAAAGCTCGCCTTCGCCTCACTCATCAACTGTCTCCCATGCCGGAACCAATGGTCGATCACGCGCTTTCCCATTCAGGCAGAACGAGAAACGTGATTCTTTTGCCCTTATATGCTATTGACACTTCGCCTGCCGAGACGACATACGCCTCGTCTCAAAGGCAAAGCCGAAACAAGTGGTTCAACAATCAGGAGATCACGACCATTCGCAGACCATTCAAAGCGCCGCCTCAGAAAGTAGAAGGCCCGCGCGCAAACCGCGACATCCGGGTTCCCCAGATTCAGCTGATCGACGACGAAGGCAACAACCGCGGCGTTCTCGACACGGAAGAAGCCCTGCGTCTTGCCGAGGAAGCGGGTCTGGACCTGGTAGAGGTGGCTTCCAACGCCAAGCCGCCCGTTTGCAAGATCACCGATCTTGGCAAGATGAAATATCAGAGCCAGAAGAAGGCTGCCGAGGCGCGCAAGAAGCAGAAGACCATCGAGATCAAGGAGATCAAGATGCGTCCGAACATCGACACCCATGACTATGAGGTGAAGATGAAGGCCGTGCGCCGCTTCTTCGAGGCTGGCGACAAGGTCAAGCTGACGCTGCGTTTCCGCGGCCGCGAGATGGCGCATATGGAACTCGGCATGCAGCTCCTCAACCGGGTCAAGGAAGAGGTCGAGCCCATCGCAAAGGTGGAAGCCGAGCCGAAGCTCGAAGGCCGCCAGATGATGATGGTTCTGGCGCCGCGCACGACCTGATTGGCACTGCGCCCGTAAAGACGCACACCAACACGACAACAAGCCGGGGCTCGCTCCGGCTTTTTCTTTCGCAAATGCGCCGCATTCTGTCCCTAAGCGCCATTCCCTGTCAGTTTTGAAAAAGCCTGATACTGGGGCGCAACATCATCCGGGATGCGAGAATGTCGATCCACCAAATCGCGCTGGGGCAATTCCAGCGTCTGCGTATCGCGAGCTTCTGGCTCATCGCTGCACTGCTTTGCGGCTTCGTTCTCTTCTTTCACTCGGGCTGGGCGCACTATCAACCACTCGGCATCGATATCGAGGAAATCATCGAAATCACGGGGCTCGGCCTGATCGGCATCGCCATCGCGGGCCGGCTCTGGTGCACACTTTATATTGGCGGGCGCAAGGCTGCGGAACTCGTCGAGGACGGCCCCTATTCCATAACCCGAAACCCGCTCTACCTCTTTTCTACGATAGGCGCGATGGGGGTAGGTGCGCAAACCGGGAGCATGGTGGTTGCAGTGATCTGCGGCGTTCTGGCGGCCTTTATCCTCAGCATTACCACGCGCCGGGAAGAACACCACCTGCGCGAAACCTTCGGCGAGGCGTATGACGCCTACCTGGCGCGCGTGCCGGCCTTCATCCCGAACCCGAAGCTCTTCCACGATCCAAAGACACTGACCATTCTGCCCGAGCGGCTTTATGGCACGCTGCGGGACGGGCTGATCTTCTTCCTGGCCATGCCGGCCTTCGAGCTGGTGGAGTATGTCCAGGATCTCGGATTGCTGCCCATACTCTTCCGTCTCTACTGAGCCGGCGCCGCCACGCGGTCAAAACAGGAGTTGCGCAAACGGCCCGCCGCCGCTATAAGGCCGCGTTCCTGGACCGGCCGGCAGGGCATGCCGTGGCGGTCCTTAATGCTGAAATGCGCATGCGCGATACTGTGGAAGCCGATGCCAACTGGCGCGCTTTTCCGCAGACCGGCGCAGGCGAAAGAACGGAGAAGCAAAATGCCCAAGATGAAGACGAAGTCTTCTGTCAAGAAGCGGTTCAAGGTAACCGCCACCGGCAAGGTGAAAGTCGCAGCCGCTGGCAAGCGCCACGGCATGATCAAGCGTTCCAACAAGTTCATCCGCGACGCCCGCGGCACGATGGTTCTTTCCGATCCCGATACGAAGATCGTGAAGAAGTTCATGCCCTACGGCCTGTGATCGCAGGAACCCGGAACAGATTTAAGGAGATCATGTCATGGCACGCGTAAAGAGGGGCGTTACCGCCCACGCCAAGCACAAGAAGGTCATGAAAGCCGCCAAGGGTTTCTACGGCCGTCGCAAGAACACCATTCGCATCGCCAAGCAGGCGGTCGAAAAGTCGATGCAATACGCCTACCGCGATCGCAAGGCCCGCAAGCGCAATTTCCGCGCTCTGTGGATCCAGCGCATCAACGCCGGCGCACGCGAACACGGCCTGACCTATGGCCGCTTCATCGACGGCCTCAACAAGGCCGGCATCGAGATCGATCGCAAGGTGCTGGCCGACATGGCCGTGCATGAGCCGCAGGCCTTCGCCGCTCTGGTGAAGAAGTCCAAGGAAGCGCTCGTGTACCTCAAGGACACCACCCCGAATGCTTTTGAAAGCGCTGTCGCTTAAGGCTGGCGCTTCCCGAAGCAAACAGGTTTAATTCGGGAAACCCGCGCTGGCAGGGCTGGCGCGGGTTTTTCTTTGCGATGATGACCATGGACAACCAGACGAGACACGAGCAGGACGTCCTTTCGCCGGAGGCGACGGCGGCGCTGCTGCGCCTGCTCATCACCGGTGAGCATCAGCGTGTTTCATCAACCGTGCTGGATGGACATACCGTCTGGATAAAACGCTATGACGTGGAGCGGCAGCCGATCGCCCAATGGCTGCATGGGGCACTGACGCCGCTGATGCCTGCCGCCTTCCTGCGCGCCTCCCCAAGCACGAACACCGCGTCCGCCATCGAGCGTGAAGTGCGCAAGCTCGATGCCTTCCGCAAGGCAGGGCTGCCGACGGCGAAACTGCTGTTCCGCAACGACCGGGTTCTGGTGCTCTCGAATGTCGCTCCCATCGCCCAGAGCGAGCTCGATATGCTGGCGCGTCATGGCGAGGACGGCGCCCATGACGGGCTTCTGGTGCAGGCGGCGGAGGCCCTATGCAAAGCACATCACCTCGGCCTGTGCCATGGCAGACCACATCCGCGCGACATGTTCATCACCGGCGACGGCCGCTGGGGCTTTGTCGACTTCGAAGAAGAGCCCGAAGCCGCTATGCCGCTGGCGACGGCCCAGGCGCGCGATGTGTGGCTTCTGTTCCTGCAGATCTGCATGCAGGCAAAACTGATCGATACGCCGCAAAGAGCGTTCGACGCCTATTTCGCCGAGCCTCCCCGAATCGTGGCGGACGAGTTGCGACGTATCATTCGTTTTTTTGCGCCGCTCATCCCCCTTCTTGGTGCAATCGAGCACCGGGGGCTTGGCAGCGACGGCAAGCGCGTGTTGAAAGCAACACGGTTCTTGAAATCGGCTCTCGGCAACACGGTGGAGATTCCCACTGACAAGAGCCAGAACGACATCAAACCCAAAAGGGGCTACGAGGCATGAGCGAACTCGAGGAACTGGAAAAGACCATTGCCGGGCAGATCGAAGCTGCCGCCGACGAGCAGGAGATCGAGGCCGTGCGCGTCGCCACGCTCGGCAAGAAGGGCTCGGTCTCGCAGATGCTGAAGACGCTCGGCTCCATGTCTCCGGAAGAGCGGCAGGTGATGGGCCCCGCAATCAACGGGCTGAAGGCCCGCGTTACCGAAGCCCTCACGGCACGGCGCGACGCACTGCGCAATGCCGCCATCGACGCAAGGCTCGAGCGCGAAAAAGTGGATGTCACCCTGCCCGTGCGGCGGCCACCCGCCGAGCGCGGCCGCATTCATCCGATCAGCCAGGTGATTGACGAGATCACCGCCATCTTCGCCGATATGGGTTTTTCCATTGCCGAAGGGCCGGACATCGAGACCGACTATTACAATTTCACGGCGCTGAACTTCCCTGAAGGCCACCCGGCCCGCGAGATGCACGACACCTTCTTCTTCCCGCCGGATGAGAAGGGTGAGCGCAAGCTTCTGCGCACGCACACCTCGCCGGTGCAGATCCACACGATGGAGACGCAGGAACCGCCGATCCGCATCGTCATTCCCGGCAAGACCTACCGGCAGGATTCGGACGCGACCCATTCGCCCATGTTCCACCAGCTCGAAGGGCTGGTGATCGACAAGGCGGCCAATGTCGCCAATATGAAGTGGGTCTTGCAGGAGTTCTGCAAGGCGTTTTTCGAGGTGCCGCAGCTCAACATGCGCTTCCGCCCCTCCTTCTTTCCTTTCACTGAGCCGAGCCTTGAAGTGGACATCCAATGCGACCGCTCGCAGCCCGGCGAAGTGCGCTTCGGCGAGGGCAATGACTGGATGGAGATTCTCGGCTGCGGCATGGTGCACCCCAATGTGCTGCGCGCCTGCAATCTCGATCCTGACGAATATCAGGGCTTTGCCTGGGGCATGGGCATCGACCGCATCGCCACGCTGAAATACGGCATGCCGGACCTGCGCGACTATTTCGACGCCGATGTGCGCTGGATCGAGCATTACGGCTTCCGCCCGCTGGACCTGCCGACGCTGTTCGGCGGATTGAGCGCCTAAGGAGATAGATCAATGAAATTCACGCTCTCCTGGCTCAAGGAGCACCTTGAGACTGACGCCACGCTCGACGAGATCGTCGAAAAGCTCACCATGATCGGCCTCGAGGTCGAGGAGGTGGACGACAAGGCATCGCTGAAACCCTTCGTGATCGCAAAGGTTCTGACTGCTGAGCAGCATCCCGATGCCGACCGGCTGCGCGTGCTTTCCGTCGACGCGGGCGACGGCAAGCCGGTGCAGGTGGTTTGCGGTGCGCCCAATGCACGGGCCGGCCTCGTCGGCGCGTTTGCAGCGCCCGGCACCTATGTGCCCGGCATCGACGTCACACTCTCGGTCGGCAAGATCCGCGGCGTGGAAAGCCATGGCATGATGTGCTCGGAACGCGAGTTGCAGATGTCGGATGAGCATGACGGCATCATCGACCTGCCCGAAGACGCCCCTGTCGGCACCTCCTTCGCGAGCTGGGCGAAGCTCGACGATCCGGTGATCGAGATCGGCCTGACGCCGAACCGGCCAGACTGCACCGGCGTTCACGGCATTGCGCGCGATCTTGCGGCGGCGGGCCTTGGCACCCTGAAAAATGCACCCATCGCCCCAGTGGCGGGCAAGGGCGCATGCCCTGTCGACCTGACCATCGAAGCGCCGGAGCTCTGCCCCGGTTTCGCGCTGCGGCTCGTGCGCGGTGTGGAGAACGGCACCTCGCCCAAATGGATGCAGCAGCGCCTGACGGCCATCGGCCTGCGCCCGATCAATGCGCTGGTCGACATCACCAACTATGTGACCTTCGACCGGGGCCGCCCGCTCCACGTCTTTGATGCCGCCAAGGTGAAAGGCAATCTCACCGTACGCCGCGCCAAGGATGGCGAGACCGTTCAGGCGCTCGACGAGCGCGAATACAAGCTGACGCCGGAAATGTGCGTCATTGCCGACGAAAACGGCGTTGAGTCCATTGCCGGCATCATGGGTGGCGAGCATTCGGGCTGCGATGAGAACACCACGGATGTGCTGATCGAATCCGCCCTATGGGATGCGATGAACATTGCCCGCACGGGCCGCGACCTCGGCATCATCACCGATGCGCGCTATCGCTTCGAGCGTGGCGTCGACCCGGAGATGATGGAACCCGGCCTTGAGCTTGCCACGCAGCTCGTTCTCGACCTGTGCGGCGGCGAGCCGACCGAAAGCCGCGTGGTTGGATACAAAGGCTATGAGCCACGCAGCATCACCTTCCCGGTAAACGAGGTGAAGCGCCTGACCGGCCTTGAGGTTTCAAGCACTGAGAGCAAAGACATTCTCAACCGCCTCGGCTTCACCTCCACCGGCGATGGCGAGGTGCTGGACGTGTCCGTGCCGTCCTGGCGTCCGGACGTCGACGGCAAGGCCGATCTGGTGGAAGAGGTGATGCGCATTCACGGTGTCAACGAAATCGCGCCGCAGCCCCTGCCCTCCCCTGGCGCGGTCAACGGCCAGATCCTCACCGTGTTGCAGAACCGCACCCGCCAGGCGCGGCGCGCTCTGGCCGTGCGCGGCATGTTGGAGGCGGTCACCTGGACCTTCATCGACGAGACCCAGGCAAAGCTGTTCGGCGGCGGGAACGCTTCCCTCAAGCTTTCCAACCCGATTGCCGCTTCCATGTCGGACATGCGCCCCTCATTGCTGCCGGGCCTTATCGCAGCCGCCCAGCGCAACGCCGCGCGTGGCTATGCCGATGTGGCGTTGTTCGAGGTGTCGAGCACCTATGAGAACGACAGCTATGAAGGCCAGCGCCGCGTGGCCGGCGGCATTCGGCGCGGCACAGCGGTGATGGACGGCGCGGGACGGCACTGGTCGGGCAACAGCGCCTCCGTCAGCGTGTTCGATGCCAAGGCCGATGCGCTGGCGGCCCTTGAGGCGGCCGGCGCGCCGGTGGACAAGCTGCAAATCGTGGCGGGCGGCCCCGACTGGTATCACCCCGGTCGCTCGGGAACGATCCGTCTTGGGCCGAAAATCGTGTTCGCCGCATTCGGCGAAATCCACCCACGCACGCTGGAAGCGCTGGATGCCGAAGGACCGATCTGCGGTTTCGAGGTGTTTCTCGACGCGATCCCCGAGCCGAAGGCAAAGGCCACACGCACCAAGCCACGTTTGGAGCTTTCGCCCTTCCAGCTCGTGCGCCGCGACTTTGCGTTCGTTGTCGATAAGGCTGTGGAAGCTGCAACCATCGAGCGCGCGGCACTGGCGGCCGACAAGAAGCTCGTCACCGGTGTGCGCGTCTTCGACATTTTCGAGGGTGCTTCGCTTGGCGAGGACAAGAAGTCCGTTGCCATCGAAGTCTCGATCCAGCCGCGCGACAAGACGCTGACGGATGAAGAGCTCGAAGCCATCGCCGGCCGTATCGTCGCCAATGTCGGCAAGCAGACCGGCGGCACGCTGCGGGGGTAGGTTCGTTCAGCGCCGCCCTTTCGGCAACTGCTTAGCTTCGCGGACGAGTGCAGCAATGTGCTCGTCCGCTTTCTTGTGGCGCTCAATCTTTTGTTGTTTGGAAAACCGCTCCAATTCCGCGCGCGCATGATCCTTTGCGCCTTCCGCGCTCACACTGCCGCCCGATCGCAGGACGGCCCGGCCAAGGTTTGCGAGCTGTTGGTCGAGAAGCCGCGTTGCATCCTCCATGACAACCAATCGGCCCAGCTTGGCCTGATCATCGAAAATATCCAGAAGGATCGTGGTCAGGCGGTTGAGCTCACTGATTTCGGCCTCGGCAAGATAATTCTTGGAGACGGTCACGTCCCGTTTGCGGATCGTGTCTCCCGGCCAGCTTTGCAACCCCATATTCTCGAGGCGATGATCAGCGCGCGCCATCACCACTTCCGACGGTGTCTGCGAAACAACCGCATGGATCAGCTTGGCCTGCGTTTTCTGAAAGAAGCTCTGCGCTGTTGCGGCGCTGCCATCATAGTCCTGACAGAGTGCGCAAATGGCTTGCAGTTCACGATAGACGTTGGCCTCATCCGAGCGAATGTCGCGGATGATCTCCCGCAATTCGGCGATGCGGTCGCGCTCCTGCTTGAGACGCGCTGAATCCACCACAAAGCCGCTGCGCGCAAACTGAACGAGAATCCCGGTTGCCCAGCGCCGGAAAAGGGTCGCCTGCGCGGAGGAGACGCGGTAGCCAACCGAAATGATCATGTCGAGGCTGTAAAGGAGTGGCGGCCGACCTGTACTTGTGTGCATTTTTTGCACAGAAGTCTCTTCGTCGAGTTCTCCTTCCTCCAAAATGTTTGCAATATGTTTGGTGATGACGCTTCGCTCACGCCCAAAAAGCCGCGCAATCTGTTCCTGCGTCATCCAGAGCGTTTCGCTCTCATAGCGAATGTCGAGCCGCAGCCCCTTTTCACCATCGTAGATCAGAAACCGGTCTCCGGTTTCCGCATCTTCTACAAGATGGACGGGTTCATCCGCTGTCATGCGCCTCTCCAGGGGTTTCCAGAACATTAGCAGAACAAACTGGCGCGCGAAACCGTGCCGGTTTTCTATCCCCGGCATAGAGCGGATCACCGTTTCATGGAAACGCTGCTCCGCTCAATCCTTCACCCTCTTCCCGCATTTGTGCGGACGTCAGGTGATTCCACCTGACGGCAAAATGCTCTATGTGTTTGCCTGCGCAAAACAGGAGGAAAGTGCATGTTCCGTTGGGGCGTTCTTTCGACGGCCAGGATTGGTCGCGAGCAGGTTATTCCGCAGATTCAGGATTCGGAAAATGGCGTCGTCACGGCGATCGCCAGCCGTGATTCGTCGAAGGCGCAGGCCGTGGCGAACCGCTTCGGTATCCCCAACGTGTTTTCTTCCTACGACGCACTCCTCGCCTCGCCCGATGTGGATGGCGTCTATATTCCCTTGCCGACCTCCGACCATGTTGCCTGGGCGATCAAGGCGGCGGATGCCGGCAAGCATGTTCTGGTGGAAAAGCCGCTGGCGCTCGACGCCAAGGACATTGCCCGCGTGATCGAGGCGCGCGACCGCAACAATGTCGTCGTGTCGGAAGCCTTCATGGTCACCTATCACCCGCAATGGCACAAGGTGCGCGACCTGATTGCTGAAGGCGCCATCGGGCGGCTGCGGCATGTGCAGGGCGTGTTCTGCTATCACAATGTCGATCCCGACAACATGCGCAACAAGCCGGAGCTTGGCGGCGGCGGCCTGCCGGACATCGGCGTTTATCCGACAGTGACCACGCGCTTCGCCACCTGTCTGGAGCCCGAGCGCGTGCAGGCGGTTGTGGAGCGCGACCCCACCTTCGGCACCGACATCTATTCAAGCGTCAAGGCCGATTTCGGAACGTTCGAACTCAGCTTCTACGTGTCGACGCAGATGGCGCTGCGCCAGAGCATGGTGTTTCACGGCGACAGGGGCTTCATCGAGGTCAATGCGCCCTTCAACACCCCGGACTATGGCGACACGCGCCTGACGGTCTTCAGCGCCGATCACAACAGTGCCAACGTCTACCGTTTCCCACGCGCACGCCAGTATCGCTTGCAGGCGGAGGCCATCGTACGGGCGGCACAGGGCGACACGGATGCAACGGTCTTCACACTTGAAGATTCGGTCAAGAACCAGAAGCTGATCGATGCGATCTTCCGTGCCGGCGCGCATGACGGCTGGGAAATCGTTTAGGGACCAGCATCCGTTCAAACGGGTCCGCCGCGCTTTCTTGCAAAAAAGATGTGGCGGCCTATGCGCCCAAGCTTTTGAAGACGCCGCGCCCATCCCGGGCGTACATAGCTGGCATGGTAATGCGTAGCCGTGCCCAAGGCATGCAGATCGGCATCGGCCAGGGCCGCTTCCCGAGCGCAGTCGGCAACGCATCTTTGAATGGCCGCAGCAATCTCCCGGGCGCGTCTCCAGGGCTTCTCCTCCCTCGGAAGAAGCGCCACGCCGGTGCATGTGAAGGAGAACTGGCAGCGATAGGGCCTGTGTGCGTTCTGAAACACCACTCCACATATGGTGTTTGGAAAGGATTTCGAACGAACCCGGTTCACAATGACCATGGCAACCGCCTTCTGACCGTCTACGGGTTCGCCACGCGCCTCGTGATAAACCGCTGCTGAAAGGCAGGTCATCTCAGCCTCTCTGATAAAGGACGGTAGCACGGGATTGAATGTGGAGCGCTGATGCGAATGGGATTCCTCACCGATCAGCTCGGTTATCGTCCTGAAAGTAGAGGGGAAAATCGTGTCAGGCTCCCAAGCCGGGATCGACTGAAGTAGAGATGAAGCGTACAATCCCCCGAACAAAAGACTTTCTGCAAACATTGAGACTCCTGTGAATACCATTTCGGTACCACCGCCCCTCAGGCCCCTGTTGCAGACCACTCTCACAACCTATGCGTGAAGACAAATTGGCTTTGCTTCAAATCCGGATAGGAAGGTTTACCTTTCGTCAGGGAGACGCCCCCGGGAAGCACTTCTGCGGAAAACGGGATGGGTTCGACCAAAATCGAGGCAAATCCCGCCTTGCGTTGCAAAAATAGCGTTCTTATATACGCCCCGAAGCTGTTCGGCGCGTTTCGTCCAGGGATGCTGCCGCAGCAAATTCGTGTGAACAGGGGCTGTCATCTGGAACGCCGGAATGGGTCCTGACAGTCTGCTTAGCGGAGAGAAGACATGGCTAAAGTAATCGGTATCGACCTCGGAACAACCAATTCCTGCGTTGCTGTCATGGACGGCAAGGACGCCAAGGTTATTGAGAATGCGGAAGGTGCACGCACCACGCCGTCCATCGTGGCCTTCACGGATTCGGATGAGCGTCTGGTTGGTCAGCCGGCGAAGCGTCAGGCGGTGACCAACCCGGAAAACACCCTCTTTGCAATCAAGCGCCTGATCGGCCGCCGCTTCTCCGACCCCACGGTCGAGAAAGACAAGAAGCTGGTGCCCTACAAGATCGTCAAGGCCGACAATGGCGATGCCTGGGTCGAGGCGCACGGCAAGACCTACTCGCCCTCGCAGATCTCTGCGATGACGCTGCAGAAGATGAAGGAAACGGCTGAATCCTATCTCGGCGAGAAGGTCGAGAAGGCGGTCATCACCGTTCCTGCATACTTCAACGACGCCCAGCGCCAGGCCACCAAGGACGCCGGCAAGATCGCCGGTCTCGAAGTGCTGCGCATCATCAACGAGCCGACCGCTGCCGCGCTCGCCTACGGCCTCGACAAGAAAGACGGTAAAACCATCGCCGTCTACGATCTTGGCGGCGGCACGTTCGACATCTCGATCCTCGAGATCGGCGACGGTGTGTTCGAGGTGAAGTCCACCAATGGCGACACCTTCCTCGGCGGTGAAGACTTCGACATGCGTCTGGTCGAGTATCTGGCCTCCGAGTTCAAGAAGGAGCAGGGCATCGACCTGCAGCAGGACAAGCTCGCCCTGCAGCGCCTCAAAGAGGCTGCCGAGAAAGCCAAGATCGAGCTGTCCTCCGCCTCGCAGACCGAGATCAACCTGCCGTTCATCACCGCTGACCAGTCGGGTCCCAAGCACCTGACGATGAAGCTGACGCGTGCCAAGTTCGAGAGCCTTGTCGAAGATCTCGTCAAGCGCACCGTCGAGCCCTGCAAGGCCGCCCTCAAGGATGCCGGTCTGAACGCCGGCGAGATCGACGAAGTGGTTCTGGTCGGCGGCATGACGCGCATGCCCAAGGTCCAGGAGACCGTGAAGAGCTTCTTCGGCAAAGAGCCGCACAAGGGCGTGAACCCGGACGAAGTGGTCGCCATGGGTGCTGCCATTCAGGCCGGCGTTCTGCAGGGTGACGTGAAAGACGTTCTGCTGCTCGACGTGACCCCGCTTTCGCTGGGCATCGAGACGCTGGGCGGTGTCTTCACCCGCCTGATCGATCGCAACACGACGATCCCGACCAAGAAGAGCCAGGTTTTCTCGACCGCAGAAGACAATCAGAGCGCCGTGACCATCAACGTGTTCCAGGGTGAGCGCGAAATGGCTGCGGACAACAAGAGCCTCGGCCGCTTCGACCTGACCGGTCTTCCGCCAGCACCGCGCGGCGTACCGCAGATCGAAGTCACGTTCGACATCGACGCCAACGGCATCGTGAATGTCTCGGCCAAGGACAAGGGCACCGGCAAGGAGCAGGCGATCCGCATCCAGGCATCCGGCGGTCTTAGCGACGAAGAAATCGAGAAGATGGTGAAGGACGCCGAGTCCAACGCCGAGGCCGACAAGAAGCGTCGCGAGGCTGTGGAGGCGAAGAACCAGGCGGAAGCCCTGATCCACTCGACCGAGAAGTCCCTCAGCGAGTATGGCGACAAGGTCTCCGAAGAGGAGAAGAAGGCCATCGAGGACGCGCTCGCCGCGCTGAAAACCGCTGCCGAAGGCGACGATGCCGAAGACATCAAGGCGAAGACCAACGCGCTCGCCGAGGCATCCATGAAGCTTGGCCAGGCCATGTATGAGGCAAGCCAGGCAGAAGCGGCCGAATCCGATGCGGCTGCCGACGCAAAGGCTGCAGGCGATGATGTCGTGGATGCCGATTTCGAGGAAATCGACGAGGACGACAAGAAGTCGGCCTGAACGCCCTGACAGAACGACCAGGAAAGCCCGGGATTTGCGTCCCGGGCTTTTTCATATCTTCTTAAACCTCCTCCCAATAGACTTGCCGGCAAAATAAATACTGCGGATTGGCCATTGGGGAGGCTGATGATCCGGTACCGGCTGTTCGAGATATGGCGCTTCGTCGCTGCGCTGCTTATCATGCTGTACCACTTCGGGCATTTCGCGCCCGGTGACGGGCTTGCAGTGAAAAACGAACTGGCGCCCCTCAGGCCGTTGCTCGACATGTTCTTCATCATATCGGGCTTCCTGATCTTTGCGCGGTATGGAGACCAGGTCAGGGATGCGAAGAGTTACGGCATCTATCTCTACAAGCGGCTGATCCGCCTTTACCCGCTTCATCTGGCCACGCTTTCCTATTTTGTAATGATCGGGCTTCTTGTCTCTGTGGGCGTCTTGCGCACCGGTGGAGAACCGCAGCTCTACGACTGGAGCGCGCTACCTTCGAACCTCCTGCTCATCCAGGCCTGGGGTGTTGAAGACAGGCTGACTTTCAATTTTGTCTCCTGGTCGCTTTCTGCGGAGTGGTTTGCCTATCTTCTGCTGCCCGTGATCCTTTTCGCCTATCGCCGCTCAGGGCTTGCCGGCCTCTTCGTCCTGCTTGTTGCCTGCTATGCGGTGCTTGAGCTGATGGTGCACACCGGCGTGATGCCGTTTGAAAGCTGGGTCATGGCCGATACCTGGGGAGCGTACCGCACCTTCGCCGATTTTGTTCTGGGCGCCCTGCTCGCGGTTCTCGTGCGCCGCTCTGCCCTGACGGCTTCAGCGCGATGGCCCGCCTGGGCAGCCATCCTGCTTGCCTGCGCCTCCATGGTGCTGCAGCTGAACATCTATGTGACGCTGCTTCTGCTGGCGGTCGCGGTCTTCCTGGCAGGTCTTGTGGAACGCAACGATCCTGAACGGTACAGCTATCCGGCCTTCCTGCGCCCGGCCGCTGCGGTCTCGTTCGGTGTTTATCTCTGGCACCCGGTTACCGAGAGCCTCTTTTATTCCTATCTTTGGAGCCATCACATTCAGTCGCATTCCATTGCGCTTTTCTTTGGCTATACGGGCTTTGTGATGCTGGTGACGGTAATCGTCGCCATGGCGTCTTTCCGCTTCTTCGAAAACACGCTGTCCGGATACCTCTTGCGCGCCGCCGGCCTTGCACGAACCGGCCCCGCCCCGGCCAGGCCCGCAGCCGAGACAAACTGAAAACGGCTCCATGCAGCCAAATGGAACCTCTGTCTCGTTCCCATGGCTGGCAATCTCATGAAAACTATGGCATTCGCTGTCGCAAATACCTAAATAACGGACACTGATCGGGGGAACAGTGTTCGCTCCAAACAGACTATGCGGGACTCTCATTCATGAAGGCAGATTTTTACGAGACGCTCAGCGTGTCGAGAAACGCCGACGAGAAGGAACTTAAGAGCGCTTTTCGCAAGCTCGCCATGCGGTATCATCCTGACCGCAATCCGGGCGACGAAGAGGCCGAACAGAAGTTCAAGGAAGTCAACGAAGCCTACGAGACGCTGCGCGATCCTCAGAAACGGGCGGCCTACGACCAGTTCGGCCACGCCGCTTTCGAGAATGGTGGCATGGGCGCGCGGGGCGGGTTTGGCGGTGGTGGCGGATTCGCCGATATTTTCGAAGACATCTTCGGCGACATGATGGGTGGTGGTGGCCGCCGCCGCGGTGGCCGCCAACACGGCGCGGATTTGCGCTTCAATATGGAAATCACGCTTGAGGAAGCCTTTACCGGCAAAACCGGGCAAATCCGGGTGCCGACGGCTGTGGCCTGCGATGATTGTGCCGGTAGTGGTGCCAAGCCCGGCACTTCGCCGACGCAGTGTCAGATGTGCCATGGTTCCGGACGGGTACGCGCCGCCCAGGGATTCTTTTCCATTGAACGCACCTGTCCGACCTGTCAGGGGCGCGGCGAAACCATTTCCGACCCCTGTCCGAAATGCTCCGGGCAGGGGCGCGTGGCCGAGGAGCGGTCGCTCTCGGTCAACATTCCCGCCGGCATCGAAGACGGCACGCGCATCCGCCTCGCAGGTGAAGGCGAAGCTGGGCTGCGTGGTGGGCCGGCTGGCGACCTCTACATTTTCCTTTCCGTCAAGCCGCATGAGTTCTTCCAGCGCGACGGTGCCGATCTCTACTGCAAGGTACCAATTTCAATGACCACGGCTGCGCTTGGCGGCGCGTTCGAGGTCACCACGCTCGATGGGACACAAACCCGCGTCAAAGTGCCTGAAGGCACGCAGAATGGGCGACAGTTCCGCCTCAGCGGGAAAGGCATGCCTATTCTGCGCCAGCCCAAGGTTGGCGATCTTTACATTCAGGTGGCCGTAGAAACGCCGCAAAACCTGACCAAGAAGCAGCGGGAGCTTCTGGAGGAGTTCGAGAATATATCTTCCAAGGAAAACAGCCCTCAATCGGCCGGTTTCTTTTCGCGGATGAAAGACTTTTTCGAATCCTTCGGTGAGTAGCCAAAGCGTGCTAAGAGGAACCACCGGGTCGGTTGCCCGGTTACTCCTGTGCGGTCACGCATCGCGGAGGCTGCACGGAGATCGGGAACATGAAGGAGGACGCCGGAAAGATGAGCAAGGGCTTGGATATGCGCAAGGCCATCGCGGATCGCTTTGGAGAAGAGCTGCGTTTTTTTCGCGGCTGGATCGAGCAGCCCAAGGCCGTCGGCTCCATCATTCCAACCAGCGGCGTGACAGCCCGACGTATGGCATCTGTCATCAACACCGATTCCGGTCTCCCGGTTCTCGAGGTGGGGCCCGGTACGGGCGTCATCACCAAGGCCATCCTGGCCCATGGGGTAAAGCCCGACCAACTCTACGCAGTCGAATACTCTCCGGATTTCGTCAAGCATTTGCGCGAAGCCTATCCCGGAGTGCACGTCATTCAGGGCGATGCTTTCAACCTCGACCAGACGTTGACGGAGGCTCTGGGCGACGAGGCCCCGCGGATCTTCGACAGTGTCATTTCCGGCGTGCCGCTGCTCAATTTCCCTGTTGAAGCGCGCATCGCCTATCTCGATAGCCTTTTGGACCGCATTCCTGAAGGGCGCCCCGTGATCCAGCTCACCTATGGACCGAAATCGCCGATCCCGCCCGGGCAGGGCAACTATACGGTCGAGCATTTCGATTTCGTGCTGCGCAATATTCCACCGACACAGCTGTGGGTGTACCGCCGCGGCAGGCATTAAGGTCAGCACCTATCAATCCTCGATGACATTGGTTATACGGCTCTCTCAAAAGGGAGCTGTGACCAATGACCCCAACGATTCTGGTGTTCGCGGGCTCAATCCGAACCGGCGCCTTTAGCGGCAAAACTGCCGACGCTGCCATGAAGGAACTGGCGCAGCAGGGCGCCGAGGTGACACGTATCTCGCTGGCGGATTATCCGCTTCCCATCATGGACCAGGATCTGGAGAAGGAAAAAGGCATTCCTGAGAATGCCTACAGGCTCGGCCGGTTGATCGCCGCCCATGATGGTGTTCTGATCGCCAGCCCGGAATACAACGCCTCTATCCCTCCTCTGCTCAAGAATACAGTCGACTGGATAAGCCGAATCTCGAAGGACGGTGGAAAACCGTTGCGCCCCTGGACTGGAAAGCCGGTCGGGCTCTGCTCTTCTTCGGATGGAAATTTCGCCGGCATTCGCGGGCTCTATCACCTGCGCGCAGTGCTGATGAACTGCAAGGCTGACATCATCACCCAACAATGCTCGGTCGCCCGGGCACAGGATGCCTTCGACGAGAATGGCAACTTCAAGGATGACCGCACGCGCGGAATGATGGAAGCCGTGTGCAGCAACCTGATCGAACGCGCGAGATTGACATCGATGAGATGTGGGAGCCTGACCTTATGAGCGAAGCAATGCGAGACCGTCTGATTGTTGGCCTGGATGTGCCAACCCTGACTGAAGCCGACAAAGTGGTCGCCGCGCTAGGCGATACCGTGTCCTTTTACAAGATTGGCCATCAGCTCGCCTTTGCCGGTGGATTGAGCTTTGCGCGGGAGCTGGCAGGCTCGGGCAAGAAAATCTTCCTCGACATGAAACTGCTCGACATCGACAACACAGTCGCCAAGGGCGTCGAGAACATCGCCCGAATGGGCATGACGATGCTGACGATCCACGCCTATCCGAAAGCAATGCGCGCGGCCGTGCAGGCGGCCGAGGGTTCAGGTCTGACCCTGCTCGGTGTGACGGTCCTCACATCCATGGACGATGCAGACCTCAAAGAGGCCGGCTATGCGCTAACGGCGCGTGAGCTGGTAAAGAAGCGCGTCGCGCAGGCGCGTGACGCGGGCATGGGCGGGATCGTCTGTGCACCCACCGAGGTGAATGAAATGCGCGATGTGGCAGGGCCCGGCATGGCGCTGGTGACGCCCGGCATCCGCCCGGCAGGCAGCGATCATGGCGATCAGAAGCGCGTGATGACGCCCGGCGATGCGATCCGTGCGGGAGGTTCCCATCTGGTGGTGGCCCGCCCGATCGTGGCATCCCCGGATCCGAAGGCTGCCGCTCAGTCCATTCTCGACGAGATGGCCGCAGCCTGACAGAGTGGGCCGGACGCCGACAACGGAGGAGGAAACCATGCCCAAAGGATACTGGATTGCCCATGTCGATGTACGCGACCCGGAGCGTTACAAGGACTATGTGGCCACGGCCAAACCGGCCTTCGAGAAGTTCGGTGCCCGCTTCCTGGCGCGTGGCGGCGCATGGGAAGGGCTGGAAGGCACGGGGCGCGGGCGCAATGTCGTGATCGAATTTCCCTCACTGCAGGCAGCGCGCGATTGCTACAACTCGCCCGAATATCAGGCAGCAAAGGCGATCCGCACGACCGTAGCGGACGCGGACATGATCCTCGTTGAAGGCGCAGAGTAGGCTGCGCGGAGGAGATAGAACCACGCTCGATCTGCCCGGAAAATATGCAATTCGGCCCTATCGCAGGGCCGATGCCGCGCTTCTTCCAAAGGTGGAGGCGCGGGCAGCTGAACTTTTTGTCGCGTATGGTTATGCAGGCCTTGGCGCCATTCCGGCTCTCCCGGAAGATGCCTTCAACGCTATCGCGTCGGAGAACAGGACATTCGTTGCGGCGCATGAGGACGAGGGTGCAATAGGGTTCGCCATGTGCGGCCAGATCGGGTCATTTCTCCATTTGAAAGAGCTTTCCGTGGCGCCAGAGCACGGACGGCGGGGGTTGGGGAGCGCATTGCTTCATGCGGTGATCGCCGAAAGCGTTGCTCTCAAGCTGGACGGCGTGTCGCTCAGCACCTTTCGATCGGTGCCCTTCAATGCACCGTTCTACAAGCGCCACGGGTTTGTTGAAGAGCCTTTCTCTACCGCGAACGAAGCATTGAAAGAGCGCTTCATTGCAGAAACTCCCCCAGGAATTGCGGCAGACGACCGCCTTTTGATGGTGCGCCGCAGCAAGACCTTATGACCAGGAGATCGGATTACCTTTTTTAATTCAACGAATTAGAGCGGCCTCTGATTGACCAGTGGCCGGGAAAAAGCCCTTCTATTGCAACGCAGCAAAAGTTGTTTACTCTGATCGGAAAGCAAACAAGCAAGGCCGCTGCGTTCCCTTCTCCTTTTTCACGGCAGTCTGGCCATAGCGAAGGTCCTCTCAGGAAACCTAGCAATGTATTATCAGCTCTATGAATTCAACCACGCCGCGCTCCAGCCAGCACGGGCCTATGCCGATGCGGTTCGGCTCTTTTACAGCAATCCTTTGAACCCGGTTGCCAAGACCTATTTCGGACGAACTGTCGCTGCCGCAGCCGAAGTCTTCGAGCGCAGCACACGCCGCTACACGAAGCCCGAGTTCGGCCTGAAGGAAACAAACGTCAACGGCGTGAAGGTGAGTGTGCGCGAGCAGACCGTGTGGTCGCAGCCTTTCTGCGATGTCATACGGTTCAAGCGCGACCTCCCCAAGGGCGCACATCCGGGCCCGAAAATATTGATGGTCGCGCCGATGTCGGGCCACTATGCCACGCTGCTCCGCGGCACGGTGGAAACGATGCTTCCCTATGCGGATGTCTACATCACGGACTGGGCGGACGCGCGCATGGTGCCGGTTTCCGACGGGCCGTTCGATCTCGATGACTACATCGATTACCTGATCGATATTTTCGACCATATGGGCCCAGACACGCATGTGATGGCGGTCTGCCAGCCTTCTGTTCCCGTGCTTGCAGCCATCGCTCTGATGGAAGCGCGCGGGGAGAAGAACGTGCCGGCCAGCATGACGCTGATGGGGGGGCCGATTGACACACGCAAGAACCCTACGGCTGTCAATGAACTGGCCGAGCAGAAAGACATTTCCTGGTTTCGCGACAATGTGATCATGCCGGTGCCGTGGCCCAATCCCGGCTTCATGCGACATGTTTACCCAGGCTTTCTGCAGCTTTCCGGCTTCATGAGCATGAACCTTGATCGCCACATCACGGCGCACAAGGACTTCTTCATGCACCTGGTGAAAAACGACGGTGACTCCGCCGAAAAGCACCGCGACTTCTATGACGAGTATCTTGCCGTCATGGACCTGACGGCCGAGTTTTACCTGCAGACGGTCGAAACCGTTTTCATTCGCCACGACCTGCCACGCGGACAAATGCGGCATCGCGGTGAATTGGTGGATCCCGCCGCAATCCGCCGCGTGGCTCTTCTCACCGTGGAAGGCGAGAATGACGATATATCCGGCGTTGGGCAGACCAAGGCCGCGCATGATCTATGCGTCAACATCCCCGAAGACATGCGCCATCACTATATGCAGCCGGCGGTTGGCCATTATGGCGTTTTCAACGGTTCGCGCTTCCGCTCGGAAATTGCGCCGCGCATTCTTGATTTCATGCGCAGCAATCCTGCCGGCGGGCTGAAAACCACGGCGAAAGCGCCCACCGGCGTTTCCCGGAAAAAGGTTCAGAAACGACAAATTCGAGCGAAACAGCCCTGAAATTCTGGAAAACGGGTGCGTTTTCCGGAATTTCCTGTCGCGTCGAAGCCCTTTGCACACCAGCAGCGTCGACCCATTCGATCCATCGTGCATTTCCGCAACAGAGCGGAAGAAACTGGCGCTGCTAGCCGGCGCTGGTAACCATAGCTGGGAAGATTGCCCGCCCGCCGATTGACATCAGGCCCTCACGTTTCTTAACGTTTCGTTAACGATAGAAACAAGCGGGGAGCGGCATGATGGCTGCTTTGCGGGGGGTAATCCGCAACGGGTTTTTTGCGGGCCTGATTCTGGCGGGCGCCATGACGGCACCGGCCGGAGCAATGAACACAATGGAAACCGGCGGCTTCACGTCCCAGCCGATCGGCCACTACGAATTCTGCAAAGCCAATCCTGTTGAATGCTCCATTCGCCTGCGTGATCGGGGACCGGAGCACATGACGAAAACGCTCTGGAAAACCATCAGCGCCGTCAACGAAGCGGTGAACCGGACGGTTCAGCCGATGAACGACATCGACATTTATGGCGCGGAAGAGGTCTGGACCTATCCCTCAACCGGGGTGGGCGACTGCGAGGACTATGTGCTCGAGAAGCGCCGTGAGTTGAAGCGCGCGGGGTTATCGCTCACAAATCTGTTGATCACGGTTGTCCGCAAACCCAATGGCGAGGGCCATGCTGTTCTCACCGTTCGCACGGACCGGGGCGATTTTGTGCTCGACAATTTGAATGACAGCGTGAAGTTGTGGAATGCCACCAATTACCGCTACCTGAAGCGGCAAGCCAGCAATCACACGGGCCGCTGGGTGAGCCTGCGCGAAGGCAACAACCCGGTTGTCGGTGCGGTCAGCGAATAAGCGGATCAACGCTGCTCCCATCTTTGTCACAGTTGATGGCCTATAGTTCCCAGACTTTCGCAGGAGGAAGTTCTGGATGTATGGATTCTTGCCTTTGTCTGGCAGTCGGATGTGGTGCTTTCTGGTGGCGCTTCTGATGGCGGCTGCCCCTCACAACGGCGCTTTCGCGCAAACACCTCTCGTCGCGGCTGCCGAAAGCGGCGATCTGCCGGCGCTGCAACGCGCGCTTCACGCCGGAGCACCCCTGGAGGAGCGCGACGCGCAGCAAAGAACCGCGCTGATGGCGGCCGTCCAGGCCAATCAGACAGATGCGGCCCGCCTGCTCATCGAAGCAGGAGCAGACGTCAATGCCCGCGACAGCATTCAAGACAGTCCTTATCTTCTGGCGGGCGCACGGGGCTATCTGGAAATTCTTCGTCTGACTCTCGAAAACGGAGCCAATCTGGAAAGCACCAACCGGTTCGGTGGCACTGCACTGATCCCCGCTGCCGAGCGTGGCCATGTGGAGACCGTGCGAACGCTGATCGCAGCGGGTGTGGATCTGGATCACGTAAACAAGCTGGGGTGGACGGCGTTGCTCGAAACCGTGATCCTCGGCGACGGGGGACCGGATCATGTCGCTGTTGCCCAACTGCTGGTCGATGCCGGCGCAGACACCGACATCCCCGACCGCACGGGCGTAACCGCGCTGCAGCATGCAAAGCGCGGCGGCTATGCGGAGATCGTTGCGATACTCGAAGCCGCTGGCGCGCGCTAGATCCGCGCACACATAATCCGGGCCCAGCAAAACCTGACGGTCGCACCCTCCGCTGTCATTCTTGACAACCCATAACTGGATGGCTATGAATTTGACTTATAGCCGTCCAGTTATGAGTTGAAATGCAACAAGCCCCCGACATTCTCTTTCGCACACTGGCCGACCCGACACGCCGTGCCATATTCGAGCGTCTCTGCCGCGATGGCGACCTGACGGTCGGGGTGCTGACGGCCGGGGCCGGCGTCTCGCAGCCAGCGGTTTCCAAGCATCTTGGCGTGCTCAAGCGTGCGGGACTTGTGCATGACCGGCAGGAAGGCCGGCAGACCCGCTACAGCGCCCGCATTGAGGCGCTGGCCCCGCTCGTCGACTGGACGAAGCAGATGGGCGGTTTCTGGCAAAGCCGGTTCGACGATCTGGAAGACCTGCTCAACAGGATGGATCAATGACAACTTCCGCAACCGAAACACGCTGCGTGGTGGTGGAGCGCGAGGTTCCGCATCCGCCCGAGAAAATCTGGCGCGCGCTGACGCAGCCACACCTGATTGCGGAATGGCTGATGAAGAACAATTTTGAAGCGCGGGAGGGGCACCGGTTCAGCCTAACCGCCAGCTGGGGCAAGGTAGACTGCGAGGTGCAAACGATAGAGCCGCATCGCGCTCTCACCTATGCCTGGAACACGAAAGACCTGCGCAGTGTCGTGAGATGGACACTTACCCCAACCGAAACCGGCACCCTGCTGCGCATGGAGCAGGAAGGGTTTCAACCCGGTCAGAAGCCCTACTTCCAGGGTGCCACGGCTGCGTGGCCGCGCTTCATTGCAGCGCTCGAACGAGTGGTCGATCAGCTCGGCTGACGGCCCGATATGAGCTCAAGAAACGCAATCCGGAAAGCATGAGGAGGACACACGAGCGTGGCCGACACCGGAAAATCACCGCCTGAGCTGATCGATGAGAAGATTCAAGCGCTGGGCGACTGGCGCGGTGAAATGTTGTCACGGCTTCGAGGCCTGATCAAACAAGCGCTTCCCGATGTGGTGGAGGAGTGGAAATGGCGCGGCGTGCCGGTCTGGTATCACGACGGGATGATCTGCACCGGCGAGACCTACAAGAAGGCTGTGAAGATGACTTTTGCCAAGGGCGCTTCGCTTGAAGATCCTTCCGGTCTCTTCAACGCCAGCCTTGAAGGCAACACACGACGTGCCATCGATTTTCATGAAGGAGATACCATCAACGAAAGCGCGCTGACGGCACTCATTCAAAGCGCAGCCCGTCTCAACGCATCAAAGCGCAAATAGGAGGATCTGCGAATGAGATGGCAAATCACATGGAATCTCCGGCTTCGGCAGATACATCGCTGGATCTCGATTGCATTCACGGTTGGCGTGATCATCAACACAGTCGTCGCCATGCGCGGGGCGGAACCAGCGGCTTGGGTTTACTTTCTGGCGGGCGGTCCGCTCCTTCTTCTTTTGATCACCGGGCTTTATCTGTTTGTCTTGCCCTACACAGCCAAGCACCGCGCCAAAGGTCGAGCCAGCGTCTAGCTTCGCCTGTCTGCAGCCATAACTGCGCCATCCGAGTCTCAAGCAGGAACCAAGCAAATGGTAAAAAGCGCTTCAGACAAGACCGCCGGGCGCGAAGAGGTGCCACGCCTTCTCAGCGGCGGAAACCCGCAAATCCCCAAAGGTGACGGGGACGGCCCCGTCCAGGCCTATATTGCGGCGATGCCGGGCTGGAAACGTGAGGCGGGCCGTATGATAGACAGCTTGATCGTTCGCGAGCTTCCCGAAGTGCGCAAGGCGGTAAAGTGGAATTCACCACTCTACGGGATCGAAGGCCAAGGCTGGTTCCTCGGCCTTCACTGTTTTACGCGATACGTCAAAATCGCCTTCTTTCAAGGCGCTTCACTCAAGCCCCTCCCGCCCGTGGCATCCAAGGACGCCAACTCACGCTATCTTCACCTTCACGAGGATGAAGCGCTCGACGAGGCGCAATTCTCATCATGGATAGGGCAGGCATTCGCCCTGCCCGGCTGGAAGCCCTAGGTTGCTATCATCCTGGTCTCTACAAGTTCAGTAGCCGGCTTATTTTATACGAAAAGATCAACGTTCCTGAAAAGCAAGCCGCGCGCCGAGCGCCAGATAGATTGTGCCTACGACACGCCCCTGCCAACGGGCGATCGCTGGATTGCGTTGCAGCCATGAACCAACCCAACCAGCGGCAATCGCGATGAGTGAAGTGTAAGCCGCACTCATCAGGACGAACACGGATCCGAGTGTTGCAAGCTGGACGACGGCCGATCCCGTTGGCTGAACAAACTGGGGCAGAAAAGCGAGGAAAAACAGGGCCGTCTTCGGGTTTAGCACCTCAGCGTAGAGCGCCTGCCGAAAGGCCCGTGGGGCGGTCAGAGGCCGCACGGCTGGCAGATCGAAGCGGTCTGTTTTTTCAAGAAAGGCGCTGATGCCGAGATAAATCAGGTACGCGACACCAGCATATTTCACAACGGCGAAAGCCAGTGCGGAGGTCATGAGAATAGCCGACAAACCAACCGTTGCCATGAGTGTGTGCACCAGGTCACCTGCTGCAATACCGAGCCCGGTGGCGATGCCGATACGACGGCCACCGGCGGCGGCGCGGGCCAGTGTCATCAGGACCGCGGGTCCGGGGATCAGAAACAACCCCAGGACAACCAAAGCGTAAGTCAGCAGGGTTCCGGTTTCGACCATATTTTCGCTCCCAAAAACGTTGTGCGCCTTACAGCAAATGCGAAAGACGCCTCACCTGTTTGCCTTCTGACCACCGAGCGTGACAAAGATGCCATCATCCGGTTGTGCGCGTCCCGACGCCATCCAGCGATGAAATCGACTATGCGAGCGTTTTGAAACTCGCGCAATCCTGCCCCGTGCACGTCCCTTGCGTAGGCGCTATGTCAGGCTCCGGTTCAAGCTGCATGCTCCCTTGCCTGCCCCGTCATGCGATAGGAGATCGCTTCGGCAATGTGCGGTCGCGCAACATCTTCGGCACCATCAAGATCGGCGAGAGTGCGGGCGACCTTGAGCACCCGGTGATAAGCACGGGCAGAGAAGCCGAGCTTTTCACTCGCATCACGGATCAAGCTGGTGCAATCGGCATCCAACGCAACGACATCTTCCATGAGAGCCGCGGAGCAGGATGCATTGGTCGTCCACGCGGGAAGGCCGAGCGCGACATAGCGGGCTTGCTGTTTTTGCCGGGCGAAACCCACCCGTTCTGCGACAACGGCGCTCGTTTCGGCCCGCTCTGCTCCGCCGATCAGATCGCCGGCTGATACGGCGGGCACCTCGATGCGCAGATCAATACGGTCGAGCAGCGGGCCCGAAATGCGCGCTTGATAATCCGAGACGCAGCGCGGCCCACGCCGGCAGCGATGACCGGGCTCGCCTGCCATACCGCATCGACACGGATTCATGGCGGCGACAAGCTGGATGCGGGCCGGATAGCTGACACGATGGTTTGCACGAGCAATCACGCATTCCGCTGTCTCCAGGGGTTGGCGCAGAGAATCCAGCACCTGGGGCGAGAATTCCGGCAATTCATCGAGAAACAGAACGCCGTGATGAGACAGCGATGCTTCTCCCGGTCTTGCCTTCAGCCCACCGCCCACGATGGCAGCCATGGAGGCTGAATGATGAGGTGCTCGGAAGGGGCGCCGGTCCGACAACTTCCCATCCGCCAGTTCCCCCGCGATGGAAGCGATCATCGACACCTCCAGGAGCTCGCGCGGCGACAGCGGAGGGAGAATGGACGGCAAGCGCTGCGCCAGCATGGATTTGCCCGCTCCGGGCGGCCCGATCATCAGGAGGTTGTGCCCTCCGGCAGCCGCCACTTCGAGTGACCGCTTGGCCGCTTCCTGCCCACGGATATCAGCAAGGTCAGGCACCGAAGCCGGCGGAGGATAGAGCGCAGGTTCGGGCCGATTCATCACCTGGGTGCCACGGAAATGATTAGCGAGCGCGATCAGGCTGCGCGGTGCGAGAATATCGATGTCTGCACCCGCCCAGGCCGCCTCGGCCCCACAGGCATGGGGACAGATCAGGCCGCGCTCCATGGCGTTTGCGCCAATGGCGGCCGGCAACACACCATTGACCGCGGCGATGGTGCCGTCGAGTGACAACTCACCGAGAACGACATAGCCTGACAGCGCATCCGACGGGACAGCGCCAAGCGCCGCCATCAGGCCGAGGGCGATGGGGAGATCATAATGGCTCCCTTCCTTCGGCAAATCAGCGGGTGCGAGATTGATCGTCACTTTCTTGGGCGGCATCGACAGGCCGGACGCATGCAGTGCTGCCTGCACGCGCTCCCGGCTTTCCGCGACCGCCTTGTCGGCAAGCCCGACGATCTGCATTCCCATCTTGCCCGGCGCGATCATGACCTGCACGTCGACAGGAACGGCCTCCACCCCTTGAAAGGCGACGGTGCAGACATGCGAAACCATGCGCTTCCCCCACTCCCTGGAGCGCTCTCAGGGCAAATGGCCACGCACCTGCAAGACGCCCAAAATAGAATTGAGCGATCACATGCGCAGTTCCGGAATACAGCCAGAACAAGAAATACGATCGCCCCACAACCGCATTGAAGCAGCTTGCGGCGACCAGATCAAGAACATTTCAGGAACGAGAAATCGCTATGGTTGTCTTCCGATTGCAAATGGTTGTGTTTGAGGAACGCACGATTCGTCTTGCGGGATTATCAACGGGCCCGACGGGCCTCGACCGCGTCCCAGAACAAGGCTGCGATATCGGCCCCGCCAAAACGCTTCACTTCCCTTACGCCTGTCGGTGACGTGACATTGATTTCCGTCAACCAGTCGCCGATCACGTCAATGCCGACAAGGGTGAAGCCGCGTTCACGCAGGGACGGGCCGATGCGCGCGCAAATCTCACGTTCGCGATCTGTCAGCTCCGCATGCTCGGCGCGCCCGCCCACATGCATGTTTGAACGGGAATCATGCTCGGCGGGAACCCGGTTGATGGCGCCCACGGGCTCGCCCTCGATAAGGATGATCCGCTTGTCGCCCCCTCTTACCTCTTTCAGATAACGCTGAACGATGAAGGGTTCGCGAAACGCTCCCATGAACATTTCCAACAGCGAGGCGAGATTTCGGTCGCCCTCCTTGAGATGAAAGATGCCGGCACCACCATTGCCATAGAGCGGCTTGACGATGATGTCGCCGTGCTTCTTGCGGAAATCGTCGACCTCGCGCGTATCCCGCGTGATGAGCGTTTCGGGCATCAGATCCGCGAACTCGGTGACAAAGATCTTTTCGGGACTGTTGCGCACCCAGGAGGGATCGTTGACGACCAATGTCTCGGGGTGAATCCGGTCAAGGATGTGGGTGGTGGTGATGTAGTTCATGTCGAAGGGCGGGTCCTGACGCAAAAGAACCACGTCCATCTTCGACAGATTGAGCCGCTGCGGCTCGCCCAGTGTGAAATGATCGCCCTTGATATCGCGCACTTCCAGCGCTTCCGCCCAGGCGATGACCTTGCCATCGACCATGGAAAGCTTGTCCGGCGTGTAGTGCCAGAGCGCATGGCCCCTAGCCTGCGCTTCCAGCGCGAGCGCAAAGCTCGTGTCGCCGGCAATCGAAACGGTGGAAATATGGTCCATCTGGACCGCGATTTTGAGGGGCATGAAATAAACTCCGGCGGGACTTAGGCAGCACGCATTCAACATTCGCACTTTGGCCGCCCAGGCCGCTAGAGCAAATATTGGAAACACGATGCCACTGGCAGCTTTATGTTTCCTGGGATGGGACCCGGGGTGGAATTTATGTATTTGACATCCGATCTCAAGGTGCTGGCAAACAGCCCGCGACGTCAAACTCCATCCACCAATGTCAGCAGATGACGGCGCGGACACCCGCGTGTCAAGACAGAGCGTCGACCCATGTGCGACGCCGCTCTCAGACCGAGCAAAACCAAGTGCGCATTGTGGGTGTATTGGATACGATTCCTAAACAATTTAGGTCCATGGTTCGGCCCATGTGATCAAAAAATCGCCAAAGCAACGGAGTTTCGATGCAGCCGGCGCCCGCACCTGAACGGACGATAACGGCAGACCAGTCCGATTTTGCCTTCACCGATGCGTTGACGGGCCTTGGAAACATGCGCCGGTTCTTCGACAAGATTGATCGACTGATCGAGGAGCGCGCCGACGATCCCGCACCCTTCGCCATCGGCGTTCTCGACCTTGACGGCTTCAAACCAATCAATGACCTCTTCGGCCGCGCGGCCGGCGATGAAATCCTGCAACAGGTCGCCATGCGGCTCCGGGCGGCGATGGATGGCAATTCCACCGTGACACGGATCGGCGCCGATGAATTCGCGTTTCTGTTTCCCCTCGTCTTCAGCGAAGAAACCGCCCGCGAGAAAACAAGGCTGCTGATTGAAATTCTCTCCGCCCCCTATGACGTGGGTCAGCGCACGGCGCGGCTCTCGGCTTCGGCCGGCTGCTCGCTCTACTATTCCGAAGAGGAAACAAGCGAGGTTCTGCTCAACAAGGCCGAAACCGCGCTCTATCAGGCAAAACGCACCGGGCGCGGGGCTGTGGTGGTCTACACCCGCGAGATGGAAGAAGCCGCCAAGCGGGTGACCCATATCGAACAGGCATTGCGACGCGCCGTTGCTGCGGGAGAGGTGGAGCCGCACTTCCAGCCGATCGTCGATCTTGAAACGCGCCGCACTGTCGGCTTCGAGACACTGGCCCGATGGACAGACCGGGATCTGGGACCCGTCTCCCCCGGTATTTTCATCCCCATCGCCGAAGAGCGCGGCATTATCGGCCAGCTTTCTCAGCTCGTCCTTCGCAAGGCCACCGAGGCCGCGCGCGACTGGCCGAAAGACCTGTTTCTGTCCTTCAATCTCTCGCCATCACAGCTCGTGGACCACAATACGGGCCTGCAGATCCTCTCCATACTGGAGCGGACGGGCTTCGACCCACGGCGGCTGGAAATCGAAATCACCGAAACCGGCCTTATGAACGACCCTGCTTCGGCCCGCCGCATCGTGGAAGATCTGCGCCGTGTCGGGATCCGCGTTTCGCTGGATGATTTCGGGACCGGCCAGTCGAGCCTGGGGCGGCTTCGCGAGTTTCACTTCGACAAGCTGAAGATCGACCGCGCCTTCGTTTCTTCCATTCTGGAAGATCGTCCGTCCGAACACATCATCCGCGCTATTCTCGCCATGTGCGAAGGGTTGGGGATGGATGTGGTGGCCGAAGGCATCGAGGCGGAGGCCCAGGCCGACCGCCTGGTGCAATTCGGCTGCGCAGGCGGGCAGGGCTTTCTCTTCGGCCGTCCCTGCAACGCCGACGAGACGCTGGGCTATCTTCGCCAGAACAGTTGGTTCCCCGCGCAACGCAAACGCATCATCTGAGCAAGCTGGAGCAACCGGTTCAGCTTCTTTGCAGGCAGACCCTCGTATGGCCGGCCCGGATGAAGCCAAGCTTGGCAGCCGCAGCCTTCGACAGATCAAGGATCCGGCCGCGAACAAACGGTCCGCGATCGTTGATCCGCACGACGACGCTGCGTCCATTTCTCTTATTGGTCACCCGCAGTTTCGTGCCGAAGGGCAGGGTGCGATGCGCCGCGGTCATCGCCGCCGGGTTCATCCGCTCGCCAGAGGCTGTCTTTGAGGTGAGGGCGTACCAAGAGGCGCCACCGCACTGCGCAAAGGCTGGCACGGTCACCACAGCCAAGAGCAGGGCGGCTGCCGGCGTGATCACCACGCTGCGGGAAAGTCGCTTATGCATATAATCGTCCTGGATTGCGTTGCGGGGCAAAAGGCCCCTTCAAGCGTTTCGCGGAATGGTTAAGGCGATCCACAGGATGGATTTCACCCAATTCCGGATGAAAAACCGGAAAACAATGTTTCCGGGAAGCGCCTTACCCGCCAAATGAGGCGATGAAGGGGCGTTGTCCCAGCCGGTGGAACCCTCGCCCTTAACGTTGGGGTAACGGGCGGCTGATATCCGCCGAACCATGAAACCGGTTCTGCTCAAAGCTGCGATCGCGACGCTTCTTTCCATCATCGCCTCACTGGCGATCTCCTGGGTGGCGATCCGCCTGACCGGCGGTTCCATGAATTGGTTTGGCGTCTTCATGAGCACGCTGTGCCCGCTGCTGATCGCATTCCCGGCCAGCGCCTTCACGTTCTACCAGAATCACAGGATTGCGCTGGCGCATCAGGAACTCGAGGCTGCCCACCGCGAACTCGCAGGCCTCTATCGCAGGCTTGCCGCATCCGCACGCATCGATGACATGACCGGACTGCTCAATCGGAACACCTTCATCGAGGAGCTGAACCAGGCAGGACGGCAGGGCGCAGGCGGCGTCTTGCTCATCATCGATGCCGACGACTTCAAGGGCATCAACGACACGCACGGACATCTGACCGGGGACCGTGCGCTCGCCGCAATCGCGACTGTCATTCAGGGCTTGTTTGGCGCGGAAGGCATTGCCGGGCGGATCGGCGGCGAGGAGTTCGGCGTGTTTTTGAAAGGCGCGTCCCTTTCCCGCGGCAGAGCAGTTGCCGAACGTTTGCGGCGAAGTGTCGAGCGGATCGAAGTCCGGACGGTACAAGGCGGGACAGCCCGACTCAGTGTCAGCATCGGGGTGTCATTCGTGGAGGCGGGTGCGGACTTTTCCACGCTGATGGCAATCGCCGACGAACTGCTTTACGCAGCGAAGGGGCGAGGCCGCAACCAGGTGTGCGCGCCAGACCCGGAGACGGTGACCGTACAGCTGCGCACGGCTTCCTGAAGGCCCAGCCTCACCCAAATGAAAAGCGCTGCGGAAACGATCACGCAGCGCCGGAAAATACACATTCGATATGAAAGAATGGTGCCCAGGAGAGGACTCGAACCTCCACGCCTCGCGGCACACGGACCTGAACCGTGCGCGTCTACCAATTCCGCCACCTGGGCAGGTGTGCGATGCCGATGTAAGGGCCAAGCCCGTCCGTGTCAACGCGGATTCTTGTTGTTTGTCAGGAAAATGACAAAGCCCGACACCGTGGACTTTCACGAAAGCGGGCAGGGGTGCCGTGGAGCCGCCCTGCCGTCATGGATCAATCTTCCAGAACCTCTTTCGACGCCACGGTCGAATCAGCGTTGAGCTTGTAGACAATGGGAACGCCGGTGGCGATTTCCATCTTCACGATCTCCTCGCCTGAAAGACCGTCGAGCGCCATGACGAGGGCGCGCAGCGAATTGCCATGGGCGGCCACCAGAACCGTCTCGCCGCGCAGCACATGCGGCAGGATCTCGTGCAGGAAATAGGGCCAAACGCGTGCGCCCGTGTCCTTCAGGCTCTCGCCACCGGGGGGTGGCGTGTCGTAGGAACGGCGCCAGATATGCACCTGCTCCTCACCCCATTTGGCGCGTGCATCGTCCTTGTTGAGGCCCGAAAGATCGCCATAGTCGCGCTCATTGAGCGCCTGATCCCGGATGGTCTCCAGATCCTCCATCCCGAGCTCTTTGAGGATGTGGTCGTTGGTGACCTGCGCGCGCGAGAGGACCGAGGTGTAGGCGATGTCCGGCTTGAAGCCACGGGCCTTCAGCCGGCGTCCGGCATCCTTTGCTTCCTCATGGCCTTTCTCGGTGAGGCCCGGATCGCGCCAGCCGGTGAACAGGTTCTTCAGGTTCCATTCGCTCTGACCGTGACGAACGAGAATGAGGGTGCCGGACATGGTGCGTTCCTTGTTGCTTCGTGGTGGAAGGTTCAGTTGAGCCCGAGCACATCGAGCATGGAATAGAGGCCGGGCTTGCGGCCATGGGCCCAAAGGGCGGCCTTTGCCGCCCCATGGGCGAAGATGCCACGATCCTCAGCCTGATGCGAAAGCGTGATGCGCTCACCGGCACCAGCCAGAATGACCGAGTGTTCGCCGACAACGGAACCGCCGCGCAGCGTGGCAAAGCCGATCGTGCCTTCCTCGCGCGGGCCGGTCTGCCCGTCGCGCACACGCACACTCTTTTCCGCAAGCGCGATTTCGCGACCCTTTGCAGCGGCCTCGCCAAGAAGCAGAGCCGTGCCGGAGGGGGCATCGACCTTGTGACGATGGTGCATCTCCAGGACCTCGATGTCGAAATCGGACGCCTCCAGCGCGCGGGCGGCCTTTTCGACCAGTACGGCGAGAAGGTTCACTCCAAGGCTCATATTGCCTGATTTCACGATGGTGGCGTGGTGGGAAGCGGCCTTGATCTTCGCTTCGTGTTCCGGTGCGAAGCCCGTTGTGCCGATCACATGGACAATCTGCGCCTGAGCGGCATAGCCGGCAAACTCCACGCTGGAGTCCGGCGCGGTGAAATCCAGCACGCCATCGGCCTTCGCGAAGGCTGCCAGCGGGTCATCGGTGATGGCGACATCGATCGTGCCGATGCCGGCAAGCTCACCCGCATCGCGGCCAAGGAACGGAGAACCCGGACGCTCCACGGCGGCTGCCACACGCAACCCCTCCATGGCATGCACGGTGCGGATGAGCGTCTGCCCCATGCGGCCGGCCGCGCCGACGATGACAAGCCCCATATCGCTCATGTGTTCTGCTCCTGCGGCTCTGATGCGGTGGTGTTGGCGAGCAGGTTCTCGCCCTTCTGGCTTTGCATTCGGTGGAAGCGTGCATAGATGCCATGTGGCTTGGCGAGGAGGCTCTCATGGGTGCCTTCCTCAACCAGATGCCCTTCTTCCAGAACGATGATGCGGTCGGAATTGACCACGGTGGAGAGCCGATGTGCGATGACGAGCGTGGTGCGGCTTTCCATGATGCCTTCCAGCGCCTGCTGGACCCGGGCCTCGGACTCGTTGTCGAGTGCGGAGGTCGCCTCGTCGAGGAGAAGGATCGGCGCGTCGCGCACGATGGCCCGGGCAATGGAGATGCGCTGACGCTGGCCGCCGGAAAGATTGGCGCCATTCTCGCCCACCAGCGTGTCATAACCTTTTGCCTGCTGGCGGATGAACTCGTCGGCAAAGGCAAGTCTTGCTGCTTCCTCCACCTCCGCGTCGGTTGCGTCCGGGCGGCCATAACGGATGTTGTCGCGGATTGTGCCCTCGAACAGATAAGGCTGCTGCGACACATAGGCGATGGCATTGCGCAGCGAGCTCTTGGTGACGGACGAAATATCTTGCCCGTCAATCTCGATCTTGCCGCCATCGAGATCGTAGAAACGCTGGAGAAGCGCAAAGAGCGTGGACTTGCCGGCACCCGACGGGCCCACGATGGCCGTGGTTTCACCCGCCTTTGCAACAAAGCTGACGCCGTGCAGAACGGGCAGATCGTCACCATAGGAAAAGGCGACCTTGTCGAAGGTGACCGTGCCCTCACTGACCGAAAGCGTGCCTGCCCCCGGCGCATCGCGTTGCTGCGGCTCGGTGTCGAGGATCTCGTAGATCATGCGCGCATTGACCAGCGCGCGTTCCAGATTGACCTGGACGCGGGCAAGCTTGCGCACGGGATCATAGGCCAGAAGCAGAGCGGTGATGAAGGCGAAAACGGACCCCGGCGGCTGCGCGCTGACGGATGCGCGCCAAGCGGCATAGCCTATCACGCCGGCAATCGCCAGGCCGGCCAGAAGCTCGGTGATGGGGCCAAGCCGCTCGGAGACGCGGGCGATCTTGTTGGAGCGGTCCTCGGCATAGGAAATCAGCCCTGACATTTTGTCCGAAAGCTGCTTCTCCATGGTGAAGGCCTTGATGATGGCGATGCCCTGAACCGATTCCTGCATGGCTCCCAGCAAGCGGGAGTTCACATCGACGGCCTCACGCGTGACGCGGCGCAGGCGGCGCATCAGATAATTGACCGAATAGATGAGCGGCGGGCCAATGACCAAAGCGATGACCGAGAGCAGGGGGTCCTGCATCACCATGACAGCCACGAGACCGATAAGCGTGACCAGATCTCGGGCAATGGAAGCGACCGTCATGTTGAGCAGGTCGCGGATGCCCGTCACGTTCTGGCTGATCTGAGCGGCAAGCTGGCCGGAACGCGTGGTGGTGAAATAATCGATGCCAAGCCGCATGAGATGATCGAACATGCGCTGCTGGTAGCGGGCGACGATGTTGTTGCCGATCTTTGCCAGCATGACCGACTGGCCATAGGTGGCGAAACCGCGGATGGCGAAGGCAGCCACGATGGCGCCGCAAATCCAGCCGACCAGTTCCCAGCGCTGGCGATAGAACACCTCGTCGATGATGTCGCGCATGATCCAAGCGCTGAAAGCGGTGGTCGCGGCGATGGCCAACATGCAGGCAATCGCGATCGCATAATGGCCGATATAGTCGCGACCGTTTTCCGCGAAGATGCGGCGAATGACAGGAAGAACGTCTCCCACATCCGCCTTGTTCTTTCCAAGCTTCAAAACATCCGTTCCTGTTCAGCCAAGCGGCCGGGCGTGAGCGGCCGCACTTTTTCAGCAACAGGCTATGCCCGTTCGACCGCGCTCATGCAACGGTGAATCCTGCCCCGGCAGCCGCTTTCATGCGGTCTTCCAGCGCCGCCCCTGGGTTTCGATTCCGAAACGAACGGGTGTGCGGGCATAGGCGGCGAGGCCAACAAGAGCAGCTTTTGGGTGCGTGATGACGTAGACAGGAATGTCCTTTACCAGAGCTCCGTGCGGTGCCTTGTCTTCGAAAGCTGCTCGGAAATGGCCGTTCTTGAGCGTCGGAACGATTTTCTGCGCGATGCCGCCGCTCAGATACACGCCGCCCCGCGCCATGAAGATGAGCGCCATGTCGCCGGCAAGCCGCCCCAGATAGGTGACAAAGAGATCAAGCGTCTCGACCGCCACGGGATCGGACCCTTCGAGACCGGCGCTGCTGATCTCCGCAGGTGTCTCGTGAACCGGCTTCTTGCCGTCGGCAGCATTGATTGCACGGTAGAGATTCACCATGCCGCGCCCGCACAGGATCTGCTCAGCGGCAACGCGACCCTCAATACGCTCCAGATGCGGAAAAATCTCGAGATCGCGCTCGGAGCGCGGACCCATATCGACGTGCCCGCCTTCGCCCGGCACCGGAAACCAGGTGTGCTGCGCGTGAACCAGGCCGGCCATGCCAAGCCCTGTTCCGGGTCCAAGGACCACGCGACTGCCGGTGGCTTCCGACCTCCCGGGACAGACCATTTCCAGATTGTCGTCGTCGAGCGCGACCACAGCCAGCGCCTGGGCTTCGAAATCATTGATGACGATGATGTCGCTAAAACCCATCGTCTCCATCATCTTCCGCGGACGCACGACCCAGTCGCAGTTGGTCAGGTCGATCTCATCGCCCTCGACCGGACCAGCCACCGCCAGCACCGCCGATTGCGGGATGATGGAGGTGCGGTCGAGGATGGCGCTCTGGATGGCTTCGTCGATGGTCGCGAAGTCCGCGGTTTGCACCACCGGAAATGTTTTCGGCTCGGCGTTGGAGTCCACCAGGATGGCGAAGCGCGCATTGGTGCCGCCAATGTCGCCGATCAGGACGGGAAATCGCAGGGCTGTATCGTTCTCATTCTTGAAATGCATGGCACAGACTCTGACGATTTGCCGCTTCAAAGATAGGGGTTAAAGCGGAATTAAATCGGTTAAAGACGGAACGCAAGCGCGCCGACAGCAAAAAGTCTGCGCGCCTGCCGCATCCGTGCCGATTGGTTTTACTGAAACCCGGGCCTATTGGTCGGTCGGGGAACCCGTGCGGGCGGCATCGCCGACAGGACACTGGCAGGGCTGGCGGGCTGGTAGCCGAGTACAGGCAGATCAGCCGCTGCAGCCTGCGGAACTCCCCCCTGACCGGCCACCGTCACCGCAGCTTCGGAATCCGGACTGGGTGCATCGAGGACAGCCCGACAGGCGGAGGGCAGAGCCGCCATGGTCATCACGTCCCGGGCTTTGGGCTTGGCGGGGCCCTTCGCCGGCCTCCATGGTTCATCTGTGAACCACCATGCAAGTGAATCATCGCACCCTTCACTGCGAGGGGGCGGGCTTTGCGGTTTGCAGCCGGTGGAGCCAGCCGGGCAACCGATGCGGACATGAAAATGGTAGTGATGCCCCCAGAATGGCCTGATCTTGCTCAGCCAGGAGCGATCACCGCGCACGGTATCGCAAAGCTTCTTCTTGATACCCGGATGAACGAGAATTCGCTCGACTTCGGAATAACTTGCCGCGCGACGCAAAACCGCTTCGTGGGCGGGAGACCATTTTTTGTCGTCGACGTAGAGGGAATCGTTCTTCAGCATCGAGACGGCGCTGATGCGTTCGCGATCCGTCACACTCATGCGCTGGGCTGGCATCGGGGTGAACCAGATATCGGCATCCAGCCCGATCTGATGCGACGCATGACCGGAAAGCATGGGACCGCCGCGCGGCTGCGAAATGTCCCCGACGAGAAGCCCGCGCCAGCCGTCCTGCGCGGCTTCTCTCGACAAACGCTCCAGCAGTGAGATCAAGGCAGGATGCCCCCAACGACGGTTGCGCGAGAGGCGCATGGCCTGCCAGTGCGGCCCATCAGGTGCAATTGCAACGCCGCCCGAAAAACAGCCCTTGGAGTAAAAACCATAGGCTGCCGGCCGTGTGGCGGCCGGGAGTTTCTTGGCTCCAAAAAGCTCCTTGGCGAGAGGTTCGGCCTGAACGGAGGCAATTGTGGTGCAAAGGCCAAGCATGGCCAGGGCCACCAATTTGAAAGTCCGTTGGAATCGCATCGCTTCCTCGTTGTCAGCCCACCCGCGCGATCATCGAATCATAACATGCTTGCCATTCGCTTACCGCATTCGTTTACGAATCCGCTTCACGCCAGCTTCCGTCTGCCCACATGGTTTCGAGCGCGGCGCGATACTCGGGATGCCGCATCCGGTAGCCCGTGCCTTTGAGCCGCGCATTCGAAACACGTTTGCACTCGCCATAGAACGACCGCCCCATGGGAGAGAGGTCCGCGTCTTCAAATGATACTTCTGGCGGTGGCTCGCGGTCTGCCAGAGCGGCAGCATGGGCCACCACGTCCTGTGGAGGCGATGGCGCATCATCGGTCACGTTGAAGATGCCCGTCTCGAAACGGCGTGCAAGATGCGCCGTTGCGCCGGCGATGTCGTCCACGTGAATGCGATTGAACACCTGGCCCGGTTTGACGATGCGGCGTGCCTTTCCCGCTTCGAGACTGCAGAACGCATTGCGCCCCGGCCCGTAAATCCCGGACAGGCGGATGATGGCGACGGGCAGATTGAGCTCTGCGCCAAGTCTCATCCAGTCGTTCTCTGCGACCAGCCTCTGCTTCGAACGGTCGGAGACCGGGTCGCAGGTTGCGGTTTCATCCACCCATGCTCCGCCATGATCTCCGTAAACGCCGACTGTTGAGAGATAGCCGATCCATTTGAGCGAGGGCATGGCCCGGGAGATGATTTCGCGCCCGGCAGCCAGTACGGGATCGCCTTCAGCGTCCGGTGCTATGCTGACGATGAGATGCGTGGTGGAGGCCAGCGCATCTTTCGCTTCGGCAGGAATGGTGCCCTGAAACAAGTAGGGCACGATGCCCGCGCGCTTCAGGCCATCGGTTTTTTCGGCACTTCGCGTGGTGCCGGCCACGAAGGCCGCTTCACCAGACACCTCGCGGGCGATGGCCCGACCGGAATAGCCTGCGCCGAAGATGAAGAATCGCTTGGTCATGATGGCCCGTCCCATTCAGCCTGTACCTGCGTGTCGCTCTCCTGCGGGCGCAATCGCGTTTCAATCGCTGCGAACGCCTTTTCATCCAGGAGCCGGGAAAGCGCCCAGACCGCGGCGCCGCGCACCAGAGGTGAGCCATCTTCGGCGAGGCGCTCGCATGGGTCAACAAGACTGGCTTCGCCGGAATTGCCCGCCGCGATCAGCACATTTCGGATGAAACGGTCGCGGCCAATGCGCTTGACCGGTGAGCCGGAGAAGAAGGCGCGAAAGCCGGCATCGTCCAGCTCCAGAAGCGAGGACAGCGGCGGCTCCTTCAGATCCTCGCGGGCCTGAAGCTTCGCCTCGGCGGCGCCTTGAGCAAACTTGTTCCACGGGCAGGCGGCGAGACAATCGTCGCAGCCATAGATGCGGTTGCCCATGGGGATGCGGAATTCGCGCGGGATCGGCCCCTTGTTCTCGATGGTGAGATAGGAGATGCAGCGCCGCGCATCGATCTGGTAGGGCGCGGGAAACGCGCTGGTCGGGCAGATGTCGAGGCAGGCACGGCAGGAGCCGCAATGGTCGCGCTCCGGCGCATCCGGGGCAAGCTCTGCGGTGGTGAAGACGGAACCGAGAAACAGCCAGGAACCGAATTCACGGCTCACCAGATTGGTGTGCTTGCCCTGCCAACCAAGGCCGGCCTCGCGAGCGAGCGGCTTTTCCATCACTGGCGCGGTGTCGACGAAAACCTTCACATCCTCGCCGGTGCGGGCGGCGAGTTTGCCGGCAAGCTGTTTCAGCCTGCCTTTGATCACATCGTGATAATCGCGGTTACGCGCATACACGGAGATCGCCGCCCGGTCCCGACGCTCCAGGATCTCAAGCGGGTTTTCGTCCGGGCCGTAGTTCATGCCCAGCATGATGACAGAGCGCGCCTGCGGCCACAGATCGCGCGGATGGGCGCGGCGGTCCGCCGTTTCCTCCATCCATTGCATGCTGCCGTGCCGGCCTTCCTTGAGGAAATGGCCAAGCTCGGCCGCCCGCGAGGGGGCACGCTCCGCCGAAGCCACGGCGACGGCATCGAAGCCCAGCGCGCGCGCCTCCCTTTCGACGAACGCGCGAAGCCTGTCGGCCTGCGCGGGTTTCATCAGAAATCCAGATCCGCGTAGTGAGAGACGGGGGAAAGCCCGCGCACGCGGTCAGCCAGAATGGAGCGGAAAGAGGGGCGCGATTTCATGCGGGTGTACCAGTCTCGCGCCGCCGGATAATCATTCCATTCGATTTCACCCAGATAATCCAGAACCGAGATCGTGGCGCCTGCCGCGAGGTCAGCATAGGAGAGACGTTTGCCGGCCATCCAGTCGCGTGTACCGGCCAGCCAGTTGGTGTATTTCATGTGCTGGCGCACATTGGTGCGGGCGGCTCGGATGGCTGCTGAATCCGGCGAACCGCCACCTTCCGAGCCAGCCATCTGCGGCTTGAGGGCGCGCTCGCGCACCAGATGCCGGGTGACATCGGCATCAGCCTTGACGAGATACCAGTCAACCAGACGGCGGATTTCCGCGCGGTCGACAGAATCTTCCGCCATCAACCGCTTTTCGCGTTTGAGCGCACCACGTGTCTCGTCGAGATACTCGGCGATGACCGTGGCGCCGACAATGGGATGATCGCCCTCGGCCAGAAGCACGGGAATGGTTCCGGCCGGATTGAGCGTGAGAAACTCCTCGCGCCGCGTCCATGGGCGTTCCTCGATGAGGGCGAGTTCCTCGCCATATTCGCCAAAGGAAAGCCGGATGAAACGGCAGGAAGCGTAGAGGGGATGATGAAACAGGGTCAGCATGCGGTCGCTTCTAACGGAAGGCTCTGGCCATTTCATGGCCTTGGCGGTAATTCTTCAATTACCTGATTCTGCAAGTACTCCCTTCTGCTATAGGGGGAGACGTATCTGCTGACAAGCAAGCCATGATTGAGGAGCTAACATGACGGATCAGACCATCGTGGGGGCCCTCCTTCTTGGCGTCCTCGAAGGACTGACGGAGTTCATTCCCGTCTCCTCGACCGGGCACATTCTTCTCGCGGGCCACTTTCTCGGTTTTGAATCCACCGGCAAGGCCTTCGAGGTTCTGATTCAGCTCGGCGCCATTCTGGCGATCCTCAGCGTCTATGCGGCGCGCCTCTGGCAGATGCTCATCGACCTGCCGCGCGATCCGGCCACGCGGCGCTTCGTCATCGGCATTCTGATCGCCTTTCTGCCGGCTGCAGTGATTGGCGTTCTGGCCTACAAGATCATCAAGACCGTGTTCTTTGAAACACCGCTTCTGATCTGCGTGATGCTGATTCTGGGCGGCTTTGTGTTGCTTTGGGTGGATCGCCGGGCAACGAAACCGCGCTATCACGACATCACGAAATTCCCGCTCTCCATGTATCTTGGCATCGGTCTGTTCCAGTGCCTTTCAATGATCCCGGGCACCTCGCGCTCGGGCGCGACGATCGTCGGCGGGCTCTTGATGGGCGCAGACAAGCGCTCGGCGGCGGAGTTTTCCTTCTTCCTCGCCATGCCGACCATGACCGGCGCTTTCGCCTATGATCTTTACAAGAATTACGATCTTCTCTCGGCAGCCGATGTGAAGATCATCGCCATCGGCTTCATCGCCGCCTTCTTTGCCGCGCTTATGGTGGTGCGCTGGCTGCTTGGCTACGTATCGCGGCGCGGCTATGCGCTGTTTGGCTGGTGGCGGCTGCTCGTGGGCAGTGTCGGGCTGATCGCGCTGCTTGTGTGGGGTTGAGCCTGCCGAAATCGAAGTGTGGAATCCGGTTTTCAGATTGTTCCGCCTCGATTTTATGGCAGCGGTGTGGTGCGTGGTTCGACAAGCTCACCATGAGGGAAGTGGAGCATCGCGGAAAAGCCTGCTTCGGTGAGGTTACGGACGGGAACTGCAATCATCTACCTCCCTCATGGTGAGCTTGTCGAACCACGCACCCCATCAATGCCATGGCGGCGCGTCCACATGAACACAGATCACCCATCCAACAAAAAACCCGGCGCGAGGCCGGGTTTTTCATGTCTCTGCAGGCGGCGTTTTAGGCAACGGCACCGTTGATCCACGCCGAAAGCGCCGTCTTGGGTGCGGCGCCGACCTTCATGTCGGCCACTTCGCCGCCCTTGAACATCATGAGGGTCGGGATCGAGCGCACGCCATACTGCGCGGCCAGTTCCGGGTTCTCGTCGATGTTCACCTTGGCGATCTTGACCTTGCCACCGAGCTCGGCGGCGATCTCGTCCAGCGCGGGCGCGATCATCTTGCACGGGCCACACCACTCGGCCCAGAAGTCGACAACCACGGGCTCGGACGCCTGCAGCACGTCGGACTGGAAATTGTTCTTGTCCGCCTTCACGGTGGCCATGGGAATTCTCCTTATCGGCAAATCTGTCACACCACATGTGGGGGTGGCGCGGGGTCGCGTCAAGCTCTGTTGTGTCACGCTCCCGTGAGTCGTTCAAGCGCCTCTGCCAGACGATCCTCGGGCACCGGCAGCAGAACCGGCGTTTCGGTGAACAGAAGCGCGGCCTCGACCCTGCGGCCGGGATATAGCGGTTTCAGGAGCTCCGCATAGAGCGCAAGCTGCGCGACATAGGCGGCGGGTGCTTCTTCCAGCGATTTTGGCGCGGGGCGGTTGGTCTTGTAATCGACGATCAGAACCGCCTCATCGGTAACAGCCAGACGATCGATCTTGCCGGAGACGGCGTGGCGGCGCTTGCCAAGCGTGAGCTCGCCCATGACGGAAACTTCGGCGCGGGACCCAGGCGCGAAGATGGGCGCGAAGCGCGTGTCCTCGAGGATCGCGCGCACCGAGTGCCAGACGGCCTGCCGCTCTTCGCTGCTCCAGGTGCCGCCCACACGGTCGAGATATCGACCGGTTGCCGCCTCACGCTCCTCCTGCGGGCACTCGGGCAGCAATTGCAGAAGCTTGTGAACCGCCAGACCGCGCTGGATGGCAAAGCCCGGCTTGCGCGCCTCGTCGAGAACCGGGGAGAGGGGAGAGGGGACCGGCTCGTAATCAGCTTCGATCAGAGCGCCAGCACGCGACGGCGAGAGCGGGCGCGGCAGGTCGACCGGCATGGGCGGCGGCGTGAGCAGGGCTTCGGGAAGCGCGGTTTCGGGCGCGGTCTCAGCGGGTTTCTCCGCCTCAGGCTTCACCGCCGGGGCATCGCTCACACGATAGCGATAGACCGGTGCGCAGATTTCCGGGCTTGTCCGTTCCTCCACCCGGTCGGCCCCGGAAAGCGCGGCGCGCACAACATTGAGCCAGGTCAATTCCTGAGGTTCGCGCTGGCCATGATAGCCGCAGACGATGAGGCGGTCCTCGGCACGCGTCATGCCCACATAGAGGAGTCGGCGATATTCCTCCTCCGCCTTGATCTTCGCGTCGGCTTCAAAGGTGGCCGCCACCGTGTTGGAAACATCCTTGCCGGCGCGCCAGAGGAAACCCTTGCCCTTCCAGCCTTCGCCGCGCGGCGCGAAGGGCATGAGCTTGGGCAGATGCTGGGAGACGAAGGGCGCGCTGCCCGGATCGACCAGAAACACCACCGGCGCTTCGAGCCCCTTGGCGGCGTGAACCGTCATGATGCGCAGCTCGTCGCGCGTCTGGTCCATCTCGCGCTTGATTTCCGGCGCCTGCCCTTCAAGCGCCGAAAGCAGCGCTTCAAGCCCGTTCAGCCCCGCGCGCTCGCCGGCGAGTGCGAAGGAGAGGAACTCGTCGAGAATGTCGTTTGCCTCATGGCCAAGCCGGGCAACGAAAAGCCGACGCGCGCCCTCCCGCTCGCGGGTGCCCGTGAGAAGGCCCGCATAAAACTCGAAAGCCGGCTTGAACGCCGCCTCGTTCTGCCAGTTCTGCAGGGTCTCGACCATGCCGGCCACTGCCGGATCTTCCAGCGCCTGCGCGCGCATGGCGTCGAACAGCGGCACGGCGTGCCCGCGGTTCCAGGCCAGACGGAAGAGGCGTTCCTCATCCATGCCGAAGAGCGGGCTTTTCAGCACTGCTGCCAGCGAGAGGTCGTCATGCGGCTGGAGCAGGAAACGGCCAAGGGCAATCAGGTCCTGCACGGCGATGTGTGCGGTGAGCCGCAGGCGGTCCGCGCCGGCGACATCTATGTGACGGTTTTTCAGGCTGCGCGAGAGCGCGTGCACGAAACGGTCGCGCTTGCGCACGAGCACAAGCACATCGCCCGCCGTGAGGCGTTTGCCGGTGCCTTCGATGATCTCGCCATTGCGGATCCAGTCCTCGACGGTCTGTGCGATGGTTTCGGCCAGCCGCACGGCGGGTGCGGAGGCGTGGTCGATGGCTTCCGTCCAGTCTTCCGGCTCGTCCACCGCGACCGGCGCGATGGGCGACCAGACTTCCACATAGCCGGGCTGGCCCGCGCGAACGGCCAGATGTTCGATCGGCTCGGGATCGTGCGTCAGCCCCTGTGCCACATCGGCTTTCGAGAACACGAGATCAGCGGCGCGCAGCACATCCTCCGTGGAGCGGAAGGAATAGCGCAGGCGCAGGCGCTCGAAACGGCGCTCGACCTCGCGCACCTTTTTTTCAAAAGCGCGGCCGCTCTCGCCGAAGGCAGCCGGCTCCGCACCCTGAAACGAATAGATGGACTGTTTTTCATCGCCCACGGCGAAGATGGTGCGCAGGAGGCCCTCGCGCGCACTTTCGCCGGCAAAGAACTCTTCCGCCAAAAGGCGCACGATCTGCCACTGCTCGGGGCTCGTGTCCTGCGCTTCGTCTATCAGCACATGGTCGATGCCCTTGTCGAGCTTGTACTGAACCCATGGCCCGGCATCGGCACGGGCCAGAAGCCGGATGGTGCGCATGATGAGATCGTTGAAATCGAGAAAGCCACGCGCGCGTTTCAGACGCTCATAGCGGGCGATCATGCCATCGGCGATGACAAGGGCCGCACGCGTTGCCTCCAGCATGCGGAAAAGCGCCACGCGGTCGGCGGCATTGCGGATTGCCTCCGCCGCCTCGCCATAGCGCTCCACAATGTCGGGCAGGGCAGTGCGCAGCGCCTTTTTGAACGTGCTTTCGCCATAGACGCCGCCATCGGCCTTCAAAAAGCCCTTGCGCAGATGGTCGAGCCGGCGCAGCGGGTCCGCCTCCTCGAAGGCGCGGCTGGCATCGGGCACGATGCTCTTCAAAACCGTTTTGGCGTCGACGGCCTCAGCCTCGGCCACGAAGGCACGAAACGCACCGGCATCGAAGCCCGGAAGCGGCCAGATGGAGGCGGCAATCGATGCTGCCGTGTCATCGGGTGCGAAATCGAATTCCTCGAACAGGGCGCTGTAGGGCACCGGGTCGTTGCCGATTTCATCGATAAAGGCGCGCAAGCCGTCGCGGCGGGCGATGATCTCGGACAGGAGCTCCTGCAAGCCGCTCTCGCCGCCGCGCTCCAGCACCTCGGCAAAGGCTTCGGCCAGCGCGCCATCCTCGCCAGCGGCACCGGACAGGAGATCGCGCCGCGCCTCGGCAAGAAGCGCCTCCTCCATCTGCGTGTCGAGCAGCTCGAAATGGCCGGCAATGTTTGCCTCCAGCGGGAACTGGTGCAGGATCGCCTCGCAGAAGGCGTGGATCGTCTGGATTTTCAGACCGCCCGGCGTTTCGAGCGCGCGGGCGAAAAGCCGCCGCGCGCGGGCGAGCTTCTCGCGGTTGGGCTCCTTGCCCTCCATCCTTGCGATCACATCGGACAGTGCCTCGTCGGGCAGGAGGCTCCAGCCGGCAAGGTCGCGGAACACGCGGTTGGCCATGTTGGCAGCGGCAGCGCGCGTGTAGGTGAGGCAGAGGATCTTGGAAGGGTCCGCCCCCTGCAAGAGAAGCCGGATCACGCGCTGGGCAAGCACATGGGTCTTGCCGGAGCCCGCATTGGCCGAGACCCAGGCCGATGTGGCGGGATCGGCTGCAAGCGACTGCGCCTTGATCGTGTCCTCGGGGATCAAGGGAAACTTTTTCATTCGTCCCCTCCGCTTTCGCCCGCATCGCCACCGGCAGACCATTCGAGCACACGCGCCAGATGATCGTAATCGCCATCCACATCGCCCTCGCGGAAGGGCAGGACGCGCGAGCGATAGCCCGTCTCAGGCTTGTGATAATGGGCGAGAAGCTGCCCCAGCCGCTCCCATGCCTCTTCGGCCATGCCGGGCGCGGTCTTGTCGCTGTCCTTCATGCGAAGGATGGATTCAGGCACCACCTCGCCATTGGCCTTGAGCCGCACATAGGCAAGGTCGCCGGGCTCGGCGGGATCGATATCGGCGAACGCGCCGCGCTGAAGCAGCGCCGCTTCCAGCGCAAGCTGCGGGGAAAGAAGCGTGTGCGCCTGCCGGCGCGACGGCGAGGCGCCGGTCTTGTAGTCGAGGATTTCGGCGCTGCCATCGGCGCGGATGTCGATGCGGTCGGCGCGGCCTGAAAGGGTGAGGCCGAGCTTTGCCACCTCGATGGCCGAGGCGCGAATTTCGGCATGGCGCCTTGCAATGCCTTCGGCGCGACCGCGCTCCCATTCGACGACGGAGGCCGCCGTGCGCTCGAAGCGCGGCCACCAGACCGTTGCCACATCCTGCGGGAGACCGGCTTCGGCAAAAAGCTCGCGGCCAATGGCGATCAGCCTGTCGAGCGCGTCGGGGGCAGTCGGATCCTCCACCTCCTTGATGAAGCGCTCCAGAACATCGTGAAAGAGATTGCCGCGTTCCGCGGCACCCGGATCGCGGATCAGCGGGTCGAGCGCGACAAGCGCCAGAATGCGTTTGGCATAGACGGCATAGGGATCGCGCCGCAGCGTCTCGATCTCGGTGATGGAGAAGCGCGTGGGGCGCGCCTCGACCGGCGGCGCAGGCTCGGGCCGGGGGGCGAAATCCTCGTCGGGCCTGTCGTCCAGAAGGCGCGCCCATGCGACCAGCTCCCGGCCGCGGGCACGCATGGTTTCGGCGACTTCTTTGCCAGCAAAAGCCGTGAGGCGCTGCAGCCAGCGCGAAGCGACAGCCGGCGCATCGCCGGCGCGGGCGGCGCGTGTCAGCACCACATTCTTCGTGCCCATCGCCATCATAAAATCATGCGCGGCCTGGCCGATGCGGCGCTCCGGCGGCTCCAGCGAAAGCTCGGCCTTCATCAGGCGCGACATGAAGCGGTCGGAGGAGGGAATGGCAGGCCAGGTGCCTTCATTCATGCCGCCCAGAACCATCGTGTCGACATGCAGAAGCCGCGCTTCGAGCGTGCCCCAGATGGCCACGCGCCTGTCTGCGCCCATGGTGGGTTTCACCACCTCGGTGGCGATGAGCGCGTCAAAGACCGCCGGCCACTCGGCGGCATCGAAGGGCAGGGTGGTTTGCGAACCCACCAGACCGCGCAGGAAGGCGGCCATGGCCTGTCCGCGCTCGCCGTCATAGTAGTTGGTGAGGCTGCCATCTTCGGACCGGCCCAGCGCTTCGAGAACTTCGACTGTCTTGCGCGCCATCTCGGGCACGCCGATGCCCGATTGCCCGCGAAGCGCAGCCAGTGGGCGCAGCGCCTCGACCAGGGCACCGAGCACGGCGCGCGCTTCGGCCAGTGCGGCGTCGTTGACACGCGGGAACCAGAAGGGCTTGCGCGTGTCGCGTTCAATCGCTCCCCAGCGTGTTTCAAACAGAGCATCGAGCGTGGTGATATCCGGCCGGCCCGTGCCACCGCGCAGCGCCACGAGCTCGATGGTCTCGGCGGCGCGGCGCACGCTGGCGCGCTTCAGCCCCAGCCGGAGCAATGGGTGCTTGAGGAGGGCGACCATGGCGATGGGTTCGCCGGGGCGGAACACGGTTTCGAGCAGCAGCCGTGCCAGCGTTGCCGGCGGGGTTTCGGCGAGCGGCGTGCCGCCGGAATCATCCGCCTCGATCCCGAAGCGACGCAGCTCCACCGCGACACGGCGCGCCAGACCGCGATCGGGTGTGACGAGTGCCGCCGTGGCGTTCTCGTCGGTCAAGGCAAGGCGCAGCGCAACGGCTATCGACAGCGCTTCCTCACGCTCGTTTGCGGTCTCGACCAGGGTCACGCCGGAAAGCGCGTCCCCTTCTGTCGCATCGGCTGCAAGCGCCTGATTTTCGAGCCAGGCATCCGTGGTTTCGGCAGGACGCAGGGTTTCGCTGACCAGTGCGCGGCGCAGGGCAAGCGGTGGGGCAGGCTCGCCAAGCTCGACCACCTCATCACGGGTGATGCCGATGGCGGAAAGCAGCTTCTTCAGCCCTGCCTGCGGGTGGCCGAAGGCGGATGGCTCGTCCGCATCACCCACCGCCTCCCAGGCCCGTGCGTCGAGCCGCGTGTCGAGACCCGGCAAGACCACGGCACCGTTTTCCAGCCCGGCGATCGTCGCCAGAAGCCGCGCTGTCGCCGGAATGGAGCCGGTGGAGCCGGCAGCGATGACCGGGCCTTTGTGTGCATGAACCTTGAGGCGTGCGGCCTCTGCCGCCAGCATCGCGTTTCGATGCGCGGCGGGGTTGGAACGGTCGAGTTCCTCCAGCAGTTTTGGCCAATGGGCGGTGACGATCTGCAGGAATTCGAGCGTCACCTGCCACCAATGCGCCAGCGCATCGGGCGCGAGGCTGGCGAGCTTCGTCCAGTCGGCTTCCTCGGTTTCGATCTCGTCCATCAGGCCGGCGAGATCGCGCGCGAGCCAGATGGAATCCGACGCCGAAGCCGGCACCACGACACCTTCCTCAAACAATGCCGCCACATGGCCGGGCAGCCGCGCCTTCCACGCCTGCACGAGCGGTGCCAGCAGCAGGATGCGATCCAGCGCCTCTATCGGCGGGGCGAGATCGAGCGCGGAGGCGCCTTCCGTATCGAACAGCGCGGCCTCCTCATCGAACTCGCCCAACGGGCGAATGACGGGCAGGATGGCGGACTGGCCGTCGAGCTTTCGAAGCAGGACATCGCGCAGGGCGCGGGCGGCGCGGCGGGTCGGCAGATAGATGGTGACATCGGCCAGCGCCAGCGGATCGCCCGTGTGCCGAAAACCCGGCACGAGCCTGCCTTCAAACAGGGCTTCGACAAGCGTCTCCAGAAAGCCGACGCCGGGGGGAATGGAAAAGACGCGGCTGGTCTCTTTAGCCGACATCACTCTTCCCGGCGTGCTTCATCACCACCGCTTCGGCAGGGGCGATGGCGTCCGGCGTGCCGACGGTGATCCACGCGCCGTCCATCCTCATACCGAAAAGCCGGCCCTTGGCCTCGGCGGCATCGAAATAGGCGTTGAGAGACTGTGGTTCGTTGCCGGCACCGGCAAAGATGCGCGGGTGAAGCACGATCGCGCCGGCATAGATGACGCCGCCTTCCACGCCGCGATCACGGGTGAGGCGGCCTTGTGCATCCATTCGGTAATCGGTCGAGCCGGAATGACCCGTCGCCTGTTCGGTGTCTGCAACCATGAGGAGAATATCCATGGTCTCAGGCTCCCAGGCAAGGGCCATGCGCTCGAGATTGGACGTGCCAGATTCAAGCCAGAACGTATCGGCATTGAGAATGAAGAAGGGCGCATCACCAAGATGCGGGAGAGCGCGGATGACGCCACCGGCCGAATCCAGAAGCTCTGCGCGTTCATCGGAAATGACGATCTTCGGCGCGGTGCGGCCTGCCAGATGCGCTTCCATCTGGTCGGCGAGGTAATGCACGTTCACCACGGCCGTTTCGACCCCGACACGCTCCAGCATGTCGAGCGCCCTGTCGATCAGCGTGCGTCCGGCGACCTTCACCAGCGGTTTGGGCATGGTGTCGGTGATGGGGCGCATGCGCTTACCGAGCCCGGCGGCCAGCACCATCGCCTTCTTCGGGACTGTTCCGCTCATGCCTCGTCTCCGCTCAGGAAGCCGGCCTCTTCATAGAATGTGCGCAGCTCGTCCAGCACGGGATGGCCCATGGCGCGGCGAAGATAGGCGCGGATGCGCGGCAGGTGCTTGATGTAGAAAGGCTTGTGATCGCGCTGCTCCAGCCGCACGAAGGTGCCGAGCAGCTTGGAATTGCGCTGGGTGGCGCAGATCGCATAGGCCTCGTCGAACGCTTCGCGATCGAACGGCCCCTGCTCGGCGCGGGCAGCGCAATAAGCCTCCACCACAGCGCGTTCCAGCGCTTCGGGCATGGTCACGCGGGCATCGAGCGCCAATGAGGCGACGTCATAGGCTGCCGGCCCGCACACCGCATCCTGCAAATCGATCAGCCCCAGCCGGTCGAACCCTTCGCGCTCCGCCCGCCAGATCAGGTTTGGCGAATGAAAATCGCGAAGGACGAGATTTTTCTCGAAGTCTTCAAGGCGTGCGAAGAGCCGGTTCCAGCGTTCCATATAGCCCGCGCGCTCCGCATCGTTTGCGGGACGTCCGGCCATGAAGGGCATGTACCAGTCCGTTAAGAGGCTCACCTCGATGCCGAGCGCCTCGCGATCATAAGGCGGCAGTTCGTGAACGAGTTGATCGGTGACCGGCATCTCTTTCGGCCAGGCATCACGGTGGAGGGCTGCCAGCAGGCGCGCCGCCGCCACATAGCGTTCGGCCACCGGCTCACCTTCGGGCGAGAGAAACGGCGCTTCGCCCAGATGCTCTGTGAGGAGTAGCCCCGTTTCCAGATCCTGCGCATAAACCTCATAGGCCGAGAAGCCGCGGGCGCGGATGGCGTTTGCCATGGCAACGGAGGCGGCGACGGACTGCGCCAGGTGCGCGATGCGGCTATAGGGACGCCCGCACTCAAGCAGCGGCTCATCACGGCGCTCCGGCGCATTCATCAGGATACGGCGGGCGCCCGTGCGTGTCGTCACGGTCTCATAGGCCCGCAGTGAAGCATCGCCCAGAAGGAAGGCGCGATGGGCGCTCAGCTCGCCGGAATTGTTGAGGAAATCGCGAATGGCGAAGCTGCGCTCGAGCCGAAGCATCGCTTCCTCGGGCCCCGCCACCACCGCAAGCCGCCCTTCACCGCTGTCGTGCAGCTCAATGCGGATCGCATCAGCAAAGCGCTCGCCAGCACACTCGGGCCATTCGACAAGTGCAACGCCATCGTCCGCCATCTCGAACAGGCCGAGCTCTTCCAGCTCGTCGGGATCGGCCAGCCGATAGAGATCGAAATGATGCACGGGGATGCGCGCTTCGTAGCTCTGCACCAGCGTGAAGGTGGGGCTTGGCACCTCCAGCTCCGGATTGTCGGCCAAGGCGCGGATGATGGAGCGGGCAAGTGTCGTCTTGCCGGCACCGAGATCGCCCTTCAGGGCCAGAATATCGCCGGGCCGCAGCGCCACGGCGATATCCTCGCCGAAAAGCGTGGTTGCGTCTTCATCCGGCAGGAAGCGTTCCAGAACGCGTGCTGTCATACGGTTTGGCTACTCTGCGGCGACCCGCGCCTGTGTCGGCGCGGAGGGGAACCGGCAGGTTACCGTGGTTCCGCGCCCTTCGCCCGTGTCGATGTGGACCGAGCCGCCATGCAGCTCAACGAAGCTCTTGACGATGGAGAGGCCAAGCCCCGCACCACGCCTGCGCCCGCCATTAACATGCGGCTCGAAACGTTTGAAGATGGTTTCCAACACATCGGGTGCCATGCCCGGCCCATCATCATGCACGCTGAATTCCACCGCATCGTCATATTGCCGCGCAGAAAGCCGGATCGTGCTGTGCTCGGGCGCATAATTGGCCGCATTGGAAAGCAGATTGAAGAGCACCTGACGCACGCGGTTTTCGTCTGCATGGAAAACGAGCGCGGCATCGTCCATTTGCACGTCGAGCCGGATCTGGTGTTCGCGCAGGCGCTCCGATATGAGCCCGGCCGCAGCCTCGACCATGTCGCCGACCCTTACCTCGCCGATTTCCAGTTCCATGATGCCGGCGTCAACCGTCGCAAGGTCGAGAATGTCATTCACGACAGTGAGGAGCACGGAGGAGGAGGACCCTATGTGATCCAGGTACTCACGCTGCTTCTGATTGAGCGGACCCGTTTCCGGAAGGTTCAGGAGCTCGGTAAAGCCAATAATGTTCGTCAGCGGTGAACGCAGCTCATAGGAGACATGCTGCACGAAATCGTTCTTGAGCTTGTCTGCCTTCTGCAGCGCATCGTTCTTCTCCTTCAATGCGCGTTCCACGTTCACGCTGTCGGTCATGTCGACAAAGGTGATCATCACCTGGCCGTTGGGCAGCGGAATCGTGGCATGGCTCAATACCGACCCGTTAGAGAGCTCCACCTGACCATGCTGGCTGCGCCGCTCGTCATCGAAGCCAGTGACAGAGGCAACAAAATTGTGCCACGGGCTGTCCTTGGCCAGTGGGTCGCACACCGCACGGATGTCGGCAATATGTGCCTCGGGCGTGACAAGCTGGTCAGGCAGGTTCCAGATGCGCTGGAAAGCCGGATTGGACAAGCGCAGGCGTCCATCCGGGCCGAACACCGCGACGCCCTCGGTGAGATTGTCCAACGTTTCGCCTTGAACGCGCATCGCCGCATTGTAGCGGCTCTCGAGATCGAACTTCTCCGTCAAATTCTCGAAAACCCAGGTCACGCCACCCTTGGGCTGCGGATTGGCGATCACGCGGATCGTGCGTCCGTCGGGCAGGTGCCACCAGTGTTCCTGCGGTTTCATGCTGCGATAGGCGGACAGGAGCCCTTCCTTCCAGCGCCGCCATTCGGGCTGTTCGGCCAGCGTACCTTCGCTGCGTAGCCGGTCGAGCAGCAGAGCATTGTCGGGTCTGCTTTCGAGGAAAGGGGTATCGAGATCCCAAAGCTTCTGGAACGACTGGTTGAAGAAGCGCAGCTTCTGGTTCTCGTCGAAGATCGCCACCGCCGTTGTGAGCTGGTCGAGTGTGTCGGAATGACTCTGGACCGTGCTTTCAAATTCCCGGCGGATCGTTTCCACTTCGCTGATGTCCGCCGCGATGCCTGCCGAGCCATGACCGCCAGCATAATCGGTAACCGCAAAAACGCGCCGCTCGCCATGAACAACGGCGGACAGGGATTGCCGGAACACCTCATTGGCTTCGCGATGACGGCTGATGATTTCCTCCCGCGCCGACATGGGCAGGAACTCGACCTGTTCGCGCAGAACGGCATCACTCGTGGGGGCATCCACCGCACCGGTGAACGCACGGTTGACCCAGGCCAGTTGTCCGGCCTTGTCGCGGAGCCAGAACGGCATGTCGAGCGCGTCGAGCAGGCCCAGAAGCGTGGCACGCTCAGACAAGAGATTGTCCTGCTCAAGCTGAAGACGTGCATGTTCTTCACGCACGCCGGCAAGCGAGACGAACCGTAGAACCGTGTGCTGGGCAGATTTCCGCCCCTGAGCCTCCAGCATCGTGCCGGATCTCGTTTCGATGGTCAGGTCGAAATTCTCTCCGGTCTCGCGCAGGGTGGCGAGTGCGCGGTCGAGAGCGGAGGCGGACCGCGGCATCATCCAACGTCCAAATGCCAGGAACGCGGAGCGCTCATCCGGCGCACCGCACCCAGGCGCAAGATCGCCCACAATCGCCGGCTTGTCCGAGCCGCCGCCCCAGACGACCGCGCGTTGATCCTTCAGATTGAGAAGAGCCTCGGAGCGGCCGAGTGCCCCGCTCAGCTCTGCGATCCGTGCACGGAGTTCAAGATTTTCAGAAGCAATGCGGGCGCGCTGACGGATCAACCAGATGGCAGAGAGAAATGCTGCGCCCATGACACCGGCAAAGACGGCGATCTGAATGACTTCGAGAGCGGTGACCGAAACGCCCGGCGCAAGCTGCGCAGCCGCCTGCGCGGCGGCCACGGTTGGCACGGCCACGCCCGTCGTCAGCGTCAGCAACCGCATCAGTCCCCGCACGATGCCCACTTTGCGCTGTCGGCCCTTAGGGCCCGTAGATCCGCCGTTCAGCGGGTCCAGCCCCGGCATGTCTTGTTCCTTCTCCGCCGCATGATCTGGCAAGACCGCCCCTTCCTTTCGCCAGGCCCACAGCCCGGAAGGTCAGCCGCCTCGCGAATCACAGCACTGTACCGCGTGAGCGAATCGCCGTGAAGAAGGGCGCGCGACAAAAATAATACCGGGCCAAAAGTCAATGGCCCGGTATCAATATATTGTGCCTTAGTTAATTTTACTTAATAGCGGTAGTGTTCCGGCTTGAACGGCCCCTGCGGCGTAACACCGATATAGGAGGCCTGTTCTTCCGAAAGCGTGGTCAGTTGAGCGCCCAGCTTGTCGAGATGCAGGCGCGCGACCTTCTCGTCGAGATGCTTCGGCAGAACGTAGACCTCGTTCTTGTACTGGTCGCCACGGACAAAAAGCTCAATCTGCGCCAGCACCTGATTGGTGAAAGATGCGGACATGACGAAGCTCGGATGGCCCGTGGCGTTGCCTAGATTGAGAAGACGGCCTTCGGACAGGAGGATCATCCGCTTGTTGTCCGGGAAGGTGATCATGTCCACCTGCGGCTTGATGTTCGTCCATTTGAGATTGCGCAGGGCTGCAACCTGAATCTCGTTGTCGAAATGGCCGATATTGCCGACGATCGCCATGTCCTTCATCTTGCGCATGTGATCGATGGTGATGACATCCTTGTTGCCGGTCGTCGTGATAACGATGTCGGCGGTGGGAGCGGCGTCATCAAGCGTGACCACCTCGAAACCATCCATGGCAGCCTGCAGGGCACAGATCGGATCGACTTCCGTGACCTTCACGCGGGCACCAGCGCCGGCGAGCGACTGGGCCGAGCCCTTGCCGACATCGCCATAGCCGCAAACCACGGCCACCTTGCCGGCCATCATCACGTCAGTTGCACGGCGAATGCCATCCACCAGCGATTCCTTACAGCCATATTTGTTGTCGAATTTCGACTTGGTCACGGAATCGTTGACGTTGATCGCCGGGAAGGGGAGGAGGCCCTTCTTCTGGAGCTGATAGAGGCGGTTCACACCGGTCGTGGTCTCTTCCGTCACGCCCTTGATGGCTGCCTTCTGGCGCGCGAAGAAGCCCGGGGTCTCAGCCATGCGCTTCCTGATCTGCGCGAACAGGACTTCTTCTTCCTCGCTGCCCGGGTTGGACAGAACGTCCTCACCGGCCTCGGCGCGGGCGCCGATCAGAATGTACATGGTGGCGTCGCCGCCATCATCGAGGATCATGTTGGAGGGTTCACCATCGCTCCACTGGAAGATCTGGTCCGTATAGGTCCAGTACTCCTCAAGCGTCTCGCCTTTCACGGCGAACACAGGTGTGCCGCTCTCTGCAATGGCTGCAGCGGCATGGTCCTGCGTGGAGAAGATGTTGCAGGAGGCCCAGCGCACATCCGCACCCAGCGCCTTCAGCGTCTCAATAAGAACAGCGGTCTGGATGGTCATGTGCAAAGAACCGGAGATGCGCGCGCCCTTCAGCGGCTGCTCCTTGCCGAATTCCTCACGGCAGGCCATCAGGCCCGGCATTTCCGTCTCGGCGATCTCGATCTCCTTGCGGCCCCAGTCGGCCAGAGAAATGTCAGCGACCACATAATCCTTGTCAGCGCTCATTGGCGTACTCTCCGATTTTCATGAATCCGGGCGCCACGAACAGCAGGCCGGGCGCGAATGCTGGTGTCTGACTACCAGATCATGACGCCGCTCACAATGGATATAAAGAAATCTTTATTCGTGCATGTGTGAACCTAAATAGGGCTCAGCACTCTTCACCGAAGCGCTCTGCTATGAGGGTCTGCAGGGCGTCGAGCAATGCTTCCGCCTCCGGGCCGCTGGCGCTCACGCGGATCTTGCAGCCCGGACTCGCGGCGAGCATCATCAGCCCCATGATGGAGGTTCCGCCGACGGCAATGCCATCCTTCTCGACCTCGACGTCAGCATCGTGGCTTTCGACCATCTGCACGAACTTGGCCGAGGCTCGCGCATGAAGGCCGCGCTGGTTGACGATGCTGAACTCACGCGTCAACGCTTCCGAAGACCGCGCCCGCGCAGAGATATCGTTTGCCTGGGCCTCGGTCATTTTCCGCTCAGCACCTGGCTTGCAACATTGATGTATTTGCGACCAGCGGCCTGCGCCTCCTCGAGCGCCTGCGCCATGTCGTCATTGGCGCGTGCGGAAGAAAGCTTGATGAGCATGGGCAGATTTACACCCGCGATCACCTCGACACGGCCGGCGTCCATCACCGAAATCGCGAGGTTCGAGGGCGTTCCGCCGAACATGTCCGTGAGAATGATCACGCCTGAACCGGTGTCTGCCCGAGCAACCGCGTCAACAATATCGCGACGGCGTTGCTCCATGTCGTCCTCAGCACCAATGGAAACCGTTTCCAGGTTTTCCTGATGGCCCACCACGTGTTCCACTGCGTGGCGGAATTCCTCGGCCAACTGGCCATGCGTCACCAAGACGAGCCCGATCATCGGCACATCATCCGAATGCTTGGTTTTGCGCTCGAGCCTGTCACGCGTTTACTCCATCCACTGGCTTCACGGGTCTGCCCGTTTATCCGGTTTTTCTTCACTTAGTGTTCAGACCTTGTCGGTCCACCCTTGTTGGAAGCAGGTCCGGAGACGCCCCAGTCCCGTCCTGCCCCAAAGCAAGAGCGCTATCTTGTCAACGCACAGGCCGTTGACAAGCCCAAAACTGCGGCGATTCGCCTAAATAAAGTTCAAACGGCGGCGCGACCCGGACCAAAAGGCGGCAATTGCAGGGTTGCGGCGATGGCGTGGACCGCCCTTCGTGCCTGTCGTTGCGGCAATACCACGCACGGAATCGCAATGCCCTCGCGGACAATCTCCGTTTCCTCGGAGATGCGAGGCGCCTTTCGCTCGTCGACCAGAATAATGGCAAGGTCGATCACCGTGGCAGGGACATGGTCCAGCTTTGCCGGTCCCAGGCCGCGCGCTTCGGCCAAACCGGCGATGGAAGAAGGGGCTCTTGCAATCAAGCGCCCCGCTCTTGTCGAGAGGCAGACCTGATCGTCTGAAACAAAGGCTGCAAAGATGCCTGCCGCCTGGAAAAAAGCGAGGGCCTCCAGAGCGAGCATCGTCTTGCCGCTGCCTGAGTGACCCTCGACCAATATTCCGGATCCGGCGACAACAATGGCGGTGGCGTGGCAGTTGGGCATTTCGGTCAGGCCTCGGCGGGCAGAGCCACAATGAAGCGGGCGCCCTTGATGTCACCAGGCTTCGCCCCGGCGATGTTCTCCGCCGTCAACGTGCCGCCGTGGGCCTCGATAATCTGGCGACTGATTGAAAGGCCAAGGCCGGAGTTTTGGCCGAACGCTTCGCCAGCGGGTCGATCCGTGTAAAACCGCTCAAAAATCCGATCGATATTCTCCACGCGAATCCCCGGCCCGTTGTCTTCCACGGTGAGGATGATGCGCTTGCCGGCGCGCGACAGGCGTACATCGATCCGTCCCGTTTTTTCCGGAACGAAAGAACGGGCATTCTCGATGAGATTCGTGATCACCTGCCCCAAACGCAAATCGTGTCCCTGGATGAGATAGGCCGTCTCGGTTTCACCCTTCGGTTCGGCCGTGAAGGTGATCTCCACGGGCTTCTTCGTCGAACCTGCCTCACGGATCGCTCCGACCAGATCGCCAACAAACTGCTTCAGTTCCACACGGTCTGCATCCTCACGGGAAAGCTCCGCATCGAGCCGGGAGGCGTCGGAAATGTCAGTGATCAGTCGATCCAGCCGCCGCACATCGTGCTGGATGATTTCCAGAAGCCGTTCGCGTGAGCGCTCGTCTTTGGCAAGCGGAAGCGTTTCAACGGCGCTGCCCAAGGAGGTCAACGGATTTTTCAGCTCATGGGCCACGTCGGCAGCGAAGCTTTCGATGGCATCAATGCGCGCATAGAGCGCCTTGGTCATATCGCGCAGAGCCGAGGACAAATTGCCGATCTCATCCTGGCGATGGGAAAAATCGGGAATTTCCTCTCGTGACCGTGCACCACGACGCACCCGCACCGCTGCCGCAGAGAGCCGCCGCAACGGGTTCGCAATGGTGGAGGCAAGAAGCAGGGAGAGGATGGCCGTCACCAGAGCAGCGACAAAGAAAACGCGCAGAATGGCTTTGCGCTCGGCAGCCACGATCTTGTCGATGTCGCCACCCTGCGTCGACAGAAGCAACACGCCGAGGACAGCCCGGAAGCGCTGAATCGGTACTGCAACGGAGACAATCTGCTCGCCCTGTTCGCTGACGCGCACCACGTGGTTGGTGGTGCCGGTGAGTGCCCGCATCACCTCGGGATAGGCCACGCCGCTGCCTCCCGGCTGCTCTTTATAAACCGGCAGATCCCTGCGTCGGAAAATCTCTTTCATCCGCTGCCAAACCTGATCGAAAATGCTCGCATCGTCATCCTCAATGGACGGCAATTCGTAGCGAAGAACCTGCCCGAGATACTGAGAATCCAGCAGCAGGTTGGCATCCGGATCATAGATGCGGGCGCGGGTGCGGGTTTGCGGTATGAGCCTTCGCAGAAGAGGGGCTACACGCTCCGGATTGATCGGGAAATCAAGGCTCTCCAACTGGTCGCCTCGCGGCGGAAGGCTTTGCCCCGCCTGCAGCTCGAGCAGCTTGTCCGGATCAACAAGGATGGAGTCGGTTTCCACCTCGGCGGAACTCGCTATGGCGCCAGCAATAATTTCGCCCTGAGTCATCAGGCTCTCAACGCGGGCGCTGATCAGCTCTTCGCGAAACTCGTTCAGATAGAGAACCCCGACAACCAGAACGCCGAGACCAGCAAGGTTGAGAAACAGGATACGCCGCGTGAGGCTCGAAAATACATAGTGGCCAAAAAGACGGCGCAGCGGCACGGCAAGCCGACCCAGAAAGGGCTGACCTGCTGGACGTGCGGTCTTCGAGGACCGCCGCTCCGTCTTTTCAGTTTCTGCACTCATCGCCACTGTCTTGCCGACGCGCGCGCCGGGCAACCGCATCTCCGGGGTGACCCCAAGGTCTAGATCTCGCGGAAGCGATAGCCTACGCCATAGAGCGTTTCGATCATGTCGAACTCGCCGTCAACCGCCTTGAACTTCTTGCGCAGGCGCTTGATGTGGCTGTCGATGGTGCGGTCGTCCACGTACACCTGCTCGTCATAAGCCGAATCCATCAGGGCATCGCGGCTCTTCACCACGCCGGGACGCTGCGCCAGCGAATGCAGGATCAGGAATTCGGTGACAGTCAGCGTGACAGGCTGCCCCTTCCAGGTGCAGGTATGGCGTTCCTGGTCCATGACGAGCTGCCCGCGTTCCAGCGATTGCGACTGCTTGCCCGGGGTCTTTGCAGCGGTTTCTCGATTGCTCGCGCGGCGCAGAACGGCCCGGACACGCTCGACCAGAAGGCGCTGCGAGAACGGTTTGCGGACGAAATCGTCAGCGCCCATCTTCAGACCGAAGAGTTCGTCGATCTCGTCGTCCTTGGAGGTCAGGAAGATGACCGGGACATCGCTCTTCTGGCGCAGTCGGCGCAACAGCTCCATGCCATCCATCCGCGGCATCTTGATGTCGAGGATTGCAAGATTGGGCGGTCGGGCTCCAAGTCCCTCCAACGCCGAAACGCCGTCCGTATAGGTTTCGACCCGATAGCCTTCCGATTCCAGTGCTATGGAAACGGAGGTGAGAATGTTGCGGTCGTCATCGACAAGCGCGATTGTTGCCATATCCAGCGGCTCCCTCATGGGCATGTCGTCCCTATCTGCATCGATCGGCTGTGCAGATGCAGGACAAATTGGGTACAAAATGTGGCATATAAAGCCCCTCGTGTCACACAGGTGCTTCTCATGACACCTCCCGGCGCTGCGAAGCTGTGCAAATACTGGTCGAATCCAACCCGATTTAAACGATTTAAACGATTTTAAAAAATTTAAATCGATTAATGGTTTGATATCCCTCGCTTATTTGTGTTTTCAGCTTGGATCGCCTGCGCGGACAGGCATCTCAAGGGAAATCTGGTGGTTACGATGAACGAAACCGGCATGCGCAACCCGGCTTGCGGGATCGACAGCAATGGTCTGAAAATGACGGGCGCCGTCCATTATAATTTTCAGCCGGCTGCGCTTTATGAGGAGGCGATCCGTCGCGGGGAGGCGAAACTCACCGCAGATGGTGCACTGGTGGCCGAAACCGGCCAGCACACGGGCCGCTCCGCCAAGGACAAGTTCGTCGTGCGTACCGCCGAAACGGAGGATGCGGTCTGGTGGGACAACAACAAGCCCATCTCCTCCGAGCATTTCGAGACACTTCACGCCGATTTCATCGCCCATGCAGCTGACCGGGATCTGTTTGTGCAGGATCTTGTCGGCGGAGCCGATCCCGAAAACAGCCTGCCCGTGCGCGTCATCACAGAATATGCCTGGCATTCGCTGTTCATCCGCAATCTGCTCCTGCGGCCCGAGGTGGAGGCACTTGCCTCCTTCGTGCCGGAGATGACGATCATCGACCTGCCTTCCTTCCGCGCCGATCCCGAGCGCCACGGCTGCCGCACCGAAACCGTTATCGCTGTGGATCTGACGCGCAATATCGTTCTGATCGGCGGCACCTCCTATGCCGGCGAAATGAAGAAGTCGGTCTTCACCGCCCTCAACTACATTCTGCCGGCAAAGGGCGTGATGCCGATGCACTGCTCGGCCAATGTCGGGCCAGATGGCGATGCCGCTGTGTTCTTCGGCCTGTCGGGCACCGGCAAGACCACGCTTTCGGCGGATCCGTCCCGGACGCTGATCGGCGACGACGAGCATGGCTGGGGCGAGACCGGTCTCTTCAATTTCGAGGGTGGCTGCTACGCAAAGACGATACGCCTTTCTGAAGAGGCCGAACCGGAAATCTTTGCCACCACGCGCCGTTTCGGCACAGTTTTGGAGAATGTGGTTCTTGATGCAGAGCGCCGCCCGGATTTTGACGATGGCAGTCTGACCGAGAACACGCGCTGCGCCTATCCCCTGCACTTCATCCCGAACGCAAGCGAAACCGGTCGCAGCGGTCATCCGAACAACATCATCATGCTGACCGCGGATGCTTTCGGTGTTCTGCCGCCCATCGCAAAGCTCACACCGGCTCAGGCCATGTATCACTTCCTGTCGGGATACACAGCCAAAGTGGCCGGAACCGAAAAGGGCGTGACGGAACCCGAGGCCACCTTCTCCACCTGCTTCGGTGCGCCCTTCATGCCGCGCCATCCTTCCGAGTACGGGAATCTGCTGCGCGACCTGATCGCCCGTCACGGTGTCGACTGCTGGCTGGTCAACACCGGCTGGACCGGCGGGGCCTATGGTGTGGGCAGCCGCATGCCCATCAAGGTGACGCGGGGCCTGCTCAACGCGGCCTTGAGCGGTGAGTTGAACGACGCGGAGTTCCGCACCGACCCGCATTTTGGCTTCGCCGTGCCGGTGGCGGTACCTGGGATCGAGAGCAGCGTTCTGGATCCGCGCTCCACCTGGTCTGACAAAGCAGCCTATGATGCGCAGGCTCGCCGGCTCGTCGGGATGTTTATCGACAATTTTGAGAAGTTCGAAACGCATGTGGATGCCACCGTGCGCGAAGCTGCGCCACAGATGGCGCAAGCTGCCGAATAACCCGGCCCACTTGCATCCCGCTTGCTGAATGCGCATGTTCAGGCCCGGTCGTTGAGACCGGGCCTTTTCATTATAGCGGACAGGAGCTATGGCCGAGGACGACCTCAACATCAGGGATGGCGTGACCGTTTTCGAGGACGAGTTGCAGGAGCAATTCATCCGGTCCTCCGGTCCCGGCGGTCAAAATGTCAACAAGGTAGCAACCGCGGTGCAACTGAGGTTCAACGCAAGGACAGCACGCGGCCTGCCGCAGCGTGTGCGTGAAAGGGTTCTGGAGCTTGCCGGAAGCCGTGCCACGAAAGAGGGCGAGATCGTCATTGAGGCAGGCCGCTACCGCACCCAGGAAATGAATCGCGCCGACGCGCGCGACCGGCTCGCCCAACTTCTGACCCGCGCCGCCGAACCGCCGCCCAGACCCCGCAAGAAAACTAAACCCTCTCGTTCCGCGATAGAACGCCGGTTGAAGGCCAAAGCCGGTCGTTCATCGGTGAAGAAACTACGTGGGAAAATCAGTTTCGATTGAGATCGACATAGTCTCGTCGGCGAATCCGCTACCGTAACTTTTGCCCAGCAACTGTTTTGCAGTTGAAATTTTGAGCTGATACACGTCAAATATCAGCGAATTCTAACTGGAGACATTTCCATGGGCATTTTCGATTTTGTCAAATCAGTCGGCAAAAAGCTCGGCATGGTGGACGAAGAGCCGCCGGCAGCAGACCAACTGAAGAAGGAACTCGATTCCCACAAGCTCGGCACCGACAAGGTCGATGTGGTCGTAGAAGGTGACAAGGTTGTTCTCAAAGGCGAGGTGGCTGACCAGTCGGCGTTTGAAAAGGCTGTCGTTGCGGTCGGCAACACGCTCGGCATTTCCAAGGTGGAGGCTGGCGAGCTCAAAGTCGCTTCAGCCGAGGCCAAGGCACCGGTCTTCTACACCGTGAAAAAAGGCGACAATCTCTGGAAGATTGCCGAGGCCAATTACGGCAAGGGCAAAGGTGCGAAGTACACTGTCATCTTCGAGGCCAACAAGCCCATGCTTGACGACCCGGACAAGATCTATCCCGGCCAGGTGCTGCGTATTCCCGATCTCGCCGAGGCGTGATCGCAACTGTCATTATCTGGCATGAGACGGCGGCTTTCGGGTCGCCGTTTTTTGTTTGCAGGCGTAAGCTTCCTAAGTGAGGCTGTCTGTGTGATGCGTGGTTCGACAAGCTCACCATGAGGAGCGGGATTGGCTGCAAACCCCTCCATCATGTTCATGACCAGACTTGCCCGATACCACCTTCCTCATGGTGAGCTTGTCGAACCACGCACTCCATCAATGCAACGGTGCATCATGCACCTTACTCGGTTTAAGGAGATTTGATTGCCCACCCTGACCGAAGGCGTGATCCACCTGCCCGAATATCTCGACCGCCCGGCGCAGGAGGCGCTGCTCGGCGAGATACGCGCCGTGGTGCGCGAGGCGCCGCTGTTCGTGCCTGCCATGCCGCGAACCGGCAAGGAAATGAGTGTCCGCATGACCAATTGCGGCGCTCTCGGCTGGGTTACGGACAAGGAACGCGGATACCGGTATCAGGAGACGCACCCCGTCACCGGGAAGCCCTGGCCTGCCATCCCTGAAAGCCTTCTAGCCCTTTGGAATGAGGTGGCGGATTTCCCCGCTCCACCTCAAGCCTGTCTCGTCAACCACTATACCGACGGGGCAAAGATGGGCCTGCATCAGGATCGCGATGAAGAGGCCTTTGCCGCGCCTGTGGTCTCAGTATCGCTCGGCGATGCCTGCCTCTTTCGTGTCGGCGGCACGAAACGCAGCGACAAAACCTTGTCAGTCAAGCTCCAGTCCGGCGATGTGGTGGTGCTCGGCGGGGCAGGGCGACTTGCCTTTCACGGGGTCGACCGCATCTATCCGGGCACGTCGACGCTGCTCTCCGCTCCCGGCCGCATCAATCTGACCCTGCGGCGCGTCACAGCTTCCTGAGCGCGACCTCTTCGGTCAGGTGGTTGGCGCCTTTGCGCAGAATCAGGTCGGCGCGCGGCCTCGTCGGAAGAATGTTTTCACGCAGATTCTTGAGATTGATATTTTCCCAGAGTTGCTCGGCGATCGCGAGGGCGGCACTTGGTTTCAGTGTCGCATAACGATGGAAAAAGGACTCTGGGTTCTGGAACGCGGTCTCGCGCAGCCGCATGAATCGGTCGACATACCATTGATGGATGAGATCTTCCGGCGCGTCGATGTAAATCGAGAAATCAAAAAAGTCCGAAACAACCGGAACCGCTGTTCCATCCTGCGGCAGATCACGTGTCTGCAGCACATTGATGCCCTCGAAAATCAGAATATCCGGCCGGTCGATGGTGCGATATTCACCCGGCAGGACATCATAGGTAAGGTGCGAATAGAGCGGCGCCTGAACATTTGGCAGGCCGGCCTTGATGGCGGACAGAAACCGCAGCACCGCTCCGAGGTCGTAGCTTTCGGGGAACCCCTTGCGCTCCATAAGATTGTCACGCCGCAGAATCTCGTTGGGATAGAGAAAGCCATCCGTTGTCACCAGATCCACTTTCGGGCTGGAAGGCCAGCGGGCGAGCAGCTCCTTGAGCACGCGCGCAGTTGTGGACTTACCGACCGCCACCGAACCGGCGATGCCGATGATGAAGGGTGATTTCACAACATCCTGGCTGTCGAAAAACGCCTGTCTTTGGCGAAACAGAAGCTGCGTGGCCTCCACATGAGCCGAAAGAAGCCGCGACATGGACAGATATATCCGGCGCACTTCTTCAAGATCGACGGGGTCGTTCAGCGAACGCAGTCGCCGAACCTCATCCTCGGTCAGGGTGAGTGGCGTGTCGGCGCGAAACTTCGCCCATTTCTCCGCCGTAAAAATGCGATAGGGGGAGTATTTCTCCCCTGAGACAAGCTGGTCCATGAAGTTCGCGGCCCCCTTCCTCGCCGCCATGGCTGTCGTCGCCTTCCGGGATCTCTGGCTATCGCTCATGCGCCAGATGATGCCATCCCGCGCAGAAACGATCTATCCCTTTCGGGATGCCTTTTCTTCCATACCCGAGCGCGCGGTGCGTCGCTCGAGCTCGGACATCACCTCATCAAGCGTGACGCCCTCAAGAGCCAGAACCACCAACCAATGATAAAGAAGATCGGCGCTTTCGGAAATCAGCTCCTGCCTGTCGCGCGAGACAGCGGCGATCACCGTTTCAACGGCTTCTTCGCCCAGCTTCTGCGCGGCCTTGGGAGTGCCCTTTGCAAACAGCCTGGCCGTCCATGAGTTTTCGTCCCCCGAGCGCGCGCGCTCGGCGATGATGGCTTCCAGTCGGGTGAGGTCGAACTGGCTCATGCCTGCTCCGGGGTCTGTGCGGGATCGAGCCGCATGGGAATGCCCGCCGAGGCCATATATGCCTTGGCCTCGCCGATCGTATAAGTGCCGAAGTGAAAGATCGAGGCGGCCAACACGGCACTGGCATGGCCCTCGCGCACGCCTTCGACGAGGTGATCGAGCGTACCGACGCCGCCGGAAGCGATCACCGGCGCACGCACCGCATTGGCTACGGCGCGGGTCAGAGGAATGTTGTATCCGGCCTTGGTGCCATCGCGGTCCATCGAGGTCAGCAGGATCTCGCCGGCGCCAAGGTCCACCACCTTTCGTGCAAACGCCACCGCATCGATGCCAGTCGGCGTGCGCCCGCCATGGGTGAAGATTTCCCAGCGCAGCGGTTCGCCTTCGCCCGACACCTGCTTGGCGTCTATCGCCACGACGATGCACTGATCGCCGAATTTGTCGGCCGCGCGCGCCACCAGTTCCGGGTCCTTCACAGCCGCCGTGTTGATCGACACCTTGTCGGCTCCGGCGAGCAGGAGTTTGCGAATGTCGGAAACCTCGCGCACGCCACCGCCCACCGTCAGCGGCATGAAGCACTGTTCGGCAGTGCGCGCCACGACATCAAAGATCGTTTCGCGGTTGTCGCTGGAGGCGGTGATGTCGAGGAAGCAGAGCTCGTCTGCCCCGGCGGCATCATAGGCCTTCGCCGCTTCCACCGGATCGCCGGCATCGATCAGATCGACGAAATTGATGCCTTTGACGACGCGACCGTCTTTCACATCGAGACAGGGGATGACGCGGGCTTTGAGGGTCATTGGTTCACTTTGCACACAACTTTAAGTTCCATTAGTCTTGTCAGATGGATTCTCTATCTGTTGACAGCGAATACATAATCTATGCCGATGAGAGTGGCGATCACTCCCTTAGATCCATCGATCCATCCTATCCCGTATTTTCTTTATCTCTTTGCGGTTTCAGGAAAACCACCTATTGCAGCCGCATCGTTCCTCGATTTCAGGCCCTGAAATTCCGATATTTCGGGCATGACGCAATCATTCTTCACGAGCACGACATCCGCAAACAGAATGGCGCTTTCCGGATATTGACCGATCGTGTTGTCAGGGAAAATTTTCTGGACGACCTTTCCGACTGCCTCACCAATGCGCGGTTCAAAATATTCAGCACCGTGATTTACAAGCCGGACCTGAAGCTGGATCTCTTTCCCGAAAATCCCTACGCCATCTCCCTTCGCATCAGTCTCCAGCATGTGTGCGGTTTTCTGAAACGAAATGGACAATTTGGCAAGCGAACCTACTTCATTTTCGAGAAGCGCGGCGCAAAGGAAGACAGAGAACTGGAGCTCGAGTTTCGCCGGATCGTGTCTGGCCAAAACGATCTTTCCCTTCCACTGGACCGATTTGAGATTGTCTTTTGCGACAAGAAGGCCAATTCGACGGGAATGCAGATCGCCGATCTGACCGCACGCCCGATTGGATTAAGCGTTTTTAGGAAAAATCAGACAAACCGGGCGTTTGAACTGATCCGCGCAAAACTCTATCGAGGTCGACGTTACAGCCCACCAAGCCAGGGCATCATCGTGCCATAAAAGCGAAAGGCCTCGGATTACTCCAAGGCCCGACGCCGACCGGGAAACCCCAATCCATTTGACTTCAATATACAGCATTGCCCAAAAAAGTCAAGAAAACAGAAGCGATTCCAATCGGTTATGGAAATCGAAGCAAGTGATTCTATTTGCTGAGAAAATGACTTCTATCCGTTCTTCTGCAGAATTCTCAGCGCTTCCGCCGGATCGATCCGCCCGTCATAAAGGGCGCGGCCGGAAATGGCGCCTTCGAGCTTCGCCGCGTCGGGCATGGTCATGCGCACGATATCAGCAATGGAGGCGAGGCCGCCAGAGGCGATCACGGGGATGGAGACCGCATCGGCGAGCTCTATGGTCGATTCCCAATTGATGCCGGTCAGAACACCGTCCCGGTCGATATCCGTGTAGATAATGGCGGCCACGCCCGCGCCTTCGAACCGGCGAGCCAGATCAATGGCTGAAAGATCGGAGGTTTCCGCCCAGCCTTCCACGGCCACCTTGCCGCCGCGCGCATCGATGCCGACGGCGATCTTGCCCGGAAAGGCCCTGCAGGCTTCCTTCACCAGATCGGGATCGCGCACCGCCACGGTGCCGAGGATCACGCGCGAGAGGCCCTTTTCGAGCCAGGCCTCGATATGGCCGAGCGTGCGGATGCCGCCGCCAAGCTGCACCGGGTTTTTCGTCGCTTTCAGGATCGCTTCGACGGCATCGCCATTGACACTCGCGCCCGCGAAGGCTCCGTTCAGGTCAACCACATGAAGCCATTCGAAGCCCTGCTCTTCAAAGCTGCGGGCCTGCGCGGCAGGATCCGTGTTGTAGACCGTTGCCTCGTCCATATCGCCCAGCTTGAGCCGAACGCACTGGCCGTCTTTCAGGTCGATGGCGGGAAAAAGGATCATGTGTCAGACGCCCTCGATGATGCTGAGCCTGGCTTTTGAAACGGGTTGCCGGAATGTGATGGCATGCTGGTATTCCGGCGAATGGTAACAGGCGAGCGCCTGCTCATAGGACGCGAACTCGATGACCACCTGACGGTCGCCCGTCGGTTCCTCCGGCGCGACCGACTGCCCGCCCCGCACCAGAAATTTCGCGCCGTACTTCTCAAAGGCGGCGGCGTTGGCTTCGATATATTTCCTGTAGCCCTCGAAATCGGTGATCTCGACCTGCGCGATCCAGTAGCCTTTTTTGTTCATGCACTTTTAGAAGGGATTCAGAATGAGAAATAAGAATCCAGCGGTGTTCGACTTAAATAGAAGCTGCAATTCTCATTCGGCCACTTATCCCCAAAAAGCATAAGCGGCTGTTAATCTGCATTAAACCAATCTGGACTCCCTCACGCTCCCTACGTAAGACTCGATTCGCCAAATACAAAAAGCCGGGATTCCGGCCCGGCTTTTTGAAGCCCGCAACGAATTGGATGCCGAGGGCAATAGGATATTTCCTACTGGAGTTTCAAATCATATCGCTGAATCTCAGTCAACTTCCTTCCTTTGGCCGGCATCCGTATTTTCCTCCCAAGGAGAAGAGCGATGGCTCATGCCAAGTTAACACATACCGACGCCGTAAAGTCCTGGGTATTGAGGGCTTGCGGCTGGAAACTAAGAGACATTCAAGCACGCTTCGACGTCGACCCGCGTCGCCTATACGAGGTATGGGAAGAGATAGAATGTCCAGGCAGTAGAGAAGCTGCGATTAAAGTGTTCCGACGACTGCTTCCGAATCAACCAGTTAAGGATAGATTCGAGAAGCACCAGCCTCGCTTCATGCGCCTGCAGAAGCAGGCAAGTTCAGAACCGATGCTGCCAGGTTTCTAAGGCCTCCAGCGAAGGAAATTGGCGATCAGCGCCAGGCCAAGCGCCTGGCTCTTTTCCGGGTGGAACTGTGTGCCCACCAGATTGTCCCGCGCGACCGCGGCAGTGATCGGCCCGCCATAGTCAGCGGTGGCGAGAACCTCCGCCTCATTGCGGGCCGCAAAGTAATAGGAATGCACGAAATAGGCGTGCAGACCGTCGGCTCCGGTGGGGATTCCATCGAAAATCGGGTGCAAGTGTTTCACGTGAATCGTGTTCCAGCCGATCTGCGGGATCTTCAGCTCCGGGTCGGCCGGGGTCATCTCGACCACATCTCCGGCAATCCAGCCGAGCCCTTCCGTGACCGACTTTTCCAGCCCGCGTTCGCTCATGAGCTGCATGCCTACACAGATGCCGAGGAAGGGACGCGCCTGATGAATGGCAACATCCGTGATCGCCTCGACCATGCCCGGCACGGCATCGAGCCCCCGCCGGCAGTCGGCATAGGCACCGACACCCGGCAGAACAACCCTGTCGGCGGTGCGGACGGCATCGGCGTCTGCCGTCACGTTGATTTCGGCTGCGATGCCGTTTTCATGCGCAGCACGCTCGAAGGCCTTTGCGGCCGAGCGCAGATTGCCCGAACCGTAATCGATGATCGCAACCTTCATGGTCAACGCGCTCCAGGATAGGTGAAGAGACCAAGCGCCGGTTCGCTGGCACGGCCTGCAATCCTTGCCGGTCCCGGCGTTTCACGGAGAGCGGGAAGTGGTGTTTCCCTGCGGGCTTCCGGCTCGTCGGACAAGAGCCCGGCCATATAGCGGGTCTCGGCCTCGTCACGGTTTGCCGCATCAACCACTCCCCATTCACGCCAACCGCGCCGGGACAACATGGCAACACGCAAATTGCGCGCCTCGAGGGCAAGAAAAAGCGAGAGGCACAGCGAAGCGACCGTGGCAGGCGCAGACCAGCCTTCGAACGTCCCCGTAGCGCCGATCAGAAGTGCAGCGGCAAGGGCTGCCAGTGCCTCCAGCCACATTCGGTGCCAGAGAAACCAGAGAAAGGGCATGATGAAAGCCAGCAGGGCAAAACCATCGCGCACCAGAATTGCTTGTTCCGGTCCCCCCTCGGGCGGCTCCATCACCACATAGCTTGCCATCGGCCTATCCCTTCAGGCTGCCCTTGGTGGAGGGTACGGCGTTGCCCTGGCGTGGATCTGCCTCACAGGCGGTGCGCAGCACACGCGCCACCGCCTTGAAACAGGTCTCGGCAATATGGTGACTGTTGGCACCGTAGTGATTGGTCACATGGAGCGTGATGCCGGCGTTTTGCGCCAGCGCCTGAAAGAACTCACGCACCAGCTCGGTGTCGAACGTGCCGATCTTCTGGGTCGGAAACGCCACGTCCCAGACAAGGAAAGGACGCCCCGAAACATCGATTGCAGCGCGTGTCAGGCATTCATCCATGGCAAGGTCAAGCGAAGCATAGCGGGTGATGCCACGCCGCTCGCCAAGCGCATCGGAGATCGCCTTGCCCAGCGCGATGCCGCAATCCTCGACCGTGTGGTGATCGTCGATGTGCAGATCGCCCTCAGCCTTGACTGCCATATCGATCAGGGAATGGCGGGAAAGCTGCTCCAGCATATGGTCGAAAAAGCCTACGCCGGTGGCCACATCAAAGCGGCCCTCGCCATCGATACTTACCTTGACCGAGATGGCTGTCTCGTTGGTCTTGCGGCTGACTTCGGCGGTGCGTTTGTTGCTGGAAGCCATGCTCTGTCCCTTTGCGCTGCGTGAAGGCCAGCCTTCTAGCAGCATGTTCGGGCAGCGCCAAGCACTCTCGCCAATCTCGGCTCTCGCGTTTGCATTCCACGATGTTCAACTTACATATTCGCTCTGACGGTGCCGTGCCTTTTCGGGCGGCACGAAAAGGAGTGTGCGATGAGCAACGAGAATTCCATGCACGCCACGACGATCGTCACTGTGCGCAAAGGCGGCAAGGTGGTGATCGCCGGAGACGGGCAGGTGAGCCTGGGCAACACCGTGATGAAGGGCAATGCACGCAAGGTGCGCCGCATCGGCAAGGGCAATGTGATTGCCGGCTTTGCCGGTGCGACGGCCGATGCCTTCACCCTTCTCGAGCGGCTGGAGGCCAAGCTGGAACAATATCCCGAGCAGCTGATGCGCGCCTGTGTCGAGCTGGCCAAGGACTGGCGTACGGACCGCTATTTGCGTCGCCTTGAGGCGATGATGCTTGTGGCCGATAAAAACATCACCCTGGCGCTGACGGGCAATGGCGATGTGCTGGAGCCGGAACAGGGCATCATGGCTATCGGTTCGGGCGGCAACTATGCGCTTGCGGCGGCGCGGGCGCTCTCCGACACCGACAAGGACGCCGAAGAAATCGCCCGCAAGGCAATGGAGATTGCTGCGTCCATCTGCATCTACACCAATGACAATGTCGTGGTGGAAACACTCGATGCCGGGTGATCCGGGGCAGATCGACTTCACCCCGGTCACGGCCGAGCATTATCCGCTCCTGCTTGACTGGCTCCACCAGCCGCATGTGCGGCGATGGTGGGGAGAACCTGAGACGGAGCTGGGATATATCCGCGATATGGTGGAAGGGCGTGATAGCTCCCGACCATTTCTGATCCTTCTGGATGGGGACCCGATTGGCTACATCCAGTACTGGTTTGTAGCCGACAACAGGGACCCGGAAATCCTCGCGGATGAGCCCTGGGTGGCCGAGTTGCCGCACGATGCCGTGGGCGTCGATTTGTCAATCGGCGAAGAAGCGCTTCTTTCACGAGGCATCGGCAGCCGCTCGGTGAACCAGATGGTCCAACGGCTTCTGGACGAGGGATACACCAACATCGTGATCGACCCGGAGCGTGAAAATAGCCGTGCCGTGCGTGCCTATGAGAAAGCGGGCTTTCGCCCGATTCCTCATCTCGAAGGACGCTCCGGAAGCGCTCTCATCATGCAATACGACAAGAAGAACGAGACGGACACATGACCACATTTTCCCCGCGCGAGATCGTTTCCGAACTCGATCGCTACATCATCGGCCAGAAGGATGCCAAGCGCGCCGTGGCTATTGCACTGCGCAATCGCTGGCGCCGGCAGCAGCTCGAACCCAAGCTGCGCGAAGAGGTGATGCCCAAGAACATCCTCATGATCGGCCCGACAGGTGTCGGCAAGACCGAAATTTCCAGACGTCTGGCCAAGCTCGCCGGTGCGCCCTTTGTGAAGGTGGAGGCCACCAAGTTCACCGAGGTCGGCTATGTGGGGCGCGATGTGGAACAGATCATCCGCGACCTGGTCGAAGTGTCCATCGGGCTGACGCGCGAGAAAATGCGCGAGAACGTCAAGGCGCGGGCTCATATGAACGCCGAAGAGCGGGTTCTTGAAGCGCTGGTTGGCAAAACGGCAAGCCCCGCCACGAAAGACAGTTTCCGCAAGAAGCTGCGCAACGGCGAACTGGACGACAAGGAAATCGAGGTGGAGGTCTCCGATTCCGGCAGCGGCATGCCCGGTTTTGAACTGCCTGGAATGCCCGGGGCCAATATTGGGGTTCTGAACATCAACGACATGCTGCAGAAAGCCATGGGCGGCCAGCAGACCAAAAAGCGCAAGACGACGGTCAAGGAATCCTACGAACTCCTGATCGCCGATGAATCCGACAAGCTTCTCGACCAGGACGAGGTGACCCAGCGGGCGCTGGAATCCGCTCAGAACGATGGCATCGTCTTTCTCGACGAGATCGACAAGATCGCCACAAGGGAAGGTGGCGTCGGAGCTGGCGTCTCGCGCGAAGGCGTGCAGCGCGACCTGCTTCCACTGGTGGAGGGCACGACCGTCGCAACGAAATACGGGCCGGTGAAGACCGACCATATTCTCTTCATCGCCTCCGGTGCGTTCCATGTCTCAAAACCCTCGGACCTGCTGCCCGAGCTGCAGGGTCGGCTCCCGATCCGCGTGGAATTGCGAGCGCTGGAGAAGGATGATTTCCGCCGCATTCTCACGGAAACCGAAGCGAGCCTCATAAAGCAGTATGTGGCGCTGATGGAGACGGAAGGCGTGACGCTGGAGTTCACCGACGATGCTATCGACCGGCTGGCGGCCATCGCTGTGGACCTCAACGCCACTGTGGAGAACATCGGAGCTCGCCGGTTGCAGACAGTGATGGAACGTGTGCTCGACGAGATATCTTTCGATGCTCCCGACCGGTCAGGCAGCGCGCTGAAGATCGATGCGGAGTATGTCGATGAAAATGTCGGAGATCTGGCCAGAAATACGGATCTGTCCCGCTTCATACTTTAGGGTCAATCGAAATCATGGCCTTGCCTGGCAGGGCCATGAAGCCGGCTTCTCAAGTGTGACATCTCTGCCGCGGTCACGATGTCATCGCGCGCGGCCCACGAATGTCTCTCGACTTGCTGACAGGCTTTGCCTAACTTGCGCCTCATCCAAAAAAAGAATGCACCGGGGGCGCAAGCGGCGCGACATGGCATCACGGGCTCGATTGGTTATCGGCATTTGCGCCGGCTTGATGGGTGCTGGCGTTTTGCCCATCGCAGCGGCAAACCTGGTGCCGGAGGGCAATCGCAATGCCGAGCAGCCCCCCATACCCGGCGTTTCGGCAAAACGCACCAAATCCGCGCAAACCACTTATGATGCCAAATATGGCAAGGTCTATCAGCTACTGAAGAACGATAGCGGACTGGTTTCGAAGATCCGCTCCATTTCCGCCCGATATCAGATCGACCCCGTTCACATGGTGGGCGCTATCGTTGGCGAACACACCTACAATGTGGATGCGTATGACCGCCTGCAGACCTACTATGTAAAAGCCATTTCCTATCTGAAGAGTGATTTCTCCTTCTCCCATGGCGGCGAAACCGTTGGGCAGTTCATCAACCGACCCGAATTCGCCGAATGCGAGAAGGAAAAAGGCAGCTACGAGCTATGGAGCTGCCGCGAGGCGGTTTGGGACAAAACGTTCCGCGGAAAGAGCGTGGACGGGAAAAAATGGCCCAACGATCGTTTCGGTGCGGTGTTCTTCCAGCCCTTTTATGCCGGGCAGACCTTTGGTATCGGCCAGCTCAACCCACTGACCGCACTCAAAATGACTGACATGGTGCACAAGGTATCCGGGTTCAGACGGATCAGCCATGACAACCCGCAGGAAGTTTACCAGACCATCATGGATCCGGATAAGTCGCTCGCCTATGTCGCAGCGACCGTGAAAAAGTCTATCTCCGCCTATAAGCGTATTGCCGATTTCGACATTTCCGGAAATCCCGGCATTACGGCGACGCTCTACAATCTCGGCAATCCCGAGGCGCGCGCCGCGCGGCTTGCTGCCGAAAATCGCGTGCGCAGGGCAAAAGGCCAGAAGATAAAATTTCCTGAAGAAAACTATTATGGCTGGCTGGTGAATGACAAACTGGACGAGCTGAAGGCGCTCTTCCAAGATTCCTGACGGCTTCTATTTTTTGCCGACCGCGCGGTCCCCGGTGATATCACGCAACTGCTTCAGCAACAGGTCTATCTCGGCGCTCTTCAAAGAACCGATATGAGCCGCCAGAAGGTTGGCGAGTTCGGTGGCGTTGGGTGAAAGTCTTGCCGTGTCTACCACAACACGCGGGTGGGAAAGCTCCGCGATGCGCTGCATCTCGTCTGCGTCATCCCATATCACATTAAAATAGCCTATGATCTTTTGAACCATCGCCCAATTGGGCGGGCTGGCGCGGCCATGTTCCAAAGACGAGAGATAGGCAGCGCTTACGCCAATGGCTGCTGCCATTTCCTTCTGACTAACCCCACGCTCCCTTCGAAGCTGGCGGATTTTCTCACCAAGCGGTGTCACATCCCGCTCCCGTGTTTCCGCTTCAGGCGAACATAAAACGCACCGCCTCCACCATGCCGGCGACTGGCCTCATCAATGCCGCTCACAAGCGAGGAAAACGGCGGCGTTGCAAGCCACTGCGGAACGGCACGCCGCAACACGCCATCACTTCCGAAAGAAGCTCCTTTTCCGGTGATGACCAACACATGGCGCACACCATCCGCATGGGCGCGGCTGAGGAATGAAAGAAGAAGGCTATGTGCTTCGGGTTGCGTGAGCCCGTGGAGATCGACGCGGCCTTCCAAGGCAAGCCGGCCCCGCGCAAGCTTTGTATGGGTAGGCTTGTCTATTCGCCGTGTCGGATGGGCTTTCGGCGCAGGGGCCTCCCTGAGAACTGGCTTGGGAGAATTCTTACTGCCGGTGTTCTTTGCCACCAGGCGGGAAAGCTCTGCCATGGTTTCGTCGGTCGGCTCCGGCGCCTCTTCCAGCATCTTTCCCTTCAGCGGCTCGGTTGACCGCGCCACCCGGTTCCAAAGGATGCGGTCTTCCATGCTCAGGCGCTTGGGCGTGTGGGTGCTCATGGATCAGCGTCCCAGGAGCGTGCGTGGAACCAGTGCATAGAAATCCGCTTTGTGGCGGATGCCGCCAGCGATCTCTCCTGCCGCAGTTCCGCTACCGATGAAAAGATCGGCGCGTGCCTGACCTGTAATCGCCGAACCTGTGTCCTGTGCGATCATCAAGCGGCGAAACGGGCCATTATCCACTGCATGAAGATCCGGCGCGTCAATGAAAAAGGGGGTGCCAAATGTGTGAAGGAGGCGATCAACCGCGATCGAGCGACCGGGTGTCAGCTGAACCTTCGCGGCAGCGACCGGGCCCAGTTCGCGATCACCCATTTCTGTTTCCCGAAAAAAGATGAACGAGCGATTCTGCCATAGAATCTCGTCGATCCGGTTCGGATTCTCCGAAAACCACGCGCGAATACTCTGCATTGTGACCGCATCTGGAGAAAGTTCGCCGCGTTCGATGAGCACCCTGCCTACACCCGTGAAATGATGACCGGATTTGGCGGCGTAAGTGACACGCATTGCCGATCCGTCCTGGAGACGCAGGCGAGCAGCACCCTGGACATGGATGAAATAGGCATCGACCCTGTCATCCAACCAGACAAGCTCCAACCCGCGGCCCGTCAAGGCACCGCGATCGATTTCGCCGCGATCGTGAAAGGCGACAAGTCCGCGGTCCGTCTCCCTGGCAAACGCGAAATAGGGGTCCAGATCCGGCGGCCTGTTGCTGTCGTCGACATCAACCAAATCGTCCGGGCGCCGGTAAAGCGGGACATGGAAACGCTCGGTTTTGACGCGTGAAGCTTCGACTTCAGGTTCATAATAACCCGTCACAAAGCCTGGGCCGCCATCCTCCGACTTGATACGGCAGGGAATGAAATGACTTTCAAAAAAGGCGCGCGCTGACCGCTCATCGATATCCGGCATGGCGCGCGCTGCCGTGTACGCAGGGGCAAAGGCAGAAAGGACAATACCGAGAGAGCCCGAGCGATATGGCTTTGTCTCAACTTGGGTCGCCGAACGGGCAAAGGCACGAAAAGCCTCGAGAAGGGTATCCTGCCGCCATCCGGGCACATCGTCGAAGGAGCAGCGCTCAATGCCTGGCGAAAGCGCCGCAAAAGATGCGGCCGTGCACGACGCTTCGCCCGACAAGGATCAATCCTCGGCTTCGGTGGCGACAAGCTTCCAGTTGGGGTCGCGGGAACGCGTATCACGCGCGAAAGTCCAGACGTCCTTGACCTCAGCCACGGTCTCCGGATCACCGTCGATCACCTCGCCGGCGCTGTCGCGCGTGGCAGAGATGAGTTCGCTGACAATGCGCAAAGTGACATGTGCTTCGGAACCCTTCATCTCGGCTGCGATGATCGTCATGTCGTCAATGCCGACAAACGAGGATTCGATCTTCTCCTTGCGCTTCTCGCGTTCGTCGATGGCAGAGACAAAACCCTCGTATACCTCACGGGAGAGCAGGTTTTTCAGCGTACGACGATCACCATCGGCGAAAGCCATAACGATCATTTCGTAGGCCATTTTTGCGCCGTCAACGAAGCTCTTGGGCGCAAAGGAGGGATCCGCATCCCGGATGGCGCGCATTCCTTTGTTCAATTCGGTGCCAGGTTTTGCAACCTTGTCGATATCGGCGTAGATCTGATCGGGTTCCGCGGCACCCTTGCGACGCGGCAACGACACCACATTCTCCCCGTTAGCGCCCTGTTCTTTCCGGGATCCGTTGCGACCGGCCGTGTAGGGATCGAACGGTGGACGCTCATTGCCCGTGCGCCGGCCCAGCACATTGCGCAACTGGAAAAAGATCACCACAGCGGCAATCAGGAAGAAAATCGTGCCGAAATCGAAGAATTCCATAACGTCCAGCCAAACGAGCCACTGTGTTCCACAGCACCTGCCGGCTCGGGGCAGGCGCAGAGGCGACGGCATCCCGTCCCTAACGGAAATCATATAGAACGCAGGGAGCCATCATTCAAATTTTCGGTCAGAATACCTATGTTTTCTCAACTGGCCAGCATGGAACGGTCAGAATCGGCTGAAACACCCAACAAGGCTAACAGGTTCGTGCGCTTTTCCATCGTCCCCTTCCTGCTTCTCGCCATTCCGCTCGCTGAAATCGCGACTTTCGTCGTGGTTGGCAGCCAGATTGGCGTCTTCCCCACGCTCGGCCTGGTCGTTGTTACGGCTATTGCCGGCTCCATCCTGCTCCGGGTTCAAGGGTTTGGCGTTGTTCGTCGGATTCAGGAAACGATGAATGACGGCGGGGTGCCTGGCCGCGATCTTGTTCATGGCATGATGATCATGGTTGCCGGCGTGTTGCTGCTGACCCCGGGCTTTGTCACGGACACGCTGGGTTTCCTGCTCTTCGTTCCGGCTATCCGGGACGCGGGTTGGTCATTCCTGCGCAACCGCATCGTGATTTTGGGTGGTGCAGCATCTCCCCGCACGGATCGCGCCTCGGGCCGTCGGCGCGACCCCGATCCCCAGACAATCGATCTCACAGCGGACGATTACAGCGATACTGGAAACGACCGGTCACCATGGCGTAAACCCGATCAGGACTAGTTTCCGGACCCGGCGCCGCCTTGTCATGCGCCAATGCCCATGCTAGCGAGCAGGCAAATTCAAAAAAGGGGAGCCGTGGCGGCTGCCGAACCACGCTTGAGGAATAAACGCATGGCGAAAAAACCAGAAGAAAAGACCGAAGCTGCCAAGGCAGGCAATGGTGCTCAGCCCTCTCTCAATGTACTGACGCAGTATGTGAAGGATCTGTCCTTTGAGAGTCCAGGTGCCCCCCAGTCGCTCCGCGGTCGTTCCGAGGCTCCAGCGATCAACATCAACGTCAATGTCAACGCCAACCCGCTTGGCGACACGGACTATGATGTGGTGCTGACGCTCAATGCCAAGGCCGAGGCAGAAGGCAAAGTCCTGTTCAATGTCGAGTTGATCTACGGCGGTGTCTTCCGGGTGGCCGGATTCCCTCAAGAGCACATGCTCCCGGTTCTCTTCATCGAGTGCCCGCGTCTGCTGTTCCCATTTGCCCGTCAGGTCATCGCCGATACGACGCGTGCGGGTGGCTTCCCGCCGCTGATGATCGATCCGATCGATTTTGCCCGCATGTTCCAGCAGCGTGTTGCCGAGGAACAGGCGAAGGGGCAGGTTCAGGTTTCCTGAAGCAAAAAAATTCCATGGTTTCAGACGGGGCGGTGCTTTCGAGCGCCGCCCCGTTTTGGTTCTGAGCAGATTATTCTGGGCAGGATCCACCACCGGGCATATTGAGGCGGCGGTGTTCAGCTGCGCAAAGTGTGCCAGAGGGACTTTTCACCGAGCTTCTCGACCAGTGCCTCATGCGCTGCCCGCTCGGCTTCGCTGATCCGGGGGGGTAGGGGTACAGGTCTTGCTGAAACTCTGATCGAGCTATGGTTCGCATCCCGTCCCGCATCATGGCCACCGGATGAAACCTCAAGCCCCAGCGCAGCCTGCTTTCCACCGATAAGCTCGATGTAGACCTCGGCAAGAAGCTCGGCGTCGAGCAAAGCGCCGTGCTTGGTGCGGTGGCTGTTGTCGATCCCATAGCGGCGGCAGAGCGCATCGAGCGAATTCGGGCCCATCGGATGTTTGCGCCGTGCGATCGCCAATGTATCAACGACCAGCCCCGGATCCACAGGTGGCACGCCGAGGCGGTCAAATTCGGCATTGATAAAGCCGATGTCGAAATTGGCGTTGTGCGCGACGAGCTTTGCACCATCGATAAATTCCAGAAATTCATCGAGAATTGCCCCGAACACCGGTTTATCAGCCAGATCCGCATCGGAAATGCCGTGAACCGCCTGGGCTTCGGGGTGAACGGAGCGCCCCTGTGCATTGATGAAATGATGAAGTGAGCGGCCCGTCGGAAACCGGTTGTCCAGTTCGACACAGCCAAGCTCAATCACCCGGTCCTCATTGGGATCAAGGCCTGTGGTTTCTGTATCAAAAACGATTTCGCGCATTCCTACACTCCGGAGGTCGGACTAGATCAACATGCGCATCCGCCACGAAAGACGCAAGGCGGCGGTCAGGTTGGAACCTCATCCGCTGGGGAAAGTTCGCGTATCACGGCCCTCACAGCCTGTCGCGCCGGTTCCATACCCTCGCCCGTGTCGATAATGAAATCCGCGCGCCTGCGCTTTTCCGCATCGGGCACCTGTCGTGCGAGGATTGCCGCGAACTTTTCCTCCGTCATCCCGGGCCGGGCGAGGACACGTCTGCGTTGCTCTTCCGCAGAGGCAGTTACCACGACGATGCGGTCGACACGATCTTCCCCGCCGGTCTCGAAAAGAAGCGGTATATCGAGCACGACGATTGGTGTGGCATTCTCCCGGTGGCCGGCGACGAAATCATCAGCATCCTGACGCACAAGGGGATGGACGATCTCTTCCAGCGCTTTGAAGGCTTCCGGCTTGCCCATCACCGCTTCGGCAAGGCGGGCCCGGTCGACCGTGCCCTCGATCACGGTTCCGGGAAAGCGCGCCTCGATCAGCGGCGCGGCGACGCCAGTGTATAGACGATGCACCGCCGCATCAGCATCGTGAACCGGGATACCTTCGTCCATGAACATCTTGCCCGTGGTCGACTTTCCCATACCGATGGAGCCGGTCAGGCCGAGAACAACGGTCATGATGTCTCTCCGCCCGCTAGCACGTGCGTACGCAGTGCCTCCGTCACGCTCGGTCGAACACCGAACCAGCGCTCGAATCCGGGCACGGCCTGATGCAACAACATGCCGAGGCCGTCGATCGCTTTCAGCCCACGCTTTTCGGCTGCAGCGAGAAGATCGGTCTTCAGCGGGGCATATACAATATCGCTGATTATTGCGCTGTCCGGCAAAGGCTCGAGCGAAATATCAAGCGCCGGCTGGCCCGTCATGCCGAGCGCGCTCGTGTTGACCAGAAGATCTGCATTGCGAAGGAGCGCAGGTATTTCCGCCCAGCCGTGAGCGCTGACGCCGGCGCCGAAACGGGTCGAGAGTTCCTGCGCACGGGCAAGTGTGCGATTCACGATGCAGATTCTCTTGTAGCCGGCTTTTTGTATGGCATGAACGATGGCTCGGGCCGCGCCGCCAGCACCAAGCACAATTGCTGCTTCACCATCTTTCCAGCCCGGGGCGCCGGCGCTCAAATGTGCGGCAAAGCCGTAGGCATCCGTGTTTCCACCAATCAATTTGCCGGATTCAAACCAAAGCGTGTTGACCGCTCCAATCATCTCCGCCGCTTCATCGCGCCGGTGAACCGCGGCAAAAGCCGCTTCCTTGTGGGGCAGCGTGACGTTGCCGCCGGCATACCCAGAAGCCGGCAAATTCCTGAGAAAGGTAGCGAAATCAAGCGGAGCGACGTCCAGCTTTTCATAGCTGCCGTCGATGCCATGCTCGGCAAGCCAGAACCCGTGAATGAGCGGCGAACGGGAATGGGCGATCGGGTGCCCACAGACGAATGCGCGGATCTCAGCCATCAATGGCACCCAGGCTGCGAAGCTCGGCCAGCAGCGGCAACAGCGGAAGGCCAACTATGGTGAACGTGTCGCCTTCGATCTTCTCAAACAGCTGAATGCCTTCTCCTTCGATCTGGTAAGCACCCACACTCGAAAGTGCCTTTTCTCCCACACTGGAAAGGTGGCGACCAATGAAGCCGGGATCGAGATCACGCATGGTGAGACGCGCAACACCCACATGCCGCCAGATCACCTCACCGTCCCGCGCGATGACCACAGCGCTGTTAAGCTGATGCGTTCGGCCGGATAGTTTTAGAAGATGGCGGCGCGCGCCCTCCATATCAGCCGGCTTGTGAAAGAGTTCATCACCCAGCGAAAGTGTCTGATCCGCGCCAATCACCAGCGCGCCCGGCTCACGTTCGGAGACATCGACGGCCTTGGCTTCCGCGAGGATCTGAGCCACTGTCTCGGGATCGGCGCCGCTGCCCTCAAGAGTATTTTCCACGGCGCGCTCATCGATTTCCGCGCGTTCAACACGGAAGGCCACACCGGCATCGCGCAGCATTTTCTGGCGAAAGACACTGCCGGACGCCAGAATGATGTCGGTGTTGTCGGTCATGTCGTCACCCTCTGTTCTCCTTCGACTTCGCATATAATGCGAGAATGGCAGCAGCGGTTTCCTCGATCGAGCGGCGGGTTACATCTATCACCGGCCAGCCATGGCGTGCGCAGAGCTGGCGCGCATAGGCGATCTCCCGGGAAATGGTCACCCGGTCGGTATAGGGATTAAACGCGTTTTCATCCACCGATCCCAGAATCCGGTTCTGGCGAATCTGCGAAATGCGTTCCGCAGATGCGACCAGCCCCACGATCAAAGGCCGTTTCGCACTGGAAAGCTGCTCCGGCAGCTTCATGTCCAGAACGATGGGCACATTTGCGGTCTTTACGCCCCTGTTAGCCAGATAGATGCTGGTTGGCGTCTTTGATGTACGGGAGATACCCACCAGGATGACATCGGCTTCCTCCACATCGAGTGGCAGTTGTCCATCATCATGATCCATTGTGAAGTTCAGCGCATCGATGCGATGAAAATATTGGGCGTCGAGCACGTGCTGAGCTCCCATGCGCCTTCCCGCCGGCGTGCCGAGATAAGACTGAAACACCATCAGAACCGGCTCGAGCACGGATACACAGGGCAGGCCGAGCACAGCGCAACCTTCATCCACCTGGCGGGCAAGCTTCTGGTCCACCACCGTATACAGCACGATGCCGGGCTCGCGCTCCACCTCGTCAAGCACACGAGCGAGCTGCTTCTCGTTTCGAATCAGCGGGTAGATGTGCTCGATCGCCCGCGCATCCTTGTATTGCGCGGCAGCAGCGCGTCCCGCGGCGAGCAGAGTCTCGCCGGTCGCATCAGAAATCATGTGAAGATGGAAGAAGCGCTGCGGCTGTTGCACGGATTTTTGCCCCGCCATGTGGATGCCTGTTGATAACGCGGGCCCGAAAAAATGGCGAGGCCGCACCCTTTGATAACTCCACCTGTTCTTCCACAGACAGGCCTCGTGTGAATTGAGATCGTCCCATGTGGAGAACAATCGACGATTCCTGAACCTTCCTTCACTGTCCACCAGACAAGGTCAACCCAAATTGCTGCAGCCTATTGAATCTGCGTGCTGAATCCGCATTATCCCCGTTCTTCTGAAGATGTGCGTTTCTGTGAGGCGCGGCAATAAGACCGGGCTCGCGATGCGCAAAACCGTGGACAGATTTGAATCCACATTACAAACAGAGTCTAAGAATCAGAAGAATCTTCAGATCTGTAATTATCTTTTGAATCCTGACTGTGGAGCAGCCTGATGGGGCAGCGGAAAATCCTTGATGTGCTTAGAGGCGAGACGGTGTTTCCGCCTCCCGTCTGGATGATGCGCCAGGCCGGACGATATTTGCCGGAATACCGGGAAGTCCGGAAGCAGGCAGGGAGCTTTCTTGATCTCTGTTACAACCCCGATCTGGCAGTGGAAGTGACATTGCAGCCGATCCGTCGTTTCGGGTTTGATGCATCGATCCTCTTTTCCGACATTCTCGTGGTGCCGCATGCGCTCGGCCGCGGCCTGCGCTTCGAGGAGGGCAGAGGTCCGCTTCTGACGCCAATCGATGCTAGCGGTATCGCAAAACTTGAGACATCGGGTTTTCACGATCATCTGGCGCCGGTCTACGAAACGGTGCGGCGGCTTCGCAGGGAGCTTCCCGATGAAACGACACTGCTCGGATTCTGCGGAGCGCCCTGGACGGTGGCGACCTACATGATTGCCGGGCATGGCACACCGGACCAGGCACCGGCCCGCATGTTCGCGCTTGAGCAGCCGGAGGCCTTTTCCACCCTGATCGACTGCCTTGCGGACTGTTCCGCCGAATATCTGATCCGCCAGATCGACGCCGGCGCGGATGCGGTACAGATTTTCGATTCCTGGGCAGGCGTTCTCGATGAACTGTCTTTCGAGCGGTGGTGCGTGAAGCCGGTGGCACGGATGGTGGCCAAGGTGCGGGAAAAGCATCCCGACACACCGATCATCGGCTTTCCGAAGGGTGCAGGCGCGCTTTACGCAGGCTATCGCCGGGAGACGGGCGTGACGGCACTCGGGCTCGACTGGACGGTTCCTCTGGGCACAGCGCGCCGCCTGCAGGCCGAGGGGGCGGTTCAGGGCAATCTGGACCCTCTGAGGCTGATTGCCGGCGGAGAGGCGCTCCACGAGGGCGTGGACGCGATTGTGGAAGCGCTGCGGCATGGCCCGTTCATCTTCAACCTTGGGCACGGCATCACGCCGAAGACGCCCATTGAGCATGTGGAAGCAATGCTGAAACAGATTCGGGAGGCCGAGTGATGGCTGCGAGCGATACAAGCGGCAAGAAGGCTGCAGGCCGGGCTTTCGCGGCGCTTGCGATCTTCATCGGTCTGACAGCGCTTCTGTTTTTCTATAATCCGTCCGGTTTCTATCCCTGGGCCAAGGCCATCCATGTGATCGCGGTGATCGCCTGGATGGCGGGTATGCTCTACCTGCCGCGTCTCTTCGTTTATCACGCGGATGCCGCGCCGGGCTCGGAGACATCCGAAACCTTCAAGATCATGGAGGGGCGCCTCTTACGGCTGATCATCAACCCGGCGATGATGGTCACCTGGGTGCTTGGCCTGTGGCTTGCCTGGAACGGCTTCGGCTTCTCCGGTGGGTGGCTGCATGCCAAGATCGGGCTGGTGGTCGCCATGTCCGGTGTGCACGGTTATTTCTCGGCATCTGTTCGCCGGTTTGCCGCCGACCAGAACACGAAGCCGGCGCGTCATTGGCGTATAATGAACGAAGTGCCGACGGTTCTGATGATCGTCATCGTTATCCTTGTTATCGTCAAACCCTTCTGATACGGGTTTTTGAAAGACCGCCCGTGAGATGAAACCGGGAAAGCCGTCTTGCCCTTTGGCATAGACGGCGGTAAGAGATGGTTCCTTCCTTTTTGTCCGGTTCCACGAATATCTTCCGTTTCGAGTGAAGCCGGCCGGCACCAAATACGCCTACCTCCACCTTTTCCGTTGCCTTTCCAGAGTCCGCACATGCAGGAAATGAAACTCCAAGAGCTGAAAAGCAAATCGCCAACCGATCTCATTGCGTTCGCAGAATCGCTCGAGGTCGAAAACGCCAGCATCATGCGCAAGCAGGAGCTGATGTTCGCGATCTTAAAGAAGCTCTCCACCCAGGATATCGAGATCATCGGTGAGGGTGTCGTCGAAGTGCTGCAGGATGGCTTCGGCTTTCTCCGCTCGGCAACAGCCAACTACCTGCCCGGTCCCGACGATATCTACATCTCCCCCTCGCAGATCCGCCGTTTCTCGCTGAAAACCGGCGATACGGTGGAGGGGCCGATCCGGAGCCCCAAGGAAGGCGAGCGCTACTTCGCCCTTCTCAAGGTCAACACGATCAATTTCGAGGATCCGGAGAAGATCCGCCACAAGATTCATTTCGATAACCTCACTCCGCTCTATCCCGATGAGCGGCTGAACATGGAAATCGAGGATCCGACAAAGAAAGACCTGTCGGCGCGTGTGATCGATCTGGTGGCGCCGCTCGGCAAGGGGCAGCGTGGCCTGATCGTCGCGCCGCCGCGCACGGGTAAGACGGTTCTTCTGCAGAACATCGCCCATTCGATCACGTCCAATCACCCGGAATGCTTCCTGATCGTGCTTTTGATCGACGAGCGTCCGGAAGAAGTGACCGACATGCAGCGCTCGGTGAACGGTGAAGTGATTTCCTCCACCTTTGACGAGCCGGCCTCGCGCCACGTGCAGGTCGCCGAAATGGTCATCGAGAAGGCGAAGCGTCTGGTCGAGCATGGCCGCGACGTGGTTATCCTGCTTGATTCGATCACCCGCCTCGGCCGCGCTTACAACACGGTGGTGCCATCCTCAGGCAAGGTGCTGACGGGTGGTGTCGATGCCAACGCGCTACAGCGCCCGAAGCGCTTCTTCGGTGCAGCGCGCAACATTGAAGAGGGCGGTTCGCTGACGATCATCGCAACCGCGCTCATCGATACGGGCAGCCGCATGGATGAAGTGATCTTCGAAGAGTTCAAGGGGACGGGCAATTCCGAAATCGTTCTCGATCGCAAGGTTGCAGACAAGCGCATCTTCCCGGCTATCGACATTCTCAAGTCTGGTACCCGAAAGGAAGACCTGCTCATTCCGCGGCAGGACCTGCAGAAAATTTTCGTTCTGCGCCGGATTCTCGCGCCGATGGGCACCACGGACGCCATTGAATTCCTGAACGACAAATTGAAGCAAACCAAGACGAATTCTGAGTTCTTCGATTCCATGAACACTTGATCGGTTTGCGCCTTTCGCAGATCGTTTTGAGAAGTGTAAGGCGGCGCTGCTGTGCCGCCTTTACTGTTTGTTCACCAAGAAGTCGTTGCCTGACCGGCTTGGCGCAGGGCGGCGTCTAACGCCTCAGGCGTCTCAAAGGGCGGCAGGCAGACTTTCCCGATGCAGAGATAGGCCGCTCTCTTTTCAGCGTTGATGCTCATGCCGTCTGGTAGGCTTTGAGGACGGTCATCGGTGATGACAATGTCGAACCGGGATGGATCCAGGTGTCGATTCGCTACCGGAACGAAAACGCGCTGATTGTCAGGCTCAACCATAAGAAGCTTTTTGGACATCTCAACCAGTGCCGAGGCGTAGACGACGCCCGCCTGGCCATAGGCTTGTCTGACTGTTCGGCCCAGAGCAGACTCTGCCACGTCTGAAACATGGTTGTTAAGCGTTTCGTGGGAAAGCATGGAGAGGGCCAGGAGGGCCTCAATGATCTGGCTGGTAGCGGATGGTATGGCTTCATCCACGTCTCCGCGTATCCGCATGGGCAGGTCTGCTGCATCGCTCGCCGAGAGATAATAGCCTGTTCCGCTCTCATCGAGGTACCAAGAGCGAAGTTTGTCAGCCCAATCATTTGCCTGGGCGAGAAAATCTTGCTCTGCGGTTGATTGAAAAAGCGATGCCGCGGCGGAAATCATGCAGGCGTAATCGCTCGAGAGACCAGGAAAAACCGCTTTTCCCTCGCGTAGGCTGTGCGGAACACGCCCATCTCGCATCGATTCGCTTACGAAACGAAAAGCCTGTCGCGCGGCGTTCAACCAATCTGGGCGCTGGAGCAGACGTGCTGCCTCTGAAAGTGCACTGATCGTGAGACCATTCCAATCAACAAGGACTTTGTCGTCGCGGCCGGGTTGGTCACGCTTCTGTCTTGCAGTGAGAAGCTTATCCAGCATGGATCGCAGCTGCGTTTCCCGCGCCGCGCCGAGATATTGAGGTTGATGGCGGCGGTGAAGGATCGGATCTCCATCCCAATGCTCTGGACTGGCCAAAGAGAAGGTTTCGAAGAAGAGGTCCGCCTGATCGCCCAGGACGTCCGCAATCTGCGCTCTCGTCCAAAGATAGGTTTTTCCTTCAACACCACGAGTATCGGCATCAAGACTGGAGGCGAAGGCGCCACTCTCCAAACGCATCTCGCGCAGCAGCCAGGCAACAGTCTCTTCGATTCGGATGCGGAACAACTCGTTCGCTGTTTCGCTATAAGCCCAGCAAAGCAGGCGCAGGAGCTGAGCATTGTCGTACAGCATCTTCTCGAAATGGGGAACAAGCCAGCGCTCGTCAGTCGAGTAGCGTGCCAGCCCACCGCCGACATGATCGTAAATCCCGCCAGCCAGCATCGCTGTGAGGCTTTCGATCACGGCGGATCTATGGTCATCAGCCTGGCTCAGCCACAGCGTGCGCATGAACGGGGCGTTGGGAAACTTGGGAGCACCACGCAAGCCGCCCAGATCCTTATCGATCATCGAATGAATCTTGGCGGCAAGCGACTCAAGTGCTGTGCGCGGAGAAACGGGACCTCCTGCATCGGATGCAAGTTGCGCTTTCACGTGAGCGCTGAGTACGCTGGCACTTTTCAAAAGCTCGCTTTGCTTGTTCTGCCAGGCTTCATTCACCGCGTGCAGCACTTGCTGGAAACCTGGCCGTCCATACTGCTGCCTTGGAGGGAAATATGTGCCGCCCCAAAAAGGCTGTGCGTCGAAATCGAGGAACATCGTCAACGGCCAGCCGCCTTGCTCTCCCATCGCGGAAAGCGAAGCCATGTAGATCTGGTCGATCTCCGGCCGCTCTTCCCTATCAACCTTGATGTTGACGAAATACCGGTTCATCACCTCTGCGACTTCGGGATCTTCAAAAGACTCATGTGCCATCACGTGGCACCAGTGACAGGCCGCGTAGCCAACGGAAAGCAGAATTGGCTTGCCTGTTTCTCGTGCCTCCCGTAGGGCATCTGCGGTCCAGGGCCTCCAGTGAACGGGATTATCCTTGTGCTGGAGCAGATACGGACTTGTCTCGTCCGCCAGAAGATTTTTTGCGGGCAGCGGCATGGCGGCTCCTTGCACATCGAACGGTTATGGAAAATATCTAGCCCTGACTTCAGCGCCACGGTAAGGCGCTTTCCACGCGAGAGCAAACGACATGAGAGAAACCATATTCGCACTCTCGAGCGGTGCTTTGCCATCAGGCGTCGCCGTCGTGCGATTGTCGGGCCCAGGTGCAGCCGATGCGCTCGTATCGTTGGCAGGTGAGAGGCCTCACCCGCGTCGTGCTACGCTAAAAACCTTGCGAGATCAGGACGGCGTTGTTCTGGACAAGTCTCTTAGTCTGTTCTTTCCGGGGCCACACAGTTTTACCGGTGAGGATTGTGTTGAGCTGCATCTTCATGGCGGGCGCGCAGTCGTGAGAGCTGTGCTGGAGACGCTCTCTCGCCGAAAAAACTTCCGGATGGCAGACGCCGGTGAATTTACGCGGCGCGCTTTTCTGAACGGGAAGTTCAATCTCACGGAGGCCGAAGCACTTTCGGATCTGATCGCTGCGGAGACAGAAACACAGCGCCGCTTCGCCCTGTCTAACTCGGAGAATCGCCATAGGGCTCTCTATGATGGATGGCGGAGAACGCTCATTCAGACCCGGGCTATGATCGAAGCGGAGCTGGATTTTTCGGACGAGGAAGATGTTCCGGGCTCCGTTGCCGATCAAGTGTGGAAAGACGTCGACACTCTGCGAAATTCGCTGAAGCGACATGCAGCCGGTTATCGCACCGCTGAGATCATCAGAGAGGGGTTTCGTGTGGTTATTCTCGGCGCTCCGAATGCCGGAAAATCGAGCCTGCTGAATACCCTCGCGCGCCGTGACATAGCCATTGTCACAGAGGAACCAGGCACCACGCGTGATGTTCTCGAGGCCAGTCTGGACATTAACGGCATCAAAGTCATCGTCACGGACACAGCCGGGATTCGTGCGAATCCCGGCAGGGTAGAAGCCATGGGTATCGATCGCGCGATTGATCGCGCACGCGAAGCCGACCTTCTCTTGCTGCTGGAAGATTGCAATGAGCCCGTTCCGGTGGAGATCCCTCATGTGACTTCAAGCTTGAGGGTGGGAAACAAGATCGATCTGGCTCCCGATGTACCGCTCAAAGGCCGGTATGATTTCGTTATCTCGGCACGCACAGGCGAGGGGATTGATAAACTTCTGGACAAGGTGCGTTCTCTCGCGACATCGGCAACTGAACGAGCGGGGGAGACACTTCCCTTTCGCGAGCGGCACGTGCAGCTGATCCTGGATGCGGCAACGCACGTTGAACGCGCGGCGGAAGGGCAGGATCTGCCACTCGAGCTTCGCGCTGAGGAGTTGAGACTGGCTGCCGAATCGCTTGGACGTATTACCGGTGCGATTGATGTGGAAGATCTACTCGATACGATCTTCTCGCAGTTTTGCATCGGCAAGTGATTCACGTGAAACAAGTCAGGTTCTGATCTTCGGATGACTCACGTGAAACAATAGAGAGCAGCCACGGTGTGACTCACGTGAAACATTCGCCACCCATCTTCAGTTCTGCGAAACAATGTTTCACGTGAAACGAGCGCATTTCGCAAGTGGCTTGACTGCGTGGGCAGAAAGAGACATGTCTGCCCTCCTCATTCCTGAAGAGTCCGGGGAGAGTCCGGTGGGAGAGTCCGGGGCCTTGCGGGCCTTTCACAATGCCCTGGACGGCCGTTTGGAACCGCACAATGACGAACAGCAAATATGATGTAATTGTTATCGGAGGTGGACACGCTGGTACCGAAGCGGCGTCTGCTGCAGCGCGATCCGGTGCCAGGACCGCGTTGGTCACGCTGCATTTCGATACGATCGGGGCGATGTCCTGCAACCCGGCTATCGGAGGGTTGGGTAAAGGCCATCTCGTGCGGGAGGTGGATGCACTTGACGGTATTATGGGCCGCGCGGCAGATGAAGCAGGAATTCAGTTTCGACTGCTTAATCGCCGCAAGGGCCCCGCTGTGCGCGGACCGCGGACGCAGGCGGACCGAAAACTCTATCGAAACGCCGTCCAGAAAGCGATCAAGGCAATCCCCAATCTCGACGTCATTGAAGGGGAAGCTTTGGAGCTTCAGATCAGTGCGGGCCGGATTACCGGGCTTGTGGTGTCCGGTGAACGCCATTTGACCTGTGGCGCTGTGGTTCTGACGACCGGAACTTTCCTGCGCGGTCTTATCCACATCGGGGAGAGGACTTTCCCTGCGGGGCGGATGAATGAACAGGCAGCCGAGCGTCTTTCGATTTCCATGGAAGCAGCAGGCTTTCGTCTGGGCCGCCTGAAAACCGGGACACCTCCGAGACTCGATGGACGGACCATCGATTGGGCGTCGCTTGATATGCAGCCGGCGGATGACGAGCCCACACCTTTCTCCTTGCTGACGGAACGGATCACCAATCGTCAAATCGAATGCGGCATTACGCGTACGACCAATGAGACACACGCGGTTATCCGCGCGCATCTTCATCGCTCTGCTATGTACTCTGGTGCCATTGATGGCATAGGGCCGCGTTATTGCCCCTCAATTGAAGACAAGATCGTCAAATTTGGTGACCGGGAAGGGCATCAGATATTTCTCGAGCCGGAGGGGCTCGATGACCATGTCGTGTATCCCAACGGTATCTCCACATCGCTGCCGGAGGATGCGCAGCTCGCTCTGCTGAAAACGATCCCGGGGCTGGAACATGCGGTCATGCTGCAGCCTGGTTACGCCATCGAGTATGATCATGTGGATCCACGCGATCTGGAGCCCACGCTCGAGACGCGACGGGTTCGTGGCCTTTTCCTGGCGGGCCAGATCAACGGTACAACAGGTTATGAGGAGGCCGCGGCGCAAGGGATACTCGCAGGTCTCAACGCCGCGCGTTTTGCATCAGATGGGCAGATGATCACACTCGGGCGGGCCGATGCTTATATTGGGGTTCTGGTCGATGATCTGGTGACGCGCGGGGTGAGCGAACCCTATCGCATGTTCACGTCGCGTGCAGAGTTTCGCCTGTCCCTCCGCGCTGACAATGCAGATACACGCCTGACGCCGCTGGCGATTCGCCTCGGTATTGCCTCTCAGGAGCGGACGAAGAAATTCGAAGCGCTGGAAGGGGCTTTGTCTATGACACGTGAACTTCTTCAAAGCCGGGATATCAGCCCCAATGAAGCGGCGCGACACGGCATCAATCTCAATAAGGACGGGGTGCGTCGCTCGGCCTACGAGCTGTTATCCTACCCGGATATGAGCATAAGCCGGCTTATAAAAATATGGCCGGACTTCTCAAGCATCTCCTCGGATCTCGCGGAAAAAATTGAAACGGAAGCACGGTATGCGGTCTATCTTGACCGGCAGGGCGCCGACGCGGCCATGTTACGCCGCGAGGAGGCACGCTTGATTCCGCCAAAGTTGATGTTTGATTCCATCGCAGGGCTTTCGAATGAGCTCAAACAGAAGCTCAGGGAGCGAAGACCCAGGAGCATCGCTGATGCTCAGCGGATCGATGGCATGACTCCGGCTGCATTGGCGCTGATACTTGCCAGTATGCGTCAGTTTGAGAACCGCCGGGGCGCAGCCTGATGGAATCAGCGCAATTTTCGCGACTATCGGAGGTGGCAGGGCCGGTTTCACGTGAAACATATGAACGGCTGGTCGCGTTTGAAAGCGTTTTCCGGCGTTGGTCAAGACGAATCAATCTGGCTGCGCCGTCGACGTTGAACGATCTTTGGGAGCGGCATATCCTCGATAGCGCGCAGTTGCTTCGCCTCGCACCTGAGGCACTGCGTTGGCTGGATGTGGGCTCGGGCGGCGGCTTTCCGGGGGCGGTGATGGCCATTCTGCTGGCGGACAAGCCGGGTGCGGAGGTGCATCTGGTTGAAAGCAACAGAAAAAAAGCTGCGTTCCTGATCGCAGCCCTTAATGAAGTGGGTGTTTTCCCCCGCGTTCATGCAAAACGAATCGAAGACTGCTACGATGTTGTTCCGACGCCGCAAATAGTTACAGCACGGGCCCTGGCGTCGTTGCCGCTGCTGATCGAGCTGACGGAGCCCTGGCTAAGAACTGGAGCAAGAGCTCTCTTTCACAAAGGTCGGGATTACCAGCGAGAAGTCGAAGAAAGCGGTAACACGTGGCGATTCGATCTGATAGAACATGAGGATAAGGTTGATGCGGCAGCCATCATTCTCGAGGTGAGCAACCCGGTTCGGCGATAGCCGGCTTTGCCGTAGGGCCTTTCAGTAGGATCAGATCGGGGTAGCAGCAGCGATGAACAGCGGCACGCGAATCATCACAGTCGCAAACCAGAAGGGTGGGGTCGGCAAGACGACAACGGCCATCAATCTCGCTACGGCGCTGGCCGCGATCGGCGAGAATGTTCTCGTGGTTGATCTTGATCCTCAGGGTAATGCCAGCACGGGATTGGGTATTGATCGCCAACAGAGGCTGATGTCTTCCTACGATGTCCTGACGGGCAATGCGGGCATTCTCGAAGCTGCCATGGAAACCGCAGTTCCTGGTCTCTCTATTGTGGCATCCACTCTTGATCTTCTTGGTATCGAGATGGAGATATCCAGCGCCCCGGATCGCGTCCTCAAATTGCGCAACGCGCTGAATGCCGATGGCATTCCTTATTCCTACGTTCTGATCGACTGCCCGCCATCGCTCAATCTCCTCACGTTGAACGCCATGGCGGCGGCAGATTCCATCCTGGTGCCGCTGCAGTGTGAATTCTTCGCGCTTGAGGGGTTGAGCCAGTTGCTTGAGACAGTCGAACAGGTGCGCGGATCGATCAACCCGCATCTTGGCATTCAGGGGATCGTTCTTACCATGTTCGATCGGCGCAACAACCTTGCCAATCAGGTGGTGGAGGATGTGCGCGCGCATATGGGCGACACGGTCTATGACACGATCATCCCGCGCAACGTCCGGGTTTCTGAGGCGCCGTCCTATGGAAAACCGGCAATTCTTTATGATCTGAAGTGCTCAGGTAGTCAGGCTTATCTGCAGCTTGCGTCTGAAGTGATCCGACGGGAGCGCCGTCTGCGCGCCGCGTAGGTCGGATGCGGAGACGCTCGCAGGAAAACTGAGTTATTGGTTGATGGTGTTGTGACATGAACGAAGATCCCTCACGCAAGCGCCTGGGGCGCGGTTTGGCCGCGTTGATTGGCGAGATGGACAAGCCGGAAACCGAGCAGAAGGAGGCTGTACGGGCCGATCGCTCTGTTCCGATCGAATTCATTTCTCCCAACCCGCGTAACCCGCGCCGGCAGTTTGCGGAGAGTGATCTGAGTGATCTTGCGCAGTCGATCCGCGAACATGGCATCGTGCAGCCGGTGGTTGTCCGTTCCGGGGATGCTCCAGGCCGTTTCGAGATCATCGCTGGTGAGCGTCGCTGGCGGGCTGCGCAGCGCGCCGGCCTCACGGAAGTGCCGGTGATCTTGCGTGAGGTGGACGACAAGGCAGCGCTGGAACTTGCCATCATCGAGAATGTTCAGCGTGCGGATCTCAACCCTTTGGAAGAGGCCCGGGGCTATCAGCAGCTTATCGATGAGCATAACTACACGCAGGCTGATCTTGGTCAGGTGATCGGCAAGAGCCGCAGCCACGTCGCCAATACATTGCGCCTTTTGAAGCTTCCGGACGCGATTGGTGACCTGATCGTGGACGGATCCCTGTCGGCCGGCCATGCACGCACATTGGTCACGGCGGAAGACCCTGTCGCTCTAGCGCAGCGCATTGTTGAGGACGGTCTTTCCGTCCGACAGGCAGAAGCGTTGGCCGCCGCCCCGCATGGCGAGGAGAAGGCGCCTCGGTCCCCCAAGAAGGACAAGGATGCCGATACGCTGGCGCTACAAAAACTTCTGAGCGATCGGACCGGGCTCAAAGTCGTGATCAATCATAAGGAGCGAGGAGGCGAAATGCGGATTGCCTATCGTTCTCTCGAGCAATTAGACGAGTTGTGTCGGCTTCTTCAGCAATGAACTCCGGGGCATCCGCCGTCGGGTAGATACGCTTAGCGCCCGAATAAATGCGAAAACGAAAAGAGACCGAGTTCAGCGTGTTTCCATGAGACGCTGAGCAGTTCCACACGCGTGGAGAAGGGAGCCTGACCGGCCCCTGGACGCTGCCTTCCGAACACGCCGGAAAGCATCTCGGGAATAAACTTTCGTTATCGTTCAGTATTTTACATGGTTATCAATGCGTTAACGACGGGCTCGGGCGCCCTCCACCGTGAGGGCAAGCAGTGCTTGCCGGGTGATTGACCCGGCGAGTGACGGTTTTTGACGCGTGCGCAAGATCGTCGCCTGCAGCCGCTCAGCCGCATTCTGCAATGCGATGCCGCTCCAGCGAGCAAGCGCATTCTCGACGGTCTTTCGTCGTGAGAAGAAGATTGGAGGGCGAGCTCCGGCCACCGCAGCACTGGCAGTCACGCCCTGGGTGTCCATCGCTTGGCGCATGATCTGCAATGCCTGTATCTGTCGGAGCGTGGCAGAAAGTACAAGAAAAGGTGGGTTGCCGGCGGCGAGAAAGCGCTGAAAGGCGATGTCAAACGCCTGGAAGCGGCCGGAAATAACCGCGTCAACGGCCTCATCCGCACTTAGACCGGCCACATCCCCAATGAGAAGCCGAATATCCTCGGGGTTTACCTCTTTGGCGGCAGCACAATAGAGGGTCAGCTTTTCCAGCTCACCACGGGTCGCGAGACGGTCGCCGCCGAGGTTGGCTTTCAACAGCTGGCGCGCTTCCAGCGAAATCGTGAGTCCTGCAGCACCAAGAGTTTCATCGATCACGGTGTCGATACCGCGGCCATCGTCTGCGTAGCAGGGCAATGCCATGGCGCTTGCGCTCCGCTCCACCGCCGAACGCAGAGAGGAACCTTTGCGAAGATCTCCAGCCTCAATGAGAATAGTACAATCGGTTGGGGGTTCCGAGATGAGCATGGTGACGTCGCTCACCAAAGCCTTCTGGTTTCCTGCGCCTTTTACCCAAATCAGACGCTGGTCGGAAAACATCGGCACCGTTTGGGCTTCATCGGCAAGCCGGCCGGGCTGTTGCTCTACTTCACTTGCCTCCATACGCACGACAGTAAAAGGGTCATCCAGCGGAAGACCCGACCCTGTGGCGAAGCGTTTTGCACGCTCACTGACGAGCCCGCGATCCGGCCCGTATATCAAAACGATCCGGTAGGCCTGCTCGGGCCTTGCCAGCCAGCGATCGACTTCATGCGCTTTCTTCTGTCCCATGTCGGCTGAATACCACAGCAGACCGCCGAGAGCATCAGCGAAAAGGGAGCGATTGTCGTCGCGTTATGGATGGTTCCGCGCCGAGCCTCTTCCTCTCGCGGGGGCTACTGAAACCCTGGAAGCCCATTCATTTCATATGCATTTGAAACCTTTATCACATACATTGGATCGCGCGAAAGGCGACGGATTGATGCGGCTTCATTGTTTAACTTGTGGGGATGTGGCCCGCTTGGTGTCGCTGTCCGTTTTTTGCGGAGGTGGTCAACGCTCTCGAAGATATTTGCATATGCATTCTTTTTCAGTTAAACCATTCTGGGCCGCGTGTGATGTTCTGCAGCGGTCTCAACGTTTTTGGGAGGAGACCTATGAGCCAGTCCATTATGAGCGAATTTGCGGACCAGTTGCTGTCAGGCAAAGTCGAGGTTGTCGACCTTTCGGCGGTGTTGGGCCCCAACACACCCCTTCTAAAGCTTCCACCGGAGCTTGCTGTTGATACGCCCAAGATCGAGATCCACAAGATCTCGGCTTACGACGATAATGGTCCCTGGTGGGCCTGGAACTGGCTCAAGCTTGGCGAACATTCGGGCACGCATTTCGATGCCCCGATCCATTGGATTACCGGACGCGATCATCCGGATGGCTCCACGGACACGATTGACCCGAAGAATTTTGTAGCGCCGGTTAATGTCATCGATTGTTCCAAGGAAACGGCGGAGAATCCCGATTTTCTTCTGACAGCGGATCACATCAAGGCCTGGGAGGCCGAACATGGTGAAATTCAGAAGGGTGAATGGGTGGTGTTGCGCAGTGACTGGTACAAGCGCAATGGCTCGGAAGAAAGCTTTTTGAACGCGGATGAAACAGGCCCGCATTCACCGGGACCAACACCCGAAGCGATCACCTACCTGCTTGACAAGGGGATCATCGGCTGGGGCAGCGAGACGATCGGCACCGATGCCGGCCAGGCCGGTGGAATGGAGCCTCCATTCCCCGCGCACAACCTTCTACACAAGGCCAATCGCTATGGTCTCGCCAGTCTCGCCAATCTGGACAAATTGCCGCCGAAAGGAGCGATTCTCATAGCAGCACCACTTAAAATCGAGCATGGCACGGGAAGTCCCTGTCGGGTGCTGGCGCTCGTGGCGCGCAGCTAGGTTCGCGCTTTCGTGCTGAGCCTTCACAACATGATCACGGGCAGCGGTATTACGCGCTGCCCGCCTCTGCGAGGGAGCCTTCAGGCTGGTCGGACTATCCTATTCCGATGTCATGGAGTGTAGGTCGGCATTTCAGCCTTCCTGTCGGCGGAGAGACTTTGATGGACGAACGCTTGGATAGCAGGAATTCGAGAATTGAAACGCTGGGCCAAATGGGGCTCCAGCAATTCGCGCCCTATCTGATGAACCGCATTATGGGTCGCTACAATGCGACCCTGCGGCAGGATTTGCGCCGACAGGGATTGACGGTGCCGCAAGTCCGGGCACTCGCAGTTCTTGCGGTCGGCGATGGCATGTCGATCAACGAGCTCTCTGTCTACACAGTGATTGAACAATCGACCATGAGCCGTACGCTTGATGCGTTGGAGGCGCAGGGTTTGGTCCGCCGCGAGGCCTGCCAGGACGATAGCCGTACACGAAATATCTTCCTCACAGACAAAGGGCGGGAAGAGTTCAATCGGGCTTGGCCGGCCATGCACAACGCGTTCTCCGAGATGTTCAGGGACATTGATGACGCGGAATATGCAGCCTTCGTTGCAACGCTTCAGAAAATCCTGGGCAACATCAGAAAGCACAATTTTTAGCAAGCTTGAACGCGGCACTAAGCTGCGCCGCTAGCGACGGGAGACTGGATTATGGCTGAACGTTCGTTTGTGAAGGAGGTCCAGAAGCTTAGGCTTGGGGCCGGCGAGACCTTTCACGGCGAAGGCATTCTCGCCATCACCAAGGCGCTTTTGCAATGCGGTGTGGGCTATGTGGGCGGCTATCAGGGCGCGCCGATCAGTCATTTGATGGACGTTCTGGCCGATGCACAGGACATTCTGGGTGAGCTCGGCGTCCATTTCGAGGCCAGCGCATCGGAGGCGACGGCGACGGCCATGCTGGCAGCCTCCGTCCACTATCCCATTCGTGGCGCCTGCACGTTCAAGTCGGCGGTGGGCCTCAATGTCGCTTCGGATGCGCTAGCCAATCTCGCCTCTGGCGGTGTGACCGGGGGTGCGCTCATCATCGTTGGCGAGGATTATGGCGAAGGCTCTTCCATCATGCAGGAGCGCAGCCACCCCTTTGCCATGAAGAGCCAGGTCTGGCTGCTCGATCCGCGTCCCAATCTGCCCTCCATCGTCAAGGCCGTGGAAGATGGGTTCGAGCTTTCGGAAGTTTCCAACACCCCGGTCATGCTGATGGTGCGCATTCGCAGCTGCCATGTGACCGGCAGTTTCGAGACAAAGGACAACAAGCGCCCGGAAATGACCGTTGCGGACGCGCTGGAAAATCCGCGGCGCGACACCAACCGCATCGTTCTGCCGCCCGCCTCCTTCCTGCATGAGAAGGAGAAGGTGGAGAAGCGCATGCCGGCCGCGGTGGATTTTATCCGCTCGCGCAGGATCAACGAGTTCTTCGGGCCCGAGCGGGGCAAGGCCGGCATCATTCTGCAGGGCGGCATGTATAACAGCGTCATCCGGGCGCTGCAGCGCATCGGCCTTGCCGATGTCTATGGCGAGACGGACGTGCCGCTCTATGTGCTCAACGCCGTCTATCCGCTCATCGATGACGAGGTGATCGACTTCTGCGCGGACAAGGATTCCGTTCTGATCGTGGAGGAGGGGCAGCCCAACTATCTTGAGCAGGCCATCGCCTCGATGATGCACAAGAAGGGCATCGACACACGCATTCTTGGCAAGGATGTCCTACCCATGGCGGGTGAATATACCGGCCAGGTCATGCTCGACGGCATCAGCGCCTATCTGCGTGCCAATGCGCCGGAGCTTCTGGCGGCGCAGGTTCTGGCCCCCAATGCGCCGGGCGAAAACACGCTGGCAGCGGATCTCGCCAAGGTGGTTCCGGGCCGGCCGCCGGGGTTTTGCACGGGCTGTCCCGAGCGGCCAATCTTCGCTGCCACCAAGCTGATCGAACAGGAAATGGGACCGCACCACATCTCGTCGGATATCGGCTGTCATCTGTTCTCGATCATGCCGCCCTTCGAGCTTGGGGCGACAACGATGGGCTATGGGCTTGGGCCGGCATCTGCATCTGCGTTCAATTCACCGGACGCGAAGCGGCGCTCAATCTCCTTCGTCGGCGATGGCGGCTTCTGGCACAACGGCCTGACCTCCTCGATCGGCAATGCGGTGTTCAACGAGAATGACGGCGTCATTGTCGTGGTCGACAACTTCTATTCGGCGGCGACCGGCGGGCAGGACATTCTTTCTTCCCGTGCCGACAATCCCACAAAGTCGACGAAACATCCGATCACCGATGCGGTGAAGGGGATGGGCGTGAAATGGGTTCGGCATATCGACCGCACCTATGATGTGACCAAGGTACGCGCCGCACTGCGCGAGGCGCTGACGACAAAGGAGAAGGGGCCGAAGGTGATCGTGGCCTCCTCCGAATGCATGCTCAACCGCCAGCGCCGGGAAAAGCCCCTTGTGGCAAAAGCGATCTCGGGTGGCGAGCGGGTGGTGAAGCCGCGTTTCGGCGTAGACGAGGATGTCTGCACCGGTGATCACGCCTGTATGCGGCTTTCAGGCTGTCCGTCGCTTTCGGTCAAGAAACTGGATGATCCGTTGCGGGACGACCCGGTGGCCTCGATCGACCACACCTGCGTGGGCTGTGGGAATTGCGGCGAGGTGGCCGATGCGGCTGTTCTCTGTCCGTCCTTCTATCGCGCGGATGTGGTGCACAATCCCGGCTGGTGGGACCGTTTCGCCAACAGGGTGCGCAGCACGGTGACCGGCTTTCTGCAAACCCGCCGCGAAAAGCGGCGCCTGACATTCGCAGACGCTTGAGGGAACGACCATGGCCAAGCGTATGAAAGCAAAAGAAGAGCAGAAGATCATCAAGCTCGCCATCCTTGCCGTGGGCGGGCAGGGCGGCGGTGTTCTCACCAACTGGATCACCGATGTGGCCGAGCGCAACGGCTACCTTGCACAGGCAACATCCGTTGCCGGCGTGGCTCAGCGCACCGGGGCGACTATCTATTATGTGGAGATGTGTCAGGATACCGGTCGCCGGCCGGTTTTCTCGCTGGCGCCGGCGCAGGGCGACATCGACATTCTGATTGCTGCCGAGCTGATGGAGGCGGGGCGTGCGGTGATGCGCGGCTTCGTGACGCCCGACCGCACCACGCTGATTGCCTCGGCGCACCGCATTGCAGCCGTTTCAGAGAAGATCGAACCCGGTGACGGGCGCGCGGATTCGCCCACCGTTCACCGGAATGCGCGCGAAGCGGCGAACCGCTATATCTGTTTCGACATGGAGAAGGTGGCTGTCGAAGCCGGCTCAGTGATCTCATCGAGCCTGTTTGGCGCACTCGCGGGCTCGGGCGCGCTGCCATTTCCGCGCGACAGTTATGAAGAGACCATCGCAGCGTCAGGGCGTGGTGTGAAAGCCAGCCTTGCCGCATTCGGCAAGGCGTTCGACCTCACGGTATCCGGTGCCGGTGTGGAAGTAGGCCCCCCGGATGCCGCACCCGCTTCGAAGCAAATCGCCGTGGATGGACCGCAGAAGCTTGTGGCGCGGTGGAACGCGCTTGCTGCCCGTGCGGGGGCGTATCCCGAACCAGTGAGGGCCATGGCGCTCGCCGGGCTGCGCAAGGTCGTTGATTACCAGGATCTTGCCTATGGCGCGGAATATCTCGATCGGCTCGACGAGGCCGTGGCGCTGGACAGTGCGGAAAAGAGTTTTGCTTTGGGAGAGGCTGCGGCAAAGCATGTGGCAAACGCCATGTGCTATGACGACATTCTGCGCGTGGCCGATCTCAAAACGCGAACTGCGCGCGCTGAGCGCATTCGCAAGGAGATGAAAGTCGGCGAGGCGCATGTTCTGCAGGTGACGGAGTTCTTTCACCCGCGCGTGGAAGAATTCTGTGGCACGCTGCCGGCGGGGCTTGGCCGCTTCATCGAAAACAGGCCGGGACTTGCCCGCTGGGTCGACCGACGCATCAATCGCGGAAGGCGGATCCGGACCGACAGCCTGTTCGGCTTCGGCGCTCTCTGGCTGATCGGCACACTGCGGCCATGGCGCCGCTCGCTGCTGCGTCATCAGGTGGAGAAAGCGCATCTGGAGCGCTGGTATGCGCTGGCGCTCGACACGGCGCAGCGCGACTATGCGCTGGCGGTGGAAATTCTCAACTGCCGACGGCTCATCAAGGGTTACAGCGACACCCATGTGCGCGCGCATTCCAAGTTCGACCGCGTGCTCTCAGGTCTGCCCTTGCTGGAGGGCCGTGACGACGCCGCAGACTGGCTGCGGCGGCTGCGCGAAGCTGCGCTCAAGGACGAAAAAGGCGAGATGCTCGACGGGGCGCTCAAGACGGTGGCGACGCTGGAAGCGGCCTGAGCACATTCTGCGTGGGGGGCGGGGCCATGCCGGAAACGGCGTGGCCTCTTTCATGTGCTGGCACTGGCATTTGCCGGGACTGGTCTTGCCCGCGCCGCCATTCCTGATATTAGTCGCCTCGACTTCCAAGGCTCCGGCGTGCGGAGCCGGCCGGCCATGCCGTACCTCTCATACCGGGAAAGACCATGACGAAACTCAAAGACGTGAAAAAGGTGGTGCTTGCCTATTCGGGCGGCCTCGATACCTCGATCATCCTCAAATGGCTGCAGACGGAGCTAGGCGCGGAAGTGGTGACCTTCACCGCCGATCTTGGCCAGGGGGATGAGCTGGAGCCGGCGCGCAAGAAGGCCGAGATGCTCGGCATCAAGGAAATCTACATCGAGGATGTGCGCGAGGAATTCGTGCGCGATTTCGTGTTCCCCATGTTCCGCGCCAATGCAGTCTATGAGGGCGTCTATCTGCTGGGCACGTCGATTGCACGCCCGCTGATCTCCAAGCGTCTGGTGGAAATCGCGGCCGAAACCGGGGCTGACGCCATTGCCCACGGTGCGACCGGCAAGGGCAACGACCAGGTGCGCTTTGAGCTTTCCGCCTACGCGCTCAATCCAGACATCAAGGTGATCGCGCCGTGGCGCGACTGGGAATTCAAGTCCCGCACCGATCTCATCAACTTTGCCGAGGCGCATCAGATTCCGGTGCCGAAGGACAAGCAGGGCGAGGCACCGTTCTCCGTCGATGCAAATCTTCTGCACTCCTCCTCGGAAGGCAAGGTGCTTGAAGATCCGTGGATCGAGCCACCGGAATATGTTCACCAGCGCAGCGTTTCGCCGATGGATGCGCCCGACGAGCCGACGGAAATCACCATCTCCTTCAAGGCGGGTGACGCTGTTGCCATCAATGGCGAGGCGCTTTCGCCGGCAACGCTGCTCAAGGCGCTGAACGATCTTGGCCGCGACAATGGCATTGGCCGCCTCGACCTCGTGGAAAACCGCTTTGTGGGCATGAAGTCTCGCGGTGTCTATGAGACGCCCGGCGGCACCATTCTGCTGGCTGCGCACCGGGCCATGGAGTCCGTCACGCTCGACCGTGGTGCAGCGCATCTGAAGGATGAGCTGATGCCGCGTTATGCGGAACTGATTTACAATGGTTTCTGGTTCTCGCCCGAGCGCGAGATGCTGCAGGCCGCCATCGACAAAAGCCAGGAGGACGTGGAAGGCGAAGTGCGCCTGAAACTCTACAAGGGCAATGTGATCGTGACCGGACGCAAGTCCGACAAGTCGCTCTATTCCGACGCTCTCGTCACCTTTGAGGACGATCAGGGCGCTTACGACCAGAAGGATGCTGCCGGCTTCATCAAGCTGAATGCCTTGCGCCTGCGTACGCTGGCCGCAAGGAAGCGGGGCCGTTGATCGTTCCAGCATTTGGATAATGAAAAAGCCGGCTGTGAGGCCGGCTTTTTTGTGTGTTTAGCAGCAGGCGGCAGGGTTTGGCATCTGCCGGCCCTTCGCTATGGCTCCGGGCGTTCGTCGCTCAAAAAGCCAAATCGTTGGCTTTTTGCCCGCTACGCGGGACGCTCCTCACCCATCGATTTCCTTGGCCATGATGGCGATGGCCTGCTGGTAGACGCTTGCCGCGTTCCAGCCCTGAATGGCGCGGAAGTTCGGCTGTCCCGGCTGATAGCCGGCACCGCGCTGCCAGCCATGAGCCCGCAGAAAGTTTGCGGTGGAGGCGAGCGCGTCAGCGCTGGAACGGATCATGTCAACTCGGCCATTGCCGTCACCATCGACGCCATATTTCAAAGCGTTGCCCGGCAGGAACTGGGTCTGGCCGATCTCGCCATGGGCGGCGCCCCGTGCGTCAGGGTGTAGCATTCCACGGTCTACCATGGTCAATGCGCCATAGAGATGGCCTGTAAAGAAGTCGGAACGACGGCAATCATAGGCGAGCGTGGCAACCGCTGAAACGATATTCTGATTTCCGAGAAAGCCACCAAAGCCCGTTTCCATGCCCCATATCGCGATCAGCGGGCCGGCAGGAACACCGTAGCGCTTCTCGATATTGGCGAAGAGACGAGCATATTTCTTCTTCATCCCCTTGCCGCGCGATATGATTGCGTTCGAACCCCGCTTCTGCATGAACGAATTCAGCGATAGCTTGAAGCTCTTCTGTCCGCGATCCGCAGCGATGGTCTTGCTGGCATACCGGGTCTTCGCCAGCGCATTGAGGCCGCGCTGGCCGATACCGCGTGACGCCGCTTCCTGGCTGAACTGCGCCTTCCAGGCCTCGAAGCCCCCAGCGTTGTTGCCACACTGTGCGGCGGAGGCATGCCCCGCCATGAGAAGTGAGGCGCTAACCGCAGCGGCCAGGACCACCGCTCTTCCCCCGAAAGCCATGTTGCTCTCCTTAAGATAAATGATGGCTATATAATGTGATGCTGCCAGCGATTACACAACATGTCGGCGGTCGCAAGCGTTGAGTTTCCTAGCATAGCGGTCATTACTGAACCCTTTCGCGATAAAAATCGTCTCATTTGTGGTTGTCCTTTGCGGAACTGATCGCGGTCCGGTCCGTTTTGAGCCCCAGTTGAAACCGACTGGAGATGAGTCATGAATACGATGCTTCTCAAAAGTACAGCTGCTGGTGCAGCGCTTCTGGCCTTGACCGGTGTTGCCGGTGCCGAGGTGCTTGCCAGAGCAACGGCCGACCTCAACATTCGCTCAGGACCGGGCCCGCAATATCCCATCGTTGGCGTTATCGGCGTGAATGAGGAAGCCGAAATCGAAGGTTGTCGGGAAGGCAGCAAATGGTGCGCAGTCAACCATGCCGGTGTTGATGGCTGGGCTTACTCGGACTATCTGACAGCGCCATTCGAGGGCGGTGAGGACTATGTGGTGGTGACCGAACGTCCAGCCGAGGCGTTGCCCTCGGTCTCCTTTGAAGCGACCTCGAGTGTGGAAGTCGAACCTGTTCGTGGAGAACTGATCGGCCGTAAAACGGCTATCGGGACCGTGGAACCGATCGCCCCACCTCCAGCGGAGGTCACCACCTATATTCAAAGCAACCGGGCTGAACCTGTCTATCTGGAAGGTGAGGCAGTGGTCGGAGCCGTTCTTCCGGAAACGGTGGAGGTGCGTGAGATCCCCGACTACGAATACCGCTATGTCTATGTGAACCAGCAGCCGGTCCTGATCGAGCCGGAGACGCGTCGCATCGTCTATGTCGTGCGGTAACCGGCGGCTTCGGCACCTAATTGATTAATCGGCTAATTGTGATGCGCTGCGGCGAGATTCTCGTCGCAGCGCTTTCTTGATTGATCTTTTGCGGACACTTGACGCAAGGCACTAAAAGCGGCAATTTAACACTTATTATTAGCCAGCTAATTTATAACCTTCTCCCGATCTGGCACCACTCGTTGGCTTTTCGCCATGAATGTCTGTTTTCCGGCGGGGTCTGCGTGTGAGGGTGCTGCGTTCATGCGGGATTATTTCAAGAACAGGAATTTCTATGAAAGCTCAAGACGGAGTTAGACCGGCAGGCGCCTCTCTATTGGCGATGATCATGGCTGCCATCATCGTTTATTCGTTCTCCCGCCCGGCTGAGGCGGCCCATCAGGATAGCTACAGCCTTCTGTCACCTCCATTGTCCGCTGACCCTCACGGCGCATGGGTGGTGACTGCACCTGGTAATGCGAGCAGCGTGCCTCTGCCCGCGCAACATCCTCTCCTTACCACCGCTGAGCCGATCGAGCGTCAGGTTGCATCCAGCTGGTTCATTGTCTGGCTGGCTGCGCGATACTATCCTGGCTTCTGCGAGGACCTTCCCACTCATCTCCTGGAGATGTGTGGGGAAGAGAAACGAAAAGCAGAACTGGAGAGACGCCTTCCCTTGGAAGCAAGACACTGAGAGCCTTGGTCTGCCGACCGCAACGAGAGGCAAACAACGCTTTTTCTTGACTCCGGAGACGATTTCCTGTCTACAAGCGCGAAATTCCGCGACGAGTGACAACTCCGAGCAGCCGACCAGGGCACCTTTCGATAGAAAGTAGCGATCCTGGAGGTCAACACCCGGCAGCGTGATGCGCCCCCGGGTGCTTTTCGGCTTTGCGCGATATTTGAAGCTCAGGCGCGGATGCATTACCTCTCGCATGACCACGAAAGATGCGAGACATGAGGAACGCGGATGTTTGAATCGCTTCAGGAACGCCTTGGTTCCATCCTGAATGGCCTGACGGGCCGCGGTGCGCTGTCGGAGGCGGATGTCTCTGCGGCCCTGCGCGAGGTGCGCCGTGCGCTGATCGAGGCGGACGTGGCGCTCGATGTTGTGCGTTCCTTCACCGACCGGGTGCGCGAGAAGGCTGTCGGCGCCGAGGTTCTGAAATCCATCAAGCCCGGCCAGATGGTCGTCAAGATCGTTCATGACGAACTGGTCGAGATGCTGGGCACCGAGGGCGAGACCATCGACCTCAACGCACCGGCACCGGTTGTCATCATGATGGTCGGTCTGCAGGGCTCCGGTAAAACCACCACCACCGGCAAGATCGCCAAGCGCCTGACCGAGAAGCAGGGCAAGAAGGTGTTGATGGCGTCGCTCGACACGCGCCGCCCCGCCGCCCAGGAACAGCTCAAGCAGATCGGCGAGCAGACCGGTGTCGCGACGCTGCCGATCATTGCCGGCCAGACGCCGGTTGAGATCGCCAAGCGCGCCACGCAGGCAGCCCGTCTCGGCGGCCATGATGTGGTGATCCTCGATACGGCCGGCCGTACGCATATCGACGAGCCGCTGATGGTCGAGATGTCGGACATCAAGAGCGCGTCGAACCCGCACGAGATCCTGCTCGTGGCCGACTCGCTCACCGGTCAGGACGCGGTCAATCTCGCCAACAACTTTAACGACCGTGTTGGCATCACCGGCCTCGTTCTGACCCGTATGGACGGTGACGGGCGTGGCGGTGCGGCGCTCTCCATGCGCGCTGTCACCGGCAAGCCCATCAAGCTGATCGGTGTTGGCGAGAAGATGGATGCGCTCGAGGAGTTCTATCCCAAGCGCATCGCCGACCGCATTCTGGGCATGGGCGATATCGTTTCGCTGGTCGAGAAGGCCTCCGAGACCATCGACGCGGAAAAGGCCGCGGCGATGGCCAAGAAGATGCAGGCCGGCAAGTTCGACCTGAACGATCTCGCCGAGCAGCTGCGCCAGATGCAGAACATGGGTGGCATGGGCGGCATCATGGGCATGATGCCGGGCATGGGCAAGATGAAGGACCAGATGGCTGCCGCCGGTCTCGACGACAAGATGTTCGGCCGCCAGATCGCCATCATCCAGTCGATGACGCCGAAGGAGCGCGCCAATCCTGAGCTGCTCAAGCACAGCCGCAAGAAGCGCATTGCCGCCGGCTCCGGAACGGATTCGGCGCAGATCAACAAGCTCTTGAAGATGCACCGCCAGATGGCCGACATGATGAAGGCCATGGGTGGCAAGGGCCGCAAGGGCGGCATGATGCGCGGCCTCATGGGCGGCATGGCGCAGAAGATGGGGCTCGGTGGCATGCCGGGTGGTCTTGGGGGAGGTATGCCCGATCTGTCCAAGATGGATCCGAAGCAGCTTGAGGCTCTGCAGAAGCAGGCAGAAGCCGCGGGCCTTGGCGGCGGTCTGCCCAAGGGCGGTTTGCCGAAGGGCCTTCCGGGAATGCCGGGTGGCGGCTTGCCGGGGTTGCCTGGCGGTCTGCCCGGACTGCCGAAGAAGAAATAAGGGAATCCGATGAGCGACAACACGGATCAGGCCATGGCAAAGCTTCTCGAGCTGCGCGCTTCCATCGACAACATCGATGCCGCACTCGTTCACATGCTGGCGGAGCGCTTTCGCTGCACCCAGGCTGTCGGGCATCTTAAGGCCGTTCACGATCTGCCGCCGGCGGATCCAGCGCGTGAGGAGCGTCAGATCGCGCGCCTGCGCCGGCTTGCCGACGATGCGAATCTCGATCCGGATTTTGCGGAAAAGTTTTTGAACTTCATCATCCGCGAGGTGATCCGTCACCATGAGGCGATTGCCGAGGAGCATGGCAACGGTTCAAAGGGCGGTGGGAACGCTTGAGCATGACACCGGTCCTTGAAAGCGAGCGCTTGATCCTGCGCGGCTGGCAGCGGGACGATTTCCCTGCGTATGCGGCTTTTTGCGCGGATCCTGAGCGTACACGCCATATTGGGGGGCCGAAAAACGGGTTTGAGTCGTGGACAAGCTTTTCATCCATGGCCGGTGCCTGGGCGCTGAACGGCTATGGCATGTTCGCTGTTCAGCCGAAAGACACGGATGCGGTGGCCGGCTGTGTGGGTTTGTGGCACCCACCACTGCTTGATGAGCCTGAGCTCGCATGGAGCCTTTATGCTGGTTTCGAGGGCAAGGGTTACGCGGTTGAGGCGGCCCGCCGTGTGCAGGTCTGGGCGGCTGAAGACCTGAAACTGCCGCCGCTTATGAGCTTCGTCCATCCGGACAATCTGGCCTCACAGGCCGTTGCCAAGAGGCTGGGTGCCGAGCCTATGTCTCCCACTGAACTGCGCGGCGAGCCGCGCCTGAGATTCCGGCACGCTTTGCCGGCTTGAAAGCCATTATCGAAAGGAAGAAACCATGGCACTGAAAATTCGTCTGGCCCGTGCGGGCTCCAAGAAGCGTCCTTACTACCACGTCGTCATCGCCGATGTGCGCAGCCCGCGCGACGGCCGTTTCATCGAGAAGGTCGGCTCCTGGAACCCGATGCTCCCCAAGGATGGTGAGCGCGTCGTTCTCAACGAAGAGCGCATCAAGCATTGGCTCGCAAACGGAGCCCTGCCGACTGACCGTGTTCTTCGCTTCCTCGATCAGGCTGGCATCGCCAAGCGTCCGGAGCGCAGCAACCCGAACAAGGCGAAGCCCGGCAAGAAGGCACAGGAGCGTCTTGACGCCGCCAAACAGGCCGAGGAAGACGCAAAGGCAGCTGCAGCTGAGGCTGAAGCCGCCGCCGCCGAGGCACCGGCTGAAGAGGCTGCTGCAAGCGAGTAAGCTTTGCAGGCATGGCTATTTAAGATGGCGGGTCGAAAGGCCCGCCATTTTTTGTTTTGAGATGTGGTGTGACGCTATCCGAGATGGCGCTCGCCCCTCACCCTTACCCTCTCCCCGCTCGCGGGGAGAGGGGGGCATCCACGTTGCGGCCATCCTCCTTCTCCCCGTATGCGGGGAGAAGGTGCCGGCAGGCGGATGAGGGGCCAGCGCCGGCCTCGTCACACAAACACCGCGCAAAAGAAAAAGCGGGCCCGAAGGCCCGCTTTCTCACGCTTTTATCGAAGAACCCACCTTGTCTCAGGCAGCTTTCTTCTTCGGCTGGATCAGGCCCTTGGCGACCAGAAGTTCGGCGATCTGCACCGTGTTGAGAGCAGCACCCTTGCGCAGATTGTCGGAGACAACCCAAAGCGCCAGCCCGTTGTCGACCGTGGGGTCTTCACGCAAGCGGCTGATATAGGTGGCGTCTTCGCCGGCGCTCTCGTAAGGCGTCACGTAGCCACCATCCTCGCGCTTGTCGATCACCTGGCAGCCCGCTGCCTCGCGCAGGATCTCGCGCGCCTCGTCGGCCGTGATCGGCTTCTCGAATTCAAGATTCACCGCTTCCGCATGGCCGATGAACACCGGCACGCGCACACAGGTGGCCGTGAGCTTGATCTTCGGGTCGAGCATCTTCTTGGTCTCGGCGACCATCTTCCACTCTTCCTTCGTAAAGCCGTCTTCCATGAAGACGTCGATATGGGGAATGCAGTTGAAGGCGATGCGTTTGGTGAATTTGTTGGTCGAGATCGGATCGGCGACGAAAACGGCGCGCGTCTGCTCGAACAGCTCGTCCATGCCTTCCTTGCCTGCGCCGGAAACCGACTGGTAGGTGGAAACCACCACGCGCTTGATGGTTGCTGCCTCATGCAGCGGCTTGAGCGCGACCACGAGCTGCGCGGTGGAGCAGTTCGGATTGGCGATGATGTTCTTTTTGGTAAAGCCCTCGACCGCGTCGGGGTTCACTTCGGGAACGATCAGCGGCACGTCCTGATCGTAACGCCAGGCCGACGAATTGTCGATCACGACGCAACCCTGCTTTCCGATTTTCGGCGAATACTCCTTGGAGACCGAACCGCCCGCCGACATCAGGCAGATATCGGTGTCGGAAAAGTCATAGGATTCGAGCGCCTTTACCTTCAGCGTCTTGTCGCCGTAGGAAACCTCGGTGCCGACTGAACGGCGTGAAGCAAGCGGGACGATCTCGTCTGCCGGGAAGCCGCGCTCTTCGAGGATATTGAGCATTTCGCGGCCGACATTCCCCGTGGCGCCGGCGACAGCTATCTTGAAACCCATCTGGTTTGTTACTCCTGTCTCTCTCCGCTTGGCTTTTATTTGAAGGCCTGCATCTGGCAGGCACCTTCTCCCCGGCTGGGCCCGGGGAGAGAACGAGCAGCCGAGGCGTCAGACCGTTTTGGTCGTCGTTTTGGCTGTCGTTTTGGTAAAGCGGAAACCGACGCTGCCGTTCCCGGCCGCGTTCAAAAAACTTTGTGCTGATGGCGCTTCATGGTGCGCGCACATGGCAAAGGGGTCTCCGTTTCCGGGCGTTGTTTTACGCTGAATCGGGCGCAAGTCAACGAAATAGCACGAGCGGCCGGCATTGCCGGCCGCAAAGAGGCCTTAGGCGAGCGCCTTGTACTTGGCGACAATGGCGTCACCCATGGCGGTGGTTCCGACTTCGGTCATGCCCTCGGACATCAGGTCTTTCGTGCGGAGGCCGTCGTCCAGAACCGAAGCGATGGCTTTCTCCAGCCGATCCGCTTCCTCGACCATGTTGAACGAGTAGCGCAGGCACATGGCGAATGAGGCAATCATGGCGATCGGGTTTGCGATGCCCTTGCCGGCAATGTCCGGTGCGGAACCATGCACGGGCTCATAAAGCGCCTTGCGGGAGCCGGTCTTCTCGTCCGGTGCGCCAAGTGAGGCCGAAGGCAACATGCCAAGCGAACCGGTGAGCATGGCGGCAACGTCGGACAGCATGTCGCCGAACAGATTGTCGGTGACGATGACGTCGAACTGCTTGGGCCAGCGCACGAGCTGCATGCCGCCAGCATCAGCCAGCATATGCGTCAGCTCGACGTCGGAATATTTGGCCTTGTGCGTGTTGGCGACGACCTCTTTCCAGAGAACGCCCGACTTCATGACGTTGTGCTTTTCCATGGAGCAAACCTTGTTGCTCCGGGTGCGGGCCAGCTCGAAGGCCACGCCGGCAATGCGCTCAATCTCGTAGGTGTCGTAGATTTGGGTATCGATGCCGCGCTTCTGGCCATTGCCGAGGTCGGTGATCTCCTTGGGCTCGCCGAAATAGACGCCGCCCGTAAGTTCGCGCAGGATCAGGATGTCGAGCCCTTCCACCACTTCCGGCTTGAGAGAAGAGGAGGCAGCCAGCGCCGGATAGCAGATGGCCGGACGCAGGTTGGCGAACAGTTCCATCTCCTTGCGCAGGCGCAGGAGGCCGGCTTCGGGCCGAACCTCATAGGGCACGCCATCCCATTTGGGGCCGCCGACAGCGCCGAACAGAACGGCATCCGCCGCCATGGCCTTGTCCATGTCGGCATCGGAAATCGACTGGCCGTGCGCATCATAGGCGCAGCCGCCCACCAGCCCTTCCTCGGTCTCGAACCCGGCGTTGAAGTCGGCGTTCATCATGTCGATGAGTTTCTTGACCTCGGCCATTGCCTCGGGGCCGATGCCATCGCCGGGGAGGAGAAGAAGTTTGCGCGTTGCCATGAAAAGCCTCTCGAACTGGTAATTCGAGGGACTTGCTAATCCGCCGCGCCCGATTGCGCAAGGCTGTTGCCGTACGAAGCGGTACGGTTGCGCTTCAGCGCGGTCACCTCGATCTCGATCTTCATCTCCGGTTCGTTCAGCTCGCAGACGATCATCGTTGCTGCGGGTCGAATATCGCCGAAGGCTTCTCCGAGAATCGGAAAGACACGGGACACATAAGAGCGGCTGGCTACGTAGTAATGCGCGCGCACCACATCGGCGAGCTCGAAGCCGCCCTCGGTCAGCGCTGCGCGAATGGTGGAAAGGCAGTTGCGTGTCTGCTCTTCCACGCTGTCGGGCATGGCCATGGTGGCATAGTCATAGCCCGTGGTGCCGGAGACGAAGCACCATTCTCCATCTACGACCGCGCGGCTGTAGCCTGCGGTCTTCTCGAAGGGAGACCCCGTGGAGATGAGGCGGCGCTGGCCGCCTCTATCATCCAGGTCTACGCCCACGGATGGCTTTCCGTGTATTTGTTCTCGAAGGTCTCGATGGCCGGGGCCTTCTCCATGGTGAGGCCGATGTCGTCGAGGCCGTTCAGCAGGCAGTGCCGCTTGAAGGCGTCGATCTCGAACTTCACCACGCCGCCATCCGGGCCGCGGATTTCCTGCTCTTCCAGATCGACGGTCAGGGTCGCATTCGCGCCGCGCTGCGCGTCGTCCATCAGCATGTCCAGTTCTTCCTGGCTGACCTTGATGGGCAGAATGCCGTTTTTGAAGCAGTTGTTGTAGAAAATGTCGGCGAAGCTGGTGGAGATGACGCAGCGAATGCCGAAGTCGAGCAGAGCCCATGGGGCATGCTCGCGGCTTGAGCCGCAGCCGAAATTGTCGCCGGCAACGAGAATGCTGGCATTGCGGTAAGCGGGCTTGTTGAGCACGAAGTCGGGGTTCTCGGAACCGTCTTCGTTGAAACGCATTTCGGCGAAAAGCCCGGCGCCGAGGCCGGTGCGCTTGATCGTCTTGAGATAATCTTTCGGGATGATCATGTCGGTGTCGACATTGACGATCGGCATGGGCGCGGCAACGCCCGTCAGCTTGATAAACTTGTCCATGAATCCTGGTCCGTTGTCTGCGCGGCCATTTTATCTGCCGCCTCTCCATACACAAGCCGCCCCCGCAAAGCAAAGCTCTCTTGCGCCGAAAGCGCGGCTGGGCCATGAAACGCATATGCACCATCACCCAGCACAGCTTCGCCGATCGGTTCTCTACGTGCCCGCCAGCAATGAAAAAGCGTTGGCAAAAAGCGCAACGCTTGGCTGCGACGCGGTGATCTATGATCTGGAGGACGCCGTCGGACCGGAGGAAAAGCTCGACGCGCGGGAGCGCCTCCGCGATTTCCTGAACGGCGGAGACCGCCCGCACTGCGAGGTCGTGGTGCGCATCAATGCGCTGAAGAGTATCTGGGGGACGGAGGATCTTCTCGCTGCGCGCGCGGTAAAGCCCGATGCCATTCTCCTGCCCAAGGTGAATGGCCCCCGCGACATTCTCGACGCGGATGCGGCGCTTGATGAAACCGATGCCCCACGCAGCCTGAAACTCTGGGCGATGATCGAGACACCGCGCGCCGTGCTCAATCTGGGGCCGATAGCGGAGCTCGGGCGCGATCCGGCTGCGCGCCTCGCCTGTCTCGTTGCCGGGACGAATGACCTTGCCAAGGAAACCGGGGTCGCCCTGACCGAAGACCGCCGCTATATGGCGCCGTTTCTGTTTCAGCTGGTCATGGCGGCGCGCGCCGGCGGCATCTCGGTGCTTGATGGCGTTTCCAATGATTTCCGCGACCTCGACGCATTCGAGAAAGGCTGTCGGGAGGCGCGGTCGATGGGTTTCGACGGCAAGACGCTCATTCACCCGGCGCAGATCGCGCCGGCCAATGCGGTTTTTGCACCTTCCTCCGAAGCCATTGCCGAGGCCGAGGCCATCGTTGCCGCCTTCGCAGATCCCGAAAACGCCGGACGCGGCGTGATTTCGCTCAACGGGCGCATGGTGGAGCGCCTGCACCTGGAGATGGCGCAGACACTGCTCGAGCGCGCCAGCGCAATCAGATTGAAAGTGCAATCAGACTGAAAGAGAGTGGGGAGACGGCCCGATGAGGCTCTATCGTTTTTTGACCGGCCCGGACGATGCAAGCTTCTGTCACAAGGTGACGGCTGCTCTCAACAAGGGCTGGTTGCTGCACGGATCGCCCAGCTACGCCTATGATGCCGAAGCCAAATCGATGCGGTGCGGACAGGCGGTCTACAAGGAGGTCGAAGGGGTGGAGTACACACCCGAGATGAAGCTCGGGGAGTATTGAGTCAGGCCACAGCCTCTTCGATACGCGCCATATCATCATCGGTCAGGCCGAAATGGTGGCCGACTTCATGAATGAGAACGTGGTTGATGATGTCGCCCAGCGTCTCCTCATTTTCGGCCCAGTAATCAAGAATGGCGCGCCGGTAAAGCGTGATGCGGTTCGGCCCTTCGCCGGTGGCGGGGTTCCAGCGTTCAGCGATGCCGCGCCCCTCAAACAGACCGAGGAGGTCGAAAGGCGTCTCCAGGGCGAGATCGTCCATGATTTCCTCGGTGGGGAACTCCGCCACCTGAATGATGATCTCGCCCGTTAGCTGACGGAACTCCTCGGGAAAATTTGCATAAGCTTCGAGCGCTAAAAGCTCCATCTCCTGAAGCGAAGGCGAAAGCTGGTTTTCCCAGGCCCGTGTCTGATAGATGCGTGCCATTCCTAGTCCTTTGAGGCGCCATATAGCGGTTTATGTGACCGGTTTCGAGAGTGAAATGCGCCTTTGCGTTCGGCGTCAGATGCCAAAATTCAAAATTTGGCCGAAGTCTCGCGCCCTGATAAAGAGCAAATGGGGCGAAGAACAGCCCTGTTGTCTATTGCGAAAGCGAGATTGGAATGTTTTTGCGAACTATTCTCGGCGGCGTTCTAGCGTTGCCGTTTCTCATGGCGGGGCACGCTTTTGCGTTTGGTCCCGCGACAGCGCCAACAGCCGGCTTTGCCAAACAGAATGGCGGTCACGTTGTTCTTGTCCAGGCGGGCGATCCACGGGTCAGCGGCCTGGAAGAGCAGGTCCGTGAACTCAATGGACGTGTGGAAGAGCTGAACTTCCAGATTCTGCAGATGCAGGATCAATTGCGTCGCATGCAGGAGGATAACGAGTTCCGTTTTCAGGAGTTGGAAAAAAACGGCGGATCGGGAGCAGCGCCGGCAGGGGGGCTTTCCGACCAGCGTACCGAGCGGCTGCCGCCTTCGAATAGCCCGGAGGGCAATCTGAACGGTGGAACCCAAAGTGCGTCACGGGACGCGCCGACCGTTGGTGAACCACCACGAACGCTCGGCAGCGTTCGTTTCGATGCAAATGGTAATATTGTCGGCGGAGAAGTCGGCGAGCCCATCGATCTCACCCGCTCGGGTGAGATTGGTCCGATCGGACAAGGTGACCAGATGGCCTCGCTCCCCTCTGCGGATGACCCGGAAGAGCTCTACAGGAACTCTTACGAATTCATCCTTTCGGGCGATTACAAGACGGCGGAAGCCGGCTTCCGTCAGCATATTGACCGCTTTCCAAGCGATACCCGTACACCGGACGCGCATTTCTGGCTCGGAGAGTCGCTTCTTGGGCAGGACCGTTATCGCGATGCAGCGGAGATCTTTCTGCGCGCAAGCCGGGAGTATCCAAATGCCGACAAGGCCCCTGATATGCTTCTCAAGCTCGGCATCTCGCTTGCTGCGATGAACCAGCGCGACGTGGCCTGTGTCACCTATAACGAAATTGGCCAGAAATACCCTGATATCTCCACGGCGCTGCGCGAGCGCGTGAAGCAGGAACAGGCGCTCGCGGGTTGTTGAACCCGGTGATGCAGCCAGATCCGCGACAGCTTTTCGACGGTATCGCATTCTCCCGGCATCATGGGGTGGTTGCAGCGGTCTCCGGCGGTGGCGATTCCCTCGCTCTACTTCTTCTTCTTCAGGAATTCCTCGATTCACAGGCAGATGCTCCGGCTCTTACAGCCGTGACGGTCGATCACGGGCTAAGGGCGGAAGCCGCAGATGAGGCGCGCTTTGTTGCCGGGCTTTGCGCCTCCCGCGGCATCGCACACCGCACGATGGTCTGGCGCGGCGAAAAGCCGGCGACGGGCCTCTCGGCCGCTGCGCGCTCGGCTCGGCTGGAGCTTCTTGCGCAGGCGGCGCAGTCAGTCGGGGCAGGGCTTGTCTTTACGGGCCATACCCGGGATGACCAGGCCGAGACGGTATCCATGCGTGCTGCGCGCGGCACCGGACGTGGTGGTGCCGGCATCGCCCCGGCTTCACTCCACAACAGCGGAATCTGGTTTGTGCGGCCATTGCTTGCTTGCGGACGGGCGGAGCTCCGCAATTATCTGGCGAAGCAGAACATTCGCTGGATCGATGATCCGACCAATGATGATCCCAATTATGAGCGCGTGCGTGTGCGCCGCTCACTAACTCCTGAAGGGGTGGCAGGATGCGTTGCAGAAGCTGACGACGTCGCTAGCGAGCGTCGTTTGCTTGGAACGCGCGCGGCGCGGCTAATCGACGATCATGTACGCCAGATGGCGCCGGGGCTCTATCGGGTTGATCCGGCTCTTGTGGAAGACACGGACAGTGCGGGGGCGCTCTATGCCTTGAGGGTCCTGGCAGCGATGGTCGGAGGCGCGTCCCACTTGCCGCCCGAGAACGCATCGGAGCGTGTCTTTGCCGCGCTTCGGGGCGGCGTTTGCGCCACATTGTCGCGGTCCGTGATCGACTATCGTTCCAGCGGCGTCTATCTTCACCGTGAACGGCGCAACCTGCCCGTCAGAATGCGTGTTAGGCAGGGGATGCTCTGGGATGGGCGCTATCGGATCACCGATGGCGACGGTCTGCATGTGGCTCCATTCGGGGGCGTCGCACGCGATCATCCAGCCGAGGCAGACCCTGATCTGCCCCAGGATCTTCAATTTGCAGCACAATTTGCCGAGCCGGCCCTGTGGCGCGGCGATGCATTGATCGGGGCGGCCCTGGATGCGGATGGAGGGGTCAAGGTCGGTGTACCTGCGCCCTGGGCGACGCTGCTTCCCTCCTTCGACGTTGATGTGGCGAAGGCCCTTATCCGTCTGTTGGGCGGGAAAACTGTTCTCGCCTTGCCTTGAGCGCACCACATTCAGTGACGAAGCTTAACCTAAAGGCGAGCTGGTGCAGTGCTTCGGCTTGGCAAGAAAGCGCCGGCTCCCTATGTTAATTCAGACCATGAAAAACGGACGATCGCCGGGCTACGGCGAGTATGCGGGACTTATATGAATCCGAATTACAGAAACTTTGCGCTCTGGGCGATTATCGCCGTCCTGCTGATTGCGCTCTTCAACCTGTTCCAGGCTCCCCAGCAGCGCGGTGCGACGCGCGATATTGCGTATTCGCAGTTTCTGGAAGAGCTTTCCTCGGGAAGCATTGAATCGGTGACGATCACCGGTGATCGCATCACCGGCACCTATACGGGCAATCGCACGCCCTTCCAGACCTATTCGCCGGGCGATCCCTCGCTTGTGCAGCGCCTGGAAGAACGCGGCGTGACGATCAATGCGCGTCCTGAAACCGACGGTTCCAATTCTTTCCTCGGCTATCTCGTGTCGTGGCTGCCGATGATCCTGATCCTGGGCGTGTGGATCTTCTTCATGCGCCAGATGCAGTCGGGCTCGGGCCGGGCGATGGGATTCGGCAAATCCAAGGCCAAGTTGCTGACGGAAGCTCATGGCCGCGTCACCTTCCAGGACGTGGCGGGTGTCGATGAGGCCAAGGAAGATCTTGAGGAAATCGTCGAGTTCCTGCGCGATCCGCAGAAATTCCAGCGACTCGGCGGCAAGATCCCGCGTGGCGTGCTGCTTGTCGGCCCGCCCGGAACCGGCAAGACGCTTCTTGCCCGCTCGGTGGCGGGTGAGGCCAATGTGCCGTTCTTCACCATTTCGGGTTCGGATTTCGTGGAAATGTTCGTCGGTGTCGGTGCATCCCGCGTGCGCGACATGTTCGAGCAGGCCAAGAAGAATGCGCCCTGCATCATCTTCATCGACGAAATCGATGCGGTTGGCCGTCATCGTGGTGCCGGTCTTGGCGGTGGTAACGATGAACGCGAGCAGACGCTGAACCAGCTCCTGGTCGAGATGGACGGTTTCGAGGCGAATGAAGGCATCATCCTGATTGCCGCCACCAACCGCCCGGACGTTCTGGACCCCGCGCTTCTGCGTCCGGGCCGTTTCGACCGCCAGGTGGTGGTGCCGAACCCGGATGTGGCCGGCCGCGAGAAGATCCTGAAAGTGCATGTGCGCAATGTGCCGATGGCGCCGAATGTCGACTTGAAGGTCGTTGCGCGTGGAACGCCGGGCTTTTCCGGTGCCGACCTCGCCAATCTCGTCAACGAGGCGGCTCTGATGGCAGCGCGGCGCAACAAGCGTCTGGTCACCATGCAGGAGTTCGAAGACGCCAAGGACAAGGTGATGATGGGTGCCGAGCGCCGCTCGCACGCCATGACCCAGGAAGAAAAGGAACTCACCGCCTATCACGAGGCCGGCCACGCCATTGTCGCACTCAATGTGCCGAAGGCTGATCCTGTCCACAAGGCGACGATCATTCCGCGCGGTCGAGCTCTCGGCATGGTCATGCAGCTCCCCGAAGGCGACCGCTATTCGATGAGCTACAAGTGGATGATATCGCGTCTGGCCATCATGATGGGCGGGCGCGTGGCCGAAGAGCTAAAATTCGGCAAGGAGAACATCACTTCAGGCGCTTCCTCGGACATCGAGCAGGCGACGAAGCTCGCCCGCGCCATGGTTACGCAGTGGGGCTTTTCCGACGAACTCGGCCAGGTGGCCTATGGCGAGAACCAGGAAGAGGTGTTCCTGGGCCATTCCGTGGCGCGTCAGCAGAACATGTCGCAGGAGACGCAGCAGAAGATCGACAGCGAAGTGCGCCGCCTGATCGACGAAGCCTATGCGACAGCGCGCGATATCCTGACCAAGAAGAAGAAGGGTTGGATCGCCATCGCCGAAGGGCTGCTGGAGTATGAGACGCTTTCGGGCGACGAAATTCAGGCGCTGCTCAAGGGTGAGAAGCCGTCGCGCGATGCTGGCGACGATACGCCCCCGTCTCGCGGTTCGGCTGTGCCAAAGACCGGCACCCGATCCCAGGGACAGAAGAAGGGTGGCGACGAGCCTGAGAGCGGTATGGAGCCGCAGCCGCAGGGCTGAGCCTGCTCTGCGGACCATATAGCCATTGTTGAGAAAAGCCGTGAACGTCGTTTCGCGGCTTTTTTCGTGCGCAGCCATGTGAGACAGGCCAGATGGCGGGCTCTGGCATCCTGTCTTGTTAATTTGCCTTTAAGTATAATTCGCAAGCAGACGTTTAGTCGAAAAGCGTTACACTGCCTCACAGAATTTGATGCAAACGAGTGCTGCTCTTATGGCAAAGAGTGACTGGGGGATGCCGCTTTGACGAGAAAACCAGACAAAGTGCGCCAGACGGGCAGCAAGGGAAAAATGACAAAAAAATACTTTGGTACCGACGGGATTCGCGGGCGTGCGAACCGGTTCCCGATGACGGGCGAGATCGCGATGAAGGTCGGCATGGCAGCAGGCCTTTCGTTTCAGAACGGGAGCCATCGCCACCGCGTGGTGCTCGGCAAGGATACCCGGCTTTCCGGCTATATGATCGAAAACGCCTTGGTTTCCGGTTTCTGTGCCGCCGGCATGGATGTGTTTCTGCTGGGGCCGATACCCACGCCCGCAGTGGCCATGCTTGTGCGTTCGCTGCGCGCCGATATCGGCGTGATGATTTCAGCTTCCCACAATCCCTATTACGACAACGGTATCAAACTCTTTGGACCCGATGGCTACAAGCTGTCGGACAAGATCGAGGGCCGTATCGAGGCGATGCTCGACAAGGAAGTCGAGTTGGCGCTTGCCGACAATGGCGGACTTGGCCGGGCCAAGCGCGTCGACGGGGTTCACGATCGTTACATCGAATTCGCCAAGCGTACCTTGCCACGCTCCATGTCCCTTTCCGGGCTGCGCATCGTGGTCGATTGTGCCAACGGTGCCGCCTATAAGGTTGCACCTGCCGTTCTCTGGGAACTCGGGGCCGAGGTCGTTGCCATCAATGTTGAGCCCAACGGTGTCAACATCAATGAAGATTGCGGATCCACACATCCTCTCGGCCTCGCCAAGAAGGTGCATGAGGTGCGGGCTGACATCGGCATCGCACTCGATGGCGACGCGGACCGCGTCGTGATCGTCGATGAAAATGGCACGGTGATCGATGGCGACCAGATCATGGCGCTCATCGCGCAATCCTGGCACAAGGCGGGAAAGCTCCAGGGCGGCGGCGTTGTCGCGACAGTCATGTCCAATCTCGGGCTGGAGCGTTTCATGGGGGATCTGAAGCTCGATCTGCACCGCGTAAAGGTTGGTGACCGCTATGTGGTTGAACGCATGCGTGCCAATGGGCTGAACGTTGGCGGTGAGCAGTCAGGTCACGTTGTTCTCTCGGATTTCTCGACCACGGGCGACGGGCTGGTTGCGGCACTGCAGGTGCTTGCCTGCATTAAGCGGGAGAACCGCCCTGCCAGCGAAGTCTGCAAAAAGTTCGAGCCTGTCCCACAGCTCCTGAAGAATGTGCGCATCTCCGGCGGGAAGCCACTCGAATCGGCTCCGGTGAAGTCGGCCATCGCCGAAGCGGAAGCCCGGTTGGGTGGCAAGGGGCGGCTTGTCATCCGGCCGTCCGGCACCGAGCCGCTCATCCGCGTGATGGCGGAGGCGGACGATCCGGCACTGGTTGAGAGCGTGGTCGATGACGTCATCAACGCGATTGCAGACTCCAAGAACGCGGCCTGACGCGACGGAAGAGAGACAGCAGAGACGCCGGCGCTGAGCGCCGGCTTTTTTTGCGTTTCGCGCGGTTGGCCAAGCTGACACAGGACCGATCTCTGGCCGCCCGGACACCGGATGGCTCATTCCCGATCCGGCCACTTCCCGCAAAACGTGCATGGTGAACGTGGTTAAGGCTTAGGGTTAAGCCGTATTTAACTTTTTTGCTCAAATACTCCCGTCGAGTTGCAATTTGCCACTGTGCCCAGGGGGGCGCGGCAACGCCAAGGATGGGATGTTATGTTGAAGTCTATGAAGGTCTTCGGGGCGGCCTTGCTGCTAAGTGCTCCGACCGCCGGCTATGCTGCGGATCTGTATGAGCCACCGATCATCGAAGCTCCCGAACCTCTGCCGCCGGTGGTCCAGCCGGCCCCGTCCTTTGGCGGCTGGTATATTCGCGGCGACATCGACTACCACTGGTCGAAGCTGCGTGGTACCGAATACATCACCTATGGTCCCGCACCGGGTGGTCTTCGCGGCGGAACAGCCTCGTTCGACACGACCGATCTCAAGGGCGCCATGTCGCTCGGTGCCGGTATCGGCTACCAGATCAACAAGTACCTCCGGACGGACTTGACGGCCGACTATTGGTTCAAGTCTGACTTCACCGGCTCCACCTCCGGCGACTGCGGCGGTAGTCCCTGCGTGTCCACGGACACGTCGGCTTACAGCGCCTGGCTCCTGATGGCCAATGCTTATGTCGATCTCGGCACCTATTACGGCTTCACCCCCTATGTGGGTGCAGGTATTGGTGGCGCCTACATCATGTGGGATGATCTGACGAACTCGATATCGGGCGGCAGCACCACCGTGCACGAGGGCTCCAGCAACTGGCGTTTCGCCTACTCGCTGATGGCCGGTACCTCTTACTGCCTCACCGAAAACCTCAATCTCGATATGGGCTATCGCTTCACGCGCGTCGCAGGCGGCCGCATGTTCGAATACGCGTCTGGCGTTGCACCCGGTTTTGACGACGGCTTCAACGTGCACGAAGCACGTGCCGGTTTGCGGTATCAGTTCGGCGGCAGCTCCAACTGCGCGCAGCCGCAGGTGGTCAGCTACGACCCGCCGCCGTTTGAACCGCCGGTTTACAAATAGAATCAGCGATTTGGCTTTTCGCACCGCCCGGCTTTGCGCCGGGCGGTTTTTGTTTGCGCGGTAACCCGGTGTTAGCCTTAACCTCGGCTTAACCCAGATGGTTAACAATGATCTCCAACAGCGGCGGGGGCAGCGTTTATCCGTCGCATTTTGCGGAGTTCGGATTATGCGCACCATCACCCGTCTGTTTGCTTCCTCGGTATGCCTGACGCTGATTTCGATCGGCACGGTCGCTGCCGCTGACTACGATCCACCCATCATCATCGATCAGGCGCCTGATGTGGTGCCGGTGGAGATTGGTAGCGGCTGGTATCTGCGCGGCGATATCGGCTATTCGCTGAAGACAGAAGCGAAGGACCCCTTCACCTATCGGACCTTTGACGGCGCCAGCTATGGGTCAGCTTCATTCGACAGTGTTTCGCTGTCCGATAATTTCACCTTTGGTATCGGCGCCGGCTACTCCTTTACAGACTGGCTTCGTGCCGATGTGACACTGGATCGATTCTCAGCCGATTTCAGCGGTTCTACCTCGAGCGCCACTCCATGTCCCGGAAGCCCGGTCGGTACCACCTGTCGTTCTGAAGATTCGTCCGAGGTAACCGGCTATTCGATGCTTCTGAATGGCTATGTTGATCTCGGCACTTTTGTCGGCTTCACGCCTTATGTGGGTGCTGGTGTTGGCTACACCTATCTCCGCTGGGATGATCTTTCCAACAGCTCATACTGTGTAGGTGGCGCTTGTCCGTCGCCGGCTCTGGTGGGCACGGCAACGCACTCCGGTGAGTCGGACTGGCGTTTCACCTATGCCCTGATGGCCGGTGTGTCCTATGACTTCTCCAACAATATGAAAGTCGATCTGGGCTATCGCTATCGCAATATAGATGGTGGTGACATGTTTGGTTGGGATGCAGCCACCGCAGGTGCAGGAGCAACCGGCATCCAGGGGACTGACAGCGGCCTTTCCATGCATGAGATCAAGGTTGGCCTGCGTTACGAGCTCTGGTGAGCACAGCCAGACAACCGGCTGAGTGATAACGAGACCCCGCTGCCACAGCGGGGTTTCATACATTCAGCGGGCTGTCGACCAGCCGAACCAAAGAGCGACGAGCGCGAGCAGCGCGGAAAGCGTACGCCGCGCGATGCGTTCCCGACGCGGATCGGTCAAAAACGGTTGCAAGCGGCTGGCCAACACAACAATCAGCCCGTGAATCAGTGTGGCGATGCCCACATAAATCAGCGTCAGAACCAGGGTCTGCGGTGTGAGCGATAGTGACGGATTGACGAAAGTGGGCAGCACCGCAATGTAAAAAACGGCAGCCTTCGGGTTAAGCAAATTGGTGATCAGTCCACGAAGAAAGTGCTGTTCGTCCGGCCTGTCGCCCGCAGAGACCACGTCACTGCCCTGCCGCCAGCCATCCCATGCGAGGTAGAGCAGGAACACAACCCCGGCCCAGCGTAGAGCCTCATAGAGCAGCATGGAAGCCTGGATGATCTGTGCGACACCAAGCGCTGCGATAGTACCGACGATGCCGAGCCCTAGCGCGACACCGGCAACGGTGGCAAAACCTGCTCGGCGGCCCTCCGACGCGGATATCAGCGCCAGATAGGCCATGTTGGGACCCGGGGTGAGCTCGATCAGCGTCGATGCCAAAGCGAATGAGGCGATGACGTTCAGATCGAGTTCCCAGAGGGTCATGACATCAGTGGGCTTCATCCCAGTTGTTCGCGGCGCGCGCTTCCACCTGAAGAGGAACGGAAAGCGCGCGCGCTGGCAGAGCCGCGTTCTCCATCACCTCGCAGATGACGGGGATGGCCTTTTCCACCTTGCTCTCCGGCGCTTCGAAGATCAGCTCATCATGGACCTGGAGCAGCATCTGAACGTCTTCGAGGCCTGCATCAGCAAGTGCGTTTTCCATACGGGCCATGGCGCGGCGGATGATGTCGGCTGCCGAGCCCTGGATGGGAGCGTTGATCGCCGCACGTTCGTTGAAAGCGCGCAATTGCGGATTGGATGAGCGAATTTCAGGATAATGTGCGCGCCGCCCGAAGATCGTCTCCACATAGCCGCGTTCCTTTGCCTTGGCCTTGGTGGAATCCATGTAATCCTTGATGCCGGGGAAACGCTCGAAATAGCGTTTGATATAGGCGCTGGCCTCTTCACGCGGAATGCCGAGCTGATTGGCCAACCCGAACGCCGAAATACCGTAGATGATACCGAAGTTGATCGCCTTGGCGCGGCGGCGCACCTCCGGCGGCATGCCCTCAATCGGTACATCGAACATTTCGGAAGCCGTCATGGCGTGAATGTCCAGCCCGTCGGCAAAAGCCTTCTTCAGTTCTGGGATATCGGCCACATGGGCAAGCACACGCAGTTCGATCTGGCTGTAGTCGGCCGAGATCAGCCTGGCGCCCTCAGGTGCCACGAAGGCGGTGCGGATTTTGCGGCCTTCCGTGGTGCGGATCGGGATGTTCTGCAGATTCGGTTCGGACGATGAGAGGCGTCCAGTCGTGGTGGAAGCAAGTGCGTAAGAGGTGTGCACCCGCTTGCTTTCAGGGTTGATGTAGCCTGGCAAAGCATCCGTGTAGGTGGATTTGAGCTTGGTCACCTGACGCCAGTCGACGATCTTGCGCGGGAGCTCATGGCCCGCGGCTGCAAGGTCTTCGAGCACCTGCGCCGAAGTCGACCATTGGCCGGTCTTGGTCTTGCTGCCGCCCGGCAGGCCCATCTTGCCGAACAGGATCTCGCCAAGCTGCTTGGGTGAGCCGATGGTGAATCGCTCCCCGGCCAGCTCGTAGATTTCATCCTCTATGCCTGCGGCCGTCTGGGCGAAATCGCCGGAAAGCCGTGAGAGAATTTGCCGGTCGACCGCAATGCCGCGATGTTCCATACGGCTAATTACCGGGATCATGGGCCGTTCAAGCCGTTCATAAACGGAAACGAGGCCTTCAGCGGCAAGTCGCGGTTTCAGCACCTGCCAAAGCCGCAAGGTGATGTCGGCATCCTCGGCGGCGTAGGCGGTGGCCCGCTCCAGTTCGACCATGTCGAATGTCACCTGCTTTCGGCCCGTTCCCGTCAGTTCCTTGTAGGGAATGGGTGTGTGGCCGAGCCAGCGTTCGGAAAGCGCATCCATGCCGTGGCTCACGGTGCCATGGCTGCCCGTTCCGGCATCGAGCACATAGGAGATGAGCATGGTGTCGTCGACACCGACGATCTCCACGCCCAGCCTATACATCAACAGCCAGTCGTATTTGAGGTTCTGGCCGATCTTGAGCACGGCCGGATCAGCCATGATGGCGCGGATCGCCTCCAGCGCATCTTTCTGTGCAATCTGGTTCTCAATCAGCCCGCCACCCAGGAGATCGCCGTCTCCGCTCTTGTGGTTAAGGGGCACATAGGCGGCGCGACCCGGCCTGGTGGCTAGCGAGAAACCGCACAGCTCCGCCTGCATTGGGTCGAGAGATGTGGTCTCGGTGTCGAAGGCGAGGATACCGGTTTCATAGGCCTCTTCCACCCAGGTTTTCAGTGTGTCCAGATCGCGGATGCATTCGTAGCCGGCGTGGTCGAAGGACTGGGCTGCACCTGCTTCAGCGATACTGGCTGCCAGTTTTGCAGGTGTTGCCGTATCATCCGCGCCGGCCTCCGAAGCGGGATCCAGATCCGGACCATGGGCGCTCTCGCCCGCTTCGACCTCCACATGCGCGGCCTCGATCTCCGCCACTTCGGCTCCGGTGGCCTCGGCAACGCGGCGGGTCAGTGTGGAGAACTCCATCGCCTTCAGAAAGCCGATCAGCTTCGGTCCATCGGGTGGAGCCAGCTCGAACGTGTCGATCCCGTGCTCGACCGGTACGTCGATCCTGAGCTTCACCAATTCACGGGAAATGCGTGCCTTTTCGGCGAATTCGATCAGGTTTTCGCGTCTTTTGTTCTGTTTTATCTCGTTTGCACGAGAAAGCAGCGTGTCGAGATCACCATATTCTTCGAGCAGTTGCGCGGCCGTTTTCGGACCGATTCCGGGGACGCCGGGGACGTTGTCCACCGAATCGCCGGTCAGCGCCTGAAGATCGATCATCTTTTCAGGCGGGACGCCCCATTTCTCGATCACTTCCGGAACCCGGATCTCACGATCCTTCATCGGGTCATACATCGAGACCTGATCGGTGACGAGCTGCATCAGGTCCTTGTCGGAGGAGATGATGGTCGTTTCAGCACCTGCTTCACTCGCCAGCCTGGCATAGGTGGCGATCAGGTCGTCGGCCTCGAAACCCGCCATCTCGATACAGGGAAGATCGAAGGCCTGTGTCGCTTCGCGGATCAGGCCGAACTGCGGCACCAGGTCTTCGGGCGGCTCAGAGCGGTTGGCCTTGTATTCCGGGTAGAGGTCGTTGCGGAAGGTTTTCGAGGAATGGTCGAAAATCACCGCGAAATGCGTCGGTGTGACGCCGACATCCGTGTCACGCGCGTTTTGCAGCAGTTTCCAGAGCATGTTGCAGAAGCCGGCCACGGCGCCGACGGGAAGTCCGTCGGATTTTCGGGTCAGCGGGGGCAGCGCATGATAGGCGCGGAAAATATACCCCGAGCCGTCTACGAGAAAGAGATGATCGCCTTTTTTCATGGCTGTACGGGTAGCGCGGCGGGGGGAGCGTGTCCATGGAAAAGGGGGTGTTCAGCGCCTTTTGGAGAAGCGTGCTGACATGGTCGGACGCGACCTACCGCTTTCTATCACGCGTTTGTTACGAAGATGTAATGTCCGTGCCCTTGAATAGCCACGTTCAGATACAAAATATCAGGAAGCGGCAATTTCCGCCGTTGTCCGGCCTAGGCTCGTCCCCCGCCTTTTCCGGACGAAATAGCGGCAGCCTTTTCCCCCCTCTCCGGGCTGCCGCGGTGTTTCAAGCATGGCCGCCGTGGTTTCCCCTCCACCACGGCGGCTCTTGATTTCAGGGGGCTAGGTTCTCCTGCGCTTTCTGCCGTACAGTTCCAATCGATGATGCACGATGTCATAGCCCAGCGCGCGGGCAATCTCCTCCTGCAGTTCCTCAATCCTGTTTGAATGGAATTCGATGACATCACCTGTGTCGATGTCGATCAGATGGTCATGATGATCGCCATCGGCCTGTTCGAAGCGGGCGCGTCCACCTTCGAAGGCATGGCGATGGATGGCGCCCATCTCTTCGAGAAGCTTCATGGTGCGGTAGACAGTGGACAGCGAGATGCTCGAATCCACCGCGGAGGCGCGCTGGAATATTTCCATTGCGTCGGGATGATCGTCCGTCTCCGTCAAAATGCGCAGAATAACCTTGCGTGGCCGGGTAATGCGAACACCGGCGCGGCGCAATTCCTTCTCGTAATCCGGCTTGTGACTGGCGTGCTGATTCATGGAGCAACTATGCGCCAGATGACAACCAGTTGCAAAGATTCCATCTGTTCTCACTCAAGTTCGCTCCCAAGGAATCCATGCCATCTCTGAGTGTGGCGGTTTTTATTGCAAACGATTTGCAATTGCATTGACGAGCCAAGAAATACGTCCTAGCTTCATACGGACACCGTAGTTCGATGTGCCTCAGGGGATATTCATGCGTTTAGCCAAGGGATTGGCCACTTTCATCGTCGCAACACTCACCGCTACCTCCGCCTTCGCTCAGGATGAGCGCTTCAAGGCGGTCACCACCTTCACCGTAATTGCGGATATGGCACGCAACGTTGCGGGCGATGCAGCAGTGGTCGAGTCCATCACGAAACCCAATGCCGAGATCCACAACTACCAGCCGACTCCGGGTGACATTCTGCGGGCGCAGGATGCCGACCTCATTCTTTGGAACGGGCTTAATCTCGAGCTCTGGTTCGAGCGTTTTTTTCGCAATCTCAGGGACGTGCCAAGCGTGGTGGTGTCGGAGGGCGTTGAGCCGATGGGCATTGCTGAAGGTCCCTATACGGGCAAGCCCAATCCCCATGCCTGGATGTCGCCCAGTGATGCGCTGACCTATGTGGACAACATCCGTGATGCGTTTTCGAAATATGATCCGGAGAATGCCGAGATTTACGCGAGGAATGCGGAAGTATACAAAGCGCAGATCAAAGCGGTTGTGGACCCCATCCGCAAAAGGCTTGAAGCCATTCCCGAGGAGCACCGGGTTCTGGTCACCAGTGAAGGCGCGTTCAGCTATCTTGCCCGCGACTTCGGGCTGAAGGAGCTCTATATCTGGCCCATCAATGCCGACCAGCAGGGCACGCCGCAGCAGGTGCGCCACGTGATCGATCAGATCCGTGAAACCAAGGCTCCGGCCGTTTTCAGCGAGAGCACGGTTTCTCCCGACCCGGCGCAGCAGGTGGCGCGTGAAACCGGCGCGAAATATGGCGGGGTTCTCTATGTCGACTCGCTGAGCGACGCAAGCGGTGAGGTGCCCACCTATCTGGACCTCCTGCGTGTCACGAGCGAGACGATCGCCGAAGGGCTGAGTGGGCAATGAACGCACCTGTCATCACCAAAGACAAAAAACCGGCGGCTGAATCCGCCGGTATCGATGTGCAGGATGTGACCGTCACTTATCGCAATGGTCATACGGCATTGCGTGACGCCAGTTTTTCCATCCCGGCGGGGACGATCGCCGCGCTCGTCGGCGTTAATGGCAGCGGCAAGTCCACACTGTTCAAGGCGATCATGGGTTTTGTGCCCCTCGCCAGAGGAGAGGTGTCCATTCTCGGCCAGCCGGCAGGCCGTGCGCTCAAGCGCAATGTCGTTGCCTATGTGCCGCAAGCCGAAGAAGTGGACTGGAACTTTCCCGTTCTTGTCGAGGACGTTGTGATGATGGGGCGCTATGGCCATATGAATTTCATGCGCTGGCCGCGCCGGCATGATCATGAAATGGTGGCCTCCGCGCTCGAGCGGGTCGGCATGTCCGATTATCGAAAGCGCCAGATCGGTGAACTTTCCGGCGGCCAGAAGAAGCGCGTCTTTCTGGCACGTGCGCTGGCGCAGGAAGGGCGGGTCATCCTGCTCGATGAGCCGTTCACCGGTGTCGATGTGCGCACGGAAGAATCCATCATCGCGCTTCTGAAGGCGTTGCGCGAGGAAGGGCATGTCATGCTGGTCTCGACGCACAATCTGGGCAGTGTGCCACGCTTTTGTGATCGGACCGTTCTGATCAACCGCACGGTGCTGGCTTCCGGGCTGACACCGGAAGTCTTCACCCGCGCCAATCTGGAAAAGGCATTTGGCGGTGTGCTGCGCCAGTTCACGCTTGGCGGGGCGGATCTGCATGAAGACGCAGAAGAGGATTCCCGCAAGCTTACGGTTCTGACCGATGATGAGCGTCCCTTCGTCATTTATGGCGATGAGGACGGTTCCTCGGAAGCGGGTGACAGGAAATGAGCGCTTCTCTGCTCGAACCCTTCTCCTATGGCTATATGGTCAACGCCATGTGGGTGAGCGCGCTGGTGGGAGGTGTCTGCGCGTTTCTCTCGGCTTATCTGATGCTCAAGGGCTGGTCGCTGATCGGCGATGCGCTCTCGCATTCCATCGTGCCAGGCGTAGCCGGGGCCTATATGCTGGGTCTGCCGTTTTCCATCGGCGCGTTCTTTGCCGGCGGGCTTGCGGCCGGTGCGATGTTCTTTCTCAATCAGCGCACCAAGCTGCGCGAGGATGCGATCATCGGCCTGATTTTCACGTCCTTTTTCGGCCTTGGGCTCTTCATGGTCTCGCTTTCGCCAGCGGCGGTGAACATACAGACCATCGTTCTGGGTAATATTCTGGCGATCACGCCATCGGACACGCTGCAGCTCGTCATCATTTCCGGCGTCACGCTGCTGGTGCTTGCATTCAAGTGGAAGGACTTGATGGTCGCGTTTTTCGACGAAAACCATGCGCGCTCCATCGGCCTCAACCCGGGCTTTCTGCGGCTGATTTTCTTCACGCTTCTGAGTGCCTGCACGGTGGCGGCGATGCAGACGGTGGGAGCCTTTCTTGTGATCGCCATGGTGGTAACCCCGGGGGCGACAGCATACCTTCTGACCGACCGCTTTCCACGGCTCGTGGCGATTGCGGTGGCAATTGGCGCGCTCTCAAGCTTCGTTGGTGCTTACGCGAGCTATTTCCTCGATGGGGCGACGGGCGGTATCATCGTCGTGCTGCAGACGCTGGCGTTTCTGACGGCCTTTGTCCTTGCGCCGAAGCACGGGCTTCTGGCGGCGCGCAGGCGGGCCCGTGAGGCGCTGGAAGGCGAGATGCGGGAGATGAGCGCATGAGTGGCTTTTTCGACGCGCTGATGCTCCCCTTCGCGTTTCCCTTCATGCAGCAGGCCTTCATTATCTCGGTGTTGATTGCCGCGCCCATGGCGCTGCTTTCCTGCTTTCTCGTGCTCAAGGGCTGGTCGCTGATGGGCGATGCGGTCAGCCATGCGGTTCTGCCAGGCGTGGTGGTTGCCTATATTATCGGCATACCGTTGGCGCTCGGAGCTTTTGTGGCTGGCATGACCTGCGTTGTGGGCATTGGTTATCTGAAGGAAAACAGCCGTGTGAAGGAAGACACGATCATGGGCGTGGTCTTCTCCGGTATGTTCGGGCTCGGCCTGCTGCTCTACACCAAGATCCAGACCGAGGTGCATCTCGACCATATCCTGTTCGGTGACATGCTGGGCGTGACGTGGGGCGACATCGCGCAGACGGGGATTATCGCGCTTTTCGTCTGCGTGGCGATCGTGCTCTTTCGCCGGGATCTGCTTCTGAATGCGTTCGACGGACAGCACGCCAAGGCAATCGGCCTGCCGGTGCGGGTGCTGCATTACGGGCTTCTGGCCATCCTCTCGCTAACCATCGTGGCGGCGCTCACGGCGGTGGGCATTATCCTCGCGATCGCGCTTCTGATCGGGCCGGGAGCGGTGGCGTTTCTGCTGGTCAGGCGGTTTGACGGGATGCTGCTGGTCAGCCTGGCAGTTGCGCTGTTCTCGTCGTTCTTCGGCGTTTATCTGAGCTTCTTCCTCGATAGCGCGCCGGCGCCGACAATCGTGCTTTTGATGACGGGGCTGTTCCTGGCTGCGTTCGTCTACACGCTGCGTCGCAATGCGCGGGAGGATGCCGCGCGGGAGGTGGAGACCAGCGAACTGGGCGTTGGGCGATGAAGTTCACCGGTACGG
>NZ_JACKZY010000003.1:262996-922770 GCF_020833685.1 Nitratireductor sp. B36
GGCGCCAGGCACCCTCGTCCTTCGACAGGCTCAGGATGAGGGTTGCTGGAAGCTCCGGCCTTCTTCAAACGTGAAATGCGGATGCAGGAGCATATGCCACGCGTGGCGCGATGAAGCTGACCGGTACGGCGCCAGGCACTCTCGCCCGTCGACGAGCTCAGGATGAGGGGTACTGGAAGCTCCGTGCTTTCTTCAAACGTGAAATGCGGATGCAGTAGCATATGCCACGCGTGGCGCGATGAAGTTCACCGGTACGGCGCCAGGCACCCTCGTCCTTCGACAGGCTCAGGATGAGGGTTGCTGGAAGCTCCGGCCTTCTTCAAACGTGAAATGTGGATGCGGGAGCATATGCCACGCGTGACGCGGTGAAGCTGACCGGTACCGCGCCAGGCACCCTCGCCCTTCGACAGGCTCAGGATGAGGGTTACTGGAAGCTCCGTGCCTTCTTCAAACGTGAAACGCGGATGCAGGAGCATATGCCACGCGTGGCGCGATGAAGCTGACCGGTACGGCGCCAGGCACCCTCGCCCTTCGACAGGCTCAGGATGAGGTTTGCTGGAAGCCCCGTGCCTTCTTCAAACGTGAAACGCGCACGCAGAAATATACACCGTACGTAGCGCTACCGCTTTTCTGAGCGGGTTAAAGAGCCCTCACCCTGAGCTTGTCGAAGGGCGAGGGCGCTTGGCTCCGGAGCAAAGTGCTTGCGACGAGCGTCGTTGGGCTAATCGGGCAGGACCGCCGTGGCCTCGATTTCCACCTTCGCTTCGTCCTCGATGAGCGCGGTGACCTGAACGACGCTCATGGGCGGGAAGTTGCGGCCCATGACGGAGCGATAGGCTTCGCCCAGCTCGCGCAGGCGGGTGGCGTAGGCTTGCTTGTCGGTGATGAACCAGGTGAGGCGCACCACATGCTCCGGGCCGGCGCCGGCTTCCTTCAGAAGCGTGACGATGTTTTCAAGCGCCTGTCGCACCTGGGCGATGAAATCGTCCGTCTCGAACACCTGATTGCCGTTCCAGCCGATCTGTCCACCAAGGAAGACGGTGCGCCCCCTTGCAACAACACCATTGGAATACCCTCTGGCCGGAACCCAGTCGGCGGGCTGGAGAATCTGGTGAAGCGGGACAGTCATGCTATTTCCTTCGTGCTTGGGAACTAAGGTCAGTCGATCCTGACCGTAAAGGCGTGGTCACACGCCGAGAAAGCGCTCCTGGATCTCATCCGTGAGTGCGGAGGGTGCACCGGTCCATGCGGTGCGGCCTTTTTCGAGAATGACGCAGCGATCCGCAACGGGCAAAAGCTCGCTGAGAGTCTTGTCGACGATCAGGATCGACTGGCCTTCCGCGCGGATGGCGCGGATGGCGCGCCAGATATCCTGACGGATCACCGGGGCAAGCCCTTCGGTCGCCTCGTCGAGAATGAGCAGGCGCGGATTGGTGGCCAGCGCCCGGCCAATGGCGAGCATCTGCTGCTCGCCGCCAGAAAGTGTGCGCGCATATTGATCGCGCCGCTCCGCCAGGCGCGGGAACAGCGCGTTCACGCCATCGAGCGTCCACTTGCCCGGACGGGCAGCGGCGAGGATGTTTTCTTCCACCGTCAGGTTCGGGAAGCAGCGGCGGCCTTCCGGCACCAGCCCGACACCCAGCCGCGCGATGCGGTGCGGCTTGAGGCGCATGATATCTTTGCCGGCAAAGTTTATGCTGCCTGACTGTGCGGGCGTGAGGTGGCAGACGGAGCGGATCGTCGTCGTCTTGCCCATGCCGTTACGGCCCATCAGCGCCACTGCCTCGCCTTCCTCGACCGAAAGGTCGACGCCGAACAGCGCCTGCGATTTGCCGTAGAAGGTTTTCAGATCCCGGATGTCGAGCAGCTTCATGCGCCGTCTCCCAGATAGGCTTCGCGCACGGCGGGATGATTGCGGATGTCGTCCACCGTGCCGGTGGCGATGATCCGCCCATAGACGAGGACCGAGATGCGGTCGGCAAGGGCGAAGACGGCGTCCATGTCATGCTCGATCAGGAGGATCGGCGCTTCGGCTCGAAGCCCGTCAAGAAAAGTTGTGAGCGCCTGCGAGCCTTCGGGCCCCATGCCGGCCATGGGCTCATCCAGCAAAAACGCCTTTGCGCCGAGCGCCAGGGCGATGGCGATTTCGAGCTGGCGGCGTTCGCCGTGCGAAAGCTCGGCGGCGGACACGTCAGCGCGGTCCGACAGGCCGACGCGGGCAAGCGCTTCATGAGCGGGCTCGGTCAGGCTTCTGTCGTGCATGACGGGTTTGAAGAAACGGAAGCTGGAACCCTGTCGCGCCTGCACCGCGAGCATCACATTGCGCAGGGCGGAAAATTCCGGGGCGAGTGACGAGACCTGAAATGTGCGGCCCATGCCAAGCCGCGCGCGGGCGGCCACATCGAGCGGTTTCACATCGCGGCCCTCGAAACGGATTTCGCCGCTGTCCGGCTTCAGCGAGCCGGCAATCTGATGAATGAGGGTCGATTTGCCGGCACCGTTCGGGCCGATCAGGGCGTGTATTTCACCCGGCCTGAGATCGAGGCTCACACCATCAGTCGCCTTCAGCGCGCCGAAGCTTTTTCTCAGGTCACGGATATCGAGAATGGGTTCAGCCATGACGCGCCCTCCCGGCCAGAAGGCCCATCACGCCGCCGCGGGCAAACAGCACCACGGCCAGCAGGATCAGCCCGAGGAAAAACTGCCAATGCTCTGTGATGCCGCCCAGCGCGAACTCGAACAGGACATAGACGATGGCGCCCGCGAGCGGCCCGGCAAGCCGGCCGACCCCGCCGATGATAATCAAAACGATCAGCTCGCCCGACATGTGCCAGGAAAACATGGATGGGCTGACGAAGCGGTTGAGATCGGCAAAAAGCGCTCCGGCGAGCGCCGTCATCATCGCGGAGATGACGAAGGCCACCAAACGCACCCTGAACGGGCCGATGCCGACGGCGGCAAGCCGCGTATCGTTCTGTCGCCCGGCCTGAAGTGCAGCACCGAAGCGGGAATCCCGTATCAGCGCGAAAAAGACGAGGCCGATCACCAGAAGGCCAAAACAGATGAGGAAGAAGCTCATCGGGGCGAGTGTGTTCGTGCCGGGGAAGGTGTTGCGGACATAGATCGAAAGACCGTCCTCGCCTCCATAGGCGGGCCAGGAGATGGCGAAATAGTAGATCATCTGCGCGAAGGCGAGGGTGATCATGATGAAGTAGACGCCGGAGGTCCTGAGCGAAATCAGGCCGATCAGAACGGCAACGAGCCCGGCGGCGATCGCGCCGGCGATCCAGATGACAATCATCTGGTTGGTGCCGGGCAGGCCGAGGAGAAGCGGTTCGCTGTTGAAGGCGTGGGTGGCTAGAATGCCTGCCGCATAGCCGCCAATGCCGAAGAAGGCGGCATGGCCGAAGGAGACCAGCCCGCCGAGACCGAGCGCGATGTTGAGCCCGGTGGCGGCAAGGCCGAGGATCGCCATGCGGGTCGCAAGCGTGATGTAGAAGGTCTCGCCCATCGCCTGCGCGATGAAGGCTGCAGCGAGAAGGCCGGCGACGATGACGATGCTGATGGTTGTTTCGCGTGTCATGGCCTGTCCCTCATGCATTCGCCGCGAACAGGCCCTGCGGCCTGAAAGCGAGGATGAGGGCCATGACGATGTAGATCAGCATGGAGGCAAGCGCTGCGCCGACGGTTGCGGCTTCGGAATTGGGCATGAACAGGCCGAAGACATGCGGCAGCAGAAAGCGGCCAAGCGTTTCTGTCAGCCCCACCAGTATGGAGCCGACCAGCGCGCCCTTGATGGAGCCGATGCCGCCAATGACGATGACCACGAAGGCGAGGATCAGCACCGGCTCGCCCATGCCCACCTGCACCGACTGAAGCGCGCCGACCATCGCGCCGGCAAGGCCGGCAAGGGCAGCGCCCAGCGCGAAAACGAGCGTGTAGAGCGTGCCGATGTCGATGCCGAGGGCGCCGATCATTTCACGGTCGGACTCGCCGGCGCGGATGCGCATGCCAAGGCGCGTCTTGCCGATCAGGAGATAGAGCCCGATGGCAACCGCGATGCCGACGCCGATCACCGCGAGACGGTAGATGGGGTATTGCGCGCCGCCGGGCAGGTGCACCGCGCCGGAAAGAAGCTGCGGAATGTCGAGATAGAGCGGGAAGGAGCCGAAAACCCAGCGCGTGCCCTCGGAGAAGATGAGGATCAGCGCGAAGGTGGCGAGCACCTGATCGAGATGGTCGCGTTCGTAAAGCCGTCTTATGACGAGGATTTCGACCAGCGCGCCAGCGGCGGCGGCGGCAGCGAGACTGGCGACGAGGCCGAGCCAGAAGGAGCCGGTCGCTGCGGCCACGGTCGCGCAGGCAAATGCGCCGACCATGAAGAGCGAACCATGCGCAAGGTTGATGAGCCCCATGACGCCGAAGATCAGCGTCAGGCCGGCGGCCATCAGAAACAGCATCACGCCGAACTGCAGGCCATTCAGGATTTGCTCTATGAGAAGGGTCAGGGACACGGGGAATTTTCACCGTCTGGTTTTTGGGGAGGAGCGCTGCGTGGACGCCTCCCTCTCCCCGTTCACGGGGAGAGGGTGAGGGTGAGGGGCTGCGCCATGATCTGCAAACATGGGCGCCCGCCCCTCATCCGCCTGCCGGCACCTTCTCCCCGCCAGCGGGGAGAAGGAGGCTGTCCTACATCTTGCACTCGGCCGCGTAGGCGTCCTTGTGATCGGTGAATGCGGTGGCCACGATCTTGTTGGTCAGCGTGTCACCATCCTTCACCACCTCGCGGACATAGAAATCCTGGATCGGGTGGTTGTTGGTGTTGAAAGAGAATTTTCCGCGAACGGAATCGAAATCCGCTTCCTTCAACGCCGCGCGGAAGGCGTCCTTATCCTTCACGCTTGCCTTTTCGGCGGCAGAAAGGATGAGGTTTGCCGTGTCATACCCTTGCGCGGCATAGACGGAGGGCAGGCGGCCATAGGCTTCCTTGAAGCCTTCGACGAAAGCCTTGTTGGCCTCATTGTCGAGATCATAGGCCCAGGAAGCGGTGTTTTTCACCCCAAGCGCCGCATCGCCAATGGCGGGCAGCACGTCCTGGCTGAAGGAGAAAGCAGGTCCAAGCAGCGGCAGGCCAACGCCCGACTGGGCATATTGCTTGGTGAAGGCAATGCCCATGCCGCCCGGTAGGAAGATGAACACCGAATCCGCACCCGAAGCGCGAATCTGGGCGATCTCGGCGGCATAGTCCGTCTGACCGAGCTTGGTGTAGACCTCACCCGCCAGTTCACCCTTGTAGAAGCGCTTGAAGCCGGTCAGCGAATCTTTGCCGGCCGGATAGTTGGGCGCCATGATGAAGGTCTTTTTGTAGTCCTTGTTGGCGGCCTCGCCCATCGCCTCGTGGAAATTGTCGTTCTGATAGGCGACGTTGAAATAGCTCGGGCTGCATCCGGCACCGGCAAGGGCCGAGGGGCCGGCGTTGACTGACAGATAGATCACGTCCTGCGCCGTGGCCGACGGCACGACCGCCATGGCCAGGTTCGACCAGATGATGCCGGTCATCAGGTCCACCTTGTCGCTCTGGATCATCTTGTCGGCGATCTGGACCGCAAGTTCCGGCTTCTGGGCGTCGTCTTCAATAACGACATCGACTTCCTTGTTGCCGGACTGCTCGATGGCGAGCATGAAACCGTCGCGGGCATCAATGCCAAGGCCTGCGCCGCCGCCCGAAAGCGTGGTGATCATGCCGATCTTGATCGGTTCGGCGAAGGCGTTTCCGGCGACGCTTGCCGAAAGGGCAAGCAGGCTTGCTGCAAGTAGCTTCTTCATGTGTGTTCTCCCTTTTTTGTTCCCGTTTATCTGCTGGGCAGGTGTTTGCCCCTCATCCGCCTGCCGGCACCTTCTCCCCGCAAGCGAGGAGAAGGGGGCTGAATGCAACGTTTATGCCTCCCTCGCCCGGCTTGCGGGGAGAGGGTAAGGGTGAGGGGCTGGTGCGGCGGTTCATCATCATCTCCTCACATGTCCGTTCGAACTCTCCAGAGCTCGGGGAATAGTTCCACATCCAGCATCTTGCGCAAGTAGGAAACGCCGGATGTGCCGCCGGTCCCGCGTTTCAGCCCGATGATCCGTTCGACGGTGGTCACGTGGTTGAAGCGCCAGCGGCGGAAATAGTCTTCGAAATCAATCAGTTTTTCGGCCAGCTCGTAAAGCGCCCAATGTGCATCGGGCCGCGCATAGACTGCCTTCCATGCGGCCTGAACCTGTTCATTGGACTCGCGCTTCTCACGCCAGCTCGTCCGCTCCGCATCGGGGCCAATGTCGAAACCGTTGCGCGCCAGAAGCTGCAGCGCCTCGTCATAGAGGCTGGGCTCGGCCAGAATTTCTTCAAGCCGCGCCGTAATCTGCGGCAGATCGGAGTGCGGCTTGAGCATGGCAAGATTTCTATTGCCGGCCAGAAACTCGATGGAGCGATATTGCCACGACTGGAAGCCCGAGGACTGGCCAAGCGCATCGCGGAAGGTGGAATACTCGCTGGGCGTCATGGTGCGCAGTACGTCCCAGGCGCTGTTCAACTGCTCGAAGATGCGTGCCACGCGGGTCAGCATCTTGAAGGCCGGGCGCAGGCGGTCTTCGGCGATGGCCGCGCGTGCGGAGCGGATCTCGGTGATGGCGAGTTTCATCCAGAGCTCGGAGGTCTGGTGCTGGATGATGAACAGCAGCTCATCACGCGCTTCAGACAGGGGTTCCTGCGCATCGAGGATCTTTTCCAGATGCAGATAGTCGCTGTAGGACATGGGCGGCTTGATATCCGCTGCCCTGTCGTCGTCGAGCTCCGGCTGGCTTGCCATGGTCAGTTTTTCTCCCGCAGGCGGAAACGCTGGATCTTGCCCGTCTCGGTCTTCGGCAGAGCGTCCAGAAACTTGATGGAACGTGGATATTTGTAAGGCGCGATTGCTGCCTTCACGTGGTCCTGAAGCCGTTTCACCGTGAGCTCATCGCGCGCGACCCCTTCGGCCAGCACCACATGGGCTTCGACAATCTGTCCGCGCTCCTCGCTCGGTGCACCGATGACGGCGCATTCCATGACCTCGGCATGGGCAAGCAATGCCGCTTCCACCTCGGGACCGGCGATGTTGTAGCCTGCAGAGACGATCATGTCGTCGGAGCGGGCTGCGAAATGGAAGCGGCCGTCCTCATCCTGATAAAAGCTGTCGCCCGTCAGATTCCAGCCGTCGCGGACATACTCCTTCTGCCGTTCGTCGGCGAGATAGCGGCAGCCGGTCGGGCCGCGCACGGCCAGTCGGCCGGTTTCGCCGCGCGGCAGTTCGTTCATGTCTTCATCAACGATCCGCGCTTCATAGCCCGTCACCGGGCGGCCCGTGGTGGCGGGATGACGATCATCGAAACGGTTGGAGATGAAGATATGCAGCATCTCGGTTGCGCCAATACCGTCGAGGATCGGTTTGCCTGTCTTTTCCGTCCACGCCTCGAACACCGGGCCGGGCAGGGTCTCGCCCGCCGAGACGGCAACGCGGAGCGAGGAGAGATCCGCCCCCTCGTCCATCGCCGCCATCATGGCGCGGTAGGCGGTGGGAGCAGTGAAGCTCACCGTGGCACGGTATTTTTCGATGATCTCGATCATATTGGGCGGGGTGGCGCTTTCAAGCAGCGTCGCCGTTGCGCCAAAACGCAAGGGAAAGATCGCCAGACCGCCAAGCCCGAAGGTGAAGGCGAGCGGTGGCGAGCCGACGAACACATCGTCAGGCGTGACCTGAAGCACTTCCTTCGCATAGGCATCGGCGATGATCAGCAGATCGCGATGGAAATGCATGGTCGCCTTGGGCGTGCCGGTGGTGCCGGAGGTGAACCCCAGAAGCGCGACATCGTCACGACCGGTTTTGACGGCATCGAACTGAACAGGCTTGTCGAGGGCGATGCGGTCTAGCTCGGCGTCGAAATTGGCGGTGCCGTCGAAGCCGACGACTTTCTTGAGGAATTTGCTGTCCTTGGCGCAGGCGACGAGCTCGTCCTTGATGCGGGTGTCGCACAGCGCAAGGCCGATCTCTGCCTTGTCGACAATCTTGGCCAGTTCGCCGGCGCGCAGCATCGGCATGGTGTTGACGACAACTGCGCCTGCCTTCGTGGCGGCCAGCCAGCACGCCACCATGGCCGGGTTGTTGGCCGAGCGGATGAGGATTCGGTTGCCCGGCTTGACGCCGTAATCTTCCACCAGCGCATGGGCGAGGCGGCTCGTCCAGTCTGCCAGTTCCTTGTATGTGCGTCGCCGGCCATTGCCGATCAGCGCCACGCGGTCGCCAAAACCACGCTCGACCATGCGGTCGGTCAGTTCGACGCCGGCATTCAGATAGTCGGGGTATTCAAAACCGTCGAGCAGGAATTCCGGCCATTGGTCCTGCGGCGGGAGATTGTCCCGCGCGAATGTGTCTGTGTGACCCGTCGGTCCGAGCATATGTTCACCCTCATTTTATCTGCCGTGCAATGACGACTTTCTGGACGTCTGATGCGCCCTCATAGATGCGCAGAGCCCTGATCTCCCGGTAAAGGCTCTCCACGATATGTCCGCGGCGCACGCCATCACCGCCGTGGATTTGCACTGCCTTGTCGATGACCTGCTGTGCGCGGTCGGTGGCGAAGAGTTTTGCCATGGCAGCCTCGCGGGTCACGCGCGGCGCGCCCATGTCCTTGGTCCATGCGGCGCGGTAAATGAGGAGAGCGGCAGCGTCGACATCAAGCGCCATATCCGCGATGTGGCCCTGCACCATCTGCAGGTCGAACAGCGGTGCGCCGAAAAGCTCGCGGCTGCCTGCCCGGTCCAGTGTCTCGTCCAGCGCGCGACGCGCAAAGCCGAGTGCGGCCGCACCCACGGTCGAGCGGAACACGTCGAGCACCGACATGGCGATCTTGAATCCTTCGCCCGGCTTGCCGATCAGTGCGGAGGCCGGCACGCGCACATCGTTGAAAGAGAGCCGCGCCAACGGATGCGGCGCGATCACGTCCAGACGTTCTGCGACCTCCAGCCCCGGCGTGTCCGCAGGGACGAGAAAGGCGGAGATGCCCTTCGCGCCCGGCGCTTCGCCGGTGCGGGCAAAGACCGTGTAGAGATCGGCGATGCCACCATTGGAAATCCAGGTCTTTTCGCCTGAAAGCACATAATCATCGCCATCGCGGGTGGCGGTCATGTCCATGTTTGCGACGTCCGAACCGGAGCGTGGCTCGGAAAGGGCGAAGGCGGATATAGCCTTGCCGGCGCGGGTCCTGTCGAGCCATTGCTGCTGTTCGGGCGTGCCGAACAGGCTGATCGCGCCGGTGCCGAGCCCCTGCATGGCGAAGGCGAAATCGGCCAGCCCGTCATGACGGGCCAGCGTTTCGCGCGTCAGGCAAAGCGTGCGCACATCGAGCGGGCCGGGATTGGCGGTGTCGAGCGCGGTGGGCTTCAGGAAGCCGGCTTCGCCGAGCCGCGCAACGAGGTCGCGGCAGGCGGCGTCCACATCGCTGTGGTCGACGGGGAGGTTTTGGGCGCACCATGCGTCGAGTTTATCGGCCCAGTCGCGGTGGCGCTGTTCGAAGAAGGGCCAGTCGAGGAAGGAGCGGTCAGGCATCAATCCCCCTCAAATACCGGTTTTTCCTTGGCGACGAACGCCCGGTACGCCCGCTCGAAATCCTTTGTCTGCATGCAGATGGCCTGGGCCTGGGCTTCTGCCTCGATGGCCTGTTCGAGACCCATCGACCATTCCTGATTAAGCTGCGTCTTGGTGATGCCGTGCGCAAAGGTCGGCCCGGCAGCGATCCGCGAGGCCATGGACAACGCTTCTGTTTCCAGTGCGTCGGCGGCCACGAGCCGGTTATAGAAACCCCAGCGCTCGCCTTCTTCGGCGCTCATGGAGCGGCCGGTGTAAAGCAGCTCCGCCGCACGGCCCTGACCGATGATGCGGGGCAGCATGGCGCAGGCGCCCATGTCGCAGCCGGCAAGCCCGACACGGGTGAACAGGAAAGCCGTTTTCGCTTCTGGTGTGGCGAGCCGCATATCCGAAGCCATTGCGATGATCGCGCCAGCTCCGACAGCCACGCCGTCGACCGCCGAAATGATCGGCTTGTTGCAGGCGATCATGGCCTTGACCAGATCGCCGGTCATGCGGGTGAAGGCGAGCAGGCCCTTCATGTCCATATCGACCAGCGGGCCGATGATGTCGTGCACATCTCCACCCGAGCAGAAATTGCCGCCATTGGGCAGGAACACGACCGCGTCCACATCATCCGCATAGGGCAGGGCGCGGAACGTGTCGCGCAGCTCCGCATAGGAATCGAAGGTGAGCGGATTCTTGCGGTCCGGGCGGTCGAGCTGGATCAGCGCGACGCTGCCTTCCATGCGCCATATGAAATGCTTCGGCTTCAGGTTGGCCATGGTGCTCATACGCCGCCCTCCCAATTGCTTTCGAATGTCTTGAGCGTGCCGGCAAGCGCGCGCGCCTCATCTTCCGGCAAATTGCCGAGAAGTTCGTCGATCCAGCGCTCATGAGCTTCGGCCATCGCCGCGAAAGCCTCCTTGCCGGCCGGTGTCAGCTTGATGATGGAGGTGCGGCGGTCGCCATCGCGCTTGGTTCGACTGGCCAGACCATCGGTCACCAGCCGCTCGACAATGCCGGTCACATTGCCGTTCGAAACAAGCAGGAAGCGCGATATGTCGCTCATCGCCATACCTTCGGGTGCACGGTCGAGGGCCGAGAGCACATCAAAGCGGGGCAGGGTCGTGTCGAAGCGGGTCTTGAGCCTTTCGCGCAGAACGGCTTCGATGAGGCGCGAGGCACGCAGGATCCTGATCCACAGGCGCAGACGTTCCTTTGCCGGAGCTCCGCTGCGGACGGAAGCCAGGGGGGCGCTTACCATGTTTCACCTCCAGAGATGGAAATCGACTGGCCGGTGACCGACGAGGCGGCCGGACTGACGAGCCACAATGCCGCCGCCGCCACTTCATCCGGCTGGATCAGCCGGCCATGGGGATTGGCTTCGACAAAACCCTTGCGGGCTTCTTCGTGGCTGCGCCCGGTCTTCTCGACCACGCGCTCGATGGATTCTTCCAGCATCTCGGTTTCCACGTAACCGGGACAGATGGCATTGACCGTGACGCCGGTCTTGACCAGTTCCACGGAAAGCGCCCGCATGAGCCCGATGACGCCGTGCTTGGATGCGACATAGGGCGCGACATAGGCATAGCCCTTGAGGCCAGCGACGGAGGCGACGAAGATGATGCGCCCGCTGCCGCGCTTTGCCATCGGAGAAAGCGCGGGCTTCACCGTGAGGAACGCGCCGGTCATGTTGACGTCGAGGATGCGGTTCCAGTCTTCGAGCTTCGTGCGATGGGCCGGCGCGCTGGATGCCGTGCCGGCATTGGCGATGACAATGTCAAAGGGCCTGCGTGCGGCTTCTGCCGTTTCATAGAGCGCCTGCATGGAGGCTTCGTCGGTCACGTCGGCGGTCTGCGCGTGGATGCGCTCGTGGCGAGCGGCGACTTTTTCCAGCGGCTCGGCACGCCGCCCGCATATGGTGACGTCGATGCCGGCTTCCGCGAGGGAGAGCGCGATCGCTTCGCCGACGCCCGTTCCGCCGCCTGTCACGAGTGCGTGGCGTGAACTGGTCATTGTGCTGGCCTTTTCCTTGAAGTCTGGCGATGCCCCTCATCCGCCTGCCGGCACCTTCTCCCCGCACGCGGGGAGAAGGACGAAGCGGCGACGTCTATACCCCCTTCTCCCCTTGGGCGGGGAGAAGGTGAGGATGAGGGGCAGAGCAGGCATTCGGAAAACATCGTCAAACCTTCCCCGTCATCTGTTCGGCCCGCTCGGCGAGCCGGTAGAGCTGATCGCGGCCTGGCAGATAGGGATCGGGCCAGGTCACGCTCTTGTCTCCAAGGGTTGCCGCAGCGTGGAGCGTCCAATAGGGATCGGCCAGATGCGGGCGGGCGAGGCAGACGAGGTCGGCGCGGCCGGCCATCAAGATCGAATTGACGTGATCCGGCTCGTAGATATTGCCGACGGCCATGGTCGCCATGCCGGTCTCGTTGCGGATGCGGTCGGAGAAGGGCGTCTGGAACATGCGTCCATAGACGGGGCGGGCGCGCTTCGAGGTCTGGCCTGCCGAGACGTCGCAAATGTCCACACCCGCATCCTGCAGCATGCGGGCGATCTCGACGGCCTCCTCCGGCGTCACGCCTTCATCGCCGACCCAGTCATTGGCAGAAATGCGCACCGAGATGGGTTTGTCGTCTGGCCAGACAGCCCGCACAGCATGGAAGATCTCCAGCGGATAGCGCATGCGGTTCTCAAGGCTTCCGCCATATTCATCCTCGCGCCGGTTGGTGAGCGGCGATATGAAGGACGACAGGAGATAGCCATGGGCGCAGTGCAGTTCGAGCATGTCGAACCCGCAGCGCTCGGCCATTTCTGCAGCGGAAACGAACTGGTCGCGCACCATGTCCATATCGGCGCGATCCATGGCCTTGGGTGTCTGGTTCTTTTCTGACCAGGACACATCGGAAGCAGCCAGAAGCGGCCAGTTGCCTTCTTTCAGCGGCGCGTCCATTTCCTCCCAGCCGAGCTGGGTGGAGCCCTTCGGACCGGAATGGCCGATCTGCGCGCAGATCTTCGCATCCGTTTCCCGATGAACGAAATCGACGATGCGTGTCCACGCGGCTTCGTGCTCGGGCTTGTAGAAGCCAGGGCATCCGGGCGTGATGCGCCCCTCGGGGCTGACACAGGTCATCTCAATATAGACAAGGCCTGCGCCGCCTTTGGCGCGCTCGCAATAATGCACCATGTGCCAGTCGGTCGGGCAGCCGTCGACAGCCTTGTACTGGGCCATGGGTGAGACCACGACGCGGTTTTTCAGCGTAAGACCGCGCAGCTTGTAGGGCGCGAACATGGGCGGGCGGGGGGTATTGTCTTCGGCACCGGCCTGCTGCTGGAACCAGCTTTCGGCGCCTGAGAGCCATTCGGGGTCGCGCAGGCGCAGGTTCTCATGGCTGATGCGCTGCGAGCGGGTGAGCAGCGAATAGTTGAACTGCACCGGATCGAGATCGAGATAGCGCTCCACCTCCTCGAACCATTCCAGCGAGTTGCGTGCCGCCGACTGAAGACGCAGGACTTCCAGACGCCTTGCATCCTCGTATTTGTCGAAGGCTTCCTTCAGCGTCGGCTCGGTGTGGAGATATTCGGCCAGGGCAATGGCACTCTCGAGCGCCAGCTTGGTGCCTGAGCCGATGGAGAAGTGGGCGCTGGCGGCGGCGTCGCCCATCAGCGCGATGTTTTCATGCGACCAGCGCTCGCAAAGGACACGCGGGAAGTTGATCCACGCTGACCCGCGAATGTGGTTGGCATTGGTCATCAGGCTGTGGCCACCCAGATGATCCTTGAAGATCCGCTCGCAGACGGCGATGGATTCCTGCTGGCTCATCTCGCCAAAGCCGAATTTCTCCCAGGTCTCCGGGCCGCATTCCACGATGAAGGTCGCGGTGTCGTCGTCGAACTGGTAGGCGTGTGCCCAGACCCAGCCATGCTCGGTCTTTTCGAAGATGAAGGTGAAGGCGTCGTCGAATTTCTGATGCGTGCCGAGCCAGACGAACTTGCACTTGCGCACGTCGATGTCGGGCTTGAACACATCCGCAAATGTGGTGCGGGTCTTGGAGTTCAAGCCATCGGCCGCCAGCACCATGTCGTATTCGGCCATGAAGGGGCGGGGGTCGTCGATCTCAGTCTGAAACTGGAGATTGATGCCAAGCTCACGGGCGCGTTCCTGCAGGAGGATGAGGAGGCGCATGCGGCCGATGCCACAGAAACCGTGTCCCGTTGAGAGGGTGCGCACGCCCTGGTGCACCACGGCGATGTCGTCCCAATAGGCGAAATGTTCGCGGATGCGTTCGGCGCTTACCGGATCGTTTTCAGCCAGATTGTCGAGGGTCTCGTCGGAAAGAACCACGCCCCAGCCGAATGTGTCGTCTGGCTTGTTTCGTTCAAAAACCGTGATGTCGTGAGCCGCATTCCGCAGCTTCATCGAGATTGCGAAGTAGAGGCCTGCCGGGCCCCCGCCGAGAACAGCAACTTTCATGCTCGCGCTCCTTCCTCCCAGGATCGCTTAACACCTGGCCTTATAAGCTCGGAGCATTGCACCGGAGAAACGATATTTCAAGTATGAAATTTTAAGGTTGAAATATATCCGGTCTGGACGCAGTCTACACGACGCAGTGTGATGATGACAGAATACCCCGGCAAGGCCAAGCAGGGTGTTTCGGCATCGGCAGATGGAGGGGCGTGTGTTCTATCATCAGATCAACGATTGGGACGATGCTTATGCCAATGGAGCAAACATCCCACGAGGAGACCGATGGCCTGGCGTTTGGGTAGAACCTGCGCAGGCCTACCGCGATGGGCTTTCGGCTGCAGGACGCGCCGAACTCGACCTGCCCTATGGCGATGGTGCGCGCAATCGGTTTGATCTTTTCCTACCGGAGGGTAAGCCAGCCGGGCTCGTGGTCTTCATCCATGGTGGCTTTTGGTTGAAGCTCGACAAAAGCTACTGGTCGCATCTGGCTGCCGGCGCGGTGGATAGTGGTTACGCGGTTGCCATGCCGTCCTACACGCTGTGTCCCGAAAATTCGATCTCAGGCATTGTGCGCGAGATCGGCGATGCCGTGCGCGCCGCGGCGAAACGCGTTGATGGCCCCCTCATCCTGACCGGACATTCGGCAGGCGGTCATCTCGCATCCCGCATGGCGTGTGAGACGTCGCCCCTGCCCGCAGAGGTGCAGGCACGCCTTCGTCATGTTCTGTCCATTTCCGGGGTGCATGATCTGCGTCCGATGATCAACACCGCCATGAACGAGAATCTTAAGATCACGCCTGAAGAGGCGCGGGCTGAAAGCCCGGCCTTGCTGGCGCCTTTGCCAGGCGTCAGGCTGACTTGCTGGGTCGGAGCTTCGGAGCGAAGCGAATTCCTGCGCCAGAATGCGTTGCTTGCGAATGTCTGGATCGGTCTTGGCGCAAACACGGCCGCTGTGGAAGAACCAGACCGTCATCATTTCGATGTCATTGACGGCCTCGCGGATTCCGACCATCAGATCGTCCGCTGTCTGTTGACAGCGTAAGTCTGTGGGCCAAGTCTGGCCAGATCCTGTTTAGAATCCGCTCCATGGAGCCCCTATGAGACCTGTTTTCGTTCAATTGCGCTGCAAGCCCGGCAAGACCTATGAGGTGGCCGATGAACTCTACAAGCGCGAAATCGCCTCCGAACTTTACTCCACCAGTGGCGATTACGACCTCCTCATGAAGGTCTATATCGATGATGGCGTGGATATCGGCAAATTCGTCAGTGAGAACATTGCCAACGTGCCGGGTATTCGCCGCTCGCTCACCACGTTGACCTTCAAGGCGTTCTAGAAAACAAACGCCTTGGCGCGGGGTCTCTCTTGCGATACGAACCAACAATCTAAATCGGTTCGCATCTGGGAGGCGTCGGTGAAACGGTCGAAAGTCAATGAGATTCTGCGTGAGGGCGATGCATTCATCCGCTCGTTCGGCTACGTGATGCCGCCCTTCGCGGATTGGACTCCCGATGAGATGAAGCGGAGGCGCGATTCGATCGGCGGGATCGTGGACGCAAGCCTTGGCTGGGACATTACCGATTATGGCCGTGGCGATTTTGATCGATGCGGACTTTTCCTGTTCACGGTTCGCAACGGCAATCAGGAAGATTTGAAGCACGGGCGAGGCATGCTTTATGCCGAGAAAATCATGATCTCCCGGCGGGACCAGCTCGCACCGATGCATACGCATGCGATCAAGGCTGAAGACATCATCAATCGCGGCGGCGGTACGCTTTGCCTGGAACTGTTTGCCTCGGATGCCGAGGGAAACATTGATAGGACAGCACCTGTCAGTGTGCCGACGGATGGCGTGATGCGCCGCTTGGATGCTGGCGGTGTCTTGCGATTGGAGCCCGGTGAAAGTGTAACGCTGTTGCCTGGCACATGGCATGCCTTCTGGGGTGAGAAGAAGGATGTGCTGATCGGTGAGGTTTCCACCGTCAACGATGACGTTACGGACAATATCTTTGCTGATCCGGTTTCGCGTTTTTCCGACATTGAGGAAGACGAAGACCCCTATCGACTGCTGGTCTCCGATTACCCACGCTGGCTCTGAGGGAACCTGCACGGCGGTGTGCCCGTTGCCTTCCGTGGCAGAACATGTTTTCTGCGCGACGACGAGACGGGATTGAACCATGAATTTGAGCATCATGGCTCGGCCGACAACGGGCGAAGCCAGAATTCACTTGATTACCGCTGTGGCGCTCGTGGCGGCGTTTGTCCTGCAGACTCCGCTTTTCGCACAAGGCTTGCAGCGGGAAGAAGCGATCGACGCAATCGTCGGCTCCGAGGTGAAAACCGAGGAGGTGGAAGCGGAGTCGGCGAGCAGCCGCATTTTGGCGGCGATAGACGCCACTGCCGCGAATGCCGAGCGGGTGCGCAAGACCTTCTCGCTCGACGAAATTGACATTGTTTTTCTTCCAGATCTGGAAGAAAAGGATAGCCGCATTTCCTCCGCCATTGCCGAGAACGAAGAGCAGATAGCGATGTTGCGGGAAGCCATAGAGGGAAGTGCCCTCTTTTTTCACGCCGTCGATTCGCGCTCCATCCCGTTGAGGGATGTGGTTGCCCTGGAATATGCCGAACGCGGTGGGGTGACGATCTTCGTGAAGGGTGGTGCCAACGGAAACTGACTGTGCGGCATCGGCGGATATGCACCACATACACTTGCCGCACGCCGCGCTTTGGTTTCTTATGGCTCCAAATTGTTGAGAGTAAAGCGCGGACGCCTTGCCCATGGCATCCCAGCCAGCGCAAAAGTGGTCCGAGGAGATGGTTCATGAATGCTGAAGCCAGTTTGAGCACCGATGAAATCGGCAAGACAATCCTGGAAAAGATCAAGACGCATGCACAGGATGATGTCGAGACCATCACGCTGGACACGCCCCTGGCTGATCTCGGCATTCACTCTCTCGAGCTCACCGAGATCATTTTTGATGTGGAAGATGAGTTCAACATCGAAGTCGAGATGAACACGGCTGAGGCCTGGGAGAGCATGGAGACGGTGAAAGATATTGTCGCCGCCGTTCGCGAACTGGTGGATGCCAAAAAATAAATGACAGCGCCGCGCATCGTCATAACCGGCATCGGCGGCATCTGTGCGCTTGGAACCGACGTCCCGTCCATCTGGTCTTCAATGCAGGCCGGGCGACAGGCTATCGGGCCGATAACCACTGCTCCGCTTCATGAACTGAAAGTTCGGATAGGCGCTGAAATCAAGGAATTGCCCGAGCACGGGATTGACCGCAAGCGGCTTGTGACAATGGACCGATTCAGCCTTCTTGCGGCGATTTCCGCGCAGGAGGCTCTCGCGCAGTCGGGTTTTGCGGTGAATGACGGGAACACACATCGCGTGGGCGCTGTGGTCGGCACGGGAGTTTGCGGCTGGGAAGCCATCGAAGACAGCTACCGCGCCATCCTTCTGGAAGGAAAACCGCGTACCGGCATTTTTACCGTTCCGCGCGTAATGCCAGGCGCCGCCGCCGGACAGGTCAGCATGACACTTGGTCTGCGTGGTCCTGTTTTTGGCGCCACATCCGCCTGTTCCTCGTCCAACCATGCGATATTGGCGGCTGCCGACCAAATCAGGCTCGGCCGTGCGGACGTGATGCTTGCTGGCGGTTCTGATGCGCCTCTCATTTACGGGATTCTGAAAGGGTGGGAAGCGCTGCGGGTTCTCGCGCCCGAGACCTGCCGCCCGTTTTCAGCCGATCGCAATGGTCTGGTGCTAGGGGAGGGCGCCGGCATCGCGGTGCTCGAAACACTGGAGCATGCTCAGGCGCGGGGTGCGAGAATTCTTGCCGAACTGGCCGGTGGCGGCATGTCGGCCGATGCCTCTGACATTGTGGCTCCCACGGTGGAGGGTCCGGTCTCAGCCCTGAAAGCGTGTCTGCACGAAGCCGGCCTTTCGGTCGAGGATGTGGATTACATCAACGCGCATGGCACCGGCACCAAAGCCAACGACAAGATCGAGACGGAGGCGATCAAGCGTGTGTTTGGAAAGCACGCGCCAAGGCTCTCCGTGTCTTCCACCAAGTCGATGCATGGGCATTGCCTCGGGGCATCCGGTGCCCTTGAACTGATCGCCGGTGTGATGGCAATCCAGGACGGGGTGGTGCCTCCCACCGCCGGCTATCGGGAAAACGACCCCGATTGCGATCTGGACGTGACGCCCAACGAGGCGCGCAAGCGAGACGTGCGTGTCGCTTTGAGCAACAGCTTTGCATTCGGCGGCACCAATGCAGTGATCGCGGTCAAGGCAATGGAGTAATGCCCGCAAAAGTGGCGTCGGGCTTGCCTTCATAAACCTGATAATCTAAATCCACATTATTTGGTGGCGGTTGTCGGCCGCTGTCCGGCAGCGTTTTCTTGCGCTGCCGGTGATCTGGATTGGACGAGAGGGGAAGTCACATGAAGCGTCGTTTACTCATCGGTACCGCACTCGCAGCCGTCATGGCCTCGCCGGCTGTTGCAGCCGAGCCGCAGGAGGTGGTTTCCACCTATGCAGACATTGCGCTGGCCACCTATGAAGACAGCCTTGAGACCGCGAAGACGCTGCGCGAAGCGGTGAACCGGCTGGTGGAGGCGCCGTCTGAAGAAACGATGGCAGCCGCCCGTGAAGCCTGGCTCGCGGCGCGTGTTCCCTACCAGCAGAGTGAGGCCTATCGCTTCGGCAATGCCATCGTCGATGAATGGGAAGGCAAGGTGAACGCCTGGCCGCTCGATGAGGGCCTGATCGACTATGTCGACGCCAGCTACGGCACGGAATCCGATGCCAACGAATTCTATACGGTCAATGTGGTCGCCAATGACAAGGTGAGCGCCGGCGGTACGGAGATCGATGTCTCCGAGATCACGCCCGAAGTGATCCAGTCGCTTCATGAGGTAGGCGGTATCGAGGCGAATGTGGCCACGGGCTACCATGCCATCGAGTTTCTCCTCTGGGGGCAGGATCTTAATGGAACGGATGCTGGCGCCGGAGCGCGGCCCTATACCGATTTTGATACGGCGAACTGCACCGGTGACAATTGTGACCGCCGTGGACAGTATCTTCAGGCCGCTGCCGATCTCCTGGTCACAGATCTGGAAGAGATGGTGGCCAATTGGCAGACCGACGGTGAGGCGCGCGCGGAGGTGACGGCTGACCCGAAGGCCGGCCTGACCGCCATGCTGACGGGGCTCGGATCGCTTTCCTATGGCGAACTGGCCGGTGAGCGCATGAAGCTGGGACTGCTTTTGAACGATCCCGAAGAGGAGCATGACTGCTTCTCCGACAACACGCACAACAGTCATTATTATGATCTCGTCGGCATCCGGAATGTCTATTTCGGTTCCTATGAGCGCGTGGATGGCTCCAAGGTCGAAGGTCCGAGCCTTGCGGACCTGGTGTCGGAGAAGGACCCGGCGCTGGCGGAGGAGATGAAGGCGAAACTCGACGCGACCCTGGAAGCGATGACGGCGATGAAGGAACGCGCCGAGGGCGGCGAAGCCTATGACCAGATGATCGGCCAGGGGAACGAGGAAGGGAATGCGGTCGTGCAGGCGGCTATCGACGGTCTTGTAGACCAGACCCGTTCCCTTGAACGGGTGGTTGTGGCGCTCGACCTTTCGGGGATCGAGCTTGAAGGCTCTGACAGTCTCGACAATCCAGACGCTGTTTTTGAGTGACACCAATTCTGCACCGGGCCGCTTGTCGGCCCGGTGTCCGTTTGTATAGACCCTTTCCATGAGCATTTCTGTCCGCGCCGCGCTTCTGACCGGCCTGTTTTCTCTCGTGGCGTTGTTCGCTCAAGCGGATAACCTGTCACAAGGTGTCCGTGATGATCTGAGCGAGAAGGATCGCAAGCGGGTGGAAAAAGTGACCCGGCCCGCGATCACTTTTGACAAACCCGAACGTTTCGAACGCATGTCCGCCGGGGCAGCCACGTCGACGAAGCTGATTAATGCGGACGCGTTCTCGCACTCCTCGGCCAATCTGGAGTTTGCCGAACTGGAGCGCTTCCTGCTCGGCAACGGTCTTTTCCGCAAGGACTGGGTTTCCTCGCCGTCGTCAACGCAGGCCTCGGACGGGCTTGGACCGCTGTTCAACGCGCGGGCCTGCCAGTCGTGCCATATCAAGGACGGGCGCGGTCATGCGCCGGCGCGGCCGGAGGATGCGGCGGTGTCGCTGCTCGTGCGCCTGTCCGTTCCAGCGAACGATGAGCAGGAAGCGGCGATTGCAGACGGTCGTTTGCCGGCGGCACCTGACCCTGTTTACGGGTTGCAGCTTCAGGACCATGCGGTGGCCGGGCTCAATCCCGAGGGTCGCGTCGCGCTTACCTATGAGGACGTGCCCGTGGCGCTTTCCGGGGGCGAGACGGTCACACTGCGCAAGCCGACGCTTCGGGTCGCCGATCCCGGTTTCGGCCCGATGCGCGATGATCTGATGATGTCGGCGCGCGTCGCGCCGCCTATGATCGGGCTCGGTCTTCTGGAAAGCGTGCATGAGGCCGACATTCTCGCCTGGGCCGACCCCGACGATGAAGACGGCGACGGCATTTCCGGACGCGCGGCAAGAGTGCGCGATGCGGAGGGCCGTTGGAAGCTGGGCCGCTTCGGCTGGAAGGCCATCGCGCCCACCATCGCCGAACAGACCGCAGACGCGTTTTCCGGCGATATGGGGCTTTCGACCCCGCTTGCGCCGGACCATTGGGGTGACTGCACCGAGGCGCAGACCGAATGCCGGGCCCTGCCGCATGGCGCGCAGGAGCGACTGGGCGCCGAGGAGGTGCCGGAAGACCTGTTGAACCTCGTGACCTTCTATTCGAGCCACCTCGCCGTACCCGCGCGGCGTGATGTGGACGACGCTGCGGTGCTTGCCGGGAAGAAGGTCTTTTACGAGAGCGGCTGTGCCTCGTGCCATCGGCCGAAATATGTGACCCGGCTCGATGTGGACGATCCGGCCCTGCGCTTCCAGCTGATCTGGCCGTATACCGACATGCTGCTGCATGACATGGGCGAGGGGCTGGCCGATGGTCGCGGCGAGGGGCTGGCCGATGGCTATGAATGGCGCACGCCGCCGCTCTGGGGCATCGGCCTTACCGCGACGGTGAATGCGGAAGCGACCTTCCTGCATGACGGTCGTGCGCGAACACTGCTTGAGGCCATTCTCTGGCACGGCGGCGAGGCGCAGGCGGCGCGTGATCGCGTGGTCGAGATGGCAAAGCAGGATCGGGACAATCTGATCCGTTTCCTGGAATCGCTTTAAGTTTCCCGGTGCAGATTGAGTTCGGCGACGAAGTCAAACCGATCACCTTTGAAGTGGGAGCGGGTGAACTCCACCACGCGCCCTTCGACCGTGCGGGATATGCGTTCCAGAAAAAGGGCTGGCTCTCCGGCCTCGGCTTCGAGAAGGCGCGCTTCGAACTCCGGCAGGGCACAGGCATGCATGCGCTGCAACGCCTTGTGCGGCCGCGCCCCGGCTGATGCCATGGATTCGTAGAGCGAGGTCCCCAGGGCCGAAAGGTCCGGCAGAAGGTCTGCCGGCACGATGGCCAGCTCGACCGCAAGCGGCAGGGCATCGGCAAGACGCAGGCGATGCAGGCGCAGAACGCGATCGCCGGGCGAGAGACCGAGCGTCATGGCCTCCTGTGCCGAAGGGCTTGCATATTCGCGCGCCAGCCAGCGTGTTTGGGGCTTGCGGCCGTAGGACAGCATATCCTCCGTGAAGCTGGTGATCGCTGCCAGCGGCTGCTCGAAACGCTCGACCGGTGCGAGAACATAGGTGCCCGAGCCCCGGCGCTGTTCCAGAACACCCTCGCGCACCAGAAGCTCGATGCCACGTCGCACCGTGACGCGCGAAAGACCGGTTATTTCAGCCAGGAGACGCTCTGAGGGCAGTGCTGCGCCGGTAGCCAGAACCATGCTCTCAACCACCTGTCGCAGTGCATTGGCGAGCCGGATGTATCGCGGCGTGGCGTCTGCCGCGCCCGACTGGATCTCCCGGGCGAGCAAAGTGCCAAGGTCTTCCTTCGGTCCCGGAAGAGCGTTTGTCATCGTTCAGTCAGGCTCGCTGAGAAAAGTGGTATATAATTTGTGAGTCCAATTATGAATGGGACGAACAAGCTTTGCAAGAAATTCGGAGGAGTTTAGCGCTGTCATACCGCGTAAACAGCTTCAAAATTTGCCCAACGAGATTTTTTCGGTGCGGGAATGGATTTTTTCGGCAATGACGGTATAAGCTATTTGGTATTAAATTGGTCTAGAGAACGCAGGCGTTTTGCAATCTGAGAGCCGTCGATGAGAACTTCAACTGAAACAGCAAGCCAGGCGTATCGTGACATTGAGCGGTTTTCGACCGCGGATATGCTGAGCGCCATGCTTGATGGTCAGCGGGCCGCCGTGGATGCGGTCGCTGCCGCCCTCCCGGCGCTGGAAGGGGCTGTCGAAGCCGCGGCGCAGCGTCTGGGGAACCCCAAGAGCCGTCTCATCTATGTGGGGGCTGGCACTTCAGGCCGTGTGGCGATGCTGGATGCGGTGGAGCTTTACCCTACCTTTGGCTGGCCTGAGGAACGCAGTCTCTTTCTGCTGGCCGGCGGCAGCATCAGCGTGGCTGAAGCGCGTGAAAGCGCCGAAGATGATGAGGTCGCGGGCCGAGACGAGATTGACGCGCTGGCTTGCGGGCCTCTCGATGTGGTGGTGGGGCTCGCCGCGAGCGGAAGCACGCCCTATACGCTTGCGGCAATCGAGACCGCGAAGGCGCGCGGGGCGCTGACCATCGGTATCGCCAACAATCCCGGTACTGCGCTTCTGGAACGTGCTGATTGCGCGGTGCTCCTGGAAACGGGAGCAGAGGTGCTTGCCGGCTCTACGCGTATGGCGGCCGGCACGAGCCAGAAGATCGCAGTCAACCTCTTCTCCACAGCGGTCATGATGCGGCTTGGCAAGGTCTATCGCGGCCGCATGGTGGATATGAAGCCATCGAACAAGAAGCTGGTGCGTCGCGCCGTCGAAATGCTCATGCAGGTGGAGGGGTGTGATGAAGCGTCGGCGCGCGCCGCGCTCGAGAAAACGAACTTTCATGTAAAGCCGGCGGTTCTCGTCGTGCGGGGGCTCTCGCCCGAGGAAGCGCGCGCCACGCTCGATCGCAACGGTGATGATTTGCATCGTGCAATTGCGGCACTGGGCTGAATGACGTCACACTCTTTTATCAACCACGGAACACCGAAATGACAGATACGCCTTCCCTGATGTTTCAGGAAACCGCTGAGGCCGCCGAGGCGGTAGACCGGCTTTTTGCGCATGAGGCAAAGACCTTCGCCGAACTTGGCCGGGTGATTGCCGAGCGCGGGCCCGCCGTGGTGAGCATGTCGGCGCGGGGCTCGTCGGATCATGCCGCGAGCTTCTTCAAATATCTGTTCGAGATCCACACGGGCATTCCCGTGGCCTCCATCGGCCCTTCGGTGGCCTCCGTCTATGATGCGTCGCTAAAGCTGGAGCGCGCGCTTCACATCACGATTTCCCAATCCGGCGGGAGTCCTGACATCGTTGCCGCGCAGGCATCGGCCAAGAAGGGCGGCGCGGTGACGCTCGCTGTGGTCAACGTGGCCGACAGCCCGCTTGCGAAGGCGGCCGACATCGTCTTGCCGATCCATGCCGGACCGGAGCGGAGCGTCGCGGCGACCAAGAGCTTCATCGCATCTGCAGCAGCACTTGCCGGTGTCACGCAGGCAGCCTCGGGCGATGCAGCGCTCAAGGACGCGCTCGGTCGGTTGCCCGGGGCGCTGGCCGCCGCCTGCGACGTGGACTGGGAGCCGGCGCTGCCACTCCTGACAAATGCCGGGTCGATCTACACTGCCGGTCGTGGGCCGGGCTTCGCCATCGCGCTGGAAGCGGCCCTAAAGGCAAAAGAGACGGCTCAGCTTCATGCGGAAGCCTTCTCCCTCGCCGAGCTGATGCACGGGCCCATGCAGCTGGTCGACAAGGGCTTTCCCATTCTAGCCTTTGTGCCGGAAGACGCAGCGCTTGCTTCAAGCGCGCAGTCACTCGAAAAGCTGCGCGGCTTCGGTGCGCAGATTGCGAGCTTCTCTTCGCGCGATCTCGGAGAATGCACCATCAGAACGCCGTCCACCGGCCATGGCCAGGTGGACCCGCTGGTCTCGCTCGTCGGTTACTATCGCCTGATCGAGCGGGTCGCGCGGGAGCGTGGGCTCAATCCGGATACACCGGACAAGCTCAAGAAGGTGACGGAAACAATCTGAAGCCTGCACCAGTGGTCTGCCAAATGTGCCGCTGGCGTGAGCTTTGATCCTGCGTTAGCTTCCGGCAGATCAACGCCGTGCCGGAAGCACTTCCATGACCTTCATTCCCGACTCCGCCACCATTCTCCAGTTTGCCCTCGCCACCTTCGTGATCTCGATCACGCCGGGTCCGGATATGACGTTGTTCGTCGGCCGGGCGCTGAGCCAGGGCAGGGCGGCCGGCTTCGCCTGCATGTTCGGTGCGATGACCGGGATCATGATCCACACGGCGCTTGTGGCGCTGGGGCTCTCGGCGCTGATCGTCGCTTCGCCCGAGGCATTCCTTGCGCTCAAGGTGTTCGGTGCGGGCTATCTGATCTGGCTGGCCATTCAGGCGATCCGCAAAGGCTCCGCCTTCTCGCCGGAGAAGAAGGGCGGGGCGGGGCGGTCGCTCTTGAAGAACTGGGCCACGGGGCTCGGCATCAATCTTCTGAACCCGAAGATCATCCTGTTCTTCATGACATTTCTGCCGCAGTTCGTGTCGGCCAGCGATCCGCACGCCCCGGGCAAGCTGTTCTTTCTTGGGCTTCTGTTCATTCCGCTGGCGCTGCCCATCGTCGCGCCGATGGTGATCGCGGCAGACAGTTTTTCCAAGCTTCTGAAGAAGAGCCCGCGTGTCACCCGCGTGGTCGACTATCTGTTCGCAGGCGTTTTCTCCGCCTTCGCGCTGAAGATCCTGACAGCGCAGGCGCGGTGAGCCAGAATTGCCCTATTCGCCGTGGCCGGCGATCATCATGGCTTCCAGCTTCAGCCGGTCGGCCTTCTTCATCCGCTCCGATGCGGATTTGAGCTGACCGCAGGCGGCCAGGATGTCGCGCCCGCGCGGGGTGCGGATGGGCGAGGCGTATCCGGCCTTGTTGACCAGATCCGCAAACTCCTCGATCTGCTCCCAGTCGGAGCATTCATAGTCGCTGCCCGGCCATGGATTGAAGGGGATCAGGTTGATCTTGGCAGGGATGCCCTTCAGAAGCCGCACCAGTTCGCGGGCATCGTCGAGCGAGTCGTTGACACCCTTCAGCATCACATACTCAAACGTGATGCGCCGCGCGTTCGAGAGGCCCGGATAGGCGCGGCAGGCGTCGAACAGCTCCTTCAGCGGATACTTTTTGTTGATCGGCACCAGCTCGTTGCGCAGCTCATCGCGCACGGCGTGCAGCGAGATCGCCAGCATGACGCCGATTTCCTCGCCGGTGCGATAGATTTCCGGAACCACGCCGGAGGTTGAAAGCGTGATACGACGCTTGGAGAGAGAAAGGCCTTCGCCATCGGAGGCGATGAGAAGCGCCTGCTTCACATTCTCGAAATTGTAGAGCGGCTCGCCCATGCCCATCATGACGATGTTGGTGACCTTGCGGCCTTCCGCCGGCACGATGGCCCCGTCGGGTGTGTCGGCATCGGGAAAATCGCCGAGGCGATCGCGCGCGACGAGAAGCTGGTCGAGAATTTCGCCCGGTGTCAGGTTGCGCACCAGCTTTTGTGTGCCGGTGTGGCAGAAGGTGCAGGTAAGCGTGCAGCCTACCTGGCTGGAGATGCACAGCGTGCCACGGCCTTCCTCGGGAATGTAGACCGTTTCCACATCCACCGGGCGACCCGCGCCGCGTGCTGGAAAGCGCATCAGCCACTTGCAGGTGCCGTCCTTCGAAATCTGCTCTTCGATGATTTCCGGACGGGCAATGGTGAAATGTGCGTCGAGCTTTGCCCGCAGGTCCTTCGAGATGTTGAACATCTGCGAGAAATCGGAAACGCCGCGAACATAGAGCCAGTGCCAGAGCTGGCGCACGCGCATGCGTGTCTGCCGCTCCGGCACGCCCAGTGAAAGCAGCGCTTCTGCCAGTTCGTCACGCGAAAGGCCGATCAACGATTGCTTTTCGGTTTTCGTGGCGGGGCGCAGGTCAGCGCGCCCCTCGGGCGTCGATAGATCGAGTGTCAGTGCCATGGCGTTCTTGAAGTGCGTTGCGGGCAGCGCCTTGCGGATTCGTCTCTCGAATTCAGCGGATGCCCTTCATTCGCCGCGCTCATAGCACGCCTGAAGGCTGCCGTCACCTGTTGCGGCCGGCAGCCGCTTCTACGATGGCTATTTGCAGTTCTGGGTGGCGTTGATCGCAGCAGTGACGCCGCTCAGCGAGAATGTGTAGCTGGTGTCGTTGCCGCGGCCAGATTTCGCTGCAACCTTCATGTCTGAACCGCCCTTCATCGCCGCGATTAACTGCGGCTCTTCAGCTGCGTTCTCAAGCCATGCGGACTTGCCCTGTGTGAACATGGTGAAGCTCTTGTTGCCCACCGTGACAATCACCTTGGAATTGGTCTGGAAATTGTAGGCAGCGATGAACTGCGGTTCGGAGGCCACGTTCTGACCGGGCTTCTGGCTGACGAAGAAGAATATATCGCCATGATCGAGGCTGGCCGGTTGCTTTTCCTTTGGCACGCTCATGGCGTAGCACACCTTGCCGTTTCCGGACTGGTAGCTGTAGACGCCCCAGTCGCGATGCTGTCCCACCGCCGTTGCCTGGGCCAGCGCGGGGCTTGCCGCCGCCATTCCGCAAATGAGCATCAGTGTCGAAATCAGTACGCGCATCGTCTTGACCGTCTTTTTTTGCCAGTGTTTGGAGACCGGCTGGTCCCTCTAGATCACTTCATTTTTATTTAATCTGGGTTACCAAAGCGTGAAGCAAATCGACGGATTCTTCATGCGGTCAACCCCGATATCCGTTGCCGCGAAAGAAATGCGCCAACGTCCGAACACCCCTTCACCAGCGGTTGAAACGAATGAAAGAGGCAAGAATTTGACTGGCTAGCTGTCGCGGGTCGTTTCGGCGAGGGCTCGTCTGGCCGCGAGACGATGCGCCGGTGTGATGTGCCGGCGGACAGCGTTCAAGGCGGCTGCCAGTACGGCGATGTCATCCGTAAAGCCGAAACCAAGCAGAAAGTCCGGCACCACGTCGAGTGGAAGCACAAAATAAGCCAAGGCAGCGAGGAGCAGGCCGCGCACCTTCGGTGGGGTGTCGTTATCGAGCGCGCAGTAATATCCCGCTACCAGATCCTCCATGAAGGGCACCTGACGTGCCGCCTTCTTCACCGTGCGCCAGAATTTCGCACGTACGCGCTCTTCACGGTTCCGGTTTTCACGGGGACCGACCGGTTCCAGAATTTCCCCGATTTTCACATCGTCCATAGTGTGCTCCTGCTGATGAAGATGTGGGAATCAGCCGGCGAAATTCAATGTTTGCGCGGAATCCAACCAAAATCAGCTCTTGGCAAATTCATCCATCGCCATGGCGAGCTTGAGATCAAGTTCAGTCACCCCACTTGCATCATGCGTGGAAAGACTGACATCGACGATCTTGTAGACATTCGACCAGTCCGGATGGTGGTTGAGTTTTTCGGCCATCAGCGCTGAGCGGGTCATGAAAGCGAATGCTTGGGAAAAATCAGCGAAGACGAAGCGCCGCTGGATGGAGTCCCCATCTTCTCCTAGATCCCATCCGTCGAGGGTTTTGAGCGCTTGTTCCAATGCAGCCGGATCGAGCTTTGCCCTTGCCATCGCGTCTCTCCATGGTATCGCCTGTTGGTGTCTTCATCGGGATGATAGCGCACCAGCCATGAACGCAAAGCCTCGTATCTCCATACTCTTCGTCTGCCTCGGCAATATCTGCCGCTCTCCACTCGCAGAGGGTGTCTTTCGCAGTGTCGTAACAGAGCATGGGCGAGCGGCGGATTTCATGATCGGTTCGGCTGGTACGGGCGCGTGGCACGTGGGCAACCCGCCAGACCCGCGTTCGATCGACATCGCCCGTAGATTCGGTGTCGATATTTCTCACCAGCGGGCACGACAGGTGGAAGCGGCGGATTTCAACCGCTACGATCTTCTCCTGGGCATGGACCGCAACAATGTACAAACACTGCGCCAGCGCGCTGCAGGCGGGACGCTCGGGAAGATTCACCTTTTTCTCGATTATGCGAACGACCGCGTCATCGATATCCCCGATCCTTATTATGGAGGCGAGGACGGCTTTGCGTCGGTTTACCAGATGATCCGTGAGGCTTCTGAAGCGCTGCTTTCGAAGTTCGACTGACGATCATACTCCGCGCCCACCAGTGGCCAGGTCTCCTCAATGATGTACGGGCCACCCCCAAAGGAAGCGCGCGACGACATCAGTACAAAACGGCCTATGGAGAAGGGTACCGAGGCAAAGTTGCCGCGGGCGGAAAGATAGCCTGCCACATCGCGCGGATTGGAATTTTTAAGGCGGGCCAGGGTGACGTGCGGCGTAAATTTTCTGGGATCCGGTGGCAAGCGTAAGCGCCGGCAGATGCCATCTATTTCTCCCTGTAGTGCGTAGAGGTCGGGCGAGGCAGACACACCGGCCCAGATGGAGTGCGGTTTTTTCTGTCCGAATGCCCCCACACCGGAAAGTTTCATCGTGAAGGCTGGCCGTCGAACCCTATCGAGCGCATTGGCGATCTCGTCTGCCGTATGACCTTCAACGTCACCGAAGAACCGCAATGTCAGATGATAGTTTTCGACATCGATCCAACGAGCTCCTGGGAGGCCCCCGCGGAGAAGTGACAACGACAAGGCGGCGTCACGCGGGATCTCGAGGGCGGTGAAAAGTCGCGGCATGGCAACCTCCTCGAATCGCAGTGTCGATTACAGCGAATCACCGATTGCCATCGTGAGCAAGCGGTTTCTTCATCAAGTTTTACGCGCCTTCTTGGGATCGCTCATCGAGCACTTTGCGAAAGGTGGGCAGAATACGCTCCACCATGCGTTCTACGCCCTGGGCATTGGGGTGCATGCCGTCTTCCAGAAGAAGAGACGGCTCGGCGGCCACCCCGTCGAGAAAGAACGGGATCAGCGGGATTTCGTGTTTCTCCGCCAGCCGCTCATAGAGCGGGTTGAAGGCGGCGGCGTAATCTTCACCGAGATTGGGTGCTGCCAGCATGCCAGCCAGGATCACCTGCTGCCCGCGTTCCTTCAGTGTGGCGATCATCCGGTCGAGATTTTGTTCGGTGGATGCGGGTGGAATGCCACGCAGCATGTCGTTGGCGCCGAGTTCCAGAAGCACAATGTCCGCCTCTTCGGGAACAGACCATTCAAGACGAGAGAGCCCGCCGCTCGTCGTATCGCCGGACACGCCTGCATTGGCGATGGAGATATCATAGCCCTCAGCCTTGAGCGCGTTTTCGAGCTGTTCAGGGAAACCCTCGTCCGGCCCAAGATTGTAGCCCGCCATGAGGCTATCGCCGAAGCCAACAATCTGGATGGTTTCGGCACGCGCGGCGACGCATATGGAAAGCGCCAGAATGAGTGCTGCAGCAGCCGATGAAATTTTTGTGAACTGACCGACAGGACGAAAGAATTTGAATGCCATGCGGGATAACCCATATTTGCCAAAACCGTGCAGTGGTCCGATTCCAGCGTCGCTTTCTCCCAATATAGGATGTCTTTTCCGTGACAGAAGCCGTGATCGAACTTGAGAACGTGTCGCTTACACTGGGTGAGGGTGCCTCCTCGGTGCATGTTCTCAAAGGTGTCAGCCTCTCCGTCGAGCGGGGGCGTTCCACGGCGATCGTCGGTCCGTCCGGTTCGGGCAAGTCCACGCTGCTGATGGTGATCGCGGGCCTGGAGCGCGTCGATGAGGGTATCGTGCGCGTTGGCGGGACGCAGATCAACGGGCTGAGCGAAGATGCGATTGCTGCCTTTCGCGGCCGTTCGATCGGCATCGTTTTCCAGTCCTTTCACCTCATTCCCAACATGACGGCGCTGGAGAACGTCGCCGTGCCGCTGGAACTGGCCGGGCACGCCGATCCGTTTGGCGCAGCCGAGGAGGAACTGGCGGCTGTCGGCCTTTCGCAGCGCCTGACACATTATCCGGGAGAACTCTCGGGCGGTGAACAGCAGCGCGTGGCTATTGCTCGTGCGTTGGCGCCGGGGCCGGCGATCCTGATCGCCGATGAGCCGACCGGAAATCTCGACCAGGCAACCGGCAGGCAGATTTCGGACATGCTTTTCGCCAAGGCAAGGGAACGCGGCACCTCCTTGGTGCTTGTCACCCACGATCCGGCTCTTGCCGCTCGCTGTGAGCGTCAGGTGGCGATGCGCTCCGGCCGTATCGAGCAGGACGCTGCCTTGGAGAAGGCTGCGATGGCATGAGTGCGGGCAGCACACGTTCGACCGGCATGAGTTTTGGCCGCATGATCGGTCTGGCGATCCGCTTCTCGCTGCGAGAGATGCGGGGTGGACTTTCCGGCTTCTTCATCTTCCTGGCCTGCATCGCGCTGGGTGTGGGCGCCATTGGCGGTGTCAATTCGGTCGCCACCGCCATTACCGAAGCTGTGGAAGCGGAAGGCCAGTCGTTGCTGGCCGCCGATCTGCGCTTTGAATTGAACCAGCGGCGCGCCAGCGAAGCTGAGCAAACCTTTTTGTCGGATCTGGGGGATGTGGCCGAGAGCGCGAATATGCGTTCCATGGCACGGCTTGCCGACGGTTCGGACCAGACACTGGTGGAGGTTAAGGCCGTCGATGCGCTCTATCCGCTTTATGGGGCGCGGGTGACGGAGCCGCAGCTCTCGCATGACGCGCTCTTTGAAAAAATCAATGGCGCCTATGGGGCGGCGGCACCGGATTTGCTCTTCGAACGTCTGGGTCTTGGCATTGGCGACCGTATCATGCTGGGCAGCGAGACCATCGAGCTTCGCGCTGTTCTTGTCACGGAGCCGGATGCCGTGTCCGACGGGTTCGGTTTTGCCCCACGGCTGATGATTTCGCTGGATGCGCTTCAGGCGACCGGGCTCATTCAGCCGGGCAGTCTCGTCGAGCACGTCTACAAGGTGCGGCTCGATGGCGAAGAGAGCGACCTGGAAACCGTGCAGGCACGCGCCGCAGCGGAGTTTCCGGAGGCCGGATGGAGCATCCGTACCCGCAGCAATGCGGCCCCATCTCTTTCACGCAATATCGAGCGGTTCTCGCAGTTTCTCACTCTGGTGGGGCTGACAGCTCTTGTCGTCGGGGGCGTGGGTGTGGCGAATGCGGTGCGCGCCTATCTCGACAGCAAGCGTGCCGTGATCGCGACCTTCAAGAGCCTTGGCGCTTCGGGTGGGTTCGTCTTTACCGTCTATCTCGTGCAGATATTGATGATCGCCGGCATCGGTATTCTTGCCGGCCTCGCGATTGGCGCGCTGATGCCGTTCGGCGCGTCGGCGGTTCTGGCGAGTGTCCTGCCGGTTCCCGCGACGGGTGGGTTCTATCCGGCTGCGCTTTTTGTGGCCGCGCTGTTCGGCGTCATGATCACGCTCGTGTTTGCGCTGATGCCGCTTGGCCGGGCGCGTGATGTGCCGGCGACAGCGCTGTTCCGCGAAATGGGTGTCGACGGACGTGGCTGGCCGCGACCAGTCTATATCACCCGTTCGGTAGCTATCGCGGCCGGCCTCGCCGGGTTCGCTGTCTGGTTCTCCGACGATCGGCGCATGGCGGCCATCTTTGTTGGTGCAACCGTGTTCGCGTTTATAGTTCTGAGGGTCGTGGCGCTTGGCATCGAGTGGTTGGCACGGCGCAGCCCGCGCGTCACGTCCACGCCGCTGCGCCTCGCTCTGGGCAACATCCACCGCCCAGGTGCGCTGACACCGTCCGTGGTCTTGTCATTGGGGCTCGGCCTCACCTTGCTCGCCACACTGGCGCTGATCGACGGCAATCTGCGACGGCAGATCACCGGTAATCTGCCGGAGGTCGCCCCGAACTTTTTCTTTGTCGACATCCAGAGCGGCGAGGTGGAGGCCTTTGCCGATCTGGTCAAACAGGAAGCGCCAGACGGAAAGCTCATTCAGGTGCCGATGCTTCGTGGGCGCATCACCGCGCTCAACGATGTCAATGTGCGGGACATGGAGATTCCGCCGGAGGGTGGCTGGGTGCTGCGGGGCGACCGTGGCATTACCTATGCCCGCAACGCGCCGGAGAACACCACACTGACACAAGGGGATTGGTGGCCGGCTGATTATGACGGTGAGCCGCTCGTGTCCTTCACGGCGGAAGAAGGTGGAGAGCTTGGTCTCAAGATTGGCGACACGATCACCGTCAATGTGCTTGGTCGCGAGGTCACGGCCCGGATAGCCAATTTCCGCGCCGTAGAATGGGAATCGCTGGCCATCAACTTCGTGATGGTGTTTTCGCCCAACACCTTTGCCGGCGCACCCCACGCCTGGCTGGCGACGCTTACGGATGCAAACGCCACGCAGGCCGACGAATCGAAGATCCTCAACGCTGTCACCCGCTCCTTCCCGACGGTGACCACCGTGCGGGTGAAGGATGCTCTCGATGTGGTGAACCGGCTTGTAGAGCAATTGGCCACGGCGATCCGTGCGGCAGCCGCCGTCGCGCTGATTGCTTCGGTTCTCGTGCTTTCCGGTGCACTGGCGGCTGGCAACCGGGCGCGGGTGCATGATGCTGTGGTTCTGAAGACCCTTGGCGCCACGCGGCGTACCCTGATCGCCGCTTTCTCGCTCGAATATCTGCTGATCGGGCTTGCGACTGCGGTGTTCGCGCTGCTGGCCGGCGGGGTTGCTGCCTGGTTTGTGGTGGCAAAGGTCATGGGCCTGCCCTCAAGCTTCCTGCCGGAGGTGGCGTTCACCACCGTTGTGGTGGCGCTGGTGATGACGGTTGGCTTCGGCCTGATCGGCACATGGCGGGTTCTCGGACACAAGGCCGCACCGGTTCTGCGCAATTTGTGAGCGTGAAAAACGGTTAACCCTCCGGCGCGGACAGGCGCGATTCCGCCCGCGAACTGTTGCCGCAGGCGCGTTTCCGGTGCGAAGAGGTCTTGTCCTGAACACAAACTGACATCATATTTGATCTACGCATGCTGGTATCCCGCCAGCGGCGCACGGTCTTTCAGGCCGTCACCGGACGGGATTTAAGCCAGAAAGGGGTAATTATGGCTGACCTTCGTAACTATCAGGCCCGCGCAACGCCCGGCGTGCGCGCGGACGCGGCCATCGACGAGGGCCTGCGCGCCTATATGATCCGCGTCTACAACCTTATGGCGCTCGGCCTGGCGATCACCGGCCTTGCAGCGTTTGGCGCGTTCAACCTTGCCATTGCCGACGGCCAGCTCACGGCTTTCGGCCAGCTCATCTATGCCAGCGCCTTCCGCTGGGTTGTCATTCTTGCACCGCTTGCGCTGGTGTTCTTCCTGAGCTTCCGCATTCAAAACATGAGCGTGGGAGCGGCGCAGACAACCTTCTGGGTCTATTCAGCTCTGGTGGGGCTGTCGCTTTCGACGGTCTTCCTCGTTTTCACGGGTGAAAGCATCGTCCGTACGTTCTTCATCACCGCCGCTTCGTTCGGCGCACTGTCGCTCTGGGGTTACACGACCAAGCGTGACCTTTCGGGCATGGGGTCGTTCCTGTTCATGGGTCTGATCGGCATCATCATTGCCTCGATCGTGAACATCTTCCTCGGCTCGTCGGCGCTGCAGTTCGCCATTTCGGTGATCGGTGTGCTGGTGTTCGCCGGCCTTACGGCCTACGACACCCAGCAGATCAAGGAGATGTATTACGAGGGCGACGACGCCACCGTATCCGGTCGCAAGGCGATCATGGGCGCTCTGCGTCTCTATCTTGACTTCATCAACCTGTTCATGTTCCTGCTGCAGTTCCTCGGTAATCGCGAGTAGTGCACACCGACACTGAAACAGTGTTAAGTAAGGGCGGCTTCCGAGCCGCCCTTTTCTTTTGCCGCCACAAGCCTTGTCGAGTTTCCATGACAGCCACCATTCGCCCTGTTCATCCGGATGATGTTCCCGCGATTACCCGAATCTATGCTCATGCCGTGTCGAAAGGGACAGCCAGCTATGAGCTGGAACCGCCTGGCGAGGCCGAGATGCGCGAACGCATGGATGCGCTTGTGGGAAATGGTTATCCCTATATCGTTGTCGAGGAGGGAAACAATATTCTCGGCTATGCTTATGCGGGACCGTTTCGCGCGCGGCGGGCTTATCGTTTCATGGTCGAGGATTCGGTCTACCTCGCGCCCGAAGCCCAGGGGCGTGGGCTGGGTCGGCTCTTGCTCCAGGCTCTGGTGGATGCGTGCGAGCAGTGCGGATTCCGTCAGATTGTCGCCGTCATTGGCGACGGCTCGCCGCAAAGCGCTTCGGTGAAATTGCATCGCTCCATGGGGTTTCGCGATGCCGGCATGCTTCGCGGCAGTGGCTATAAACATGAGCGCTGGCTCGATACGGTGTTTATGCAGCGCGCGCTGAATGAAGGTGACGATAGGCCACCTGATCCCAATTCCGTCCCCGAACGCTTGTTCCGGGGAGAGAGATTGTCCTGATGTCGCGTCAGGTAACGAGTTTCAGCTTCTTGTCGAACACCGCCAAGACACGCGCCAATTCGTGTCCGCGTTTCAGGATTGCACCGGTCGCCGCAATGACACTGTAGGCACCTTGCTTTCGTGTCAGCTTAGGGTCTTTGACGATCTGAAAAAGCGGCACTTCGCTGGTCCGCCTGAATACGGAGAACACGGCCCGGTCCTTCAGATGGTCGATGGCATAGTCCCGCCATTCGCCCGCGGCAACCATGTGGCCATAAATGCGTAGGATCTGATCCAGTTCGCGCCGCTCGAAGGTTACGGGAAGGTCCGAACGTGCCCTGCGTGCCTCGTGCAGCGGGATCAGTATTCCGGACCCGTCCCTATCCTCCCCGGCGCTGCCGTAATCGGTCATCGGCTGTACCTCATGACGATTTGGTGACAATGGAAGGTTCGCCTGCCATAGGCCGAATTGCAAGCCCGCATTGCCTCAATCCATATTTCACCACCCGCATGAGACTGCGAGGGCTGTCATCCTTCTTGATGGCATGAACATCAGAGTGGTTACATCCGTGCACATCTTTTGCCGACGTATGTGTTCGAGCTCTGCAACCCTCATTTCTTAGCCGGTAGTCACAAATCGGGACCGATTGTCGGAATTGGTGATGGCTTGCCTTTTTCTTGCCGCAATTTGTTCAAGCTCACGCCCCATTGTGCCGCAACGATCCCAACGTTGCCTGAGACGGTTCGGTCCGGACACGGATCCCGAAAACCCCAAGCCCCCCCGCCCTCGGGGTCATGACCGGATCGAACCAACTCTCGGACGCCCGAGCGAGGCAACGGTCCCAAAGGAATACAGCCGGTGCTGAATGAGTCAGCACCGGTTTTTCTTTTGGGACCAGCTCCTCGGACATTGGGGTTCGAGGGGGGTCGAGCGGGTGTTATGGGTTGAGGGCAATGGCTCCAAGTATGGCGCCAGGCAAACCGTTCTCATCGACCCGTTGGAGCAACAAGGCGCAGCCATTGCCCTTCTGGATCAGTTCCGATCTGGGCATCTCGAAATTCTTCGCGGCGCCGTCCCACATGCCGATGGTCTGGATCCGGTTGACCGCGTTTCGATACTCGATAGTGCGTCCGCGATTCTCCCCGGCCCGAATCTCCACTGTGGTTCTCGGTGTATAGTCGACAAAGACGAGATGCGCGCTGAGGTCTTCACCATCAAGGCCTTCGGGCAATGCGCCGACGCTTACGATTATGCTGTCACCTCTGTCCTCTAAAGACAGATCCACCTGAAGCCCCGCCGCGGTGCCCGCCAGCGCTTCAAGGGTCGACACCACCTTGGTTCGGTTGGCGCCGTTCATGTCTTGGCGCCCATTGACGATAGCCTGAGGTGTATAAACCGAACTCTTCTGAAGAGTACCTGCGTATTTCCTCTGCCGTTCAGAGTTGGCCGGGTGCGCCAATGCGTCTCGCCAACCCAGGTAATCCCAATAATCGACATGATAGGCAAGGGCGACCACATCTTCTCGGGAGGCGAGCTCGTCAAGAACCGCGTCCGCTGGAGGGCACGAGTTGCAGCCCTGACTCGTAAAGAGTTCTACCACGCCAATTGGGCGAACCGTGTTTTCGGCTCCCGCAGGACCGATAAGGGCGAGAAAGCCTAAAGCCAGGGCAAGGATATGGCCTGGTGTCCAGAGCCGGAACATACGCTCTCCGTTTGGAATGTGAAGCGAACATTGCTTTGATTCAGAACTATAGGAGCGAGCGTACCTCAACAAGAAGTCACGTTCAGGTGAGCCGATTAACTGAGCGCCTTGAACTCAAAAAAAACCGCCGGCGTCTCCACCGGCGGTCTGATCAGTGTGTTTGCGTGGCCCTATCAGGCGGCCAGGTCGCGCAGCACGTATTGCAGGATGCCACCGTTCTTGAAGTACTCAAGCTCATCCAGCGTGTCGATGCGGCACAGAAGAGGAACCTCCTTGACCGAACCGTCGGCAAAGGTGATTTTCGCGTTCACGGTTGCACGCGGCTTGATGGTCTCGAGCCCGTCGATGGTGACGGTCTCATCGCCCTTCAGGCCGAGCTTTGCCCAGCTCGTTCCTTCGTCGGCAAAGACGAAAGGAATGACGCCCATGCCCACCAGATTGGAGCGGTGGATGCGCTCGTAGCTTTCTGCGATGACGGCGCGGACACCGAGCAGGTTGGTGCCCTTGGCAGCCCAGTCGCGGGAAGAACCGTTGCCGTATTCGCCACCAGCGAAAACCACCAGCGGAACACCTTCCTTGCGATATTCCATGGCTGCGTCGTAGATCGACATCTCCTCCTTGGAGGGATAGTGGATCGTGTAGCCGCCTTCGGTACCGTTTTCGCCCAGCATGTGGTTGCGGATGCGGATGTTGGCGAAGGTGCCGCGCATCATCACCTCATGGTTGCCGCGCCGTGTGCCGTACTGGTTGAAGTCGGCCACGCCCACGCCATTGTCCATCAGGTATTTGCCGGCTGGGGACTGCGCCTTGATGGAACCGGCCGGTGAAATGTGGTCGGTGGTGATCTTGTCGCCGAACAGGCCGAGAATGCGCGCATTCTTGATGTCGCTCACATCGCCAGTCGTCTTCTTCATGCCGACAAAGTAGGGCGGGTTCTGCACATAGGTCGACTTGTCGTCCCATGCATAGGTCTCGCCTTCCGGCACCTGCACGGCCTGCCAGTTTTCGTCGCCCTTGAAGACCTCGGCATATTTCTTCTCGAAGAGATCGCGGGTGACGTTCTTCTGGATGAATTCCTGGATCTCTTGGTTGGAGGGCCAGATGTCCTTCAGATAGACGTCGTTGCCGTCCTTGTCCTGACCGATCGGTTCCTTGGTCAGATCCTTGGTCACCGAACCGGCGAGCGCATAGGCGACCACCAGCGGCGGTGAGGCCAGGTAGTTGGCCTGCACATCCGGCGAGATGCGGCCTTCGAAGTTGCGGTTGCCGGAGAGAACGCCGGCAGCGATCAGGCCCTTGTCGTTGATGGTCTTGGAGACCGGGGCCGGAAGCGGGCCGGAGTTGCCGATGCAGGTCGTGCAGCCGAAGCCGACTAGGTTGAAGCCGATCTGGTCGAGCTCCTTCTGCAGGCCGGAATTCTCCAGATACTCGGCAACCACCTGCGAGCCCGGAGCAAGTGACGTCTTAACCCACGGCTTCTGCTTGAGGCCCAGGCGATTGGCGTTGCGGGCCAGCAGGCCGGCGCCGATCAGCACGCTCGGGTTCGAGGTGTTGGTGCAGGACGTGATGGCGGCAATCGCCACGTCGCCATGGCCAAGATCGTAATCCTCGCCCTCAACCTGCCAGCGCTGTTCCAGCGTGGACGGATCCTTCTTGTATTCCTTCTCGAGCGATTCGGCGAAGCCGGATGCGATGTTCTCGAGCGGGATGCGGCCTTCCGGACGTTTCGGGCCGGCCATCGAGGGAACCACGTCGCCAAGGTCGAGCTCGAGCGTGTCGGTGAAGACCGGATGCTCGGTGCCCGTCTCGCGAAACATGCCCTGCGCCTTGCAGTAGGCTTCCACCAGCGCGATGCGCTCCTTGGAACGGCCGGAGACATTGAGATAGTTCAGCGTTTCCGAATCAACCGGGAAGAAGCCGCAGGTCGCGCCGTATTCCGGGCCCATATTGCCGATCGTTGCGGCGTCGGCCAGTGTCAGATGGTCGAGGCCCTCGCCGAAGAACTCGACGAACTTGCCGACCACGCCCTTCTTGCGCAGCATCTGCACGACGGTGAGCACCAGATCGGTGGCCGTCACGCCTTCTTTCAGCTTGCCGGTGAGCTTGAAGCCGATAACTTCCGGCAGGAGCATGGAGATCGGCTGGCCGAGCATGGCCGCTTCCGCCTCGATGCCGCCAACGCCCCAGCCAAGCACGCCGAGACCATTGATCATGGTCGTGTGCGAATCGGTGCCGACGCAGGTGTCAGGATAGGCAATCGTCTTGCCGTCCTCATCCTTCGTCCAGACGGTCTGGCCAAGATATTCGAGGTTCACCTGGTGGCAGATGCCGGTGCCGGGCGGAACGACGCGGAAGTTCTTGAACGCCTTCTGACCCCATTTGAGGAAGCGATAGCGCTCGCCATTGCGCTGGTATTCCAGCTCCACATTGCGCGCGAAGGCCTTCGGCGTGCCGAACTCATCGACAATAACCGAGTGGTCGATAACGAGGTCAACCGGAACAAGTGGGTTGATCTTCTGCGGGTCACCGCCGAGCGAAACCATGGCATCGCGCATGGCAGCCAGATCCACCACGGCGGGAACACCGGTGAAATCCTGCATCAGCACGCGGGCCGGGCGGTAGGCGATCTCGTGACCGGCCGTGCCGCGGTCGTCGAGCCAAGCCGCGACCGCCTCGATGTCGGACTTGGTGACCGAGCGTCCGTCTTCGTTTCGCAGCAGGTTTTCAAGCAGCACCTTCATGGAGAAGGGCAGGCGGGAAATGCCTTCGAGACCGTTTTTCTCGGCCTCCTTGAGGTCGAAATAAACATATTCCGCATCCCCCACCTGGAGGGTGCGACGGCAATTGAAACTGTCTAGAGATTTGGTCACGGGCGATCCTATCCTGTTCTGCTATCCGAAACGGGAACGGACTCCTCGAGGCATCACGCGCAAAAGGTGCGGGTACGGTCATTTCCGCTGTCCGCCCCCAAGCGTCCCGGCCGTTCAAGGCGGCGCGCGCGCGGGTATCGGCACAAAGAGTTACACGCCGACCGCTGGCGTGGTTGAGGCGGATATAGAGAATTTTGTAGAAGAGTTCTAGAGTGAGAAATGGCAAATCTGCCATGTCGTAAAAAATTCAGGACCATATCTTTGCCGAAGGACGACCACATGATGCGGCTTGCTGCCGAGGGGCTTGGCGGTGAGCGCGGCGGCGAGACCGTGTTCTCCGGCATCTCTTTCACGCTCGGTGAAGGCGAGGCGCTGACGGTCACGGGGCCAAATGGCGCCGGCAAGTCGACGCTGTTGCGCGTGATCTGCGGCCTTTTGCCAGCCTTGGAGGGCAAGGTGCAGTTTTTCGGTGGAGGGGAGGCGTTTCCGGATGTGGCGTCCGCCTGCCACTATCTCGGCCACCGCAATGCGATGAAAGCAGAGCTTGGCGTCGAGGAAAATTTGCGGTTTTGGCAGGAATTCATGGGCGAGGCCCATCTGCCGCCGTTCGAAGCGCTGGAGATGGTGGGGCTCGGCGATATCGGCCATTTGCCGTTCGGCTATCTCTCCACGGGGCAGAGACGGCGCGCTTCCATCGCGCGGCTTCTGGTGAGCTATCGGCCCGTCTGGCTGCTCGATGAGCCGACATCCGGCCTCGACAAGGCATCCGAAGCGCAATTCGCCGACCTCATGGGCGTGCACCTTGAAGATGGCGGAATGATCGTGGCTGCCACGCATCTGCCGCTTGGCCTGAAGGGCGCGCAGGAGCTGAGAATGGGGGAGGCTGCGGGTTGACGATGCTGGACGTGCGCCCCCTCAAACAGCAACCATCCCGGTTTGCACCATGCTAGCGCTTTTCCGACGCGAATTGCAGATTGGCGTGCGCACCGGCAACGGGGCGCTGACCGGTGTGCTCTTCTTTCTTGCCGTTGTCGCCGTCATACCTTTCGGCGTCGGGCCGGATCTCAATCTTCTGGCGCGCCTCGGCCCGGCAATTCTCTGGATCGGTGCTCTGCTTGCCGGCCTTCTCGGGCTTGAACGCCTGTTCCAGGCTGATCGTGAGGACGGCTCTCTGGACCTGATGCTTCTGGCCGACAGCCGGCACATGATGGCTTTGACCGTGTTTGTAAAATGCTGCGCGCACTGGACGGTCAACGTCCTGCCGCTCGTGGTGGTGACGCCGCTGCTCGGCCTTTTCATGAATGTCGAGCCGGCGGGCATTCTCGCGGCGACCGCGACGCTGGCCGTCGGCACGCCGGCCATCACCTTCATTGGCGCGGTCGGGGCGGCCCTCGCCGTGGCGCTGCCGCGGGGCGGGCTTCTGGTTTCGGTGCTCGTGCTGCCGCTCACCATCCCGGTTCTGATCTTCGGTGTGGCGGCGGCGCGCGGCGCGGTGGCCGACCCCGATCCTTTTCTGCCGCCTTTCCTCATTCTTGCCGCGCTGATGCTGTTCTTTGCCGTCATCGGGCCGCTGGCCGCTTCCCTTGCACTGCGCTGGGGCGGCGACTGATGTGCGGCAATCGATTCGATTGCGGAACAGGACATGCAACGCTATGGGTTCAGGCATGACAAACGCCACGCCGCAAGCCTCCACGCTCTCCGGTCGCCTGACGGCGCTCGCCAATCCCACGCGTTTTCTCGCGCTGGCCGACACGCTTGTTCCATGGTTCGGCGGCCTGTCGCTGGCCGTTCTCGCTGCCGGCTTCTACATGGCGTTCTCCGCCCCGGAGGACTACCAGCAGGGCATCACCGTGCGGATCATGTATATCCATGTGCCGTTCGCCTGGCTTGCCATGTTCTGCTATTCACTGATGGCCATATCCGCGCTTGGAACACTGGTGTGGAAACATCCGCTTGCCGATGTGGCGCTCAAGTCCGCCGCTCCCATCGGCGCGGCATTCACGGCGCTGGCGCTGTTCACCGGCTCCGTCTGGGGCAAGCCCATGTGGGGCACGTGGTGGGTCTGGGATGCGCGGCTGACCTCCGTGTTCATCCTGTTCCTGATGTATCTCGGCATCATCGCCCTGACACGGGCCATGGATGATCCCGGCCGTTCGGCGCGGGCGGCGGCAATTCTCACGCTCGTCGGCTTCGTCAACATACCGATCATCAAGTTCTCGGTGGACTGGTGGAACACGCTGCATCAACCGGCCTCGGTGTTCCGTCTCGATGGGCCAACGATCCACACCTCGCTGCTGTGGCCGCTGCTCATCTGCGCGCTGGGCTTCACACTGCTTTTCGTCACGCTGCATCTGATGGCGATGCGGGCGGACATCTGGCGCCGTCGTGTGGTTGCCATGCGCCGGCTTTCGGCGCGGGCGGCGGAAAGGGCGGCCCGATGACCCACGCAGCCTATGTCTTTGCCGCCTATGGAATCTCGGCGTTGGTGATCGCGGGGCTCGGCCTTTGGATCCTGATCGATCAGGCCGGCCGCAAGCGAGAGCTCAAAGAGCTTGAGGAGCGTGGCATTCGCCGCCGCTCGGACCGCAAGGCGCCGAAGAAATGAGCGTGACAAGCGAAAAGCCGGCCCGCTCGCGGCGGCTTCTGTTCCTGCTGCCGCTTCTTTTCTTTCTGGCGCTTTCGGGGGTCTTTCTGGTTCAGTTGATCTCCGGCAAGGACACGTCTGTGGTGCCATCCGCACTGATTGGCCGCCCCGCGCCGCAGATCGATCTTCCACCGCTCGAGGGGATGAACCTGCCTGGTCTGTCATCGGAGGCCTTCAGCGGCCGGGTCACGCTGGTCAATGTCTGGGGTTCCTGGTGCCTGCCATGCCGTCAGGAGCACCCGCTGCTGATGCAGCTCGCCACGAATGAGCGCGTCGTGATTGCGGGACTCAACTACAAGGACAAGCCGGAAAACGCCCGCCGGTTTCTGGGCGATCTCGGCAATCCCTACGATGCCATCGGTGTCGACCAGAATGGTCGCGCGGCGATCGACTGGGGTGTCTATGGCGTTCCTGAAACCTTTCTCGTCGGACCTGATGGCACGATTCGCTACAAGCATGTGGGGCCGTTCACGCCCGAGAGTATCCGGGAAAGTCTGATGCCCGAGATTGAAAAAGCTCTGGCGGAGCGCCCGGCGGGCTGATTGGCCACACCATATTCTCTGGCCCAGATAAAATGCTGCACTGCAGCAAAAGTGCCGTGAAACGCATGCTAGGGTTTTCCTCCCAACGAACAGGAGGGATGTATGACGACCCATATCAGCGCGCATTTCGAGAAGCAGGCGCAGGCCTGCGATCGCATGGGTTCTCCCTTTACGGCGCAGTTATGCCGTCTCCTGCCTGACATACTGGACCGCGAGACCGCCACCGGTGCGCGCGTGCTCGGCTGGCCGGGCGAGGCCGGGGAGGATGCGCTGGCGCTGCGTCTGTGTGGCGGGCTCCACGCGCTTGTGCTTGCCGGTGAAGATGCCGCACTTGCCGGTGTCTATCCACCGAACGCGGCTTCGCCTGAGGCGCTTCGAAAGGCCGTGAGTTCTGCCATCGCCCGCCATGATGAGCGTCTTTGCGCCAATCTGGACAGCGCACCACAGACCAACGAGATCGGTCGTTCTGCGATGCTCCTGCCGGGTTTTCTCCAGATCGCGCGCGACACAGGCCTGCCGCTCGATCTTTATGAAATCGGCTCGAGTGCAGGGCTCAACCTTCTGTTTGACCGCTTTCACTACCGCTATGGCGATAGCGTATGGGGCGACGCCGCTTCACCCGTGAGGCTGGCGCCCGAGACGCGGGGGGCAGCCCCGGACCTGTCGGGGGCGCTGGATATCGCCACGCGCCAGGGCAGCGACATCGCGCCCATCGACGTGTCCCGTGATGATCAGCGGTTGCGATTGACTTTCTATGTGTGGGCGGATCAGGAGGCGCGGCTTTCCCGCTTGCGCGCGGCAATGGAGCTGGCAAACGAGACGCCTTTCGCACTGGAAAAGGCGGATGCCGCTGACTTTGTGGATGCCGCGCTTGCCGCCCGCCGGTCTGATCGCGTCACGGTGCTGTTCCATTCGATCATGTGGCAATACCTTCGCCATGAAACGCGGACCCGTATAGAGACCGCGCTTGAAACGGCTGGCCGGGCAGGCGGTCCACCCATCGCATGGCTGCGCATGGAACCCTCGGACACGAATGAGCCATTCGCGCTGGTTTCGCTCACGCTGTGGCCAACCGGAGAGCGCCGCGATCTTGCGCGCTGCGACTTCCATGGCCGCTGGATCGAGTGGTTGCTCTAATGCATGTCGCTTTCAAATGAATTCATTTGAAAGACAAAGAACATGCATCATTTGAAAGTGTTACAGCGTCCTTTGCGCGTCTTATAAGACGCGCGGCGCTGTAGATCGCCATGCATCCATCCGGACGCATGGCGATCCAGACTATTGATGGAGCATCGGAATAGTCCGAAAACCGGGTTCCACTTTTCGGTCCGATGCTCTAGCGCGTTGCGATGGCCGCCGCAGCACCGGCCATCATCGAGGCGCTGGTGCGGTTCGCAATCCGCATGGCACGCGGGCTTTTCAGCAGCCTGCGTGCCTGCGTGGCGGCAAGCACCCACACGGCATCCACCGCCACCAGAACAACCACCATGGTGAGCGTCAGCTCCGCCCAGCCCATCAGCGTCACGGAGGCGACGTCGATGATGGTGGGCAGCAGCGCCAGGTAAAACATCATGATTTTCGGATTTCCGAGGGTCACTGCCATGCCGGTGAAGAAGAGACGCAGGCGCGAGCCGGCATTGGGCAGGGCTTCGCCACCCGTTTCCACGGGCGCGGTCCACATCTTCCATGCGAGATAGAGCAGATAGGCCACGCCCGCATATTTGATCGCCACAAAAGCCATGTGGAAGGTCTCCGCCACATAGGCGAGGCCTAAAATGGCGAAGGAGAGCCAGATACCCTCACCGATCCACATGGCGGCCAGGAACGGCAACACATCGCGCCAGCCGCGTGTGATGACGCGGGCAACCAGTGCCGCGATGCTGGGGCCGGGAGAGCCGGCCGCGACAAGCAGGGCGCCGGCAAAGATGATGAGGGCGGAGATATCCATTGTTCTACCTTGCTGAGAGCGCCAGACGCAGGCCGAGCGCGGCAAAGGCTGCCGCAAACGAGCGCCGCAGCCATTTCATGATGGTCGGGCTCGACAGGACCCGGCCGCGCACGAGCGAGGCCATCTGCCCATAGAGCACGAAGACGACGAAGGTCATCGCCATGAAGATGAAGCCCAGCCACGCCATGTTGAGCGCCGGCAGGGCGCTTTCAGCGGGAATGAACTGGGGCAGGAAAGCGAGAAAGAAGATCGAGAGCTTTGGGTTCAGAATGTTGATCAGGAAGCCGCGGCGGATGATTGCCCGATGCGGGATCGCGCTGCGGTCTGGCTCGGCATTCAGCATGCCGCTCTCCTTCAGCGCGCCCCATGCCATCCAGAGGAGATAGAGCACCCCGGCGAATTTCACGATCTGGAACAGCATCGCGCTGGCATGCAGCAGGGCGGCGATGCCGAGGATCGCGGCTGCGATATGGGGCAGAATGCCGAGCGTGCAGCCGAACGCGGCCGAAACGGATGCCAGCCCGCCGCGGCCAAGCGCGATGGCCAGTGTGTAGATCACACCAGTGCCTGGAATGAGCACGACGACAAGCGCCGTGAGCAGGAATGTGGGATCCATTGGGGGGCTCCTCCACAAAGGTACGGAGATTAGGGCGCCATGTATGGAAACTGTCAACCCGGATGGCGGGATGTATTGACGGCTGAGCCTGGCACCCTCGCCCTTCGACAAGCTCAGGATGAGGGCTACTGAAGACGGCCAGTAAGCTCACCATTGAAATGTCGAGGTGACAGAGCGGTGGGCGGTTGATCCTCGCGGACGATAAACCTTTCGAGCCACTGCCACGTCCCAGTAACCCTCATCCTGAGCTTGTCGAAGGGCGAGGGTGCTGGGCAACAACGTCGATGTTGCTCTCAAGACGCACAGTATCACAACTTAAAAAGAGGATGATGACGCCGCATTCTCGCTGGTTTAGGGCCCGCAAGGCAAGTGCGGGCTCATGTGCCAGTCAACCTCAAGCCGCGCCGGCGCGGCTTTTCTCGAAGCGTTTCCGCTCGTGCGGGTCGAGATAGAGTTTGCGCAGGCGGATCGACTTCGGCGTCACTTCCACCAGCTCGTCTTCCTGGATCCAGGAAAGCGCGCGCTCCAGCGTCATGCGGATCGGCGGGGTCAGTTTCACCGCTTCATCCTTGCCAGCGGCGCGGATGTTGGTGAGCTTCTTCCCCTTCAGCACGTTCACTTCCAGATCGTTGTCGCGGGAGTGAATGCCGATGATCATGCCCTGATAGACTTTCACGCCGGCATCGATCACCATCGGGCCGCGATCTTCCAGGTTGAACAGGGCGTAGGCCGCTGCCTCGCCGTCATCATTGGAGATCAGGACGCCGTTCACGCGGCCGCCGATCTCGCCCTTGTAGGGCTGATAATCGTGGAACAGCCGGTTCATGATGGCCGTGCCGCGCGTGTCGGTCAAAAGCTCCGACTGATAGCCGATCAGGCCGCGCGTGGGCGCGTGAAAGACGAGGCGCTGGCGGTCGCCGCCAGAGGGGCGCAGCTCGATCATCTCGGCCTTGCGCTCCGACATCTTCTGCACGACGACGCCGGAATGCTCCTCGTCCACGTCGATGACCACTTCCTCGATGGGCTCGAGAAGCTGGCCGTTTTCGTCTTTCTGCATCACCACGCGGGGGCGCGAGACGGCGAGCTCGAAGCCTTCGCGGCGCATGGTTTCGATGAGAACGGCGAGCTGAAGTTCGCCACGGCCGGAGACGTAGAAGGAATCCTTGTCGTCGGCTTCCTCGATCTTCAGTGCCACATTGCCCTCGGCTTCCTTCAGGAGGCGGTCGCGGATCACGCGGCTCGTCACCTTGTCGCCCTCGGTGCCGGCCAGCGGCGAGTCGTTGACGATGAAGCTCATGGTCACGGTCGGCGGGTCGATCGGCTGAGCTTCCATCGGCTGGGTGACCGACGGGTCGCAGAACGTGTCGGCGACGGTGCCCTTGGAGAGACCTGCAATGGCGACGATGTCGCCTGCATGGGCCTCCTCGATGGGCTGGCGCTCGAGCCCGCGGAAGGCGAGGATCTTGGAGATGCGTCCGTTTTCCAGAAGCGTGCCGTCGTGATGCAGCACCTTCACGGCCTGGTTCGGCTTGATGGATCCGGCCGCGATACGGCCGGTAATGATGCGGCCGAGGAAGGGGTTGGCTTCCAGAATGGTGCCGATCATGCGGAAAGGGCCGGGCTCGGTGGTGGGCTCGGGCACATGCTTGAGCACGAGGTCGAACAGCGGGGCGAGACCCTGATCCTTGGGACCTTCGGGCTCGTAGTTCATCCAGCCGTCGCGGCCCGAACCGTAGAGGATCGGAAAGTCGAGCTGCTCGTCAGTGGCGTCGAGCGCGGCGAAGAGGTCGAACACCTCGTTGATCACCTCGTCGGCACGGGCGTCCGGACGGTCGATCTTGTTGATGGCGACGATCGGCTTCAGGCCGACCTTGAGCGCCTTGCCGACAACGAACTTGGTCTGGGGCATCGGGCCTTCGGCCGCGTCCACCAGAAGCACGGCGCCATCCACCATGGAGAGGATGCGCTCCACCTCGCCGCCGAAATCGGCGTGGCCGGGCGTGTCGACGATGTTGATGCGGGTGTCCTTCCACTCCACCGAAGTGGCCTTGGCAAGAATGGTGATGCCGCGTTCTTTTTCGAGGTCGTTGGAGTCCATGGCCCGCTCGGCGACGCGCTGGTTGTCGCGGAAGGCGCCGGACTGCTTCATAAGCTCGTCGACGAGTGTCGTTTTCCCATGGTCAACGTGGGCGATGATCGCAATATTGCGCAGTTTCATATGTGCTCTTTGGGGTCGGTAGGCGCGCGAAAGGCATGGCGCGGCCAGTTGCGTTGCCGCGCTCATACAGGTTTTTTCGCAATTGCGAAAGTGCGCAGTGCCAATGCCGGGCGAGAGCCGGCCGTGTTTAGCCCCAGCTTGCGCCTTCCAGCGCGTTTAGAGGAAACTTCAGATAGCGCTTGCCATTGGCTTCCGGCGCCGGCAGTTGCCCTGCATTCATGTTTACCTGCAAGGCATGGAGGATGAGCTTGGGCATGGGCAGGGTTTTATCGCGCGCCTCACGCATCGCGACGAATTCTGCTTCCGTCTTGCACTTGGAAATATGGCTGTTGGTGGCCCGTTGCTCGGCAACGGTGCTTTCAAAACGCGGCTCGCGCCCATCGGGCTGATAGTCGTGTCCGACGAAGATGCGGGTCTCGTCAGGCAGGCTGAGAATTTCCTGAATGGACTTCCAGAGCCGTTCGGCGCTGCCGCCGGGAAAATCGCAGCGGGCGGTCCCAGAATCGGGCATGAACAGCGTGTCGTGAACGAACGCTGCATCGCCGATCACATAGGTAATCGAAGCCAGGGTGTGACCGGGCGAGAACATCACCTTTGCTGGCAGCGTCCCAATGGAAAAAGTCTCGCCATCGGCAAACAGCCTGTCCCATTGCGAGCCGTCTGCCTTGAAGTCGGGCCAGTTGTAGATCGTCTTCCAGAGCTTCTGGACCTCGATAACCTTCTCGCCAATGGCCGTGGGTTTACCCGTCTTCTCCTTGAGATAGCCTGCGGCAGAGAAATGGTCGGCATGGGGATGCGTGTCCAGAATCCACTCAAGCTCCAGGCCTTTCTCATGAATAAATGCCAGAAGCTTGTCCGCGTGCTCCGTGGAGGTGTTGCCGGATTTTTCGTCGAAATCGAGAACCGGGTCGATAATAGCGCATTTTCCGGTTGCCGGGTCGGCAACGATATATTGGGCGGAAAAGGTGCGCTTGTCGAAGAAGACGGTCACATCCGGCCGTGCGGAAGCAGTTCTCACCGCCGAATCGGCTTGCTGAGGCGCCTGCGTATGGTCCATCGTGCTCTCCGTGAGTGCTTGCGATGCAAGCTAGATAGTGCCGATGGGAAGAAGATTCAATTTTCCCAACTGCGACCATTTGGGCATGTCGTTCTAACAAATTGGTGGTTTGAGCCAACAGTTGGCTTATTCTTTTAAAGACGCGCAAGAAAAAACCGGGGCCAGAGACCCCGGTTGATGGTTCGTCAAACCCGTTCAGGCAGAGCGCACGGGGTCGAGCGTCACCTTGTAGAGCTCGTTGTCGTCGCGATCCATGAGGCGTACCGTCATCTGTTCTGTGCTCGCGTCGATGTCGACGAGACCGAAGAACTGGAAGCCGGCGGAGGGAGGCAGATTTGCCCCCTGTTCCTCGCTTGGGGCCTTCACATATTTGAGTTCCGGGCCGAACGTGCCGTCAAGCTTGTTGGGGCCGAACGTGCCGGCGTGAAGCGGGCCGGAAACGAATTCCCAGAAAGGCTTGAAGTCCTGGAAGGCTGCTTTGTCGGGATTATAGTAATGGGCGGCCGTGTAGTGCACATCGGCGGTGAACCAGACAGTGTTTTCGATGCCGGCATTCTTGATGTAGCGCAGGAGATCGGCGATCTCGAATTCACGGCCTTTCGGGGCGGAATTGTCGCCATTGGCGATGGCCTCGATCTTGTCGCCATCCGGTACCACCAGGCCGATCGGCATGTCGGCGGCAATGACCTTCCATGTGGCGCGGGAGTTGGCAAGCTCGCGCTTCAGCCAGCGGATCTGCTCGTCTCCGAGGAAGCGGGTTTCCTCGCTCGCAGTTTCCTGCAGGCTGTCGGAGTTGGCGGCGCGGTAGGAGCGCATGTCGAGGAAGAAGACGTCGAGCATCGGCCCGTAGGCGATCTTGCGGTAGACCCGGCCCGGCTCTGCGGGGGTATAGCGGATCGGCGTCATTTCATGGAACGCACGGGCCGCGCGGGCCTGCAGCAGGGGCACGGATTTTTCGGTGTAGCGATCGTCTTCGGAAAGATCCTTGGAGGCCGACCAGTTGTTGACCACTTCATGGTCGTCCCATTGGAAGAAGGTTGGGCAGACGGCGTTCAGCGCGCGCACATGATCATCCATCATGTTGTACTTCCACTGGCCACGGAACTCGTCCAGCGTTTCTGCCACCTTGCGCTTCTCGTCGATGAGAACCGTGTTTTTCCAGACGCTGCTGTCTTTCAGCGTGACCTCGTCCTCCATCGGGCCATCGGCATAGATGGTGTCACCGGAATGGAGGAAGAAATCTGGCCGGTGCTTCTCCATGGTGGCATAGGTTTTCATGCCGGCTTCGTCGATGCCCCAGCCCTGTCCGGCCGTGTCACCCGACCAGGCGAAGCGGATGTTGCGCCGGGCCGAGGGCGCCGTGCGAAAGCGGCCGAGGATCCACTCGGAAGTGGCGTTGCTGTCGCTGAGATCGGCAGCGCGCATGCGATAGAAGATCTCCTGGTCCGGCGTGAGATCCGTCAGAAGCCGCTTCACCGCGAAGTCGCTCTCCGGCAGCGCATCCATAGTGGGCAGTCGGGTGGCGTTCGAGAAGCTCTCCGTGGAGGAAACCTCGAACTCGATCCGAGCCGGTCGGTCGGCCCGCGTCCAGATCATGCCGCTCGTCGTGTCGACATCGCCGGACTGAACACCATGGGTGAACATCGGGCGCGAAGAGGCCCGCGAGATGGCGGGCATGGAAACCCCGCCCACGGCGGTGGCGAGTGCGGTTGCGCCGGTTCCAAGGAGGAATTTACGGCGGGTACTCACTGCAAAGGACTTCATGACAGTCTCCCTCAATCTGGTTGATTCTCGGGAGGCAATCTGGTGGTTCAATGTTGCAGTGAGTTATCGCTCACATGACACATCCGTGACTGTCAAAAGCTCTTTCAGGCAAGCCCCTTCTTCTCCATCATCGCTTCCGGGGTGGGCATGCGGCCGCGGAAGGCTTTGTAGAGGTCTTCAGGATCCGCTGAACCGCCCGCAGAATAGATGTGCTGACGCAGCTTCTGTGCCGTTTCTGGATCGAAGGGATCGCCTTTCTCCTCGAAAGCGCGGAAGGCATCGGCATCGAGAACTTCCGACCACATGTAGGAGTAGTAGCCGGCTGAATATCCATCGCCGGCAAATACATGCAGGAAATGCGGGGTGCGGTGGCGCATGACGATGGCATCTGGCATCCCGAGCTTTTCCAGCGTTTCCGCTTCAAAGCGCAGTGGGTCGTCCGGCGCTTCAGCCTGGCTGTGAAAGGCCATATCGACCAGCGCTGATGCGGTGAACTCCACTGTGGCAAAGCCGGCATCGAACGTGCGGGCGGCGCGCATTTTCTCCACCAATTCCTGAGGCATGGGAGCGCCGGTCACATGGTGCTTTGCAAATTTCTGCAGCACGTCAGGCACGGTAAACCAGTGCTCGAAGAGCTGCGAGGGCAGCTCGACGAAGTCGCGGGAGACGGAAGTGCCGGAAATTGACGGCCAGGTCACATCACTCAGGAGGCCGTGCAGCGCATGGCCGAATTCATGGAACAGGGTGCGCGCCTCGTCCACGGACAGCAGGGCTGTCTGGCCCTTTGGCGGCTTCGCGAAATTCATCACATTGTAGATGATCGGCGATTTTCCCTCACCCAGGCGATAGCCGGATTGGAGAGCGCTCATCCACGCGCCGGAGCGCTTGGAAGGCCGGTTGAAATAATCGGCCAGGAAAAGACCACGCCTTGTGCCATCAGCGTTGCACACGGCGAATGTGCACACATCCTCGTGCCATGCAGGCACCCCTTTCAGCTCTTCGAAGGTAAGGCCGAACAGCCGGTGTGCCACGTCAAATGCGGCAGCGATGACATTCTCCAGAGCGAGATAGGGTTTGAGTGCGCTCTCATCGAATGCAAACCGCTCTGCGCGCCGCTTTTCGGCGTAATAGCGCCAGTCCCAGGGGGCAATGGCGTGGTTTTGCCCTTCCTGTGCGGCAAGGCGGGCCAGTTCTTTCTCGTCTTCTGCGGCCTTCTCGCGCGCTTTCTGCCAGACAGGCTGCAACAGATCCTGCACGGCATCAGGGGTCTTGGCCATGGTATCATCGAGTTTCAACGCTGCGTAGGATGCATATCCAAGCAACTTCGCTTTCTTGGCGCGCAGCTTCAAGGTTTTGGCGATCACATCCGTATTGTCTGTTTTCCCGCCATTCTCGCCTCGCTTGGCAAAGGCTTTGAACACCTTTTCGCGTAGGTCACGCCGTTCCGATGAGGCGAGAAACGGTTCGACAATGGAGCGCGACAGCGTGGCCGCATACAGGCCTTTTTTGCCACGGGCCTCTGCAGCTTCTGACATGGCGCTCTTCACCGCATCGGAGATCCCCCCAAGATCACTCTCCTCGAGAAACAACGCCCAGCCGCTTTCGTCGGCGAGCACGTTTTGCCCAAATTGCGCACCAAGGCCAGCGAGCTCCTCGTTGATCGCCGCAAGGCGCTCCTTGTCGGTCTGGTCGAGCTGTGCGCCGCCACGCACGAAGCGCTTCCAGGTCTTTTCGAGAACGCGGCTTGTTTCGGCATCGAGACCCAGCCTCGCTCGATCCTGATAGAGCCGGTCGATGCGGGAGAAGAGCATCTCGTTCATGAAGATTGCAGAAACGTGCCGAGCCATGCGCGGCGAAATCTCACGCTCCAGTTCCTGGATGGTCTCATTCGTGTGCGCCCCGGCACGGCACCAGAATATGGCGGAAACCTTCGACAGAGCATCTCCTGCAAGCTCCAATGCGGTCAGCGTGTTCTCTATGTCGGGCGCCTTGGTGTTGCCGGCAATCCTGGCAATTTCCGTTTCGTGCGCGGTCAACGCTGCCTCGAACACGGGGGCAAAAGCTGCGTCGTCAAAAGCGGTGAAATCCGGGAGGCCATGCGGGCCCGTCCAGTTCGTCAGTGGGTGGGTTGCAAGGTCAATGGGCGCGGATTTCTGCATGGCGGTTCCGGGAGGTTGGGAGAGAAAACTCTTAGCGATGTAAGCGTTGCGCGCCAGGGGTGCAATGGTGGGCGTTGACGGTCATTCATCATGACTATATGTAATGCTTATATTAAGCTTGCCTTATAATAAGGGTCCTGTTGTGACGCATTCCGTCAATCCTGATTCCTTCGGCTTTCTGGTCGCAGATATCCATCGTTTGTTCCGCAGCACGATGGACCGTGCCATAGCGGAGGCTGGTCTCGGTGTAACACCTGGTGAAGCGAGAACGCTGGTCCATGCGGCGCGCGCGGGGGCCGTCCGGCAGAATGTTCTGGCGGAGCGCATGGGTGTTGAGGCCATGACGCTGAGCGGTTATCTCGACCGGCTGGAAGCGCGTGCGCTTGTTCGGCGTTTGAATGACCCGAGGGACCGACGCGCCAAACTGGTCGAACTCACCGACGCAGCCGATAGCGTGCTGGAAGCGATTGGTGCGATGGCTGCGGAAATGCGAAAGAAGGCGGCAGGATCGCTCAGCCAGTCCGAGTGGGAGAGCCTGCTTGAGCAGTTAAAGCTCGTTCGCGCCAACCTGGCGATGGCTTCTGAAAAGCCCGCGGAGGCAGGTTTATGAACCTGCGTGCCGAAACATCGAGTGAGGTTGTCGCATCGCCACTGATGAGCGAGCGGCGTGTCAGCATCATCGGGGCGATGCTCGTGGCGCTCGGACCGGTCTCAATGGCGCTTTTTACGCCTGCCATGCCTCAGATCGTCGAAGCGTTCGGCACAACGGAAGCCGCGGTCAAGATGACCATATCGCTTTACTTTGCCGGCTTTGCATTGGCGCAACTCTTTTGCGGCCCGCTTTCGGACGGGCTGGGGCGCAAACCAGTCACCTTCGGCTTTATCGGCATTTACGTGGTGGCAAGCTTTGCCGCACTGATGTCACCCAACATAGAGATGCTTATCGCCGCCCGATTCTTGCAGGGTTTTGGCGCGGCCGTCGGCGTCGCGGTATCGCGCGCGGTCGTACGCGATCTCTTCACCCATGAGAGCTCTGCTCGCATCATGAACCTGATCGGCATCATCCTTGCGATAGGGCCGGCCTTCGCGCCCACCCTCGGCGGGCTGACCATGCAGCTTGCGGGGTGGCATGCGATCTTTGGGCTGATGCTTGTAGCAGGCGTTGTGATTTCTCTCGTGATCCATTTCTGCATGCGGGAAACGGTCGAACGTGATCTGTCGCGGATCAGTCCGAAAGCCTTGATCCATTCCTACGGTCTTTTGCTTGGCAACGCCTATTTCATGCTTTCAAGTATGGTCATCGCAGGCGCGGTTGGCGCTCTCTATACCCAGGCCACGGTGCTGCCTTTTATTCTGATGAGCCGGGTTGGTCTCACTCCTGCCGAGTTCGGTATCGGCATGCTGGCGCAGTCAGGCATGTATTTCACCGGCGCGCTCGTGGCGCGTTTTCTGATGAGGTCGCTAGGAGCTTACAAGCTCGTGCCCATCGGTCTTGCAGCCATCGGGGCAGGCAGCCTGCTTCTTATCATCACCCTGACCCAGTTCGAACCGAGCTTTATCGGGGTGATGGGCCCCGTTGGAATCTATGCATTCGGCATCGCATTTGTGATGCCCGCGATGATGACGGCCGGGCTCGCGCCTTTTCCGCGCATTGCGGGTTCAGCTTCTTCGCTCACGGGATTTTTGCAGATGGGCACCGGGCTCGCCGGAGGCAGCATCGCCGCCCTGATTGGCGATCCGGTGCTGGCCATGGTGCTGATCATCCCGACGCTCGGAAGCGTGGCAATTATTTCGTGGCTGATCTGGAACAGGCTGCCGGAACCGGCATTGGCAACGGCGCTACGGCCAAGCCCGCCGGGTCCGGTCTAACAAGAGCCGTCAATCAAGCTGCGGCCGCTCAAAATCGCCGGTCTGGGGATTCATCACCCACAACTCGCCGCTTGAAATATCGAACCAGGCGCCGTGAAGGGAGAGCTTTCCCTTGTCTTCCAGTATCTTCACGCAGGGGAAGCTGCGCAGGTTCTGAAGCTGATAGCGGATTGAAATGCGCTCAAGTGCGGTCTGACGCTCAGACTGGGTCATCAGCTCGTTGCCGGCCACAGCTTCGGCTGCCGGTGCGACGAGCCCCATCCATTTTCCGATGAAATCGCCCGGAGAAAGTGGCTCTGCCGAGGGATTGAGTGCGGCTCCGATACCGCCGCAGCGGCCATGCCCCATCACGACAATATGCTTCACCTTCAGGCTTTGCACAGCAAACTCGAGCGCGGCTGAGGTGCCGTGATGGTGATCGTCAGGCTCGTAAGGCGGCACAAGATTGGCCACATTGCGCACGACGAAAAGCTCACCCGGGCCGCAGTCGAAGATGGTTTCCGGTGCCGCGCGTGAATCGCAGCATGCGATAACCATGGTTTGCGGTGACTGGCCTTCGTTGGCCAGTTTGCGGTAGCGCTCACTCTCGGAGCTGTATCGGCCCGCCATGAAATTGCGGTAGCCGGAGATAAGGCGTTCAGGAAGGTGCGTCATGAGCTTTCGAATAGCGAGAAAATGCGTGGCGTGCAATCCGGTTTGATCCACCTGCAACACCGCTGTGCATTGTTCCTGAAAGCCTCATCAGTGTGCAGTCTGTTCAACCTGCCCCCGGAAACTTTGGTGGCTTCAACCTTGAGCGGAAACGGAGCCAGCGACACGCTCGATCTCGATCATCATTTGCGGCCGCGTCAGAATCTGCCGGTCGGTTTCCAGCATCAGCTCATCCGACCCACGTTCGGTCGCCCTGTTGAGGATTGCGACCACGGAACCGGTGGTCTTGGCGAGCGCTTCCTCCTCCGACTCGCCGGCAAGCAGCCGGGCAAGATAGAGCGCCGCGGTGAGATCGCCGGTTCCGTTCGGAGCTTTGGGAATGCTGTCGTGAGCCGCGCGCAGCACTTCCCTTCTGCCCACCAGCAGATTTGCCAGGCGGTCGGGGCTGCTTGCAGGGGCGGAGGTTACCAGCACCTCGGCAGGGGCTGCCTTTCGCGCGGCACGGATCGCAGAATCGGTGCCGTCAGTATCGACGCCCGTGAGCCAAGCCAGCTCATATCGATTTGGCGTTGTGATATCGGCCAGAGGCAGCAGCTTGTCGCGGATGGCCGCAGCCGTCGGCTCAGGCACATACAGGCCGCCTCGATCTCCAAGCACCGGATCACAGACATAGCGCGCTTCTGGATTGCGGCTTTTCAGGGTTTCCACCAGGCCGGCTATCGCATTTGCCTGTTCGGGGTCGCCCAGATAGCCGGAGAGAACCGCTGAGACTTCGCCCAGCCATGGCGCATGTTGAAGGTCGCTTACGAAACGCGCGAACTGGTCGGGTTCGGGCACAATGCGCGTGGCAGGGCCATGGCCCGGGTGCCACGGAAGGATTACCGTAGGCACTGCCCATACCGGAAAACCGAGCGCCTCCAACGTGAAAACGGCGGCGCGGTTTCCAACACTGCCTCGGGCCACATGGCTGGATATGACAATGACAGCGCGGGTTCCGCGCCGGTTTTCTTCTCTGGTCATGTTGTCATTCACCCGCCGATGATGCCGAAAACGTAAAGGAGAATCCAAAGGATGAGGGCGGTCAGGGTGGTCACCGCGATGGCTCTGCCGATCCGTGTTCCCCATAGTTCAATCGGATCGTTCTGCTCCGCGTCCCTGGCCGAAATGTGATCGCGCGCGCGGGTCATCATGGAGCTGCCTTCGCTCTCACGGCTGACCCGGTCGAGGATCCGCCGCGATTCCGCTTCGGCCTGTTCCTTGCGCTTCTGTGTTGACACTGTACGAAAAACCCGTTGCCGTTGTTCAAGCCTGACCGTACATCATGCATCCATTGTTCGGAATTGGTTTCCTATCAGTGGACCATGTTCTAATGTCGAGAGAGCCAATTTTCCGGAGGTGTCCCTTCATGCCGATTGCCAAGCCGCTCGCCGCCATGCCCGTACGCGGCCTTTTTTCCCTACTGGCGCTTTGCCTGATGCTGCCGCTGTTGTCGGCTTGCGGCTTTAATACGATCCCGACTCGCGAAGAGCAGGCGAAAGCCGCCTGGAGCGAAGTGCTGAACCAGTATCAACGTCGCGCCGACCTGATCCCCAATCTCGTCGAGACCGTGAAGGGTTATGCCGCTCAGGAGCGCGAGGTGCTTGAAGGCGTTGTCGAAGCCCGCGCGAAAGCGACCCAGGTTCAGATTTCGCCGGATATGCTGACCGACCCAGAGGCCTTCAAGGCATTTCAGGAAAGCCAGGCCGGTCTCTCCGGCGCGCTGTCCCGCCTTCTTGCCGTGGTTGAAAATTATCCGGATCTGAAATCGAGCCAGAACTTTCTTGCTCTGCAGGCACAACTCGAGGGTACGGAAAACCGTATCGCCGTGGCGCGGCGTGACTATATCGAGGCGGTCCGGCTCTACAACACCTCCTTGAAAACGCTGCCCTCCATGCTTTGGGCCATGTTCTGGTTCACCGGCAATGAACCTTATGAGACCTTCACAATCTCAGAAGAGAAGATGGATGTGCCGTCTGTGAATTTCGGCACAAGCAGCGGCGGCTGACGGAGACTGATCCATGGGGGAGGCTGTTTCGCGGGCTCTGACCACGTTTGGTCACCGCAGTATCTGGCTTGCGTTGGTTGCGGGATTTATCTGGATTGCGGCGGCATCCGCAGTCGCTGCTGCCGAATTGCCTCGTCTCACCGGACGGGTGGTCGACAATGCAGGGATCATTGATGCAGCCAGCGAAGCGGCCCTCAATTCGAGGCTTGAAGCTTTCGAGGCCAGATCTTCAGATCAGATCGTGGTTGCCACGATTCGTAGTCTGGATGGAGAGGCGCTGGAACCGTTTGCCAACCGGCTGTTTCGCGCCTGGGGACTGGGGCAGGCAGGCGAAGACAATGGCGTCCTGCTCCTCGTTGCGCTTGATGATCGCAAGATGCGCATAGAGGTGGGTTACGGTCTTGAGGGAACGCTCACAGACCTGCATTCAAAACTCATTATCGAAAACACCATGGTGCCTGCCTTTCGTGCCGGCGATTTTTCGACAGGCATCAGTGGTGCGGTCGATGACATCATCATGGTTCTGGAAGGCAATGCAGCCGAACTGGAAGCGCGCGCGAAGCGCAGCCAACAGAGTGACAAGGGGTCTGGCTGGCCGGTCATACTGTTCTTCCTCGTCTGGGCCACGTTCTTTTTTGGTGGTATCGCGATGGCGTTCCTGCCGCCGATTTTCGGCCGCAAGATCGGTCCTGGACGTTACAAATGGCTCGGCATGACGGTGGATTACACCAAGTCGCGTGGCGGTTCATCCGGTGGACGGTCATCGGGTGGCTGGTCTTCCGGCGGTGGCGGTGGGGGCTTTTCCGGCGGTGGTGGCTCATCGGGCGGCGGCGGTGCATCGGGGAGCTGGTAGAAATGACACGACACATCAAACGGCTTTCCGAGGCCGAACATGCGCGCATCGCCCGGGCAATCAGCGAAGCCGAGAAGAAGACATCGGGTGAGATATATTGCGTGCTCGCGCGTTCGAGTGATGCCTATCTCTATCCTGCCTGCCTGATTGTGGCGCTTGCCATCCTCATTTTGGGGCCGTTCCTCGCCTTTGCGCTCAGCTACTGGTGGATATCCATCGATACGATGATTTTTGCGGTGGCTCAGCTTGCTGCTTTCGGCGCCGCTGCAGGATTGGTGACAGCGTTCGAGGGACTGCGTGTGGCGCTGGTGCCAAAAGCGCTGAAATACAGACGCGCGCACGCAAACGCGCAAAACCAGTTCCTTGCCCACAACATTCACGTTACCGAAGGTCGGACCGGTGTTCTCATTTTCGTTTCGTTGGCGGAACGCTATGTGGAAATCGTGGCCGATTCCGAGATCGATGCCCGCGTTGAGCAGACAGTCTGGAACGAGGGCGTTGCGCTGATGCTGGAGCACGCGCGGCGCGGGACCCTGGCTGATGGTTTCGTGGAAACGGTAGCATATACAGGCGAGGTGCTTTCTCGGCATTTTCCCGCCGGACGACGTAATTCCAATGAAATCGCGGACCGTTTGACCGAAATCTGAGAGCTTTTCGGCGATTTGTGTGTGACTGCAAAGATGCGTGCTCTAATGCTTGCGCATGTCGACCCGACGCAGCTATGGTTAAGAAACCATGAACACGCTGACGATCGATATCAGACGAGCAGAGCCGTACGACGCCGAGGCTATCGCCGAGGTCCATGACAGCGCGTGGCGCGGCGCATACACCGGCATTATCCCCTATCAGGCTCTTGGACGGATGATTGGCCGTCGCGGGCCGCGCTGGTGGGCCAACGCGATACGCCGCTCCGCTACCGTTCTGGTGATCGAGATAGGTGGCGAGATTGCTGGCTATGCAACGCTCGGGCGGAACCGTGCTCGAGAACTCAGTCAGGAAGGCGAGATCTACGAGCTCTACCTCCGGCCTGAATATCAGGGTGTCGGGCTTGGTCGCCGGCTCTTCCAGGCAGCGCGCGATATGCTGGAAGCCCATGGCCTTAAAGGGCTTGTCGTCTGGGCGCTCGAGGACAATGAACCGGCTCTCGCATTTTATTCGGGTGCTGGCGGACGAGATATCGCAGAGGGTGTAGAAGTGTTTGAGCACCGTGCGCTCCGCAAGCTGGCTTTTGTCTGGGATTAAGGCCTGGCCTCGCGTTTTCAACGCATTCATATAGCCAAGCTGAGCGGCAAAACTTTCGCACTGCACCATTCGCTGCATTGCCATGCGGCTTATGACGCGATAAAGCGGCAGCCATCCGTTTCCGGGCTGCTCCGTCTGGCTGACTCCACCGTCGTCATGCCGGTATCCGGCAGCCATAACTGTCAGAACAGAGGTTGCTTTTCCCATGCGCATAGACGCCATCTCCACCGGTGACAATCCGCCAGAAGACGTGAACGTCATCATCGAAGTGCCGGTCGGCGGTCAGCCGATCAAATACGAGATGGACAAGAACTCCGGGACGCTGGTCGTTGACCGGTTCCTGTACACGCCGATGACCTATCCGGGCAATTACGGCTTCGTGCCCCACACACTGTCCGACGATGGCGATCCAATTGATGTGTTGGTCTGCAACACACGCCAGCTCATCCCCGGCTGCGTTATCAACGTCCGGCCGATCGGCGTGCTCATAATGGAAGACAATTCCGGCCAGGACGAGAAGATCATTGCCGTACCATCGCCGCACCTGACACGCCGCTATGAAAACGTGACGAACTACACAGACCTGCCGGAAATCACGCTCCAGCAGATCCAGCACTTCTTTGAGCACTACAAGGATCTGGAGCCCGGCAAGTGGGTGAAGATCGGCGACTGGATGGATGCAGCGGCGGCCCGAAAGCTGATCGTCGAGGCCGTCGAGCGGGCCAAGGCGAGCAAGTAAGAGGGGCGGCGCTCAACCGCCGCCATCGCTGCCTGTCGTCATGGGCAGCGGCACATCGCCGGCGTCGATCACCGGCTGATCCGCGCCACACGCGAAATCGAAAGCCTGCCCATCGGCGATGCGGCGGGCTTTTTCATTGGCATTTTCGTTGCCGGTGGCGACAACATATCCGATGACGCAGCCTTCCCGCCCGAAAACCTGCCCGACCTTTTCTACGGCAAGTACTTCGATCTTGTCGCCTACACCCTCGCCATCGTCAATGAACCATCGGTGGATCGTTGCGAAGGGCCACTTGCGGTCACCATCGCTCATAATGCGCCATTCTATGGTCGATCCCGTGGAATTGAAGCCGGCAAAGCTTTCCCATTCTGGCGCGAGATCCCCATCTGGCGGGAAGCCGTAAAAGATCGATTCCCGCGCATCACCATAGTAAATGAGCACCGGGTAGCCACGCCAACCCTCGCAGACGAAATTCATCCATTCACCTGGATCATCGGCTGCAGGGGCGGCAAATGCCGCGCAATTCTCTTGTGTGTTTATTTCGGTGTAGGCGCTCTCGATCTCGCTGGCTTGTGCCAGGCCCCCAAGCGCTGCTACCAGAATTCCCGCTATTGCCAGTCGCATAAGCCATGCTCCTTCCTTAAGGGAAGTGAGCATAGACGCATTTCATGACAACGCCTATCGGCGTGTGACGACCGCCCCAATGCGCGCGAGGAGCTCCTCGGGCATTCCCTGGATTTCCACTGTCTTGAGCCGCGCCGTGGCTCCACCGGTAACCGAAACCGAGGTTGGGGGAACCTCGCACTCTTTGGCGAGCAGCTTCTCCAGTGCGGCGTTGGCTTTGCCATTCTCTGGAACGGCACGCACGCGCGCTTTCAGATGACAACGGCCGTCCGCGGTCTCGCCAGGGCCTTCGATCGCGTCGCGCGCGGATCTTGGCGTCAGGCGCACGAGAAGCGTCAGCCCTTGGTCAGATAACCGACAGAAGGCCGGTACCTCGACCATGCTTCACAAAAGAGCGGGAGCGATGGTCGTCAGTATGAACTGTCGAACGAAGAACAATATCAGCAGCAGGATGATCGGCGAGATGTCGATGCCGCCGAGATCGGGCAAAAGATTCCGTATCGGTCGTAGCGCAGGCTCCGTGACGCGAAAGAGAAAATTGCCGACCGAACCCACAAACTGGTTGCGGGGATTGACCACGTTGAACGCGTAAAGCCAGGAAAAAACAGCTGACCCGATAATCAGCCACCAATAAATGTCGAGCGCCATGATGATGGTCTGGATAAGCGCGAGCATGCCGGTCTCCTGGGCGGTGTTAAGCGCGGCGGTCGGGAAGCGGCGGCGATAACAACCTTCGCTTCCTCAGCCGCGAATTTTGCGACATGTAGCCATTGCCGATGGATGCGGCAAGTCTGACGCGGTCATTTGCCGGATCGGGGCGGGAAATTGGGGGCGGATGTTTGCGTCTACGGAGAGATTGAAGCAGGTGATCTGGATTCTTGACAGCCTGCCTTTAGCGGACATAAATGCGGGTCACCGGCGAATGGGGCTGTAGCTCAGATGGGAGAGCGCGTCGTTCGCAATGACGAGGTCAGGGGTTCGATTCCCCTCAGCTCCACCAACCACCCGCCGGTTGAGTTTCCTTGCCCATTGATTTTTAGAAGGCATTGGCCTTTTCGCCTTTTCCGACCATCCGGTGAGCCGCTTGGCACAGGAAATCGGGGTGCTGCGGGTCTTAATTCTTGCAGCCGGCGATCTCGTGAATGGCGCGCGCCGTATCGCCATCCACGACAAGTGTTTTGATAATGCCGCTTTCAAGCAAGGCGCAGGTGGCTTCCGCTTTTTCGATGCCGCCGGACAGCAGGACTGTATGGGTAGCGCGCAGCGCCTCAAAACCCACTGCCAGGGTCCGCTGGTTAAGCACATGCTGGACAGGCGCCCCGTGGGCGTCAAAGAAAATTCCGTTCGTATCACCAATCGCGCCTGCCTCGTGAAGCTCGTTGAGCTCGACTTGCGAGATCATGCCTGAACGACGAAGCAAGGAGTGCTCCGTGAGTTCGCCGACAGAGATGATGGCCATATCCGGCTGCCTGGCCATTTCGAGAACGGAGCGCACGGTGGTCTGCGACAACAGTATATCGCGGTCCTCCGGAGTGTTGGCAATGAACGGCACCGGCAGGAAATAGCCTTCGGCGCCGGTCGCCCTTGCCAGTGCCTGCACCACTTCAAATGGATTGAAGGCGCTGTTGGCGGTGAGTGAGCCCATAAGACTGACAAAGCGCGCTCCGGGTGCGCTGACGCCGGCCATGTTGCGCGTGATGTGGTCAAGGGTGCGGCCCCAGCCCGTGCCGATCACGGCGTCACCCTTGCGTGTGATCAGTTCTCTCACCAGCGTCGCCGCCAGCGATCCAACGGCGCGACGTGGGTATTCGGAAAGAGCACCTGGTAATTGAACGTCTCTGCCGAGGCCCAGAGCGGGGGAGCAGATGCACCGTTCGAGATTGAAGCGTTGGCGCAGCTCGTCCTCCACCTCCAGGAGACCGTTGCTCCGTGAATCGATCGAGATCGACACGATGCCGGCATCCTTGGCGCTTTGCAGCAGCTTGTTCACGCGCGCTCTGGTGGTGCCCAGGCGGTTTGCGGTCTCTTCCTGATTGAGCCCCCCAACATAGTAGATCCATGCCGCACGGCTCATCAGTTCGTGGTCGTCACTCTCGATCATGATGATCTCCTAAACGGTGGCGCTTGGACTGACAATCGAATATCGGCATCGAATTACAAATGTATCGATGCTTGACAAATGTATCAAGCCGCGTCACGTTTGGCTTGTGGATGCCATCGGGAGGGCCGTGGGCATCTTCAGTTCAGGGAGGAAATCATGAACAAGTTTGCAAAGAGCCTGGGACGCTGCGTGGCCGCAGGCGCTGTAATCGCAGCCACCACTGCCGTCGGCTTCACGCAGGATGCGCTGGAAATCGCGTGGGTTCATTCAAATGCTGCCGCTCAGTCCGAGCAGCGGGTCAAGGCGGGGTTCGAGGAATGGCTGGGTGAGAGCGGAAATTCCTGGAATGTCAGTTTCCTCGACAGCCAGGGCTCGGGCGAGGCCACCGCGTCGAATCTTCAGGATGCTGTTTCGCGCGGTGTGGACGCGATCATCATTACGATGTCGGACTTGCGCGCATCCAAGGCAGCTATCGACGTGGCCATCGAGGCTGGAATTCCGGTTTTCTCAGTCGATAGTGGTTTCGTTGAAGGCATTCAGGTGGATGTCACCACCAACAATTGGGCGATGTCGGCCGATGTCTCTCCGTATCTTCTCGATCAGATTGGCGGCGAGGGCAATCTCGTCTTCTTCCGCATGGCCGAGCACCATGGAACACGCAAGCGCGGCGACGTCATGGAGAAGGTCCTTCAGGAATACGGCAATGTGAAAGTGCTGGCCGAGCACAATATCGATTACACGGCCTTCTTCGAGGACACGACGTCTTCGATGCAGGACTATGTGGCGCGCTTCGGTGACGAGATTGACGCTGTCTGGGCGCCCTGGGATGAACCGGCGCAAGCGACCATCAACGTCATGAAAGCTGCGGGGCTGACCGATGTGAAAGTCATCGGCATCGACGGACACCCTCAGGCCGTTGCCGAGGTCTGCAAGCCGGACAGCATGATGATTGCAACTGTGAGCCAGCCCTTTGAGGGCATGGGGGCACAGGTCGGCGAGTGGATCAAATCCATCGTGGTGGACGGCAAGGCGCGCGACGAGGTGATTCCGAGCGACATCGTCTACATGGACGCGCCTCTCGTGACGAAGCAGAACTGCAAGGACTTTATGTAGTCAAACGAGCTTGCGGACGGGGCGCATCTGGCGGCCCGTCCCGCGCTGTCCCATTTCACCAATCTCGACAGGAGACCGTGCATGTCGGTGCATCTTGCCGATATCCTCATGGAATTTCCGGGCACGCGAGCACTGGATCGCGTCGATGTGACATTCCGCTATGACGAAGTGCACGGTCTTGTCGGCGAGAACGGTGCCGGGAAAAGTACATTCGTCAACATTCTCGGTGGTTCACTCCAGCCCACGGGGGGATCCATCACCGTGAATGACAGCGCGGTGGTCCTTTCCAGCCCGCGCGTCGCGCTTGGCCATGGCATTGCGCATGTGAGCCAGGAGGGGAGCCTCGTACCCTCGCTGACCGGTGCGGAAAACATCATGCTCGGAGCAGAACCGCGCCGTCCTCTCGGTATCGTGCGCCGGCGCACGCTGCGAAGTGAGGCCGAACGCCTGATGTCGACATGGTTTCCAGGCTTGGAGATGGATCTTCACCGGCCGGTCAAGGACCTTGCGATGGCCGATCAGAAAGTCATCGAGATCGTGCGGGCGCTCAGGGGGGACATTCGGCTTCTCATTCTCGATGAGCCCACGGCGACATTGGAAGCGCGGGAGAAGAGGCGGCTCTGGGACATCATCCAGTCCCTGCCTTCAAAGGGTGTGGGTGTCGTGTTGATCTCCCATTTCCTGACTGAGGTCGTGGCGCTTTGCGATCGGATCACCGTCTTGCGCGACGGCCGGCATGTCGGGACACTGGACAAGGGGAACGCCACAGAAGCCGATCTCACAAATCTCATGCTGAGGCGGGAACAGGACGCCTGTTCGGATATGCCCGAAACCCGCACGCGCGATGTTCGGCCATCGCCGGCGGTGGCAGGACCAGTGGTCTTGTCCGTTGAAGACTGGAAGACCGGAGCAGTCGAAATAGATCGTTTCGTGCTGCGGCGGGGCGAAATTGTCGGGTTGATCGGGCTGACAGGGGCCGGACATTTCGGCTTTGCGCGCTCGCTCTACACGCGTCAGGGTAAATTGCGCGGGACGATTTCCGTTAACGGCAGCGAGGTCCGCGCTGGGGGAATCCGCGCCATGCAAAGAGCCGGCGTAGCATTGGTTCCGGACCAGCGCATGGAGAACGCACTCGCCGGCGAGGGGAGCGTCGTTGAGAACCTGACCATGGTTCACTCGCAGTTTGCTGCGCGGGGTGGTGTGTTGAGCCGCCGCAGGGAAAGCCAAGAAGCGGCTCGAATCATCGAACTTCTGAACGTCAAGACACCGAGTCAGCGCCAGCTGATCCGTAATCTCTCGGGCGGAAACAAGCAGAAAGTCTCCATAGGCAAATGGCTGTATGGTGCCGACGACAAGTACAGCGTCCTGATTTTCGTTGAACCGACCGAAGGCGTCGATATCGGGGCGAAGATGGAAATCTATGCTCATCTGCGCCGGCTTGCAGAGCGTGGGGCGGCAATCCTCATCGCCTCGTCGGATCTGGGCGAGGTTGCGGAACTGTGCCATCGCGCCGTCCCCTTTGTTCACGGCAGGCCAGGGGATGACATACCGGCCGCCGAATTCTCCGAAAGCCGTTTCATCCAAGCCATCACTGGAGATGCCGCATGACACCGCAAGCCGGCTCCCTCGGTAAGGCATCTGCTGCCGCCGAAAGCAAATCTGTCCGCTCAGACTTCATCCAGCGTTATTCGACGCTCGGGGTTCTGATTCTCATGTTCCTCGGGTTCTCCCTCTTCGTTGATCGCTTTCTGACGCCGTTCAACCTGACAAACATTCTACAGCAAATCGCCATCCTGACGATTGTCGGTTCCGGGCTGACCTTCGGCTTCGCGGCTAGGGAAATCGACCTTTCAGTGGGCTATACGGTGGGCCTTTCGGGCATCTTGGTGCCGCTGCTTCTCACCATGGGATATCCACTTGCCGTCGCTCTCGGCGCCGGGTTGGCAGCGGGCATCGGGGTTGGTCTCGTCAACGGACTGCTTGTCACGAAAATCGGTATCCCATCGCTCATCGCCACTCTGGCTGTGGGATCCATCCTCTTCGGCGTGAACTTTCTGATGACCGGGGGGCGCGCAATATATGGCGGTCTGCCTGACGCTTATCTCATGCTTGGCCAGGGGCGGATCTTCGGAATACCGAACCTGGCGTATTTCATGGTCATCGCCGTGGCGATTGCCTGGTTCGTCATGGAGCGAACGGTGTTCGGCCGCTATGTCTACGCTGTTGGCGGGAACCAGAAGGCAGCAGAGCTTTCGGGTGTGCATATCACGCTCTACCGGATGGCGGCGCTGGTGCTGGTCTCCGTCTTCGCGGTTATTGCCGGCGCTTTGCTGGCCGCGAGGCTGGGGTCTGGGCAACCTAATGCAGGCGAACGCTATCTGCTTGATGGGCTCGCCACCGTATTCATCGGCATGACCATGTTTCGACCCGGCACTGCCACGGTGCTTGGAACACTCTGCGGCGCGCTCTTCATCGGCGTGATCAACAATGGCCTGAACCTCATTGGAATGGACACTTACATCCAGAACATCGTGAAGGGTGTGATCATTCTCGTCGCGGTCGCCATCGTATCGCGCACCACCAAACTCAATCTCCTGTAAGGAAGGCAATATGACTGCACCCATCGACACGGCAGTTGCGGAAAAAGTGCCGCGCTCGAACACCGAGCTTCTTGCGCTCTACCGGCAGATGCGCCGGGTGCGCACATTCGAGGAGCGGGTTGGCGAGCTTTTCGTTCGCGGGCAATCGGCAGGCTCCATGCTGCATTTGTCCATCGGCGAAGAGTCGGCGGCGGTGGGCGTCGCCTCTCTGATGAGGGATGGAGACACATTCACCACTCACCACCGGGGCCATGGCATATTCCTTGCCCGGGGTGCAGATCCCAACCGCATGATGGCAGAGATCGGCGGCAAGGAAGAGGGCTATTGCCGCGGGAAGGGCGGCTCCATGCACATTGCCGACATGGGGCTTGGACACCTTGGCGCCAACGCCATTGTGGGCGGTGGCATCCCTGCTGTTGTCGGTGCCGGTCTAGCATCAAAGCGCGAGGGCAGGGGTGCGGTTTCCATCGCGTTCTTCGGTGATGGCGCGATGCAGCAGGGCATTCTCTACGAGAGTATGAACATGGCTGCGCTGTGGGACCTGCCGGTCATTTTCGTCTGCATCAACAACCAGTACGGTATGGGGACACGCATCGAGCAGGCAACAAAAGGCCGTGCGCTTCATGAACGCGGACTGGCGTTTGGGCTGAATTCGGAAACCGTTGACGGGCTGGATGTACGCGACGTGCGTGCGGCGGCGGGCCGGATTATCGACGGTGCCCGGGGAGGCACACCCGGTTTTCTTGCGGTCGAATGCTACCGCTTCTTTGGTCATGCCCGCATGGACAAGAGCCCCTACCGTACGCCTGAGGATGAAGAACAGGGACGCGCAAAAGACCCGGTTGGGTTTGCTCGCAAAGCTCTGGTTGAAAGCGGAGAGAGTAGCGAGGCTGACCTCGATGCCCTCGACGCCGAGATCGCGCAGGAAATGGACGCGACCATCGACTTCACGGTCGCCGCGCGTGAGCCGGCACTTCAGACGATGTTCCGCGACGTCTATGCGCCTGGTGAGCCGGAGCCGGAATCCGTGGCTGCCCGCATCGACCGCATTCTGGCAGGGGACTGAGACTATGGCAGAGATGACCTATAGAGACGCGCTCAAACAGGCTCTGCGCGATGCTATGGCCGAGGACGATACCGTGATGGTGATCGGTGAAGAGGTGGGTCGCTACGGTGGCGCCTACGGTGTTACCAAAGGCCTGTACGAGGAGTTCGGTCCCGACCGCTTGATCGACACGCCGATTTCCGAACCGGCGATCGTTGGCGCTGCAGTGGGTGCCGCCATGTCCGGCCTGAGACCTGTTGCTGAACTCATGTATGTGGACTTCATCGGGATGACGATGGATCAGCTGGGAAATCAGGCAGCGAAAATCCGCTATATGTTCGGTGGTCAAGTGGGTGTGCCCATGGTGCTGCGGACCCAGGGCGGAACAGGCCGTTCGGCCGGTGCCCAGCATTCCCAATCGCTCGAAGCCTATGTGATGCATACGCCCGGTCTTCGGCTCGTCATGCCAGCAACCGTCTCGGATGCCTATCATCTTCTGCGGCAGTCGCTGAAGCAACCGGACCCGGTCGTCTTCATTGAGCACAAGGCGCTCTACACGATGAAGGAAGATGTGGATCTGGCCGCGCCTGCGCCGGAGTGGGGGAAAGCCCGGGTTCACCGAACGGGAGACGATCTGGTGATCGTGACCTATTCCCGCCAACTCCACCATGTGCTCGCAGCCGCAGAGGCAATGGCCCGGAAAGGCGTGCAAGCGACGGTGATCGATCTCCGCTCCCTGAATCCGCTCGATTTCGATACCGTGCGGACACATGTTGAGCGTGTGGGCCGGGTGATGGTTGTCTCCGAGGGTGTGATGACCGCTGGCGTTGGGGCGGAACTCTCGGCCCGTATTCACGAGGAATGTTTCGATTTCCTGGCCGAGCCGGTGATCCGCGTCTGTGGCGAAGATATTCCGATTTCGGTTTCCGTCGAGCTCGAAAAGAACTCTGTGCCCACTGCAGCCTTTATCCAGACGGCGGGTGAAAAGCTTGTGGGTTTGAGGACTGCAGCATGAGCACCGTCATGCTCACAATGCCTCGCCTGGGCGAGACGATGGAAGAAGGTACCGTCTCTGAATGGCTTGTGCCCGAAGGGCAGGCCTTCGAGCGCGGGACGCCTCTGGTGGAGTTCGAAACTGACAAGACTGCTGTCGAATATCCCGCGCTCGGGTCCGGACGGTTGGTTCGCACACTGGTCACCCAGGGAGATCTTGTTCAGGTGGGTGACCCGATTGCCGAGATCGACCTGATGGGAGGCGAGGATTGGGTTTCGGGTGGGCAGGAGGATCAGTCTGCCGCCAGCGATGAGCCGGAAGATGCCGGCATTGAAGAGGCTACGGATGCACACAAGCATGCCAAGCCTCCAATGACTTCGTCCGGCCAGGAGGGGCGCGTACGCGCCACGCCCCTGGCCCGCCGTGCGGCGAACCGTGCGGGGGTCAGCATAGAGACGGTTCCCGGAACAGGGCGCAGAGGGCGTGTGGAGCTCTCTGACGTCGAGCGTTCCATCGCCGGCTCGGTTGTCTCCGCACTTGCAGCGGAAAGCTGGGGTTCCGAGACCGGCTCGCCCGTGCTCCTCGTTCACGGTTTTGCGGGGGATCGCCAGACCTTCGATCAGCTGGGCAGGGCGCTGGGGCGGGCGCAGCTTTCAGTGCGAGCGATTGATCTTCCTTCCCACGGAGAAACGGAGGCGGAGGCTCAGTCGTTCGATGATCTTGTCGACGCATTGTGCGGTGAGCTGAACCCGTCCCGTCCGGTCGCATTGGTCGGCCATTCACTCGGGGCGGCCGCCGCAATCGCTGCGGCCCACCGTAAGGGCGGTGTCTCCTCGCTCACCCTCATCGCACCGGCCGGTCTCGGATTGCATATCGATGCTGAGTTTGTTTCCGGTATGGCTCGCGCCGACAGTGTGGGCGCGGTGGGTCATTTGCTGCGAAGGCTCTCAAACCGCGCCGATGCATTTTCGCCGGCTCTGGTAACGCAGATCCACGCCGCCCTCTCGCGTGGCCGTTTGCTACGCTTGGCAGACGATATTTGCCGCGAGGGCAGACAGTTGGTCAATGTGCGAAGCGCCCTTGCATCGCTCGCCAATCAAATCCCGGTGCGTATCCTTGTGGGTACGGAGGATCGAATTCTGAACTGGCGCGACACTCTGGATGTCTCGCCGGCCATCGCACTGCATGTTTTTCCAGGTGCTGGTCACATGCCCCACTGGGATGCACCAGCCGAGGCGGTGGCGATCATCAAAAAGGGGGTGCCCGATGACTGAGGTGGATGTCCGTTCGAAGTTGAAGGCTGCAAGAGCGCGGATGGGGGGATTTGCAAAATCTGCACCGGAGCTGATGAAAGGTTTCGCTTCCATTTCCGCTGTGGCGACCAGGCAAGGTCATTTCTCCGCTTCAGACCGTGAATTGCTGGCGACAGCCATTGCCGTGGCCAGTGGCTGCGAGGACTGCATTCTCTATCATGTGGATGCTGCGAAGCGTCATGGCGCGGAGGAAGCGGCTCTTGTCGAGGCGCTGGAGGTGGCGGTCGAAATGGGCGGTGGTCCTGCTGTCATGTATGCCGGCAGGGCGATGGAGGCGTTCAGGGAGCTTTAGAGCCGCGTGGGGGACAGTTCGTCCAAGCGAAGATTGCTTTCGGAGTTTCCGAACGAACAAGATTTAGCTGCCTGATCGAGCTGAAGGTTCATTGAGGCGGGGCAACTGGGAGGAGGAGTGCGTGGCTTATTTCCTGACGGCAGACGGCGGGACCGAGAGCATACGAGCGCGTGTCTACGATCTGAAGGGAAACTGCCTTGGAACCAGTGCAGTTCCTTACCAGACCGATTTCAAGCCCGGACGGGTGGAGCAAAATCCGGAGGATTGGTGGGCGAATTTCGTTCGTGCCGCACGCGAAGCTATCCGCGAGGCAGGCGTCGACCCAAGTGGGATCGAGGCCATTTGCTACGCCACCACCTGCTGTACCGTTGTCGCTCTCGATGAAAACGGCCGAGCCTTGCGCCCAGCCATCATGTGGATGGATGTGCGCGCGCATCAGGAGGCTCAGGACGTGCTGGCCACGGGCGATGAAGCCCTGCTTTTGAACGGAGCTGGGCAAGGTCCGGTCTCCGCAGAGTGGATGATCCCGAAAGCCTTGTGGTTGAAACGAAACGAACCGCAGACCTTTGCGGATGCCCACAGGATCTGCGAGTATCAGGACTTTCTTACCTATCGCCTTACAGGCACGTGGGCGGCAAGCCTCGACAATGCCGGACTGCGCTGGCACTACCGGTCGCGCTCGGGCGGGTGGGCCTCCAGCTTGCTCGCCACACTGGACCTGTCGGAGCTTGAACAGAAATGGCCCGAGCGGGTGGTGGCGCCGGGCGAGGTGATCGGAACGCTCACCTCGGCTGCAGCCAACGAGCTGGGCCTGTCGGCGAATGTGAAAGTGGTTCAGGGTGGCGCGGATGCGCTCATCGGCATGATTGGTCTGGGGGTTCACAAACCTGGACAGCTGGCCATGATCACGGGCTCGTCCCATCTTCAGTTCGGGGTGACTGAAAGCCCTATACATGCGCCCGGCGTGTGGGGCAGCTACGCCGACATTGTGTATCCCGACCGCTGGATAGTGGAGGGCGGTCAGACTTCCACCGGCTCCATCATCAACTGGCTTTCGCGCCTGAAGGGCGCCCCACTCGATTTCGATGACCTCAACCGCAGGGCCGCTGCGCTCGAGCCGGGTTGTGACGGGCTCATCGTTCAGGATCATTTTCAGGGCAACCGCACGCCACATACCGACCCGCTTTCACGTGGTGCGATTGTTGGACTGACGCTCGGCCATGAAATTCACCACCTCTTCCGCGCTATCATGGAGGGCATCGGCTTCGGGACCCGTTCCATTCTAGATGCTTTCCGTTCGGCCGGGTATGCCGGGGAGGAGATGACCGTGGGCGGTGGCGCTACCGGGTCGGACTTGTGGCTGCAAATCCATGCGGATACGGCCGGCATTCCGGTGCGGGTGCCAGCCTCGACCGATGCGCCGTCGACAGGATCGGCGGTTCTTGCCGGCGTGGGGGCCGGGCACTTCGCAACCATCGATGAGGGTATCGGAGCGATGGTCCATGCGGGCAGGTTGATCGAGCCTCGCGCCGACAGTGTCGCTCGATACGATGAAATTTACGCGAAATACGCCGCGCTCTATCCGGCTTTGAAGGAGGTTTTGGCATGACGGCTCATGAAAATCCCGGCTCTGCCGGCAGAACGGCTCTTGTCACAGGAGCAAGCCGTGGCATCGGGGCGGCGATCGCCCGAGGGTTGGCAAAGCGCGGGTATGATGTGGCGCTCAATGATATTGAGCGGCAAGAAAGCGATCTCGAGGGGGTGGCAAAAGACATTCGTGCTCTGGGTCAACGCGCGGAGCCCCTCTATGCGGATGTCAGCAGCAAAATTGAAGTCGAGACCATGGCCCAGAAGGCGCTGGAAGCTTTCGGCAAGATTGACGTGATCGTCAACAATGCCGGCATCCTCATTGCCGGTGAAGTCGATGGCCTTCCCGAGGAGACATGGGACGCTGTGATGGACGTGAATGCGAAAGGCGCGTTCATGGTGATCCAGGCGCTCCTGCCCTCAATGAAGAACCGCGGCTATGGTCGTATCGTCAACATCGCCTCCATCGGCGGGAAGCACGGTGCACCGGAACAGGCGCACTACTCTGCCTCCAAGGCTGCGGTGATGGGATTTTCACGCGTTCTTGCTCAGGAGGTCGGGCCGCTGGGGATCACCGTGAACTGTGTGTGTCCCGGGATCATCCTGACCGATATGGGGCGAGTGAATCTGGATGATCCTCTGGTGCGCGACGCCTGGAAATCCAAAACGGCGATGGCCCGCATAGGCGACCCCGAAGATGTGGTCGGTCCTGTTGCGTTCTTCGCATCCGATGACGCGGGCTTCGTTACCGGACAGACGCTCAATGTCGACGGCGGGATCGTGTTCTCGTGATTTCGTGACGCGTGCAGTGTCGGCGGGGTCGCGCCTGCGCGCCCCCCAGGTGCTGTCATTTGGGTGTCCCACCAAGCTGTGAGCTGCTCTGACGCGTCTCTTTCCTCCTCGGCTTTTGCATCGTGTTATGCAGAGGAGGCCCGCCCTGCGTATGGGCCGATGATCTGATCTGAGATCACTCGTATCAGGCTTGTTTACAAGACCTTGCTGGGTCCGGATGCAGTCCGGCTAAAACGAACACATCTATCTCCAATATCCCTAAGGTTAGAGGAAGAAAGAGGAATTGCCTTCGCACATTCGCGCTCCGTACGCCAACAAGGGTTGCGCGAGGACCGGCCGGACAGGATGGCGATATTTCAAGTTTGAAAGACATGATTGATCGGCTTCCCGTTCTGTGATCATATGATCATTAGACTATGGGGAATTCTTAGCCGCGATGACGGGGCGTGTTTTTTGGCATGGGTCGGGCGGACGACCGGCGTTTTTCGAGCGCCTCGACGCCTTGCGCATGGTGAGAGCAGTGTCGATCGCGACAATCAGGGAGAAAAAACTTGAAAAAGCTCATTGCGACGTTGGCCTTGGCGGGCTTTGCCGTTTTCAGCAACGCTGAAGCTCAGGAGATCAAGGTCGGCCTTTCGCTGCCGCAGGATCTGCCCGGCTTCGACTTCGTCAACGGCATGTATGAGACCTTCAAGACCGAGGTGGAAGCCAATTCCGACATGACGGTCGATCTCGTCTATGCCGGTGCGCTGGGCGCGCCCAATGAACGCCTTGCCCAGATGCGCCGCGGCGTCATCCAGATGAGCGATGCGGCAGACGGCAATTTCGCGACCATTCACAGCGATGTGCAGATCCTCAACATGCCCTATCTCTTCCCGGATGAGGAAACGGCGTGGGCCGTGTTCGATGGTCCCTTCGGCGACGAGCTTGCTGAATCCATCCGCGAGAAGACCGGCGTGCGCGTTCTTGGCTGGTGGGAATCGGGTGGTTTCAAACATTTCAGCGCCAGCCGCGCGATCACCAGCCCCGATGACATGAAGGGGCTGAAAATGCGAGTGCTCGGGCCGCTCGCCACCATTCCGGTGGAGGCGCTCGGCGCATCAGCCGCCCCCATTGCCTTTGGCGAGCTTTACACCTCGCTCAAGACCGGCGTTGTCGACGGGCAGGACAATTCCGTCTCGGTCTTCAACCTCGTCAAGCTTTACGAGGTCCAGCCCCATCTGGCGCTGACCGGCCACACTTATGCTTTTGGACCGCTCGGCATAAACGATGCCTTCTTCTCGGGTCTCTCGGAGGACAAGCAGAAGGTGATCACCGATGCGGCGGAAAAGGCCATAGCCTTCAATCGCCAGAAGTCACGCGAGATCGAGGCCAATGCCATAGCCTTTGCCAAGGAGCAGGGCGTGGAGATCATCGAGCTCGACGATGAAGCGCGTTCAGCCTTCAAAAGTGTCATGCAGCCGCCGGCACGGGCATGGCTTGAAGAAAATGTCGACAGTCCCGATCTGATCGACGCTGCGGAAGCCGCCGTCAAGGCTGCTGCAAACCAGTGAACATGGGGTTTGGCTCAAGGCTGGTCAGGGGCGTGGAGACGGCGCTGCGCGTCGTCGCCGCGCTCTGCCTTGCCGGCCTGACGCTTCTTGTCACCTTTCAGGTGGTGGCGCGCTATGGCATCGGCTCGGTGCCGATCTTCACCGAGGAAGTGGCGCGCTATGCCATGATCTGGATGGCTCTGCTGGCTGCCGCCGTTGGCGTGCGCGAGGCAAGCCATATCCGCATCGACTTTGTGCCGGGGCTGCTTTCAAGCCTCGCACCGCGCCTCAGTCTGGTGCTTGAGGCGGTGCTCGATCTTGTTTCGCTGACCGTCTTTCTGGTGCTCATCTGGTATGGCGTGGACATGGTGATGTTCGCCGCCGGCCAGACCAGCGAAGGGCTGCGCCTGCCGCTTTCCTATCCCTATCTCGCAGTGCCGGTGAGTTTTGTCTTTGCAGCGCTCTTTGCCTTTCTGCGCCTCAAGGAGCGCATCAGCCCGTCATGAGCGCGTCCCTTTCCGTTCTTCTCATCACCTTTCTGGGGCTGATCATTGCCGGGCTTCCAATCGCCTGGGGCATGATCGCGGCGGTGATCGCGTGGATGGCCTTTACCGGCCAATGGGCTTTTCTGCCGATCGTGCCGGAGCGGCTTTATCAGGGCATGGATTCCTTCGTTCTGATGGCGATCCCGCTGTTCATCCTGGCCGGCGAGCTCGTCAATGAAGGCAAGATCACCGACCGGCTGATCCATTTCGCCAATGTGCTGTTTGGCTGGATGCGCGGCGGGCTGGCGCAGGTGAATATCGGCGCATCGATCCTGTTTGCCGGCATCACCGGCGTGGCGCTGGGCGACATTGCCTCGCTGGGGCGCGTCTTCATCCCCGCCATGGTGAAGCAGGGTTATTCAAGCGCCTATGCGGCGGCTGTCACCGCCTCGTCCTCCATTATTGGCCCCATGGTGCCACCCTCTCTGGTGGCGGTGATCTATGGGTCGATGACAGGGGTCTCCATCGGCGCGCTGATGGCGGCGACGCTCATTCCCGGTCTGCTGATCGGGCTGGCGCAGATGATCCTTGTCGCCATTCAGGCGCGGATCAACAATTTCCCGCGCATCGAGACGGACCGCAACCCGGCCGCTGTCGTCTCGGCCACGGGCCATGCGCTGGTGCCGCTGATGATCCCGGTCATCATCCTTGCCGGCATGCTGGGCGGCATCATGACGCCAACGGAAGCCGGCGGCGTGGCGGCGGTCTATGCGCTGATTGTTTCGCTGGTGCTCTATCGCAGCGTGACGCTCTCGTCGCTTGCCGCCGTGTTCAATCGCTCGGCGCTTTTCTCCGGTCAGCTTCTCATCATTGTGGGCTGCGGCGCGGCCTTTTCCTGGGTGATGGGCATGGAAAATGTGCCGCGCATGGTGGGCGAGATGATCTCCACCTGGGATCTCGGCCTGATCGGCACCATGCTGGTGTTCAACGTGATCCTGCTCGTGCTTGGCATGTTCATCGATCCGACCACGGTGATCATCCTGTTCGGCCCGCTGCTTTCGGCGGCGGCTACCCTTGCGGGCATCGACCCGTTGCATTTCGGCGTGGTGGCAATTCTCAATCTCAATATCGGGCTTTTGACTCCGCCGCTCGGCGTGTGTCTCTTTGCAGCCGAACGCATTGCCAATTGCGGCTTTGCGGCACTGCTGCGCGCCACGCTGCCCTTTCTCCTTGTCAATCTCATTGCGCTGGCGATCATAGTGGCCTTTCCCGGCCTCAGCCTCTGGCTGCCGCGCGCACTCGGCTTTTGAAGGATGGTTTCATGACTGCGACACCGCTTCCCACGGATGGGTCGGGCTATCTGCTCTATCACTCCATCGGCATGTATCCGGGCAAGGGCGCGGCCATGGCGAAAGCCTTTGCCGATTTCTCCAATCTCTGGGCGGCGCTGGATGACGGGCAGTGGATGCAGGCGCTGACCCTGCGCGCGCGCTTCATCGATCTGTGGCGCGACCTGATCGATGCCGAACCCGGCACACTGACTTCGGCGGAGAATGTGACCACGGCGCTTTACAGCGTTGTGGGCAGCCTGCCGGAGAAACATCTGAAGGGTAAAACGCTGCTGGTGGCAGGCGACTGTTTTCCGAGCCTGCATTTTCTTCTGGCAGGTCTTGCGCCGCGCCTTGGCTTCACGCTGAAGACCGTGCCACTGCGCGCGGGCGAAAACTGGGTGCGTGATGAAGACATGCTTGCCGCATGGGATGAGCGCGTCGGTGTCGCGCTTTTGACCTTCGTCACCTCTACCTCTTCCCATCGCAGTGATGTCACGCGGCTCATCGCTCATGGGCGAAAGATGGGCAGTCTCGTGGGCGTCGACATCACGCAGGGAGCGGGGCTTGTCCCTTACTCCGTAAAGGAGAGCGATGCGGATTTTACCGTTTCCACCACGCTCAAATGGCTCTGCGGCACGCCGGGGGCGGGCATATTGCACATGAAGCCGCAGCTGATTGCAGCGTGCAGTCCGGAGCTGCGCGGCTGGTTCAGCCAGGAAAATATTTTCTCCTGGGATCTCGACGCCTTCCAATATGCGGGCGATGCGCGGCGGTTCGACCACGGCACGCCATCGGTTCTTGCCTGCGCCGGCTCCGTGCCGGCGCTGGAATGGCATGCGGAGCAGGACCAGACGGCACTGCTTTCCCAGAACCGCGAACTGGGTGCGATGATCATTGCCGAGGCCGACAGGCTGGGGCTCGATCTGGTGACCCCGCGCGAAGACGAGAGGCGCGGCGGCAGCCTGATGGTGCGTCTGCCGGAGACTATCGATGGTGCGGGGCTGATCGACCGGCTGCGCGAAATCGGTGTCTTCACCGATTGCCGCGGGCCGATCATGCGGCTTTCGCCGGGCATCGTCACCAGGCCGGAAGGGATCGAGGCGCTGTTCCGGCATTTGCGCGATGCGGAGGGGCTTGGGCGATGACAAGCGCTGCCCTTGGCCATTCCGTCACGGCCTTGATCGAGGTTTCTGCAGACAAGGCCTTTGCCTTCATGAAAGACCCGCTGCTTCTGGGGCGCTGGTCGCTTGGCTGCATGGATACCAAACCGACCGAGGTGGAAGGTATCTATACCGGCACATCGCTGTTTGACGGCGGCACCGGCTTCTTCGAGATCGATGCGGATGAACAGCGGTTGATCATCGATTTCCGGCTGGGCGATCTTGAGCAACGCCAGCCGCGCATTTCAGCACGGATTATCCCTGCTGACGTTTGCGGGCTGGAAAAAGGCACCTGCTATCTGACGCTCGATGCATGGCGTTCAGCCGGAATGGACGAAGCGCGCTGGGAGAGGCTTTGCCGGGCCCACGAGGCCGAGATCCTGCTCATCAAGAGCCAGTGCGAACGGCATTTTGCCTGAGCCGCACGTTTAAACCGCTTCGCCCTCGCACAATTTGCGCAAGAGGGACTGCGTGCCGGTGATGTCGGCAATCATGTGGGTGCGTGCTTCTTCCGCATTGCGCTCTTTGAGCGCAGCAACAATGGCATGGTGATGTTTCGAGAAAGGCTCGTGCAGGCCGGTGCCGAGCTTCGGTGCGATATAGGAAGACAGCATCCGCATATAGGGCCCGTAGCGCAGCCATAAGGAATCGATCAGCTGCATCAGCACATCGGAGCGCGATGCCGCGTAGATGGCGAAATGGAAATCGCGGTTCTTGAGCAGCATTTCGTAAACATCGCCAGCAGCGTGGATCGATTCATGCGCCTCGACAAGCTGTTCCAGATTGGACACTTCCGCGTCGGTGATCCGGTGGGCAGCCTGCTCGGTGGCCAATCCCTCAAGGGCGACACGTGCCTGACAAATATCGTCGAGCCTCTGGGCGGAGACGGGTGGCACATGCGCTGAACCGTTGGCCGCGATCTCCAGCGCGTTTTCGGCGCCAAGACGCCGCAGCGCCTCACGCACCGGCATGGGGCTCGTGCCGAAAGTGGCTGCAAGAGCCTTGATGGTCATGATCTGACCCGGATCGAACCGGCCGACAATCAACGCATTGCGCAACTGATGGTAGACACCATCACCGATGGTGACCCGAGTGGAGACGGGCTGCAGGCCTTCCCCCAGTTGCAATTCACTCATCGCCGGTTCCTCGTTTTCTGCCGCACGGCCCCTTGATAGCCGTACAGAGGGCGAGGGTCCATATCTAGGATTCCAGCTCTACAGATCGTTGAAGAAGCGTCCAAGACGGTCCATCGCTTCTTCAAGGCGCTCGTGGCTTTGCGACCCAAAGCACACGCGCAGATGGTGTTCTCCGGCCGGACCGTAGAAACTGCCGGCTTCGACCACCACATCCGCTCTTTCCAAAATGGCATCAGCGGCCGCCTGTGCGCTTAGCCCTGTTCCGCTGATGTCGGGAAAGGCATAGATCGTGCCTTCGGGGCGGGCACACTTCACGCCCGGCATCTGGTTCAGGCGGCTGACCACCATATCGCGTTTGCGGCAATCGTCGTCCACCATGTCCTGCAGGGCCGATGCAGGGCCTTTAAGCGCGGCGATGGCGCCGTATTGAATGAAGGTGTTGACGTGGGTCACCTCCGTTGTGGTGATTTTCATCAGGGCTGCAATCAGGCTTTGATCGGCGGCGATATAGCCAAGCCGCCACCCATCCATGGCGTAAGCCTTGGTAAAGGCGAACATGGTCACGGTCCGCTCCTTCATGCCCGGCAAGGAGGCGATGCTGATGTGTCTGGCATTGTCGAAAAGAATCTGCTCGTAGACTTCGTCTGCGATCACCCAAAGGTCATGCTCGATGGCCAGGTCGGCCACCACCTGCAATTCCGCATGGGTGTAAACGCGGCCTGTCGGATTGCATGGATTGACGATGGCGATCATGCGCGTCTTCGGGGTGATGTGCTTCTCGATCAGATCGCGCCTTATGGCAAAACCGTTCTCCCGGTCGAGCGGGGCCATGACCGGTTTGCCGCCGGCCATTTCGATCTTGCCCACATGCTGCGGGTAATAGGGTTCGAGAAGAATGCATTCCTGATCATGGTCGAGCAGCGCCATGAAGGCAGCAAACGAGGCCTGTGTCAGGCCATTGGTGACAATGATCTCGGAGGCCGAAACATCGACGCCATTATAGGTTCGCACCTTATCCGCCATGGCCTCGCGCAAAGGCAAAATGCCCTGTAGATCGCTGTAGTGAACGTGCCCGTCTCTGAGCGCCTGAATGGCCGCGTCCTTGATATGCGGCGGGGTGTCGTGAATGGGCTGGCCGAGCTCCAGATGAATGATGTCCCGCCCCTCGGTGGGGAGCGCGGCCGCCTTGGCAACCATGCCGTAGCTCTTCTTGGACGTGTGGGTAATGCGTTTTGCGAAACTCGGCATGGAATTTCTGTCCTGTCATTGGGGCTTTGAAATATGGGCTGGCCGGGCTTCCAGAGCGGCGGCCAGCCCCTGTCTGCTATTGCAGTTTTTCGAGTGCGGCATCGACGCGGGCCTTGTCCCAGCGGTCGAGCGTGGCCAGTTCGCCGTCCTTGACGCCGTAGATGAGGTAAGGGCCGGTCACATCGCCATTTTCATCGAAGGTGATGGGCCCGGTCGCGCCGACATAGCGGATGGGCTTGCCTTCAGCGATCAGTGTCTTGGCCTTCTTGAAGCCCTCGACGCCGGGATAGATGGCTTCGCCCTCGCCGCCGGTCACTTTGCGGATATTGTCGCGGATGGCCGTGCCATCGGCTTCGCCGGCCTGTTCCATCGCCAGCAGAGCGACGGCGGCAGCGTCATACATAACGTGGAGGCCGGGGCCGTTGGGATCGGAGCCCTTGGCGTCCTTCCAGCTCGTGTTGAAGGCTTCCACCGACTCGCCCTCAACCTGCGCATTGTCGATCCCATAGGCATTTTCGAGATATTGCGCACCGACGGATTCCACGAATTCATCCGCACGAAGCGCATTGCTGAGGATCAGGTTCTGGCTGCCGCCGAAGGAAATCCATTCGCGGGCCACAGTTGCACCATCCGCCGGGAAGGCGACAAGGAAGAGGGCATCGGGTTCAGCCTGAAGCGCGGCATTCACCTCGGCGCGGTAGGAGGCCTGTTCCTGATTGTAGGGCGTGACGCCGGTCACCTCGATGCCCAGCTTCTCGGCATCTTCCTTGAAGCGGGTGGCGAGGCTGACGCCATAGTCAGAGTTGACATGAATGACGGCAATCTTCTTGTAGCCCTTCTCCGCAGCGATGGTGGCCAGCACCGCCGCCTGCGGGCGGTCTGTCGGTAGGGTGCGGAACCAATAGCCTTGCGTGCCGCCTTCCTTGGCCAGTTCGGTGAAGCTTGGCGCGCTGGAGCAGCAGGAAATCTGGGTGACTTTTGCCGGCACCGTGACCGAGGTGAGAATCGGTAGCGAAACGCCGGACTGGATGGCCCCCAGAAGCACCGGCACCTTCTCGATCTCGACGAGGGTCTTTGCGGCATCGACGCCGACATTGGGCGAGCCCTGATCATCGCGCAGGATGAAGTTGACCTCGCAACCATTCACGCCGCCGGCCTCGTTGAAATGGTCGATAGCGAGCTTGCCGGCATCACCAATGGCCGAGCCGATGGCAGCCATGGAGCCGGTGATGGAGAGCACCGAGCCGACGGCGATCTCGCAATCCTGCGCCTGAGCGGTTCCTGCTCCGGACAATATGAGCCCGGCCCCCATCAGGCCGGAAACGATCAGTGATTTCATGTCAGTTCCCCTTTCATTGTGCTGGTTGTGGCGTGGCCTTTCGGCCTGTTCTTCATTGTCCTCCGGTCGTCCAGCATCCCCTTTGCGAGATAAAAGCGCGGGGCGAGGCCGGCGAGGCGGCGGAAGGGAAGCGCGCGGGCAGCCGCGAGCGGTACGGGCAGCGATTCCAGATCAGCTCCCGTCGCAGCATCGGCAAGCACCTGTCCGAGCATGGTGGTGAAGGCAACGCCGCGGCCATTGCAGCCAATGGCGCCAATGAAATTGGGGCCGAGCGCATAAAGATGCGGCAGGAAATCAGTGGTCACAGCCGCCGTGCCGCGCCAGACATGGGCAAGGCGCGGACGCTCGGAAAGGCCAAGCTCCTGCACCAGCCGATCAATGATCTTGCGCCCCATGCGCTTTTCGCCGGTGAGGGGGCTCAGCGCCATGCCGCCGGAGATCAGCCGGTTTTCCGCATCGAGCCGGTAGGTGAAGATGTTGGCGCGGGTATCGGAGACGGGTTCACGATGTGGCGCGAAACGGCGAGTGACTGCTTCCGGCAGAGGCTCTGTGGCCATCTGGAAAACGGTCAACGGCAGGATAGCGCGGCCAAGCCGGGAGGCAATGCCCGTTTCGCTGGCATTGGTGCACATCACCACGCGCTCGGCTTCGACAGTGAGATGCGGTGTGCGCAAATGCCAGCCCTGCCCTTCCTGACTGATGCCGGTGACCGGTGCCTGCTCGACAATCGTCGCGCCGGCAGCCAAGGCCAGCCGGGCAAGGCCATGGACAAAGGCCAGCGGGTTGATCATGCCGCCGGAGGCGTCATGCAATGCGCCATGATAGACCGACATACCGGTGCGGGCGGCCGCTTCCGGAACGTCCAGCCACGTGACAGGTCGGCCAAGTGCTTGCCAGGCGGCAACGCGTTTCTGCAGATCCCTCGCTGCGGCTTGTGAGTGTGCCGGTTGCAACCAGCCGGTCTGCTCTGCCTGTTTGCCAAGCCCCATGGCGTTTGCCAGGGAGAAGACGCGCTCGCCACCCTTGCCGACGAGGTCCAGCAGGGCTCTGCCTTTCTCATCACCGAGGCGTCGAGCCACTGTTTCGGGATCGGCCTTGGAGAAATTCGGCACCACGAAACCGGCATTGCGCCCGCTGGCACCGAAGCCGATTTGCTCGGCTTCAAGGAGAACCGTGCTCACCCCGCGCTCTGCAAGCCGCATTGCCGTTGTGAGGCCGGCAATGCCGCCTCCGATCACGGCAACATCTGCCTTGCGCACACCCGTGGCTGTGGGGAAAACCGGTTTGGGCCCGGCAGTCTGGCGCCACAATGTGTCGGGGTGAGTGGCTCTCATCGGCTCAATCCGCGTGTTTCGACACGGATTCGGCTTCGCCGATCAGGCCGCGCGGGCGGAAGATCAGCGTCAGCACGATCAGGAGACCGATCAGGATCACCTGAATCGCCCCGCCCTGCGATTGGTAGGCGACGGGCAAGAGGCGGCTGATGGCGAGTCCACTCATGGCCCACAGCGCCCACACACCCACCGCGCCGACAATCGCGCCTCGATTGTTGCCGCTGCCGCCGACGATGAGCATGGCCCAGATCTGGAAGGTGAGGATGGGCAGGAAATCGAGCGGGCTGACATAGCCGATGAAACCTACATAGAGACCACCGGCAAGGCCCATCAGAACGCAGCCGAGCACGAAGACCTCCAACCGCACCCGTGCGGGATTTCGCCCCAGAGAGCGGGCAGCTGTCTCATCCTCGCGCACGGCTTTCAAGAGCCTGCCCCATGGCGAGCGCACCGCCGTTTCCAGCGCCCAGTAGACGAGACCGGCCATCACGGCCACGACGCCGAGATAAAAGAGGTTGTAGCTGGCCGGGCTGTCAAAGAGGCCAAAGAGTGGGCGCGGTAGGCCGACGAGCCCCTGCGCGCCGCCCGTCAGGCTCTCGAAATTGAGGGCAACGAGCTGGATCGAGATGGCGATGCCGAATGTGGCAATGGCGAGATACTCTTCGCGCAATCGTAGCGTGGCGAGCCCGACGATCAGCGCCGCTAGCGCGCAGAGTGCCATACCGCCAAGAACGGCAAGCGGGAAGGGCAGGCCGAACCCGCCGATGAGATGGGTGCGGTCCGGGCCGACAAGGATCGCCGTGCCATAGGCACCGATGGCGAAAAAGCCCACCACGCCGGCATTGAACAGGCCCGTATAGCCCCACTGGATGTTGAGCCCCATCACCACGATGGAATAGGTGAGTGCGACGATGAGGAAGAAAACGAGATAGGCAGCAAAGCCGGTCATGATTTGCCTCCCCCGACTGTGCCGGCAAAGATGCCGGTGGGCCTGATGTAGAGAACCAGCAGCAGGATCATGAAGGGCACGGCCAGCTTGTAACCTGCGGGGATGAAGAGGACGGAGATGGATTCGGCAAGTCCAACGATCAGGCCGCCGATCACCGCGCCGAACACATTGCCCACACCGCCAAGGATCGCGGCGGCAAAGAGTGGCAGGAGAAGGTGGAAGCCGATCTCGGGCCGCAGCTGCACGGTGAGGCCGTAAAGCACGCCGGCAATGGCAGCGAGCGAGGCGCCGATGATCCAGGTCCAGCGCACCACATGGCGCGTGTCGATGCCATTGACGCGGGCGAGCTCCGGGTTTTCGGCAAGGGCGCGCATCGACAGGCCCAGCCGTGTCTTCTGCAGGAAGAGATGCAGCGCCACAACGATCACAGCCGTCAGGCCAAGGGTGAAGATCTGGTCGGGCATGATGCGCAGGCCCGGCGCGACCTTCATGGCGATCTGCAGCGTGCTGGAATAATACTGCGCCGCGCCGCCAAAGAGCAGCAGGATCACCATGCGCACCAGAAGCGACACGCCGAAGGAGCCGAACACCAGGGTCAGATGATTGGCCCGGCCGCGCAGGGGGCGATAAACCAGCCAGTCGATGGCGAGCGCCAGAAGCGCCGTTGCCACCATGGCGACCAGCGTTGCCATGAGAAGCGGCACGCCGAAGGAGAAGGGCGCAAGCGGCCCCATGAAGGCTCCGGTAAGCGAGAGAACGCCCAGCGCCATATAAGCGCCCCAGGTGACGAGTTCGGCATGGGCGAAATTGGCAAAGCGCAATATCCCCATGGTCAAGGTGAGCCCGATCGCGCCAAGCGCGATGATGGACCCGCTCAATATGCCGTCGGCAATGGCTTGCAGCATCAGCGTTTGCGCCCCCCGGCGCCCAGATAGATGGAAGTCACTTCGGGATCCTCGGCCAGAGCGGCGGAAGGTCCGTCGATACGATTGCGTCCCTCGGCGAAGACATAGGTGCGGTGGGAGATGGCAAGCGCCGCCTTGGCGTTCTGCTCGACCATCAGGATTGCCACGCCGTCTTCGACCAGCGCTTTCAGCCGCTCGAACACCTCGCTCACCATGAGCGGGGACAGGCCAGCGCTTGGCTCATCCAGCATCAGAAGGCGTGGGCCGGTGAGAAGCGCACGGGCGACTGCCAGCATCTGTCGCTGACCACCCGAAAGAACACCGGCCTTCTTGTCGCGATAGCGCTTCAGATCCGGGAAGGCCTCATAGCCCCGCTCGATGCGGGTTCTCGCTTCCGCCTTCGGCAGGGCGGAGGCGCCGACCAGCAGGTTTTCGTTGATGGTGAGCGTGGTGAAGACATTGGCCACCTGCGGCACATAGGCCATGGAGGCCTCCGCCATGCGGTGGGTCGGCAGGTTGGTAATGTCGCGGCCATCGAGCCGTACCGTGCCGGAAGAGACCGTCAACACACCGGCCAACGTCTTGATGAGGGTGGACTTGCCCGCACCATTCGGCCCGATGATGGTGACCATTTCCTGCGGTGCGACGGTGAGCGACAGCCCGTGAATGATCGGCAGATCCGGCTTGTAGCCGGCGACCACGTCCTTGACGTCGAGAAGCGCGCTCATGCCACGGCTCCGCCGAGATAGGCCTCGATCACCTGCGGCTGCGCGATCACTTCTTTCGGTGTGCCTTCGGCGATCACCCGGCCCGTGGCCATGACCACGATGTGGTCGCAGAGCGACATGATGAAATCCATATTGTGCTCGATGATGAGGAAGGTGAGACCGCGCTTGTTCAGTTCGACGATGCGATCGACGATTGTGTCGAGCAAAGCGGGGTTCACGCCCGCGCCCGGCTCATCGAGCAGGAGCACTTTCGGGTCCGCCATCAGGGCGCGTGCAAGCTCCACCAGCTTTTGCTGTCCACCGGAGATGGAGCCCGCCAATTGCCGCTCCACCGGGGAGAGACCGCAAAACTCGATGATCTCGCGGGCACGCTCCCGGTTCTGCCGTTCCTCGCGTGCCACGGTGCCGGGGCGGACCCAGCTGTTCCAAAAACGCTCTCCCGCCTGGCGTTCAGGCACGAACATGACGTTCTCGAGCACCGTCATGCCGGCGAAGGGACGCGGGATCTGGAAGGTGCGGGCCAGCCCGTGCGAGAACACGCGGTAGGGCGGAAGCGAACCAATCTCCGTGCCATCGAGCCGTACGGAGCCGCCATCCAGCGCATATTCGCCGGCAATGGCGTTGAACAGTGTCGTCTTGCCGGCACCGTTCGGACCGATGAGACCGGTGATCTTTCCAGCTTCGGCCACGAAACTCACGCCGTCGACGGCGCGGTTGGCGCCAAATGTCTTCACCACGCCAGCGGCTTCCAGCCGGCCACGGCGCGCACCGTCCGCGCCGGTCGACGGTCCGGTTGCGCTGCCCCCTGGGGGTAGGCTTTCGCTCATGGGTTCCCCTTTTTGTTGCTTCTTGACCCAAGAGCCTATTTGTGATCACGTGATCACGTCAAGACATTTTGAGGTTAAAATTTATGAGCGACACGAAAAGGTGGACGATCAACTCCGGCTCCCGCTTTGAGGAGTTGGCCGGCTATTCCCGTGCGGTGATCGAGGGAAACTGGATTTTCGTCTCCGGCACGGCGGGCTTCAATTTCGAGGATGGCTCGATCTCCGACGATGCGGCGGAGCAGGCACGGCAGGCGCTGCGCACCATCGAGGCGACGCTTGAAAAGGCTGGTGCGGCCATGTCGGACATCGTTCGCGTCCGAGTTTATCTATCCAACCGCGAGGATGTGGTTGCGGTGTCCAAAGTGCTTGGAAAGACGTTCTCTGATCCACGCCCCACCAATACAACCATCATTTGCGGTTTCGCTGAGGAAGTGATGAAGGTTGAATTGGAAGTGACTGCCTTGAAACAGTGAGTTTTTGCCGTCCGTCTCAAGAACGAGTGCGGCCGGCAAAGCCTTCGTGATTGCTGATGACCATCGCAGGCGGGACAGCACCCCCCGACGGCCGACCCTGCCGAGGTGCGTTTGCCCGTATGTGAGCCTTGTATCGCCTCGCGTAAAGCACGCGCCTTGGTGTCTATGTAAGAAAAATCCACCTTCCCTCTTCGGCGAACGAAGTCGCTTATTTCATCCAGTGGTGAAGTCGTGGGATCGCGGCAGGGCCCATCAGCCAGGGGCCTCTCAAGGTCTCTTGAAAACCATCCCTCGAGGCAGCCTCCCCCAAATGAGGGACGGCAGCCGTGACGAGGCAATGTATCTGCCAGTTGCCGACCGATACGATGGATGGAGATGACGCTAGATGATCCGGCAGTTTGTAAGCAGGGCAACCTGCCTGGTTTTCTCACTGGTGGTGAGCGCAGTGCTTGTTTTGGGGTCGATGGTGGGGGCGAGTGCGCAAAGCAAAGCCTCTGACGAGATTGCCGCCAGAAGTGTGGTCCTGTCTCTCTACACCATTAATTCCATGCTTGAGCAGCAAGGCGCGGGGCTCGAGGTGGGAAAGCAAGTCATGACATCCTTCCGCGCCTTTCTGGCACCGGAACTCATTGAGGAGATTGCCACGGGAAGCGGAGGATTCCGTCCTCTGGTCGGAGCACAGGAGGGCACTGTCGAGAACTATGAATTGCGGATGGCGACGGTTCAGCCAGGAGAAGGATCCGTCGTGGAGGCAGCGGTTGAGTCTGGTGGGAAGGTCCGATTGGTTTCGTTTGCGCTTGCAAGGACGAGCGGGCATCCGCTGATCGTTCGGATATGGGGAGATGGCTGGTCCCTTGGCATGGGCGGCGGGAGCGCCGCGCGCGCCCCCTCGGGCAAACACTCTCCGAGCGAAGAACGACAGAAAGCGCTTGCGGCGGCGGATGAGAACGACACCGGAGCAGGTGCTCCTTCAGGTTCCAACGCAACGCTGGAGCTTCCGTTTCAGGATGAATTCGACGGAAAAACGCTGGGGCCACAATGGAGCGTGATCGGGGAAGCCGCTGACAAGTTCGTCTTGGAAAACGGTGTCATCTACCAGATCGCCACGGGTGGCGACGACAGTTTCCGCAACGAGGGGAGCGAAAACATCTTCCGGCTCGGCAAGGTGCCGGAAGGGGACTTCGATATGACCTTGAAGGGGCTTCTCGAAGCCAAGACGGGGAGGGAGGGCGTCTGGTTGGGCCTCTATGAAGATTCCACCAGCTTCCTTGCAGGTACTCTTCACGTCTATACGAGTGGGTGTGGTCCCTACCTGACCTTGAGGATCGTCAATCGGCAGCATGTCGCGGGCGTCGAAGAGCCCCTGACCAGTGAGTTTTACGACAATCTTTTCGACAAGGGGCCCATTCTCTCCGACTACTGCAGTGCCGGCAACCGGGACATCGGCGACGCCATACTGCAACGTCTCAACGAGAGCGGTTTCTCCCTGACCCTTTCCCGGCGGGGGCTGCAATATTTCGCGACAGCCGAAATCAATCTGCCGGCATTTGGCGACAATCCGGGCGGACCCGTGAGCTTCAAGACACGCAAAGTCGCCCGCACAACCAGCGCCGGCAGCCCCGCTTTCATGTTGGGTCAGCTTCAGCGCGCCCGAAACGGGGAATCGGTCGCACAATTCGACAGCTTCTCGATATCGGCGCCAGTCAATTGACCGCGGCCATCATGATGGGAATTCCGGCCATGTTTCGACAATCAAGAATCGCTCTCTGCGGACTGACCACCACCCTGGCGGTTGTCCTTGGGGGAAATGCCCACGCTCAGGACGTCAACGCTGCCGTTGCTCTGGTGGAGCAATTCATCACCGCGCACAAGACGCATCTCGACAGCATGCAAGGTCCGCTGCTCAACGATGCGCGGGCGGCGGCACCTTATGTGGTGGATGTGCTGGCGGTCGACGGGCTGCAGGGCCGCCTTGGCTTCGATCCTGTATACAATGCTCAGGACTACGATATTTCCAGTATCGAGGTCTTCGCAGACGCCGATGCACCTATCCTGCGCGGGGCGGCCCAGGTGTGGGTCGAACTCGTTAATTTCGGGCAGCGCCAGAAATTCCTTTATACGCTGGTTCCAGTACAGCCCGACAATGTCTGGCAGATTTCCGACATTTACTCGGAAAATAATGACTGGTCGCTGGCCGATATGGCGGCCGATCTCGGGATAGACCTCAGGCGCGATACAGGAAGCGAGGTCACGCTCCAGAATGCGGGGTTTCCCATTCCGTGCGCTTTCGCATGCGGGAACCCTACGGCCGCCGACGCTGAGGAGGGCCAGGAAGCGGTCATCGTCCCCGGAATGGAAGAAGGTGACCTGCCCGGAAATGGCATCAATCCCGATGGACGCAACCTCCTGCTTATTCTCGATGCGTCGGGTTCGATGTGGGGTCAGATGGAAGGCGTTGCCAAGATAACGACAGCCCGTCAGGCCTTGGCTGGAATAGTGGGCGATCTCGATCCATCGACAAATGTCGGGCTCATGGCCTATGGCCATCGGCGTGAAGGGGATTGTTCGGATACGGAAGTTCTCTATCCTGTCGCCAATTATGCGGCGGGCCGGCTCATTCCCGCCATAGAAGGAATTTCACCACTCGGGAAAACCCCGATCGCCAACGCACTGGAGCAGGCGGCCTCCGTGATGCCGAAATCCGGCCGGTCCTCGAGTGTTCTTTTGATTTCGGACGGATTGGAAACCTGTGGGGGCGATCCCTGTGCCGCGGCTGCCCGGCTGGCAGAATCTGGAATCGATACGCGGGTTCACGTGGTGGGCTTCGATCTGAATGAGGAAGAACATTCGGCGCTGCAATGCATCGCCGAGAACGGCAACGGCACCTACTATCCCGCAAATGACGCCCAGAGTTTCGTCGCGGCGGTCAAGGAGGCGGTTCGGGAATCCGAGACCGTGGCGCCTGTGCCTACACCTGTTTCGCAGCCAACCGTCGAAACCGTATTTGAAGAGACGTTTGACGGCCCGGCGTTGAAGGCGGAATGGCGGGTGGAAAACCCCATTCCCGAGCTCACGGCGTTCACGCCTCCGGGCTCCCTTTTCGTCGCCGCAATTGGAGAGGCACCGCATTTCCAGAAGGCCGAGGCAACCAACCGTTTCGTTCTGGACCATCCTTTGCCTGAGGGTGATTTCGATCTTGTTCTCGATTTCAAGCTGAATGTGCAGACCATGCGTGAGGGGGTGACGTTGTCGCTGTTCAACGCCGCCCATGATCAGGTAGGCGCACATATGTGGCTGGACCCAAAGGGCTGCGGCATTCTGCTGAACCTTTCGCTTTTCCGGATTTCGGGAACTGATGAAGACCCCGAAAAAACGTCTTTCGACACCAACCTCTTTGGTGGACCATGGGTCGACGGTGTTTGCGATGCGGAGGGACGGGCGCGCGGGGACGCCATCGTGGAAGCTCTGGGGCAGGATGGGGCGCGGTTGCTCCTGAAACGTCGCGGCCGGGAAATCACTGCTTCTCTGGAGATGCGCGACCCTGCCACTGGGGAATCGCTGGGCTACACCACCGAATCCATCACCATGCTTCGTTTGTCGGGAGCAGCCAGTCTGCTGGGTGGCCATGGGCACAAGGCCGTACCCGGGGAGAGCCATTTTGAGTTTGATCGGTTCGCCATAGAGGTTCCAAAATCATGAGGCGCCGTCCTGCCCTCGTTCACGCATGCATGATGCTCACCTGCTGGGCGGTGGCGATGTCTCCGGTCCAGGCGCAGGGAGTTGATCCGTCTGCTGAAGGGGAAGGCAGCCTGTTCGAGCGGGTGGAGGGCTCCGAAAGCGGCAAAATGGCAGTGGAGTTCGACGAGGCTTCTGTAGCGGAACACGACGCCCTGGCGTGTGCGGCGGGCCTCGGGTGCGAGGGATTGGCAGTTTCGCAGGATGAAGCGCTTGTCCTGACGGGGCACAATGACGCCGAAGGCGCACGTGAGGCTTACATAGAGCAATACGGAGATGCAGATGCTCTGGAGCCGGAACCTTCGAATGAGGCAGGCGAAGGGGGGGCTGATAGCGCAGGCGATGTGCCTCAGGGTAAAGACAGCCTGTTCGAGCGGGTGGAGGGGTCCGAAAGCGGCAAAAAGGCAGTGGAGTTCGACGAGGCTTCTGTGGCGGAACACGACGCCCTGGCGTGCGCGGCGGGCCTCGGGTGCGAGGGATTGGCGGTTTCGCAGGATGAAGCGCTTGTCCTGACAGGGCACAACACTGCAGAAGATGCCCGTGAAGCCTATCAGGAGGTATACGGAAATCCAGAGCCCGAATCCGAAGAGGAGGGGGCAAGACAGGATCTCTCGGTCGACGTGAAAGACGGAGGCATGTCGTTCACCGAGGATGAGGCTACCGACGGCGGCGGGGATATGTCGTTCACCGAGGAAGAGGTCGGCAGCGATGAAGACAGCGGACTGTCCGGCGAGAAATTCACGAATGCGGAAATCGCTTCTTTCACGCGAGAGCAGGATGAGCTGTGGGCATGCGCTGCGGCGTTTGGTTGCAAGGGGGCTGCCTCGGGCCTCACGCCGCATGAGGCGCTGCATCGTCTGGGTCTGCCCGAATACTCCTATGAATGGCCGCTGGCGGCATGCGCCACCAATGCGCCCGGCGCCTGTGACGAAATGGGGATCTCACTGAACGATGCGCTTCGGATCATGTCGCATCTGGCCAACCCCAACCGGTGAATGACGCGCTGCCGCCTGGTACCCGGCTCTAACCAAGCCAGCCCACCGGTCCAGACAATATCCGAGAGGTCAGCTCCGACTGGGTGTGGACGTTCATTTTCGAAAATGCCTTTTTCAAATGTCCACGCACGGTGCTTACCAGAATGCCAAGGGTTTCGGCGGCTTCTTCGGGGGATTTTCCACCGGCGATCAGAAGCACGATTTCGGCTTCCTTGCCTGTTAAACCATAAGCAAGCTCGACCAGCGCGAGGCGCGAATCCGCAGCGAGTTTTCGCTCTTCGCTTGTGCGAAGCACCAGGACGGAAGCGGGCCCCTGCCGCTGGAGACTTGTTTGCTTCAGGGCGTCCGGATGAAAGCGGAAACCAACCGGGACATCATCGTGAACGATAAGCGTCTCGCGATTGCCCTTTCGGCTGGCGGTATCGATCAACTCCCCGGTCAATAGCTCCCGGGTGAGCTGATTCAGGCTGCGTTGATCGGTCTCCAATAGTCCGCTGGTGGGGAACAATCGGGACAGTGCCTCGAAATAGGTTCGGTTGGAATGAAGCAATCCCCCTTCGCTGTCGAGTATTGCGACACCGATCTGAAGTCGTTCAATGACCGATTGCAGCAGCACGCCTAGCGTGGCGTTCATCATGACCTGGCGGTTGAGATTGAATGAACGCTCCCAGTGGGGCATCAACGAAAGTATACGCTTGTGCAAAGCGGCCTCGGCCAGATCGCCGGAGCGTTCGGCCTCGTAAATCATGCGATAGATGATCTCATTCCAGCGGCTTTCGTCGTCTATTGCATTGTAGCAAAGTTCAACGAGTTCGCCGGGGTTCATGTCTTCGGCTGATCCGAGGCTCCCGGTCATGGCGAGCAACTCGGATGTGAGTTCTGCGACGCCGATCTCGTCGCTCCCTTCTTCCGGGTGCCACTCCTCGCCGACCCACTGGATGATGCGTTCCGCAATCCCGAAGCGTTTTTCTTCCAGGAAAAGAGCTGAGCGAGCTCCTTCGATGCGCGCTGAGGCGATATCGTCAAAACCCACCCGTTCCAGGAAGCGTTCGACAGGCGGGAGAAAGCCACCGTCTCGCAACATGGCGTCTTCGCCACCAAACAAGATCAGCCCACGTGTACCGGGAACAACCGATGCGCCTTTTGGCCACTTCCAGGCCGAGAGCATGCCCGAGAAGATGTTGTACCAATAGGAAGGTGTAGGCGTGGGCCATCCCAAAGGGTCGGCGATCACGGAATCAATCAAGGCGCGGTCCGCGCTCATCACGTCTGCTGGATGCCGACGCTCCTTCAGATGTGAGCCAAGAAAGGCGTAGAGATGATGTAGCGACTGCTCGTCAGGCGTATCCGCGGAACCGAGCTTGCAGCGTGTCTGTGAGAAGGTTTTGCCGAACATGGCGATGGCACGCTGGTTCGGTGGCGGAGATATCAGCACGATGTGGCGCGCAAGGTCCGGCCAGGTTTTGAGCACTTCGAGTGTTAGAAGAGCGGTGATGTTAGGGACGACGACGAGGCGATGCTCCCATGGGATATCGGCGAAACTTGCTTCATAGAAAAGCCGCATATCGGCCACGGCGCGCTGCCACCCGTCCTTATAGTCCAGGTGGCCCAGAGGGTTCAGGCGGCCCGTGGACTTGCCATGTCCGCGCACATCTCCTGAATAAGCATTCCATCCCAATTTCTGGAAAGCTGACCCCAGATCAGAGAGCATGCCTGAGTGGGTGGGCTGGCTATGGCCAAGAAAAACCGCTTTGACGCCCCCCGTGGACCTATGCCCCGGGTCGACCACCCACTTGCGCAAAAGCAAGGGCTGGTTGTCTTCTCCAACCAGAAAGGCGGCATCCATGTTTCATCCCCCAAGCCACTCAGACATCCGCAGCACTTGAAACAACTTTGAGGTTGTTTACCCGTGCTCGTGTGAACTGCACCTGAATGGCGCTGTCAGCCCTTATGCCATCTGGGGAGGACTATAGAAAAGGTCCGCTGAGGAGGAAAGCGGCCCCACAACACTGCGGTAGGAGCTTGCTTCGCTGATGGGGCAGGGCGCGATGGCGAGATCACTCGACATAGCGCTTGATTGAAAGCTTGGCTGCTTCGAATTCTTCCAACATGCCAGGCAAGAGGCGATCAATGCCACCCTCGGAAGCATTTTCTCCAACCAGGGTATCCTGCGCCATGAAGAACAGCACATCATCGTCCACGATGAAACCGACATTGTGAAAACGGGTTTCCAGATCAAGCATTGTGGCCTGGGTTGCCGGTGTGAGAATGCGCAAGACATCCTGTGCAATGTCGTGCCCATTGCCGGGTGATAGCGGTCGGCCCGAGATATGAAATCTCTCGTTGAACTGTATCGATTCCGTCTTGATGTCGCGATCCAGCGGTCCCTTGTTGACAATGTTCTCCGGGCGGATCACAGCGCGAATCCCGGTTTTCCGATCGATCCAATAGGCACCCAGTAGCGAGAAGAACTGGCCAAAGCCGCCTCTGCCGCCGCGTGCATCCCTTCGCATTTCAGGCGTGCCGAGCCCGGCCTCCATCTGCATGGCGCCCACCGCAACCCACAAAGGCATATGATCCTGTTCGCTCTTGCCCCAGAACTCACCATCGAGCCGAACTCCCATAAAGGATCCCGCCTGTAACCTGGTCAGTTCGGGTATGCGCGCCTCGATCTTCTCCAGTCTCGGCGGTTTCACACGTTGCGAACGGCGTTCGTAATTGCCTTCGGAGTCGCGAACAGGGGTTCGCGCCATCTGCCATTCGAGAAACTTTCCAGTGTAGGACCAGCCTTTTTCTCGCGCAAAGCTCACACGGCGAACGAGCCGACGGCCATCAGCGTTCTCCAAGATTTCGACCAGAAATATCGAGCCAAAAGCGAGCGTGGTGATGGCGACGGGAACAATGGGAAAGCTGTCACTCATGACGCCCGCCACCATTGTCCAGACCATACCAAGAAGCGCGAATGGGAGGGGGAGACGCTTTAGCCATATCGGAAGCACTACGCCCTGCCGGGTGTTGGAAGCATCTGGCGTCTCGACCAAAATCTCCCCTTCAAACGGATCCCAGTGCCGGCGAGCACTCATGGACGGCTGCCTGGCAAACTGATTTCGGGCATCGCACGGACGGCTTCACTTTCCGTGGCGGTGAGGGAAAAAGGCTTTGCATGTTCAAGCCCCATCGCACGTCCAACCCAATTCGATGGGATCGCGTCGAGAAGCGTGTTGTAGCGCTCGACATTGGCGTTGTAGAGCCGCCTTGACGCGCTGATCTGGTCTTCCGTCTCCTCCAGTTGCCTTTGAAGTTCCCGCACATTTTCCGTTGAGCTGATCTCCGGGGTGTCTTCAGAATATGCAAGGAAGGCGTGGAGCGCGGCGGATAAGCCGCTTTCTGCTTTTTGGACGGTTTCGATGTCGCTCAAACGCGCATGCATTGCGGTTTGCCGGGCTTCCAGCAGTGCGTCGAATACTCGATTCTCCTGCGAGATTGCGCCCCGCACCGCGTCAACCAGAGCAGGAATGAGGTCGTGACGGCGCTTGAGCTGAACATCGATGCCTGAGTAACCGTTGGCCACCGCGTTCTTCGCTGCTGCCAGACGGTTCTGCAGGTAAATGAACAAGAGTATAGCTGCTGCTATTATAAGAATGGTTGTGATCATGCCTGTTCCGAATGCCTTTCCAGCCACGGTGCCTGGTATTGTGCAGTCAGACCTAGCCGCGCGCGGGCGTGATCGCGTCCCCCAAATGAGGGAGCATGCAAATCTGCCGGAATGGGTGGGAACCACATTTAAACTGCAGTAAAACTGGCTAGCTCGTATTGATGAGTGATACCCATCTCAAATGCATTCGCCTTCCGACCTGTTTGAACTCGCCCCGATCGTCTTTGTCCTGTTTGCGCCTCTCGTCTATGCGCTCATGCGCGCACGCAACGCCACACGGGATGACTTCATCTTCAATTCAGGACGAACCGGATTGCTTGCGACCATCGCCGGAATCGTGTGTGGAAATATCGGTGCAGGCACGTTTGTAGCGCTTCTGTTGTTTTCGGACGCAAGCCCGATACTCGGCGTATCCCTTGCGTTTGCGTATGCACTCGGACTCGTAATCTGTGGCGCCATTGCTCCGCGTGTTCACCGGCAGTCACAAGAATACGGCGTTCACGGGCTGGTTGACCTGATCGTTGCAGCGCACAGGGTTCGTCATCCGCTGGCGGTGTGGATCCCAATCGCTTTCGTCTTCCTGTTGCGCACGGCGGTGCAGCTTCTGGCGCTAGCCGCCATTTTATCCGCGATTATGCCGGTTTCGAACCTGGGTGCGTTGGTTCTGGCGAGCGCGTTCACTGGGATTTATACCGCCATTGGCGGGTATCGTGTGGCAACAGAGACGGATGTCTTTCAGGCAGGCGTCATTCTTCTAGGGCTCGGTGTGCTCACGGTTTCAAATGCCGGTGGCGCACCGCATATCGAAAACCCCTTCGATCTGGGACCCTATAAGTTTCCGCTGCTTGTTGGCGTCTGGCTCTTCATTCCGGTCAGTGCTGTCCTTGCGATCGACAATTGGCAAAGAATGGCCACGGCCAGAGCCCCGGGCGTCGCGCGAAGAGCCTTTCTGCTTGCCGCCCCGCTGTGCCTTTTCTGCTATTTGGGTATCGTCTGGTTGGGGCTCAAAGGCCATGCCGGTGAAGAGGTTCTCACAGTGCTGCGCGAAACCATGCCGGCTAATTGGGCCTGGCTGGCTGATGTCATGCTTATTGCGGTGCTCATGTCCACAATGGACACATTCGTCATGCCGTTGCTTACCAGTCTGAAGCAGACACGCTATACCTTGCGACAGCTCCAGTTGATGGTACTGATGTTGTTTGTCCTGCTTGCCGTCGTCGCCTACGCGCTGGGACCTCTTCTCAACTCCATCATCGCTGCATTCAGCTCACTCGTGGTGTTCCTGCCTGCTGTGCTAGCCGCGTTGCTCTTGCGTAATCTTCGCTCTGCATCGGCGGTTCTTTCATTGAATCTCGGCGTAGCGGTCAGCCTTATCCTGGTGGGAATCGATTTGAATTATGCTGCCTTTCTCGGCTTTGGAGTTGCGCTTGTGGCATATGCTGTTGCCTGGGCGTGGCCGCTCCGCAAAAGCATGCGGCCGCAGGCAAATCTCGAGCGTTCAATCAGCACCGATAGCCAATAAGAGAGGCTTTGCAGGTTGCGCGGTCAACTGTCCACGCTTTTGCCCTGGACGGTCTTTGCTGGTCTGGAACCGGCCAAACCAAGGATGCTGACTATGTCGGCCACCAGATTGAGCTCGGCCAGAATTTTATAGGCCCGTTCTTTACCGTCCCGGACTTCACCGAACACGTTTCCGATCTCGAAACGGCGGGCCATCGACCCGATCCGTATGGTTATCAGTAATTGGCTTTCCTGAAATGCCAGTGCCACACCGCGCTTGTTGTTAAAATGTTGGGTGAGCTCAAGGATCTGCTCCATGAAACGTGGCGTGAGAAGATATCGGGCTTCAAGCTGGTCGGTGGAGAACACCTCAAAGTGCTCTTCGAATTCCGGGTTTTCAAGTCGGACCTTTTCACCAGTCTGACGCAATCGCTCGATTGCGTTGCCGATCCAATCAGTGTCTGCGACCACGCAGGTCTTGCCCTTGAATGGTTTTGAGAAGCTGTAGGCAAGCATGATGCTGCGCCATTTGGCGTCTTTTCTGGAGAGCTTCCCCTCGCATAGCTCGAAGTTCACATCTCCTACTCGGCCGCTTATCCGGTCCTCCAGTTTGGCCCCTGTAAAACGCGGGAGAAGTGGATGGAAGCGAGCCAGCGGAAAATCGAAGCCACCAAGTTTGTAGTCAAAACCCAGATAGGAGCAGACGCCTCCTGTTAGAACCCGCTTATACTCGTTGGTAAGGCCCCGATATAAAAGCCCTGCCCCCAATAGACCGCCGAACCCCACGACAAAGGCGGCCAACGCGCCCGGATGATTGGCCAGGCCCAACGATGCGAGGGCTGCGATGGCACAGAACCCGATGGCGCCGACAGCGGCCAGGCCGATCACAACCCGCATCCTGTTTTTCCGCCGCTGGTTTGCGCGGACGAGGCCCGGCTTGATTTCATCGGCGTAATATCGGTCGAACTCTTCATTGGTATTGTTCATCGGCGAGGAGATGTTCATGGGATCCCGACTTTGTCTGCACGGATTGGGCTTGGCTGTCCCCTGACATTTCCCGGGCCGCTAATTTTCTGCCTCTCCCAAATTGGAGAGCCAGATGACGGGGCGAATCGAGACCTTGTCCGACTGCATTGCGGGGCATAGGCTTTTCTTGAAGAGAGGGGTTGGCGATGCGGTATCCGCGTCCTTGCAGAAAGTTCAGGCTGTTTGCCTGTTTTGGGCTGTTTCTGCTGGGGATCTCTGCCGTAGGGGCCGAGGAAGCATCCGGCGAGACCGAGAAGAACCGACTGATTGCCTCGATCTGTCGGCTGGTAGAGGTCAATGCCCGAGAAAATCTGCTGGATCCAGCATTTCTGGCGCGGCTTCTATGGAAGGAGAGCCGCTTCAATCCCAATGCTGTCAGCCCGAAAGGGGCTGAAGGCGTGGCGCAGTTCATGCCGGGCACTGCGGCGCTGCGCGGGCTGGACGATGCATTCGACATTGAGAAGGCGATACCGGCCTCGGCCGCGTATCTGGCGGAGTTGAGAGAAAAGTTCGGAAATCTGGGCTTGGCCGCTGCAGCATACAATGCCGGGGAAGGGCGCGTGTCCCGCTGGCTCGACAAAGGCGGGTTTCTGCCGTTGGAAACCGAGAACTACGTCATGGCGATTTTGGGTGCGCCGGCCGATACGTTTTCCAACCGCCAGGTTGTCATTGAAGTCGAACCTCTACACCCGGAAAAGTCTTTTGAGGCGGCTTGTCGCGAACTGCCTGTTTCAGCTCGTGCCGTGATGGCCATGACCAGCACCCATACGCAACCTTGGGGGGTACAGGTGGCAGGGCATTTTCGCCGTGATGTGGCGATCAGGTTGTGGCAGATGGTGTTGCGTCGACATTCAACACTTTTGAGAAATCATGAGCCCGTCATCACGAGAGTGCGCTCCTCTCGAGGGTGGCGTGGAATTTATGCCGTGCGCATCGGTGCGGGCAGCCGTGGGGAAGCGGTCAAGGTCTGTGATCAGTTCCGCAAAGGCGGCCTGCCCTGTGTGGTCTTGCGAAACAAATAGTCTTTCCAAAAAACTACTCGGTCGCGTCGTAAATTTGAGACGTAAAGGAAAAGGCCCGGGATAATCTCCGAGCCTTTTCTAAATTGATTTCGCAAGTATTAGCTGTTGTTCGAGATTGTGCGGCTTACGAGCTCCGGACGACCGTCCGCGCCAACCACATAAATCTCAACGTAATCATTTCCGTTCGAAGTAAATTGGTGCTTAAGAACTGAGCCAACCGGGGTTTTGCTGAGAGTTTCCTGAGAAGGACCATCAAAATTGATGCTCCCCTTGATTGGCTCAATTGCAAATGCGGGAGCGGCAACGAAAGACGAAATAACGAGGGCAGAAAGAACAGTTTTCATTTTAAAACTCCTAATAGCTTTCAACAAGCCATTCACATTCCCGTCAGGGAAATCATGATATTACTATCAGCATGGGGTGATCCCTTGCTGGTTCCTCATTTAGGGAGTGGTTGTTCGTTCTGTCAGATCGGAATTTTGAAACAGAGCGTTCACAAATGTTGGAATGTTACGATCAAGTTTGCAGGACTGTCTGTCTCGTGAACCAGCAGCCACGAGCGGCAGGTCATGGCACTCTCGCAGCGGGTCAAATGAGTGGACATTCGTATTGACACCAAAACAGATGTTCAATAAGCCTCGGGTCGAGGAAACGTCCATCTGGGAGAGTGGTCAGAAATGTCTGCCAATGTTGCGCTTACCGGTCTTGCCCGGGATCTCGAGGATCGGGCCAAATCCGGCAAGCCGATCCGTATCGGCCTTGTGGGCTCTGGCGAAATGGGAACCGATATTGTTACCCGCGTGGCTCATATGCCGGGTATCGAAATCGGCGCCATTTCGGAGCTGAACCTGCCTGCGGCCAGCCGTGCCGTGGATATCGCCTATCAGGAAGAAGGCCATGCCAAGGAAGTGGACAGCCAGTCGGCTATGACCACGGCCATGGAAGGCGGCAAGGTGGCCGTCACCAACAATGCCGATCTTCTTCTTGAAAACGATCTGATCGATGTTGTGATCGATGCAACCGGCGTTCCGGCTGTCGGCGCGGAGATCGGTCTCAAGGCCATGGAACATGGCAAGCATCTTGTCATGATGAATGTCGAGGCGGATGTCACCATCGGCGCTTATCTCAAGAGCGAAGCTGATCGTCTGGGCGTGACCTATTCGCTCGGCGCTGGCGACGAGCCGTCTTCCTGTATGGAGCTGATCGAGTTCGTTTCGGCCATGGGGCATCCCATCGTCGCTGCCGGCAAGGGCAAGAACAACCCGCTCAACATCGATGCGATCCCGGACGACTATGCCGAGGAAGCAGCGCGCCGCAACATGAATGTGCGCATGCTGGTCGAGTTTGTCGACGGTTCCAAGACCATGGTCGAGATGGCGGCAATCGCCAATGCCACGGGCCTCGTGCCGGATAAGCCGGGCATGCATGGCCCCAAGGCGACGCTCGATGAGTTGTCCTCGGTGCTCGTGCCCGAAAAGGATGGCGGTGTGCTGTCGCGCGTCGGCGTGGTGGACTATTCCATCGGCAAGGGTGTTGCGCCCGGCGTCTTCGTTGTGGCCGACATGTCGCATCCGCGCATTTCCGAGCGCATGGAAGACCTGAAGATGGGCAAGGGGCCCTACTTCACCTTCCACCGTCCCTATCATCTCACCTCTCTTGAAGTGCCGCTCACCTGCGCCCGAGTGGTGCTCTATGGCAAGGCCGACATGGTCCCGCTGGACAAGCCGGTGGCGGAAGTCTGCGCCGTTGCCAAGAAGGACATGCAGCCGGGCGATACGCTCGATGCGATCGGCGAATACTGCTACCGCGCATGGATCATGACGGTTCCCGAAGCCCGCGCTTCCAAGGCGATCCCATGCGGCCTGCTTCAGGGTGGCACGGTCACCAAACCCATCAAGAAGGGTGAACTCATCACGTCCGAGAATGCTGCACCGCCGGCCGGTTCCAAGATCGCCGAGCTGCGCGCGCGTCAGGACAAGCTCGTTTACGGCTAGACAGGAGCATGAATATGTCGGCCACGGCCAAGAAGGGCGCCGCAAAAAAAGACGGCGCCAACCAGCCTTTCATCTACAGGCACTATGATCAGGAAAAGCTGCGCGATGCGCTGCGCAAGATGTATCTGATCCGCCAGTTTGAGGAAGGCGCGGAAGAAAGCTATATGCGCGGCCTGATCCACGGCACGATGCATCTTTCCATCGGGCAGGAAGCAAGTGCCGTCGGCATCTGTCTTGGCCTCACCGATGAAGACCAGATCACCTCCACGCACCGGGGGCATGGTCACTGCATTGCCAAGGGTGCGGATGTCTCGCGCATGTTCGCCGAGTTCTTCGGCAAGATCACCGGTTATTGCCGCGGCCGCGGCGGTTCCATGCACATCGCCGATGTGTCGACGGGCAATCTTGGCGCAAACGGCATTGTCGGCGGCGGTCTGCCGATTGCCGTTGGTGCCGCGCTGACCGCAAAGAAGATGAAGACCGGCAATGTGGTCGTCTGCTTCTTCGGCGACGGTGCAAACAATGAGGGCGCGTTCCACGAGGCGCTGAACATGGCGGCCATCTGGAAGCTTCCGGTGATCTTCGTTTGCGAGAACAATGGCTATGGCATGTCGACCTCCGTCGCCCGTGCGACAGCGGTTCCCAACATTGCCGACCGCGCTTCCGCCTATGCGATGCCCGGTGTGATCGTCGACGGCAATGTCGTGTCGGATGTGGCCGAGGCTATGCACGAGGCAACCGAGCGCGCGCGCAATGGCGAGGGTCCGACGCTCATCGAATGCAAGACATATCGCTATCGCGGCCATTCCAAGAGCGACCGCAACCGCTACCGCACCAAGGAAGAGATCGAGGAGTGGATGACCGAGCGTGATCCGATCGAGGCCTTCGAATCCCAGCTGATGGAATTCGGTGTCATCGATCAGAAAGGCATCGAGGACATCCGCGAATCCGTCCGCAAGGAAATCGAGGCCGGTATCGAGTTTGCCAAGGAAAGCCCGATGCCCGAAGTCGCCAATCTTGAGAAATACGTCTACACGGAGCAGGCCTGATGGACGCGCAAGTCGAGACAGCCACGCGTGAACTGAGCTACGCGCAGGCCATCCAGGAAGCCATGGCCATAGCCATGGAGCGTGATGAGCGCGTGTTCCTCATGGGCGAGGACATCGGCGTTTACGGTGGCGCCTTTCAGGTCACCGGCGATCTGGTCGAGCGTTTCGGCACCGACCGTGTCATGGACACGCCGATTTCGGAACTGGGCGGCGCAGGTGTCGCAGTCGGTGCCGCTGTCACCGGCATGCGCCCGATCTTCGAGTTTCAGTTCTCCGATTTCGCGACGCTCGCCATGGAGCAGATCGTCAACCAGGCCGCCAAGATGCGCTACATGCTGGGTGGTGCCGTTTCGGTGCCGGTCGTCATGCGCTTTCCGGCGGGCTCCGGCACGGGTGCTGCCGCACAGCACAGCCAGAGCCTTGAAGCGTGGCTCGGCCATGTGCCGGGTCTGAAGGTCATCCAGCCGGCAACCCCGCACGATGTGAAGGGCATGCTGCTCGCGGCCATCGAGGATCCCGATCCGGTGATGATCTACGAGCACAAGCTCCTCTACAAGATGAAGGGCGAGGTGCCGGAAGGCTATTACACCGTGCCTATCGGCAAGGCCGAGGTCCGGCGCGAGGGCGCTGATCTCACCATCGTCGCCACGTCGATCATGGTGCACAAGGCGCTGGACGCTGCAAAGCAGCTTGCCGAAGAGGATATCGACGTCGAGGTTATCGATCTGCGCACGATCCGCCCGATGGATCGCCAGACGATCATCGACAGCGTGTGCAAGACGTCCCGTCTGATGTGCGTCTATGAAGGCGTGAAAACGCTCGGCGTCGGCGCGGAAATCTCCGCCATGATCGCCGAAAGCGAGGCTTTCGATTATCTCGACGCACCGGTTGTCCGTCTGGGCGGCGCGGAAACGCCGATCCCGTACAATCCGGAGCTGGAGAAGGCGACGGTCCCGCAGGTCGACGGCATCGTCAAGGCGGCCCGCGATCTTGTCACGGGAGCGCGCTGACATGGCCGTTGAAGTCATCCTGCCCAAGGTCGACATGGACATGGCGACCGGCCGCATCTCCTCCTGGCATGTGGAAGAAGGCGCGACCGTGAAGAAGGGCGATCTCCTGTTCGAGATCGAGACCGACAAGGCGGCCATGGAGATCGACTCTCCTGCCGCCGGCATCGTTCGAAACATCACCGGCAAGGAAGGCGTCGATATTGCCGTCGGTGAGGTTGTCGCCTGGATTTATGAGGAGGGCGAGGCGGTGGCCGATGCACCGGCTTCTGCGCCCGCCGAAGCCGCAGCCGAAGCGCCCGCAAAGGCTGAAGCGCCGGCCCCCGTCGAGGCCGCCGCGCCCGTTGCGGCTGTACCGGCAGCAAATGTGGAAGCGTCTTCAGGCGTTCGCGCCTCTCCGCTCGCGCGCCGTCTGGCGAAGGAAGCCGGTCTCGATCTTGCGGCGATTTCGGGCTCCGGCCCGAAAGGCCGGATCGTCAAGGCCGATGTGGAAGCCGCTGGCAAGGATGGTGGTGCGAAAGCCGCCGATGCAGCACCTTCTGCCGCTCCGTCCGCACAGCCGGCCATGTCCGACGATCAGGTCATGAAACTGTTCGAGGAAGGCTCCTACGAGCTCATCCCCCATGACAGCATGCGCAAGACCATCGCCCGCCGTCTGGTCGAGGCGAAGTCGTCCATCCCGCATTTCTACCTGACGCTCGACTGCGAGATCGACGCGCTTCTGGCGCTGCGCAAGCAGTTGAACGATGCCGCGCCGAAGGTGAAGACCGAGGATGGCGAGAAGCCGGCTTACAAGCTGTCGGTCAACGACATGGTCATCAAGGCCCATGCGAAGGCGCTCGCCATGGTTCCGGAGGCGAATGTCTCCTGGACCGAGAGCGCCATGGTGAAGCACAAACATGCCGATGTGGGCGTTGCCGTGTCGATCCCTGGCGGCCTGATCACGCCGATCATCCGCCGCGCCGACGAGAAGACGCTGTCGGCGATTTCCAACGAGATGAAGGATCTGGCCACACGGGCGCGCTCGCGCAAGCTGAAGGCGGAAGAGTATCAGGGCGGCAACACGGCCGTTTCCAATCTCGGCATGTTCGGCATCAAGGACTTTGCCGCCGTCATCAACCCGCCGCATGCGACGATCCTTGCGGTTGGCGCTGGCGAGCAGCGGGCGGTGGTGAAGGATGGCGAGGTGAAGGTGGCAACGGTGATGTCGGTGACGCTGTCGACCGATCACCGCGCGGTGGACGGCGCGCTCGGCGCCGAACTCCTCGCCGCCTTCAAACAGGTCATCGAAAATCCGATGACAATGCTCGTCTGATATGCATCCCCGGTTCGCAGAGGGGCTCGTTGCCGGGGAAGCAGAGGGGGAGCGTCCGGCATTCCTTGTGGGATGAGGGACGCTATTGGGGTGGGTAACCGGGGGACAGCCCTGGAACTTTGACCGCGTCAACTGGCGCTGCCTGGATCATCACGGGCAGCGCCATTTTCTTTACATGTCCGCCACGGTTTCACGGATGAAGCCGCGCTGGGTCAACTCGGCTTCCACCGCGTTCCAGCTTGTGCATACTGCATGGGCACCGGCGGCCAGCAGCTTTTCGGCGTGACCCTCGAAAGTATGGCTTCCTCCCGTGAAGCCGATGGCGGTCATACCGGCTGCAACGGCACCCTGTACGCCGAAGGGGGAATCCTCGATCACCACCGAAGAAGCAGGCTCGCTACCCAGCTTTTCCGCTGCGAACAGAAAAATGTCAGGTGCCGGCTTGCCGTTTTGGACCATTGAGGTGCTGAAGACATTGTCGGCAAAGAAATCTGCAATGCCAGTCACTTCAAGGCTGAGGGCAATGCGTTCCATCGATGATGATGAGGCAACACAGCGGGCGGCTTCAAGGTTACGAAGAAACGGCAATATGTCCCTTGTCGGCTTTAGCTCTTCTTCCAGAAGGGCTCTGGTCTCCAGCCAGATGTCGCCTTCGGCATGGGCAGGGAAAGCGTGACCGGTGAGTTCCTCGATGCGGACAATGATGTCGGCCTGCTTCATGCCGATGCACTGGGTAACGATATCGCGGGTCAGTGCGAGGCCATGTTTGTTGTAGACGCGTTCATAGGCGATCGCGGCCAGCGGTTCGCTGTCGACGAGGACGCCGTCGCAATCGAATATGATCAGGGGCTTGCTCATGGAAACTCCAGAATTGACGTAGAGCTGGTGTGAAAGGGAGATGACCGGTGCTGAATTTCAGCTGGCCGGGTCGGGGAAGATGGAGGGAGCGGCGATGCTTTTCCGCCCGGCCTCGACCGCGGAGCGCATGGCGTGTCTCCCTTCCACGAGGTCAGGGGCGACCCAGTTCGGCTCTGCTCCGAGAAACCGGTCGAGAAAGGCAACCGCTGTGGCGGGCATCTCACGCGTGTTTTCACGGTAAGACCACCACGTCCGCAGATCGTCGGCGCAGTGGTCAAGCCTTGGCGCCTGGCCGAATTCTTGCTCAAAGATGGCTGCGATGGCGCAGACACAATAGTTTGTATAGAGAAAGCCCTCGGGCCAGAATTTCACAATGTCTGCGTTGTCGGCACCGCGAGACACACTGCTCCCGTCCGCGACGGTGACCGGTGCGTTCCGGATCAACTCCTTGAGAGCGAGGCCTGCGGAATAAATGATGAAATCCGCTCGATCGAGCTGGGCGTAGGCTTTGTGGGCATCGACCATTTCCACCCAATCGAGGAAGACTCGGGTCAGCTTCTCTTCGTTCACCTCAAACGCGACACCGTAATGCTGCGTTACGGCTCTCGCATTGCCGCGAAACGTGGCGCGAAACCAGCGCAACTGGCGCAGCCGGTGGCGCAGATCGGGCATGACGGCAAGTTCGTTCTTGAAATCCAGATCCAACGGTGAACTCCTTGGCCTGAACAATAGCACGCCGCAGGCTGGTTCCAATCAAATAAGCGGCGCGTTCGGGCTCGGAGGAATATACAATTTGACATTTCAAAAAACAAATGTTCTTAGTTTCAGGATTGAGGTGTTTGCAGTGCGTACGCTTGGGATGAGCGTTTCGGGAGGAACGGCCTGATGGCAATATGGCAATGGGGGCTTTTGCTCCTCGCGGTCGTATGGGCATTGCAGTCCTACGGCGTGTGGCTGCAGATGCGACACTACTCCGATGTCTTCAAGGGCATTACCCACAAATACACGGACGGGTTCGTCGGGACGGGCGCCTTTCACGGGCGCTTTCTGAAGCGTGGAGCGATTGCCATCGTCGTTGTTGCTCCGGATCTTTCCGTTCGTCGCATTCTGACCATGAGCGGTCGCTCCGTTTTTGCAAAGTTCAAACGACATCAAGAGTTCGAGGGCATGTCCCTCGATCAGCTGCGGGCCGAGCCGGCGCTGTTCGGCGAAGACAAGCCGGGGCTTACTGCGGCGATTACCCAGGCGGTGGCACAGATAGACCGTACGCGCGCGGGCGATGAACCGCCGCTGCGGGAATCCCTGGCCGCAGCAAACGCATGACATACGGGACTGCACGCTCACCGGGGCTCAATCACCGGGGTGAGCAGAAGAGAGAGGGAGGACTATGTCTGTCATTTCACTAATGGCCCAGCATGCCGATACGGCTATGCAGGGGCTGCATATGGCTGGTGCTGTGGCCGGTGATGCCGCACTTACCGGCAAGCTGGCCGCCAAGGCGGCAGCAAATGATCTCGTCGTTCTGGCCCAGGCGGGCAGCGACATCTCGGTCGAGGAATTCCGGCAGAAGCTGGATTCGGTCGCCCAGGAAGAGCAACTCGGCTGGCTCACAGCCGCGGGCAAATACTTTATCGGCATTTTCCAGAAAGGCGGCGAAGTGTTCGCCGGCTTCGTCACCGGAATCATTCCGACACTGGTTGTTCTGATGACGGCTTTCTACGCCATCACCGAACTGGTGGGCGAGAAGCGCGTTCACGGCCTGGCCCAGAGCGCGGGCCGGATTGCGCTCACGCGTTACACGGTTCTTCCGGTGCTTGCGGTTTTCTTCCTCACCAACCCTATGGCGTACACGTTCGGTTCATTCCTGGAAGAGAAGCACAAGCCGGCATTCTATGATGCTGCGGTGTCCTATGTGCATCCGCCGCTCGGCCTGTTCCCGCATATCAATCCAGGTGAGTATTTTGTCTGGGGCGGCATTCTTGTCGCGTTGCTCGAGCTTGAGAGCCAGGGCGTTGTTCCCGGTGGTTACCACATCACCGTGGCCATCTGGTATGCGCTCGTCGGCCTCGTCGTCATCCTGCTCAAGGGCATGCTGACCGAGAAGATCACCGCCATCATGGCGCGCCGCCAGGGCGTTGAGCTCTAGGGGAGGGGCAGGACATGGCGAAAACATACAAAGCAGTAAAGATCACGAAGGGTTCCTCCGGTTGGGGTGGCCCGCTGGTCATCGAACCGACGGCACAGCGCAACAAGGTTGTGTCCGTTACCGGTGGTGGCATCCATCCGGTCGCACAGCGCATTGCGGACATGACCGGCGCCGAAGTTGTCGACGGCTTCAAGAGCCCGCCGATTGAGAGCGAGATGGCGGTGGTCGTTGTCGATTGCGGGGGCACGGCGCGTTGCGGTGTGTATCCGCGCAAGCGCATTCCGACCGTCAATCTCACACCCGTCGGCCAGGCTGGGCCGCTCGCCCAGTTCATCACCGAGGACATCTATGTGTCCGGTGTGAAGCCGGAGAACATTGAGATGGCGGACGGTAGCGAGGCGGCGACCGTTGCTGGCGGCGCTGCCAGCGGCGCAGAAGCTGGCGAACAGGCCACTGCCTCCGCGGCGGCACCTGCACCGTCCAACGAAGGTGGTCTTGTCGGTCTTATCAGCAGCGTTGGCCGCGTGATGGGCCGCGTGGTGGGCATCTTCTTCAACGCCGGCCGTCGCACCATCGACCAGGTGGTTCGTAACGTTCTGCCATTCATGGCCTTCGTGACCATGCTGATCGGTCTAATCCTCTACACGGGCATCGGCGATGTGCTTGCCCAGCCCATGGGGCCGCTGGCCAACAACATTATCGGCCTGCTCATCATTTCGGCCATCTGTGGCCTGCCGTTCCTGTCACCCATTCTCGGGCCGGGTGCGGTTATTGCGCAGGTGATCGGTGTGGCGATCATCGGCCCGCAGATTGCCAATGGCACGATTTCGCCCGCCATGGCGTTGCCGGCCCTGTTTGCCTACAACACACAGGTGGGCTGTGACTTCGTGCCCGTGGGCCTCGCGCTGGGTGAAGCAAAGCCGAAAACGATCGAAATCGGCGTCCCGGCGGTGCTGATCAGCCGCCAGATCATGGGTCCCGTTTCCGTGGCACTCGCCTGGGCTGTCAGCCTGGTGGTGCTGTAACCCTCGGAGGCGGCGGCTGCCTTGGGGCGGCCGCTGCCTCTCGATTACCAGATCGCCGCGCGTCCATCCGGACGCACAACGGACGATCTAAACTATTGATGGAGCATCGGAATAGCCCGAAAACCGGATTCCACTTTTCGGTCCGATGCTCCGGTTTGCATGGAGTTTTCTTGAATGTCGGTGTTTCTCAAAACGCGCATAACCGCAGTCGGTCCGGAAGTTGCGGATCTGGCGGAAGGTGGTGTCCTGATTCTGTTCGCTGATGGTGCGCCGGAGGAACTTGCCGAGGTTTCCGTTCTTCATGCGGTTCAGGATGGACCGTCTACCGATGCACCGGTGCCCGGCACGCGTGTCAGCGTTGGCGACAGTGTATCTGCAGAGATTACCGCCATGGGCGATGCAGCCTGGAACAAGGTGCGCGAGATCGGGCATGTTGTGGTGAATTTTAACGGTGCGACCGCCGTGGAGCGTCCTGGTGAGATTTGCGCGTCTGTAGTAGAGCCTGACAAGCTTGTCGCGGCGTTGAAGGCGGATGCCGTGATCACCATCGGCGCCTGACGCCGTTACGAAATCGAAGAAAAGACACGAGACCGGTATGGAACGCTCGACCATCGTCCGAGTGCAGGATGGCCTGCATGCCCGACCAGCCACCCGCTTTGTACGCCTCGCCAAGGGGTTCGAGAGTGAGGTGGAGATCGTAAAGGGAGAGAAGGCCGTTAGTGCCAAGAGTTCGGTCAAGCTGATGCTGCTTGGCGTGAAGGAAAATGACGAAGTCTCCATCCGCGCCGAAGGTGCCGATGCCATAGAGGCCGTCGATGCACTCATCGCCTATCTGGAAAACCCGCTTTCGGGGATTGAAGAGGGTGCCGGCGAGATTTCGGCGCAGCCGTCTGAACCTCAGAAAGAGGCCGCGCCTCAAAAAGCGGCCACGAGTGCCGAAAGCCCGGTAGCTGAGGCAGGGTTGCATGGTGTCGCTGCCAGCGCCGGCCTCGGGCTTGGCCCCGTCTTTGCGCATTTCCCGCAACAGATCGTGCCTGCCAACAAGACGCTTTCAGCCGAGGAAGTCGGCCCGGAGAAAAAACGCTTTGAGGATGCTGTGGTGCGGCTCCAGGAAAAGCTCGACCGCTCGCTTGCATCCGACGGTATGCAGGAAAGTGACCGTGGAATTGTCGCGGCCTTGCGTGATATTGCGTCTGATGACGCGCTGCGCGATGAGACGCTTGCCGCCATAGACGGTGGGCTTGATGCGGTTTCCGCCGTTATCGCGGCCTCGTCAAATCTCGCGGACGAGTTCCGCAAGCTGGATGATGCCTATATGGCGGCCCGCGCAGAGGACATGGAGTCCATCGCGCGGCAGATATGCCTGACGCTTCTTGGGCAGGAAGACGCCCGCCTTGATGACATTCCCGAAGGTGCAATTCTGGTTGCCGAGGACATCGGAGCCTGGGACCTGGCGCGTGCACCACTCAAGCGTCTTGGCGGTGTGGTATGCGGACATGGCGGCGCTACCTCGCATGTGGCGATCATCGCCCGCACCCATGGCATACCGGCAGTGCTCGGTCTTGGTGAGGCAGTCAACCAGTTGCGTGAAGCCAAGGAAGCAGCCATCGACGGTCATACAGGGCAGGTTGTGGTCGAGCCGGATGCGGAGACCCGTGCCCGTTTTGCGGAGATGATCGGAGCCGCCGCGCGTGAAAAGGAAGCCCTCAAGGCTTACAAGGATGTGGTGCCGCGTCGGGCGGATGGAACGGTCATCCAGGTTGCCGCCAATCTCGGTTCGCTGGAAGAGGTCGAAGCCGCCCAGGAGGCCGGTGCGATGGGCGTTGGCCTGTTCCGTACCGAATTGCTTTTCATGCGTCACATGCATCTGCCTTCCGAGGACATGCAGGCGGAAACCTATGCGGAACTCGCCCGTGCCTTTCCGGATCATCCGGTGATCGTGCGCACACTCGATATCGGCGGTGACAAGCCGATCTCCGGCGTGGAGTTTCCGGAAGAAGAGAACCCCTTCCTTGGCTGGCGTGGCATTCGCATGTGCCTTGATCGGCCGGATATCTTCAAGGTGCAGCTGCGGGCGCTTCTGCGCGCCGCCGTTCACGGCAATCTGCGCGTAATGCTGCCGATGGTTTCGGATGTTGAGGAAGTGCGCCGCACACGCGCCCTCATCGAAGAATGCGCAGCCGAGCTGAAAGCTGAGGGGGTCGCCTGCGGCGAATTTCCGCTGGGGGTCATGATCGAGACGCCGGCTGCGGTCTTCGGTGCAGCAGCACTGGCAAAGGAGGTTTCGTTCTTCTCGATCGGCACCAATGACCTGACCCAGTATGTGATGGCTGCGGATCGCCTCAATCCCTCGGTCGCCAATCTTAACGACGCGGCTCATCCGGCCGTGATGGCAGCCGTTGAGCAGGCTGCAAAGGCTGCGGAGGAAGCAGGGATCGAGATTGGCATGTGTGGTGAGGCCGCCGCGCGCCCAGATCTCATACCGGAATTCATTCGCATGGGGCTGACGGAGCTCAGCATGAGCCCGGCGTCCATTCAGGCAACCAAGAAACAGCTTTCGGAGCTGCTGGAGACCGCTGCCTGATCAAACCGTCTATGGAAGATGGGTGAGCAGGCTCTCAAAGACGGCCGTCAGGTCGGTGATCGGTTGGTCCGCCGCAAGGCTGCGGGCCATCCGGTCCCGACGCGCTGAAATGGCCATCGTGGCGATGTCGAGCAAATCCGAAGCGGGGAGACTCTCGTCGGACCCGATCAGCGCCGAGGCGAGGAGCCCCGGTGCAAAGACAAGTAGGACTGCTTTCGCATCCCGGGTGGAAGGCGACGCTGCCGGATCGTTCAAAGCGCTGCGGCAAATGTCCTGAACGAGGTGTGCAAGCATGCCCGCGATCAGTGCACGCTTCGTTTCATGTCCGGTGGCATTCTTCAGAGCCAGAACCATGTGGCCCTGCCGTTGACGTAGCGCCTCATGGGCCGCGGTGAACCCGGTTTCGCGAATCACTGGTGGCTCGGCAGGCTCGAGGGTGGCCGCCAGGATTTTTGCTGTGCGATACATGTGACGTCTGAAAGCGCGTTCACCCGCGCCGGAGTCAGTGAAGTAATCGCCGAGCGGCCATAAGACCAGTTCGTGCTGCTGCGCTCCAGGCAGAACAGTCCGAGACGTGGTTTCGGCGAGTGTCAGCGTGTCATCGAGCATGCTCGCAGCGCGTGCCAGAAGCGTCTCCATATCGCTGAAATTTCTGCCTGTGGCGGCTGTCGCCTGCCGCTCATGCCTATGAGAACGCAGAAAATCGCGTATGTCCCGCAAGCGGTCCTTAAGGTGAATCGCCATATCCTGCGAGGCATCACGAAGCATAAAGTAGTATCCTCAGGTAAGCACTTTTCCGCTACCGGGCATTGACCCGATGGCGACATCATTGTTTTGGTCTTCCCGGAAATCAAGCGAGATGCTTGTATCCGTCCCGGGGACAACGCAGGAAGACTATATGACCAAGGCCAAAGCGCACAAACAGTCCGCTGGGCAGCCCGCCGGTACGACCAGTTCTGGAGAGCTTGCGATCGTACCGGGCAGGGGAGGCGTGACCAGCAAGACGGATCGACTGCGTGTGCGCGCCGCATGGATGTATTTCGTTGAGCAGAAGACACAAAACGAAATCGCGGAGATCCTCGGCATTGGTCGGGTCAGCGTGGTGCGCATGCTTGCCGATGCGCGCGCCCGCAACGAGGTGAAGATCACAATCGAAGGTGATCTTGCAGAGATAACGCGTATCGAGCGGGCGCTTGAGAAACGCTTTGGTCTGGAACGTGCAGTGGTCGCGCCGCTCTCAGATCCTGATGCAGACCCGATACCGGCCATCAGTGCGGCTACTGGAAGTTTTGTCTCGGATGTGATGGCAACGGGCATGTCGGTTGGTGTCGGCTGGGGCCGAACGTTGTTCGGTTCCTTGCCGTTCATTCGCGCTCGACCACTGGCGGATTTCAGAGTGATCTCACTGTTGGGTGGCGTCGGCGTGGCGCGACGGTTCAATCCGGCCGAGTTTGCCTGGCGTTTTGCGCGCGCCTTTCAGGGGGACGGTTATCTCATTCCAGCACCTGCAGTCGTCGACAGCGTTGAAACCAAGACGGCCCTGATCGAGCGATGCGGTTTGCATGAGATCCTGGCTTTGGCTGATACGCTCGATGCGGTCATCGTTTCCATTGGCGGTCTGGCTTCGGCCACCACCTTTTATCGAGGTGGTTACCTCACTGAGGCCGTTCGGGCAGCCCTGGAGGAGAAGGGCGCGGTCGGAGACATACTTTACCACTTCTATGACATTGAGGGCCAATTGGTGGATCACCCGATCAACGACCGAGTGATGTCTGTCGATGTCGATCGTCTGCGGCGGGCGCCGATGCGAATCCTGACCTCAGGTGGTGAAGACAAGATCGAGGCGCTCGTCGGAGCCATGAAACTGGTTGAGCCGACAGTGTTCATCACGGACGAGGAGAGTGCTCGCAGCATCCTCGCTTATGCCTGATCGGCGCACGTCTATGAATTTCCTGCTGGATGTGTGAATTCGCTGTCCACGCGGCTATAAGATCAAAAGCGTTCAGGTCTGCGGCGGGTCGCACAGGGGAGCATTATTCGACGATGGTGGACAGGTTTGCGCGGCGCTTTTTGCCGTCCTTCTCGGTTCTGCGCAGCTTCGCATCCGCCGCGCGGCATCAGAGCTTTACCCTGGCTGCGGAGGAACTCAATCTGACGCAGAGCGCCGTCAGTCGCCATATTCGCGACATGGAAACGGCGCTCGGGTTCAGTCTGTTTCGGCGCGTGGGGCGGCGTGTGGTTCTGACGCCAGCCGGCAAAAATCTCGCCGATGCACTGGAAGACGATCTCAGCCGCATTACCCAGACCCTGCATCGAGCCATTGCAGCCGGGATGTCGGGGGCCACACTCAATGTGGCGAGCCTCCCGACCTTCGCCAGCCGTTGGCTCATTCCGCGATTGCCGGGATTTGAAAAGGCGCATCCGGGAATTGGGATCAATCTGACCGCACGCATTAATCCCTTCGACCTGGCTCACGAACGTTTCGACGTCGCCATTCATTTCGGGCGTGATAACTGGCCGGATGCGCAGCTCACCAAATTCTGCGATGAGGAGATGATTGCAGTAGCATCGCCGCAATTCATGGAGACAAACGGAGTCCATGGCCCGGCAGATCTTCTCAATGCGCCGCTTCTTCATCTCCAGAGCCGACCCGGTGCCTGGGGAGACTGGATGCACGAGGCGGGGCTACAAGACGTCCCGGCGCTTCCCGGCAAGCAGTTTGATCAGTTCACCATGGTCATCGCCGGGGCTGCGGCAGGGCTTGGGGCTGGTCTGGTGCCAGCCTACCTGATTGAAGAGGAGCTGCGCTCCGGCGTGCTGGTTCAGGTGGGGGATACCGCTCTCAAGACGCAGAACAGCTACTTCATCGTGCGGCCGTTGGGTGTAGAGAACCCCTCGGCGGATGCCTTCGTTTCATGGATCCTCGCCCAGGTTTAGCGGCACGGTCCTGTGTCGTTTTGCGCCCGTTCTGGCTGTTTTGCATGACCCTACATCATGAATACAGTCCGTTTTTCCATTTCCATTCCTGAGCGGCCCTCCCTACATTCCCGGCAGGGGCCGGTCAGGCCGCGCGGCAATCATCCGCGTCTCGAGAAAAGCTTACCCAGGGAGCGAAGCACCCATGAACGTCAAGAATGAAACACGCGAGCTTTTGAAGCGCCTCGGCGTTGACGAGAAGGCTTTTACCGGTGGCGACCTGTCGGTGCGCACGCCGGTCACCGGCGAGGAAATCGCTGCGGTCTCCTCCATCTCCTCAGACCAGACCGGAGCTGCCATCGAGCGTGCGCATGAGGCCTTCAAGGCATGGCGCAATGTGCCGGCACCGCGCCGCGGCGAGTTGGTGCGGCTTCTGGGCGAGGAACTGCGCGCGTCAAAGGATGATCTTGGGCGCCTGGTTTCCATCGAGGTCGGCAAAATCCGCTCGGAGGGCCTCGGCGAGGTCCAGGAAATGATCGACATTTGCGACTTTGCCGTTGGCTTGTCGCGGCAGCTCTATGGATTGACCATTGCTACCGAGCGCCCGGGACACCGGATGATGGAAACCTGGCATCCCTTGGGTGTGGTCGGGGTCATCTCCGCTTTCAATTTCCCGGTGGCTGTGTGGTCGTGGAACGCGGCTCTCGCCTTCGTCTGTGGCGATAGCGTCGTGTGGAAGCCCTCCGAAAAGACGCCGCTGACAGCGCTCGCCTGCGAGGCGATCTTCAAGCGTGCGCTCAAGCGCTTTGGCGATGACGCGCCTGCGGATCTTCTCACCGTCCTCATTGGTGATCGCGCCGTGGGCGAAGCCATGGTTGATCATCCGAAGGTGCCGCTGGTCTCGGCCACCGGGTCCACGCGGATGGGCCGCGAAGTGGGGCCGCGCCTGGCAAAGCGGTTTGCCCGGGCGGTGCTGGAACTTGGCGGCAACAATGCCGGCATTGTCTGCCCTTCAGCCGATCTCGATATGGCGCTGCGCGCCATCGCCTTTGGCGCCATGGGCACGGCAGGTCAACGCTGCACGACGCTGCGCCGGCTCTTTGTGCACGAATCGGTCTATGACGCATTGCTGCCGCGTCTGCGCAAGGCGTATGAATCGGTGTCCGTCGGCAGCCCGCTCACGACGGATGCCTTGGTGGGTCCCCTGATCGACAAGAGTGCATTCGACAACATGCAGAAGGCGCTTGAAGAGGCGAAGAAGCTTGGCGGCAAAGTGGTGGGTGGCACGCGCTTCGACAGCGGGGATGCAGATGCCTATTACGCGCACCCGGCTCTGGTCGAAATGCCGGAGCAGGCGGGTGTTGTTCTCGAAGAGACCTTTGCACCGATCCTCTATGTGATGAAATACAGCGATTTTGACGAGGCGCTTGAACTTCACAACGCTGTGGGTGCAGGACTTTCTTCCTGTGTGTTCACCACCGATATGCGTGAGGCGGAGGAATTCCTCAGCGCCCGTGGGTCCGATTGCGGCATTGCCAATGTGAACATTGGCACCTCCGGTGCCGAGATCGGCGGTGCGTTCGGTGGTGAAAAGGAAACGGGCGGTGGCCGCGAATCGGGGTCCGACGCATGGAAGGCTTATATGCGCCGTGCGACGAACACGGTGAATTACTCGAAGGAGCTGCCGCTCGCACAGGGCGTCTCCTTCGATATCGAGTAGATATGCAGGCTGCAATCGCAAAAGGGCGGCTTCGGGCCGCCCTTTTTCGTGTTTGGAGCATGTCATGCCGCATACGCTTCCAGACCCGCTCTCAGGCAACAAGAGCCAACGCATCCGCGCCGGCTGGCTGCACTATCGGGCAGTCGGGTTCGGTGACAGCCCGCCAGATCGCAGCCACGACATCCGCTGGTTCTGTGACCGGCTCTTCCGCTGCTGCATTCATCGCGTCGAAGACCTGCTTTGCGATGGGCTGATAGGCATCAGGAGTGCTTCCTGAGGCGCTCATCCGGGTCCTCGCATTCGCTCCGAAACGCGTTGTCGGTGCGCGGCCGGGCAGAACCAGCCGGGCACGAATGCCGAGTGGTGCGACTTCCAGTGCAAGACATTCGGTAAAGGCGTTCACGGCCGCCTTGCTTGCCGTGTAAACCGGAAGAAGCGGCAGTGCCTTGAGGGTCGTGCTGGAGGAAACATTCACGATCACCCCCGCTTTGCGCTGGCGCAGCTGCGGCAGCACTGCGCGGGTCATCTCCATTGTTCCAAACGTGTTGGTGTCGAATATCTCCCGGATCATTTCTTCAGGGGTGCCTTCCAGAGGGCCCATCCATCCGATCCCCGCATTGTTGACGAGCGCATCGATTGGGCCTGCGTCTTCAACGGCGCGACGGATCGAGACAGGATCTGTCACGTCCAGCGGCAGGATGCGGAGCCGTTCAGAGGCGGGGAGCGCACCATGCTCCGGTTTCCGCATTGTGGCGACAACAGACCATCCCTGCGCGATGAAATGGTGCGCGGTCTCCCGTCCGAATCCGGAAGAACATCCGGTGATCATCACAGTCTTCATCTTGGCTTCTCCTGTTGGGGCCTTCTGATATCGACCGTGCGGATCGTATTTTCTATAATCAATAATCCTTATTTCTTTATCGGAAGTCCAAATGTCCGATCCGCTCTCACAAGCGATTTCCCTTCTTCGGCCCCGTGCGCCGTTTTCCAAGCTGGTGCAAGCCTCCGGTGCCTGGCGGGTCCGGCGTGAGGAATTGGACAAGGCTTATTATTGCCTCATGCTGGACGGGCAGGCGCGCCTTGAAGTGGACGGAAAACCGCCGGTGGAACTTCGCCGCGGCGATTTCGTCCTGGTGCCGGCAGCGCCCGGGTTTTTCATGTCCAGCATTCAGCCCATACTCCCGGTCGGGCGGGAAAGCAGCCCGCGGATTGGACCGGACGGAATGGCGAGAATCGGTCCGGAGGAGGCCCCTGTCGATGTTCAGGCGCTTGTCGGTTACTGCAGTTTTGATGCCCCTGATGCCGAGTTGCTGGTATCGCTGCTGCCCGACATCGCAGTGGTGCGCGGTGAAGCACGTCTGGGCGAGCTGGCGCGGCTGGTGAGGGATGAGGCACGTGCGGAGCGTCCGGCCAAAGATGTTGTTCTCGAGCATCTGCTCCAGGTGCTGCTCATTGAAGCGCTGCGTTCGGCAACGGATGCGGGAGATATGCCAGGGCTGTTGAGGGGGCTCGGCGACGAGCGGTTGGCTGGACCCTTGCGCGCGATACACGCAGAGCCTGCCCGCGCATGGTCCGTGGCAGAACTCGCTCGGAGGGCGGGCCTGTCTCGTTCCAGCTTTTTCACGCGGTTCAACCGGGTGGTGGGAATGCCGCCGATGGAGTACCTGCAAAGGTGGAGAATGACGCTTGCCAGGAGCATGCTGAATTCGAAAGCGAACAGCATTGCGGAGACTGCGATAAAGGTCGGCTACGGTTCGACCAGCGCATTCAGTACGGCTTTCTCCCGATATGCTGGCGTTTCACCGGCCAGGTATATCCGCGAGAAAGGCGGCAAGGAAAACCAAGCCTTTCTGCAAACGTAAAACTCTGCCCCGGAGCGATTGGAGCGGAGTGCCGGGCGCCATCAGGTCAGCGCCCGATCAGCCCTGCATTACTCCATGCCGAGCGCGGCCTTGTAGAGGTCGATCATGGCTTCCTCTTCCTGACGCTCAGCCTGGTCCTTCTTGCGCAGCCGCACGATGGTACGCACAGCCTTGGTGTCGAAGCCGTTGGCTTTCATTTCGGCGTAGACTTCCTTGATGTCCTCCGAAATGGTCTTCTTGTCTTCCTCAAGTCTTTCCACGCGCTCTATAAAGGCGCGAAGCTGGCCAGCGGCCACGGTGTCGGCAGTCTCGGTCGTAATGTCGTCGGCCATGCAAAACTCCGGTCGATTGTTTTGAAAGCCCGCGAGTCGGGCGTTGAGGCGTGGCAGGTTCGATGCCCCAGAGAGCCCCGTCGGTCAAGGGATTTGCTGCTTTCAGCGAAACCCCTGCTGCCAGAACAATGACTGGTCAGTGCTCTTTCGGCCGGTTGGCCACGAAAGCCGCTTTCTGGGCCTCGTTTGCCTCGGTCTGGTATCTCGCGCGCCATTCCTCATAGGGCATGCCGTAGATGATCTCACGCGACTCCTCCTTGGAAAGCGCGATCCCTTCAGCCTCGGCGGCGTCCTTGTACCAGTTGGACAAGCAATTGCGGCAAAAGCCAGCCAAATTCATCATGTCGATGTTCTGGACATCGGTCCGGATGCGCAGGTGATCGACCAGGCGGCGAAACGCAGCAGCTTCGAGGTCGCGTCTCTTTTCTTCACTCAGCGTTGTCATGGCATTCCTCACATATGATCTGTTCGGGACCCAAAGTGCATCACTTTATGGATATCGGGCCGTGTATTGATGGCTTCAACCATGGGGGCCAGCGTTTCCGACCAGGCGATGGCGCCGTCCTGGCCGGCAATTAAATCCTGGCGAAGCTCAATCAGCGCATAGGGAAAACCCTTCATCGTGGCGTGTTGATGCATGGTGTCGCCGGGATAGGCGCCATCATAGGGTTCATTGTCCCCCACCGTGAGATTGCCATCGGCACGCAGCATTTCGATCAGAGGGCCGGCAGCCCGGCTGTCGATGTCCCACAGCACACCCACCTCCCAGGGTCGTTTGCGGCCCAGAAGAGACGGCGTGAAGGAGTGGATGGCGATTATCAATGGCGCGCCTCCGATGGCTTCTCCCACTCCCCGCACCGCCTCATCCACTGCATGGTGGAAGGGGCGATAAAAGTGGTCTATCCGCTTTTGCCGTTCTTCTGGGGGCAGAGGGTAGTTTCCGGGAATGATCGTTCCGTCGTAGAGTTGCCTGATCAGGGTCGGGTCATTGATGCCGCGATTTGGATCGATGAGCAATCTTGAGAAACCGCCCAGGACCGCCGGCACCCCCAGCCTTGCTGAGAGGGTGCGGGTGACCATCTCCACGCCAATGTCGTAGGCGATGTGACGCTCAAACTCTGACGTCGGCAGGCCCAGCGCTCCGTATGTTTCTGGCAGCGCTCGCTTCGCGTGGTCGGCCACCAGGACGATGCCCCTGGCAGGATCACCGGGAATCAATTCGAACGGTGATGTGAAGGTCAGGGCATTCATCAAACAGGTTCCGGGAAAATTGGTGCGGTCATAAATGTGCGCCTATCACAGCGTAATCTCGTCCTTTCATGATGCGCGTTGTTCTGCAAGGCTATGATGGAAAACACGCATTGGCAGGCAATGGCGCGTTGACAGGCGCCCGGACATTGCCGAAAAGGAAAATATGCTCAGGTCGAATTCAAGGTTCTCAAAAATGCTTCGACGGGCGCCGCACGCAAAAAGCCGATGGGCATTTCTGCTCGCTGCAGCGACCGGATTGGGGGGCGTTGTCTTTGCGCCCACACCGGCTTTCGCAGATTTTCGTGTCTGTAACTCCACACAGAATCTTGTTGGTGTTGCCATTGGCTACCGCACGGCGTCAGGCTGGGTGAGCGAGGGTTGGTGGCGGATCGAGAAATCAAGCTGCAAGACCCTGATCGAAGGGCCGCTGGAATCACGCTATTACTATCTCTACGCGGAGGACGCTGCCAGCGGTGGCCGATGGGAGGGTAAAGTGCAGATGTGTGTTGCGCTGACCGAGTTCAAGATTGCCGGTACCAACGATTGTTTTGCGCGGGGCTTCCAGCGTGCCGGCTTCCAGGAATATGACACGCGCGAGCAGGAAAACTGGATGGTGGATTTGACCGACGGGCCGACCGACAACAGCACGCTGACGAATTCGGATGCCTCCCAATGAGGCGCAATCGCAAGGTCAAGATTCTCGCCACGCTCGGGCCAGCTTCTTCAGAAGAAGAGAGCATCCAGCGCCTCTTTGAGGCCGGTGCCGATGTGTTCCGCATCAATATGAGCCATGCCAGCCACGATCTGATGCGCACGCTTGTCGGGCGCATCCGGGCAGTGGAGAAGAAGGTTGGCCATCCCATTGGCATTCTGGCCGATCTGCAGGGCCCCAAGCTCCGTGTGGGCACCTTTGCCGAAAAAAGCGTCGAGCTTTCCCTCGGTCAGACCTTCACGCTCGATGACAATCCCGAGCCGGGCAATGACAAGCGGGTTCATTTGCCGCATCCCGAAATCCTGAAATCGGTGGAGCCGGGACATCGCCTGCTCATTGATGATGGGCGGTTGCAGCTCAAGGCGGTCAAGAATGATGGCAAGGCGATTACCTGTGAGGTGGTGGCCGGCAACAAGATTTCCGACCGCAAGGGCGTGAGCCTGCCGGACACGGATCTTCCCATGGGGGCCCTGACCGACAAGGACCGCAAGGATCTCGATGCGGTGCTGTCTTCGGATGTGGACTGGATTGCGCTTTCCTTCATTCAGCGACCCGAAGACCTGGCGGAAGTGCGGAAGGTGGCGCGCGGTCGAGCCGCGCTTCTTGCCAAGATCGAGAAGCCGCAGGCAGTGAAGCGCTTGGCCGAGATTATCGAGCTGTCCGACGCGCTGATGGTGGCGCGCGGCGATCTTGGCGTGGAAATGCCGCTCGAGGCCGTCCCGGGCATCCAGAAGCAGATCACCCGTGCCTGCCGGCGTGCGGGTAAGCCGGTTGTAGTCGCCACGCAGATGCTGGAATCCATGATTTCCGCGCCTGTGCCGACCCGTGCGGAAGTGTCTGACGTAGCGACCGCCGTTTTCGAGGGGGCTGACGCGGTTATGCTGTCGGCGGAATCCGCAGCCGGGGACTACCCGGTCGAGGCGGTTGCGACAATGAACTCGATCGCGACCAAAGTGGAACAGGATCCCACTTATCCGACCATCATCTATGGCCAGCGGACCGAGCCGGAGCCCACCGGCGCTGATGCGATTTCCATGGCAGCACGGCAAATCGCAGAAACACTGAATCTCTCGGCGATCATTTCCTATACTTCGTCGGGCACCACGGGGCTGCGTGCAGCCCGGGAGCGACCGCAGGTGCCGATCATTGCGCTATCGCCGGTGGTCGAGACTGCGCGGCGCCTGTCGCTTGTCTGGGGCACACATTGTGTTGTTACGGAGGACGCGGCCGATCTGGATGATATGGTCAATCGCGCCTGCCGCATCGCCTATGAAGAGGGCTTTGCCAAGCCGGGCAACCGCGTGATTGTTACAGCCGGTGTGCCACTCGGCACGCCCGGTGCGACCAATATGCTACGGATTGCCTATATTGGCTCCGACGGCCTCGGCGGTATCTGATACGGCCTCGAGAAGGTTGCTACGACCGGCGGGCGACTCCGCCGGCGTTCAGAGACGAGACAGTTTCCCCGGACGTTTGATCAGATGCCCTGACCGGCCAGTTTGTCGGATATCTCAGCGACAGCGCTCTGTGCGCTGCGGAGCATCGGATAGATGTTCAATACCTGCTCATAGGCGGTCAACGCCTGCTCCTGCCGACCTGTGGCCTGTAGAATGCGGGCCATCCCGGCAAGCGCGCCGAAATGGCGTGGCTCGAGTTCGAGCGTGTGTGATATGTCTGCCATCGAGCGGGCATAGTCGTTCATCATGAAATGAACCGTGGCCCGACGATTCCATCCCTCGGCATAGTCGGGGAACAGCATGACCACCTGATCGAGAAAATCGAGCGCTACGGAAAACTTTTCAGCCTTGATCGCATCGTTGGCCCAGCCGATGAGCAGATTCGCGGTATCGCTGCCCGAATTGGCCCAGGTTTCCCCAATGCGCAGCGCAATGCGGCGCGCAGCGCGTTCGTTGGTTTCTTTCTTGAGGTCAAGGAAAAGCGCATCAAGGCGCGCCTGCCGGTCGGACACCAGGGATTCGATGCCGGAAACGGGCTTGCTCTCTTCCGCTGCCTGCGCCAATGGCAGGCCCATGAGAGCAGCAGCAAAGAATGCGATCATGAATCGAACCATGCCGCAATCATAGGCGCGGCATGGTTAAAGAGAAACTGAAATTCGCGTGAAGACCGCCAGAATCGGCGGATCAGCCCTGCCGTGCCTTGAAGCGCGGGTTGGACTTGTTGATGATGTAGATGCGGCCCTTGCGACGGACCATGCGGTTTTCCCGGTGACGGGTCTTCAGCGCCTTGAGCGAGTTTTTGATCTTCATCGTTCTTGTCCGTGGTTGGCCTTGCGGCCCGAAATGAGAAGGCGCGCATCCATGGCGCGCCACAAGTCGATGGGCTCATAGACGAGGATGCTTGTCCGTGTCAACCTTTCGGCGGGTCGCGATGGGACGAATCATTGGATTCAGGCGGCTGAAAATGTCGAACCTGCAGCGATGATGCAGATCAGAGGAGCTTGATATGTTTTTTCCCCCTCGTCGTTGTTCAGCGGTCATTCTGACTCTGATGCTTTCCCCCTTGGTTGTCGCTGCGCAGGCCCAGGAGCCGAATTGCGACAACGCGCAGACACAGCTCGACATGACGCAGTGCGCAGCCAGGGAATATGAGGCCGCCGACAAGGCGTTGAATGCTCAGTATGCCGCTGTGAGGAAGCGCTATTCTGACAATGAAGATGCGCGCAAGCTCTTGCGGGATGCGCAGCGGGCATGGATCGGCTTTCGTGACGCACAATGCGATCTTGAAACGCTGGCCGTGCGCGGTGGTTCGATAGAACCCATGATACGCGCTCAATGCCTTCAAAGGCTCACGGAAGCGCGTACCAAGGAGCTGGCTGTCCTTGCTGAATGCGCGGAAGGCGATCTCAGCTGCGTGTGAGGCGGGTGAAGTGGCCCATTTTGCGGCCAGGCCTGATTTCGCTCTTGCCGTAAAGATGGAGCATAAGATCCGGCTCTCTGAGCAATTCAGATGCGCGCAGAACCTCATCGCCGATCAGGTTTTCCATCACGCAGTCTGAGTGGCGGCGTATGTCGCCCAGCGGCAGACCGGCCACAGCCCGAATATGTTGTTCGAACTGGGAAATCGCGCATGCCGCTTCGGTCCAGTGTCCGGAATTGTGAACGCGTGGAGCGATTTCGTTGACGAGCACCTTGCCATTGTCGAGCACAAAAAACTCCACGCCGAGCACGCCCACATAATGAAGCGAATCCAGAATTTCCGTCGCAGCCTGTTTTGCCGCGCTGAGCGTTCCGGGCTCGACACGTGCCGGCACGATGGAGCGGTGCAGGATGCCATCCCTATGCACGTTCTCTGCCGGGTCATAAATGGCGATGCTTCCGTCGATTGATCGTGCGGCGATCACGGAAATTTCCCGCCGGAACGGAACCAGAGCTTCCAGGATGAGGGGTACGCCCCCCATTTCGGAAAAGACACCCTTGTGCGCTCCAGGATCGACTTTACGAAAAACACGCTGGCCCTTGCCATCATATCCCATGCGGCGCGTCTTGAGCACGCCGCCCGAAAAACGTTCGAGCCCCCGCGCAAGGTCGTCATCGTTGTCCACAGAGAGAAAGGGTGCTGTGGATATGCCTGTAGCGTTCAGGAAAATCTTTTCCGCCAACCTGTCCTGGGCCGCTTCAAGTGCCTCCGGTGGGGGAAACACGGAAACTTCCTCAGACAGAGACAAGGCCGTTGCTACTGGAACATTCTCAAATTCGTAGGTGATGACATCGCTGTGCCGGAGGAGGCTCTTCAGCGCGGGGGTGTCGTCATAAGCAGCGTGAATGAAAGTGTTGGCAACCTGTGCTGCCGGGCTGTCGCCGGCAGGATCCAGCACCACGGTGCGATAGCCCAGTTTTGCCGCGGCCATTGCCAGCATGCGACCAAGCTGACCGCCGCCGAGGATGCCGATCGTCGCGCCTTGAGGGAGAGGGTCATTCATGCTCAATCGACCGGATAGTCGGCAACGCTTGCCGTTTGTTCTGTGCGCCAGGCATCAAGCCGGTCTGCCAGGTCCTCGTCGTGGAGTGCCAGCACGGCCGCGGAAAGAAGCGCTGCGTTGATCGCGCCGGCACGGCCGATGGCAAGTGTTCCTACAGGAATGCCGGCCGGCATCTGGACGATGGAGAGAAGTGAATCCTGCCCGGACAGCGCTTTGGATTCAACCGGTACGCCAAAAACGGGAAGCGGGGTCAACGCAGCGGTCATGCCTGGCAGGTGAGCCGCGCCACCGGCGCCAGCGATGATCGTCTGAAAGCCCTCGTCGCGGGCGTTTCTTGCGAAGTCGTAGAGGCGCTCCGGCGTACGGTGCGCAGAGACGATGCGCGCCTCATATTCGACACCGAGTTGGTCGAGCGTGTCTGCGGCATGCCGCATCGTTGCCCAGTCGGATTGGCTCCCCATGATAATCGCCACTCGGGCGGACCGCTCAGCCATCAGATCCCCTCGCAATCAAAAATGAGGCTGTAGTCAAAACCAACCGTCATCGCAAGCTTGTCTGGCGGCAAGTCGTCCATTCAAGGCAGATCAGGCGATGATGTCCGGGATAATATTGTCTTCCAGTTCTTGAAGCCTGTCTTTCAGAGCCAGCTTCTTTTTCTTCATGCGCTGGATGCGGAGTGGATCGCAACCAGTGGCGATCATCGCGTTGATTGCGGCATCGAAATCCGCGTGATCCTGCTTTAGGCGGGCGAATTCAAGCCGCATCTCCGCCTGTTCCTGTTCAGATGTCACCACAGTCAGTCGACCCACATGCGCAAAACTTCGGCTGCACACACAAGTGAGGCATTCACTGTCAGGTCTGCAGCCCAGCAACGCCGTCGGGATCGTCCCGGCAGCGGCGGCGCTTATACCACATTTCAGTGTTTCGGGAAATGCTACCAGACGATGTTCGACAAGCCACATTTGTGGTGGCACACTGCCCTGATCGCCGGTTCCTGCGGGCGGGCATTGGGGCCGGTGAGTTCTCGAGGAAGCAAAGGAGATCCCAATCATGTCTCTTGAATCCCATCTTGCAGAGTTGAAGCGTAAACACGGCGAACTGGAGCGTGAAATCGACGATGCAAAGCTCCATCCATCCGTAGACGAACTCGATGTGGCTCAACTCAAGCGACGCAAGCTGGCCATCAAGGACGAGATGGAAAAGCTCAAGTCGGCGGTTACCCGTCACTAGGTCATTGCACATCCATTTGGATCTGCGTGAAGCGACCTGACGCATGCATGGAATGTCGGTTTATGTGAAAGCCGGAGCTCCATTCCGGCCCGATGTTTCAGGGGGTACTTTGCGAAGCGAAATCGATGAGAGAGATTTCGTCTGATGGCATGATCTTCGGCCTAGCGTCACGGATGTGATCGCGGCTGGTCATTGCCTTTTTGTCATGCGGTCCTTCTCAGGGCCTTCGGCCTCCGCCTCAAAAGATTCCGGGTGCGGGGGCCTTTTCGTTGGTTCTGTTGAAGCCAACGATCGCACGAAACTCATAAACTTTCTTTGTGAAACTTATTCGACAGTCTCCGCCAAACTTTCGTCGGTGTCACTGCGCGGATCCAAAACGGCTGCCTGCGGCGTGACAGCACGTTCGGATGGCAGCGTCTTGAAGGCTTCGCGCTCGTCCACGGGCACCGGAGCGCGTTGTGAGATGCGCAGCAGGGCGTAGGCACCCAAGGCGAAATGCGCGAGGGCGGTAATGAGAAACAGGCTTTCCGGCCGCATGATTTCCATGAGGACACCACCTATCAACGGCCCAATCATGGTGCCGAAGCCATAAAGGAAGAGAAGTCCGCTCGCGACTTTGACAAAATCTTCCGGGGTCGCGTGATCGTTGGCGTGCGCCACGATGATAGAATAGAGCGTGTAGGCAAAAGCGCCGTAGATCGCGGTCATGATGATCACATAGGTGCCATCACGCGGTGCGCTCAGAAGAATGAGCAAGCCTAACAGACCCGAGCCGAAGGATGCGCCCGCTATGACCAGGCGACGATCGATCCGATCGGAAAGCCGTCCGGCGGGAAGCTGCAGTGCAGCGCCGGCGAGAACGGCAATGCTCATCATGGTGGCGATCTGCAGCGTCGAAATGCCTATCAGGCCGCCATAAACCGCTCCCAAAGTGCCCCAGGCGCCATTGGCAATGCCGACGAGTACACAGCCAAGGAAGGAGACCGGCGAGTTCTGGTAAAGTCCCTTCAGATCAAGCGAAACCTGCGCCAGCGGCTCAGGGCTCACAGCCTTGGAGACCGCTGTCGGGATGAGTGCCATACAGAACAAGATGCCCGTCGTCATGAAAAGGATCGTGTTGGAAACGTCACCGAACGCAACCGTCATCTGACCCGCGGTCAACGATGCATAAGTCAGCATCATGTAGATGCCGAAAACGGTCCCGCGATTTTCATTGGTGGACTTTTCATTCAACCAGCTCTCGATCACCATGAACGCGCCGGCCATGGTGAAGCCGGTGAATATACGCAGGACCACCCAGCCGGTTGGATCCACCCACATGCCGGTGAGCAATGCGATAATCGCGCCCGAAGCCGCAAAAGCACCAAAAGCACGCACGTGGCCGGCTCGGCGGACGATGCGAGGCGCAACAAAACAGCCGGCTACAAATCCTGCTGCCCAGGCGGCGCCCAGCGCGCCCAGAGAGGCCGTGGGAAACCCTTCCATCTGTCCGCGCAAAGGCAGGAGAAGTCCATGTAGACCCGAGCCGGTTAACAGGAAGGCCGTGCCTAGAAGAAGAGCGATGATGGAGCCGAGAGGTGACAGCATGGATTGCTTCCGAGGAGACTGTGGGTTCGAACAGGCCGGCGTCTGTCGACGGATGCCCTCGCCATTGAAACATGGCGCGAGCAAGGCCGCAGATTGATTGATGGCGTCTTCGAGACACGCAAATGACAGTATGTGCGAATAAGTTCGCGGATTGCATCGCAAAACCGTCGCTCAAAGCCGCGATTGCGCAGTTTGAAACGTGTCAGCTGCGGTGAAACAACGCCTCTGCCGCATTTTTGGTTGCGCCCTTGCTTTCGATCTCTCGTTCCAGCCGCAAAATTTCCTCCTGTAATAACGTGACCCGGTGCTTGAGCTCATCCACTGATAGCAAGGCGAGGTCCTGCCCAATCTGGTGAGTGGCAACCGGTTTCCTCTCGTCCTCGTCGAAAATGCCCATTGTTTGTTCCTCCGTCATCTGGATTGCAGTCCTCGAATGCCGGTGAAGCCTGGCAGCTTGTGAGGCATGATAGGTCGGCAGCGTCCAGGATTGGCCTTGATCCAAATGCATCGCTCATCGATTGTGTTGTCAGATGTTTTTCAAATCAACAGGGGCATGATGAACACCACAGCACTTCCAGCGCAGATGACAGCGATCGCCATCAGCGAACCGGGTGAACCAAGCGTCTTGAAGCCAGAGCGGCGGGATGTGCCAAAGCCGGCCGAAGGAGAAATTCTCATCAAAGTGCGCTCTGCCGGCATCAATCGGCCCGATGTGTTTCAAAGGAAGGGACTGTATCCAGCGCCGCCCGGCGCTTCGGACCTGCCTGGTCTGGAGGTTGCCGGCGAGGTGGCTGCGGTGGGCGAAGGGGTCAAGCGCTGGCAGGTCGGCGACCGGGTTACCGCGTTGACGCCTGGCGGTGGCTATGCCGAATATTGTCTGACCCACGAGACGAATGCCCTGCCGATCCCGCGCGACCTCACTTTCTCGGAAGCGGGGGCGATTCCCGAAACCTTCTTCACGGTGTGGCACAACGTGTTTCAACGTGGGGGCCTGAAGGAGGGTGAGACGCTGCTGGTTCACGGCGGTTCCTCCGGTATCGGCACGACGGCAATCCAGATGGCCACTGCTTTGGGATCCAGGGTGATCGCGACGGCGGGCTCCGCTGAGAAATGCGCTGCATGCACGTCGCTGGGCGCGGTGCGCTCGATCAATTATCGCGATGAGGATTTCGTTGAGACGGTAAAGGAAGAGACCGAAGGCCATGGCGCAGATGTCATTCTTGACATGATCGGCGGCGATTATATCGAACGCGATTATGAGGCGGCCGCCATGGACGGTCGCATCGTGCAGATCGCCTTTTTGAAAGGATCCCGCGCTGCGGTCGATTTCTCGTTGATCATGCGCAAGCGGCTTGTCCATACGGGATCCACCCTCAGGCCGAGGTCGGTGGCTTTCAAGGCGCGTATTGCCACCGAGCTTGAAGCGCATGTCTGGCCGCTGTTGGCGGCGGGTCGCATTTCTCCCGTCATGGATATGAGTTTTCCGCTGGAAGAAGCGTGGCGTGCACATGAGCGCATGGAGGATGGGGCGCACATAGGCAAGATCGTGCTTGATGTCGCCTGATATGAAAAAGGAAGCTCCGGCGCTGGCGCCGGAGCTTCCCCGCCTTGGGAGGAGGCGGTGTCAGTTGGTGGCGTCGAGTTTGCCGAGATTGACGAAGATCGTCTCGCCGGAGGAATCGTCCACACCATCATTGTCGGTCACGAAATAGGCTGTGCCTTCAACGTCGATAGCGAAACCCTCGATTTTATCCACGACATAGCCATTGGTGGCGGCTTTCATGTCGGGCACGAGGTCACGCACCAGCGTTTTTTTGACCAGGGGCAAGTCTCCGTCGAGCGCTGCCGGCTGAAATCCATCAAGGGAGACGCTGTAGAGCTTCTTGATCTTCGCAGAAGTGCCGATCTGGTTGTCACGCTCGACGATGTAGAGTTTTCCATCGTGAGCGGTGATCTCGGAGAGGCCGACCCATCCCTTCTCGGCTGCGTCAAGCGGATACCGCACGGCAGCCCATTCGCCGGAAGCAGGCTTGTAGCTTACCAGCTTCACCTGTCCCGCAGGATCGTCGCCCCATTCGCGTTGCATGGCGATGACCAGCATCTGGTCGTCGCCTTCACCGACCACCGTCACCCCTTCCATCCCGAAGCGCTTTTCGACTGCCAGAAGCTCGGCAGGAAGTGCAATCTCCTCCTGGATCTCGCCGGCTGCATCGACACGGAAAAGCGCATGCGGCGTCAGACGGTCGGTGCGGCCTTCCGAAGCGAGCCAGAAGCCGCCCTTACCGTCGTTGGCAATGCCCTCCAGGTCGAGCTTCTGGGCGGCCATGCCGCCACGCGTGACGATGGTCTTGGCGGTGATGCGGGCCGGCATCTCAGACGCATCGATTGTGAAGATGGCCGGCTGGGTGCTGTAGAAGGAATCGGACACGGCGTAGAGCCTACCCGGCTTTTCACCATCTGCCACGAGACCGGACAGAGCGCCCCAGCCAAACGGGATGCCATTGTCGTCACGCGCCGATTCGATGTTCGGATAGACAGGCTTTCCTTCGGTCAGTTCGTAGACCATCACGTGAGAGCGGGCGCCGCCGTCCTCAACAAGATCGGCCTCATTTGCCGTAACGAGCAGGTTACGTTCGGGTATGGCGACGAGGCCTTCAGGGCCGATGCCGGAGGGCAGGACCTGGACGAATTCGGGTTCGGAGCCGGTGTCGCGGTACACTGCCACAAGTGAAGCACGCTCCAGCGCCACGAAAATATATCGCTGATCGCCAAATGTCGCGACCTCCAGTCCTTCCGGCTCCGTGCCCTTGGCGTCGGAGCGCTTGTCGGGATAGTGGCCGACAGCGGCGGCGCGCAATTCGAGATCGTTTCCGCTGTCGAACAAGACCTCGCCTGATTTGCTGAAAATGGTGAAGCTGCGCGATCCGCCTTGATAATCGCCTTCATTGGCAGTGACGAAGCGGTCATCGTCCAGCCATTTCACAGCGTCCGGTTCGCGTTTCACCGCCTCCGCTGCCTGATTGAAATCGATTGAGCCATTGTCCAGCGTGTCGATGTTCTCCAGGCTGATCTGGCCAGCGGAGAAGTGGCTCGTCACGTCGCCGCTTTCAGCCGAAACCACGATGATGTGGTTGTTCTCCTGGAGTGTCACAACGATGTCGCCTGCGTCGTTGAAATCCACGAACTCGGGCTCAGGGTCCTGCGGTGCGATCTCGGCGAGGCCGGTCAGGGCCACGGATTTCATGCTGCCACATTCCGGCGTGCCGTCGCTGAGATTGAAGACCTTCAGGTCCCCGGCGGGCATTTGCGGGATCGCACCGTCGTTCAGGTCTTCATCCCGCTCGTTCTCGATAGCGACGGCAAGGAAGCGGCCGTCATTGCTGATGGCCACGGAATCCGGCTGGCCACCCAGGTCGCAAGATTTCTGAGCGGTTTTCGTTGTCAGGTCGATCACGACGAGATTGCCCGATGGGCTGGTGAAGCTCTCAGAGGTGTTCACAGCCGCGATGGCTTTTTGGCCTGCCACACCCACTGAGGTCGGCTCACCCTCCAGCTTGAGCACGCCGCCTGCCTTCGGGGCCTTGGCGTCGCTGATATCCACGAAACCCACGCCACCCAGCGGACTGTCAGAGTAGATCAACATCTTTCCGTCAGCGCTGCGCGCGATGATCTCCGATGAGGTCTCGGTGGTCACGTCTGTCTCTGCCGGCAGGTTCTCTGCCACCGGAAACGTTGCGATACGGTTGAATGCCATGTCCGCATACGCAGGAAAAACGGCTGCTGTGCTTGCCAGCAGGCCCAGAACAATTGCTTGGCGTCCCATGTCTGAAAACTCCCTCAAGACCCATAGGAGCGGCACAATCGAGAGGGTTGATTTCAGCCCGATGACACAACGATGACGGTTCGGTGACACTCCCCAATTGAGGGATCGCGCATTTTGTTGCGTCTGCCGGGTGTTTCAGTTTATAACGCGGACGATATTTCCCAACATCGGTGGTTATGACCACCGCCCGCGCCAGGGACGCGGGCGAAGGAAGAGGATTCTTGAAACATGGCCAACACGCTTCTCATGCCCAAGGCCACCGCCGTTTGGCTGGTCGACAATACGGCGCTGACCTTTGATCAGATCGCCGAATTCTGCAAACTGCATCCTCTCGAAGTGGGTGCCATCGCGGATGGTGACGCTGCGCAGGGCATTAAGGGTATGGACCCGGTGATGACCGGACAGCTCACCCGCGAGGAGATCGCTCTCGGGGAGGAAAATCCGAACCACAAACTGCGCCTTTCGGAGCCGAAGGTTCGGGTGCCGGAGGCCAAGCGGAAGGGGCCGCGTTACACGCCGCTCTCCAAGCGTCAGGATCGCCCGAACGCCATTCTGTGGCTGGTGCGCAATCATCCTGAACTCAAGGATGCGCAAATTTCGCGTCTCGTGGGCACCACGAAATCCACCATTGAGGCTATCCGCGAGCGTACTCACTGGAACTCTGCGAACCTTGTTCCCATGGATCCGGTAACGCTTGGGCTTTGCTCGCAGATCGATCTGGATCTGGAAGTGCAGCGCGCGGCAAAATACCTCCCGCCGCAGGAGAGCACTGGTGAAACCCTGCTCCCGGCTTCGGAGACCGAAGATCTGCCGCTCGGTGAGCAGGCCGTCTCCGATACGTCTTCCGATGAGCAGGAACTGGACGCAGATGCCGTCTTCGCCAAATTGTCGTCGCTGAAGTCGAACGATACAGACGAAGAAGACGAGGACGAGCGGTCCTGAACCGACGATAGAGACGCTCCCCTGCCCGGTCAGGGGAGCGGCGTCTCAGCTCGCACAAGCCCTGCCCATCATGGCTTCGTGCATCTCCATCCGCCTGTAGAAATCCGCAAGCTGCTTGCCGCGCTCAGGGCGGAATGTTCGTCCGGCGAGGGTCATGGTGGCGATCCGGTCGATGCGGAATGTGCGGAAATCTCCGCGTAATTCACACCACGCTACCAGTGTCCACACCTTCCCCCAGAACCAAAGGCCGAGCGGACGAACGTCGCGCCTGGAGGTGCGCCCGGCTTCGTCGCGGTAATCGATGGAAAGCACGTCCCGCGTTTCAACGGAGCGTTCCAGCGTGTCGATGGCCTCGCGCTCGATATCGCTGACGACCCAGCGGGGTGTGTGGATTTCGGTGCGTGCAATGCGGTCGCGCTCCGGCTCTGGTAGGACGGTTCCTATCTTCACCAGTGCCTCTTCCGCCGCACGGGCCATGGCGGCGCCGCCAAAGGCGCGGACCATGCGCGCGCCAGCCACCAGTGCCACGATCTCGTCACGCGTGAACATGAGCGGTGGAAGTTCGAACCCCTCCCGCATCAGATAGCCGACGCCAGCCTCGCCGTCGATTGGCACGCCGGTGGATTGAAGATCGGCAATATCGCGATAGATCGTCCGCTCGGAAACCTCGAGGCGTTCGCTCAAAAGACGCGCCGTAACCAGGCGCCCGCCCCGCAAATGCTGGACGATTTGGAAAAGTCGGTCAGCACGGCGCATGCGTCATTCTCCTCACGCAAAAATTCCGAAGCTGTTTCCGTCGGGGTCGAGACAATACACGAAACGGCCGGCAGGGATAGTGATTATGGGTGATACCAGTCTGCCACCATTTGTTGTGACACGCTCCATCGCGTCTTCCAGTGGTGCAGGGACGGCCAGATGGATTGTAGGACCGGTTCCTTCCGGGGCTGGCTTGCCAGGGTAAATGTGTCCGGCGACGGAATCCTGCGGGTCGCTTGTGTCAAAAATCGCAAAAGGATTGGGACCATCCTCGCGCAGAACCAGCTCGTTCTGGACAACGGCGGCATAAAAAGACCGCGCCCGATCGAGATCGGTAACAGGTATCTCCGCCCAGACCACTGCGTTCAGGGGCAACGTATCGGACATGTTTCACAACCCTCCATTGTCTCAAGGCCACAATGACACAGCCCTCCTGACAACATTCCGTCAGGAGGGCTGCAAAGCTGCTGCCTGAGATCATTGGAGGGCTTATCGCCGGTATCGACTGGTCGGATCCCAGTCGATGTCGCGTTGCACTGTTATGGGCAGGTCGTTCAGCATCCGTCTGGTCAACCGACGCCGCCGGCGATCACGGGTTTGATCGGCCCAGCGGCGGACAGCACGGATGAAGCTTCCGGGGAAGTCTGGCATGGCGAAAATCTCCTGATTCTGGCAGGAGTATTATCGCTCTGCGGTGGTGACAGCGTTTTGTCAGGAGATTTCCGGCTTGACCTCGACCGTATAGTTCAACGGCAGCCGGCCGCCGTCGGCATAGATGGTCTGGCCGGTCACATAGCTGGAGTCATCGTCGGCCAGAAAGGTTGCTATCGATGCGATTTCGCCCGGTTCGCCAACACGCCCGAGCGGGGTGCGGGACAGCATACGGTTGCGTGCGGCCTGATCGCTGTTCACGCTGGCCAGCATGTCAGTTCCGATCGAGCCCGGTCCTATGGCGTTGACGCGGATGCCATAGGGCGCCAGTGCTAGTGCCATGACGCGGGTAAGCTGACTGACGCCGCCTTTGGATACCGTGTAGGCGATCTGCTCCGGTATGGCGAGAATGGCGTTGACTGACGACATGTTGATGATTGTGCCCGCTGCACCGCCCCCTTCGACCTTTTCCACCATATAGCGAGCGACCGCTTGCCCGGTGAGGAAGGTGCCTTTGAGATTGGTGTCGAGAACCCGGTTGAAATCCTCTTCCTTCAAATCCAGGAAATCCGCCGCGTGTACGATGCCGGCATTGTTGACGAGAATGTCCACGTCGCCAAAGGCATCGATCGTTTCAGCCAACAGGTTGTGGACATCGAGCCTCTTGCTCACATCTGCTTTCACGAAACGCGCATCGCCCAGCTTTTCGAGATCGGAAAGAGCCTGTTTGCCCTTCTCACTGTCCAGATCGGCGATCATGACCTTGACGCCATGGCGGAGAAAACGCTCTGCGATAGCATAGCCTATGCCGCCCGCGCCGCCTGTTACGATTGCCGTCTTGCCGTCCAGTGCCATAGTGAATCCCCGTGCCGAACACGGCTGGACCCTGCGACGAGGGGGGCCGAAGGTCAAGTGCCCGACAACGCTCAATCAGGAATCCGACTTGCCCAGCGCTTCGCTGATTTCGTCCAGTATGGAAGGGTCATCAATGGTGGCAGGCATTGTCCATTCCCGGTGATCGGCGATCTTCTGCATGGTGGCGCGCAGGATCTTGCCCGACCGCGTCTTGGGCAGCCGCTTCACTGACACCACTTTCTTGAAGGCTGCCACAGGTCCGATCCGCTCGCGCACCATGGCGATCAGTTCCTGCTCCACGGAGCCCATATCGGTCTGTGCCTTTCCGTGCAGCACCACGAAGCCGCAGGGCACCTGTCCCTTGAGCGGATCGGCAATGCCGATCACCGCACACTCGGCGACAGCCGGATGTTCGGCCACCACCTCCTCCATGCCGCCGGTGGAAAGCCGATGGCCCGCCACATTGATGATGTCGTCCGTGCGCGCCATGATGAAGAGATAGCCATCCTCGTCCAGCATGCCGGCATCTGCCGTCTTGTAGTAGCCGGGGAACTCGGAGAGATAGGCGTCGCGAAAACGCTTGTCGTCGTTCCATAATGTCGGTAGCCCGCCTGGCGGTAGGGGCAGTTTCACCACCACATTGCCCAGCGTACCCGCCGGCACTGGATCGCCTGCATCGTCCAGAACCTGAACATCGTATCCCGGCATTGGTACGCCGGGCGAGCCATATTTAACCGGGAGCATCCCAAGTCCGACGGGGTCCTGGCTGATCGGTGCTCCGGTTTCCGTCTGCCACCAATGGTCGATCACCGGAACGCCCAGCGTCTTCTCCGCCCATTTCACCGTGTCGGGATCGGCCCGTTCGCCCGCCAGGAACAGTGAGCGAAAGCCGGTGAGGTCGTGTGGGGCCAGCAATTCCGCGTCAGGGTCGGCCGTGCGGATCGCGCGAAACGCGGTCGGCGCGGTGAAGAGAGCGGCCACATTGTGCTCCGCGATCACCCGCCAGAACACCCCGGCGTCGGGCGTACCGACCGGCTTTCCTTCGAAAAGCACCGTGGTGCAGCCGTGAAGCAACGGCGCATAGACGATGTAGGAATGGCCCACCACCCAGCCCACATCCGAGGCCGCCCAGAATGTCTCGCCGGGTTCTATGCCGAACTCGTTGAACATCGACCATTTCAGCCGCACCATGTGGCCGCCATTGTCGCGCACCACGCCCTTTGGTCGTCCCGTCGTGCCCGACGTGTAGAGGATATAGAGCGGGTCGGTCGCGAGCACCGGTTCGCAGTCCACCGCGCGGCCTGCCGAGCGCGCTGCGCCCACAAGCGCCGCGTAATCATGGTCGCGGCCTTCCGCCAGGTCGCAGCGCTGTTCCTCCCGCTGCAGGATCAGGCAAGCCTCCGGCTTCGCGGCACAGAGGCGGATCGCCTCGTCAAGCAGCGGCTTGTAGGCCACCACGCGGCCGGGCTCCAGCCCACAGGAGGCCGATATGATTGCCTTTGGCGCCGCGTCGTCGATGCGTGCGGCCAGTTCGCGGGCGGCGAATCCGCCGAACACCACCGAATGCACCGCGCCGATGCGCGCGCAGGCCAGCATGGCGAACACCGCCTCCGGCACCATGGGCATGTAGATGACCACACGGTCGCCCTTGCCGACACCGAAATCCTTAAGCACGGACGCCAGCGCCGAAACCTCGTCTTTCAGCTCGCCATAGGTGAAGCTTTTCTTCCGGCCGCTGATGGGGCTGTCGTGGATGAGGGCGGGCTGATCCTTTCGCCCGCCCTCGACATGCCGGTCCACCGCATTGAAACACGTGTTGCAGGTCGCGCCGGGAAACCAGCGTCCATAGACACCCGCCTTTGCGTCGAACACCTTTTCCCAGGGACTGAACCAGTCAATCTCGGCAGCGGCTTTCGCCCAGAATCCTTCGGGATCCTGCTGCCAGCCCGAATAGACCTCGTGATAGCGCGACGTCATCCCGCCTCCTCCCTGCGGTTTGAGCCTCTTTCCAAAGAGGTTAGCGGATCGGGAGGCTGCGCGTAAATCAGACTTGCGGCGAAGGCGTGCTTTTGACAGGCGCCCGCTGGATAGGCACAACAGGGTCTGACTTCGCGAATCGGGCCTTCATGACCAAGATCCTGCTTCTTCTCATTCTGGCGATGATGGTGGTGCACATCATCAAGCCGCTTGGCCTTCCAGGCCTGAGGCGTCGCGCCGATTTCTGGAAGCTGGCCCTGATCGCGCTGGCTGCCGTCTCGCTCACCATCCTTCTGCGTGGAGGAGAGTAGAGCTTCTCGCTCGCTGCAAAGAAAATGGCCCGCCAAGTTTCGTTGACGGGCCGCGATATGCGTTCTCTATGTGCCTGACTGATCAGGCAGCCTCGAGGTCCTGCTTCCACTGGCCGGTGGCGGCGAGACTGTTCATCTTCGCGCGATGTGCGAAGGCTTTCTGCGCTGCTGCCACGTTTTCCTTCTTGCCGGCCCAGGTCTTGAGCGCGGCAGCCTGCAGCGCGCGACCGTAAGAGAAGGTCAGCGCCCACGGCATGTCGAAGCCGGCATTCATGAGCGAGAGATGCGCCGTCGCTTCCTCGTCCGACTGGCCGCCGGAAAGGAAGGCGATGCCGGGCACCGCGGCCGGAACGGTCGACTTCAGGCAGCGCACGGTCTTCTCCGCCACTTCCTCACGGCTCGCCTTGCGGGCGTTCTTGCCGTCGATCACCATGTTCGGCTTCAAGACCATGCCCTCAAGCGAAACTCGCGCATCGTAGAGCTCGGCAAAGACGGTCTTCAGAACCCACTCGGTCACCTCGTAGCAGCGGTCGATGGAATGATCGCCCGGCTTGCCGTCCATCAGCACTTCCGGCTCCACGATCGGCACAATGCCGGCTTCCTGACAAAGCGCCGCATAGCGGGCGAGGGCTTGCGCGTTCTGCTTCACGGCGCCCCAGCTCGGCAGGTCGTTCGAAATCGAGATCACACCGCGCCATTTGGCAAACCGCGCGCCAAGGCCGTGATATTCCGCAAGACGGTCGCGCAGGCCGTCGAGACCTTCAGTGATGGTCTCGCCGTCAAAACCGGCCAGCGGCTTCGCGCCGCCATCGACCTTGATTCCCGGAACAGCGCCGGAGGCCTTGATGACGTCCACCAGCGGCGTGCCGTCGGCGGCCTTCTGGCGGATCGTTTCGTCGTAGAGGATAACGCCGGAGATGCAGTCCTTCATCGCCGCCTCGGCGCGGAACATCATCTCGCGGTAGTCGCGGCGGTTCTCTTCCGTCGATTCCAGGCCGATCGTGTCAAAGCGCTTCTTGATGGTGCCGGAGCTTTCATCCGCCGCCAGAATCCCCTGACCGGGGGTCACCATGGCGGATGCAATATCCTCAAGCCGTTCGCTCATTTCAGGTCTCCTGTCTGTTCATGACCGGGCGATAGCAGATGCCGATGACAAACGGAATGCGCCCTCAAGACCCCTAATCGATTGAAATGACAGACTATTCACATTTTGCTTAACGGGACTTCGAAAGTGCCTCCACACCGGGCAATTTCTTGCCTTCCATCCATTCCAGAAACGCGCCGCCTGCAGTGGACACGTAGGAGAATTCTTCGGCCACGCCGGCATGGTTCAGCGCGGCCACCGTGTCGCCGCCTCCGGCCACCGAAACGAGCAACCCTTCCGAGGTGCGGTGTGCCGCGTGTTTTGCCGCAGCAACGGTCGCCGCGTCGAATGGTTCGATCTCGAAGGCGCCCAGCGGGCCGTTCCACACCACCGTGTCGGCGCGGTCGAGCCATTCGTTCACCTTCTCGATGCTCTTGGGGCCCACATCGAGAATCATGGCGTCTGACGGGACACTTTCGATCGCGACCGTTTCGTTGTCCGCACCCGCCTTGAACTCGCGCGCGACCACGCCATCCACGGGGAGGACAAGCGCGCATCCCGATTCTGCCGCTTCGATCATGATCTGCTTTGCCGTTTGCGCCAGGTCGTGTTCGCACAAAGATTTGCCCACTTCCGTGCCGCGCGCGGCGAGGAACGTGTTGGCCATGCCGCCGCCGATCACCAGTGCGTCGACCTTCTTCACAAGGTTCATGAGGAGATCGATCTTGGTGGAAACCTTCGCTCCGCCGACAATCGCCAGCACTGGCCTTGCGGGATCGCCCAACCCCTTTTCCAGGGCTTCCAGTTCTGCCTGCATCGTGCGGCCTGCGTAGGCAGGAAGGAGATGTGCGATGCCCTCAGTGGAGGCGTGGGCACGGTGTGCAGCGGAAAATGCATCGTTCACATAGATGTCGCCGTTTTCGGCCAGCGCCTTTGCAAAATCCGGATCGTTCTTCTCTTCGCCTTCATGGAAGCGCGTGTTTTCGAGAAGCAGAATGTCTCCTCCTGCCATCTCGTTGATGGCGTCTTCAGCAGCATTGCCGATGCAGTCCCTGGCGAAATGGACCCGATGGTCGAGCACGCTTTCCACCGCATAGGCGATGGGCTCCAGTGAGGCTGCCGGATCAGGCTTGCCCTTTGGCCGGCCGAAATGCGCCATCAGGATCACCTTCGCGCCCTTGCCGGACAGCTCCTGAAGGGTCGGCGCAATGCGCTCAATGCGGGTTGTGTCGCTCACCTTGCCCTCTTTTACGGGCACGTTCAGGTCAACCCGCACGAGTACACGCTTGCCTGCGATATCGTTGAGATCGTCGAGGGTCTTGAAATCGGGCATGGCGCGTTGAAGTCTCCTGTAAGGGGTTGCTCGGGGTGGAGAAACCGTACGCCCGGAACCGCAGGTTGAAGGATGATGTGAATTCGTCGGGGACCATACAACGCCTTGCGGTTGGTGCAAGATGGAGGATGGGGATTCTAAGCCGACATCGACTATGGTTTCTGGCTATGGTTTCTGGAAAATGCGCCGCACGAGGTCGCGGGGGCTGAGCAGGAGCGGCAATCGGGTTTCCGGCGTCTGAGGTTCGACGGAAAGTCCCACCGAGCTGATCCGCCCGTTTTCGTCCACATCGCGCACGATCAGTTCGATCTCGCCCAGCGTCGTCCGGTCGCCATATTCGGCGCGACCGCCCAGCCGTTCGCGTATCAGCTCGGCAATGGTTTTCTTCTGGTCTTCTTCGCTCAGACCGGTCGCATAAGCCGCCTCAATATCGGATGCCGGCCGCTCCGGGTCGACGGCAAAAGCGCCAAAAAACTCGGCGTCCTCGGGATCCATCTCCACGGGGCTGGCAAACAGCCGGTCGAGGAGACGGGGATAGCGATCAGGCACGAAGATATAAACGTGATCGCCGGCGGCAAGACGCCCGGCATATTGATAGGTCATGGAGCGCCCGTCGCGCACCACGAGGGAAGGTTTCGCCCAGCGTGGAATCCGTTGGCCACGTTCCACGGGGCTTCCCGCCACCACACGATAGGCAAGAAGCTCGTGGCGGGCCGAGCCTGGCAGTTCCAGCTCTACCTTGTTCAGTGGGCCCATCCGCGGTGGCAGTGTCAGCCCCAGCCGGCGCGCCAGCGGTCCCACCGTCCAGCCTTGCACGATGAGCGAAACCAGCACGATGATAAAGACGATGTTGAACAGGGGCCTGCCATTGGGCAACTCGTCGATCAGCGGAGTGATCGCGAGCAGGATCGAGACCGCTCCGCGCAGGCCCACCCATGATATGAAGGCGCTTTCCGCCGGGGAAAACCGGAACGGCATCAGGCAGAGGGTCACCGCGATTGGTCGCGCGATGAAAATCAGGAAAAGGCCGATGAAGAGCGCAGGCAGCACGATCTCGGCAAATTGCGAAGGTGTTGCGAAGAGACCGAGCACGAGAAACATGATGATCTGTGCGAGCCAGGTCACGCCGTCCTGAAAGCGTTTGAGCATGGCAGTCGAGCGGAGCTTGGCATTACCCGCAATCAGCCCGGCCACATACACGGCAAGAAAGCCCGAGCCGCCGACGGCACCAGCCAGCGCGAAGACGAGCAGGGACAGAGCCAGAACGAAGATCGGCAGCAGCCCCTGCTCGAGCCGGAGCCGGACGACCAGTCGCACGATGCTCCAGCCACCGAGAAGGCCGGCGATGAGGCCGATGCCCATTTGCTGCAAAAAACCGAGCGCCACGTCGGCCGCAAGTTCTCCCGCCTTGATGGCCTCGCCACCGGCGATGAGGCCGACGAGGGAAAGCGTGAGAAAAATTGCAATCGGATCGTTCGATCCGGATTCGACTTCCAGAGTGGAGCGCACGCGCTCGCGCACGGAGATGTTCCCCACTCGAAGCAGGAAAAATACAGCCGCTGCGTCTGTGGAGGCCACGGTGGCGCCGAGCAGCAGGGATTCAAGCCAGCCGAAGCCGGTCACGTAGTAGGCTGCAACACCCACCAGGCCTGCCGTTAGCAGAACACCGATTGTTGCGAGAATGATTGCCGGCGCCGCAGCTTGGCGAAACGCAGCTATGGGCGTGCCGAAGCCTGAATCGAACAGGATCACTGCCAGCGCCAGCGAGCCGATGAAATACGCTATGGCTGCATTGTCGAAATCGAGTCCCAGACCGTCCGTTCCTGCAGCCAGTCCGATACCGAGGAAGATGAGAAGCAGCGGGGCGCCGAAACGGAAGGCGATCAGGCTGGAAAACGCAGCGAACAGCACGAGGGTCGTGCCCACCAGCGTTATAACGTAAATGCCCTGATCCATTCGCTTCTCTTCATCCCGCCTGCCGCAAGTTGCTGTTCTTTTTTCATAAAAGGTGCGGCGGAAGTGAGATGCAAGAGCCGGGCCAAAAGAAAAACGCCCGGCGCGGTGGCCGGGCGTTCTGAATGGCTTGAAAACCGTATCAGATGGTCTTGCCGAAGGCCACGGCCGTGTCGGCCATGCGGTTCGAGAAGCCCCATTCATTGTCATACCAGGACATGACGCGAACCAGATCGCCTTCGATCACCTTGGTCTGGTCGAGCGCGAAGGTGGAGGAGGCAGGGTTGTGGTTCAGGTCGATGGAGACGAGCGGTTCATTGGTGTAGGCGAGGATGCCCTTCAGGCCGCCATCGGCGGCAGCGACGAGCGCCTGGTTGACCTCTTCTACAGTGACCTTCTTCTTCGGAACGAACTTGAAGTCGATGACCGAAACATTGGGGGTTGGAACGCGGATGGAAACGCCGTCCAGCTTGCCGTTAAGCTCCGGCAGAACAAGGCCGACAGCCTTGGCGGCGCCCGTCGAGGTCGGGATCATGGACATCGCAGCGGCGCGGGCGCGATAGAGATCCTTGTGCATCGTGTCGAGCGTGGGCTGGTCGCCCGTATAGGCGTGAACCGTGGTCATGAAGCCCTTTTCGATGCCGAAGGCGTCGTTCAGAACCTTGGCCACCGGCGCCAGGCAGTTGGTGGTGCAGGAGGCATTGGAGACCACGCGGTGCTCGCTGGAGAGCTTGTCGTGGTTGACGCCATAGACAACCGTCAGGTCGGCGCCGGAAGCCGGAGCCGAAACCAGCACGCGCTTTGCCCCGGCATCGAGATGCAGCGATGCCTTTTCCTTGGCGGTGAAGATGCCCGTACATTCCATCACGATGTCGACACCCAGCTCACCCCAGGGCAGCTTGGACGGGTCGCGCTCTGCGAACACCTTGAAGGAATCGGAGCCGATGTTGATCGTGTCGCCGTCGACCTTCACCTCGGAGGGGAAGCGGCCATGCACGCTGTCATAGCGCAGGAGGTGGGCGTTGGTCTCGACGGGGCCGAGATCGTTGATCGCGACGATGTCGATATCCTTGCGGCCCGATTCATAGATCGCGCGTACGACATTGCGGCCGATGCGGCCAAATCCGTTGATGGCAACTTTGACGGTCATGAACTTCCTCCGGAGAGTGGGTGGCCGTGCGCAAGCACGGAAAGAGACGCCGTTTCATAGCGGCGTCAGCGTCAAGAATCCAGATGGCGGGGCGGCCATTCGTCCGCCCCAAACCAAAACAAGCCCGCTAGCGGCTTCAACCAAGCTCTGTCAGCCGCTTCTGGGCGGCATTTGCAGCAGCTTCGGCCGTGATGCCGAAATGCTTGTAGAGTTCCGGAGCGGGCGCACTGGCGCCGAACCCTGTCATACCGATGAAGATACCATCGGACCCGATAATTGCATCCCAGCCCTGTCGGATACCGGCTTCAATTGCCACCTTTACGGGGGCGTTGCCGATCACCGCTTTTCGGTAATCATCGCTTTGCTGTTCGAACAATTCAAAGCACGGCACGGAAACGACGCGGGCCGGGTGGCCGGCGGCATCGAGAAGGGCCTTGGCATTCATCGCCACTTCCACTTCCGAGCCGGTGGCGAAGAGCGTCACCTTGGCTTCGTCTTCGGAACCGGCAAGTTCATAGGCGCCGCGCGCGCAGAGATTGTCGGTTTCGTGGCTGGTGCGCACCGGCGCAAGATTCTGACGCGAGAGGGCGAGCGTGGAGGGTGCCTTACGGCTCTCTATCGCCACCTGCCAGCATTCTGCTGTCTCGATTGCATCCGCCGGGCGGAACACGAGGTGGTTCGGGATTGCGCGCAGCGCTGCCAGATGTTCCACCGGTTGGTGGGTCGGGCCGTCTTCGCCAAGACCGATGGAGTCATGCGTCATCACGAAGATGGAACGGATCTGCATCAGTGAGGCAAGACGCATTGCCGGGCGGGCATAGTCCGAGAAGGTCAGGAACGTGCCGCCATAGGGGATGATGCCGCCATGCAGCGTCATGCCGTTCATGGCTGCGGCCATGCCGTGTTCGCGGATGCCATAGTGGACATAGCGGCCGGAGAAGTCCTCGGCACTGATGGGGCCGGTCTGGCTGGTCTTGGTGTTGTTGGAACCCGTCAGATCCGCAGAGCCGCCGATGGTTTCGGGAAGAACGGCGTTGATGGCCTCAAGCGCCATTTCCGAAGCCTTGCGGCTCGCTACCTTTGGCGGTTCGGCTGCGAGCTTTTCCTTGTATTCGAGCATGGCCGCGGAGAAGGTCTCCGGCAGGTCGCCGCGCATGCGGCGCTCGAATTCGCCCCGCGTTTCCGCGTCGGCAGCTGCAAGACGATCTTCCCAGGCCTTGCGCTCCTTGGCCGAGTGCAGACCGGCAAGGCGCCAGTCGTCAAGAATGTCCGAAGGAACGACGAAAGGTTCGGCGTTCCAGCCAAGCGCCTTGCGCGCGCCGGCGATTTCTTCCGCGCCGAGCGGGGAACCGTGCACCTTTGCAGTGCCGGATTTGGTCGGTGCGCCAAAGCCGATGGTGGTGCGGCAGGCAATCAGGGTTGGTTTGTCCGCCTTTTTTGCGGCTTCGATGGCGCCGGCGATCGCATCCGGGTCATGGCCGTCGATGCGCATCGTGTTCCAGCCCGAAGCCTCGAAGCGCTCGCACTGATCGGTGGAGTCTGTCAGTGAGGTGGAGCCGTCGATGGAGATCTGGTTGTCGTCAAAAAGGACGATCAGCTTGTTGAGCTTCAGATGCCCGGCAAGCGTCAGCGCTTCCTGGCTGATGCCTTCCATCAGGCAGCCGTCGCCGGCCAGAACATAGGTGTAGTGGTCGACCAGATCGTCGCCGAAGCGCGCATTCAGAATGCGCTCGGCAATCGCCATGCCGACGGAGTTTGCGAGGCCCTGGCCCAGCGGTCCGGTCGTTGTCTCGATGCCAGCAGCATGGCCAAATTCCGGATGGCCGGCCGTGCGCGAGCCGAGTTGGCGGAAGTTCTTGATCTCGTCGATCGTGATATCTTCATAGCCCAACAGGTACAGCAGCGAATAAAGCAGCATCGAGCCATGGCCGGCGGACAGGACAAACCGGTCGCGGTCGGCCCAATCCGGGTTTTTGGGATCGTGCTTCATGAAGCGGGTGAAAAGCACCGTGGCAATGTCTGCTGCCCCCATCGGCAGGCCGGGGTGGCCCGAATTGGCCTTCTCCACCGCGTCCATCGAAAGGAAGCGGATCGCATTGGCCATCCGGTCGTGTTTGTCGCGTGAGATCATGATTGCTCGCTGGTCCGCTTTCGGCAGTTGTCGGGCAGACTGCACAGGCAGTCCCGGCCCTTTTGAAAAAGCAGGCGACACATAGCAGTTGCGGCCTTGAAGTCAACAAAGGGACGGTTTGCGGGCGTTTTGCTGCCCCTGGGGAAGGGGAATTTTGTATCAACCTTGTTACAGCATTTTGGGGGATTAGCCGTCGTGTTTTGTTGACGGAACCTTCACACGGCGCCTAATCTTTTCGGCGTAACTGGTTAGTAAGGCCAGCGATTCGCAGCCGAGGCTTCGTAAAAGCTGTCGTGCATTTGTCTGCCGGCACAGGTCCGGGTGCGTCACTGGGCGGATGAGAGTAAGCAAGATTGCCTGTGTCAAAACATTTGCGGAGACCGCATGCCTTGGCCGCATGGGTGGCTGGCTTGTCCCGGGAATGTTCGACGGGGGGTGGCGGCCATGAGTGGTGAAAGCACGCTCAAGGAGGCGATCGAGCGCCTGAGCAAGGCGCTGTCTTCGCTGGAGGATGCAGTCGATGCGCGCATGGAGCGGGATCGCGCCGTCGCCGATTCCGATGCCGAACTGCAGCGTATGAATGCGGACCGCGCGCGTCTCGCTCAGGAGATCGACAAATCCGAGGCACGCGCCAAGCGTCTCGAAGAGGTAAACCGCGAAGTCTCGCGGCGTTTGGTCACGGCCATGGAGACCATCCGTGCCGTGCTGGATCGGTAGGGCGGGCGATGGCACAGGTTACAGTCACGATCGACGGCAAGTCCTATCGCATGGCATGCGATGAGGGGCAGGAAGAGCACCTTGTCAATCTGGCGCAGCGCTTCGATCGATACATCACGCACCTGAAAGATTCCTTCGGTGAGATCGGAGACCACCGATTGGCAGTCATGGCCGGGATCATGGTGATGGACGAGCTTTCGGAGTTGCAGAAGCGGATGCGCACCATGGAGGGAGAGGTCGCGACGCTTCGCAAGACCCGTGACGAAGCGCTCAACCAGTCCGGCAAGAACGATGCGGCCGTGACCGGCGCGCTCAACGATCTCGCCACCCGCATGGAAAGTCTCGCTGGAAAGCTTGCCGGAAAGCCGTAAAACGGCGCATAAGCCTGTTTTCCCAAACGGCGTCATGGCAAATCAGGCAAATGAGCAAACAGAAGACAAGCGATAGCCGCATTCAGCTCGGTGTAGTCGGCGCCCCGCAGGGCTTGCGTGGAGAGGTGCGCGTCAAGGCGTTTACCGCCGACCCTCTGGCTATCGGAGATTATGGTCCGTTGAGCACGGCGGATGGTCGCACACTGACCGTTCTAAATGTGAGGCCGGCAAAGAACGTGGTCGTGGCGCGCTTTGCAGAGATTGGCGACCGCACCTCCGCCGAGGCGCTGAACGGAACGGCGCTGTATGTCGAGCGCGAAGCGTTGCCGGATGATCTTGAGGAAGAGGAATTTTATCACGCCGACCTGATCGGGCTCGCGGTTGTCGATGACGCCGGAGAGCAGGTCGGCAAGGTGCGAGCGATGCACAATTTCGGGGGCGGTGACATTCTCGAGGTTCTGCTGGCTGAAGGTGGCTCGGCGATGGTTCCATTCACCCGCGCGGCTGTGCCTCATGTCCGCCTTTCCAAGGGCGAGGTCGAGATCGACCGTGTCGCGGCTGGCCTGGTAGAGGATGAAGATCCCGAGATTATGCGCGAGGGCGAGGGAGAGAGCCTGTGAGTTTCCGCGCGACGATCCTCACGCTTTATCCGGAAATGTTTCCAGGCCCGCTTGATGTTTCGCTGGCGGGAAAGGCGCGTGAGGCGGGGAAGTGGTCCCTGGAGACGGTCCAGATCCGTGACTTCGCCACAACGAAACACCGCAATGTGGATGATACGCCTGCCGGTGGGGGCGCGGGTATGGTCATGCGGGCCGACGTGCTCGCCCGCGCGATCGACCATGCTGCCCCTGTTGATGACCCGCGTCCGCGCCTCTTGATGAGCCCGCGCGGGCGGCCGCTCGATCAGCAGCGTGTGCGTGAGCTGGCAGCCGGGCCAGGCGCGGTCATCCTTTGCGGGCGTTTCGAAGGTGTCGATCAGCGTGTGATCGAGGCGCGCGCTCTGGAAGAGGTTTCTGTAGGTGATTATGTGCTTTCCGGCGGTGAACCGGCGGCCCTTGTCCTGCTCGATGCGGCGATCCGGCTTCTGCCCGGCGTTATGGGCAATGACGCGTCGGGCGAGGAGGAAAGCTTCGAAGGCGGTCTTCTGGAACATCCGCAATTCACACGTCCGCAGCTTTTCGAGGAAAGACCCATCCCGGAAGTCCTGCTGTCCGGCAATCACGCGAAGATCGCCGAGTGGCGCCGTGGCGAGGCGGAGAGGTTGACGCGTGAGCGCCGCCCGGATCTCTGGGAACGTTACGAAAACCGCAATTGAGGCGTCTCTCATGTTGATTCTGACAGGAATGTCGTGTATGTGCGCCGCACGTAAACGGCCAAGGCCGGTTTGGATCTAACCAAAGAACACGTGAATTCGCTCCTGTTCCTCCTCGTGGAGGGCACTCTTCAGGCGGTCTTGAACTGCCATTGGGATGAGCGCTCTGACGGTTCGCGAAGAACAAGAGGACACAGAGATGGACATTATCCGTCAGCTCGAGGCCGAGCAGGCCGAGAAGATTGCTGCACAGCGTCAGCTTCCCGAATTCCAGCCCGGCGACACGGTTCGCGTTCTGGTGCGCATCACCGAAGGCACGCGCACCCGTGTGCAGGCCTATGAAGGCGTCTGCATCGCCCGTTCCGGTTCCGGCTTCCAGGAAAACTTCACCGTTCGCAAGATTTCCTACGGCGAAGGCGTCGAGCGCGTGTTCCCGGTCTACTCTCCGCTCGTCGAGGGCGTCGAGGTGGTCCGCCGTGGTAAGGTTCGCCGCGCGAAGCTCTACTACCTGCGTGATCGTCGCGGTAAGTCGGCCCGTATCACCGAGAACACCAGCGTGCGCGCACGCCGCCTGAACGACGCCGTGCGTCAGGCCGCGGCCGAAGAGAAGGCCCGCATCGAGGCGGAGAAGGTTGCCGCTGCTGAGGCGCTCGCGGCCGAAAAGGCTGCTGAAGAGGCTGCCAAGGCGCAGGAAGCTGCCGCCGCCGAGAACAACGCCGAATAGTCTCATTTGGCATTAAAATTCTTCGAAAGGCGCGCTTCGGTGCGCCTTTTTGCATTTGATGGCTCCGCTGCCGCAGTTTTGAAGCTGTCTTGGCTCTTTTACTCGAAAACGCTCTGCTTTAAGGAAAAGCAATCACCCGGCCGAGCATCGGCCCGCCACAGGGAGATTGATCATGACGTTGCGCACGTCCCTTCTGGCTGCGTCCTTCGCGGCTTCAGTTTTCACGGTTTCTGGTTTTTCCGCTCTTGCCGAGGATCTGCCGGACCTTCAGGGCCGCGAAGTCGTCGTGGTTACCGAAAATGCATATCCCCCACTGCAGTTCATTGATCCCAACTCCGGCGAGCAGGTCGGCTGGGAGTATGACGCCGTGAACGAGATCGCCAGGCGGCTCAACATCAACGTCACGTACCAGAACACGAGCTGGGACGCGATGATACAGTCGGTCTCCGACGGCCAGTACGACATGGGCATGACCGGCATCACCATCCGGGACGACCGGAAGGAGAAGGTGGATTTCTCCGATCCCTACATGCGCTCCGAAATGTACATGCTCGTGCGCAGCGACGAGACAAACTTCACCGATGCGAATAGCTTCGCTGCCTATGAGGATGGTTTGATGGGCGCACAGCCCGGTACTTCGCCTTTCTACACTGCGGTCTATGAGGTCCTCGACGGGGATGAGGCCAATCCGCGCATCAAGCTGTTCGAGACTTTCGGTGCTTCCGTGCAGGCGCTGCGTGCGGGCGATGTGGACGTGGTTTTGACCGACAGCACGGGTGGCCAGGGCTATGTGGACGCGTCGAATGGTGCGCTGAAACTTCTCGGCGAGCCGCTCGGCTCGGAAGATTTCGGCTTTATCTTCGCCAAGGGGTCCGATCTTGTCGCGCCTTTCAATGCGGCCATCGCTTCTATGAAGGCGGATGGCACGCTGGACGCGCTCAACAAGAAATGGTTCCTCGAATACAAGATGGGTGAATAGGGCGTGGCTGATCCGCTCTTTGCCGGGTGTTCCGGTTGCTCATCCCTGCGTGACTGAAGCCGATGGCGGTGTCCGGCTCCAGACCCGTCGCCAAGCGGGATTTTCCCTGGTGGCTCGTTGCCGCCGGGGCCATCGCTGCCGGCGTTGCCCTCCTTATCGCCACAAGCGATCTCTACACGCAGGTCTTCACGATCGTCTCAAGGGGCATCGGCATCACCGTCTTCGTTACGGTGGTGGGTTTCGCGCTTGCCACAGCGCTTGGGCTTGGCATCGCGCTGATGAGCCTTTCCGGGTCTCTCCTGCTTCGGCAGATTGCGCGATTCTATGTCGAGATCATTCGCGGCGTGCCGGTTCTTGTCCTTCTTTTCTGGATCGCGTTTGCCGGTGTGCCTCTCGTGGTCACCGGATGGAATGCGGTGACCGCCTCACTGCAGGAAGCCGGCCTTCTGGGGGAACTCAAGGTGCGGGACATCTCGCTCCTGTGGCGGGCGATCATCGCGCTTACCATCGGCTATTCCGCCTTCATCGCCGAAGTCTTCCGCGCCGGCATCCAGTCGGTCGACGAAGGTCAAGTGGAAGCAGCCAAGGCGCTCGGGCTTTCGCGCTTTCAGCGCTTCCGGCTTGTCATCCTTCCTCAGGCGATCCGCACCATCCTGCCGCCTCTTGGCAATGACTTCGTGGCCATGGTCAAGGACTCTTCGCTTGTCTCGGTGCTCGGCGTTGCCGACATCACCCAGATGGGCAAGATCTACGCCTCTGGCTCGTTCCGGTTTTTCGAGACCTATTCCATCGTTGCCTATATCTATCTCATTCTGACTGTTGGCCTCTCGCTGGCACTCCGTGCGCTGGAACAGCGCATGCGTCGGAGCCAGGCGCAGCCTTGAAACCGCCTGCTGGGAACCTTGGCGCTTCAGGCGCATTCCTTTTGCATGGATGCTCTGGTCGCGGAATTCACGCCTCAAACCACGTTGCCCTGGCAGGTCATCGTCGCACGGCTCGCAATTGCGGTCGTGCTGGGCGGCGTTCTGGGTTTCGAGCGCGAAATGGCCGACCGGCCTGCCGGCCTTCGGACACACATGCTTGTCTGTCTCGCCTCGGCCGTGTTCGCAATCATTGCACTCGAAATCGTGGCGATGCCCGTTTTCAGTGACGACCAGGTAAAGGCCGATCCGATCCGCCTCGTCGAGGCCATCACGGCGGGAGTTGCCTTTCTCGCGGCGGGTTTCATCATCTTCAAACGTGGCGAGATTCGTGGGCTGACCACGGGTGCCGGGATGTGGCTTGCCGCCGCCACTGGTTTGGCAGCCGGGCTGGGACTCTGGCTCATCGCGGGACTTGCATGTCTTCTCGGAGCGCTGGTTCTGGCGCTTATGCGTCGGCTCGAAACGCGCCTCGACCTTAAAGAGCCGAAGGCAAATGGCGAAGGCGGGACCAGCCCGCAGGACGGATAGATTGCCGATCCCATGAAAGGCTGGTATTAGCCCTCTCATGGAAGCACTTTTTGGAAACCCGGCCTATAAGGGCTTTGTTCTGCAGGACGTCAAGCGCCTGCCGAGCCGCTTTTTTGCGCGGGTTTCCGGCTCGCTTCTGAGCCGACTGCCTTAGGCGGACACGCCAACCGGCTCGCCATTCCCATCCAGTCAATCGATCGGGAATGCAACGAGACACAAGATTAGCCGGCCAGCCTTCCATTTCGCTCCGCTAGGGATGAATAAAATGACCAAAGCACGCACGCTCTACGACAAGATTTTCGACGACCATCTGGTCGATCAGCAGGATGACGGCACCTGCCTGCTCTATATCGACCGCCACCTGGTGCATGAAGTGACGAGCCCACAGGCCTTTGAAGGCCTGCGCATGGCCAGCCGCAATGTGCGCCATCCGGAAAAGACGCTCGCCGTGGTCGATCACAATGTGCCGACCTCGCCCGACCGCAAGTTCGGCATCAAGAATCCGGAAAGCCGCATTCAGGTCGAAGCTCTCGCGAAGAATGCAGCCGATTTTGGCATCGAGTATTATGACGCCAATGACGAGCGTCAGGGCATCGTGCACATTGTCGGTCCCGAACAGGGCTTCACCCTGCCGGGCATGACCATCGTCTGCGGCGACAGCCACACCTCCACCCATGGTGCCTTCGGCGCGCTGGCGCACGGCATCGGCACGTCCGAGGTCGAGCACGTGCTCGCCACCCAGACGCTGATCCAGCGCCGCGCGAAGAACATGCTGATCGAGGTGGATGGCAAGCTGCCGGAAGGTGTGACCGCGAAAGACATCATTCTCGCCATCATCGGCGAGATCGGCACGGCCGGTGGCACCGGCCACGTCATGGAGTATGCGGGTGAAGCGATCCGTGCGCTTTCCATGGAAGGCCGCATGACTGTCTGCAACATGTCGATCGAAGGTGGCGCCCGCGCCGGCCTCATCGCGCCGGACGAGACCACCTACGCCTATATCAAGGATCGCCCGCGCGCGCCGAAAGGCAAGGCTTGGGACATGGCACTGGCCTACTGGGATTCCCTGCGCACCGACGAAGGGGCCGAGTTCGACCGTGTTGTCAAGCTCGACGCCGCCAATCTGCCACCCATCGTCACCTGGGGCTCTTCGCCCGAGGATGTGGTTTCTGTCACCGGTGTCGTGCCGAACCCGGATGAGATTACGGAGGAGACCAAGCGCCTCTCCAAGAAGCGCGCGCTCGAATATATGGGTCTCACGCCGGGCACGAAGATCACCGACATTGCCGTTGATCGTGTCTTCATCGGCTCCTGCACCAATGGCCGCATCGAGGATCTGCGCGAAGCTGCGAAGATTGCCGAGGGCCAGAAGGTCAAGGACGGTCTGAACGCCATGATCGTGCCGGGCTCCGGTCTCGTGAAGGCGCAGGCCGAGGCTGAAGGGCTGGACAAGATCTTCAAGGCTGCCGGTTTCGACTGGCGTGAGCCGGGTTGTTCCATGTGCCTTGCGATGAACGACGACCGCCTGAAGCCAGGCGAGCGCTGCGCCTCCACCTCGAACCGCAATTTCGAGGGGCGTCAGGGCTTCAAGGGCCGCACCCACCTGGTTTCACCGGCAATGGCTGCCGCTGCTGCCATCGCCGGGCATTTCGTGGATATTCGCGAGTGGCCGCGGCAGGGCTAAGCCCCGCCGCTTCCACGCTCACTTACAGTCAGGGATGGCTGTAAAAGGCACGCCGGCCTGCCGGAAAACATCCGACAGTTTCATCGTGCCGGTCAAAGGGACCAGCGGGGCGTCTGCGTCGGCGCGCAGAAAGCCCTGCAGGGTCGCGACGGCAGGATCCAGTGGGCCTGTCTTGCAGCCTCCCGTTACAGACACGCTGATCGACCCTTTCCCGCCGGTGGCGGCCGCTTCTCTCGCTTCCCGCGCCTTTCTCAGCGCGTCCTTGAATCGGCTGCGGTCGGTTGGCGCAATCATCGCCAGTTCGTAATGACCCGTGGTCTCGGACGCGTTCGAACTTTTCACGTCCTGTTGGACCTTGGCGATGTCGAGAATGAAGGTTTCATCGATCGCCCATTCCCTGCGTTCGCTGGGAAGCTGCATCACCAGCACGGCATCGCCTTTCTGCAGACGCAAATTCCCATTGATCTTGACAGCGATCCCGAGCGTGGCCGGATCGGCGCTCAACGGATCAAAATTCTCTGCTCTGGCGGGGCCTGCCGCCAGGCTCAAGGTAAAAGCTGCCAGCGCACAGAGGGGGAGGGCGGTGCGGCCGATGGATTTTGGGGGAAACATGGAGATAGTCCTTTTGAAAAAGGTTGAAACAGGATAATTAATTATCGTAATACATTAATTAATGCAAGCAAGAGGTGATTTGATGCATGACGTGGCCGAATTGCGCCGTCTTGGGCGCCTGATGCAGCACATTGTCCTTGGTGTTGGCCTTCTGATCGCTCTTGCGGTTTGCTGGCTGGTGCTGACCTCGATCGGAGAGCAGGTTCGTTTCGAAGGTCTCGTTCGAAACGGGCTTTCCCTTTCCGGTCCGCTGACCTTTACGCCCGCGGCCGTGGGTGCCACGGTCGTGTTGATGGCCGTCCAATTCGGGTTGCTCGCGGCTGCGCTTTATTGTGTCTGGCGGATGTTTGGTGCTTTTGCAGCAGAGGAGCCGCTGTCGGTTGAATCTGCCCATTGGCTGCGCCGCGCCAGCCTTGCATTCGTAGCCGTGGCGGGAGGAAGCATCGTGTTGCAGACATTGATGATCCTGGTTCTGACCCTTGGCAATCCACCTGGTCAGAAGGCCTTGTCGATCGGGTTTGGAAGTTCCGAGCTTCTAGCTCTTCTCATCGCCTGCGTCATGTACATGGCGGGGCGGCTGATGGCGGTGGCGGCAGAGGTGCGTGCTGAACAGCGCGACTTTGTGTGATCGCCATGCCTATAATCGTCAATCTCGATGTGATGCTTGCACGCCGTAAGATGCGTTCCAAGGAACTGGCCGAGCAGATCGGCATCACCGAACAGAATGTTTCATTGCTCAAATCCGGCAAGGTGCGCGGTGTCCGCTTCGAGACGCTCGAAAGGATATGCCGTGTGCTGGATTGTCAGCCCGGCGACATTCTTGAGTACCAGCCGGACGTGGAGGAGGGCTGACAGGGCCCTTGCTGCGTCGGCTACCGGCCAATCTGTCACGGCACATGCCTGCCTAGTTCAACGCCAGCGACCGGGTATCTGTGACAAGCCGATACGCTCTCATCTGCTCCGGAGAGAGCACGTAAAGCGAGCGTGGCGGGGTGTCGAGCGCATGCAGCCAAAGGGCGGGGTCGACACCCATTTCATCCAGATGGCGGGAAATCCTTGCAGTCACAAGCTGGGCGTCTGAAAGGGCCTGCCGAGGATCGGCAAGGCTGCCAGGGCTGTGGAACTGATGAACGGCGATGGTGGCATCGCGGCTCACATGGCGCTGTGTGCCGCCGGCCAGTATCAGCGGGCATGAGGAGGCGCAGGTCGCATTTGCCCTGACGCTTGTCGACAAGCCGTGCTGGCGAATCAACCGCGCCATGGCCATGGCGTCGTTAAGCGCACCTCCGGGAGAATCGAGCGTGATGGTGGTGATTGGGGCTGCCGGTGCGTTCAGCACATCACGCAGGCGGCTGGCACTCCCCGGCTGGATCACGCCCTGGAGCGAGAGCACGCCGTTTCTACCGATCGTGAAAGTGAGGCTGGACGCTGAAGAAGAAACCGGCGTCCGGGGCGGGGCGACATCCTCAGCGGGGCTTTGCCACAGAGGATGTCTGTTTTCGGCGCCAACAACAAGCTGCACGCGCTGCGCTGCATAATCCAATGCCATGCGCAAGCTTGCCTGCAGGCCACCCTGCCGATCGGTCAGCTCGCGCAATTCCATCCCGAGCACGACCGCGGCGCCAAGCGCTGCGCCCACCACGGCGGCACGCAGCACAGACCCGTCAAGGGGCGCAAGTGCCCGTCTTTTGGGGAACGTCCGATCGACGGATGCTGCAAGATGATTGGTCATGAATCGCAATCAATCGCAGGGGGAAACGAGCACGGGAAGCTCGCCCTCCGAAAGGCCGTACATATAGCCGCGCCCCTTGATCAGGACACCGGCGCTGCAGGGTGCCGCGCGGCGCAGATAGAGCTTGCCGCCGCTGCGTTCCAGATAGGCTGTCTGGCGCGGCGATTCGATCTCGAGCGCGCGATAGTCGTCAGCCAGGTGTCCCTTGCCGACCAGAATACGTTTGAAGCCAGCGCGGCTGTGGATCACCAGATTGCCATAGGCATCCGCATAGACCCGGCCACCGCCTGCGTCATAAAAACCTCCGGCTATAGCCGGCACAGTGATCGCTGCGGCCGCAAGGGCCGCTGCCACGAATAGAGGTCGTAAAGGCATGCGCCATCGCTCCTTGAATCCTCGTGGCCTCCTCATTCTCCACACATTAATCCTTTCTTAACCTTTGTCACGTGGAGCATGGTTCTCAAACATGCCGATTGACAGACGTGGTTAATTTCGGGGAAGGGTGCTCCATGGGCGAGAATCATCAGATCGACATCAATCCGCTGCGTCTCAAGGATGCGCATGTTCTGGCGCCCCTTCTGGCAGCCTACACGCAGTCGCTGAAGCGCGGTGCGCCGCGTCGCCCCGACGAATACTACGCCGAAACGCTGTTGCAGGATCGCGCCGTGGAGGTGGTTGGTGCCAGCCTCGATGGCGAGCTCGTTGGCTTTGCGCTGTTCTACGATCTGCCGGACCCGGTTTCCGGCATGCGCCACGGGCTGGTCGACCATCTCTTTGTGCACCACGATCACCGCCGCAAGGGCATTGGCAAGGCACTGGTTGATGTTATTGCCGACCAGGCCGAAGAGCGCGGCTGGGCGCGGCTCGCACTCAATGCGCCGCGTCAGCCGGAAGAGGGGCGCAAGCTTTACGAGGCGATGGCTGCCCCTGCCGACTGGACCACACATGTCATCCGTTTCGAGCAGTCCACCGAACGTATGCCGGCTTCAGAGCCGAAATAGAGGCTTCCCAATGACGTTTTCAGGACCGCCTTCATGGCGAACGTGCCAGTTCGGCATGCTCGGCTTCTTGCTCATCGCATCTGGGTTGGGGGTGGCCAGTTGTGTCGCGCCATCCTCTCAGGAGGCGAACAAGGCCGCCGGCCTTCCTTTTTCAGGACCGGTCAAGCTGGCCTGCGATGACGGTATGGAGATGACGATCTCTCCAAGGCGGGGCGGTATCTCCGTGGTCAGTCCTCGGGGGCTGGAGCTGGATTTGCCGGCATCGCCACCGGGACAAAGCGTCCGTTATGGCGAGTCTCTCTATGCTGTCGTGATCGAGGGGAGCGAGGCGTTGTGGATGGTCAGTGGCAAGATACCCATCACCTGCCGCCGATAGCTTGAGGGCGCAAAACGGGAAAAAATTCGTTCAATCGTTTAAAGTCCCGCAGTCCGGCTCGTCCGCAGCACTCTTCGGAATATATTCGGCCAAAGGATTGCTTTTGCGGCTTTGACGCACTGCAAAAACCGCATTAGAAAGCCTCAGCCGCAGGGCGCGAGTTCGGGACCCGATGTCGCTCTCGCAACAGCCACCCCGCCGCGCCGGTATCGAATTGGGGAAGCCATGAGCAAAACCGCAACTGTGAAGGCCAGGCCGCTTTCGCCTCACCTGCAAGTCTATCGACTCATTCCGACAATGCTTATGTCGATCGTCCACCGTATCACCGGGGGCGCGCTTTATTTCGGCATGGTCCTGTTCGTCATCTGGCTTGCCGCCGCTAGCGGCTCGAAGGAAGCCTTCGACACCGTCAATGGCATCTACGGCTCCTGGTTCGGCCGTCTCGTCCTGTTCGGTTTCACCTGGGCCATGATCCACCACCTGGTCGGCGGTCTTCGCCATCTCGTGTGGGACACGGGGCGCGGCCTTGAAAAGGCGACAGCGACGAAAATGGCCAAGGCCACCATCGCCGTTTCCATCGTGCTGACCATTCTGGTCTGGATCATCGGCTATGCCGTTCGTGGAGGGTTTTGATCATGAGCGACATGCGCACACCGCTTAACCGCGTTCGCGGTCTCGGTTCGGCCAAGGAAGGCACGGACCATTTCTGGCGTCAGCGCCTCACGGCCATTGCCAACATTCCGCTTGTCATCTTCTTCATCGGCTTCGTCATCGCCAACAATGGCGCATCCTATGAAGAGGTCCGCGCGGCCATCGCCAATCCGGTCGTCACCGTGCTTCTGGCCTTCGCCGTCCTGTCGGTGCTCTATCACATGAAGCTCGGCATGCAGGTCATCATCGAGGATTATATCCACGGTGAGGGCGGCAAGGTCGCGCTCCTGATCGGCAACATCTTCTTCACACTCATTCTGGGCGTCGTTTCTCTCTTCGCCCTCGTCAAGATCGCCCTCGGAGGCTGAACCCGGTTATGGCAAAGGCAACAGAAAAGAAGGCGGGAAGCGCCTACACCTATGTCGACCACAAGTTCGACGTCGTCGTCGTCGGCGCTGGCGGTGCCGGTCTGCGCGCCACGCTCGGCATGGCCGAGCAGGGGCTCAAGACGGCCTGTATCACCAAGGTTTTCCCGACCCGCTCCCACACGGTGGCGGCGCAGGGCGGCATCGCCGCTTCGCTCAAGAACATGGGCCCCGACCACTGGCAATGGCACCTTTACGACACGGTAAAGGGTTCCGACTGGCTCGGTGATGTCGACGCCATGGAATATCTCGCCCGCGAGGCGCCCGCCGCCGTCTACGAGCTCGAGCATTACGGCGTGCCCTTCTCGCGCACCGAGGAAGGCAAGATCTACCAGCGTCCCTTCGGCGGCCACATGCAGAATTTCGGCGATGGCCCGCCCGTGCAGCGCACCTGTGCGGCGGCAGACCGCACCGGTCACGCCATCCTGCACACGCTCTACGGCCAGTCCGTCAAGAATCACGCCGAGTTCTTCATCGAGTATTTCGCGCTCGATCTCATCATGTCCGACGATGGTGTGTGCACCGGTGTCGTGGCCTGGAACCTTGAAGACGGTACGATCCACCGCTTCTCCGCCAAGATGGTGGTGCTGGCGACGGGCGGTTATGGCCGCGCCTATTTCTCCTGCACCTCCGCCCACACCTGCACGGGCGACGGCAATGGCATGATCGCCCGCGCCGGCCTGCCGCTGCAGGACATGGAGTTCGTGCAGTTTCACCCGACCGGCATTTATGGTGCCGGCTGCCTCATCACCGAGGGTGTGCGCGGCGAAGGTGGCTATCTGGTCAATTCCGAAGGCGAGCGCTTCATGGAGCGTTATGCGCCATCGGCCAAGGACCTTGCCTCGCGTGACGTGGTGTCGCGCTGCATGACCATGGAGATCCGTGAAGGCCGTGGCGTCGGCAAGAACAAGGATCACATCTTCCTGCATCTCGATCATCTGGACCCGGCGGTCATCCACGAGCGCCTGCCCGGCATCGCCGAATCGGCCCGCATCTTCGCCGGTGTCGATGTGACGCGTGAACCAATCCCGGTCCTGCCGACCGTTCACTACAATATGGGCGGCATCCCGACCAACTATTGGGGTGAGGTGCTGAACCCGACGAAGGACAATCCCGATGCGGTAGCACCCGGCCTGATGGCCGTTGGCGAGGCGGCCTGTGCCTCCGTGCATGGCGCCAACCGTCTTGGTTCCAACTCGCTGATCGATCTTGTGGTCTTTGGCCGCGCCGCTGCCATTCGCGCCGGCGAGGTGGTCGACCGAGAGGCTCCGGTTCCGGCGCTCAACGAGGCAGCCTGCGAAAAGATCATGGAGCGTTTCGACCGTCTGCGCCATGCATCCGGCTCCACGCCCACGGCGGAGCTGCGCGAGAAGATGCAGCGCGCCATGCAGGAAGACGCTGCCGTTTTCCGCACGCAGGAATCGCTGGAGCAGGGCTGCGAGCGCATCAGCGCCGTCTGGAAAGAGCTTCCCGACGTCAAGGTCTCCGACCGCTCGATGATCTGGAATTCGGATCTCATGGAGACGCTGGAGCTGGAAAACCTGATGGCCAACGCCATCACCACGGTTTACAGCGCCGAAGCGCGCAAGGAGAGCCGTGGCGCCCATGCCCGCGAGGACTACAAGGATGGTCCGATGGGCGGCCGCAACGACGAGGACTGGCGCAAGCACACGCTGTCCTGGGTCGATGAGGCCGGCAAGGTGACGCTCGACTATCGTCCCGTCCACACCGACCCGATGCTGAGGCCGGAAGACGGCGGCATCGATCCCAAGAAAATCGCGCCCAAGGCGCGGGTCTACTGAGGCGAGGAAATCATGGTTGAAATCACCCTTCCCAAGAATTCCCGTGTCAAGGAGGGCAAGGTCTGGCCGAAGCCCGAGGGCGCGACCAACCTGCGCGAATACAAGATCTATCGCTGGTCGCCGGATGATGAAGAAAACCCGCGTGTCGATACCTATTATATCGACATGGATGATTGCGGACCGATGGTCCTCGATGGGCTGATCTACATCAAGAACAAGATCGACCCGACGCTGACCTTCCGCCGTTCCTGCCGCGAGGGTATCTGCGGGTCCTGCGCGATGAACATCGACGGCACCAACACGCTGGCCTGCACCAAGGGCATGGATGAGGTGGCGCAGGATGCGGTGAAGATCTATCCGCTGCCGCACATGCCGGTGGTCAAGGATCTGGTGCCGGATCTTTCCGTGCCCTACGCCCAGCTTTCCTCCATCGAGCCGTGGCTGCAGACGATCACGCCGGAGCCCGCGACCGAGTGGAAGCAGAGCCATGAGGACCGCACCAAGCTTGACGGGCTTTACGAGTGCATCCTGTGCTTCTGCTGCCAGACCTCGTGCCCGAGCTACTGGTGGAACGGCGAGCGTTATCTCGGCCCCGCCGTGCTGCTTCAGGCCTATCGCTGGCTGATCGATTCGCGTGACGAGAAGACGGGCGAGCGTCTCGACAATCTGGAAGATCCCTTCCGGCTCTATCGCTGCCACACGATCATGAACTGCACGCAGGCCTGCCCCAAGGGGCTAAACCCGGCCAAGGCCATCGCCAACATCAAGAAGATGATGGTCGAACGCCGCGTCTAAAAATCTCTTTCCTCCCTGCTCGTCGATACGCCGAGCAGGGAGGATTGCTGCCCCCTCTCTCCAGTTTCAATCACCTCACGCAAGCGTGTAGCGGCTTGATTTGAATTTGCCGCCCGGCGCGGTAGCTCTGTGCGGGAACACAGGAGAGACATTGATGTTGCGACGTTCCCTTTTGGCCGCGGCCTTTTCCCTCACCGCCATGGTGGCGGTTTCTCAGCCGGCGACGGCTGAAAAGCAGACGGCGATTTTCGCCGGTGGCTGCTTCTGGTGTGTCGAGGCGGATTTCGACAAGGTTCCCGGCGTGCTCGACACGGTGTCCGGCTATGCGGGCGGGAGCACGGAAAACCCGACCTACCGCACCTATTCCTCAGGCGGCCACCGCGAGGTGGTGAAGATCGATTTCGACGATGCGAAGGTCAGCTATGACCGGCTCCTGGAAATCTTCTTCCGTTCGGTCGATCCGACCGATGCCGGCGGTCAGTTCTGCGACCGGGGCGAGAGCTATTCAACGGCGGTCTATGCGCTTGACGATGCGCAGAAGGCTGCAGCGGAAAAAGCCAAACAGGAAGCGAATGCCGCACTCGGCGGCAAGGTCGTCACACCGGTTCTCGGGTCTGCCAGATTCTGGCCGGCGGAGGATTACCACCAGAACTATTATCAGAGCGACGAGCGCATTCTCTCCCGCTTCGGACTGGTGAAGAAGAAAGACGCCTACAAGGGCTACCGCAAGGGCTGTGGCCGCGATGCGCGTGTTCGCCAGGTTTGGGGCGAGGCGGCCTTTACGGGGATCAAGTGATCCGCGTTGGAACGGAGCGGGTTGCGCCCGTCGAGCGTGCAACCCGCCAGTTGTTCAGCGCTGCCGCGCCGCGTTAATCCGCTCGAATGCGATCTCTGCCGCCACATCGTTGGTCGGGCGCTTCTGTGCCTCGGCGCGAGCGAAAATGTCGGCGAGTGTCTCGGGTATCTTCGCAACTTTCGCCATCGTGGCTTCGCGGTCATATCCGCCGGGCGCGAGCTCGGCTGCGACATTCAGAAGCCCGCCGGCATTGATCACATAGTCCGGCGCATAGAGCACACTACGCTCCATCAGGAGTCGGGCATCCTCGTGCCGCACGAGCGGGTTGTTGGCAGCACCCGCAACGATCTTCGCAGAGAGCAGGGGAATCGTTTCGGCAGAAAGCACGCCGCCCAGCGCACAGGGCGCGAACACATCAGCGTTCACTTTCAGAATGTCGTCCAGCGCAACCGCTGTTGCGCCGAATGCGTCTTTCGCCTGTTCCATCCGGGTTGCGTCGATGTCGGTCACCGAAAGCCTCGCACCTTCCGCATTAAGCTTTTCACACAGTGTCCAGCCCACGGAGCCAAGCCCCTGTACGGCCACATACACACCGTCGAGCGTGGCAACACCACGATGCTTCAGCGCGGCCTTGATCCCCAGAAACACGCCATGGGCGGTCACGGGCGAAGGGTTGCCGCTGCCGCCAACGGTGGTGCCGGTCACATTGGGGGTGCGTTCGCGCAGGAAATCCGCATCGGCAACCGTGAAGCCGACGTCCTCTCCCGTAAAATATTGGCCATTCAGCGCTGCCAGCATTTCCGCATAGGCTTCAAGCAGCGCGGGCGTCTTATCGGTTTTGGAATTGGCGATGATGAGCGCTTTGCCGCCGCCGAAATCCATACCCGCCACGGCTGACTTGAAGGTCATCCCCCGCGACAGACGTAATACGTCGGTGAGCGCAGCCTCGAAGGTTTCGTGCGGCCACACGCGCGTGCCGCCGAGGCCGGGGCCAAGCGCGGTGTTGTGGATCGCCACGATGGCGTTTAGGCCACGCTCCTCGTCGCGGCCGTGCCAGACGCGTTCGTGATTGTCGAACGCGTCCAGCTTCGCGGCCTCGGCCGTGATGTCGGTTATGGTGAGTGAGGATTTCTGTGCCGCGGTCTTCAATGTCCGCGGTGTCTGGGTCTGCAGCATGTCATTCCTCCCGAACGACTTGTTCCGTAAGGGAATTTTAGCTGCATCGCCTGATTTTTGGTTGCGAAGTGTTGCCATCGAACGACCTTCCATTGCGCCGGCCGACGGTTTTCATCGCGAAAGTGTCGTCAGCCGTATTTGGCGTCCAGCGTGATCTCGATTGCACCGAGCGCCTTCGAGACGGGGCAGGAGGCCTTTGCCTTTTCGGCGATCTCCACGAATTTTGCCTCGTCGAGATCCGGCACCTTGCCCACAAGCGTGAGCGCGCTCCTGACTATCTCGAAGCCGCCGCCTTTGGCTGGCTGTAGGGAGACGTCGGCTCGCACCTCCAGCTTCTCCGCCGGTGTGCCGCTCTCGGCCAGCATGTGGGAGAGTTGCATGGCGAAACAGCCGGCATGGGCGCCCGCGATCAACTCTTCGGGATTGGTGCCCGTCTTGCCGCTCTCGTCCTCGAAACGGGCCTTGAAACCGAGGGGCAAGCCCGAAAGCGCACCGCTCTGCGTGTCGAGGCTGCCTGAACCCTCGACCAGCGATCCCTTCCAGGTGACGTCCGCATGCCGTTTCATAGCCATGATCTTCTCCTTGTGGACATAGTGCGTTGAAGCCGAAAGGCTAGATTGCCTCTCCGCGCAGCAGTCTCGGTGTGCCGGGGGCCAGTCCCGAGGCCTGCTGGATGAAGTAACGCTTCATGGCCGGCATTCGTTCAACCAGGCCAAGACCAAAATCACGCAGCGCCCGCACCGGGCCGATATCGTTGGAGAAGAGCCGGTTTAGAACGTCGGTCGTCACGCCCATCTGAACCGTGTCGAACCGCCGCCAGCGCTCATAGCGCTGCAACACGTCGAGCGCACCGATATCCTCGCCCAGCCGTTCGGCCTCCACGATCACCTCGGCCAGCGCTGCCGCGTCCTTGAAGCCGAGATTCAAACCCTGCCCCGCAATGGGGTGGATGCCATGCGCCGCATCGCCCGCCAGTGCGAAGCGCGGCTTCACGAATTCGCGCGCCAGCGTCAGCCCCAGCGGCCAGGCGCGGCGTGGGCCTTCCACGCGGATTTCGCCGAGCTTCAAGCCGAAGCGCAGCTCCAGTTCCTGCTCGAAGACGAGGTCATCTTCCTTGACCAGCCGGTCTGCATCTTCCGTGCGCTCGGTCCATACAATGGATGAGCGGTTGCCGGTCAGAGGTAGCGTGGCGAACGGGCCGGCGGGCAGGAAATGCTCTTCGGCGCGGCCATTGTGCGGACGCTCATGCGCCACGGTGCAGACAATGCCCGATTGGCCGTAATCCCACTTCACCGTCTTGATGCTGGCCATGTCGCGCAGGCGCGAGCGCACGCCATCGGCAGCGACGAGAAGACGCGTGAGGCATGTGGAGCCGTCTGCAAGGCTCACCGTCACATGCCCGCCCATATTGGCGAAGCCGTCGACCGCGACACCCTCGATAATCTCGACACCGCATTCACCAGCGCGGGCGCGCAACGCGCCGTTCATCACCCGGTTCGGCACCATATGGGCAAAGGGTTCGCCCTCTCCAGCCTCACCGCCGAAGGTGAGGAAAACCGGCCGCACCACATCGGCGGTGCGCGAATCGGTGATCTCCATCTCGGTGATGGGCTGTGCCTCCGGTTCTATCTCCGTCCAGCAATCGAGCCGCTTGAGCATCCGACAGGCCGCAGCCGCGATTGCCGATGCGCGGCCATCGCGCTGCCACACGCCCTCTGGTGCTGCATCCACCAGCGCCACTTTAAGGCCAGGCTGTGCGCGGGCGATGGAAACAGCAGTCGCCAGGCCCACATAGCCGGCGCCGGCGATCAGGATGTCCAGTTCGCGCCCGGATGTCTGTTTCGTATTCCTGGCCATAGCGCCACCTCATTCGCCTTCAGTGATCCTGCCGTCTCTGACCCAACCCGGGGGCCTTGACTTGGTTCCCGCCTTCGTCTTGGACATCATCAGCCATAACATTCGCTGCCGGAGGGAAGCCATTCATGTCGTCGGCCATGCAAGACCTGCTTGCCATACTCGATCTTGAGGCGCTCGAACACAATCTGTTTCGTGGTCGCAGTCCGCAATCGGCCTGGCAACGCGTTTTCGGCGGGCAGGTCATCGGTCAGGCGCTCGTCGCCGCCCAGCGCACCGTCGATGCCGCCCGTCATGTCCACTCGCTCCATTGCTATTTCATGCGGCCTGGTGATCCGGCAGTGCCGATCATCTACGAAGTGGATCGCATCCGCGATGGCGGCAGCTTCACCACCCGCCGCGTGGTTGCCATTCAGCATGGCCACGCCATCTTTTCGCTCTCCGCCTCTTTCCAGAAAGAGGAGCCCGGCCTCGATCATCAGCTTCCCATGCCTGAGGGTGTCACGCCTCCGGAAAATCTGCGCACCCAGCGCGAGTTTCTGGCCGAGTTCGGCGAGCGTGTGCCGGAAAACATCCGTCGCTACTGGGCGCGAGAGCGCCCTATCGAGGTGCGCCCCGTCATCATCGAGCACTATACAAGCCGCGACAAGCTGCCGCCGCGCCAGGATGTGTGGATCCGCACCACGGGTCCGGTGCCCGACGATCGGGCTCTGCAGGCAGCTGTGCTCGCCTACCTTTCCGACATGACGCTGCTCGACACCTCCACCTTCGCTCATGGTCGCAACGGGTTCGATCCGGATATCCAGATGGCAAGCCTCGACCACGCCATGTGGTTTCATCGGCAAAACAAACTCGATGACTGGCTGCTCTACACGCAGGACAGCCCATCGGCGCAGGGCGCGCGTGGCTTCTCCCGTGGCAGTCTCTATGCGCTTGATGGCACGTTGGTCGCGTCGGTTGCGCAAGAGGGGCTGGTGCGCCTGCGTACAAAATAGGCAAAATGCAAGTTTTGCCTATATATTAAGCATTTATAGAGGCGTGAGTTTTTCTTCCACCCAAGTAGGTGGATCGTTTTATTATATTTTTCAATAATTTGAGGCTGGTTCATTCGAACTGGCACGGCATTTGATTCTCCTTTGTTGTCGCGGTCCGCATGGCGGTTCGCGCGATGCAGGCAACCCGCGGGATCCCGCAACAGCAAAGGTGAACTGCCATGAAAATAGTGATGGCAATCGTCAAGCCCTTCAAGCTGGAGGCGGTGCGCGAAGCGCTCACCGGCCTCGGCATCCAAGGCCTCACCGTCACGGAGGTTAAGGGCTATGGACGACAGAAAGGACACACGGAAATCTATCGCGGCGCCGAATACGCCGTGACCTTCCTGCCCAAGGTGAAGATCGAGGTGGCGGTCGATTCCGACATGGTCGACCAGGTGGTTGAAGCCATCGTCGAGGCCGCCCGCACCGGACAGATCGGTGACGGCAAGGTCTTTGTTCACGCGCTCGACAAGGCGGTGCGCATTCGCACCGGCGAGTCCGGCGTCGAAGCCCTTTAAGCGGCAGCATATTCCGATGGAGAATCAGATGATGTATCGAACACTGAAGAGCGCTGCGGGTCCGCTGGCGCTGGGCGGGCTCGCGCTGGCGGCCATGTCCTTTCCGGCTCTGGCACAGGATTCCGCTGAGGCGGCCCCGGAATTTGCCTCGGCTTCCGAGACGGCGTTTATTTTCAACACGCTGCTCTTTCTCATGGGCGGTTTTCTCGTCATGTGGATGGCAGCGGGTTTTGCCATGCTTGAAGCGGGCATGGTGCGCACCAAAAACGTCTCCATGCAGCTTTTGAAAAACGTCGCGCTCTATTCCATCGCCGGCATCATGTACTGGGTGGTGGGTTACAGCCTGATGTATGTGGATGTGTCGAGCTATATCGGCACGTTTGCGCCCTATAGCTGGCCTGCTGCCGGCACGGCCAATGAGGGCGATTATTCCGTCGCCTCGGACTGGTTCTTCCAGATGGTCTTTGTGGCCACCGCCGCGTCCATCGTTTCGGGCACGCTGGCCGAGCGAATCAAGCTGTGGCCGTTTCTCATCTTCGTCGTGGTTCTGACCGGCTTCATCTATCCGATCGCGGGTTCGTGGAAATGGGGTGCCGGCTGGCTCGACGCCATGGGCTTCCAGGATTTCGCCGGCTCCACGCTGGTTCACTCGGTGGGTGGTTGGGCGGCCCTTGCCGGCGCGCTCCTTCTGGGCGCACGCAACGGGAAGTTCGCATCTGACGGCAAGGTCACGCCCATTCCCGGCTCTAACATGGCCCTTGCAACGCTTGGCACTTTCATTCTCTGGCTCGGCTGGTTCGGCTTCAATGGTGCTTCGCAGCTCACCATGGGTACCAATGCCGATGCATCCGATATCAGCCGCATCTTCGCCAACACCAATCTGGCCGCTGCTGCAGGTGTCGTCGCCGCGCTGATCCTCACGCAGATCCTCTACAAGAAGGTCGATATCACTTTCGTGCTCAATGGCGCGCTAGCCGGTCTGGTGTCGATTACCGCTGAACCGCTCACGCCCAGCCCGTTCATGGCCATCGTCATTGGTGCCATTGGCGGTGTCATCGTGGTGCTCACCGTGCCGCTGCTCGACAAGCTGAAGATCGACGATGTTGTCGGTGCTATCCCGGTTCACCTGATTGCAGGTATCTGGGGAACGCTCGCCGTTCCGCTCACCAACAGCGGTGCCAGCTTCGGTGTCCAGATTGTCGGCATCGTTGCCTATGGTGTCTTCACCTTTGTCGTGTCCTTCGTGGTCTGGATGATCCTCAAGGCCACCATGGGACTGCGCGTGAGCCCAGAAGACGAGATGAGTGGTCTCGACGTGGCCGAGGTGGGTGTCGAAGCCTATCCCGAATTCATGCCCATGCATGGGCGCTGAACGCGCAAACACTTGCCTGACAATCGGCCCTCGGGCCGGTTGCCTTCCTGAAAGGGCCCGGTTCGCCGGGCCCTTTTTTAATGATCTGAGAAATTGCAACGCACCCCTCCATGGTTAATGCCGTCTTAACCATCCGCTCGCTAGGGTCTCAAACGAGTCATCACGGCGCGTTTCGCGTCGAAAGCAACGCGCGAGCGGAGAATTGAGCGCATGAGTTCCGGGTCTTCGGCATTCTTGGCGATGGATGAAAACAGCTACGGTCTGCAGGCTTTCCTGCGCCGTCAGGCAGCGCGTGCAGGCGGCCTTGCGCTGCTGGCCTTCGTGGCGTTCGGCGTGGCGGCGCTCGCCACATGGAACGTGGCCGATCCAAGCTTCAGCCATGCCACCGCCAATCCCGTCACCAATGCGATGGGATATCCCGGGGCGGTTTTCTCCGATCTTGCCATGCAGTTTTACGGCCTGGCGGCGCTGATCGGGCTCGTGCCGGCGGTATGCTGGGGCGTGCTCCTTCTGCTGGGCCGTCCGATTGATCGCGCTGTGAAGCGGGCTGGTGCATGGTTCCTGGGCGCGGTTTTGGCTGCAGGCATAGTCGGCGCGTTCGCGCCGCCACCCACCTGGCCTTTGCCCACGGGTCTTGGCGGTGTTCTGGGTGACATGATCCTCTCCGTTCCTGCGAAATTTCTCGGCGCGTATCCGCGCGGCTTTGCGGGTTTCGTGATTGCTGCAATTCTTGGCCTGCCGGCGGGCTGGCTCCTTGCCTTCGGCGCCGGCTTGCTTTCACGTCCCTCAGCCGACGACTTTGCCGAGGAGCAAGACGACGACGCTGCCTTCGATGCTTTGGATGAAGATGATGAAAGCGGAGGTTCGGTCATCCTTGGCTATATGGCCCATTGGTGGTTGTCCTTCTGCGCATTTTTCCGACGCAACCTTGTCCGTGCCGGTCCACGCGATAGCCATCGGACGCGAGCGATCGATCTGGACGAGGATGAAGAGACGGGCTTCGACGATTTTGATATGGATGCCCGGGTTGAGCCGGACTTCAACGAGGCGCCTGCAGCCCCCCGCGCGCGCGTAGAACCCGAGTTTGACGCCCCGGTGCCGCAGCCTGTTGCCGCACCATCGCGGCAGGCAGTGTCCGCACCTGCGACGCAACGGGTTGAGAATCCTGCACCAAGGCCGGCGGAAGGTGCGCGTGTTCGCCGCGAGGCACAGCCCTCCTTCCTCGACAGTGGAACCTTTGAACTTCCAGAACTCCATCTGCTTGCGGAACCAAAAACCTCGACAAAGGACCCTTCGCTTTCCCGGGATGCGCTGGAGCAGAATGCCCGCCTTCTCGAAGGCGTTCTGGAGGATTTCGGCGTCAAGGGCGAGATCATCCATGTACGTCCCGGCCCGGTGGTCACGCTCTATGAGCTGGAGCCTGCGCCCGGTATCAAATCGTCGCGCGTCATCGGCCTTGCAGACGATATTGCCCGGTCCATGAGCGCCATAGCGGCCCGCGTGGCCGTGGTGCCCGGCCGCAACGCCATCGGCATCGAACTGCCGAATTCCACGCGCGAAACCGTTTATCTGCGCGAGCTTCTGGCAAGCCGCGACTTCGAGGCGAGCAAGGCCAAACTGGCGCTTTCGCTGGGCAAGACCATCAATGGCGAAGCCGTAATCGCCGACCTTGCCAAGATGCCTCACCTTCTGGTGGCCGGTACCACGGGTTCGGGCAAGTCGGTCGCCATCAACACCATGATCCTGTCGCTGCTCTACCGCATGACGCCCGAGCAGTGCCGCCTGATCATGATCGATCCGAAGATGCTGGAACTGTCCATCTATGACGGCATCCCGCATCTCCTGACCCCGGTTGTGACCGACCCCAAGAAAGCGGTCGTCGCGCTCAAATGGACCGTGCGGGAGATGGAAGACCGCTACCGCAAGATGTCCAAGGTTGGTGTGCGCAACATCGAGGGCTTCAACCAGCGTGTCGTTGCCGCCAAGAAGAAGGGCGAGACGATAAAGCGCACCGTCCAGACCGGCTTCGACCGCGAGACGGGCGAGGCGATCTACGAGAGCGAGGATCTGGATCTCGAGCCGATGCCCTTCATCGTCGTCATCATCGACGAGATGGCCGACCTGATGATGGTCGCCGGCAAGGATATCGAAGGAGCGGTGCAGCGTCTGGCGCAGATGGCGCGTGCTGCCGGCATCCATGTGATCATGGCCACGCAACGTCCTTCGGTGGACGTCATCACGGGCACGATCAAGGCCAACTTCCCGACGCGCATCTCCTTCCAGGTGACGTCGAAGATCGACAGCCGCACCATTCTGGGCGAGCAGGGCGCCGAGCAGCTTCTGGGCATGGGCGACATGCTTTACATGGCTGGCGGCGGGCGCATACAACGCGTTCACGGTCCGTTTGTTTCCGATGGCGAGGTAGAAAGCATCGTCAATCATCTGAAGATGCAGGGCGTGCCGGACTATCTCGACGCTGTCACCGAGGATGACGAGGAAGATGACGGCGGCTCAGCTGGCGGCGGCGGAGGATCCGGAGGCGGCAATCTGGGCGATTCTGCCGATCCCTACGATCAGGCGGTTGCTGTGGTTCTGCGCGACGGAAAGGCATCCACCAGTTATATCCAGCGCCGTCTCGGCATCGGCTACAACCGCGCCGCGTCAATCATTGAACGCATGGAGGAAGAGGGCATTGTCGGCCCTGCCAATCACGCCGGCAAGCGCGAGATTCTCGTGCCCACGGAGCAGGATGAGGTCTGATGAGGCCGGGCGCCGGAACCGGCTTCCGTATCGGCCGTTAACCTGCAGCCAAATTTCGGCCCTACTGGTTGGTTATCCGGGAGGGCAAATGTGGAGATCGAACACGATGAATTTTGGGGTAACCGACTTTCTGGCCCGGCGACTCGCGATCGCGGCGATGGCGTTGACGGCGTTCTGCGTTGTGCCTCTGGCAGCGCGGGCTGCACAGAGTGCCGACCAGATTGCGGCGCATTTTTCCAGCGTTCGCACCATGATGGGCGAATTTGTGCAATTCGGCCCGCGGGGTGAGCAGACCGGCGGCAAGTTCTATATCGAACGTCCGGGCAAGATCCGCTTTGACTATGAAGAGCCGTCAGGCTTCCGTGTAACGTCCGACGGAAGTTCGGTCGTCATCATGAACAAGAAGCTCAATACGGCGGATCTTTACCCGCTCTCGAAAACACCGTTGAAGCTGCTTCTTGACGAACGCATCGATCTTTCGGGCGACAAGGTTCAGACCGTACGTGAGGACAATGATCTGACAACGATCAAGATGTCCGACAAGTCCGTTTTCGGAGATTCGACCATCACGATGATGTTCGATACGAATTCATACGACCTGCGCCAGTGGACCATCACCGATGCACAGGGCAAGGACACGACGGTGATGATTTTCAACGTTCAGCAGGGCGTCACCTTCGACCCGAGTGTGTTCAAGATCGACTACCGTCGGGTCGACGCGATGAGCCGCAACAAGCGTTGATACCGACGCATTGAGATCTGGCCGGCCTGTGGACAGTCCGGCCTTTTCTTTTCCGGCAGGCCGATTTGCTTGTCATTCTTTCCTGTTCCGGGCAGGTTTGCGCTTCCTGCAAGCTTTCTAGCCCGGACTGCCTTCATGCCCTTCACCATCGCCACCTGGAACATCAATTCCGTGCGGCTGCGCATGCCGCTCGTCGAGCAGTTTCTGGAACGGTACAGCCCGGACGTCCTTTGCCTTCAGGAAACCAAATGTGCCGATGACCAGTTCCCCGCCGCCGCTTTCCGGAAGGCTGGATATGAGCACATGGCGATCCATGGTCAGAAGGGTTATCACGGTGTCGCCACCATCGCGCGCCGCCCTCTCAAACTCGTTGAAAAGCGCGCATTTTGCGGGATGGGCGATAGCCGGCACATTTCCGTATCCCTTGATACGGGCGCGGGGCGCTCCGTCCTTCTGCATAATTTCTACGTGCCTGCCGGTGGCGACGAGCCGGATCCGGAGATCAATCCGAAGTTTCGCCACAAGCTTGACTTTCTTGCAGAAATGCATGCGCTGCGCGCTGAAGAAAGCGGCAATTCGGGGACCATTCTCGTCGGCGACCTCAATATCGCGCCGCTCGAAACCGATGTCTGGTCACACAAGCAGCTTCTCAAAGTCGTCAGCCACACACCGGTCGAGACCGAAGGGCTGGAAAGGCTGCGGAAGGAAGGCGGTTGGGTGGATCTGATGCGGCAGATTATTCCACCGGAAGAAAAAATCTTCACATGGTGGAGCTACCGCGCCAAGGACTGGGCGCTTTCTGATCGTGGACGCAGGCTCGACCATATCTGGTCGTCACCCAATCTTTCTCCGGCGTTGAACCGGATTGAAGTGTTGCGCGAGGCGCGTGGGTGGGACCGTCCATCGGACCATGTGCCTGTCATTGCAGGCTTTGACTTCGGCTGACCGGTTTTCAGGAATTTCACTGATTTTCGGCGAAAACGCCCGTTTTGGAGGAAAAAGGGCCGAAACGCGTGTGTTTCTACGGAAAAATCAGTCGGCGAACCGGGCCGCGATTTGCTCCATTCGGGCGATCATGAGTTGCAGGTTATCGGCAATTCTCTCATGCAGACGGATTGCCGTTTCGGGAAACTCTTCAAGGATCCGATGAAAGCTTGAACGACTGATCCTCACAAGCCGCGTTTCGGTTTCCGCCATCGCGTTTGTCATACGGCGGCCTTCGGCGATCAGTGCGAACTCGCCCATCATGTCACCAGGGCCGAGCCGCTCGATAATCTGGCGTTCGCCATCCCGTTCGGTAAACAGCACAACATTCCCGGAGGCGACGATAAAGGCGCAGTCGGCAGTTGCTCCTTCGGCATAGATTTCCCGTCCGGCGGAAAGCGTCATGCTTTCGGCGCCGAAGGCCATGAGGCGCAACTGTTCGCGCGTGAATCCTTCAAACAGACCCACGCCGGACAGAATGCGAATATCATCGTCCAGCGCCATTGACGTTGTCCCCGACCCGTTCCCGGCGATCCCCGAACGCCCTCATGGCGCAGTCTCACGGAACGAGCTTATAACCACCGCTTTCTGTCACAAGAATTTCAGCTTTGGAAGGATCGCGCTCGATCTTTTGCCGAAGACGGTAGACATGGGTCTCGAGCGTGTGGGTGGTAACGCCGGAATTGTATCCCCAGACTTCTTCCAGAAGGACGTCGCGTGTCACCACTTTCTGTTCGGCGCGATAGAGGTATTTGATGATCGCGGCTTCTTTTTCCGTCAGGCGAATCTTGCCGCCACGTTCATCGATGAGGAGTTTCTGCGAGGGTTTGAACGTGTAGGGGCCAACGGCGAAGGTGGCATCCTCGCTCTGCTCGTGCTGGCGAAGCTGCGCGCGGATGCGGGCGAGAAGCACGGCGAATCGGAATGGCTTGGTCACATAGTCGTTGGCGCCGGCCTCAAGGCCAAGGATCGTGTCCGAATCGGTGTCCTGCGCCGTCAGCATGATGATCGGCGCGCGATAACCGCCCTTGCGCAAAAGCTTGACCGCTTCACGGCCATCCATATCCGGCAGGCCGACATCCATGATGAGCAGGTCGACAATCGCGTTGCGCGCAGACTGAATGCCTTTCGTCGCCGTGTCCTCCTGAAGAATGTCGAATTCCTCATAGAGCGACAGTTGCTCGACGAGTGTCGTCCTCAGGTCTTCGTCATCATCGACGATTAGGATGGTGCGTGACGTCATGGTTGTATCCACTATCCAGGAAAAAGGCTGCCGATTCAAATGGAATTGCAGTGTTGACCGTTCCCGCTTTATGCGGAACCTAACAGTGCGAGAACACCATGGCGAACATTTGTTCCAATCAATTTAACGTAAGCTGAGACGTGGGTTATCCTCAAGATGACGTGTGAAGCCGGCAAATCGATTGATCTGATCGAGGTGCGCCGCAGGCCGGGCAGACCGACCGAGGGATTGATGGTTGTGGGGCCACTCGTCTTTCCATGCGCGCTGGGGCGTACAGGTACGACGATGCTCAAGCGCGAAGGGGACGGCGCAACTCCAATCGGAGATTTGCGGCTCCTGTCCGGCTATTTTCGTGGTGACAGAGCCCCTTCCGGCCCGCCCAGGAGCCGTTTTCCGCTTCGTCAGATCAAAGTCGGAGATGGCTGGTGCGACGCGTCAGGCGATCGCAATTACAATCGCCCGGTCCGACTGCCCTATCGGGCCAGCCATGAACGCATGACGCGCGAGGATCGTCTCTACGATATCTGCATGGTGTCGGACTGGAACATGCGGCCGGCAATCCGCAATCGCGGCAGTGCGATTTTCTTTCATATTGCCAAGCCCGGTTTCCCGCCCACCGAGGGCTGCATAGCTGTATCGCCTCGCGCCATGGCACGCATTCTGCCGCTCATCGGCCCGACTACGCGAATCAGGGTGTATCGGTAGCCTTAATAGCGATGACCCTTTGCGGTCAGTCAGATGATGGTTGCCGAGCCATCGCATGATACTCCTCATTGGGATGCATATCGACGGCAGCAGCCATGCGGTTGGTCATGTTGAAGAAGCTGGCCACGGCGGCAATATCCCAGATGTCGCGCTCGGAGAAGCCGGCAGCGCGGAGCGTCTCCCGATCCGTTTCCTCAATCTTTGCAGGGCTTTCTGTGAGTTTGACGGCGAAATCGAGCATTGCCTTTTGTCGCGGATCAAGTTTTGCGGCCCGATAATTCATGACCATCAGCTCGCCCAGTACCGGATCACCGGAAAGCTGGCGGACGGCCGCACCATGCGCGGTGAGGCAGTAGAAGCAATGGTTGATGCTGGAAACCGCAACGGCAATCATTTCGCGCTCAAGCTTCGTCAGGCCCGAATCACCCAGCATCAGATCATTGTACATCTGCGTGAAGGCTCTGAGCTTGTTCTCATCGAACGCGTAGGCGCGCAGCACATTGGGCACCAGGCCAAGTTTCTCCTCGCATTTTTCGAAATAGGCTTGGGTTTCCTCGCTCAGTGCTTCGAGCGGAGGAAAATGCAGTGCAGTGACCGGTTTCGTCATGATGCAGACACCCTTTCGATAGGAATAGGTTGTATTCAGCCTGCACGGTGGAATGACGGGTCGTCAAACCGCTTTTGTCTGAATACGATGGGCCAGTTTGGTCAACCAACAGGGATTTTCGGCATGGTAGCCAAAGCAAAGACCTCCAAGACCGCGAAAAAGGGCGGACCGATGGGCAAGGTCCTGCATGAGATCATCAGCGCGCGGACGCCGGCGGAGGATCTGCGCCCCTATGACGAGGCAGCGCTGCTGCGCACGGCCGAGGATGCTGTCGCCGCCATCAAGGCTCACAAGCCGGGAACCAGCGTTGTGCGGATAGACAATGTTGCGGGGATCGAACGGCTTGGCCGCCCGGTCAGCGTGCTGACGGTCGTGAATGACAACATGCCGTTTCTGTTCGATTCGGTGCTGGGAGAACTCAGCGATTTCGGTGCTGAAGCGACACTCGTCGCGCATCCGGTTCTCGTGGTGCGTCACGGCAAGAAAGGCGTGGAAGAGATTGTCGGCGACGCAGCCGGCACAAAACCCGCTGCCGGTGAGGACAAGATCAGCCTCATTCACGTCCATCTTCCCCGATTGTCCGACGACCAATGCAAGGAGCTGGAAACGCGTCTCAACGCAACTTTGGCGCAGGTCCGTGCGGCAGTGGTCGACTGGAAGCCGATGCTTGCACGGCTCGACCAGCAGATCACCGAATTGCGCTATGCCCCCGTGCCGCTCGACAAGGATGCTGTTTCAGAAGCAATCGCCTTTCTGGAATGGTTGCGCGACGACAATTTCACATTCCTCGGCATGCGCGAGTTTCGGTATTCGGGAGGCGAGGAGAACGGGACGCTGGAACGTGCCAACAAGAAGGGCCTCGGCATTCTGGCCGATCCGGACGTTCTCGTTCTGCGCCGCGGCAAGGAGGCGGTTTCGACCACTCCGGAGATTCGCGCCTTTCTCCATGGTCCCGATCCGTTCATCGTGACCAAGGCCAATGCCAAATCGGTTGTCCATCGCCGCGCCTATCTCGACTATATCGGCGTCAAGACCTTTGACGACAAAGGAAAACTGACCGGCGAGCTGCGCATTGTCGGCCTGTTCACCTCCACGGCCTACACGCGATCAGTGATGAAGATCCCGTATCTGCGGTCGAAGGCGGAGGCTGTTATCGCCAAGTCCGGATTTGCGTCGACCGACCATTCGGGCAAGGCGCTGATCAACGTTCTGGAATCCTATCCCCGCGACGAGCTTTTCCAGATCGGTCTGCCGATCCTGCGCAAGCATGCGGAAGCGATACTGGCTCTTGGCGAGCGTCCGCGGGTGCGGGCCCTGTATCGCATCGATCAGTTTGACCGGTTCGTTTCGGTGATCGTCTTCGTGCCGCGGGACCGGTACGATTCCCAGGTGCGCATCGAGATCGGCAACTACCTCAAGACCGTCTTCAAGGGACGCGTCTCAGCCTATTATCCGGCGTTCCCTGAAGGGACACTGGCGCGTGTCCATTTCATCATTGGACGTTCCGGCGGCAAGACACCACGCATCGATACGGAGACGCTCGAAGCGGGCATTCGCAAGATCGTGCGAACCTGGGACGATGCCCTGCAGGAAGCGCTGGAAGAAACCGGTGCAGACCGCAGGCTCGCAGCCGTTGCCGCGGCGTTTCCCGAGAGCTACCGCAACGGTTTTTCCGCCGAAACGGCACTCATCGATGCCGCGCGCATGGCCAAGCTCTCCGAGTCCAATCGGATCGCCATCGATTTTCACAGGCATGACGATCAGGATGAAACGCAGGCAGCGCTGAAGATCTACCATTACGGTACCCCGGTTCCGTTGACGGAACGTGTTCCGCTGCTCGAGAACATGGGCTTCCGTGTCATCTCCGAGCGTACCTTCGAAGTGGGCGATGCAGATGACGAAGAGAGCGCCCAGATTTTCATCCATGACATGGAGCTGGAAAATGCGTTCGATGGGCCGATAGATCTTTCTGACAACGGTGCGCTGTTCGAAGAACTGTTTCTTTCTGTCTGGCGCAAAGAGCATGACGACGACCGGCTCAACGCATTGGCTCAGAGAGCCCGCCTGCGCGTCGACGAGATCGCTATTCTGCGCGCCTACAGCCGCTTCCTGCATCAGGCGAGCATTCCGCAGAGCCAGGACTTCATCGCCGCGACGATGAATCGCTATCCGCATATCGCGCGAAAGCTGTTTGAACTGTTCGTACTGCGCTTCGATCCCGCGAAGGCGGGAAAACCCAAAGCACGCGACGAGGCAATGGCGCTGAAGAGCGCGATCGAGGCGGATCTCGATGCGGTGCCCAACCTCGATGATGACACGATCATCCGGCGCTTCCTCAACCTGATCGAGGCAACGCTGCGCACCAATCATTATCGGCCAAAAGCCGATGAGACTGTCCGGTCACTGGCGCTGAAATTCGATTCTCGCGCCATCACGGGCCTGCCCCAGCCGCGGCCGTGGCGCGAGATTTTCGTCTATGGGCCAGAGGTGGAAGGTGTTCACCTCAGATTCGGTCCCGTCGCGCGCGGCGGCCTGCGCTGGTCTGACCGGGCGCAGGACTACCGCACCGAGGTGCTGGGCCTTGTGAAGGCACAGCAGGTCAAGAATGCGGTAATCGTGCCGGTGGGCGCGAAGGGCGGTTTCTACCCGCGCCGCCTGCCGGAGAATGGCAGCCGCCAGGAGGTGTTCGAGGCAGGACGCGCGGCCTACATCAACTTCATCTCCAGTCTTTTGTCGCTGACCGACAATCTGGATGGCGACAAGGTCATTCCGCCAGAAGGCGTGGTGCGCCACGATGGCAATGACCCGTATTTCGTGGTGGCTGCCGACAAGGGAACGGCGACCTTCTCCGACACCGCCAACGCGATCAGCCAGGCGCATGATTTCTGGCTGGATGACGCTTTCGCCTCCGGCGGCTCGGCAGGCTATGACCACAAGAAGATGGGCATCACCGCACGGGGCGCGTGGGAAGCGGTGAAGCGGCATTTCCGCGAGATGAACCGCGATATCCAGTCGGAGCCTTTTACGGCTGTGGGTGTGGGAGACATGTCGGGTGACGTCTTCGGCAATGGTATGTTGTTGTCCACCTGCACCAAGGTGGTGGCCGCTTTCGACCACCGTGACATCTTCATCGATCCGGATCCCGATCCGGCGGTCTCCTATGCCGAGCGCAAGCGTCTCTTCGACATGGGGCGCTCGAGCTGGCAGGATTACGACACGAGCAAGCTTTCCAAGGGCGGCATCATCGTCTCGCGGGCCCAGAAGTCGATCACGCTCAGCAAGGCGGCAGCAGACGCCATCGGGCTCGACAAGACGACCGCCTCGCCGACCGAGATCATGACCGCGATCCTTAAGGCACCGGTGGATCTCCTCTGGTTCGGTGGTATCGGCACCTATGTGCGCTCACACACGGAAAGCAATCAGGAGGTGGGCGACCGGGCCAATGACGCGATCCGCGTGACCGCGCGCGAAGTGGGCGCCAAGGTGATTGGCGAAGGCGCCAATCTGGGCATGACGCAGCTTGCACGCATCGAGTTTGGCCTGCATGGCGGACGCTGCAACTCCGACGCCATCGACAACTCGGCCGGCGTGAACTCTTCCGACGTTGAGGTGAACATCAAGATCGCGCTGGCGGCGGCGATGCGCTCTGGCGCGCTGGAACGGCCGGCACGTGACAAGCTGCTCGCCGAGATGACGGACGAAGTCGCCGAGCTGGTTCTTGCCAACAACTATCAGCAGACGCTGGCGATCTCGCAGGTTCAGAAGCGTGGCATGCCGGAAATGCCGCATCAGGCGCGGATGATGACCCTGTTCGAACAGCGCGGTCTGCTCGACCGGTCGGTGGAGTTTCTGCCGGGGCCGCAGGAGCTGGCGGATCGGGAAAGCCGGGGCGAGCCGCTGACGCGTGCGGAAGTGGGCGTGCTGCTTGCCTATGCGAAGATCGTGCTTTTCGACGAGATTGTCGCCAGCAAGGTGCCGGACGCGCCCCATCTGGAAGAAGATCTTTTTGCCTATTTCCCAAGCCGCATGGCGAAGAAATACGAGAGCGAGATCCGGTCCCATCGATTGAAGCGCGAGATCATTGCCACGGAACTGGCCAATGACGTGATCAACCGCGGCGGGCCGAGCTTTGTCACGCGGCTACAGGATCTGACGGGCCGGCCGGCAGCCGACATCGTTGCCGCCTTTGCCGTGGTGCGCGAAGGGTTTGAGCTGCGGAAAATCTACAGGGCCATCGATGCGCTGGACAACAAGATCGACGGCATGGCGCAGCTTGATCTCTATCAGATCGTCTGGCGGCTGATCTATTCGGCGACGTCCTGGCAGCTCAAGAACGACAGCGACAAGGAAACCGTCGGCGCGCGCATCGATCGGCTGCGGGCCGCGCGCAAGGCGCTGGAGGGCAAGCTCATGCCGATGCTGCCGGCTTTCATGCGCGAGCGCCTGGAAAACCGCCGTGGGCAGCTCGTGGCGCTTGGCGCGCCGGAGGATCTGGCGAAGAAGCTTGCGTTCCTTTCGGTCGCGGAGATGGTGCCCGATATCGAACTGGTGGCTGAAAAGGCCGGTGCGCCGCTGGAGAAGGCCGCCAAGGCGTTCTTCGGCATTACCGATGCGTTTCGCATCGGGCGTATCGAGGATGCGGCGCACACGATCGTGCCGTCGGATTATTATGACGGGCTGGCGCTTTTCCGCGCGACCGACATGATCAGCGCCGCACGGCGCGGGATGACGATCGCCGCGCTTTCCGACTATGGCAAGGAGGAGGATCCGGCGGAAAAATGGGTCGAGGCCGGTGGGGAGCACGTGGTGCGCGTGCGCGACAGGCTTCAGTCTCTCGTGGAGGGCGGCGAGATCAGCGTTTCGCGCCTCACCGTGGCCTCCGGCCTGATGAGCGATCTGAGTGTCTGATCTTGCCGGGGTGCCGGAAGACGCCGGGATGAACATGCCGCCGGCGGAGCACGGAACTGTGCCCCGCCGTGGCATCTGGGGCTGGATGTTCTTCGACTGGGCGCAACAGCCCTTTCACACGCTCATCATCACCTTTGTCTTCGCGCCCTATTTCGCCTCCGCCGTCGCGCCCGATGCGGCGCGGGGGCAGGAACTCTGGGGGCTCGCCACGGGCATTGGCGGGCTGGCCATTGCGCTTTCCTCGCCGGTTCTGGGGGCGATTGCCGATGCGACGGGGCCACGAAAGCCGTGGATCTTCGTGTTCTCGGTGATCGGGGTTCTGGCCTGCGCTTCGCTTTGGTTTGCTGCGCCGGGGGGCGGGCATGTGGGTCTCGTTCTGCTTGCCGTGGCGCTTGCCGTGTTCGGCATGGAGTTCGCTGCCGTTTTCAACAATGCGATGATGCCCGATCTCGTGCCGCGCGCGGAGCTGGGGCGGCTTTCGGGCTCGGCCTGGGGGCTGGGTTATGTCGGCGGGCTCCTGTCGCTGGTGCTTGTGCTCGGCTTCATGGCGGCACAGCCCGATACGGGCCGCACGCTTCTGGGACTGGAGCCGATCTTCGGGCTCGATGCGGCGGCGCGTGAGGGCGACCGGGCGGCGGGGCCGCTGACAGGCTTATGGTATGCGCTGTTCGTGTTGCCGATGTTCCTCTTCACGCCCGATGCGCCGCGCCGCAAGGCGGCGACGGGGGCGATTCGCGAAGGGCTTGGCCGGTTGGGCGCTACGCTGAAACGTCTGCCGGGCGAGCGCAGCTATTTCAGTTTTTTGCTCTCGTCCATGTTCTACCGCGATGCGCTCAACGCGCTTTATGCCTTTGGCGGCATCTATGCGGCGGGGGTGCTTTCCTGGTCGATCACGCAGATCGGGCTGTTCGGGATTCTGGCCAATGTCACCGGTGCGCTGGGCGCGTGGCTCGGGGGGCGGATGGACAGGCGCTTCGGGCCGAAGCTGGTGGTGAGCGTGTCCATCGTGGTGCTGACCATGTGCGCGCTTCTGGTGATTTCCACCACGCGTGAGGAGCTTCTTTTCATGCCGATCAGCGGGGCTGGAGCAAGCAGCCTGCCCGACATCGCCTTCTTCGTGGCGGGGGCCTTCATCGGCGCTGCGGGCGGTTCGATCCAGGCCGCCTCGCGCACGCTGCTGGTGGATCAGGTATCGCGCGAACGGGTAACGGAGGCCTTCGGGCTCTACGCACTTTCCGGCAAGGCGACGACCTTTATCGGGCCGTTCGCCATCGCCATTGCTACCGGATATTTCGCTTCGGAAGCCTTTGGTTTCTCGGTCGAGGACGCGCAGCGGCTTGGCGTGACGCCGATCCTGGCGCTGTTCCTCATCGGGTTGGTGCTTCTGCCCTTCGTGAAGAGCCGGCATCAGGAGGCGGGCGCCTCCTGATCCTTTGTATAGCCTGCGTCAATGACGGAAGTGGCGCATGCCGGTCATGACCATGGCGATGCCATGCTCGTCGGCGGCGGCGATGACCTCGTCATCGCGCATGGAGCCGCCCGGCTGGATGACGGCGGTGGCGCCGGCTTCCACGGCGGAGAGAAGGCCGTCGGCGAAGGGGAAGAAGGCGTCGGAGGCGACGACCGAACCCTTGGTCAGCGGCTCGGCATTGCCGGCAGCCTGTGCCGCGTCCTCGGCTTTGCGCGCGGCGATGCGGGCGGAATCGACACGGCTCATCTGGCCGGCCCCGACGCCCACAGTGGCGCCATCGCGGACATAGACGATGGCGTTTGATTTCACATGCTTGGCGACGCGGAAGGCGAAGACGAGATCGGCCATTTCCTTCTCGCTCGGCGCGCGTTTGGTCACGACCTTGAGGTCGAGATCGTCGACAACGCCATTGTCGCGTGACTGGACCAGCAGGCCGCCGGCAACGGTCTTGACGGCAAGGCCGGGTGCGCGCGGGTCGGCAAGCCCGCCGGTGACGAGCAGGCGCAGGTTCTTCTTGGCGGCGACGATGGCGCGGGCCTCTTCGGTCGCGTCGGGCGCGATGATGACCTCGGTGAATATCTTGACGATCTCGGTGGCCGCTTCCGCGTCGAGCGGGCGGTTGAGCGCCACGATGCCGCCGAAGGCGGAGACGGGGTCGCAGGCGAGCGCCTTCTCATAGGCTTCGCGCAGCGTTGCGCCTTCGGCCACGCCACACGGATTGGCGTGCTTGATGATGGCGACGGCGGCGGAGCGCTCCGGCGAGAACTCGGAGACAAGCTCGAAGGCGGCGTCCGTGTCGTTGATGTTGTTGTAGGAAAGCTGTTTGCCCTGAAGCTGGGTCGCGGTGGCGACGCCGGGGCGGCTATCACCGGTGACGTAGAAGCCTGCCTTCTGGTGCGGGTTCTCGCCGTAACGCATCACTTCCTTGAGCCTGCCGCCGACGGCGCGGAAATCCGGCGCCTCGACCTCGAGCGTTTCAGCGAACCAGCCGGAGATGGCCGCGTCATAGGCTGCGGTGCGGGCGAAGGCCTTGGCGGCGAGTTCCTGACGCAGGCGGTAGGGCAGGGCGCCATCATTTTCGGCGAGCGCCTCGAGAATGCGGGCGTAGTCGGCAGGTTCGGTTACGACGGCCACATAGGCGTGGTTCTTGGCTGCCGCGCGCAGCATGGCCGGGCCGCCAATGTCGATGTTCTCGACCGTGGTTGCATAATCGCCACCGCCGAAACGCACCTCTTCGAACGGGTAGAGATTGATGACCAGAAGGTCGATGGGCGCGATGTCGTGCTCTTTCATCGCGCCGGCATGGTCGGCATCGTCGCGAATGCCGAGCAGGCCGCCATGGACGCCGGGATGCAGCGTCTTCACGCGCCCGTCCATGATCTCGGGGAAGCCGGTCAGCTCCGAAACGTCGCGCACGGGGATACCCTCGCCGGAGAGCGTCTTGGAGGTGCCGCCGGTGGAGACGATCTCTACATTGCGGCCCGAAAGCGCGCGGGCGAAATCGACGATGCCGCTCTTGTCGGAGACCGACAGAAGCGCACGGCGGACGGGAACAAGATCGGGTGCGGGAATATTCTTGGCGGCAACGGACATACGAGGCGGCTCCGGCTTCGGGGAAGAATGTGGGGGACGTACCGGCAGGCGGAGCTCAAATCAAGCTTGGCGGCAGGCGATTGGCTATTTTGGCTCATTATCGGGTTGCATCGGCTGTGCAAAAGAGCATTGGTGCTCGGCATGAGCGAAAAACCTGAGATCCTCTATGCCAGTGAGCCAGACCTTGAGGCCCGCGCGTTCGGACAGGTGCTGCAGGAGTCAGGGCTTGGCGCGATCCGACCCATTGACGATGAAGCGCGACTTCAGCGCATGATCGCGGGTGCCGGGCTCATCGTGACTGCGCGGCGAAACATAAATGAAAAGCCGCTCGTGGGCGTCGCCCGTTGCGTCACAGACTTTTCGTGGTGTGCCTATCTCTCCGATCTTGCCGTGTCTTCAAAAGCGCAGGGGCTGGGAATTGGCCTCGGTATGATCAATGAGACGCGGCGACTGCTTGGGCCGGAGGTTGCCCTGATCCTAGCATCTGTGCCTGAGGCTGCGGGCTTCTATGAACGCATCGGCATGGAACGGATCGATGATGCATTCTGGTTTCGCCGCGATCGTTGAAGAGGCACCAGTCAGACCGAAGGGTGTATGCGGCACGCAATAAGGTCAGGAAGCGGCCTACTCGACAATGGCGGACGCCTATGGCAATCAATGTCTGGCTTTCGGCGGGCGATATAAAAATTTTGCGGCAATACTAGCATTTTTCCGCATATTTTATTGACTATTCACCATGCTTCTGCAAATTATCCTGAAATTGGATTTGCGGAAGAATTGCCATGGATCAGATCGACCATAAAATCGTGACCCTGTTGGCGGAGGATGCCCGCCGCTCTCTGGCTGATATTGGTGGTGTGGTGGGGCTGTCAGCTTCGGCGGTCAATGAGCGTATTCGCCGGCTTTCGGCCAGCGGTGTTATCCGGCGTTTCACGGTGGATGCCGATCCGGCGGCGCTGGGCTGTCCGGTGCTTGTTTTCATCTGGGTATCACTGGTTCAGAACGTCAATGAAGAGGCGTTTCGCGTTTTTGCGGCTGCCCACAAGGCGGTAGAGGAATGCCACCATGTGACTGGCCCGTGGTCCTATCTCATCAAGGCGCGCGTGCCGTCGCTTTCCGATGTGGAAAGCGTTCTCGAAGACATGAAGAAGCATGGTTTTCTGGCCCGCAGCGAGTCTGTCGTGGCCCTGTCGACGGTGGAGCCGGGATCTTTCGCGCCGGTTGAAAAGGGCTGACAAAGTGGATGCGCTGCTGTTCGGCAAGAGCCTGTTGCTTGGGCTGGCTGTCGCGGCGCCGCTTGGGCCCATCGGGGCATTGTGTGTGAACAGAACGCTTGAGCATGGCCTGTGGGCCGGCATTGCCGGCGGTCTGGGCACGGCCCTTGCAGATGCTCTCTATGCGACGCTGGCGGCGGTCGGATTTGCGGCGTTTGCGGCAGCGCTAGCGATGGTCGATGTGCCGCTCAAGCTTGCCGGAGGCCTGTTTCTGGCATGGCTCGGCTGGAAAAGTTTTTCAGCACTACCGCCGCGGGCCGCTGCCAGGGCCCGGGCAAGCGATCTCTTCGGAACCGCCGTTGCCACCTTTTTCCTGACAATCACCAATCCGATGACCATTCTCGCCTTTGCGGCGATGTTTGCCGGTCTCGGGCTGGCGGATTCTCCACGCTCTAGCGATGCGGTGGCCGTGGTGACGGGCGTTTTTCTCGGCTCGCTTCTGTGGTGGTTTATCCTGAGTGGCGGCGTGGCGCTGGCGCGCGCGCGGCTGCCTGAAAGTCTGTCGCTTTGGGTATCGCGCATATCGGGAACGATCCTGTTTGCCTTTGCCGCTCTTGCGATCGGTTCGGCGTTACACGGCTATTCGTGAGCGGCGATCTTGGCGTTCCATTCGCGCGGCGTTGTTCCGGTGATGCGTCGGAACTCGCGGTTGAAATTGGATTTGGTGTTGAAACCGCTTGAGAGCATGGCTTCGGTGACATTGGCGCCATCTTCCAGTGCGCGGCAGGCGTGATGAATGCGATGCCGGTTGATGTAGCGAGAGACGTTTTCGCCACTGACCAGATTGATGGCGGAGGAGAGTTGTTTGACCGGTACGTGCAATCGTCGGGCGAGCCGCGCGAGCGTTAGGGACGGATCAAGATAAGGCCTGTCGGTCTGAAGGAGCGCATCGAGCCGCTGGACGAGATGGGCATCTTCCTCGCTGGGGTGGGGACTCTGTGGGGGAGACTCCGCCTCTGTCTCACCCATGGCATTGGGTGAAATGCTGAGCAATCCGATGGCAAGCAGTGCGGCCGACGAAAAGACGCTGACAATGACTGGCGGCAGCCCGGTCTGGCCGGTCATGATGGCGAGCGCAATGAGTGCGTCGCTGAGCGCCGACAGGATGAGGGCGAGGCCGATGCCACCCCAGATTCGGGCTGGAAGGCGTCCGGCCTCAAGCCGTGCCAGAGGCAGATCATCGTCGCTACGGTGCAGCTTCAACAGAATGGCCAGCCCATAGAGAACGAAGATGGCCGGGACCACCGTATCGAGCGTACCCGGCGCGAAGACGACGCAGAAAGCTGCAAAGGCAGGTGCTGCCAGGTGCGCGAGATCGCGGGGCAATAAGAATGGGCGGAACGAGGCCGTCTGGAAAGCGAGCCATGACAGCGGCGGCACGAATGTGGCCGTGATGGGCTGAAGGGGCAGAAATGCGCCGATGCCATAATATTGGCGCAGCGAAACGATGAGGCTTTGCAGCGCGCAGGCGGCAAGCAGCGCCATCAGAAACGGTGGGCGCTCGCTGGAGAAGGCGATCCGGATCAGTAGCCCTGCGAGCACGAGGGCGACGATCATTGGAATGGGCAGAGCCAGCATGGGTGGAGCCTGCGCGTTGCTGCAAAGGCTCGCCTTGTGACATTGCAGCGGGCCGGTGGCAATGTTTGCCGAAGCCCTGGTGCGTCTAGCGGGGTGAACGCCAGATCAAGCCTTATGCATCGGCGCAGGGAGCAGAGTATCCCAAGATGTCGGCGCAGTGCGTGGTTCGACAGGCTCACCATGAGGAGCGTGGGCTCCGGTAGAAGCCTTTCGGTGATCAGCCAGACCACTCCCTTATGGTGAAGCTGTCGTAGCGTGCAGCGGGCCTTGGTTGGGAAGCTGTTGGGTTCCGCATATCGCGGCGTCCGGTTCGATGTGGACGGCCTGGTTCGAAAACCGGTTTCAGGTCGCGGGCAGAAGACGGATTGAGCAGTTTGGCGTCATCCAGATGAAAGGATGACGGATATGAAAAAACTGCTTTCTGCTTTTCTCATCGGCATGGGGCTGACGGGCGCAGCCATGGCTGGTCCCTATGCCGGATATGACCGGTTGACGGTGAAGGCGGATCACCGCCCATCGGTTCTGGCGGCCTCGGTATGGTATCCGGCCGGCACGCCGACCTATCGCGGGCTGGTGGGCGACAATGCCGTTTTTCAAGGCACTTCGGCCTATGTCGGTGCCGCGGTGGCGGAGGGGCGGTTTCCGCTCTTCGTGCTCTCGCATGGCTCTGGCGGCAATATGGATGCCATCTCCTGGCTTTCCTCGGCGCTGGCGATGCGCGGGGCAATGGTGCTGGCGGTCAATCATCCCGGCAGCACGTCGGGCGATTCTTCTCCGCGCCGTTCACTGCGGCTCGATGAGCGGGCGGCCGATCTCAGCGCTGCACTCGACGCGCTGCTCAATGAGCCTGTGTTTGCCGATCACGTGGATCGTTCGCGCATTGCCTCGCTTGGCTTTTCGCTTGGCGGAGCCACGGCGCTGAACCTTGCCGGATTGCGCTTCGACCGGGGAGCTTATGCGGACTATTGCGCGACAATGGGTGAGGATGGTCAGGACTGTGTGTTCTTCGCCAAGGGAGGTGTTGACTTCGCGGCGCTTCCGGAGGGGTTCGCCACCGATATGCGCGATGAGCGGATTCTGCAGGCCATCGCCATCGACCCCGGCATGACGTATGCGGCGACGCCTGAGAGTGTTGGCAGAATGAAGATGCCGGTGTTGCTCATCAATCTCGGCCGGACGCATTTGTTCAAGGCGGCTGATGTGGGGCCGGACGGAAGCAACCTCGCTGCAAGATTGCCCTCGGCGCTGCTGAAGACGATTGCACCGGCGCATCACTTCACCTTCCTTGCGGAGTGCAAGCCGGAAGGGGCAGCGATGCTTGCCGCGGAAAAGGACGACCCGGTATGCGACGATCCCGAAGGGGCCGATCGGGCGGCTGTTCACAAGGCGATTGTCGAGGAGATCGCGGCGTTTGCCGGGCTTTGATCTGGCCTGATCATGTGGGGTTTTTGAGCAGGCTTTGCTGCATTGACGTGGTGCGTGGTTCGACAAGCTCACCATGAGGGGCGGGGATGCAGCTTCAAGGGTGTTGCGGACTGGGTCGAAGATCCGTGGGGCGGGTTTGCCAGCCCCCACCACCCTCATGGTGAGCTTGTCGAACCACGCACCACGCCCAATCTGGGCCGATCTAGCCGTTGCCGTTTATGGCATGCGTCCTGCGGAGCCGCCAACGGATTTCCGGATGTTCGGAAGCCGTCGTGTAGAGCACGATCTGGCGGCTCCTGCGGGGGCCGCCAAGGCCGGCGAAGAAGATCGATTCTTCAACCACCGGAACAATGCCTTCAACGGTGAAGAGCCAGGTGTCGGTGGCCTCACCGGCGAGAATGTGGCGTCCTTCCGGATCCCGGAAAACGTCAATATCAGGGTGGATATGAAAACGAACGGCCACCGCATCATTGCCGATTGCCGTCGAAGCAGAACCATCGGGCCTGACCACGCGATCCACGCCTTCGAGCAGGGCCCCTTCCTCCGACAAGGAGAGGGCGCGTTCATGGATGAGCCCGAAGCGTGAGACATAGCCATTGTGACTGGCAGTGAAGCGCTGGATACCGGCCCCGTCGTCGCGCCGGCACTCGACCCTGCGTGGTCCGCCGATCAGCGGAGTGCCGATCAGATCGCTCCATTTCGGTGAAAGGCTGAAGCGTGCCTGTGATGTGTCGTTGATTGTGATTGTGGAGTGCGCGGCCGTGGTGCGCGCCAGGGGGCGGTAGCTGTCGTCGCCGTAATTGTCGATGCCGCTGTTGACCACGAACTGATGGCGGCCGGACGACATTTCAAACGACAGGCAGCCCGCATGGGCGAAATGGGAAAGATCGGCAGGTGGCGGTGCCGCCGTGTCGGCGATGATGGTGGTGGCACCCAGCGCCAGACGCTCATAGCCTGAATGCGGCGCATGTAGAAGCGGTGCGCCCCCGGTATCATCGTAGCGCAGGATGGCGGCGACACTGTCGTGCTGGGTGATGCCCATGCCGTTGAAACGGGCGATGGAACCATCGCGGTGACGGAAGAAGCGCAACGCCGGAAGCATGCGCTCGACGGCATCAATGAGGGCCTGCGGGGGTTGCTCGGCCTGGTTCGTATAGGTCTGCCGGAGCGGCAGAAGGTCGGTGAGGAGTTCCATGATCGCCCGCGGATTGCGGGAGACATGGCCGCCATCGGCTAGGATCTGTCGCTCGAGCTCCTGTGCGAGATTGCGGCTGGCGGCCTTCACCGCCGTGGCGGGTGCGGGCAGCGAAAGGGCGCAGAATGCCAGCGCTATGCGCGCGCGCAGGCGATCTTCTCCATCAGGCATTTCACGGGCGTTGGTGCGCAGATAGCGCATCTGCACGGCGAGCATTTTCAGGAACTGGCGGTAAAACGGAAGCTCGGCGCCCTGCAACACGACGGAAGAATGCTGAAGCCAGGCGATGACGCGCCGGGATGTGGTGCCGGGCTCCCATGGCAACCCCGAAATGCGCTTGCCGTGAAGGGCCATCCATTCTTCCACCAGCGCGCGCGCATTGGCCGAGGCCAGATCGCTCTGGGCGGCCCGCATGTGGCGCAGCCAGCGGAAACCGTGCAACGCGTCCTGCCAGGCAAGGTCAGTGACCGGTACACGGAAGGGAGACTGGCCGCGTGTTTCAACAAGCTGGCCGGCGAGGAGAAACTGGCCGTGATAGATATCGCGTGCGACCTGGGGATCTGCGATGCGCAGGTCCGGCGGCGCGATGAGAACGCGTTCCGGGGTGCGGCCGGAATAGCGCCAGCGATAGGACGGGCCCGCGCGCAGACGCCGCCGCAGGCGCGCCCATGCTTGCCGCGCAACAAGGCCCCACAGCTCGTGGGGGGAGTGTCCCCGTGCTTGATCCACCGACCGACTTTTCTTTCCGTGACCCCAAATCAGCTGAGAGTCTAGTTGATTCAAGGATTTGTGCGAAGTTGAAATATATCAGCACACACAGATGGCAGGGCCAGCTCAGGGCTGGCGTATCACACGGGCGGCGAAGAAGCCGTCGAGACCCCGGGCGAGAGGCGTTTCGCCGAAACCATCGGCAGGCGTGGTTCGCAAAAAACCTTCCGGTGTGATGAAGGTGCTGATGCCAGGCGTTTCGTCGGGTTTTATCGGATCGAGCGAGACCTCTGATGTGTCTGCAAGAAACGCGTCGAGCATCGCCTCGCCTTCGGCGGGGTCGAGCGAGCAGTTGGAAAAGACGATCCGCCCGCCAGGCTTGACCAGCGTCACCGCATGGTCGAGCAGCGCGCGCTGGAGGGCGGCGAGCTTCTCGATGTCTTCGGGCGTCTTTGTCCACGGCACATCCGGATGCCGCCGCACCGTGCCGGTGGAGGAGCAGGGGGCATCGATGAGGACGGCATCGAACGGGGTTTCGGGCTTGAATTTGCGGATGTCGGATTCGACGATCTGCGCTTCGAGGCGGAGGCGCTTGAGATTTTCAGCTAGCCGCTTGAGCCGGCTTTTGGACAGATCGACAGCGGTGACATCTGCGCCCGCATGAATGAGCTGCGCCGTCTTCCCGCCGGGCGCGGCGCAAAGATCGGCCACACGTGCGCCGGCGATGTCGCCGAGCAGTTTTGCGGGCAGGCTGGCGGCGGCATCCTGCACCCACCATGCGCCTTCCTCAAAGCCTGGCAGGGTGTCGACGCCGGCCTCGAGCTTTGCGATGCGGACGGTGCCCGTGGGAAGGACGATGCCGCCAAGCGCCTCGGCCCAGCGCTGCGGGTCTTGCCTGACAGTGAAGTCCACCGGCGGTTCCAGCCGGTGCATGGCGAGGATGGCGGCGGTCTTTTCCGCGCCATAGGCCGCTTCCAGCCGCGCGGCAAACCAATCGGGTGCTTCACGCGTCTGGGCAAGGGCGGCAGGGAGCGCGCGCGCCTTCACGCGAATGAGGTTGCGCAAAACGCCGTTGACGAGGCCTGAGAACCGGGCAAGACGCGGGTCGCTTTTTGCCTGGGTGACGGCGAGATCTACGGCGGCGCTGTCGGGCACGTCGAGAAACAGGATCTGCGCCGCGGCCACGTGCAATGCGTGCGAGAGCGCACGGGCATTGGTGGGCAACGGACGCTCCAGACGGCGGGAAAGCAGTGCCTCGATTGTGCTGCGGTGGCGGAGCGCGCTCATCAGGATGGCGCGGACGAGCGAGCGGTCCCGCGCATCGAGCGCGCGGAAACTGGGCTGGCCGTTGGCGGGGTCGGTTAGACCGTCGAGCGAGGCGTGGGCATCCACCACGGCGGCGAGCAGTTTCGTGGCCACGCGGCGGGTTTCAAGGCCGGGCTTGTCGAAGGTCTCAGGCGTGGGGCGGTTTTTGCCGGTGGCGCGGCGCGCAGTGGGGCGGCTCACGACCAGGGGCCTTTGCGCCCTTTGGCGTCACGGCCCCAGCGGGGGTCGGATTTGGGCTGGGGTTGGGGCCGGGGTTCGGGCGCTTCGGTCCGGGTGCCCCACGGGCCCTGATGCTCTTCGCGGGCCTGCGGCTCAGGCGTCGCGCGCATTTCGCCCGCCATCGCCTGAAGCGCGGCAATGCGATTGTCAGTGTCGGGGTGGGTGGAGAACAGATTGTCCATGCGCTCGCCCGAGAGCGGATTGATGATGAACATATGCGCGGTGGCGGGATTGCGCTCGGCATTCTGATTGACCACCTGCTTTGCACGCCTTGCGATCTTGTCGAGCGCGGAGGCAAGCCACAGCGGGTTGCCGCAGATCTCCGCCCCGCGCCGGTCTGCCGAATATTCGCGGGTGCGGCTGATGGCCATCTGCACCAGCATCGCAGCGAAGGGCGCAACGATCATCGCCACGAGAATGCCGATGAAGCCGAGCGGGTTGTTGTTGTCGCGGTTGCCGCCGAAGAACAGGGCAAAATTGCCGAGCATGGAGATTGCGCCGGCCAGCGTCGCGGTGATGGTCATGGTGAGCGTGTCGCGGTTCTGCACATGAGCAAGCTCATGGGCCATGACGCCTGCCACCTCCTCGTAGCTCAGGCGTTCGAGCAGACCTGTGGTGGCGGCCACGGCTGCGTTCTGCGGGTTGCGCCCGGTGGCGAACGCGTTGGGCTGAGCGTTCTGGATGAGATAGACGCGCGGCATGGGAAGGCCGGCGCGTGCGGCCAGATCGCGCACGATGCCGAAATATTCGGGCGCATTGCGCTCGTCCACCTCGACGGCGTTGTGCATCCTGAGCACCATCTTGTCGGCATTCCAATAGCTGAACAGGTTCATGCCCGCTGCGATCAGGAAGGCGATCATCATGCCGCCGGTGCCCCCAATCAGATAGCCCACGCCCATGAACAGCGCCGTCATCAGGGCCAGAAGCATTGCCGTGCGTATCATGTTCATCGTCGTCTCAAGCTCCGCAATGGAATGCGCCAGCGATTTTCCATGGCGCGACCAATCGCTTATATGATGGGGAACCCGGTTCGTGTATTCAATATTTCCCCGTTTTCGAGAGGAATTTGCCGTGACAGACGAGACGGACAGACAGGCAGAGCAGCCGAAGAAGGCACTGACGCCTGCGGCAAGGCGCGCACTGGCGGAAGCCGAGGAACGGCGCAAGGCCTATGAGGCCGAGGCTGCGAAGGCTCCAAAGGAGCTGGGCGGACGCGGCGGACAGGACCCGGCGCGCTATGGCGACTGGGAAGTGAAGGGCATCGCCACCGACTTCTGATTTCAGGTTGCGCGTTTCAGTTTAGAGGAATATATTCCTCTTATGCGCCCCCTCATCTCCAGACCTCTGTTTTCACTGTTGCTTGCCTGTGCGCTGAGCGCGCAACCGGCAGCCTTTGCCGCACGCAGAGACATGATTTCAGGTCCGGTGGAAGCCCGTGTTCTGCGTGTGATCGACGGCGATACTTTTGTGGCCGAAGCCCATGTCTGGCCCGGCCAGCGCATTACGGTGGGGGTGCGCATTCGCGGCGTCGATGCGCCCGAAATGCGAAGCCGCTGCGCTGCCGAGAAGGCTGCGGCGCGCGAGGCACGCATAGCGCTCGAGCGCTTGCTCGCCGAAGGGTCTGTCTGGATAAGCGACATCAGCGGCGGCAAGTATTACGGGCGGGTGCTTGCCGACGTGGCGACGGAACCGGGCGGAGACGTTGCATCGCGTCTGCTGGACGCCCGGCTTGTGGCGGCCTATGGCGGCGGACGGCGGGTTTCGTTCGTGTGTTGATGGTGGCGTGATTTTCTGATGCGTCGGCGCTCGCCCCTCATCCTCACCTTCTCCCCGTGCACGGGGAGAAGGGGGCTTCGAAGTCAGCACCTTCCCATTGGATAGCCCTGTGTCACCCGGGTGCACAAAGAACGTGATGCAACGTTGGGATGACCGAAAGCCGGATTTCCGCTTTTGGGTCCGATGCTCGAGAAGGTCCCGGCAGGGGGATGAGGGACCAGCGCCTTCTTTTCAAACACGGAACCCTGCCTCAAAACAAAAGGCCGTCCCCGAAGGAACGGCCCCGTGTTTTCGATTTCTCACGCGGTCATGGCTGGGCTGCAAAGGCAGTCCATCCGCGCTTCATGCGCTTCAGCGGGAAGACTGCTCCCCGCGAAGGCAATCCATCGAGACCACGTTTGAACGGAAATCACTCGACATTGGATCACCTCCTTTCGGTTCGTTGACGACACACCCAATGTGGAGGCGTTCGTCCGGTTCTGCAAGGGGGGACATAGAAACGCCGCGCGAGCTGCGCGACGCTCAGGATTGTCAGCCCTTCTTGTTCTGGCGGTTTTCCACCAGATCATCGACCACGGCGGGATCGGCGAGTGTGGACGTGTCACCAAGCGCGCCGTAATCGTCTTCGGCGATCTTGCGCAGGATGCGCCGCATGATCTTGCCCGAGCGTGTCTTCGGCAGGCCGGGCGCGAACTGGATCTTGTCCGGTGAAGCGATTGGCCCGATCTCGCTGCGCACATGGGCGACAAGCTCCTTCTTGAGCTCTTCGGAACCTTCTTCGCCGGCCATGAGGGTCACATAGCAGTAGATGCCCTGGCCCTTCACATCGTGCGGGTAGCCGACAACGGCGGCTTCCGAAACCTTGTCATGGCTGACCAGCGCGGATTCGACCTCCGCCGTGCCCATGCGGTGGCCTGACACGTTGATGACATCGTCAACGCGCCCGGTGATCCAGTAATAGCCATCCTCGTCGCGGCGGCAGCCATCGCCGGTGAAATATTTGCCCTTGTAGGTGGAGAAGTAGGTCTGGACGAAGCGCTCATGGTCGCCATAGACGGAACGCATCTGGCCCGGCCAGGAATCGGTGATGCACAGATTGCCGCTGGTTGCACCTTCCAGCACCTGCCCCTCGCCATCCACGAGCTGCGGCTGAACGCCGAAGAACGGGCGCGTTGCGGACCCCGCCTTGAGATCCGTGGCACCGGGAAGCGGTGTGATGAGGATGCCGCCCGTTTCCGTCTGCCACCAGGTGTCGACGATGGGAGATTTCTTGTCGCCGACGACGTTGTAATACCACTCCCAGGCTTCCGGATTGATCGGCTCGCCGACCGAACCCAGAATACGTAAGGATTTGCGCGAGGCGCGGGTGACGAACTCGTCGCCGGCGCCCATCAGGGCGCGGATCGCGGTGGGGGCAGTGTAGAAAATGTTGACATTGTGCTTGTCGACCACCTGCCAGAAGCGGGAGGCGTCGGGATAGTTGGGCACGCCCTCGAACATCAGGGTGATGGCGCCATTGGCGAGTGGCCCGTAAACGATGTAGCTGTGGCCGGTGACCCAGCCCACATCGGCGGTGCACCAGTAAACGTCGCCTTCATGGTAGTCGAACACATATTCATGCGTCATCGAGGCGTAGACGAGATAGCCGCCTGTCGTGTGCAACACGCCCTTGGGCTTGCCGGTGGAGCCGGAGGTGTAGAGGATGAAAAGCGGGTCTTCCGCCTTCATCTTTTCCGGTTTGCAGTCCGGCTTCGCCTTGGCGGTTTCCTCGTGATACCAGAGGTCGCGGCCCTCGGACCAATCGATCTTTCCGGCGGTGCGCTGGACGACGAGAACATGACGCACTTTCGCGCCTGCCTTTTCAGCAAGCGCCACGGCCTTGTCGGTGTTTTCCTTGAGCGGGATCTTCTTGCCACCGCGCACGCCTTCATCCGCGGTGATGACGAAATCGGACTGGCAGTCCTCGATGCGGCCGGCGAGCGAATCGGGCGAGAACCCGCCGAACACGACCGAATGCACCGCGCCGATGCGCGCGCAGGCGAGCATTGCATAGGTCGCCTCCGGGATCATCGGCATGTAAATGGTGACGCGGTCACCCTTCTTGACGCCGCGGGCCTTCAACACATTGGCGAGCCGGCAGACATGCTCGTAAAGCTCGTTATAGGTGATCTTCTTGTCGTCGTAGGGATTGTCGCCTTCCCAGATGATGGCGGTCTGGTTGCCGCGCTTCTTCAGATGGCGATCGATGCAGTTGTAGGCGACATTGGTGACGCCATCCTCGAACCACTTGATGGAGACCTTGCCCTTGAACGAGGTGTTCTTCACCTTGGTGTAGGGCTTGAACCAGTCGATGCGCTTGCCGTGCTTCTTCCAGAACTTCTCCGGATCCTTGACGCTGTCCTTGTACCATTTGAGATACGTCTCATTGTCGATGAGCGCGTTTTTCTTCCACGCGGATTTGACGCGGTGAACATGCACTTCGGACATTTTTCCTCCTCCGGATATGCGCTTGCCGGGCTCTGATCTGCGTTCTCCAACACAGCTCCTGCTGGCTCGCGCGCATTATTACCATTCTGCCTTCCGCTACAACATTAGACATTTGGTGGCAGCAGCTGAACGAGCGGAATCGCATGGGCCAACAGCGTTAGCATCCGCGTGGGATGGCTGCTAACAATATGTATTTACACGATAAATTTACGCTCAGGTGACAAGGTCTCACTGGACGGCGGTGTATTTTCACCGCACAATTTTTCAGTCCGGAACCGATTCGGAAAGGAAGCACATGCAGCAGACGGGCGAAATGGAGCTGATGCTCCGGGGCTATGGGCTGACGACGGCGGAATTTCTCTATCATCTGCCTGATCATCCGACGATCTTGCAGAGTTTTCTATGGCAGCACTACGACACCGCACCGGATTTTCCGGCGCTTTACCGGTTCATCGATTTCTGGAACTCGACGCTGGACGGCCCGCTTCATTCAGTGACCTACACGCATCGCAAGCTGATCTCGCCAAGTGAGTGGCGCAGCGTGGCCGGAGAACTCGTTCTGCATTGATGCCTTTCGGGGTCAGGTCGCTGCCGGACATGGAGCCTCCTCCTCGCTCCAGGCCCGGACGCATCGCGGGGTCAGACGGCGGGCGGGCTGAGGCGGGCGAACGCCTCCTGCCGCCGGTAGGGGAAATAGGGATAGGCGGCATCGGTGAGGCTTGCCGCATCCAGCTTCGCGATCTGCTCATCCGACAGCGACCAGCCGATAGCGCCGAGATTCTGGCGTAGCTGCTCCTCGTTGCGGGCACCGACAATGACGGAGGAGACGCTCGGCCGGCGTGTAAGCCAGTTGATTGCTATCTGTGGAACCGTTTTCCCGGTTTCCTCGGCCACGTCCTCCAGCGCATCCACCACGCGATAAAGCTGTTCCTGGTCAACGGGCGGGCCGAAGCTGGCCGTATCGTGCAGGCGGCTGCCCTCGGGGAGGGGAACGCCACGACGGATCCTGCCGGTAAGCCGGCCCCAGCCGAGTGGACTCCAGACCAGCGCGCCGACACCCTGATCGAGGCCGAGCGGCATCAATTCCCATTCGTAATCGCGGCCGACCAGCGAATAGTAGACCTGGTGCGCGACATAGCGCTGCCAGCCATGACGCTCAGCGGCCGCCAGCGACTTCATCACCTGCCAGCCGGAAAAATTGGATACGCCGAGATAGCGCAGTTTGCCGGCGCGCACGAGATCATCAAGGGTCGACAGAACCTCCTCGACCGGCGTCGCGGCATCGAAGGCATGCAGTTGCAGGAGGTCGATATAGTCGGTTCCGAGGCGTTTCAGGGCCGCGTCGACTGTGCGAATGAGGCGGGCGCGCGACGTGCCGGCATCGGAGGGGCCTTCGCCCATGGGCAAGGCTGTTTTGGTTGAGATCAGCACCGCATCACGCCGGCCCCTGATAGCTTCGCCCAGAACCGTTTCGGAAGCGCCGTCTGAATAGACATCCGCCGTATCGAAGAGATTGAGCCCTGCATCGAGGCAGATATCGATGAGACGGCGGGCTTCATTCGCGTCAGTGGTGCCCCAAGCCCCGAAAAGGGGGCCAGTGCCGCCGAAGGTTCCCGTGCCGAAGCTCAAGACCGGAACCTTGAGGCCCGATGCGCCGAGATTTCTGTATTCCATGGTTTGCTCCCTGGTTGGATAGAGGATCAAAGGTCAGGATGTGGCGGGATCGCAGACGGCTTCCCGCCTTGTGCGCCGGTGCTCCATGCGCTGAGCGGCGAAAGCGACAGCGAAAGCCGCCATGGGCACAAGGCCGGCGATCCAGATGACGGCACCAAGGCCGGGACCGTGATCGATCACCATGCCGCCCAGCCAGGCGCCGGTGGCATTGCCGAGATTGAAGGCGGCGATGTTGAAGGAGGAGGCGAGACCCTGGCCGGCGCCCTCGGCTTTTTCGAGCACCCACATCTGCAGGGGCGGCACGGTGGCGAAGGCGGCAGCACCGAACACCCCGATGGCGATCACGGCGGCGACCTTTTCGTGGATGGCGAAGCTCATGACGAAAAGGACTGCAGAGAGCAGGGCAAGCGAGCCGAGAACGGCCGGTCCGAGCCATCGGTCGGCGAATTTCCCGCCGATGAGGTTTCCGGCGATGAGGCCGCCGCCGAAGACGAGCAGGATGGGTGAGACCGCGCTTTCTGAAAAGCCGGTGATGCGTGTGAGGATCGGCGCGATATAGGTGAAGGCAGCAAACACGCCGACCCAGCTCAGCACCGTTGTCAGAAGGCCGAGAAGCACTTGCGGGCGGGCCAGCACGGCGAGCGTGTTTCCGCTGTCGTCCTCACCAGCGGAAGCATCGTCGCGTGGAACAAAGGCGGCAATGATGGCTAGGGCTGCAAGGCCCACCAGCGTGACGGCCCAGAATGTGGAGCGCCAACCGAAAGCCTGACCGAGCCAGGTGCCGAACGGCACACCGAGAATGTTTGCCACGGTGAGGCCGGTGAACATGATGGCGATAGCCGAGGCACGCCTGTCGGGGGAGACAAGGCCAGTGGCCACCACGGAGCCAACACCGAAGAAGGATGCGTGTGCAAAGGCCGTCAGCACGCGCGCGGCCATGAGGGCCCAGTAGTTGGGCGCAAGCGCGCAGGCGAGGTTGCCGAGCGTGAAGATGACCATCAGGGCGATCAGCAGGGTCTTGCGGGACCAGCGCCCGGTCAGAGCGCCCAGGATGGGCGCGCCGGCCACCACGCCGAGCGCATATCCGGAGATGAGGAGACCGGCTGCGGAGATGGTGACATCAAGATCAGCGCTCACCTCCAGAAGCAGACCCATGATGACGAATTCGGTAACGCCGATGCCGAAAGCGCCGGCGGTCAGCGCGTAGAGTGCAAGGGGCATGTCAAAGGCTCTTGTCGTTGCGAAAGGGCGAATTTGGATTGATCACTTGCGCTTAGATGGACGTCTGCCGATTGATGAATTAGACTTCGAAAAATAAAATCATCATGGAATTCATTTCATAAATGGCGCGTATCGACATAAACCGTTCCGGTGAGATCGAAGTGTTCGTGCGGGTGGTGGAATTGCAGAGTTTTTCCGCCGCGGCGCGCGATCTGAAGATGACGCCGTCCGCCGTCAGCAAGCTGGTTGCGCGGCTCGAGGCCCGGCTTGGAACGCGGCTGCTGCGTCGCTCCACGCGCCGGCTTCAGATAACCCCGGAGGGAAGCTCTTTCTATCAAAGCAGTGTGCGCATTCTGGCGGATATCCAGGCGGCTGAGCAGGAAGCTGCGGCGGGATCCGCGCCGCGCGGGCGCCTCAGAGTCAACTCGAACGTGCCTTTCGGCCAGAACCGGCTGATCCCGCTGCTTCCAGAATTCACGGCCCGCTATCCGGATGTGGTGGTGGATCTGGTGTTGACGGACCGGGTGATCGATCTGATCGAGGAGCGGGCGGATGTTGCCATCCGTGCCGGAGCGCTCGCCGAATCGAGCCTGATCGCGCGCAAGCTTGGTGATAGCGGCATGGCCGTCGTGGCCGCGCCTTCATATCTGGAAGTACATGGACGACCGGAGAGCCCGGCCGACCTTGCCGGCCACGCGTTGCTTGGCTTCTGCTTTTCGCGCATTCATGAAGGGTGGCCCTTCATCGGACCGGAAGGGCTGAAAAGCAGCATCCCGCCCACTGCCGGCACGCTTGTCAGTGACGGTGAGGCCATGCGGTTGATGGCGCTGGCGGGCGCGGGCATCGCCCGCCATGCCCGCTGGCACATCCAGCCGGACATTGACGCGGGGCGGCTGGTGCCGCTCTTGGAGGATTTCAATCCGGGCGATCGCGAAGGTGTCTATGCGGTCTATGTCGGACACGGAAAATTCCTGCCGACCCGCGTCCGGGCATTCCTCGATTTTCTGGCCGAGAAGGTCAAGATCGCCTAATTCGGGCAGCCATTGTGCCTATATTCCTAACCTTCAGTCGCGGGTGTAAACTGCCGTGTTTGCAATGATCAGACGCGGAACCGGTGCGCGATCGTTCCAGTGGCCGCGTGTATTGGCGGAAGGGGCAGCTATGAACGGGCTTGCGAGGGTTTGCTGGATTACGGCTCCGCTTTATGCGGTGCTTGGAATGGTTTTCGGAATTTACATGTCGGCGTCGGGCGATCACACCCTCTCACCGGCGCATGGGCATTTGAACCTTCTTGGCTGGGTGACGATAGCGCTTTACGGCGCGTTCTACACTCTGGTGCCGGAGGCGGCGGCGAGCCGGCTTGCCAAGCTGCAGGTGCTGCTCGCCCAGATCGGCGTGATCGTCATCGTGCCGGGCATCGTTTTCGCGATTTCGGGAACAGGCGAGGGGCTAGCGAAAGCGGGATCGGTTCTTATCCTGCTCGCTGCGCTGCTTTTTCTTGTGATTGTTGTACGTGGGACGGGACGTTCGGCAGCAGGCGCCTGAAATCTCAGCGCGCGCCGAAGATAGCTGATCCGACGCGCACGCTGGTGGCGCCGAAGGCGATGGCCTTTTCATAGTCACCGGACATGCCCATGGAGCATTTCTCGACTCCGGCTTCGGCGGCGAGCTTTTTCAGCAGTGCGAAATGCGGGCCGGGGTTTTCATCGAAGGGCGGAATGCACATCAGCCCTTCGATGGCGAGGCCGTATTCCTCGCGGCAATGTTTGACGAAGGTGACGGCCTGGCGCGGGTCGATGCCGGCTTTCTGTTCTTCGAGGCCGGTGTTGACCTGGACATAAAGACGCGGGTGCCGGTCCTGTTTCTGCATCTCGGTCGAGAGCGCGCGGGCAATCTTTTCGCGGTCGACGCTCTCGATCACGTCGAACAGGGCGATGGCATCGGCGGCCTTGTTGGACTGCAGCGGGCCGATCAGGCGCAGCTCAATGTCGGGGAAGGCTTCCTTGAGGCCGGGCCATTTCCCCTGGGCTTCCTGGACACGGTTTTCGCCGAAAACCCGCTGGCCGGCCTCGATGACCGGGCGGATCTGATCTGCATCGAAGGTCTTGGAAACGGCGACCAGCTTGACGGGCTCGCCTGAGCGCCCGGCGGCTTTCTCCGCTGCTGCGATCTTCGCTTTGACATCCTGCAGATTCTCGACGGCGTAGCTCATCGGTTCGCTGATCCCTCTTCCAAAAAAGCCTCTTGGAGTTGACGCTTCGGCGAAACCATGGTGAAGGTCCGCCAACATCATTTCCGCTTCTTATCTTGTGAAAATCCGGCCATGGCAACCGAACGTTACAATCCCCGTGTCGCAGAACCCCGCTGGCAGAAGGCCTGGGACGAAGCAAAGCTGTTCGAGGCCAGCAATGATGACGGGCGGCCGAAATACTACGTGCTCGAGATGTTCCCCTATCCGTCGGGCCGCATTCACATCGGCCACACACGCAATTACACGATGGGTGACGTGGTCGCGCGCTACAAGCGCGCCAGGGGCTACAATGTTCTGCACCCGATGGGCTGGGACGCGTTCGGCATGCCGGCAGAAAACGCGGCGATGCAGAACAAGGTGCACCCCAAGGAGTGGACCTATCAGAACATCGCGGTGATGCGCGACCAGCTGAAGACGTTCGGTCTGTCGCTCGACTGGAGCCGTGAGTTCGCCACCTGCGATGTGGATTATTACCATCGCCAGCAGATGCTTTTCGTCGACTTCTTCGAGAAGGGGCTGGTGACGCGCAAAACCTCCAAGGTCAACTGGGACCCGGTGGACCAGACGGTGCTTGCCAATGAGCAGGTGATCGACGGTCGCGGCTGGCGTTCCGGCGCGGAAGTCGAGCAGCGCGAGCTGGCGCAGTGGTTCTTCAAGATCACCGACTACGCGCAGGATCTGGTCGATGCCATCGACGATCTCGACCAGTGGCCGGAGAAGGTGCGCCTGATGCAGCGCAACTGGATCGGCCGTTCGGAAGGCATGTTGATCCGCTGGGCTCTGGCAGAAGAGACGGCGCCCGAGGGCGTGAACGAGCTGGAGGTCTATACGACCCGGCCCGACACGCTGTTTGGTGCGTCCTTCATGGCGATTGCCGCCGACCATCCCTTGGCGAAGACACTGGCCGCCGACAATGCCGAGCTTGCCGCATTCTGCGAAGAGTGCCGCCGTATCGGCACCTCGGCTGCGGCGCTGGAGACGGCGGAGAAGAAAGGTTTCGACACGGGCGTGCGCGTGCGTCATCCTTTCGATTCGGAATGGACGCTGCCGGTCTATGTCGCCAATTTCGTGCTGATGGATTACGGCACGGGCGCGATTTTCGGCTGTCCGTCGGGCGACCAGCGCGACCTGGACTTTGCCAACAAATACGGCCTGCCGGTGACGCCGGTGGTGATGCCGGAGGGCGCGGACGCCGCGACTTTCCAGATCACCGAGGAAGCCTTCACCGATGATGGCGTGATGATCAATTCGCGCTTCCTCGATGGCATGAAACCGAAGGCGGCGTTTGAGGAGGTGGCAAAGCGCCTCTCCTCTCAGACGATCAATGGCCGACCGGTGGGCGAGCGCAAGGTGAATTTCCGCCTGCGCGACTGGGGCGTTTCGCGCCAGCGTTACTGGGGCTGCCCGATCCCGATGATCCATTGCGACGCGTGCGGTGTGGTGCCGGTCCCGAAGGCCGACATGCCGGTCAAGCTGCCCGACGACATCGAGTTCGACCGTCCCGGAAATCCGCTCGACCGCCACCCGACATGGAAGCATGTGAAGTGCCCGAAATGCGGCAGCGATGCCCGGCGCGAGACGGACACGATGGATACGTTTGTCGATTCGTCCTGGTATTTCGCGCGTTTCACCGCGCCCTGGGAGAATGACCCGACCGATCCGAAGGCCGCCAATGAATGGTTGCCGGTCGACCAGTATATCGGTGGCATCGAGCATGCGATCCTGCATCTGCTCTATTCGCGCTTCTTTGCCCGCGCCATGAGCGCGACGGGCCATCTGGATGTGGCCGAGCCCTTCAAGGGCCTGTTCACGCAGGGCATGGTGGTGCACGAGACCTATCGTTCATCGGATGGCCGCTGGCTGGCTCCGAACGAGGTGGAAATCACAGGCTCGGGCGAGGGCCGCAAGGCGGTGGAGATCGCCACGGGTGAGCCTGCATCGATCGGCTCTCTCGAAAAGATGTCGAAATCCAAGAAGAACACGGTGAGTCCGGAGGACATTATCGAGTCCTTCGGCGCGGATACCGCGCGCTGGTTCATGCTGTCCGATTCCCCGCCGGAGCGCGACGTGGAATGGACGGACGATGGCGCGACCGGTGCGCATCGGTTCGTGCAGCGCGTGTGGCGGCTTGTTTCGGAGGCTGCCGAGCATGTCCGCGGTGTGGCGCCGAAGGCAGCTCATGAGGGCTCTGCCGTTGCAACGTCGAAGGCGGCGCACAAGGCCTTGAAGGCCGTGGGCGAGGACATTGAAAAACTGGCGTTCAACCGTGCCATCGCGCGCATTCACCAGCTCGTCAACGATCTGCAGGAGCCGCTGTCTGCGCTGGCGGACGCTGGTGATGCGTCGAAAAGTGCCGCGCGTGAGGCCGTTGATATCCTCATTCACCTGGTCGCTCCTTTCATGCCGCATCTGGCCGAGGAATGCTGGGCAACAATCGGCGGGGAAGGACTGGTCGCGGCAAGTGCCTGGCCGGAATTCGATCCGGCGCTTGTCGTGGATAACGAGATTGTCCTGCCGGTGCAGATCAACGGCAAGAAACGTGGTGATTTGACAATTGCGCGCGACGCAGATCAATCTGCCGTCGAAGATGCGGTGCTCCAGCTGGACTTCGTCCAGAAGGCGCTGAACGGCGCGCAGCCGCGCAAGGTGATCGTCGTCCCGCAGCGCATTGTTAACATTGTTGCATGATGGGGTGGGGCGTCGACTGATGCTGTTTGGAAAACAGGGGGAAAGCTTGAACCCGACGTTTCGCGTTTCGATGCTGGCCGGTCTGGCACTTTCACTGGCCGTGGCGTCCGGTTGCACGGTGCGCCCCCTGATGGCGACGCCGGATGCAACGCAAGGCAGCTTTGCATCTTCGCCTGCCCTGTCATCCATCGCTATCGCGCCCGTTGATACGCGTTATGGGCAGGAAGTTCGCAATCATCTGATTTTCCTGCTCAATGGTGGTGCCGGACAACCATCGAACGCACGCTACGCTCTTGAGCTTGCCGTGACGCGATCCAGTTCCGCGGCGGCGCGTGTTCAGGTGCGTACAGACAATGAGCCGACCTCCAGCCTTCTCACCATGACCGCGGGCTACACCCTGACCGAAAGCGGCACCGGCCAGGTGGTTGCCAAGGGACGCCGTCAGATTTCCTCTGCGTATGATGTTCCCCGGCAGGAGTTTGCTGCCCTGCGCGCCGAGCGCGATGCGGAGAATCGCGCTGCGCGCGAGCTTGCCGAGCAGTTGCGTCTTGCGCTGGGGCAGGATCTGGCACGATCTGGCAACGGTTTGTAACCGTGGTTTTTTGAATGCGCGGTTTCGTTGCAAATTGGCATTGCAATATTGCATTCGTGTCATTGCGTCGTCACAGTATTCGGTGAAACAGCCTGTGAGGCGTGATCTCTGAATGTTGCCCAATTTTCGTGGAAGTTCTTCTTCCGGCAAGACGAAGGAGCGGGATGACGGTCATGACCAGAACCGAAATGCTTCAGGGAGCACTTCGTCCATGGCTTTGCATACGACGCTGACCTCGGTCGCTGCGGTTCTTGGCAGTCGCGTTCTCGGTCGTGACGTCTATGCGCCCGAAACGCCTCATGTGGTGGATCAGCTCATTGCCGAGCGGACCACGCATCTCTCGCAAAACGTGCTCTGGCCGCTGGCCCAACCTTTTCTCTACCGCTTCCTGCACTATCGGCAGGCCGTGGTCATGGCCGACGAGGTCGCTGAATTATCGGGCTGGGATGCATTCGCATACATCAGCCGGCTCCTTTCGCTGGAAATCTCCGCGAGCGGGCTGGAGAACATACCAGCTTCGGGAGGTTTTATCCTCGCACCGAATCACCCGACAGGCATTGCGGACGGGATAGCCGTCTACGACATGCTGAAAGCGCCTCGCCCGGATATGGCGTTTTTTGCCAACCGGGATGCCCTGCGTGTCAATCCGCGCTTCCGCGATTTGATCATTCCGGTGGAATGGCGCGCTGGAGAGAAATCCCATGCCAAGAGCCGTGACACGCTGGAAATGACCGCCAAGGCGTTCAATGCCGGCAAGGCCATCGTGCTTTTCCCCTCGGGGCGCATCGCGTATTGGAACAAGGACAAGCTGACCGAGCGGCCCTGGCAGCCTTCCGTGGTCGCACTGGCGCGGCGTTATCAGGTGCCAGTCGTGCCGATGAACATGACGGCGCGCAATTCGGGACTGTTCTATCTGCTCTCGCGCTACTCGAATGAGCTGCGCGACATGACGCTGTTCCATGAGCTTCTGAACAAGAAGGGCCGGGCGATCAGCATGGTGATCGGCAAACCGATCATGCCGGACGCGCTGGGTGAGGGAGAACCGGCGGATGTGGCCGCGCGCCTTCAGGAACACACCGTGCACCGGCTGCGCGAAGACCCGGACGCGACCTTCTAGGATTTGCGGCGAGCGTGCCGATTGGCGTGCGTCGGTAGAAATTCGTTTTCGGAGAAGAAGGGCGCGCATGCTGTTGTTGCTGGCGCCGGCCCCTCATCCTCACCTTCTCCCCGCGGGCGGGGAGAAGGGGCTTCGATGCCGGTGATTTTCCTGCACCGATGTTTTCAGCGTCAGAAGCCTCAGCCGATCTTCTGGCCGGTCTTGGCCCAGTCGGCGAGGAAGGCTTCCAGGCCCTTGTCGGTGAGCGGGTGCTTGACCAGCGCCTTCAAAACGGACGGCGGCACGGTTGCCACGTCGGAGCCGATCAGGGCGGCCTGCTTCACGTGGTTTACGGTGCGGATCGAGGCAGCGAGGATTTCGGTGCTGAAATCGTAATTGTCGTAGATCGTGCGGATCTCGGCGATCAGGTCCATGCCATCGATACCCATGTCGTCGAGACGGCCGATGAAGGGCGAGATGAAGGTGGCGCCAGCCTTGGCGGCAAGCAGCGCCTGATTGGCCGAGAAGCAGAGCGTGACATTGACGAGGCGGCCCGAAGAGGTGATCGCCTTGCAAGCACGCAGACCGTCCATGGTGAGCGGCACCTTGATGCAGATGTTGTCGGCGATCTTCGAGAGAACATCGGCCTCCTTCATCATGCCTTCGAAGTCGGTTGCGGTCACTTCCGCGGAGACCGGGCCATCGACGATGTCACAGATTTCCTTCGTCACTTCCATGATGTCGCGGCCCGACTTCATGATCAGCGACGGATTGGTGGTGACGCCATCGAGCAAACCGGTGTCGCTCAATTCGCGGATTTCATTGACGTCGGCGGTGTCGACGAAGAACTTCATGGCAAACTCCTTAGGCAGTCCGAAGGCGGGGATTGAGAGGATGCACTTCCATCCTCCATATGTTCGGTCTTTGCTCTAATGCAAGAACAGGGCAAGGTCACGCCCGATGACAAAAGATTCGCCAATGAGCTCCGTTGTTCCGGTCATGGTGCCGATGCCGGCCGAGCGGCCCTACTCCTATGCGGTGCCGGAAGACATGCGCGTGGAGCCGGGCTCCATCGTGCGCGTGCCTTTGGGGCCGCGTGAGGTGGCGGGGATTGTCTGGGACGGGCCGGGCGAGGCGGTGGCGGCGAAAAAGCTTCGGGCCATTGCCGGGGTTTTCGACTGTCCGCCGATCCCCGAAGAGATGCGCCGGTTCGTCGACTGGGTTGCCAATTACACGCTCTCGCCGCCCGGCATGGTGGCGCGGATGCTGTTGCGTGCGCCGGCGGCGTTCGATCCTGAACCGCCGACCGAGGGGCTGCGGCTTGTCGACGGGATGGGCCCCGACCGGCTGACGGCAGCCCGTGGACGCGTGCTGGAGATGGCCGCCGACGGCCAAGCATGGACCAAGGCGGGGCTCGCCCATGCGGCGGGCGTTTCCGCCAGCGTGATCGAGGGGCTGCGTTCGCAGGGCGTGTTCGAGACGGTTTCAATCCCGCCGCGCCCGGTGGTGGCTCTGCCCGATCCGACATTCGGACGCGCGACGCTGACCGATGGGCAGGCCGAGGCCGCCGAACGCCTGCGGGAAAAAGCCGGCACCGATGCCTTCAGCGTGACGCTGATCGACGGCGTGACGGGTTCGGGCAAGACGGAGGTCTATTTCGAGGCAGTGGCTGCGGCGCTGGAGCGCGGCAAGCAGGTTTTGATCCTGATTCCCGAAATTGCGCTGACACAGGCGTTTCTGGAACGCTTTCACGACCGGTTCGGTGCGAAGCCCGCCGAATGGCACTCCGACCTTGCGCCGAAGAAACGCGAGCGTGTCTGGCGGCAGGTGGCGGAGGGGCAATTGCGGGTGGTGGCGGGGGCCCGCTCGGCGCTGTTCCTGCCCTTTCGCGAGCTTGGGCTGATCGTGATCGATGAGGAGCACGATCCGGCTTACAAGCAGGAAGACCGTGTTTTCTACAATGCGCGCGACATGGGCGTGGTGCGGGGGCATATCGGTGGCTTTCCGGTGGTGCTTGCCTCTGCAACGCCATCGCTGGAAAGCCGGGTCAACGCCAATCAGGGCCGCTATGAGCGGATCGTGCTGTCCTCGCGCTTTGCTGATGCGGCTCTGCCGGAGCTCGCCACCATCGACATGCGCAAGGCGGCGCCAGAGCGTGGCGGGTTTCTCTCGCCGGTTCTGATCGAGGAGATGAAGAAGACGCTGGCGCGGGGCGAGCAGTCGCTTCTGTTTCTCAACCGGCGCGGCTATGCGCCGCTGACCTTGTGCCGGGTGTGCGGGCATCGGTTTCAATGTCCCGACTGTTCGAGTTGGCTGGTGGAGCATCGTTTTCGGCGGCAGCTTGTCTGCCATCACTGCGGCTACAATGAGCCGCGCCCGGAAGCCTGTCCGGAATGCGGGACGCTCGACCATCTGGTGGCCTGTGGGCCGGGGGTGGAGCGAATCACCGAAGAGGTGGACCAGCTTTTTCCCGATGCGCGCACCATCATGCTGTCATCCGACATGATGGGGGGCGTGAAGCGGCTGCGGCTGGAACTGGAGGCCATCGCCAAAGGGGAAGCCGACATCATCATAGGCACGCAGCTTGTGGCCAAGGGGCACAATTTTCCCGGCATGACGCTGGTGGGTGTGATCGACGCGGATCTGGGGCTGGCCAATGGCGATCCGCGCGCGGCGGAGCGCACCTTTCAGCTTCTGGCGCAGGTGACGGGCCGCGCCGGCCGCACGGGGCGAAAGAGCCTCGGCCTGTTGCAGACCTATCAGCCGGAACATCCGGTGATGCGGGCGATCGTGACGGGCGATGCGGAGGCATTTTACGAGCGTGAGATGGCCGAGCGGGAACGGGCGGGGCTTCCGCCGTTTGGCAGGCTTGCCGGGATCATCGTGAGCGCGGCCACGCGGCAGGAGGCCGAAAGCCATGCCCGGGGGCTGCGACAAGCAGCACCCCGCGCCGATGAAGTGGATGTGCTCGGCCCTGCCGAAGCGCCGTTGGCGCTGGTGGCCGGGCGACACCGGTTCAGGCTGCTGGTTCACGGCACGCGCCGCTCGGACATTCAGGGCTTCCTGCGCGACATGATCAAGGCAGGGCCAAGGCCGCGCGGCTCGGTGCGGGTGCAGGTGGACATCGATCCGCAGAGTTTTCTGTGACGCGTTGTCTGTGGAGTGCGGCTTAAGCTGCTGCGGGGCTTTGCTTCGCACCGTCCATTCTCAGGACGATGCTTTCGGGCAGATAATAGCCGTTGAGCATGTTCGCGGAAAAATGAATTTCACTTGTGCCTGAAACCCTGATCGTCTTGCGCATGCTCTGGATTGCGGGATGCTCTTCGTGCACGAATTCGGTTGAGCTAGCGTCCAGTCCCGTAAGGTATTCGCTCGCGCCGATGGTTTCGGCCACGATCTGATAAAAGGCTCTCTTGTTCCGCATCGATCGGTCTGGAACGATCCAGAGCTTCCAGCGATCATTATCCGGAGAATGTACCCATAGCGCAGCCTGCGGCTTTACCGGCGTGGCGTCCAGAAGCTCGACAAGTTTCTGTCCCTTCGTCACCAGAAACGTGTGATCCATTTGAGAACTCCGCTTTCGGGATGCTCCACCGCTTCAATCAGTGTTTGAGCCTCAGCGTGAGTATAAGCCCTGTAGCGTGCATCGGGAAGCCATTCGCGGACAATCGCCCAACTTGCGGAAAATGCTGGATCGGCCTCAAGCTTGCTTTTGAGTTCAAGCGAGAGCCCTGCCAGCCCTACCAGGGTGGGAAAATCATGAGAATAGACACTCCTGACGAGAGCTTTGTCGGGAAGCGTTTCGGAGATGATCTGCTGTACGATACAAGCCTTGAGCGCCAGTTCCACGGCATATCCGCACAGGTAGTACGCGCTTGAGGTTCGTTTGTGCGCGAAGAGGATTTTGGCGTCTTCCAGCTTCGATTGAGCGGCCAACCGCAGTTCATCTCGATTCAACGGCTGATCTCCTCGCGCGAGATATCCGTTTGTGTCACGCACTCTAAAGTTGAAAATTGTTTGAAGTCCAGAATCATATTATCGCAGGCACTCGACGAACTTCGATCAGGGGCACAAGAATGACCTTCTCCTTTCCATGGCCGGTAACCCAGGGCGAATGGCTGGCATGGTCGGCGGCGGCGGTGACGATCTTCATCGGGCTGTTCGTCATGTTCATGCCCAGACTGGCATTGAAACTTTTCCGGCTGCAGCCGGCTGCCGAGCGCACAGAAATGCTGGTGGTGCCGCGCGCCATCATTGGCGGGTTTTATATCGGCTTCGGACTGGCGGCGATGATGCTGGCGCAGCCCTTCATCTATCTGGCGCTGGGGGCAGCTTGGGCGGTATCGGTTTTCGGCTGTGTGATCTCGATGCTCTCGGATGGAGCGAAGGCGCTTTATAGCTGGCTGTTTTTGCTCCTGTCGCTCGTTCTGGCGGTGTTGCCGCTGGCCTTCGTGATGGGATTCGTCGCCTGACGGTTCAAAAATGCGTCGAAACTGCGACAAAGCAGCCGGTTTGCCGGCGGCTATGCGTGTTGCGACTCTCGGAAGCCTGTGCTAGACGGCAATCGGCTTTCAGCAGAAGGACATGCTTCATGTCTTTTTGCGAGGGGAAAAATTCAATCAGGTCAGAGATTTAGCCCGAGCTTGGCGCTCCAGCAGAAAATCTTTTGGCCTTCTAGGCGTGAGAGATGACCATCCCGTGGCACAATCTGGCTCCATGATTTCCGGAATGGCAGGGCGCTACGCTGGTTCGCTTTTCGAACTGGCGAAGGAAGCCAAAGCGATTTCCACAGTCGAGGCCGATCTCGACCGTTTCGAGGCACTGCTCGAGGGCAGCGATGATCTGCAGCGCCTGGTCAACAGTCCGGTGTTCTCTGCCGACGACCAGTTGAAGGCTGTCGGCGCCGTTCTTGACAAAGCCAAGATCACCGGGCTGGTCGGCAATTTCCTGCGCGTTGTTGCGAAGAACAGGCGTCTGTTCGCCGTTCCGCAAATCATTCGCGCGTTCCGCCAGATTGCGGCTGAAGATCGCGGCGAGACGACGGCGGATGTGACTGTAGCGCATGCGCTCAATGCGACGCAGGAGAAGGAACTGAAAGCCGCACTGAAAGCAGTGGCCGGCAAGGACGTTTCAATCAACGTAACCGTTGATCCCTCCATTCTCGGCGGGCTGGTGGTCAAGATGGGCTCGCGCCAGATCGACACATCGCTCAAAACCAAACTCAATTCGCTCAAGCTTGCACTGAAAGAGGTCGGCTGATGGACATCCGTGCGGCGGAAATTTCCGCAATTCTGAAGGATCAGATTAAGAACTTCGGCAAGGAAGCCGAAGTTTCAGAAGTTGGCCAGGTGCTCTCCGTGGGCGACGGCATTGCCCGCGTCTATGGTCTGGACAATGTCCAGGCCGGTGAGATGGTGGAGTTCCCCGGCGGCATCCGTGGCATGGCGCTGAACCTGGAAGTCGACAATGTCGGCGTCGTTATCTTCGGTAGCGACCGCGACATTAAGGAAGGCGACACGGTGAAGCGCACGGGCGCCATCGTGGACGTTCCGGTCGGCCCCGAGCTGCTTGGCCGCGTCGTTGACGCGCTTGGCAACCCGATCGACGGCAAGGGCCCGATCAAGGCGAAGAAGCGCGCCCGCGTTGACGTGAAGGCGCCGGGCATCATTCCCCGCAAGTCGGTTCACGAGCCGATGTCGACCGGTCTGAAGTCCGTTGACGCCCTGATCCCGATCGGTCGCGGCCAGCGCGAGCTGATCATTGGCGACCGCCAGACCGGCAAGACCGCCATCGTTCTCGATACCTTCCTCAACCAGAAGCCGCTCAACGACGGTGACGACGAGAGCCAGAAGCTCTACTGCGTCTACGTCGCCGTTGGCCAGAAGCGCTCCACGGTTGCACAGCTGGTGAAGGTTCTGGAAGAGCGCGGCGCACTCGAATACTCGATCATCGTTGCCGCCACCGCTTCCGACGCCGCTCCGATGCAGTTCCTGGCCCCGTTTGCCGGCTGCGCCATGGGCGAATATTTCCGCGACAACGGCAAGCATGCCGTGATCGCCTATGACGATCTGTCCAAGCAGGCCGTCGCCTACCGTCAGATGTCGCTCCTGCTGCGTCGCCCGCCGGGCCGCGAAGCCTACCCCGGTGACGTCTTCTACCTGCACTCTCGCCTGCTCGAGCGCGCGGCGAAGATGAACGACGAGCAGGGCGCCGGTTCGCTCACCGCTCTGCCGGTCATCGAGACGCAGGCAAACGACGTGTCGGCCTACATTCCGACCAACGTGATCTCGATCACCGACGGTCAGATCTTCCTCGAGACCAACCTGTTCTTCCAGGGTATCCGCCCGGCCGTGAACGTCGGTCTGTCGGTGTCGCGCGTTGGCTCCGCAGCCCAGATCAAGGCGATGAAGCAGGTTGCCGGCTCCATTAAGGGTGAGCTCGCCCAGTACCGTGAAATGGCTGCGTTCGCGCAGTTCGGTTCTGACCTCGACGCCTCGACCCAGCGCCTGCTCAACCGCGGTGCACGCCTGACCGAACTCCTGAAGCAGCCGCAGTTCTCGCCGCTGAAGACGGAAGAGCAGGTCGCCGTGATCTTTGCCGGTGTGAATGGCTATCTCGACAAGCTGCCGCTTGGCGATGTCACCCGTTTCGAGCAGGGCCTGCTTTCGCACATGCGTGCGGATGGCAAGGACGTGCTGGAAGCGATCCGCAAGGAAAAGGCGCTTTCCGACGATCTGCGTGAGAAGCTCAAGGCACAGATCGACGCATTCGCCAAGAACTTCGCCTGAGGCTGAGCGAGCATGGCTTCCCTCAAGGAACTTCGCAACCGGATCGCCTCGGTCAAGGCGACGCAGAAAATCACCAAGGCGATGCAGATGGTCGCCGCGGCGAAACTGAAGCGCGCCCAGGAGGCGGCCGAGGCTGCGCGGCCCTATGCCGAACGCATGGGAACCGTGCTCGCCAACATCGCCGGCGCCGTGTCGGGCACCGACGCGCCGCCGCTGATGGCCGGTACCGGCAAGGACGACGTGCATCTCCTGGTCGTCGCCACGGCCGAGCGTGGCCTTTGCGGCGGCTTCAACAGCCAGATCGCCAAGAAGGCGCGCGAGCACATCCGCGCCCTTCTGCGGGACGGCAAGACGGTGAAGGTGCTCTGCGTCGGCAAGAAGGGGTACGACATCCTGCGTCGTGACCATGGCGACCTGATCATCGATCGCGTGGATCTGCGCGAGGTGAAGAAGATCGGCTTCGAGAACGCCCATGAGATCGCCCGTCAGGTGATCGGCCTGTTCGAGAAGGGCGAGTTCGACATCTGCACGCTGTTCTACTCCGAATTCCAGTCGGTGATGTCTCAGGTGCCGACCGCGCAGCAGATCATTCCTGCCGCGGTTCCGACAGGTGAGGCTGGTGAAGGATCGGATGCGGTTTACGAATACGAGCCGGATGCGCCTTCCATTCTTGCCGATCTGATCCCGCGCAACATCTCGGTGCAGATTTTCCGTGCGCTTCTTGAGAACGCAGCCGGTGAGATGGGCGCCAAGATGACCGCCATGGACAGCGCGACGCGCAACGCAGGCGAGATGATCGACAAGCTGTCGATCACCTACAACCGTCAGCGCCAGGCGCAGATCACCAAGGAACTGATCGAAATCATTTCGGGCGCGGAAGCGCTCTAACGGACCGAAGAGGTTAAACGAACATGGCCAAAGCAGCGACCCCGAAGACGGCGTCCGCGACTGCCGCAAAGAAGGCGGCTCCGGCACGCAAGACGGCTTCCACCCGCAGCACCGCAGCAAAGAAAGCAACCGGCGCGGCCGGCACGATCCGTCAGGTTATCGGCGCCGTTGTCGACGTGCAGTTCGAGGATCACCTGCCGGCGATCCTGAACGCGCTGGAGACCGAGAACCAGGGCAACCGCCTTGTGCTCGAGGTGGCGCAGCATCTCGGCGAGAACACGGTCCGCTGCATCGCCATGGACTCCACCGAGGGCCTCGTTCGCGGCATGGAAGTGCGCGATACGGGCAACCCGATTGCGGTTCCGGTTGGTGACGCCACGCTCGGCCGCATCATGAACGTGGTCGGTGAGGCCATCGACGAAGCCGGTCCGGTGAAGGGCGACGGCACCCGCGCCATCCACCAGCCCGCTCCCGACTATGTGGACCAGTCCACCGAAGCCGAAATTCTGGTCACGGGCATCAAGGTTGTGGACCTGCTCGCTCCTTACGCCAAGGGCGGCAAGATCGGCCTGTTCGGCGGCGCCGGCGTTGGCAAGACGGTCCTCATTCAGGAGCTGATCAACAACGTTGCCAAGGCGCATGGTGGTTACTCAGTGTTCGCCGGCGTTGGTGAGCGTACCCGTGAAGGCAACGATCTCTACCACGAGATGATCGAATCCGGCGTGAACAAGGACCCGGCCAAGAATAACGGCTCCACCGAAGGCTCCAAATGCGCCCTCGTGTTCGGCCAGATGAACGAGCCGCCCGGTGCTCGCGCCCGCGTTGCTCTGACCGGTCTGACGGTTGCCGAGCACTTCCGCGACCAGGGCCAGGACGTTCTGTTCTTCGTGGACAACATCTTCCGCTTCACGCAGGCGGGCTCCGAGGTGTCGGCGCTTCTCGGCCGTATTCCTTCGGCTGTGGGCTACCAGCCGACGCTGGCGACCGACATGGGCGCGCTGCAGGAACGCATCACCACCACCACCAAGGGCTCGATCACCTCGGTGCAGGCCATTTACGTGCCCGCCGACGACCTGACCGATCCGGCACCGGCAACCTCGTTCGCCCACCTGGACGCAACGACCGTGTTGAACCGTGCCATTTCGGAAAAGGGTATCTACCCGGCCGTGGATCCGCTCGACTCCACTTCGCGCATGCTTGACCCGATGATCGTCGGCGAAGAGCATTACCAGGTGGCACGTCAGGTGCAGGAGATCCTTCAGCGCTACAAGTCGCTGCAGGACATCATCGCCATTCTCGGCATGGACGAGCTTTCCGAAGAGGACAAGCTCACGGTTGCCCGCGCCCGCAAGATCGAGCGCTTCCTGTCGCAGCCGTTCCACGTGGCCGAGGTCTTCACCGGTGCGCCTGGCCTGTTCGTTGATCTCGAAGACACGATCCGCTCGTTCAAGGGCCTCTGCAACGGTGAGTACGATCACCTGCCGGAGGCGGCATTCTACATGGTCGGCACCATCGAGGACGCCGTCGAGAAAGCCCAGAAGCTGGCAGCGGAAGCAGCCTGATCCGAAGCGAATAGCGAATAGGGAGTAGCGAATAGGGAGAGCGGAAGCGATCGGGCGAAGTGCATTCGCTATTCGCTATTCACTATTCGCTAGAGAAAGATGGCAGAAGCCTTCAAATTCGATCTGGTCTCGCCCGAGCGGCTCCTGGTTTCCCAGGATGTCGAATCGGTGGTCATTCCCGGCACCGAGGGCGAACTGACCGTCATGGCGACCCATGCGCCGACCATGACCAGCATCAAGCCGGGCGTGGTCACTGTCTCCGCCGATGGCAAGACGGAACGCTATGTCGTGTTTGGCGGTTTCGCCGATATTCTTCCAGACAGCTGCACCGTGCTGGCTGAATCGGCTGTGCACGTGGATGACATCAATCGCGAAGATCTTGCGCGCCGCATCCAGGATGCCCGTGAAGATATCGAGGATGCCAAGGATCACGAGTCGCGCATGCGCGCCGAAGAGTTTTTGCATCAGCTGACAACGCTGGAAGGTGCAATCCTTCCTGCCTGAATAATCATTTGTTCAACAAAAAAGCCGGGCCCAGCGCCCGGCTTTTTTGGTTTAAGCGGTTCGGGTTCGGTCAAGGCGAGGTCTTCGGCTCCGACCAGATCCTTCAAGGGGCCAGATGTCGGAAGGCTTCGACGACGCTGTCATAGACCTTACGCTTGAAAGGCACGATCAGCTCTGGCAATTCCGTCATGGGTTTCCATTCCCACATGTCGAACTCAGCCTCATGGCCACCCGGTGGCGGGTTGATGGCAATCTCGCTTTCCGGTCCTTCGAAACGGAGAGCGAACCATTTCTGCTTCTGGCCGCGATACTTGCCTTTCAATGCCACGCCGATGAGATGTTCGGGCAAATCATAGGTGATCCACTCGGGGGTTTCCGCGAGAAAGGAGACCGACTTCATGCCTGTTTCCTCGTAAAGCTCACGGTAGGCCGCTTCGCGCGGGTCTTCGCCCTTGTCCACACCGCCCTGCGGCATCTGCCAAAGCTGGGTCGCACCGGAAAGCTCGTGGGCTTCGGGCTGCACGATGCGCCGGCCCGCCCAGGCAAGGCCCTTGTCGTTCAGCACCATAATGCCCACGCATGGGCGATAGGGCAGGTCACCTGCAGAAATAGTATTCCTGGCCATTGCTGGGCTTTCCAATCTTATCGGGGCTGGGGATCAGCGGCGAGCGCTGAGATGGGAACGAGCTCTATACCGCGGGCGGACACCTCAGCGGCCCATTCGGCGACAGTCTCGATGGTTTCATCGAACGCCGAACCGGTGCCGATGGCGAAGCCACGTGCCCGGGAAATGCGCTCCAATTCATCGAGCTTCTTGAGAATTTCACCACGGTCTGGTCGACGGTTGTTGCCGGTGGGATCGATCAAGACATCCGATGCGGCAAACGGTACGCCTTCCTGAAGCGCCAGTTCCTGCGCAACGCTGCGCGCTGATGTTCCGTCGTCGATATACATCAGGCCTCGCTGTCCGAGCTCTGCCATGATCTCATCCATGGGCTCCGCTTCTGCGGTGAAACGCCCGCCCATGTAATTCATGATGCCGGTGTAGTTCGTGATCCTGGAGAGCGCCCAGCGAAGCCGGGAAAGGTTCTCCGCCGGTGACGCGTCGACGGTCAGCGTATTCCGTCCGGGATTCGGCGAGGGATAACCGAAGGGTTCCATCGGTACCTGAAGAACGATCTCGTGCCCTGCCTTGCGCGCTGTCTGCATCCAGCGTCCAAGACTGTTGCCAGATGGAGCGAAGGCAAGCGTGATCTCGGGGCGGAGTGTCTCAATTGCCTCCTGGGTGGTTGTCTGCGATAGGCCAAGACCGCCTATGATGATGGCGATCCTGGCTCCGCGTGCGCCGGACCAGGCCCGAGCATAGACATCGAACGGACGACGGCCTCCCGCATCACGCACCGGGAGCGGACCCGTTTCCGATTCCTCGATCAGGGCGCGGTCGGGCAGATGCGCAAGCCTTGGATGCTGTCCTACGGCCGACGGATCGCGGATGACGATCACGCCGTTTTCGGTGGCTCCATTTTCCGGGAGCTCCTCTGGTCCCAGGCGGGTGATCGATGCGTTGGGAGCGCCCGGTTGGGAAACGCCCTTCGCCGGTTCAGGTGTGGTTGTTTCGGCAACGCTCTGCTCCACCGGCTCCGTGACGGCGATCGCGGCAGGCGTCCGAAAGGGGCGGTCGCGCAGCGCTACGGCAGTGGAAACTCCAAAAACGGCAATCGCGGCAAGGCTGAGCGCTATGCGATCGGTGGTGAAGAAGCCACGGCGCTTCGGCTTTTTCGGCCGGTCATCGCGGCCCAGCGGCCGGTCTATGTCTCTGTTCCTCGAAATCATACCCACCCGTTACGATGGCCGAGGGCCAAAAATCCAGACCGGTCGTCTCCTTCGTGGAAGGATTGCCGCTCTTAGTATTCATATTCCGGCACCTGGTCTCGCCGGGCGCCATCGCCGATTCGTTGAAACCGGCGATGGATGATCGATGTTTACTGATTCATGACCGCTTTGTCAGGATTTGGCGGAAAGGCGGGGTCAGTTTTTTCGCCGCGGAGCAATTCAAGCGCTGCCTTGAGCTGGACGTCATCCTTGGCATCCGGCGGGACGTAGGCGATCGAGCCGGAGCCCTCCTCGTTTTCTTCCTCGCCCTTGATGTGCCCGCGAAGGTCCGACTCGCCCCGACGCAGGTCGCGCCCCTGTAACTCTTCGGGAAGCGGCTGATCGACCTTGATGTCGGGCGTGATGCCTTTGCCCTGGATCGATTCTCCTGAAGGCGTGTAGTAGAGCGCGGTGGTGAGGCGCAGGGCGCCGTTCTCGCCGAGCGGAATAATGGTTTGCACCGAACCCTTGCCGAAGGACTGGGTGCCGAGCACCGTCGCGCGGCGATGATCCTGTAGCGCGCCGGCGACAATCTCGGAGGCACTCGCAGAACCGCCGTTGATCAGCACGATCACCGGTTTGCCGTTGAGCACATCGCCGGGCCGCGAATCGAAGCGCGCAATGTCGTTTGCGTCACGCCCTCGTGTGGAAACGATCTCGCCACGGTCGAGGAATGCATCGGAAACGCTGACCGCCTGATCGAGCAGACCGCCGGGATTGAGACGCAGATCGAGCACATAGCCCTTCAGCTTGTCGTCGGGCACCTCTTTGCTGATCGTATCAATGGCGCTCATCAGGTCGTCGAAGGTCTTTTCGGTGAAGGACGTGATCTTCAGATAGCCGACATCCTCCTCCACTCGGTATTTGACGGCTTTCACCTTGATGATGTCGCGCACGATCGTCAGCTCGATCGGCTTGTCTGCACCTTCGCGCAGGATGGTCAGCTCGATCGGCGTGTTGACCGGGCCACGCATCTTGTCGACGGCGTCGTTGAGCGACATGCCGCGGACTTCTTCGCCGTCGATCGCGGAGATCAGGTCGCCGGCCAGAACACCGGCGCGTGAGGCGGGTGTGTCGTCGATCGGAGAGACGACCTTCACGAGTTCATTGTCCATGGTGACTTCGATGCCCAGGCCGCCGAATTCGCCCTTGGTCTGGACCCGCATGTCCTTGGCGGCTTCCGCATCGAGATAGGAAGAGTGCGGATCGAGCGAGGTCAGCATGCCGTTGATGGCACTCTCCACCAGCTTCTTGTCGTCCGGCGGGGTCACATACTGGGCGCGCACGCGCTCGAAGATGTCGCCGAAAATCGCAAGCTGCCGGTATGTTTCCGAACCAGCGGCGTTTGCCGAGAAGCCGCTTGTTCCGTGGAAAAGAGAGACCGCGGATGCGCCCATCAGGGCGCCGGCAAACAATAGCGACAAGTTACGTTTCATTTCCTGTCCTTCCAGAGTGTCCCGGAGCCCACCAGGGTTTAGGATCGATCGGTTTTCCGTTCTTCCTGAACTCGACATACAGCTCGGGCGTAAGATCTTCAGTTCCCGGGCCTGCGATGCTTGCCAGGCGAGCTTCCCCCATCATGCCGATTGGTTCGCCCGCCAAAACGGATTGCCCCAGCGTCACGCTTACCTTAGCCAAGCCGGCAAGCACGATATGATAACCGTCGCCGGCATTGAGTATCAATAGCTGACCATAGGAACGAAACGGTCCTGCGTACAGTACCGTCGCCCCCGCGGGTGCCGTAACGATTGCGCCGGATTGTGTTCTTAGAATGTCGCCCTGCAACGGTGCGCCAGTGTCGTCATCTTCACCGAACCGGGCTACGAACTGACCGGCAACGGGCAAGGCAACCCCGCCTGTCCGCTTGGCGAAGGAAGCGCCGGCACCGAGACGGTTCTCAGGCGAAGTCGGCTCGTTGAGCCGTCTTGCACGCTCGGCTTCGGCCTTGCGCAGTGAGGCTATTTCGTTTTCCAGCGAGCCGATCAGCTCCTGCAGGCTGGTGGCGCGCGCGGCGAGCGCCTCGGCCTGCTGCTGCTCGGCTGCCATGCGGTTTTCGGCTTCCTGCTGGAGACGCTTCTTCTCGTCCAGCAACAGGGCGAGCCGCTTTTTTTCTTCGGCCTGTTCGGTCACGGTTTTTTGAAGTTTGTCGCGCTCACCTTCGATCGACGTCACGATACGGGAAAGATCGCGCAGATCGCCGATGAGAATTTCCGTTTCCGCACGCAGCTCCGGCACCACCGCGCCGAGAAGAATGGCACTGCGCACTGATGCCAAGGCGTCTTCGGGGCGAACGAGAATGGCCGGCGGCGGGTTGAGGCCCATGCGTTGAAGAGCACCGAGCACTTCGGCCAGAACGCCGCGGCGCGACTGGAGCGATTCGCGCAGATAGCTCTCTTCGTGGCGAAGCTTGCTCAGCCGCAGCGAAATCGTATCGATATCCTCGCTCAGCTTGCGTTCCGTCTTTGCTGCCTGGATGAGGGCCGCCGTAATCGCGGCATTGTCGTCTTTAATGGCGTCTATCTCGGCCGCGATCTCGTCCAGCCGTTTTTCCGTCAGCGCAATCTCGCGGTTGACGTCCTCAAATTCGACCTGGCTCTTGTTGTGCTGGGTCTCAAGAACCTGAATGCCATCCTGCGCGGGAGCGGGGGCAGGCAGAACGCAGAAGATCGCCACAGCAGCAGCGGCCGTCCCGAGACGGGCGAGATATGGGCGCGGCGCGAGCGCATTCTTCATCCCTGGTCTGCCGTTTTACGCGAAGTGGAAGTCGTTCGGAGACAGCATATGCCAAGTTTCCTTAAGGAAACATCAACCATGTGGTAACCGGTTGCAATTTTTGGTTGTATTTTGCCGGGCGTCAATGCGCGTCTGTGAAAACAGCGGCTGCGCGAGGTTCAATCCCGGTGATAGGGGTGGCCCGAAAGGATGGTCGAGGTTCGGTAAAGTTGTTCAGCAAGCATCAGGCGAACGATCTGATGCGGCCATGTCTGTGCACCGAAGGCTATCGTGCGGTCGGCTGCCTGGCGCAGTCCATCATCGTGCCCGTCCGGCCCGCCAATGACGATCATGAGATTGCGGCGGCCCTGATCGCGCAAATCCGCGATGGCTTCGCTCAGTTGCCTTGATGTGAGATTCTTCCCGCGCTCGTCGAGCAGAAAGAGCGCTGATCCCTCCGGGCGCATCTGTGCGATCTTGCGACTTTCCTCGCGACACCGCTCTTCAGCGGACTTGGCGCGACTCTCGACGATCTCACTGACACCGGAAAACTCGAGGCCCACAGAAGGACCGCCTTTGGCGAACCGTTCCAGATAACGGTCCGTCAAATCCCTCTCGGGGCCGGCCTTCATCCGGCCCACGGCGCAAATGGCAATATGCATTCCAGCCTCTCTGCCCGGTGGGCGGAGGTGGCTCAAAGACACCGTCGCGGCAGACGGTGCTCAGTGAACCGTTTCATCCTCCAGATCGGGGGCCTGCCACATCTTTTCGATGTTGTAAAACTCCCGAACCTCAGGGCGGAAGACGTGAACGACAATGTCGCCCGTATCGATCAACACCCAGTCGGCGCCGCTCAGACCTTCGACCTTGGCGTTGCCAAGACCGGCCTCCTTGAGCGCGCGGATCAGATGATCCGCCACGGCCGCCACATGGCGGTGCGAACGCCCCGACGCGATGATCATGTGATCGGCGAGCGGGGATTTGCCCTGGATGTCGATGGAGATGATGTTTTCCGCCTTGGAGTCTTCCAGACTCGCGAGGGCTGTTTCAACGGCCTGGGAAACCAGATTCCGACTGGCCTCGGCCGGCGAAGGCATCATGTCAGCCTTCTTCGTCATTGCTGTTCTCAGTGTCTTTCCTTTCCAATAAGAACAAGCTCACCGTCGACCACGATGCCGACGATACCCAATAGATAGGCAGAGTCTGTTAACAGTTTCAAGACATGGCCGTTCACATGTTTGAACGGAGCTTATCGATCACCTGGCCTCTTTTGCCGCGTTTCTGATGGCTGTTGAGGATAGCGAGGAGCGTGGCCCATGGATGAATGTCCATGCCGGTGGCCGCCTGCGCGCCAGGATCGGCGCGTCGTCTTCATCGATCCGGGCATGGTCGAAAGTCTTCGCCATGGTGGAGGACAGGAAGGCCAGCGTCGCCCCGGGACGGTCGATCACCGCAATGGGCATGGAGCGCACGATGTCGCGCCAGCGTTCCCAGCGGTGAAAGTCGCGCAGGCTGTCAGCGCCCATGATCCAGACAAAATCGACACCGCGATTGCGCGTTTGAACAAGATCTATCGTGTCTGCAGTGTAGCGAATCCGGTGGCCGGCCTCGAAGGCTGTCACCTTCACGCGTGGATCGCTGGTGCACTTCTCCGAAAGTGCGACCCGTTCGGAAAGCGGTGCAAGTTCACGATGGCTCTTGAGCGGGTTTCCCGGCGTGACGATCCACCAGAGCTGATCGAGCCTGAGCCTGCGCATGGCGATCTCGGCCACCAGCGCGTGACCCGCATGGGGAGGGTTGAACGACCCCCCGAAAAGCCCCACCGCCATGCCCGGCTCCACATGGGGCATACGCAGATAGTGTGCCGGGAGGGATGGGGGCAAAGCGGGAGAAGGCATGAAACTGTCCGGGTTCACGGTCGTGTCTGGCCGGAGCCGCGAACGCGGTATTTGAACGAGGTGAGCTGTTCGACGCCCACCGGACCGCGCGCATGCATCTTGCCGGTGGCAATTCCGATCTCCGCGCCCATGCCGAATTCGCCGCCATCGGCGAACTGGGTGGAGGCATTGTGCAGAAGAATGGCCGAATCGATCTCGTTGAAGAAGCGCTCGACGGCTGCCGCATCCTCCGCGACGATGGCCTCGGTGTGGTGCGAGGACCATGTGCCGATATGGCGGATCGCTTCATCCACGCCGTCGACCAGCTTCACCGAGATGATGGCATCGAGATATTCCGTGCCCCAGTCCTCGTCTGTGGCAGGCGCGGCCGAGGCGAAGCGGGCGCAGACCTCTTCATCGCCGCGAATGGCGCAACCGGCTTCTTTCAGGGCGGAGAGAACCGGAAGCAGAAGCCGGTCGGCTGCTTCCCGATCCACGAGCAGGGTTTCGGCGGCGCCACAGATGCCGGTGCGCCGCATCTTGGCATTGACGGCGATGGAGACCGCCATGTCGGTGTCGGCCGAGCGGTCGAGGTAAAGGTGGCAGATGCCTTCCAGATGGGAAAAGACCGGGACGCGTGCATCGCTCTGCACACGCTCGACGAGGCTGCGCCCGCCGCGTGGGACGATCACGTCGACATTGCCGCCAAGGCCTTTCAGCATTTCGCCAACGGCGGCGCGGTCGGTGACCGGCACGCGCTGGATGGCGTCGGCCGGCAGGCCGGCCTTCTCAAGTCCTTCGACGAGGCAGGCATGGATGGCGGCAGATGAACGGGCGGAATCGGACCCACCGCGCAGGATCACCGCATTGCTGGCCTTGAGGCAGAGTGCGCCTGCATCGGCGGTCACGTTGGGGCGGCTTTCGTAAATCACACCGATGACGCCTAGCGGTGTGCGCACGCGCTCGATCTGAAGACCGTTCGGACGCTCCCAAGCGGCGATCACATCGCCGATCGGGTCTTTCAGCGCGGCGATGGCGCGGATGCCTTCCGCCATGCCGGCGATGCGCGCGGGATCGAGCTTAAGCCGGTCGAGAAGGGCGGGCGACAGGCCGGCCTCTTCGCCGCGCGCCATGTCTTCGCGGTTGGCCTCGAGGATCGCCGCTTCATTGCGCGTCAGCGCTTCGGCCATGGCTTCCAGTGCGGCGTTTTTGCTCTGTGGCGTGGCAATGGACAACGGGCCTGCGGCAGCGCGGGCGCGCGCTCCCAGATCGTTCATCAGCGCGGCAATGTCCGCGCTGCCCTGCCTGTTTTCCATCAGCATTCAGCCCTCCGCTTTTTCCTTCAGCTGGTGCCGCGCATGGGGCGCCGTCACCAGATCGTCGCGGTGCACCATGGCAGCGCGCGCTTCATATCCGAGCACTTCGGCAATGTCGCCGCTTTTCAGTCCGGCGATTCTTACGGCATCGGAAGCGTCATAGGCAACCAGCCCGCGCGCCACCTCGCGCCCGTCGGGCCCGTGGATGGCCACGGTGTCGCCGCGCGCGAAACTGCCGGAAACCTGGGTGACGCCGATGGGCAGGAGCGAGTTTCCAGCCGCAAGCGCCAGAACCGCGCCGGCATCGACCGTGATGGTGCCTGCCGGCTCCAGCTGGCCGGCGATCCATGTCTTGTAGGCGCGCACAGGTGTGTCGCTCGCCCTGAAGAGGGTGGAGCGGGCGCCATTGTCGATTGCCGCAAGTGGGTTGAGGCGCGTGCCCGAGGCGATCACCATCGCGGTTCCTGCCGCCGTGGCAATGCGGCCTGCATCGAGCTTGGTGCGCATGCCGCCGCGCGACAGTTCCGATGCCGCAGCGCCGGCCATGGCCTCGATCTCCGGTGTGATGGCGTCGACTACGGGGATGAAACGCGCATCGGGGTCGCTTGCCGGCGGGGCCGTATAGAGACCGTCGACATCGGAGAGGAGGACCAGAAGATCGGCACCGAGCATGGTGGCGATGCGGGCGGCGAGGCGATCATTGTCGCCATAGCGGATTTCGCTGGTTGCGACCGTGTCATTCTCATTGATGACGGGGACGACGCCCATCTTGAGAAGCGTGGAAACGGTGGCGCGTACATTGAGATAGCGGCGGCGCTCTTCCGTATCACCGAGCGTGACGAGGATCTGGCCGGATTTCAGCCCGCGCTTGCGCAGCTCCTCATCCCACGCGCCGGCGAGCGCGATCTGGCCCACGGAAGCCGCGGCTTGGCTTTCTTCCAGCTTCAGCGTGCGCCGCTCGATACCGAGGATGGTGCGGCCAAGCGCGATGGCTCCGGAAGAGACCACCAGCACCTCGACACCATCGGCATTGAGTGCGGCAATGTCATCGACCAGGGCGGAAAGCCATTCGCGCTTCAGGCCCTTCTTGCGGTCCACTAGAAGGGCGGAGCCGATCTTGACGGTGATGCGGCGGTGACTGCTGAGCGCGGGGCGGGTCATGCGGGATTTGCCTATTTCTGCCAGCGGTCGTCAGCCGCGTCTGCATCTTCTTCTTCGGCGCGCGCGTCCTGGATGATCTTCATCAGCGCGCGCAGCACGTCCTGCACGCCCTCGCCGGTGGCGGAGGAGAGGAGGAGAGGGGGCTTTCCGCAGGCTTCTGCAAGGGCCGCCTGCTTTTCGGCCCGCGCTTCGTCGTCGAGAAGGTCCACCTGGCTGAGTGCGACGATCTCTGCCTTGTCGGTGAGGCCGTGGCCATAGGCGGCAAGCTCACCGCGAATGGTGGTGTAGACGGCGGCGGGATCTTCCTCGCGCGCTGAGACGAGGTGGAGCAGAACGCGCGTGCGCTCCACATGACCGAGAAACCGGTCGCCAATGCCAACGCCCGCATGGGCGCCCTCGATGAGGCCGGGGATATCGGCCATGACGAATTCGCGCGCGTCGATGCGGACCACGCCCAGATTGGGGTGCAGCGTGGTGAAGGGATAGTCGGCGATCTTGGGCTTGGCCGCGGTGACCGTGGCGAGGAATGTGGACTTGCCGGCATTGGGCAAACCGACGAGCCCGGCATCGGCGATGAGCTTCAGGCGCAGCCATATCCATGCCTCTTCTCCCGGCAAGCCGGGATTGGCACGGCGCGGCGCCTGGTTGGTGGAGGATTTGAAATGCTGGTTGCCGAAACCGCCATTGCCGCCGCTGGCCAGCTTGAAGCGCTGGCCAATCTCGGTCAGGTCGCAAATGAGCGTCTCGTTGTCTTCCTCGTATATCTGCGTGCCGACGGGTACTTTGAGAACAACATCCTCGCCCTTGGCGCCGGTGCGGTTTCGGCCCATGCCGTGCACGCCGGTCTTGGCCTTGAAGTGCTGCTGATAGCGGTAGTCGATCAGCGTGTTCAGGCCCTGCACGGCCTCGACCCAGACATCGCCGCCACGCCCGCCATCGCCGCCGTCAGGGCCGCCGAACTCGATATATTTCTCGCGCCGGAACGAAACGGAGCCCGCGCCGCCATCGCCGGAGCGGATATAGACCTTGGCCTGATCGAGAAACTTCATGGGTTTGACCGTCTTTCCGTAACGTTGCGCAGAACCGTCTACAGCATCATGCGTCGAAGTGCGAGAGCAGACAGGGTTTCAGGCCCGTCTGTTCTCCCTTCGATTCAGGCGCCCCAGCTTCTGAGGCTCACCCAGGTGCTGCGATCGAGCTGGTAGCGTTCGACAGCCACCTTGCCTGCAACCACCGAATCCATCATGCCCTGCCCGGCATACTGAAAACCGCATTTGTGAATGACGCGGCGCGAGGCGGTGTTGGTGACGCGGCAGGACACATTCAGCCGGTCGATATCCGTGGCGCGGAAGGCGAGATCGACCAGGGCATGGGCTGCCTCTGTGGCATATCCGCGGCCCCAATAGGGTTCGCCGATCCAATAGCCGATTTCCAGCCCGTTGGAGCGGTTCTCCAGACCGGCGCAGCCGATGAAGGCACCGGTTTCCGACAGCGTGACCGCATAGGTGCAGCCATTGATCTCGCCGGCGCGAATGCGGCTGAGGAAACTGTGCGCATCGTTCACGCGGTAGGGATTGGGCATGCGGCCGAGCATTTCGGCCAGGCGCCGATTGTTGGCGAGTTCCACCAGTTCGGTCACGTCATCGTCGCGCGGGATGCGCAGAACGAGGCGCTCGGTGACGAGAACCGGGCAATCTATTTCAACTCTGGGACTTTCACTCTCGATGTCTTCACTTTCGGCAACCATCGCTTTTTCCTCCGGACAAAAAGAAAGGGGAGATGGCGACCCATCTCCCCTTTCGAACCTATTTCCGGACTGTCCAGACACCGGTCCCCGAGATGGGTCGCCGGTGTTGGTGAAGCGGACCGGCTACTCCGCTGCCTCCGTAATCGGGTTTACGGACACGTAGGTTCGACCATTGGCTTTTTTCGCGAAGGAGACAGCACCTGCCTCTTTCGCAAAAATCGTATGATCCTTGCCCATGCCGACATTGACGCCGGGATGCCATTTCGTGCCGCGCTGACGGATAATGATGTTGCCGGCGATAACCTTCTCGCCGCCGAACTTCTTCACACCAAGGCGTTTGGACTCGGAATCGCGACCGTTGCGCGACGAACCACCAGCTTTTTTGTGTGCCATAATCTTGCTCCTTTGCGCCCGTCGAGAGCGCTTGCATTCCTAATGCGCTGTCAGGCGCTGAATTTCAACCCTTTGGCGAAGGATTATTTCGCCAGTTCCTTGGCCTGCTCGCGCCAGTCCTTGATCTGGTCGGCGCTGAAAGGCATGGCCTCGTCGATGCGCACCACGTCCTCGTCGGTGAGGGCGGCCACCTGAGCGTAGGTGGTGATGCCTTGCTCGGCGAGCTGGCCGGCTGCAACCGGGCCGATGCCCTTGATCTTGGTCAGATCGTCGGGCTCGCCGGCCGGAGCGGTGAAGAGCGGAGCAGCCGCAGCGGGCGCTTCCGTCTTTGCCTCTGCCTTTTTGGGAGCGGCTTCCTTCTTCGGAGCAGCTTCCTTCTTGGCAGGCTTTTCCTCGGCCTTGGCAGTCGGCTTCGCAGCGGCCTTCTTCGAGGGCTTCGCGCCGCCGGTCAGGATCTCGGAGATCCGCACGGTGGTCAGAAGCTGGCGATGGCCGCGCTTGCGGCGCGAATTCTGGCGGCGACGCTTCTTGAACGCGATGACCTTCTTGCCGCGGCCCTGCTCGACCACTTCGGCGGCCACGCTGGCCCCGTCGACGAGCGGTGCGCCAATGGTCACGTCCTCGCCTTCGCCAACGGCCAGAACGTCTGCAAACTGAATGATCTCACCGGGCTCGCCGGTGACGCGCTCGACCTGAAGCAGGTCGTTTGCGGAAACGCGGTACTGTTTACCGCCGGTCTTGATGACTGCGAACATCTTTTTGCCTTTCAGTGTCCGGTCCGGCTTGGGTCCACAGCCTGTGGCCTGCCGTCTTTTTGCCAGTCTGGATGGTTAAACAACAAACGGCGCAGGGGTTTTCCCGCGCCGCAGGTCGCGTGTCCATAACGGAAGAGGTCTGGAAGGTCAAGCAGAGGCGGGAAAAATGCGGCAGATTGGCTTCGATTGGCCCTTGTATCGAAACCGATCACCGGTTATCTAGTGCGCCGCGCTGGCAACAGCAGACCAGCATCTCGCGGAGAGGTGGCTGAGTGGTTGAAAGCACCGCACTCGAAATGCGGCATACTCGCAAGGGTATCGGGGGTTCGAATCCCTCCCTCTCCGCCATAGCTATTTTGCTCCCCCCGGGTTTTCTGTGAAGCGGCAGTGCCAGACGGGTAGTGTCGGGCGCGATTATCCGGCGTGGTGCGCGAGCTTCTGGCCGCGTCGGATCCGGCCGTATTCGTCGGCGCAGCTCAACAGATAGTTTGCTGCCTCCTCGATGTCAGAGACAATCTCCGCTTCCGCAGTCGGCCCGTCGCCGGCCTCGATTGCGGCCACGATCTTCTGATGGTGGTCGCTGCCTCTCAGCGATACCACGTAGTCGGGGATGACATAGGTCAGGATAGGACCGGTGCGCAGCCACAGGTTCTCGATCATCTCATATAACAACGGGATGCCCGCGCTTTCGTAGATCGTGAAGTGAAAGTCGCGGTGGACGTCGAGATAAGTGTCCAATTGACGCTGTCTGATCAGGCTTCGCATCGACTCCAGCTTTGCGCTGAGCGCGGCAATCAGCTCAGGTGATTTGCGGGTCGCTGCTTCGCGTGCAGCGCGGCCTTCCAGCTCCGCACGGACGAAAATGATCTCCTTTAAGAGATCGCTCGCGACATCCGGCACCACCGCAGCATTTCTTGGCCCTGCCTCTAGAACACCCTGGGCGACCAGATGATTGATGGCGTCGCGTACCGGCGTGACGGACGTGCCGAACATTTCCGCCAAAGATCGAAGCGTGAGGGTCTGCCCCGGTTCAAACCGGCCAGCCAGCAGCGCGTCCTTGATCTGTCCCCGAACCCGGTTCCAGAGAGGGGCAGTCTCAATTTTCTCGAACGTTTTCACTGCATATGGTCCATGGGTTTCGTTCCTCGCGGATGCGAGCCTACACGAGTTGATTCCGGTTTGACAAACTTATTACATCATGCTTGTTATAACAAACAACAAAGGGAGGAAAATGCATGTTTACCAAAACCGTCTGGTCTGTTGCCGCTGCCGCAGCGATCGCCACCGCAGCGATCGCCACCGCCGGGGCGGCGCCTGCTGCTGCTCAGGACTATCCCTCCAAGGAGGTCCGGTGGATCATTCCCTGGAATGCCGGGGGCTCCAACGACATCATGGCGCGCTTCCTGCAGCCGATCCTTGCAGAGCAGGGCATGTCCGTTGTCATCGAAAACCTCCCCGGAGGAACCGGCGCAGTCGGTATGGGAGAGGTCGCGACCTCGCAGCCGGACGGCTACACGATGGGCAACGGCACCAGCTCCACACTGGCAATCATCGCCCAGAAGAAGGCGCCGCTAAAGAACAGCGATTTCACCAACATCATTCGCGTGTCGGTCGATCCGCTGATTCTCGTGGTGCCGGGAAACAGCGAGCATGACAGTCTCGATGCGTTTCTCGCCCACATGAAAGAGAATGCCGGCGAGGTCTCGATCGGGACCCCGGGCACCAACAATCTGAACCATATTTTCGCAGCCATGACCGCCCGCGGCGCAGGGGTCGAATATCGCCATGTTCCGTTCCCCGGCGGGTCTCGTGTCGTGGCTGAATTGATGGGCAATCAGGTCGATGCCGGTGTGCTCAAACCGTCCGAAACCATCGAGCAGATCAAGGCCGGTGAGCTCAAGGCGCTGGGCGCGTTCTCCAAGGAGCGGCTCGACGTTCTGCCTGACGTTCCCACCTTTGCCGAGGCCGGCGTCGATGTGTTCCCTTATGGCCCCGTGGTGCAAATGGCCTATATTCAGGCACCCGCCGGCCTTGATCCGGCCGTGGAAGAGAAAATGGCGGACATTTTCGAAGCAGCTTTGACGAGCGACAAGTTCAAGGAGTTCGCCGCCAAGAACGGCTTCGTCATCGATCCTATCCGGGGCGATGAGCTGGATGCGGAAGTGGATGGGGTTGCAGGCGCAATCGCTGAAGTCGCAAGCCAGATTTTCTCACAGTAATCGTCTTCAGAAACCTCGTGTCGGGCCTCGGATATCTGAGGTCTGACGCCTGGGGAGCGTGACCATGCCAACATTGCACCTTGTCGCCAGCCTTGGGGTCAGCGCCTTTTTGCTGGGACTTTCGGTCGTTCTGGCCGGACCAGCCTTCGAGCTCACGGGTCTTGGGCCCCGTGGCGGTCTGCACGCAGGCGCCTTGCCTCAGTTCGTGGTCGTGGTGGTGGCAGTGTTGGCTGTCATTTCAGCGGTCAGCGACCTTAGGCGATGGTGGGTGACCCGCAGCGATGCCAGCCAGCAGGAAGAGCCCTTTGCTTCCCCAGATCAGGTTCTCAAGGTGGGGGGTGGGGTTCTCGCATTGCTTGCCCTCTACGTCTTTGCCTGGCGTCCGCTACCCTTTCCGCTCATCACCATGGTGTTCGTGGCTCTCGTGAGCCTTATCGTGGCGCCGCCAGCCGCTCGCGCGCCGAAGGGCCTCGCGATTATAGGTCTCACCTCCGTTTTATTCTCACTGGGTGTGTGGCTTGTGTTCACATACGTACTCAAAGTGCCGTTGCGGTAGGCCCCATGGACATTCTGACGAATCTTGCAGTTGCGTTCAGCAACGAGTTTTCCAGCCCCGCTTCGCTCGCACTGATCCTGGTGGGGGTGATGGTGGGTTTCACCTTCGGCGCGACCCCGGGCCTTACGGCAACGATGGGCGTGGCACTTTTCATTCCGCTTACCTTTCCATTGCCAGCCGACATGGCCATCAGCATGATGATCGCGCTTTATTGCGGGTCCATGGCTGGTGGTGCCATTCCCGCTATCCTCATCAACATTCCCGGTACCCCCTCCGCCGTCGTGACGACCATCGACGGGTATCCCATGACGCGCAACGGACGTGCGGTGGAAGCCTATGGCTGGGCGCTTGTCTCCTCTGTGGTGGGCGGGATCGTCGCCTGGTTGGCTCTCGTCTCGCTGGCGCCTGCCCTGGCGCGCCTTGCGTTGAAGCTTGGCTCCGCCGAATACGCGGCGGTCGCATTTCTCGGACTTGCCATCATTTCCTCGGTGGTTTCCGCACCACTCGTGAAGGGCGTCCTCGCCACCGTCATCGGTCTTGGGCTTTCGGTCGTCGGCTTCGATCAGATCACCGGTGAGGGGCGCTGGACGTTTGACAGTCTTCAGTTGACGCGCGGCATCGGCATCATGCCCGCGCTGATCGGTTTGCTGGTCATACCCGAATTGATGGCAACGCTTTTCCAGCGCGATGCGCAGGTGGTGGCTCCGCGGTCCCTGAAAGGCATGTTTCCCACGATCAAGGCGTTCGCGGGCCAGGCGATCAACATGCTTCGTTCATCCATCATCGGGGTGGCGACTGGCATCATCCCTGCTTTGGGTGGCAGTGTGGGCGCGCTTATCGCATATGATCAGGCAAGGCGTTTTTCCGGCAATCAGGCTGAATACGGCAAGGGTGCGCCGGGAGGCGTGGTCGCATCGGAAAGCGCCAACAATGGCGTCACCGGCGGCGCGCTCATTCCGCTTCTCACCCTCGGCATTCCCGGCGACACCGTGACCGCCATGCTGTTGGGTGGACTGATGATCCACGGCCTGCAGCCAGGTCCCCGGCTGTTCGAGACCAGCGGCGACATTGTCTGGAACATTCTGGCAGCCGTGCTTCTGGCCAATCTGGCGATCATTGTCGTGGGCGCAATCGGATTTCGTTTTTTCGTCAAGGTTCTGGATGTACCCAAACATCTCTTGGCGCCGGCACTCTTCGTGCTGGCGGTCGTTGGCACCTATTCCCTGTCCAACAGCTGGTTTGATGTCGTCATCATGCTTGGGCTGGGCGTCTTCGGCTTCTTTGCCACGCTGGCGACCATTCCCGTCTATCCGATGGTGATCGGAGTGATCCTTGGGCCCTTGCTTGAAAGTGAAACGCGGCGGGCCCTGGTTATCAGCGGTGGCGACTGGACGACCTTTCTCACGCGCCCTGTTTCGGCGGTGCTGGTTTGTCTGGCGATCGCCGTTCTTGTCCTGCCATCCATCATGAAACTCAGGCAGATGCGCGCTGACCGTTCAGCCTCTGCCACCGATACAAACTGAGGAGTGAAGAGTGAAGATCAAGAAAGTCACGTGTCATTGGTTGAGCGCACCGGTCGAGCGGCCCTTCACCTCCTCAAGGGGCTGGCTCTACACCACCCGCAATACGTGCCTGGTGGAGATCGAGACGGATGACGGTGTTGTGGGTTGGGGCGAATGCTATGGCCCTTCCGCGGTGGCCCGTTCCTTCATCGAAACCCAACTCGGCAGCCAGATCATCGGTCGAGACCCTTTCGATGTCGAAGTCATCTGGGAGCATCTTTACAACCGCATCAAGGATTATGGCCAAACCGGGATGGCCATCGCCGCGATCAGCGGCATTGATATTGCCCTCTGGGACATCATCGGCAAAGTCTGCGGCAAACCTGTTCACAAACTCATCGGCGGTGCGTTCCGGACCCAGGTCCAAGCCTATGCGACCGGCCTTTATTTCATCGATATGGACAAGGTGATCGAAGAGTCGGTCGAGGAAGCGGAAAAATTCGTTGCCGAGGGCTTTCGCGCGATCAAGATGAAGATAGGCCTCGGCTCGCACAAGAAAGATATTCAGAGAGTGGCTGCGGTGCGCGATGCGATCGGGCCCGACATTCGCCTCATGGTGGATGCGAACCACTGCTATTCTGTGCCCAATGCCATTCGTCTGGGACGGATGCTCGAAGCATTCGATATCGATTGGTTTGAAGAGCCGATCTCTCCTGAAGACGTCGATGGCTATATCGAGGTGTCGCGCGCGCTCGACATGGCAGTTGCGGGCGGTGAGAACGACTTCACCCGCTGGGGCTTTCGTGACAAGATCGTGCGCAAGGCAATGGACATCGTGCAGCCGGATGTGTGCGCCGCCGGGGGGCTAACCGAGTGCAAGAAGATCGCTGCGCTGGCCTCTGCACACGGGGTGGAATGCGTGCCGCATGCCTGGGGCTCGGCGGTCGGCCTTTCCGCCACCATCCACTTCCTCGCGTCGCTGCCCGATCAACCTCCATGTCTGGTGCCCCAACCCGTGTTGCTGGAATTCGAGCAGGAAGAAAACCCGTTCCGCGACTTTCTTGCCGTTGATCCGATCGTGCAGAAAGACGGCTTCGTCCCGGTGCCTCAGGGCCCCGGGTTGGGTATCGAGATCGATCGGGAAATCATCGCGAAATACAGGGTGGCCTGATGCGGTTCGTGACGTTCGAGAGTGACGCCGGAGCACGCGCCGGTGTTCTCGTCGCTGCGGGCGATGGAGAGAAGGTGCTCGATCTGGCCCATCCCAGCTTCGCGGACTGTCTGGCGGGTACGCCGGCCGACCTTCTGGCGATGATCGAAGCCGGATTGATGGAGATTTCGCGGCGGATGCCAGATCCGGCGACACTGCCGGAGGACGCAATGGTGCCGGTGGAGCGTGTGCGTTTGCTCGCACCCTTGCCCAACCCGCCCCGGGTCGTCGGCGCTGCGCACAATTATCACTGTGCCGTCAGAGAGAGGGGGCTGCCTATTCCCGAAGCGCCGGTGCTGTTTGACAAGTTGCAGCGTACGATCATCGGGCCGGATGCGCCGGTTCTGTTGCCTGCCGATGTGGGCGGTGTCACTTACGAGGCGGAGCTGGCGGTGGTGATTGCAAAGCGCGGCCACCGGATTTCTCCCGAAGCCGCCATGAGCCATGTCGCCGGATACACCTTGTTCAACGATGTCAGCGCCAGCGAAATCATCAAGGCGGACGGCAATTTCGAGCGGGGCAAGAACTTTTCCACTTTCGGGCCGATGGGGCCCTGGCTTGTGACGCCGGACGCTTTCGATCCAGCCGGTGAGCATCGCATTACCCTGTCCATCGATGACGATAGACAGCAGGACGGGTCAATCTCGGACCTCATCTTCGGAATTGCCGACCTGATTTCCCGGATTTCGCAGGAAGCTCCACTGGTTCCTGGAACTGTCATCGCAACTGGCACGCCGGCCGGTGTGGCGGCGATGAAATCACCGCCTTCGTGGCTCAAGGCAGGAAGTGTCATGACGGTTGAGATCGAAGGGTTGGGACGCCTGACCAATCCGATCATAGGCGAGGATACCATTCATGGCTGATCAATCGGTGCTATTGACCAATCCCATTCATCCGGATGGCGAAGCCATTCTGAAGGACGTGGCGACCCTTGTCGTTGCGCCGGACACCACACCCGAGACCCTGCGTCGCATGGCGCGCGATGCCGACGGCATAATCGTCCGGGCGAAATTGCCAGAGGATATTCTCGATCACGCACCGCGCGTGAAAGGCATGGTCAGGCATGGTGTCGGACTGGATTTCATTCCGGTTTCGAGCGCCACCAGACACGGTGTGGCCGTGGCCAACCTGCCGGGCACCAACACCAATGCCGTAGCCGAATTTGTCTTTGCATCGCTGTTGCGCCTGAAGCGGGATCATGCCCGGTTTGACACAACGTTGAGAGCCAGAGGCTGGGCCGAAGCAAGAGCGATTGCGGATGAGACCGAAGAGATCAGCTCCGGCACGATGGGGATCGTCGGCGTTGGCGCGGTCGGCTCCCGCATTGCCCATATCGCTGCGAACGGTTTTGGGATGCGTGTGATTGGTTCGTCCCGCCGTTCGGGCCACATGCCGCGCTTCGTGGAAGAAGTGGAATTGGACCGGCTTTTCTCCGAAGCTGACGTGGTTGTGCTCAGCTGTGCGCTTACGGAGGAAACGCGGGGCCTTGCCAATGGCCGACGCATCTCGAGCATGAAGCCGACATCGGTGCTCATAAACGTTTCTCGTGGAGCTGTTGTGGAAACAGAGGCGTTGATGGACGCGCTGCGCCAGAACCGCATTGCCGGCGCGGCCCTCGATGTTTTCGAACGGCAACCCTTGCCGGACAATGATCCCCTTCTGGATTGTCCCAACCTGTTGCTCTCACCGCATGTGGCGGCGATCACAGCCACAAGCATGCGGGCAATGAGCGTGGGGGCCGCCGAAGAGATGCGACGCATCCTTTTGGGTGAGACACCCGTCAATTTCGTCAATCCCGAAAGCAGGGATGCAGGGAAGAACGCTCCCAGAGGAGAGAAGTAGCGCCATGCGTATCACTGAAATCAAGGCAGTGCCGATCTCCTTTCGTGTTCCGGAGGGGAAGAATGTCAGGCTGGGTATCGGACGTGCCGTCAAGCGCGATGCGGTTCTGGTCAAGGTCTTTACCGATGAAGGGATTGTTGGATGGGGCGAGGCGCATCATGGCCGGTGCCCCGGTGCGATCGCAAAGCTGATCGACACCACAATGTCCGAGCTCGTCGTTGGCATGGATCCGCTCGACGTGTCGGGCATCTGGGCGAAAGTCTACAAGATGCAGTTGTCCAGCCACGGCATGGGAGCGGCTGCGGCAATGGCCCTTTCCGGCATTGATATCGCACTTTGGGATATCCGGGGCAAAGCGGCGGGCTGGCCGATCTACCAGCTGTTGGGTGGCGCTGACCGGCCGGTCAAGGCGTATGGCGGTGGAATTTCACTGGGCTGGCAACCGCCAGAGGCGCTGGCAGAGGAGGCGCAGTCCTATGTGGAGCAGGGCTACCGCGCGCTGAAACTGCGGGTGGGCGATGCCGTTCGCATCGATATCGCCCGGGTTCGGGCCGTGCGGGAGACCGTGGGAAACGATGTCGACATTCTGGTCGACGCCAACACGGGCTATCGCCTTGAAGATGTCAGACAGGTCATGCCTGCCTTTGAAGAGCTTGGTGTGGGTTGGCTGGAAGAGCCATTCCCGCCACACGATTATCGCGAATACCAACTCGCAAAAGAGCTGGGCCGCGTTCCGTTGGCTGCCGGGGAAAACCATTTTACCCGATATGATTTCACCCGCATGATTGAAGACCGGGCCGTGACCTTCGCGCAGCCCGACCTTTCCAAGGCAGGGGGGCTGAGCGAATGCGCAAAGATCGCTACCCTGTGCTCTGCCTGGAAAATGAGCTTCAATCCGCACACTTCGGCAACCGGGATCAACATGATCGCCACAATTCACTTGCTGGCTTCTGTCGATAATCCCGGATATTTTGAAGCGGACCTGGCGCATCACAATCCGTTCCGCGACGAGGTCTGCGGTGCGCCATACACGCTTGACGGGGAGGGTTGCGTGAGGCCCAAAACCGGAGCCGGTTTGGGCGTCGACATCGACGAGGAGTTTCTCGCCAGGCATCCGCTGATCGAGGGCCCGTGTTATGTCTAGAGGGACGCAAATTTCAGGCTGGGATGTGTCGGCCTGAACGGGCCCATTGAGCTTTTTCTTTAGAAAATCACACAGCACTCACGGAAATGCGGCTTCGCCATCCGAAACCGGGATTGCCGGAGGGCTGCCGAACTGCCGGAAATGTGTACGAAGAAACTCTGCGGTCGTCTCCATGAAAATGCTGGCAGCCTCACCGAGAGGCAGATCTGTCGGGTGAGCCATCGCAAATGAATGGGTGATCTTCTGGCTCAGCGGCCTGACTGCAACCGGCATGTGCGCGTAGTCACGGGCCATAAGTTCATTGACCAGGGTGATTCCGAGGCCGGACGCTGCCATCCCGCAGGCGGAAAGCACCGAATGCGTTTCCAATCTCACCTTGGGACGGATGCGAAATTGCGAGAAGAGCGCATCGATCTCGTGCCTGGGCGCCCGCATCCGCCCCAGAAGTATCATCGGCTCATCGACCAGGTCCCGGATGTCGATCACATCCCTTTGTGTCAGCGGGTGGTCCTGAGGCATGACGCATACCGTGTTCACACTAACCAAGGGCGTTTCCAGAAGGCCGGCTCTCTCGACCGGCATCCGCAGGAAGCCCAGCTCTGCACGCTCATCCAAGAGCATGCGCTCGATCGTGTCATAGGAGCCGCTGTGCAACTCCACCTGGACCGTGGGGGACCTTTTCAGAAATTGCTTGATGATCGCCGGGACGATGGAAAGCGTTAAGCTGGCCGGGAAGGCGACGCGCAGTCTGATCGCCGGCGAATTGCCCTGCCGAAGTTCTTCCGCCAGCGCCAGGAGCTTTTCGTTGCGCTGTAGCAGGAGCTGCATCTGCGCCTGCAGGATCTTGCTGTCACGGGTCGGGATCAACCGGGTTTTCTCCCGGATGAACAGTTTGATGCGCAACGTCTCTTCCAATTGCGTAAGCCGCCGGCTCACCGCTGACTGGGAAAGCCCAAGCTTGTCTGCGGCCCCCTGGGTCGTGCCCGTCTCGATGATCGCCTGAAAAGTCTGAAGAAGAGCGAGCCGCATTCATCTTTCCTATGCGTAATTTTCATCGATCAAGCAATTTTCATCATATTATTGCATCATCTTCGCGAGGGGTGCAAATGTTCAAAAAAACAATGGGACGCATCATCGTCGGGGTGCGTTTTGGGGGACTGGATGACGGCCTTTTTAATACGCAGACTGGTGCAGGCGGTGATCGTGCTAATCGTCACCTCGGTCATCGTTTTCACCGGCGTTTTTGCGATTGGCGATCCCTTGGAGATTTTGCTGCCGGCGGATGCTTCGATGGCGGAGCGCGAACAGGTCGCCGAATCGCTCGGGCTCAATGACCCACTGCCGGTTCAGTATCTGGGTTTCGTCACAGACGCTCTGCAAGGCAACTTCGGTCGCTCATTCGTCTACAACCGCCCGGCGACGGAAGTCATTCTGGAGCGACTTCCCGCAACGCTGGAGCTGACATTCACTGCACTGGTCATCTCACTTGTCATCGGCATACCGTTGGGACTTTGGGCCGGTGTGAGGGCAGGGTCGGCTACCGACGAAACGATCATGACGGGCTCGATACTGGGATTTTCCCTGCCCAATTTCTGGCAAGGCATGATGCTGATCATGATCTTTTCCGTCACGCTCGGATGGTTGCCTTCCACCGGCCGTGGCGAAACCGGCACGATATTGGGCATCGAGACGAGTTTTGCCACCTGGGACGGGCTCAAGCACCTCCTTCTCCCTGCCATCAATCTGGCGCTTGCGCAGACGGCTCTCGTCATTCGCCTGACGCGCACCGGTGTTCAGGAAACCATGCCGCTCGACTTCATCAAGTTTGCCAGGGCGCGTGGCATATCCTCTCCCCGCATTCTCTTCGTCCATGTGATGAAAAACATCCTGATCCCCATCGTCACCGTGATTGGCATCGAATTCGGCTCGCTTGTCGCCTTTGCTGTCGTGACGGAGACCATCTTCGCATGGCCGGGCATCGGCAAGTTGATCATCGATTCGATCAACGCGCTCGATCGTCCCATCATCGTTTCATACATCCTCATCGTGGTGACCATGTTCATCGTCATCAATTTCTGCGTCGACGCCTTGTACTCCCTGCTCGACCCGCGCATCCGGGTGAGTGCACAATGAGCGAGGCCGCATCCTATCTTCGCGGGCAAAGCCTGTTTGCACGCGCCATAAGGGGAATATTGCAGAGCCCGAAGGCGACGGCCGCGCTTATCGTGTGCCTTTTGCTTGTTGCTGCGGCTGTGTTTGCTCCGTTGCTTGCGCCGCAAAATCCCTACGATCTGGCCCAGATCGATTTTTTCGACAGCAAGCTGCCGCCGCTAAGCGAGGGCTCCACCGGAATCACCTATTGGCTGGGCACTGACACGCAAGGCCGCGACATGCTCTCGGCCATGATGTATGGCCTGCGCACGAGCCTTGGCGTCGGCCTTATTTCGGGTTTTTTCGCTTTGGCTGTAGGAACGTCCCTGGGCCTTGTCGCGGCATATTCCGGCGGGCGCCTGGACAGTTTCATCATGCGCTTCGTCGACCTGATGCTGGGCTTTCCCACCATTCTTGTCGCCTTGATGATCCTGGTGGTTTTCGGTCAGGGGACCTGGAAGGTCATTCTGGCGCTTGTCTTTGTGCAATGGGCATATTTCGCCCGCGCGGTCCGGGCCGCCGCACTCGTGGAATCCAGCCGCGACTATGTCGAAGCGGCACGCTGCCTCGGGTTGTCGGCGCCGCGCATTCTGTTCGCTCAGATCCTGCCGAACTGTCTTCCGCCGCTTATCGTGATCGCGACCATCCAGGTGGCGAGCGCCATCGCCGCGGAGGCAACGCTCAGCTTTCTGGGGATCGGCCTTCCGATCACCGAGCCCTCCCTCGGTCTGCTGATCGCCAATGGCTATCAGGTTCTGCTTGCCGGTGTTTACTGGATGAGCGTCTTTCCAGGGCTTCTCCTTCTGCTCCTCGTGTTCAGCATCAATCTTGTCGGCGACCGCCTTCGTGAAACCCTCAACCCGAGGCTGGTTCAATGACCCTTCCGCTGCTCGAAGTCGAAAATCTTCAGACACATTTCGCCACGCCGGCCGGTCTCGTCAAAGCAGTCGATGGGGTCTCCTTCACCGTCGCTTCGGGAGAGGTTCTCGGCCTTGTGGGCGAGAGTGGTTCTGGAAAGTCGATCACCGGGTTCTCGCTGCTTGGTCTGCTGGATCCGCCTGGTGAGGTTGTCGGCGGTTCTGTCCGCTTCAAGGGTGAAGATCTCCTTTCGCTCGACGCGACGCGAAAGCGTCAGATCCGCGGCAACCGCATCGCCATGATCTTTCAGGATCCGATGATGACCTTGAACCCGGTCTTGAGCATCGGCACCCAGATGATGGAGACCGTCCAGGCTCACGCCAATGTATCCCGGAGCGAGGCGCGGCAGCGTTCGCGCGATGCGCTTGGCAAGGTGGGCATTCCTTCCCCCGAAGAGCGTCTGGATGCTTATCCGCACGAGTTTTCCGGTGGCATGCGCCAGCGTGTGGCCATTGCCATTGCCCTGCTGCATGGGCCGGACCTGATTATTGCTGATGAACCAACGACCGCGCTGGATGTCACAATCCAGAGCCAGATCCTTGCCCAGGTTCAGCAACTCTGCCTCGAGCTGGGCATGGGGCTTATCTGGATCAGTCACGATCTGGGTGTGGTCGCGGGGCTCGCGCACAAAGTGGCGGTCATGTATGCGGGGAGGATCGTGGAGCAGGGCCCGGTCGATCAGGTTCTCGACCACTCGCGTCACCCCTATACGCAAGGGCTTATCGCCTCCACGCCGATGGCCAACAGGCGTGGCGTGCCGCTGCATCAGATTCCCGGCTCTGCCCCGTCTCCACTCAAACGACCTGAGGGATGCTCTTTCCGGCCGCGCTGCGCGCGCGCAACGGAAGCCTGTCTCGTGGCACCAGATATTTCTGCACATCACGGCCATGAGTGGCGTTGTTTTCACCCGCTTGGAGCCGAAACATGAACCGCCGCGAACCGCCGCTCGCCCAGGCAGTCAACATCAGCAAACGGTTTCAAAAGAATACCGACTTTGCCGAACGGGCCGCCATCGCGCTTGGCGCCATGTCGGCCCCGGCGGTCGTTCATGCACTCGACGGCGTCAATCTGGAGATCCGGCGCGGCGAAGTGGTTGGGCTTGTCGGGGAGAGCGGTTGCGGGAAATCCACCCTCGGCCGCATCATCGCGGGGATGCTCCCCGCCACCGAGGGAACGGTCCTTCGCGACGGTGAAGATATCTCTACCCTCAAGGGGCGCCGGAGACGGGCCTTGCGCCTGCGCACCCAGATCATTTTTCAAGATCCCATGTCGTCGCTCAATCCCAGAAGGCGCGTGGGCGATATCATAGGAGAAGCACCGCGTTTTCACGGGCTGGTGGACAAGGCCGGGCAGACAAAACTGGTGGCCGAGCTGCTTGAAACCGTCGGGCTTCAGCCGGAGATGGCGCAGCGCTTTCCACACCAGTTTTCCGGCGGACAACGACAGCGCATCGGGATCGCCAGAGCGTTGGCAGTCAATCCCGACTTTCTGGTCTGTGATGAGAGCATTGCGGCGCTCGATGTTTCTATTCAAGCGCAGATCATCAATCTTTTCATGGAGCTGCGCCAGCGTCTCGGCCTGACGCTTCTCTTCATCAGTCATGATCTCTCGGTGGTTCAACATATCAGCGACCGCGTGGTCATCATGTATTTGGGGCGTGTCGTGGAATCGGCGCCCGTCGACCGCATCTTCGACCACCCCAATCATCCCTACACCCGTGCCTTGCTGGATGAGATTCCGCGCATCGATCGGCGCAACAGGCGCTTTTCAACCATTCGTGGTGAGATACCGTCGCCGGTCAACCCGCCTAAGGGATGCCATTTTCACCCGAGATGTCCTCATGCTTTCGATCGTTGCCGTGTGGAGCGCCCAGCCTTGCGCAACGTCCATGACGGCCACGAAAGCGCGTGCCATCTCAATGACCTGCCACCACAACAACAACCACCCCGGAGGGAGAATACCGATGAAACGCTATAGTATCGGAGCCATGGCGGCGCTGCTGGTGTCTGTTGCGATGCCTGCGCTTGCCGCAGATCTGACCATCGGACGGGCTGCCGAACCGTCCTCTATCGATCCGCAATTCTCACGAACAGGCAACAACCAGGGCACGGCACAACTCATGTTCGGTCGCCTGATCGAGCAGGATGCGAACCTGCAAATCAGCCCGGGCCTGGCGACCGAGTGGACAGCGGTCGACGACACCACCTGGGATATCAAGCTGCGAGACGGCGTGAAGTTTCACGACGGATCGACCATGACGGCTGACGATGTGATCTTCTCGCTGGAGCGGACTGACGAGGTCCCAAACAGCCCGGCTCCTTTCTCCGACATGGTTTCATCCATCGACAGCATGGAGAAGGTCGACGACCTGACCGTTCGTATCACGACGAAGGAGCCGGCACCGGCCCTTATCGAGGACATCGGCCGTGTCTTCATCATCTCGAAGGCGGCCGCCGAGGGCAAAACTTCCGAAGATTTCAATTCCGGCGATGCGACGGTCGGTACAGGTCCCTACAAGTTTGTCTCCTTCAAACCCGGCGAGAGCCTCACGATCGAAGCGTTTGATGGCTATTGGGGTGAGCAACCGGACTTCAAGGAGGTCGAGGTCCGCTTCATCTCCAACGATGCCGCACGTGTTGCGGCATTGCTCTCCGGATCGGTCGATCTCATCGATGCGGTACCGCCGGCCGACGTTGCGCGTCTTGAAAGCCAGGACGGTATCAATGTGGTTTCGGCTGCATCGGGTCGCGTGATCTATCTCGGCCTCTCGCAGCGTTTCGCCCAGGCGCCGGGCGTATTCGATCTTGATGGCAAACCTCTTGAAGAAAATCCTTTCCGCGATGCGCGTGTGCGCAAGGCGATTTCCTTGATGATCGACAGGCAACTGGTTGTCGACCGCATCCTGGGTGGTGCGGGTGTGCCTGCAGGTCAGCTCGTGCCATCCGTGCTGGGCGGACACGCTGAAGATCTCGGCCCAGACCAAGTGGATATCAACAAGGCAAAGGAGCTTCTTACCGAGGCCGGCTATCCGGATGGCTTTGGGCTGAAGCTTTATTCCTCCAACAACCGCTTCCCCGGCGATGGCGACCTTGTTCAGGCTCTCGGGCAGATGCTCACCCGTGGCGGGCTGAAGGTGATGGGAGTGGAGGCCCTGCCATACAATGTCTATTCGAAGGCGGCGAGCGCAGGCGATTACGGCGCGTTTGTCTTCTCTTTGGGGTCTTCCACGCCGACATCGGCTCCCAACCTTTCCAGCCTGATCCAGACCTATGACAAGGAGGCGGGCACCGGAGCGTTCAACCGTGTCCGGTTCTCAAGCGAAGAATTCGATAAGGCGTTGTCTGTCGCCTTGCAGGAATTCGACCCCGAAAAGCGGAACGAACTGCTCGCTGAGGCAACACGCATAGCCTTCGCGCAGACGCCCATCGTCCCACTCTACTGGCAAAAAGTGTTCTGGGGTGCGCGTGAGGGCATCACCATCAATGGCGGCCTGTCGGAGTACACGCTCGCCCAAGACGTAAAGAAGACGGACTGACCTGATGGCCGACCTGACGCCGTATATCGCCCTTTATGATGATGTGGTCGTTCACCGGGATGTCATGATCCCGATGCGCGATGGCGTCAGGTTGGCCACAGACATTTATCGTCCTGCCCGGGATGGGGTGCCTGTGGACGAGCCCCTGCCGGTCGTCTTTGAGCGCACTCCCTATGACAAGTGCGGGACACCACGGACCGAGCTGACCTTGAACAATCCGGAGCCGGCAACGCGGCCTGAGCTGGCGGTTCGCCTTGTGCGCGAGGGCTATATCGTCATCTGGCAGGATTGCCGTGGGCGATATGGTTCCGAAGGTACGTTCACCAAATATCTGAACGAGGGCGAAGACGGGTTCGATTCCATGGTCTGGATCGAGGCGCAACCGTGGAACAATTCGCGTATCGGGACGATGGGGCTGTCCTACGACGCGCACACGCAGTTGGCGATGGCGTGTCTAAACCCTCCAGGACTTGCCTGCATGGCAATCGATTCCGGCGGGTTTTCGAACGCCTTCACCTGCGGTATCCGCCAGGGAGGCGCGTTCGAACTCAAGCAGGCTACCTGGGCTTATAACCGAGCAATGGAAGCGCCGCTGGCACTGAAGGATGCCCGCATCAGGGCTGCGATCGAAGCCGAAGATCTTCGCGGCTGGTTCGCTCAAATGCCCTGGACACGGGGACGTAGCCCCGTGAAGTGGGATCCTGATTATGAGACCTATCTGCTCGACCAGTGGCAGAAGGGGCGCTTCGACGACTTCTGGAAAAAGGTCGGAATCTGGGCGGCCGGCTTCTATGACCAGATGGAGAGTGTCCCGACCATCCTCATGTCCAGTTGGTATGACGCTTATGTTCATACGACGCTGGAAAACTATGCGGGTTTGAAAAAGCCTGATCGACCGCTGATCCTGATCATGGGGTGCTGGACGCATGGCAACCGGTCGAAGCGGATTTTCGGCGATGTCGATTTCGGCCCCGCTGCACCTTTCGACGGTCATGTCGATACGGATTGGCTGACTTTTCGCCTCCGCTGGTTTGACCGGTGGCTCAAGCAGAATGAAGACCCTGACACAGCGTTGGATACGCCTGTCCATTATTTCCTGATGGGCGGGGGTGGCGGGGCAAAAACCCCCGCCGGGCACATGATGCACGGTGGCGAATGGCGGCGTAGCACCGACTGGCCTCCACCGGAAGCCAAACCGCGCCGCTTCTACATGCATCCGGACATGCTGCTCTCGGATGATATGCCGGCGGGGGAGGGGCAGTGGCTCGAATATGATTACGACCCGCGCGACCCTGTTCCCACCATTGGCGGCTCATTAACCTCCGGCGAACCGATCTTTACGGGAGGTGGTTTCAACCAAGTCGAGCAACCCGAGTTCTTCGGGTGCAAGCACCCGGGTATGCCGCTGAACGCACGGAAGGATATTCTGTCTTTCGAGACAGAGCCTCTCAAGGAGGATCTGGCAATCGCCGGTCCCGTCACGGTTCGGCTTCATGTTTCCACGGATGCGCCGGATACCGATTTCACGGCGAAGCTGGTGGATGTGTATCCGCCCTCGGAGGATTATCCCCGCGGCTATGCCCTGAACATCACCGACGGAATATTCCGGGTGCGTTATCGCAAGTCGTTTGAAGAGCCGGAACTCGTCTCTCCGGACGAGGGTATTTTCGAGATCGAAATAACACCTTTCGCCACCGCAAACCGGTTCTGCAAGGGGCATAGAATAAGGCTCGACATCTCGTCTTCGAACTTCCCGAAGTATGATGTGAACCCGAATACGGGGGCTCCCGAGGGCACTTCACGCACCATGAACACCGCCCGCAACCGGGTCCATGTCGACCGGGTTCACCCATCCCATATCGAGTTGTACTGCCTTCCCGGTTGAGCCTGAGCCGGGGTTAAGCTGCCCGGCGCACGGGCAATTTCACCTCTGGTCTCAAAAATCCATGCAGTCACGATCCGCGTGCATCCCTTTCGGATTGGCGAGGACGTGGCTGCGCCGTTGACCGGCGGTGGATTGTCCGGGAGCGCGATTTTCCTGTGTAGATGCTGGCCACTGCAGCAACGCGGGCGCTTTCGTCAGGCTGATGCCTGAAAGTCCTGGCGGCAACCCGCTTCTCGCGCCAACTTGCGACCGCGAGGTGATCCCTGCTCTTTGCTGAGCAGCGTGTAGTTCCTTACGGCAAATCGATCCCCGTCCCGGAAAGACTGCGATATCAGGTGCTCGTAAGCAGCCGCTTCGCATTATCGGAGCGAAAAGTGAAGTTTATCTATTGACTCGATCAAATCGATCATTAACGATCATAGTGGGAGGATAAGATGCAACATCGGTTTCCGCAAAAGCGTCAGCAGCAGATGATCGACGTCATTGTCGAGCGCAAGCGCGTGAGCAATGCGGATCTGTCCGAGATTCTCGGCATTTCACTCCCTACTGTCCGGCGTGACCTTGTGGTTCTGGAGCAAGCGGGCGTGGTGACGCGAACCCATGGTGGCGTTGTCGCGCGCGGTGTGGGTGAGGATGGAACAGAGCCGCTTTTCCTTGAAAAGCTCCGTCAGAACCAAAGCCTGAAACAACGTATTGGCCAGGTGGCTGCCAGCAAGGTGCTCGACGGTCAGGTTGTGCTTCTGGATTCCGGCACAACGGCGCTTGCGACCGCGCATGCGCTTGCCGGTCGGCGAGTGACTGTGGTGGCGATCGACCTCAAGGTCGCTGAGGCTGCATCGATCGGCGCTACCGAGGTGCATATTGTCGGTGGGCGCGTTCGGAATGGCTATTTCAGCCTCGTTGGAAACTGGTCGAAGGATGCGCTGTCCAGCATCAAGGCAGATATCTGCTTTCTTGCCGCAGATGCGGTGGACCACGAGGGCGTCACCACCGCTACCTTCGAGGAAGCCGAAACAAAGCGGATCGCCATGGAGCGATCGAAGCGCGTTGTCGTCATCACCGACCACAGCAAATTCGGCAAGCGCGCTTTTGCGCAAGTCTGTGGGCTCGAAGCCGTGGACGAACTGATTACCGACAGGGGCGGCACGGACGTCATCGCATCCTATCGGGCACTGATACCGGCCATCACCCTCGTCTGAGGGGAGGGCCCAAACCAAGAAAGAAAGGCACGGAATGTCCAAGTTCAAGCAGCTCTTCGGCGACAAGAAACCCATCATATCGATGGTGCATCTTCTGCCGATGCCCGGCTCGCCCCTTTATGATGCGGATGCGGGCATTGACGGCATCGTCGCCGCGGCGCGAAAGGATCTCATCGCCCTGCAGGAGGCGGATGTCGATGCAGTGATGTTCGGCAATGAGAACGATCGCCCTTATGAGCTCAAGGTGGATGTCGCTTCCACCGCCGCCATGGCCTACGTGATCGGCCAGTTGCGCAACGAGATCAAGAAGCCGTTCGGCGTGAATGTTCTGTGGGACCCGATGAGCACGGTGGCTCTTGCCACGGCAACCGGCGCCTCCTTCGTGCGCGAAATCTTCACCGGCACTTACGCTTCCGACATGGGGCCGTGGACGCCGAATGCCGGCGAGGCGCTGCGCTACCGCAACCGCCTTGGCCGTGATGATCTGGTGATGCTTTACAATGTCTCGGCGGAGTTCGCCGATTCCATGGACAAGCGTCCCCTTGCCGACCGCGCGCGTTCTGCTGTGTTCTCATCCATCCCAGACGCCGTGCTTGTGTCGGGAGCGATCACCGGAGAGGCCGCGGAAATGGCCGACCTCAAATCGGTGAAGGAAAAGGTCACGGACACACCGGTCCTCGCCAACACGGGCGTTCGCCACAACACGGTGGCCGACATTCTCAAGATCGCCGATGGCTGCATCGTGGGCTCGTCGCTCAAGGTCGACGGGAACACCTGGAACCCGGTCGACCCGGAGCGAGCCAAAGAGTTCATGCAGATCGTGAAGGCTGCCCGCGGCGGCTGATCATCGGTATCAGGGGAGGAAGATCATGGACGCAAGACAGGACACGACAGGCTCTCACCTCAAAAGCCTCGGGATTCTGACAGCGCTGATATTCGTTGCGCTCGCAATCGCCAGCCCGACGTTCCTGTCTTCATCGAACCTCCAGTCCATGGGCTTCCAGTTCCCTGAGTTCGGGCTTTTGTCTCTGGCTGTTTTGCCGACAATGATTTCTGGCGGCATTGATCTTTCGGTTGTTGCCGTCGCAAATCTGGCCTCGATCGTGGCCGCGGTGACCATGAAAGCCGGGCCGAACGTGGCATGGCTCGCCATCCCCGCCGGGCTCGCTGTGGGGCTTGCCTGCGGGGCGTTCAACGGTTTTCTCATCGCCTATCTGCGGCTGCCGCCCATTCTGGCAACGCTCGGCAGCATGCAGCTTTTCGCGGGCATCGGCATCATCATTACGCGCGGGCCGGCCATCACCGGCCTTCCTGACTGGTACACGGCGTTCGGCAACTGGACGATCGGTGGTGTTCTCCCGCTTCCGCTCGTTCTGTTTGCACTCGTTGCATCGGGCCTCGCCTTTCTTCTGCGGCGCACGCCCGTCGGCATGCGCCTGCGCCTGTTCGGCGCCAATCCGGTCGCCGCCGATTTCGCCGGCGTGCCAGGAAAGAAGCTGATCATCCAGATTTACGCCATTGCCGGCTTCATCGCGGCACTTGCCGGTCTGGTGGTCTTGGCACGCGTCAACTCGGCCAATGCGGACTATGGCAGCTCCTACCTGCTGCTTGTCATTCTCATCAACATTCTTGCCGGCGTCAGCCCCGCCGGCGGCTTCGGCACCGTCACCGGCGTGGCCCTGGCAGTGATCTGCCTGCAGTTCATCTCCAGCGGGCTCAACATCCTCTCCTTCAGCGCCTTCTCCCGCGACCTCTTCTTCGGCGGCCTGCTTATAGCCGTCATGTCCTATCGCGCGGCTTTCGGTTCCTTCGATGTAAAGGCGCTCTTCCAACGAAAGGCTCATCAACCATGAAAGAGCGCCTCCGCTCACTCCTCAAAACCCTGATGCTGACACCGGGCCTGTCCGGACATGAAGACCGTGTGCGCCGCCGCATCGAGAAAGAGCTCGCGGATCTGCCGCTTGCCCTGCGCACGGACCGCCTCGGCAATCTGATCGCCACACTGGAAGGCGATGAGGGCGCGCCTTCGGTCATGCTCTTTGCCCACACCGACCAGCTGGGCTTCATGGTGCGCAAGATCGAGGACAATGGTCTGGTGCGCATCGAGCGGCTGGGTGGCATTCCGGAAAAGGCCCTGCCCGCGCAGGCCGTCCTGTTCTGCGTCGGCGAAGGCCGCGACGTGCAGGGCGTGATTGCCAACAAGAGCCATCACGCCACGCCGCCGGACGAGAAATACAAGGTCACGCCCTATCAGGACGTGTTCATCGATGTGGGCGCGGAAGACGCTGCGGGCGTCAAGGCTCTGGGTATCGAGATCGGCACGCCGGTGGTCTACGACCCGCGCGTTATCGAGCTCAATGAAAATCGCCTGATCGGCACTTCGGTCGATGACCGTGCCGGTTGTGCGGTGGTCGTGGAAGTTGCTCGCGCACTTGCGGCAGAAGGTCCACGCCCCACGGTGCATTTCGTCTTTGCGGTGCTCGAAGAGTTCAACCTTCAGGGCGCGATGGTCGCCGCTCGCGCGATCAGCCCCGACATTGCCATCCAGCTCGACCTCGCCCTCAACGCCGACACGCCCGACATGACCCAGCGCGGCGAAGTCGCACTCGGCAATGGCCCGGCGATGAGCCTTTATTCGTTCCACGGGCGCGGCACGCTCAACGGCACCATTCCGCACCCGGCCCTGCCGAAGCTCTTCTCCGACACGGCTTCAGCCGAGGGCATCAATCTGCAGCGCACGGCCCATACCGGGGCACTGACCGATTCTTCCTATGTGCAGCTCCTCAATGAGGGTGTCGCCTGTATCGATATGTGCTTCCCCTGCCGCTACACGCACACCTCGCTTGAAATGTGCGACCTGCGCGATTTGGAAGCCCTCACGAAACTGCTGATCGCCGCGATCCGCCGGGTCGACGCCGATTTCAGCCTGAACCGGGATGACTACACCTGATGGATTGCTATCTCGGCATCGACATCGGAACCTTTGAAACCAAGGGCGTTCTGGCCGACGGTGAGGGGCGCATTCTGGCGACTGCCAAGCGGCGGCACGACATGATCGTGCCGCAGCCCGGCTGGGCCGAACATGATGCCGAGAATGACTGGTGGGGCGAGTTTTGCGCCATCAGCCAAGAACTGATCGCGTCCACGGGCACCGCTCCTGAAAGCATCAAGTCGGTTGCGGCAAGCGGCATCGGCCCTTGCATGCTGCCGGTCGATGAAGACGGCAAGCCGCTGATGAAAGCCGTGCTCTATGGCGTCGACACCCGGGCGGCGGAAGAGATCGACGAGCTGACCGCCGAGATCGGCGAGGAAACGCTGCTTGCCGAATGCGGCAATGCGCTCAGCTCGCAATCGGTCGGCCCGAAGATCCTGTGGTTGAAGAAGAACCGGCCCGAGATCTACGCCCGCACTCACAAGGTGATGAACTCTTCATCCTTTCTGGTACACCGGCTGACGGGACGTTTCGTCATCGACCACTACTCCGCGTCGTCCTCCAGCCCGCTCTACGACATTCGCACCAATCGCTGGACCGACCGCTACGCCGAGCGCATCATTGCGCCTGATCGCCTGCCGGAACTTTTATGGAGCACCGAGATTGCCGGCCATGTGACAGAACGGGCGGCGAGGGAAACGGGGCTTGCGCCAGGCACGCCGGTTACGGCGGGCACCATCGATGCGGCGTCGGAGGCCGTCAGTGTCGGGGTTCTCGGCACCGGCGAAATGATGATGATGTATGGCTCGACCATGTTCATCATCCTGGTCACCGACCATCGCGTGGAGGATGGACGGCTCTGGTATGCGCCGTGGCTTTTCGAGGGTCAGCACGCCTGCATGTCCGGCACATCGACGAGCGGCACGCTCACCCGCTGGTTTCAGGAGCAGTTTGCGCGCGAACTGGATGAGAGCGAGGCGCTGCGGCTTCTGGCCGAAGAGGCAGCGCGCGCGCCGGTGGGCGCAAACGGCATCGTGGTGCTGCCCTATTTCTCCGGCGAGCGCACACCGATCCACGATCCCCATGCGCGCGGCATGGTCTTCGGCCTCGATCTCACCCATACACGTGCCGACGTCTATCGCGGTTTCCTCGAGGGCATCGCCTATGGCGTAGCCTCGGTCATCGAGACCTATGAGGAGGCGGGTGCTGGTGTGAAACGGATCGCCGCGGTGGGTGGTGGCACGAAGAATGCCGTGTGGTCGCAGGCCATCTCGGATGTCAGCGGCAAGGTTCAGGAGGTTGCGGCCAACACGGTTGGCGCGGCCTTCGGCAATGCGTTTCTGGCAGCCGTGGCCGTGGGCGCTGCCGGGCGCGAAGACATTCGCCGTTGGAACCCGGTGGAACGGTCCATCACGCCGCAGAAGAGAAATCGCGCCATCTACGACGCACGCTACAGCACGTTCAAGGAATTGTACGTCCGCAACAACGATCTCATGAGGGGAGCGGGCAAACGGGCGTCCGATGAAGCCTGACAGACGGCCATCCCGGCCGTCGGGGCACTGACACACTGCAACAGGAGGAGTCACATGGCTTTGAATTTAAGGAAACTCACCGCCGGAGTGGCGCTTGGCGCCGCGCTGATCGTCGGGGCCGGCGCCGTTACCCACGCCCAGGACGCCAAGCACTCGATCGTGACGGTGGTGAAGCTCTCGGGTATCGCCTGGTTCAACCGTATGGAAGAAGGCGTCAAGGAATATGCCGCCGAAACCGGCCATGATGCCACCCAGGTTGGTCCGGCATCCGCGGATGCTGCACTTCAGGTCCAGATGATCGAAGACCTTATCGCCAAGAAGGTCGACGCCATCACTGTGGTGCCGAATTCGCCGGAGGCACTGGAACCTGTTCTCGGCAAGGCACTTGACGCCGGCATCAAGGTGGTCGGTCATGAGGCGTCCAGCCTTCAGAATGTCACCTATGACGTGGAAGCCTTCGACAATGCGGCTTATGGCCGTCACCTGATGGAAGCGCTCGCACAGGCCATGGGCGGCGAGGGCGAATATGCGGTGTTCGTTGGCCACCTGACGGCAAAGACCCACAATGAATGGGTGGATGCTGCCATCGCGTACCAGAAAGAAAAATACCCGAACATGACGCTTGTCACCGACAAGCTCGAGAGCAACGAGCAGCAGCAGACCGCCTATCAGAAGACCAAGGAACTTCTGCGCACCTATCCGAACCTCAAGGGCATTCAGGGCTCGGCCGGTGAAGATGTCGTGGGTGCGGCTCTGGCTGTCGAAGAAGCCGGTCTCGACGGCAAGGTCAAGATTGTCGGCACCAGCCTTGTTTCTGTCGCCGGCCCCTATCTGGAGACCGGCGCCATCGACATGATCTCCTTCTGGGATCCGGCCAAGGCGGGTATCGCCATGAACAAGGTCGCCTCCATGGCCATCGAAGGCAAGGAAATCACCGACGGCATGGACCTCGGCGTTGAGGGCTATAACGCGATCAAGCTCGATGGCAAGGTGCTCTACGGCCAGGCCTGGGTCGATGTCACCACGGACAACATGAACGATTACGATTTCTGATCGTAGCGTGTTGACGTGACCGGAAACGAGAGACGCATGGAGCCCGTCTGCGGTCCTGAAATCAGGACCGGCAGTCGTCTGCGCGCCTCTCGATCCAACCGCCGCCGGGCCAGTTTGCCCGGCGGCATTGCCTGAACAACAGAGATTTTCCCATGAACGACGAAGCGAACCCCGGCGCGCCCATCCTGCAGATGCGGGATATTCGCAAGGCCTACGGGCCGGTGCGGGTGCTGGAAGACGTCAATCTGGAACTGCGCGAAGGAGAGGTGCGGTGCCTCGCTGGCGAAAACGGTTCCGGCAAATCGACGCTGATCAAGATCCTCTCGGGCGTGGTGAGTGCGGATGCTGGCCAAGTTTCGTTGAACGGTCGCCAGTTGGGCAACGACCCCATGGGCGCCATCACAGCCGGCCTTTCGGTCATCTACCAGGACTTTTCGCTGTTCCCCAATCTGAGCGTCTGGGAGAATATCGGCTTTCTCACATCGGTCACATCGGGCGACGTCGTGCACAGGCGCAGCGCCCGCCGCCGCCTGGCGATCGAGACATTGAAGCGCATGCAGGTGGAGATCGACCCCGATGCCCCGGTCGAGCTTCTGCCGGTGGCATCGAAGCAGCTCGTCGCCATTGCTCGCGCGCTGGCCAATGAGGCGCGCATCATCGTCATGGACGAACCGACCACCGCGCTCACCCGAAGCGAGGTCGCGCATCTTCTCGAGATCGTGGGCGCATTGAAGAAGGAAGGCGTTTCCTTTCTTTTCGTGAGCCACAAGATCGAAGAGGTTTTTGCCGTCTGCGATACGGTGACGGTGCTGCGCGACGGTGCGGTGGTTGTGGAGGGCCCGATCGGTGAGTTCGATGCCGGACGGCTGGTGGAAGCCATGACCGGACGGTCGGTGGACAGCCAGCGCCTGCCGCGCGAAGAGAGCGCCGTGCAGCGCCCCTTCCTTGCGGCCAGCGGGTTGGGTCGCTGCGGCAATTTCGCCGACGTGGATCTGGAACTGCGGCCAGGTGAAATCGTCTCGGTGGTCGGACTTCTGGGATCTGGCCGAACCGAGCTGGCGCAGACCCTGTTCGGCTACATGCAGCCGGACGCCGGGAGGATTGAAATCGACGGCGATGCCGTTACCTTCAAAAGCCAGCACGACGCCATCGAGCGCGGTATTGCCTATGTGCCGGAAGACCGGTTGACGGAAGGGCTCTTTCTCAATCAGCCGATCGGCGACAACATCACTGTTTCCAGTCTGGAAAAGTCGACGAAGCTTGGCATCGTCAGCGCCGCCAGCCTGATGCAGCGTGCCCGCAATGCGGTGAAGAACCTGCGCATCAAGACACCCGACGTTACACCCGCCGTGGCGACACTTTCGGGCGGCAACCAGCAGCGCGTCGTCCTGGCGCGCTGGATGGAGCGCAAACCCCGCCTGCTGATCCTTAACGGTCCTACCGTGGGTGTAGACGTGGGGTCGAAACGCGAGATCCACGAACTGCTCGTTTCGCTCAGCCGCAGCGGAACGGCGGTGATGGTCGTCACCGATGACATTCCAGAAGCGCTTGCACTCTCCGACCGCATTCTGGTGATGGTGCGCGGGCGCATTACCGCAGGTTTCGACGCTGCAGCGGTGGATGAAGATACACTCTATAACGAAGTCATCAGGGAGGACCGGGCATGAACGCGCTGGCCCGCATCTTTGCCTCGCCACAGGGTATCGTGTTCTTCGTCGCGGTTCTTTTTGCCCTCGTTCTGGGCCTCATCAACCCGGCCTTTTTCACACCCGCCACGCTGATCGATCTTGCTCGCAACGGTCTGGTGACCGGCATTTTTGCGCTTGGTGTCATGATGGTTCTCGCCTCCGGCGGTATCGATGTCTCGCACACCGCCATCGGCGCCTTTGCCATGTATGCGACGATGAAGATCGTTCTCGGTATTGATCTCGATCTGCCGATCATCGCCTATTTCGTGATAGCCGCTGTCATTGGCGCTGGGCTTGGTCTGATCAACGGTGTTCTGATCGGCGGCCTCGGATTGAACACGCTGATCGTCACGCTCGGCACACTCTCCTTCTTCCGCGGCGCGCTGCTCACCTTCCTGGGCACCACCTACATCACTTCGGTGCCGCGCGAAGTGATCAATTTCTCGCGCACGATCCTGATCCGCATCGAGAATGCGGTGGGACAGATGGTTTCGCTGCCTGCCTCCTTCCTGGTACTCGTCGCTGTTACCATCGTCCTTGCCATCATCATGAACTTCACCGTTTTCGGTCGGAAGGTCTATGCCATCGGCGGTTCGGAAGAGGCGGCCCAGCGCATCGGGATCCGCATCAAGCGGGTCAAGGTGATGATCTATGTGATCGCCGGCGCCATTGCCGGCCTGGCCGGCATGACGCATGTCACGCTCTCGCGCATGGCCAATCCGTTCGATCTGGTTGGGATGGAGCTCAACGTCATCGCAGCTGTGGTCCTGGGCGGTGCGCGCATCACCGGCGGGCATGGCACGGTGCTCGGCACGCTTCTCGGCGTATTCGTGATCACCATGATCAACACCACCCTGCTGATGGCCGGCGTTCCGTCCTACTGGCAGAAATTCGTGATCGGCTGTCTGATCATCGTGGGAACCGGCCTGCCCATCGTCATCGACCGTCTCGCCAGACACCGCCAGCGCATGAAACGCCCATTGGAGGCGGGGTGATCCTTTCGAACACAGCTCCCAGGGAGGACAAGCATGAAGAAAATCCTGAACAATCCAGCTGACTATGTCGATGAGATGCTGGAGGGCATGGTTGCAGCTCATCCTGAAATCTACGCCCAGCCTGTGCGCCGCGTGATTGCACGGGCCGGGGGGGCGAAGAAAGGCAAGGTCGGCATCGTGACGGGCGGTGGCTCCGGTCATCTCCCGGTCTTCACCGGCTATGTGGGCACTGGCCTGCTCGATGCCTGTGCCATTGGAGATGTCTTCGCCAGCCCGTCTGCCGAACAGATGGCCGAGGCCATCCGGCTGGCCGATGGCGGCGCGGGCGTGCTGCGCCTCTATGGGAATTACGGCGGCGATGTCATGAATTTCGACATGGCCGGTGAAATGGCCGAGATGGAACACGACATCCGCACGACCACCGTGCTTCTGACCGACGATGTGGTTTCAGCGCCAAAGGAAGAAGCCGAGAAGCGGCGCGGCGTGGCCGGTATGGTGTACGCATTCAAGATCGCGGGTGCGGCCGCCGAGCGCGGCGACAACCTGGATGAAGTCACCCGTATCGCCCAGAAGGCGGCGGATGCCTGCCGCTCCATCGGCATGGCGCTGACGCCGTGCACCATCCCGCAGGCGGGCAAGCCCACATTCGAGATCGGCGAGACGGAAATGGAAATGGGCATGGGCATCCATGGCGAGCCCGGCATCTGGCGCGACGCGATCAAGCCGGCAGACGAGATCGCGGAGGAGATGCTGGAACGTCTCATGGCCGACCAGCCGCTTGCGAAGGGTGACCGCATCTCCATTGTGGTGAACTCGCTTGGCGCAACGCCAGCCGAAGAGCTTTACATTCTTTATCGACAAGCAAAGAAAGTGCTTGATGCGGCAGGTGTCGAAATCGTGATGCCTTTGGTCGGTCGTTATGCCACTTCCATGGAAATGACGGGCGCAACGATCACGATGATCAAACTGGACGATGAACTGGAAGGCCTGCTGAACGCGCCGGCAGAATGCGCCTTCTGGCGTGTTTAGGAGCGGGCGATGATCGACAGCAAGGCGATTTCAGAAGCCCTCAAACGCATCGCATCCCACACCGCTGCGGCCAGCGAGGAGCTTTGCGCTGCTGATGGTGCCCTCGGGGACGGCGATCTTGGGATCACCGTGTCAAAAGGGTTTGCGGAGGCTGCCGCGGCGGAGCTTCCCGATGATGTGGGCATGGCGCTCCTTGACGTGGCAAAGGCGTTTCAACGCGTCTCGTCATCCTCCTACGGTACGCTGCTCGCTACGGGCTTCATGGCGGCGGCGAAACTTGAAAAAGGAAAACCCGGGATCGAACCCGAGGAGATGCCGGGCCTCGTTGCTGCCGCGCGTGACGCCATGATGGCGCGCGGAAAGGGCAATCTGGGTGACAAAACGGTGCTCGACAGTCTCGATGCCGTTGCCAGTGCGCTTGAGGGAACTTCACCGCAAATAATGGTCGAGACGGCGATCAAAGCCGCCGGGGACACTGTGGAGCGCTATCGGGATCTGCCGAACAAGCTGGGGCGCGCGCGCATGTTCGGTGAAAAGAGCGTCGGTTTGCCGGATCCTGGACAGCTCGCATTTCTTCGCATTGTGGAAGGACTGCGCAACGAGGCTCACGGGAGCTAGATCCGGATTTCTTCGTCACCCGCGTCCTTACAGGGGAAGCTGCCATATCCGTGGCGCTTCCCTCTGTTTTTCTGAGGGCACACATTTCAACAAACGATTGGATCGGAGAAGGGGGAAGAGAGCAATGTCTCCCACAAGACATTGCTTCCCGGAGGTCTCCTCATCTCATGAACGAACAATCGCCCCTGCCACTCCCGCGTTCTCTCGCGGGGCTTTCCAGGTTGGCCCCGCAAGGGGATGGGCAAGCGGGGAATGTTCTGAAATCGGCGGGTGTTCTTGCTGTCGCCGGTGCTGTCGGATTGGTCACCAGCCTGTTGTTACCGGCGCAAATGGCGCTTGCGGCGGGGCTTGCCGTCTTCTGCATCGGCATGTGGGCGACAGCCGCGGTCCCCGAATACTGGACCGCGCTGATGTTCTTTCTCATCGCCATGCTTTCCGGTATCGCCCCGGCGCAGGCGGTGTTTTCCGGCTTCTATTCATCGACCTTCTGGCTGCTCTTCGGGGGAATCATTCTGGGGGTGTCGATCCGTTACACTGGCCTTGGCAAACGCATGGCGGCAGTGCTCGCCGGCATGCTCGGCACGCGCTATTTCACCGTCATTGCGGGCGTGACCGGCTTCAGCCTGGTGCTGGCCTTCGTCATGCCGTCTTCCATCGGGCGCATCGTGCTGCTTCTGCCGATCGTCGTCGCGCTCGCCGATCACATGGGATATGGCAAGGAGAGCAACGGGCGGACCGGCATGATTCTGGCCGCAGCCTTCGGAACCTGCCTGCCAGCCTTCACCATCCTGCCGGCGAACGCACCCAACATGATCCTGGCCGGTATGGCCGAGACGCTTTATGGCGCGCGCATTTCCTACTGGTCTTATCTGACCATTCATTTCCCGGTTCTGGGCCTTCTGAAGGCGGGCGTGCTCGTCGTGCTGATCCTAAGGATGTTTCCCGATGGCGATCCGCAGCGCCAGCCGGAGGTGCCGGCGGACCTGCCGGGGATGTCCCCGGCGGAAACGCGGCTGACAATGGTGCTGGGGCTGTGCCTTGCCCTGTGGCTGACCGATACGCTCCACCATATCTCGCCGGGCTGGATCGCGCTTGCCGCCGGTCTCTATTGCCTGTGGCCCGGGTCCGGGCTCACCTCGAAAAAATGCATCAATGAGGACGTGAACTACGCCTCGCTCTTTTTCGTCGCCGGCATTATCGGACTTGGCACGGTGCTTTCGTCAACCGGGCTGGGCGAAGTGGTGGTGGAAAATCTGAGCGGTCTTGCCGGATTTCAGGCAGACCGGCCTTTCTGGAACGTCGCCATGCTGACGGGCATTTCGACGCTGGTGGCGATGATCACGAACCTGCCCGGCGTGCCCGCGATCATGACGCCGGTGGCGGAGAACCTTGCGACACTGACGGGGCTGCCGCTCACCACGGTGCTGATGACGCAGGTTCTGGCCTTCTCCAACGTGTTTCTGCCCTATCAGGCACCGCCGCTGATAACGGCAATGCAACTGGGTGATCTGCCGACAGGTGCGGTGGTCCGGCTCTGCCTTGTGATGTTCGCCATCGGCGCGCTCGTGCTCATGCCGCTCGATCTCCTGTGGTGGTATGCTCTTGGCATGGTGTAGACATGCGTCTGGCGACCGAGCGATGAGGCGGGAATGGATATTCAGCAACTGAGAACCTTCGTTGCCGTTGCTCGCGAGGGAAGCATTACGCGCGCCTCCGAGCGCATCCATCTCAGCCAGCCTGCCGTCAGCGCGCATATCAAGGCGATGGAGGAGACGCTTGGGCTTTCCCTCTTCGAGCGCACACCGCGCGGTATGGACCTGACGGGGGACGGCGAACGCCTGCTTGCGAGGGCCGAACAGACGCTGGGCGCCCACCGTGAACTGCTTGAGGAGGCAACCCGTCTCAAGGGCAGCCTCACCGGGCGCCTGCGGTTTGGCATGGGTTGCAATTCCGAGCCTGAGGCGCTGGGGCGGCTGATGACGGGCTTTGCCGAGCGCTATCCGCAGGTGGATGTCGTGCTGCGGCATGGAACCTCGCGCTCCATTGCCGAAGGCATTCGCAGCGGCGGTCTGGATGCCGGCTTTTACAACGAGACAGGCGAACCCGGCGACGATCTGACTGTGGTCGACGTCCTGCGCTTTGCCATCTATCTCGCGGTTCCGCCCGGGACCGTGGACGCGAAAGACAAACCCGACTGGCCGAAACTGGCGGAGATGCCGTGGATTTGCCCGGCCCCTGATACGTGCTGTGGGGAGGCGGCCGAGGCGCTCTTTCGCAGGCATAATTTTCGGCCCACCCGCATCATCAGCGTTGACCGGGAGCAGGTCACGCGCACATTGATCGCAGGCGGGGTAGGCGTCGGTCTGCTGCACGCAGAAGCTGCGCGCTCGGCGGAGGCAGATGGCGAGGTGGACCTCATCTGCAAGGCGCATGCTGCCGCACGGCTCGTCTTTGCCAGCCTCAGAGAGAGGGACGACGACCCGCTGCTTCAGGCGGCGCGCTCCATCGTTACCGCCGCCGACTAAAGCATATTGCAGTCAGGTGGGATCACCTGACGCCCGCACAAATGCGGAGAAACAGACAGATAGAGCGGAGCGGCGTTTTCCTGAAACGGTGAGCCGCTCTAACGTGGCCCGCTGTCAAAGCTGCATGCTGCCCACGCTTGCACCACCGCAGACATAAAGCGTCTGGCCGGTGACGAAGCTGGCCTTCGGGTCGGCGAAGAACATGAAGGCGTTGGTGACGTCTTCCACCGCACCGAGCCGGCCAACGGGAATGCGTTTGGCAAGCTCTGCTTCCCGCTCGCTGCCCTTCGGGATGATGCCCCAGAAATTGTCGGTCTGGATCGGTCCCGGCGCAACCACATTCACGGTGATACCGTGGGGCGCGAGCTCCAGCGCCCAGGTGCGCGCCATGCCCACCATGCCGGCCTTGGATGCGCCATAGGCGGTGCGGGTCTGCGCGCCGAGCGCTGCGCGCGATCCATTGAAGAGAACACGGCCGAAGCGGCGTTCCTTCATGGAGGGCAGGAAGGCTTTCAAAAGCGTGAGGGCGGAGCCCAGGTGAAGCTGGGCGAGGCCGGTAATGTCCTCGGCGCTGGCGTCTTCGATGAGGTTCGGCCAGATGAGGCCTGCATTCTGCACGAAATGGGTGACGTCGTGCCTGCCGGCGATTTCGGCTGCGGCTTCACGCACGGCTGCGTCGTCCAGCAGGTCGGCTTCGACCGAGCTCAGCCTTTCATGCGAGAACTCCGGCGCGCGGCGCGCGACCGAGATGACGCGATAGCCCGCATCCAGCATGGTCTGCGCCAGATTCGCGCCAATGCCCTTGTTGCCGCCGGTGATGACGGCTGTCAGCTCTTTGTCCATCGTGTCATGTCCTGCCGGGCACAAGCGCCACCACGCGCAGCGGGCTGCCGGTGCCGTTCTTGATCTTGAGCGGGGTTGCGATCAGCATCGCGCCGGTGGGCGGAAGCCGGTCGAGATTGTTGAGGCATTGCAGGCCGTAGCGCCCTGCGCCGTGAAGATAGAAATGGGCCGGGTAGGGCGGCGTGTAGTGCGATCCCTGACCGGCGTCGGTGCCGACGGTCTCGGTGCCGAAACCGCGAATCCCGCGTTCGTCCACGAGAAGCCGGATCGCCGCCGGCGTGGGGCCGGGCGAATGTGCGCCATCCTCGCGCATGTTGAGATAGGCCGCGCCGCGGCGCTTCGACCAGTCGGTGCGCATCAGAACCCAGCTTTCGGCGGGAATGCGGCCATGCTCGGCCTCCCACGCCTCGATGACCTCCGGCGTCAGCTCGAAATCCTCGTCTGCGGCAGCGCCTTCGGAGCAGTCGATCACGCAGACCGGGCCGATAAAGCGCTCGGCGGGAATCTCGTCGACGCTGCCATTGGGCACGTCGCGGCCGGAGATCCAGTGCGAGGGCGCATCGAAATGGGTGCCGGTGTGCTCGCTGCAGGTGAAGTTGTGCCATTTCCACGCCGGGCCGCGATGGTCATAGGCGGACACTTCTTCCATGCGGAAGCGGGCGCACTGGCCGAATTCCGGTGGCAGCACGATGACCGGAAAATCCTGATCGAGCGTGTGAGTGAGGTCCACCACCTCGATTGCGCCGGTGGCGAGTGCCTCCGCCAGATTGCCCAGAAGGGCGGATGGGTCGGTTGCGTGGACGTTCATGCGCCGCCTCCGTCGGTTTCGCTCATCTCGCGTTCCAGCACTTTTGCGCCGGCGCGCCAGCGCTCGATCAGGTCCTTCGCCACATCGCCGACGAACACGTCTTCCAGCCCGTCCTTGAGGCCGGAGACGATGGCGCGGGCAAGGGCTGCGGGCGCGACCTTGGGCGGCGGCAGGGGCTGGTGCCATGCGTCGTCCGTCGGGCCGGTATAGACATTCATCACGCGCACGCCGCCGGGGCGCATCTCTGCGCGCAGGCACTGCGACAGCGAGTAGGCCGCGGCATTGGAGGCCGAGAAAGCGCCGAAGGCAGGCATGTTGGAATAAGCGTAGACCGACAGGATGTTGACCCAGGCGGCGGCGCTGTTGTCGCCATCTGCGCCGCGCCCGCGCATGGCCGGGCCGAAGGACTGGGCAAGCCGCATCAGGCCGAGATAGTTCACCTCCATCTCGTCGCGGGCGAACACGGTGTCTCCACGGTCCATGATGCCGCCGGGGCGCACGAATCGGGCATTGTTGACGAGAATGTCCGTCTTGCCGCCGATCTCGCCGGCAAGCTCGGTGACCGACGCGGTGTCGGTGACGTCGAGCGGCACGATCTGGACATTGGGGATCGCCTCGAGTGCCGCGCGGTGCGGATAGGGCCGCCAGCCCTCGGGCTCGCCGATGAAGATGATCGACGCGCCGGCCTTGGCGAAGGCTTCCGCCAGCGCCACGGCGTTTTCGCTCCTCGCATCGGTGATGAGCACACGGCGGAATTTCGGATCGGCGGTGATTTCGCGCAGTTGCGGATCGTCTTCCATGTGGGGCGTCCCTTCGGGAGGCAGGGCGTAGAGAACGCCCTGGCCCGACTTGTCGAGCCGGTTGATGATGCGCACCCTGCCGCCGCGCGGCGCGTCGCCATGGACATGGCACATGACGGAGGGGCCGGCGTCGAGCCGGACCGTGCCGACACGCCATGGGGTGCGTTCGCGGAAATAGGTGTTGGTGCTGGTGCGCACCGTGGTTTCGGCGATGAGCTCGCCCGCCGGGTCGATGTCGCGCCAAGGGAGGTCGGTCGACAGGCAGGTGGAGCAGGCGTCGCGCGGCGGATATTGCAGCGCGCCGCATTCGCCGCAGACCTGCAGCATGAAGCGCCCCTCGGCGGCAGCCGCCGTGAGCCCCAGCGCCGCGCGGCTTCTGAGGCCCGAGGGCAGTGTCTGTGTGCGGGTGCGCTTTTGCGGGTCTTTCTTCGGCGGCGGCAGGATGGCGTCGGTCATGTGCCCGCTCCCGAAATGATGGCGGCGCTGGAACAAACGCCACGGTCGTAATTGATCATGCCGAAGCCGGAGACCATGGCGGTCGTCGCCCCTTCCACCTGAGTGGGACCGGCTGTGCCGGTGATCTGGCGGATGGCCTCGACCAGCCCGATAAAGCCGCCGGCGGCTCCCGCCTGCCCGGCTGAAAGCTGACCGCCCGACGTGTTGTGCGGAAAATCGCCGGCAATGGTGAGATCGCGCTCGCGCACGAAGGCCGGACCGTCACCTTTCCCGCAGAACCCCAGATCCTCGAACTGCATCATGGAGATGACCGGGTAGTCGTCATAGGTCTGCAACAGGTCCATGTCGTCGGGCCTGGCGTCGGCCATGGCGTAAAGCTCGTCGATATCCATGGCCCAGCCGCCGCGCATCTGGATCGGGTCTTCGGGGAAGGCGTTGTGACGTTCGATGCTGCCGCGAATATGCGCGTGAGGAAGGCCGGCGGCGCGGGCGTCCTCCTCACGCATCACGAGAAACGCTTCTGCGCCGCTGACGGGCATGACGCAATCGAACAGCGCGATGGGATCGGAGATCATGCGCGCGGAAAGATACTGATCCATGGTGAGCGGCTTTTTCATCACCGCATGCGGGTTCTTCAGCGCATTGTCGCGCTGGGCGACGCAGATGCGGCCGAAATCCTCGCGGGTCGCGCCATAGGCGCTCATATAATGGTCGGTCAGGAGCGCGAAACAGGCATTCGGTCCCCCTGCTCCATAAGGGTATGAGGCATCTTGCGCGAAGCGGCTGAAGCTTGAGAGCATGCGCCGGAAACTGTCGACATGGTTGGTATCGCCGGCGACACAGGCGACGATGTCGGCGTCGCCCGCCTGCACCGCGCGGGCTGCGCGCCTGAGCGCCACGACGCCGCTCGCCCCGCCCATGGGGATGTGATCGAGCCAGCGCGGGGTGAGACCGAGATGCTGGGTTAGCCCCACTGCCGTGTCGGGAAAGAGTGTGAAGCTTGAAACCGAGAAGCCGTCGACATCGCGGGGGCTGAGGCCGGCGCTTTGAAGCGACTGGCGCAGCGCGCGGGCGATCCACCAATGCGCCGTTTCCTTCGAAAAGCGCTGATAAGGCGTGGTGGCGGGCGCGGCGAGCACCACGCCCTCATAGCCCATCCGTTTTGAGGTGCGACCCGCCATCAGGCCGCGCGCCTTTTCTTCATGGAGCGTGTGTCGACCGTTCCCGGATCGGTGAGGAGCCGGGCGACCAGTGTTTTCAGTTCGCCGCGCTGGATCTTTTGCGTGGAGGTCAGGGGCAGGGCGTCGACAAAGGCGATGTAGCCCGGAACCTTGTAATAGGCGACGCGGTCCAGACACCATTCGGCGATCTCGCGGGCGCGCGCCTCATCGCGTTCGCCGCTCTCGACCACGAGACAGGCGAAGACCTCGTCGCCGCGCAGCTCGTCGGGTGCTGCTGCGACCGCTGCGGCCTTGATGTCGGGATGCTGCATCAAGAAGGATTCCACCTCCACGGCGGCGATGTTCTCGCCGGAACGGCGGATCACGTTCTTCTTGCGGTCGACGAAGAAGAAGTCGCCATCGGCGTCGCGCATGACGATGTCGCCGGTGTGGAACCAGCCGCCTTCCCACGCTTCGGCGGTGGCCTCGGGGTTGGCGTAGTATTCGGAGAAGAAGCCGAAACGCGGATCTTCGCCCGCATGGCGCACCAGAAGTTCGCCGGGTTGCCCGGGGGCTGCCTCGCTGCCATCGTCTGCGACCACGCGGGCCTCGATGTCCGGGCCGGGCTGGCCAAGGCAGTTCGTGCCGCGCTTGCGGGGCTCGTGATTGGCAACGATGACCGCGCCGGCCCCCGTCTCCGTCATCGCCCAGCCCTCGATCAGCGGTATGCCGAAGCGCTCCTCGAACGGGCCGTGCAGCTTGGGGTCGATGCCCGCGCCGAAACCGAAGCGCACATTGTGCGCCCTGTCCTGTTCCGTGGGTTCGGCCTTCATGAGAATGGACGGCATGACGCCCAGATAATGCAGGCAGGTGGCCCGGCTGTCACGCACGCTCCGCCACCAGCTGCGCGGGTGGAAACGGTCGAGCGCGATGAGGCAGCCGCCGACCGTGATCATCGCCATCAGCGAATAGGCCATGGCGTTCATGTGGAAGATGGGCAGCGGCGTGATCATGCGCTCGCCGTCTTCGTTCATGGCGCATAGGCCGCCCGCCTTCGCGTACCACCGGCCCGAATGCAGGAAATAGAGGTTGGAGAGGACGCAGCCCTTGGGCTTGCCCGTGGTGCCGGAGGTGTAGAGCATGGCCGCTTCGCGGTTGAGCGGCGCGCCCTGCGGCGTCTCCATGCCGGCAAAGCGTGGATCGAGCGGCGGGGTGTCGGCCTCTGGCGTGACGACCGGAAAGCCGACGCCGGAGACGGCGGCCGCCTGTTCGAGATCTGTCACACGGTTCGCGATGGCCACGGCCAGAACCGGGCGCGCGTGCCCGGCCATGTATTCCAGTTCAGCCGATTGCAGGTCGGGATTGACCGGCACGACCGAGAGCCCCAGCGCATTGAGGGCGAACCAGTGCAGGAAGAAGCCCGGCCGGTTTTCCATCAGGAGCATGACGCGCATGCCGGCGCGATAGCCCCCGTCGGCATAGGCGTCCCTCAAGCGCTCGATCCCGGCGAGAGCCGCGCCATAGGAGAGTTCGCCGGCGGGGATGTCGTAGACCGAGGCCGTCTCCTCCAGCACGTGCAGGAAGGGGCGCTCGGGCCAGCGCCCGGCGGTGTCGGCAAAGGCCGCGAACACGGTGTCGAACGGCGGGATCTGCGATTTCATCTGCTGCGCGCTTTCAAAGGAACATCTGGATATTGCCGAAGGCGGCATCGGAATTGAGCAGATCGACACGCTTGTGGGTGATCTTCAGCTTTCCGTCGATGAGTTTCAGCTCGTGGCGTGCCGTGGCGGCGAGCAGGATCTGGTCGTCGAGCCGCGTCTCCACATAGTGAAACGCCGTGTGGGTGACATACTCACCCTTCTCCTCGTCCATATGGTCGATGAAGGGGCGGTTCAGAACGTGGTGGCAGCGGGTTTTTGGCTTCTGGGAGAAGGTGCGCTCGCCCTTGAAGCGCTCGACGCGCAATTTGCGCATGAAGGCATCTTCATGCAGCAGCGAGGTGACGTGCTTGGCGTCTTCCTGATTGTAGTCGAGCGGCATCCAGTAATAGCTGTCGTGAGTCCACAGATCGAGCCATTCGTCAAAGCGCCCATCGTCCAGCATGCGGGCTTCTTCATAGACGAAGTCGATCAGGTCGTCGCGGGTGGGAGCCTTCATTACGCGTCTCCTTCCATCGTCATCGTCATGTATTTTTCCCACGCGTGGAACTGGTTGCGCATCTGGCGCTCGGTGGTGCCGTTTTCGACGGCGATCTCGTCGAAATTCTCGCCTTCCTGGTAAAGGCGCTGGACATTGACCCATTCCAGCCCGTCGGAATGCAGGCCCTCCTGCGCGCGCTCATACATTTCCAGATCGTCATGGCCGACCATGGAGGTGGGCGCGTTGATCATGCGGTTGTACATGGCGGTGCGCTCCAGAAGCATGTCGGGCGCGCCCACCAGCCGGTAGATATAGCTTTCGACAAGCGTCTTGTCGGCGGCGATGGGGGTGAACAGCCGCAATTGCTGGATCGGCCCTTTGATCATGATGTTGGGGAAATAGACCGTGTTGTGCCGGTTTTCGCCGAGGATCGCCTTTGCGCGCTCCTCGCCATAGGCCTCGACCATCTGCTCGTAATAGCCGGGAATCGCTGAATAGTCGGAGTGGATCGAGTGATGCACGCCGGTGTGGCCGTGGCCGTTCGGCCAGGTGCGGATGCCCATGTTCTCGAAGAACTCATAGGGGCTCATGAAGGGGGCGATCACCTCCATGGCCATGGGCTTTTTCGTGCCTTCGGGCTTGTCCATCTTCTCCCACAGGTCGATGGCCGTGCCGGCGGAGCTTTCATGCGCGACCATGGGATGGCAGGTGTCGGTCTGGTTCTCGACCAGCATCTTCCAGTTGCAGCGATGCATGTAGCGCAGCGGCGGGCCGGCCACTTCCAGACGGCCCTCGGGCGAGCGGTCGACCATATTGTCGAAGGAGCTCAGCGATTCTCCGAAGAAGCTTTCGAAGTCCGGGCCTTCCTTGTTGAGGCGGGCGAAGATGAAGCCGCGATAGTTTTTTACCGCACCGACCGGGGCCATGCCATGAACGGATTCGCTTTCTTCGAGGCCGGTGTCCTTGTAGCCCTTGCGCAACGGGATCGCCAGCAGGCAGCCATTCGTCTTGAACGACCATGCATGGTAGGGGCAGCGAAAGAACTTGCCCGTGTTGCCCGTCCGGTCGATGGCGATCTTCGTGCCCTTGTGCGGGCAGCGATTGTGCAGGACATAGATCTCGTTGTCGGAGTGGCGCACCATGATCACCGGCTGCGTGCCGATCTCGGTGGTGAAATAATCGCCCTTGTTGGGCGTCTGGCTCTCATGGCCGACAAAGACCCAGGTGTTGGCGAAGAGATGTTTCATCTCCAGCTCGAACACTTCCTGATCGATATAGACGTCGCGGTGGACTTCCGTGGGCCGGATCAGATTTCTGATCGCCTGGGGGTTGTTCGCGTAACGGCTCATGGCTTGCTGCTCCCTTGCTGGCCGCCGTCCAGTCGGTCTCCTAGAGGTCGAGGACGAGCCGGTCGGATTTTGCGCGTGACACGCAGATCTGCATGACGTCATTTGCCGCGCGTTCATCGTCGGTGAGGATGACATCGCGGTGGTCGGGAATGCCGGACAGGACCGTTGTCTGGCAGATGCCGCAATCGCCGCGCTGGCAATCATAGATCAGGTCGACGCCTTCCTCCTCGAGCACTTCGATGATGGACTTGCCCGGCGGGATGGTGAAGACCTGACCCGTGGAGCTGATCTCGACCTCGAAGGGCTTGTCGCCCGCTTCGGCTTCATGCGCCTCGAACAGCTCGAAATGCACGTGATCCTTGGCGATGCCACGGGCATGGGCGATTTCGCGCACCGCCTCGATCATGCCGCGCGGGCCGCACACATAAATGTGGCCTTCGGCAGGCGCCTTGCCGATCAGCGCCTTGAGGTCAATGCAGGTCTCGGGCTCGTCGTCGCAATGGATGGTGAGGGCATTGGTTTCGATGGCTTCCAGCACATCGACAAAGGCCAGCAGAGTGCGCGAACGGCCCGCATAGTGAAACGAGAAAGGGCGGTCCTTCGCCTTGAGTTCGGCAGCCATGGAGATGAGCGGCGTGACGCCGATGCCGCCGGCGATGAGAAGGACAGGCGCTTGTGCATCGACCAGTGCAAAGTCGTTGCGCGGGGCGGAGGTTTCGATGATGTCGCCCTCCTTCAGCCCATGCATGAAACGCGAGCCGCCCTTGCTGTCCTCTTCGAGGCGCACGCCGAGGCGATAGGTGGAGGGCGTGTCGGTGGCACCTGCTTCGGTACTGGCATTGACGAGGGAATAGTGCCGGTCTGAGCCATCAGGCAGCGTGACACGGATATGTGCGCCGGCTGAAAAACCCGGCAACGGGCCGCCATCGACCGCCTCCAGTTCGAGCGCCCGGATCTGCGGTGTGAGTGCCTCGGATTTGCGTACCTTGAGCTTCAACTCGCTCATTGGCGATCTCTCCTCCTGCGACGGCCCTTCCAAATCTTCTTGTTGGTTGTGAGCAGTGGCCACGCTTTGCGATTAATATGAATTCGCATATTTTTCCCTGTCAAGCTTCAAACCTAAAAAAGTGAAATTTCATCTTTTTAAGCTTGAAGAGCATGAAAACTTATGGAAGCCTCATGCGCAGGAGGAGGCCGTCATGGAGAAAAGACAATGACGCGCATGCTAAAAACATTTGTAACTGCATCTATTCTGACGACTGTCATGAGCTTCGGCGCGATGGCGCAGGAGACAGTTCTGCGCATGTCGAACTGGCTGCCGCCATCTCATCCGATCGTCCGGGACATGATGATCCCGTGGGCGGAGAAGCTGAAAGAGGCCAGCGACGGCCGCATCGAGGTGCAGATTCTCGACGCGCCGCTCGGGCCGCCGCCGGCACATTTCGATCTTGCCGCCAATGGCGCCGTGGACCTGACATTCGGCGTGCATGGCTATACGCCGGGGCGTTTCACCCTGACGGAAATCGCAGAAATGCCGTTCCTCGCCGATACGTCCGAGAGCCTTTCGGTGGCCTTCTGGCGTGTGTTCGAGAGCGATCTGGCGCAGGCCGAAGAGCATCGCGGCACCAAGGTGCTGGGCGTGTTCGGGCATGGGCCGGGGCTGCTGTTCACCAAGGGAAAGCCGGTTTCGCCGCTGTCGGACCTTTCCGGTGCCAAGATCCGCGTTGCGGGCAACATCACCAACAAGCTTGCCGAAGCGATGGACATGGTGTCGATCCAGGCGCCGTCGCCGCAGTCTTATGAAATCCTGTCGGGCGGCATCGCCGACGGTATTTTCTTCCCGGTCGAATCCGTGCCCTTCTTCAAGCTCGAAACACTGGTCGACAAGGCGCTGCGTGTGCCCGGCGGTCTCTACAATGTCTCGTTCTTCTTCGTAATGAACAAGGCGAAGTTCGACAGCCTGTCGGATGAGGACAAGGCGGCCATCGAAGAGGTTTCCGGTGAGGCGTTCTCGCGTATGGCGGGGCAGGCCTGGGATGCGGCGGATGCAGCCGGCATGGAAGTGATCGGCTCGACCGTCGACTTCCACGATGCGACCGAAGAAGAGCTTGCGACGCTGCGTGAGAAGACGCAGCCCATGTTTGACGATCTGGCCAAGGCCTATGAGGCCAAGGGACTCGATTTCGACGTCGTGATGGGCAAGCTCAAGGACGAAATCAAAGCGGTGGCGGCTGAATAATGGCCGCCTCCTCCGAGCGGATCGCAATGCGGGCTCGGCGGTGGCTAAGACTGGCGACCGCCGTGCTTTGCGGCGCGTTTCTGGTGGCGCTGACGCTGGTGACGGTGGTCGATGTGATCGGCCGCTATCTCCTGTCGTCGCCGCTGCCGGGTGCCGCGGAATATACCGAAATCCTCCTGATGGCGATCGTGTTTGTGGGGCTGCCGGCGGTGTGCCTGGATGACGGGCATGTGAGCGTCGATCTGCTCACGGCCGGGCTCAAGGGCGTTGCTGAGAGAATTCAGCTCAATCTCGCCCGGCTTGTGGTTGCCGTGGTGCTGGGGCTCGTTTCCTGGCAGCTCTGGAACCATGGGGCCCAGCTCGACAGCTACAATGAGGTGACGGTTTATCTGCGTGCGCCGCTCGGGCCGTTCGCCAAGGCGACGGCAGTCATCACCGGTGTCTGTGCGGTGGTTACATTTGTCATGGCGGTGCTGCGCCTGCCTAAAAGCGATGGCGGGGGCGTTTGATGGCGTGGCCAATCGGAATGGCGCTGCTTCTGGCGCTCATCTTCGCGGGCGTGCCCATCGCCTTTGCGATGACGGCGGTGGGGCTGATCGGCGTTGTCTCGATCATAGGCTGGCACCCGGCGCTGGCCATGCTCGGGCAGGTCTTTTTCGACAGTGGCAGGAGCTATACGCTCTCCGTCGTGCCGCTGTTCCTTCTGATGGGCAATCTCGTGGTTCAGTCGGGCGTGGCGGGTGACCTCTACGCGGCGGCCAATGCCTGGCTGCGCCACCGCAAGGGCGGGCTTGCCATGGCGACCATCGTCGCCTGCGGCGGGTTCTCGTCGGTGTGCGGCTCGTCGCTCGCCACCACGGCGACCATGGCCCGCATCTCGCTGCCGGCGATGCGCAAATATGGCTATTCCGACCGGCTGGCCGCCTCTTCCATCGCTGCGGGCGGCACGCTCGGCATTCTCATCCCGCCGTCGGTGATCCTCGTTATCTACGGCATTCTCACGCAGCAGAACATCGGCAAACTGTTTCTGGCCGGCCTGTTGCCGGGGGTGATCGGCGTAATCGGGTACATGATCGCCGTGCGTCTGTCGCTGGTGGTCTATTCAGAGCATCTGGAAACGCAGCCCAAGCTGCCACTGATCGACCGCATTCGCGCTTTGCGCGGTGTGGTCTGGGCGCTGGCGCTTTTCGTGTTCGTTCTGGGCGGTATCTATCTCGGCGTGTTCACGGCGACGGAAGCGGCGGGCATGGGCGCGGGCGGGGCCTTTCTTCTCACCTTCATGCGCGGACGGCTGACCTTGCGCGCCACGCTTTCCACGCTGTTCGACACGGCAAAGACCACGGCGGTGATGTTCTTCATTCTGTTCGGGGCGCTGTACTTCCTGAACTATGTGAACTTCTCCGGCCTGACGGGCGATCTGCGCAACTGGATCAACGCTTTCGGCGTCGGCCCGTATCCGGTGATCTTCATGATCGTGCTGATCTATCTGGTGCTGGGCTGCCTGCTTGAAAGCATCTCGATGATCACGCTCACCGTGCCGATCCTGTTTCCGATCGTCACCGGGCTTGGCTTCGATCCGATCTGGTTCGGCATCTTCGTGGTGATCGCCACCGAGCTGAGCTTCATCACGCCACCCATTGGCATGAATGTCTTCGTCATGCGCACGGTGGCGCCCGACATTCCGCTGGAGCGCATTTTCGCCGGTATCCTGCCCTTTGTGGCGATGGATGTGGTGCGGCTTGCGCTTCTGATCGCGCTGCCGGCGATGGCGCTTCTGATCCCCAATTCGATGTGACCGGACGATATGATGGCGAGTGAAGACGACAGAATAGAGATCGACATAGAGATCGACCGGGATGCGGGATTCGTGGGCGACTATCTGCTCTATCTGCTTGCCGCCGCCAGCGACGCAGCCAGTGCCGATTTTCACGCCCATGTGCGCGAGCAGGGGCTGCGTGTGCCCGAATGGCGCATCCTGGCCTGCCTCTGCGACGAGGATGGCCAGATGGTGACGCAGCTCGCTCAGCTTGCGTTGATGGAACAATCGCACCTGACCAAGATCGTCGACCAGATGGCGACGAAAGGGCTTGTCAAACGCCGCAGCGATGAGCGCGACCGGCGGCGTGTGCGCGTCTATCTGACCGCAGCCGGGCGGGTGCTCGGAACAGGCTTGGTGAAGAAGGCGAGAGAGCATGAAATGTCGATCGTTTCGCGCCTGGGCGCCACCGACGCAGCGCGCCTGAAGGCGGCGCTGAAGGACATACACGCAATTTGCCGGGGAGGGGATGACGCTGCGGGCAGGGCTTCGTCAGCGCCGGCAGAACTGGAGGCAAGCCTTTCATGACGGAAAACTCCGAACGCACTCTGCTGCATGAGACGGTGCACCCCGAGGGCTGGCCCCAGCCGAGGGGCTATGCCAACGCGGTCAAGACGGATGGCGGCATCATCTATACGGGTGGCCTGGTCGGGTGGGACCGGGAGGGGCGCTTTCCGAAAGGCTTTGTCGCGCAGGCTCATCAGACGTTCCGCAACATTCGCGATGTGCTGGAGGCGGCTGGAGCGGGGCCGGAGCATCTGACGCGTCTCACCTGGTATGTGACCAATGTTGAAGATTATCTCGCCGACCCGAAAGGGCTCGGAAAGGCGTATCGCGATGTCTTCGGGCGCTGCTTTCCGGCCATGGCGACCGTTCAGGTGACACGGCTCGTGGAGCCGGAGGCTGTCGTGGAAATCGAGGCGACGGCGGTCTTGCCTGCTCAAAAATAGAACAACCATCCGCAAGAAAATGCGCGGCAATGAGGGGAGTACAGGAATGAAAGTAGCGGTTCTGGGCGGAGGCAACGGGTCTTATGCGGCTGCGGCGGATTTCGCCGAGGCGGGCCATGATGTCCGCTGGTGGCGGCGCGACCGCGCCAGTTTCGCCGATGTCGAGAAGGCAGGCGGCATCACCCTGACCGACCACGAGGGCAGCCGGAAGATCGCGGTCGTGCCGACCGACGATCTTGCTGCAGCGCTCAAGGGAGCGGAGCTGATCGTTGCGCCAACGCCGGCCTTCGCGCAGGAGGACATCGCCACGAAGCTCGCCCCGCATCTGGAGGACGGGCAGGTGATCTACCTGCCGCCGGGCACGTTCGGGTCCTACCTGATGATGAAGCGGATTCGCGAAGCGGGCTCGAAGGCCGACATCGCGATTGCCGAAACGGGCACGCTGCCATGGCTGACGCGCAAGCAGGGGCCGCTCGAAGTGCGCGTGACGACGCGGGCCTCGCGCCTGCCCACGGGCGTGCTGCCGGCGCGGCATACGGATCATGCGATAAAGGCGATTGCAGCTGTATTCCCGGCCTCCATCGAGCCGGTCGAGGATGCGCTGTCGGGCGCGCTGATGAATGCCGGCCCGATCATTCACCCGCCGCTGATCCTCATGAATGCCGGTCCCATCGAGCATTTCGATCGCTGGGACATTCACAATGAAGGGACGCAGCCCTCCATCCGCCGCACGCACACCGCGCTCGACAATGAGCGCATGGCGATCCGCGAGGCGCTCGGCTATGGCGCGCCGCATTTCCCGCTCGCTGATCACTACGAGACCAGCAACTGGATGTATGGCAATCTGGCCCATGACAAGCTGGTGGATTCCGGCGACTGGCACGAGAAGCTGGACCTGAAATCGCACCGCTACATGCTGGAGGATGTGGGCATGGGACTCGCCTTCATGGTTTCCGTGGGTGAATGGGCAGGTGTGCCCTGTCCGGTGGCGACCGGCCTTCTGGCGATTGCCGGTGCGGTGGCCGAGCGCGATTTCCGCGCAGAGGGCCGCACGATGGAAAAGATCGGTCTTGCCGGTGAAAGCCGCGAGGCGGTGCAGACGATGCTGCGCGAGGGGCTGTGATGACGAGCGATGTGACCATCGCCTGCATCGGTGCCGGTCGCATGGGGCGGGGCATTGCGCAATGCGTCGCCTATGCCGGCCACGAGGTGCGGCTGATCGATGCCAAGGAGCGTGACGCCGACGCCTTCGCAAAACTGCGCGACGAGGCGCTGGACGAGATCCGCACGGCGCTCGCCTCCATCGCAGCACTCGGTGCTTTCAAAGTCGATGCCGTTCCGCAGATCATGAAGCGGGTGAGCATCGTGCCGCGCGGCGAGGCGGCAGCGGGCCTTTCCGGCGCGCGGATCGTGTTCGAGGGCGTGCCGGAGGTGACGGACGCCAAGCGCGATGCGTTTGCGCTGTTCGACGCCCATGCGGATGGCGACGCCATTCTGGCCTCGACCACCTCGACCATGCTGTCGACGGAACTGGCGGGCTTCACCTCTGCGCCCGAGCGCTTTCTCAATGCGCACTGGCTGAACCCGGCCTTCCTGATGCCGCTGGTGGAACTGAGTCCTGCCGATGAGACGGCTGCGGAGACCACCGCTTTCGTGCGCGCCTATCTTGAAGGCATCGGCAAGGTGCCGATCGTCTGCAAGGCTTCGCCCGGTTACATCGTGCCGCGCATTCAGGCGCTCGCCATGAACGAGGCGGCGCGGATCGTGGAGGAAGGCGTTGCGAGCGCCGAGGATGTCGACAAGGCGGTGACCTATGGGTTCGGCCTGCGCTTCGGTGTGCTCGGCCTTCTGGAATTCATCGACTGGGGCGGCGGCGACATTCTCTATTATGCAAGCCGCTATCTCGCCGGGGCTTTCGATGACGAGCGTTATCAAGCGCCGGAGATCATCAGTCGCCACATGGAGGAGGGGCGTATCGGCCTGAAGACCGGCTCCGGCTTCTTCGATTATTCCGACATGGATGTCGATGCCTATCGCCAGCGCCGCATGGCCGCCTTCCTGAAGGCGCTCGACAATGCGGGGCTTGTGCGGCCGCCAAAGCTTTAGGGAGCAGTTGAAACCAAAACCGGGTGGAACAAGCCCGGACAACCAGAGAGGACGAAGAAATGAACCAAGCCAAGACCAGATCGATCGCCAGGACCATCCGAAACGGCCTTCTTGCAACGGCGCTGACCAGCATCGCCTTTGCCGGACAGGCCAGTGCGGAAGAAACGCTGAAGGCGATTTCCGCCTTCCCGCAGTCGCTTGCCTTCTCGCAGAGCTTCAAGGGCTTTGTCGACCTCGTGAACGAGCGCGGCAAGGGCGTCATCCAGATCAATTATGCGGGCGGGCCGGAAATGTTTCCGCCGAACCAGCAGGTGGATGCCGTGCGCCGTGGTGTCGTTGACATGCAGTATGGCCCTGCATCCTACTATCTCGGCACGATGCCGGAGGCGGATGCCTGGGTCGGCTCGACCGTGACGGCGGCGAAGGCGCGCGAGAATGGCGGCTTCGGCATCATGCAGGAAGCCTTTTCCAAGAAGCTCGGCGTGAACCTTTTGGCTCACCTCGACACGGGTGTGAAATTCTACATCTACACGATCAACGAGCCAAAGCGGACCGAGGATGGCGGTATCGATCTCGACGGTCAGCGCATCCGCTCGCAGCCGATCTACAACTCTTTCTTTGAAGCGCTGGGCGCAATCCCGGTCTCCGTTCCGGTGCCGGATGTCTATACCGGGCTGGAACGCAGCACGTTCGACGGTTCGGGCTGGCCGATTGTCGGCATTCAGGATCTCTCCTGGGACAAGTTCCTGCGCTACCGCATCGATCCTGGCTTCTTCCAGACCGACCTCGCCGTGGTGGTGAACCCGGCGAAATGGGACAGCCTGAGCGATGAGGCCAAGAAGATCATCAACGATGCTGCCGCCGAATATGAGCAGACATCCTATGAGAACTTCCAGAAGGTGATCGAGGAGACCGACAAGGCAGTTCGCGAGAACGGCATGGAAGTGATCACGCTCGAGGGTGAGGCAGAGGCGAAGTTTCTTGATCTGGCTTATGACAGCGCCTGGAAGCGGATGAAGGATTCCGGATCGGAATATTACGACGCATTGCGCGAAGCGTATTACGACCGCTGATCCCGCACCGGCGGGGGGCTGACCGGCTCCCCGCCACACTCGCTTTGAAAAGCCGCGCACCATGTTTCTGATACGTCTCTACAACCGGGTCATCACCGGGCTGGCCGTGCTGGGCGCCGCCAGTCTCGTTTTCATTTCGCTCGCCATCATTGTCGATGTTGTCTTGCGCAACACCGGGTTTCGCCCGTTCCAGTCGACCAGCGCCATCGTTGAATATGTGATGCTCTTCTCCACCATGGCGGCCGCCCCCTGGCTGGTGCGCAACAATGGCCATGTGGCGATCTCTTCATTCGTGGGAGCGCTGCCGGAAACGATACGCCTGGTGGCGGGGCGGGTCGTGCTGCTTCTCGCCATCCTGACGCTTGCACTCCTGTGCTGGCGCTCGGCGGCGGTGGGGCTGGAGATGGTGCAGTCGCGCGCGGTCGACATGCGCTCCATCAACATCCCGTCCTGGGTTCTCTACGCCATGCTTTCCGTAGGCTTCGGCCTGATGGCGCTGGAGTTCCTGCGCATGCTGGTGCGGGGCGAAACCTATACGGGTAGCGGGGGAGCGCACTGATGGCCTGGTATGAAGCCACACTCCTCATGATCGGCGGGCTGCTCGCGCTGATGTTCTTCGGCATGCCGGTGGCGATTGCCTTTCTGGCGATCAACATCGTCGGTGTTGTCATTTTCATGGGTGGCATGATCGGCATCGATCAGCTGGTCGCCAATGCCACCACATCGGTGACGAGTTTCGCGCTGGTGCCGGTGCCGCTCTTTCTCATCATGGGCGAGCTTCTGTTTCACACGGGGCTTGCCATTCGCGTGTTCGATGCGCTCGACAAGTGTTTTGGCGGGATTAAGGGTCGGCTGTCCTATCTGACAGTGGGCGGCGGCACGATCTTCGCCACCCTGTCGGGCTCCTCCATGGCCAACACGGCGATGCTGGGCACCACGCTGATGCCCGATATGATCAAGCGCGGATACAAGCCGCACATGATCATGGGGCCGATCCTGGCGACGGGCGGTCTGGCCATGATCATTCCGCCATCCTCGCTGGCCGTGCTGCTCGGATCGCTGGCGCGGATCGATGTGGGTGCTCTGCTGATCGCGGGTCTGGTTCCGGGTCTTGTGCTGGCGCTCATGTTCCTTGCGACGATCCGCATACAGATCGCGCTCGATCCAGAGGCGGCACCCGGCTATGCGGCGGAACGGGCAAGCGTCTCCGAGATCGCCCGGGCGCTTGCTGTCGACGTGCTGCCGATGGGCATCGTGGTCTTTGCCGTGGTCGGGCTCATCCTGCTCGGCTGGGCGACGCCGACCGAATCCGCCGCCTTTGGCGCGCTGTCGGTGGTGGTGCTCGCGGCCTGCTATCGCACGCTGAGCTGGGAGGCCGTGGTGCGCTCGCTCACCGGCACGCTGAAAGTGTCGGCCATGATGCTGATGATCATCGTGGGCTCCACGACCTTTTCGCAGATCCTTGCCTTCTCCGGCGCGTCCTCCGGGCTGATCGCGTTTGCCACCAGTTTCGAGCTGAACGCCTATGTGGTGCTTGCCATCATGTTCCTGGTGCTTCTGCTTCTCGGCATGTTCATGGATCAGCTCTCGATCATGATGCTGACGCTCCCGATCTTTATGCCGCTGGTGGCACTCTACGGGTTCGATCAGATATGGTTCGGCGTGGTGATGCTTCTGGCGCTGGAGCTCAGCCTTGCGACCCCGCCCTTCGGCCTTCTGCTCTTCGTCATGGTTGGGGTGAGCCCGGCCGGCACGACCATCGGGCAGGTGGCGCGGGCCGCGCTGCCCTACATCGCCTGCACGCTTTTGCTGGTGGTCTTGCTGGCGCTTTTCCCGCAACTGGCCCTGTGGCTGCCGGGCCTCATCAGGAGCTGACCGCATGAAGATCTGGTATCAAAGCTATGTCGATTACGAGAACGGCGCGGGCTACTGGGACGAACTGAGGAAGCATCTCGATGCGATTGTCGATCCCGGTACTGAGATCGACATCAAGGGCATTACCCCGCATGACAGCTACGCCCACGCCATTGTGGAGTTTCGCTGCGCGCGCGAGGTGATCTGCAATGCGGTGCGGGCAGAGCGCGAGGGCTATGACGCCTTCATCATTGGCCATTTTCAGGATGCCGGCCTCTATGAGGCGCGATCGGTGGTCGACATTCCTGTGCTGGGCATGGGCGAGGCGTCCATGCTGCATGCCTGCCAGCTTGGCCAGCGCTCGGGCATCGTCACCATCAACCGCCGCTACATTCCCTGGTTTCATCACCAGATCGGCAAATACGGTTTGAGAGAGCGGGTGACCGGCGTTCACGCTATGGATTTTGAGCCGGGGCAGATCCTTGCCGCCTTCGGCTCCGACGAGCGGCTTGAGACGGTGCGCGCCCTGTTCGAGGAACAGGCAAGGCCATTGGTGCGCGACGGTGTCGACGTGCTGATCCCCGGTGGCGGCATTCCCATGCTTTTATTCTCGCAATTGCAGGCGCACCGGGTGGATGGCGCGCCGGTGATCAACGGCATTCCGATCGTCGTGAAACTGGCGGAAATGGCCGTGAAGTTGCGGGCGTTGACCGGCCTTGGCGTCAGCCGTACCTCGGATTTCGTGAAACCGCCCGAGGAAATCATCGAAGAGTTCATGACCCATCCGAAGGGACTATAAGGGAAGCGATAATTCTCCAGGTCTGTTGACTGGCTTTTGCAAAGCTCCCCCAATATCGTGGGAGGATATCGGCAGCGCCTGGAGGATTGCCATGTTTGGGGCACGCGGACTCTCCCTGTTTTTGCTTTTTCTTCTCGGATTTGGGGCCATGGCTGCCGCGCAGGATGCGCGCCGGATCGTCACCAGCGAGAATGCCGATTATTTCGGCTTCGACCTGCGCACCGAAAAGGATGTGACGCTCGACCAGTGCAAGGCGGTGTGCCTTGCCGATCCGCAGTGCCGGGCCTTCACCTACAACACCAGCGCGGAATGGTGCTTTCTGAAGTCGGACTTCAATCGCCTCAATGCGTTTGACGGCGCGGTGGCCGGCAAGGTTGTGGCCGGTGGAGACGCAACCGATATCGGAGCGCCGCCTGCGCTGCGCTTCGTGCCCGAGCACATCCAGCGCGAGGCTGGCGAGTATCGCGCCGAGATACTGCGCGCGGTGCGTCCCGAGAATGCAGGGTTTGTTCAATTGAGTGCGGCGGGCGGGCAGGCGCTGGCAAATGGTGATCCGTTCAATGCCATGCAGGCGTTTTCAACCGCGCTCCTCATGGAGCCGCAGAATGTGGGCCTTTGGTTGGAACTTGCGCGTGCCGCGACCGCCTCGCAGCCCGTGGGTGACATGAACCTGTATCGGCTTCAGCGCGCCGGCACCGGCGCCGCGATCAATGCCTATAATCTGTCGCGCAGTGCGGGTGACCGCGCCGAGGCGCTGGCTGTGCTTGCGCCTGCTCTTGAGCGGCGCAACCTGTTCCGCCCCGCGCTCAGCGCCTATGAAGCGAGCCTGGCGCTCAGGACCGCGCGCGATGTGCAGGAGGCCTATGCCGACCTCAAGCGCCGCAAGGGGTTCCGGGTGATCGATCATTCGGTCGATTCCGACAGCGCCACGCCGCGCGCCTGCGTGCAGTTTTCCGAGGAGCTGGTGAAGAGCGGCATCGACTATGCCCAGTTCGTGACCGTCGACAATCTGCGCTCCTTCGCCGTCGATCGCAGCGACAAAGAGCTTTGCGTCAGCGGACTGAAGCATGGCGAGCAGTATCGCATCGTCATCCGGCAGGGCCTGCCGGCGGCCATTGGCGAGGTGATCGCCGAGCCGGTGCCGCTGGAAATTTACGTGCGGGACCGTGCGCCTTCACTGCGCTTTACCGGCGAAAATTTCGTGCTGCCGTCCTCGGCGCGCCGGGGCATTCCGTTCGTTTCGGTCAATGCCGACAGTGCGAAACTCTCCGTCTATCGCGTCGGTGAACGCGCTCTGGCGCAGCTGTTGAGCAAGGGGCAGTTTCTGCGCCAGCTCAATGAATATGGGGCCAATGAAGTTGGCGATGACATGGGGGCGCCGGTCTTCGAGGGTACCATTGAGATCAAGGCGGAACTGAACAAGGATGTCGTCACCAGCATCCCCATCGATGAGGCGGTGCCGGAGCGCAGGCCCGGCGTCTACATGATGACGGCGGTGCCGGAAGGCGACACCAGCCAAAGCTGGGACAACCGCGCCACGCAGTGGTTCCTTGTCTCCGATATCGGGCTTTCCACTTTTGCCGGCGAGGACGGGCTTTCGGTCTTCGCGCGCTCGCTGGCGAGCGCGAAGCCGCTGGAGGGGCTGAAGCTTAGGCTGGTGGCGCGCAACAATGAGGTGCTTGGCGAGGCGGAGACCGATGGAGATGGCCATGCGCGCTTCGATCCCGGTCTGGCGCGAGGCGCGGCCGGGCTGGCGCCGGCGGCGATCATCGCTGAAAATGGGACTGAGGATTTCGTCTTCCTTGACATGACGCGCGCGGGCTTCGATCTTTCGGATCGCGGCGTGACAGGGCGTCCTTCGCCCGGACCGCTCGACGTGTTCGCGTGGACGGAGCGCGGCATCTATCGCGCCGGTGAGACGGTGCATGCGAGCGCGCTCACGCGAAATCCCGCTTCGGATGCGGTGGAGGATCTGCCGCTGACCTTCATCTTCCGCCGTCCTGACGGCGTGGAGGATCGGCGCGTCGTTTCCGATGGCGCGGCGCTTGGCGGTCATGTGGTGGCGCTTGAGTTGCCGGACAATGCGGTGAGGGGCACCTGGGTGCTCGGCATTTATGCCGATCCGAAAAAGCCGGCGCTGGCCGAGAAGAATTTTCTGGTCGAGGATTTCGTGCCCGACCGCACCGAGTTCGAGCTTGCGAGCGCGAATGAGACCGTGCCGGTCGGCGGTGTGACGGATGTGACCGTCGATGGCCGCTATCTCTATGGCGCACCGGCGGCGGGGCTTGCGCTCGAAGGCGAACTGACGGTCGCGCCGACGCGCGAATGGAAAGCCTTTCCCGGCTATGTCTTCGGCCTCGATGATGAAGAAGACGTGGAGGCGCTGCGCGTTTCGCTGCCCGGCCTGCCCGAGACCGATGCGGAGGGGCAGGCGCAGTTCCCGGTGGCGCTGGATGGCGCGCCTTCGACCACGCGTCTTCTAAAAGCGCAGGTGAATGTGCGCATGCGCGAGGCCGGTGGCCGCGCAGTGGAGCGCGCGCTGGAGATCGATGTCGAGCCGGAAAGCGCGATGATCGGCCTGAAGCCGGAATTTACCGGCGGGCGCGTTGCCGAGGGAGCGACGGCGAACTTCCGCGTGATCGCGGTCGATCCGAAGGGCGAGCGCATCGCCATGGACGGCCTGGAATGGAATCTGCTGAAGGTGGAGCGGCACTATCAGTGGTATCGCGACGGCGGTTCCTGGAACTATGAGCCGATCACCACGACGAGCCTCGTGCGCGAGGGAACGGTGGACGCGAAGGCCGACAGCGAACCGCAGATCAGCGTTTCCGTGGACTGGGGGCGGTATCGCCTCGAGGTGCAAAGCCCGGATGCGGGCGGGCCGATCACCAGCGCGGCGTTCGATTCCGGCTGGTATGTGGAGGCAGGTTCCACAGAGACGCCGGACGGGCTGGAAGTGGCGCTCGACCGTGACGCCTATGCGGTGGGCGAGACGGCGAAGCTGAAGATTTCGCCACGCTTTGCCGGCGAGGTTCTGGTGACGGTGGGCTCTGAGAGCCTCCTGGAAACCTTCACCGCAAAAGTGCCGGAAGCCGGCGCGACCGTGGACATTCCGGTGACCGAGGCACTTGGCGCCGGGGCCTATGTGACCGCAACGCTGTTCCGCCCCGGCGACGATGCCGAGAATCGCCTGCCCATGCGCGCCATCGGCGTGCGCTGGCTCAAGGTCGATCCGGGTGCGCGCGATCTTTCGGTTGAACTCGGCGTGGAGGAACAGGCGCGCCCCGATGAGAGTCTTTCCATCCCCGTCAGCGTTGGCGGGCTAGAACCGGGCGAAGAAGCCTATGTGACTGTTGCGGCGGTCGATGTGGGTATTCTCAACCTCACCCGCTACGAACCGCCACAGCCGGACGCTTGGTATTTCGGCCAGCGTATGTTGGGCATCGAGATGCGCGACATTTACGGGCGGCTGATCGATGGTTCGCTCGGCGCGATGGGACGGTTGCGCACCGGTGGCGATGGCGGCGGCATGACCGCGACCGGCAGCGCGCCGACACAGAAGCTGCTCGCCTTCTTCTCCGGCATCGTGAAGGTGGATGATGACGGGAAGGCAGCGGTCTCCTTCGATATTCCGCAGTTCAACGGCACGGCCCGCATCATGGCGGTCGCCTGGTCGAAGAAGGGTGTGGGCAGCGCGCAGCAGGATGTGATCATCCGCGATCCCGTTGTGCTGACCACCAGCCTTCCGCGCTTCCTGGCTCCGGGCGATGAAGCGCGGCTGCTGCTTGAAATCGCCAACACGGATGGTCCTGCCGGCGACTATCGCCTCACGGTGATGGCAGAAGGGCCGGTAGACGCCGATCTGCGGTCGCTCTCCGATAAGGTGGCGCTTGAGGTGGGCGGCAAGGCCACGCTCTCCGTGCCCATCTCGGCGACCAACGAGACGGGCGAGGGTGCGCTGACGGTGACGCTTGCGCATGAGAGCGGGCTTGCCGTTGAGAAAAGCGTGTCCCTGCCGGTGCGGCCCGGCGTGATGCCGGTCGCCACCCGCAGCGTGGTGACGCTTGCGGCCAATGGCGGTAGTGTCACGCTGGACGGTGCGCTTCTGGAAGAGAGCTTCGCCGAGAACGCGTCGGTGAGCCTCAACATTTCGCGGGCCGACGGGTTCGACATTCCGGCACTTTTGATGTCGCTCGACCGCTACCCTTATGGATGCACGGAGCAGACCACGAGCCGCGCCCTGCCGCTGCTCTATGTGAGCGAGCTTTCAAAGGCTGCGGGGCTGGAAGACGATCCGGCGCTGAAGGGGCGCATCGAGGACGCCATCACAAGCGTGCTTGCCGCCCAGTCTTCGTCTGGCGGTTTCGGTCTCTGGGGACCGGGATCGGGCGATCTGTGGCTTGACGCCTATGTGACGGACTTCCTCACCCGCGCCGGCGAGCAGGGCTTTGCCGTGCCCGAGGCGGCGATGGGCCAGGCGCTGCAGAACCTGCAGAACACGCTCGCCTATGACACGGATGTCTCCTCGCGCGGCAGCGAGATCGCCTATGCGCTCTATGTGCTGGCGCGCAACCGCAAGGCTTCCGCCGGCGATCTGCGCTACTATCTCGACACGCGGTTCGATGAGTTCTCCACGCCGCTGGCGCGCGCGCAGCTTGCCGCGGGTCTCGCGCTCTATGGCGATGCGGAACGCGCGGAACGGGGCTTTGCCTCGGCCTTCCGTCTCGCTCAGGGCATGAGCGGGCGCTACACGGCGCGCTCCGATTACGGATCGCGTCTGCGCGACGGCGCGGCGATGCTGGCGCTGGCGGCAGAGAGCCGGCCCGAACCGGCGCTGGTGCCGCAGATGGTGCAGCTTGTCTCCGATGTGCGCGGTGACACAAAGCACATGAGCACGCAGGACGAGGCGTGGATGCTGCTTGCCGCCCGCGCGCTGAGCCAGTCGAGTGACGATCTGAGCCTGACCGTGGACGGCAATGCGCATCAGGGCGCATTCTCGCGGCGGCTTTCGGGACTGGAGATCGAGGCTGCGCCGCTGACGGTGGCCAATCAGGGCGATGAACCGGTCGATGCGGTGATGACAGTCGTTGCCGCGCCGCAGCAGCCTTTGCCGGCGGGCGGGGAGGGCTTCACCATCGAGCGGCGCTACTACACGCTTGACGGTGAAGAGGCGAATGTCTCCGACGCACGCCAGAACGAGCGCTATGTCGTGGTGCTGGAGATGATGGAACAGAACGCTTGGCCTTCACGCGTGCTGGTCTCCGACCTGTTGCCGGCGGGCTTCGAGATCGACAATCCGCGCCTTGTTGGCAGTGCGGATCTGGCGAATTTCGAGTGGCTTGGTCAGACGGATGCGGTTCACACCGAGTTCCGCGACGACCGCTTCATCGCCGCCTTCGACCGCAGTGGGGGCGGCAATTTCAGGCTCGCCTATGTGGTGCGTGCGGTGACGCCGGGCGTCTACACGCATCCGGCGGCGAGTGTGGAAGACATGTACCGTCCGCAATTCTCCGCCCGCACGGCCACCGGCTTCATGGAGATCGTGGGGCAGTAGGCGGCGGCGATGAGAACGCGTCGACATATGCGCCGGGTCGCCATGGCCACTGGCCTTGCGGCCCTGCTCGCCATCGGTGGGGCGGTGACGCTCAACCGGCTGGACGCGGCCTATCCGCCGCCGCTCGATCCCGCCCCGCTTTCGGTGGAGGTGCTCGACCGTGAGGGCGCGCTGCTGCGGGCCTATGCGGCATCCGACGGGCGCTGGCGTCTGCCGGCGGATATCGACACGCTCGACCCGCAGTTTCTCAGGATGCTGGTCGCCTATGAGGACAAGCGCTTCTGGTCGCATCCGGGTGTCGACATGCGCGCGCTTGGCCGCGCCGCATTGCAGCTATTGCGGAACGGGCGCATCGTCTCGGGTGGTTCAACACTGTCGATGCAGCTCGCCCGCCTCACCGAGCCGCGCGCGGCGCGCAGCTTCAGCGCCAAGTTCCGGCAGATCGCGCGGGCGCTGCAGATTGAGCGCAGGCTTTCCAAGCGGGAGATACTGGAGCGCTATCTGACGCTCGCGCCCTATGGCGGCAATCTTGAAGGGGTGCGCGCGGCGAGCCTCGCCTGGTTCGGCAAGGAGCCGCACAAGCTGGGACTGGAGGAGGCCGCTCTTCTGGTCGCCCTGCCGCAATCGCCGGAGGCGCGCCGGCCCGACCGTCATCCGCAAATGGCAAAAGCCGCGCGCGACCGCGTGCTGGCGCGCATGGCGGGGGCTGGCGTCATCATCGAAAGCGAGGTCGCGCGCGCGTCTGAGGCGAGGCTTGCCGGGCGGCGTCTGCCCATGCCGGCCTATGCTGCGCATCTGGCCGATGCGGTGGTGCGGAAGGAGCCTGAAAAGCGTGTGCATCGTCTGACCATCAGTCGGTCCGCGCAGGCCAATCTGGAAGCCGTTGCCGCCAAAGCCGCGCGAAAGCTCGGACCACGCGTTTCCGTGGCGATGGTGCTTGCGGATGCGCAGACCGGCGCGGTGCTCGCGCGGGTCGGATCGGCGGGGTACTTCAACGTCGCTCGCGCCGGCTGGATCGATATGAGTGTGGCAGAGCGTTCGCCGGGCTCCACGCTCAAACCCTTCATCTATGGCCTTGCCTTCGAGGAGGGGCTGGTGATGCAGGAAACCATGATCGAAGACCGGCCCGGCAATTTCTCGGGCTATCGTCCGCGCAATTTCGATATGGCCTATCAGGGCGATGTTTCGGTGCGCACGGCCTTGCAGATGTCGCTCAACGTGCCGACGATCCGGCTGCTTGATGCGGTGGGGCCGGTGCGGCTTGTGGCGCGCATGCGGCAGGCTGGCGTGTCGCCCGCTCTGCCGCCCGGCGAAACACCCGGTCTTGCCATCGGGCTTGGCGGTGCGGGGCTGACGCTGGAAGGGTTGGTGCAGCTTTATGGAGGGCTCGCCAATCGGGGGCGGGTGCGCCCGCTGCACTATCTGGACGGTGCAGAGATTGCCGCGCATCCTCCTTCCGTTCTGACGCCGCAGGCCGTCTGGCAGGTCGCAGACATCCTGTCCGGTGTCGCGCCGCCCAGAGACGCGCCGCACCTCGGTATCGCCTACAAGACTGGCACGTCCTATGGCTACCGCGATGCGTGGTCGGTGGGCTATGACGGGCGGCATGTGCTGGGCGTGTGGGCCGGGCGGCCCGATGGCGGCTCGGTGCCGGGGCTGACCGGCTATCTCGCCGCCGCCCCCATTCTGTTCGAGGCGTTTTCGCGCTCGGGCGTGGGCATCGTTCCATTCCCGCCTGCGCCGGCAGGCGCGATCCGGCTTGCCGCGTCCGATCTTCCGTTTCCCATGCGGCGGTTCTCCGTCTCGGGTGGCGGGTTCCGGGCCGGCGCGCCGGTGGAGCCCGCGCCGGAAATCGTGTTCCCGCCGCAGGGTGCGCGCATCGATGTGGGGCTTGCGCGTGGCGCGCGGGTCATGCCGCTGGCGCTCAAGATCAATGGCGGCCGCGCGCCGTTTCGCTGGCTGGCCAATGGCGAGCCGCTGCCGGAGGCCTATCGCCGCCGCAGGGCAAGCTGGGTGCCCGATGGCAGTGGTGCTTCGACGCTGACGGTGATCGACGCGGCTGGGCGAACCGCCAGCGTGGATGTTTTCCTGGAGTAGTTCAGGCCGCGTCGGCGAGTGCCTTTAGAACCGCCTCACGCATGGGCATCGGAGCGACCGCGCCGAAACCCTGTGTGGACAGAGCAGCGGCCGCGTTGGCGAAACGCGCTGCCTCAAACGGATCACCATGCCGGTTGAGCTCGGCGAGGAAATTGCCATCGAATGTGTCGCCCGCACCCGTGGCATCCACAGCGCTGACCTTGATGCCGGGCACGCGGCGGCGCTCGTCCGGCGTGGCGACGAGGCAGCCATCCTTGCCGAGCGTCAGCGCCACAACGCCGGCGCCAAGACCCAGATAGTGATCGGCGATGGCGTCCGGATCGCTGATGCCGACCAGCTGTTCGGCGTCTTCCAGACCGGGAAGCGCGATGTCGGCCTTGCGCATGGCAGCTTCGGTCAGCGCGCGGGCGCGCTCGAGCGGCCACAGTTTCAGGCGCAGATTGGTGTCGAAGGAGATTTTGGTTCCAGCTGAGCGCGCAATGTCGATCGCTTCGAAGGCGGCGTCGCAAGCTTCTGCGCTGATCGCCAGAGAGATGCCGGACAGGTGAAGAATGTCGGCGTTCTGGATAGCGCTTTGGGGCAGGTCGCGCGGGGTGATACGGCTTGCCGCCGAGCCCTTGCGAAGATAGGAAAACACATGCCCGTTCTCGCCATGGCTGACGAAATAGATGCCCGTATGGGCGTCGGGATTGCGCAGGACGTGGCTGGCATCCACATTATTGTCGGCCCAGAGTTGCATAAGGCTGTCGCCGAACTCATCCGCGCCGAGGCCGCTGAAGAAGCCGACAGAAGCCCCGGCACGCGCTGCAGCGATGGCACAATTCGAGGTGTCGCCGCCGTGACCGAAGAGATAGTGGCCCGTGGCGTCGACCTGATTGAACTCGATGAGCGGTTCGCCCATGCAGATGATTTTCGGATCGCTCATGATGTTGTGTCTCTCCCTGGCGCAGCGTGTGCTTCTCTTTAGGCGATTGTGCGCCAGTGGTGAATATCCGACTGGAGAAGCGCCTGTGCTGAGATGAGCTTATCGGGCGCCGCGTCCAAAAAGAACGGTGCTCACGGTCGAAAAAATGATCAGGAGGTCCAGGTCGAACGAAAGATGTTTGATGTAGTAGAGATCGTAGGAGAGCTTGTGAATCTCTTCGTGCGTGTTGCCTGCGTATCCGGAGTTCACCTGGGCCCAACCGGTGATGCCGGGCAGGACCATGGTGCGGTGGATAAATTTCTTCTCCGCAGTCTCGCTTTCCTGCGCCACATATTCAGCGACAGGGCGTGGCCCGACCAGGCTCATTTCTCCCCGCCATATGTTGATCAGCTGCGGCAGCTCATCCAGCCTTAGACGGCGCAGGAACGCACAGCCGGTGATGATCCGCTCGTCATTGGTCTGCGTCGCCCCTCCTTGCTGGCCACGATACATGGTGCGGAACTTCAACATGTTGAAGGAGCGGCCACCATATCCGCGCCGCGCCTGAACGAAAATTGCGGGGCCACCATCAAGCGACCGGATATAGAGCCACAGAGCCAGTCCCAAAGGGATTGTTATCGGCGCTGTGAGGACCACGGCAAAGAGGTCGAGCGCGCGCTTTGCTTTGCTGTAGTAGATTTGGCTGGGGGTGTAGGCGAGATGCGATACGTCAAAGGTGTCGACGTCCACGCGTCCTTCACGCAGTTCAAGAAAATTGAACCAGGGCGTGACGTCGATACCGACCATATAAGCCTTTGTAAGGAAGGCCGACCATTCCGGGTTGTGATGCGTCCTGGTGTCGATCAAAAGTCGGTCATAAGCGCCGATGTCCGCGGTCTTGTCACTGATCACGGCCACGTGACCGGCGAGTCTTGCGGCAACTTCTTGGGCCTTTGGGAAATCCAAGAGCGCCACACGATCTTCCAATGACCGATGGAGCCTGAGATTGGCTATGATCATTGCTGCGGTGGCGATCAGATAAGCGGTCAACAGGGCCGTGTAGCTCACCGGAATGCGCAGCCCAGACAAGACTGCCACGGCGACGTTGAAGCAGACAAACGTTACAAAAATCGCGATGGAGAACGTGTTGCGCTGACGGCGAAAGCCCAGGAGCGCCAACGCAATGGCGAAAGGCAACGCAAACAGCACAGTGCATACGATCGCGAGATTGTTCCAGTCGTTGCGCGATGCATTCAAAATGAATGCCGTATAGACGACGCATTGCAGAAACGAAGCCGCGAGAATCTCCGGGAGCATGGGGCGCAGATTGCGCAAGAGCCGCCTTTTGCGCAGAGAGGCTCCGTGTTGAAGAACGTCTTCAAGATCAGGACTCGTTTCAGCCAGGCTACGCTTCAGGACGCGCCTTGCTTTGCGAATGTCTGGGCGGTCATCTTCGCCCGGTGCTTTTGAGCCGTCGTTCAACGTTACTTCCTGCCGCCCAGTAAGAGCTCGTACAACCGCGCTTTGCCATGCAAAAAACGGAAGCGCAATCAATGATTGTTCGCACGTCCACAGACGACCTCCACGGAGGATTGTGAATCCAGAGCGATTCGACTGACTTTAGACCGGTTCATTGTTTCAAGGAAACGCGCAACCGCAGGCCATTCTCTTGGCCTGCGCCCTTGTGCCGTATTTAGAATGTCGATTTATGACGCTGGCATTTACGATTTCGGCTCGAGGCTCTATCAGGCGAGGTCAACACTGTTGTGACTGTGATCCCATGTACCGCCAAGCCTATCTCTTTCTCTGCCTGACCACGCTTTTCTGGGGCGGCAATGCCGTGGCCGGTCGGCTGGCTGTGGGCCATGTATCGCCGATGATGCTGACAACGCTTCGCTGGATTATCGGCTGTGTGTTGCTTGCCTCCGTCGCATGGCCCCATCTGCGGCGCGATTGGCCAGCGATCAGGCCGAGACTGCCCCTGCTGGCTGCCCTGGGCGCTCTTGGCTTTACCGGGTTCAACGCGGTTTTCTACAGTTCGGCCCAATTTACTTCCGCCATCAACATCGCCATCGAACAGGGCGCTATACCGATGGTTATTTTCCTCGCCAATTTTGTCCTGTTCCGCCAGCGCGTGAGCTTTCTGCAGATTGCCGGTTTTGTTCTGTCTCTCGTCGGTGTCGCGCTGGTCGCCAGCCATGGCGAATTTTCCCGCCTCCTGGAACTGGACGTGAATTTTGGTGACGCGCTCATGCTTGTCGCCGTGTTGCTCTATGCAGGCTACACGGTCGGGCTCCGGCTGAAACCGGCTATCCATTGGTTGAGCCTGATGTTCATGCTTTCGGTTTTCGCGCTTCTGGCCTCGTTGCCACTAGTGGCGTGGGAGGCCGCGACGGACCGGCTCATCGCGCCCGATCTGCAGGGCTGGATGGTGGTCTTTTACGTGGCGCTCTTCCCCTCGATCTTTGCTCAGACGCTCTACATTCGCGGCAATGAGCTGATCGGCGGAAACCGCGCCGGTTTGTTCATCAATCTTGTGCCGATCTTCGGAACGCTGCTGTCGATCGTCATTCTGCGCGAAGCGTTCTTCACCTATCACGCGGTCGCGCTGGTTCTGGTTCTGGGTGGGATATGGCTGGCTGAACATGGCGGCCGGAAGCTGGCATCCAGACAGGCAAATGCCGGCGCATGACGCCGGCATTTCATGTTCAACAGATTGTGTGACGCCTACGCTGCCACGTCGAAGGAGAGCGGCTTGGCTGACAGGATCACGTCGGTGGCGCGAAGCTCGCGCAGGACTTCCGGCGGGAAGGGCGCATCGAGATAAAGCAGCGCGATGGCATCGCCGCCCTGCCGGTTTCGGCCGAGCTGGAAGTTGGCGATGTTGACCTGGTGCTTGGCGCAGATCGAGCCCAGAAGGCCGATAATGCCCGGCACGTCGTAATTGGTCGTGTAGAGCATGTGCTGGCCGACCTCGGCATCGAGATTGATGCCCTTGATCTGGATGAAGCGCGGCTTGCCATCCGAGAACACGGTGCCGGCAATGGTGCGCGTCTTCTCTGAGGTTTTCACCGTCAGCTTGATGTAGCCGTCGAACACGCCTGACTTGTCGCGCTTGACCTCCGACAGGATGATGCCGCGCTCCTTGGCCATGATCGGGGCCGAGACCATGTTGACGTCGGCCACCTGGGGGCGGATCAGGCCGGCGAGTGCCGCGCTGATGAGCGCCTTGCGGTTCATCTCGGTGGTGGAACCGTCGAACAGGATCTCCACTTCCTCTATGGCCTCGTCGGTCACCTGGCCGACGAATGCGCCCAGCACTTCCGCGAGCTTGATAAAGGGTTTGAGGCGCGGGGCTTCTTCGGCGCTGATCGAAGGCATATTGATCGCATTGGTGACCGCACCCTTGGTCAGGTAATCCGACATCTGCTCCGCCACCTGGATGGCGACGTTCTCCTGGGCCTCGCTGGTGGAGGCGCCAAGATGCGGCGTGCAAACCACGTTGGGCATGTTGAAGAGCGGATTTTCGGTTGCCGGCTCCGTCTCGAAAACGTCGATGCCGGCACCGGCCACCTTGCCGGACTTCAGACCTTCGACGAGATCGGCCTCGACCACGAGCCCGCCGCGCGCGCAGTTGATGATGCGCACGCCCTTCTTCATCTTGGCGATCGCATCCTTGTCGATCACACCACGGGTCTTGTCCGTCAGCGGCGTGTGCAGGGTGATGAAATCGGCGCGCTTGAAAAGTTCATCGAGCTCGACCTTCTCGACACCCAGCTCCGAGGCGCGTTCCGCCGAGAGGAACGGGTCGAAGGCCACCACATGCATCTTCAGGCCGATGGCCCGCATGGCGACCACGGAGCCGATATTGCCGCACCCGATGACACCCAGTGTCTTGCCGGTGATCTCGACACCCATGAAGCGGTTCTTCTCCCACTTGCCGGCATGGGTGGAAGCGTTGGCCTCCGGGATCTGGCGTGCGACCGCAAAGAGCATGGCAATCGCGTGCTCGGCCGTGGTGATGGAATTGCCGAAAGGCGTGTTCATCACGATGATGCCGCGGCGCGATGCTGCCGGAATGTCGACATTGTCGACGCCGATGCCGGCGCGACCCACCACTTTCAGATTGGTGGCGTTGTTGATGAGCTTTTCGGTGACCTTGGTCGCAGAGCGGATGGCAAGGCCGTCATACTGGTCGATGACGGAAAGAAGCTTTTCCTTGTCCTTGCCCAGATCGGGCAGGTAATCCACCTCGACGCCGCGATCCTTGAAGATCTGAACGGCAGTGGGCGACAGTTTGTCGGATACGAGTACGCGGGGCGCCATGGCGGCCTCCTGTTTCAATGAAATGAAATGAATTGGGGAGGCGGCTCCGATTGCGGAGCCGCAGTTCAACGTCAGGCCGCAGCCTTGAGGCTTGCCTTCTGGGACTGGAACGCCCAGTCGAGCCAGGGCATCAAAGCTTCCAGATCGGAAGCTTCAACCGTGGCGCCGGCCCAGATCCGCAGGCCAGACGGCGCGTCGCGGTAATGGCCGATGTCGAAGGCAACCTTCTCTTTGGCCAGCGCGGAGACCATTCCCTTTGCAAAAGCCGCCTGTTCGCTCGCATCGAGTGCGGTGATCTCGGGGTCGACGATTGTCAGGCACACGGATGTGTTGGAGCGCGTGGCCGGCACTTTCGCCAGATGGTCGAGCCAGGGCGTCTTGCGGACGAACTCATCGATCACGGCGAAATTCGCATTGGCGCGGGCGACGAGACCGTCGAGGCCGCCAATGGATTTCGCCCAGTTCAGCGCGTCCAGATAGTCTTCCACGCAGAGCATGGAGGGTGTGTTGATCGTCTCGCCCCGGAAGATGCCCTCGATCAACTTGCCGCCCTTGGTCAGGCGGAAGATCTTTGGCAGCGGCCATGCGGGCGTGTAGCTTTCCAGCCTTTCCACCGCGCGCGGCGAGAGGATGATGACGCCGTGTGCGCCTTCGCCACCCAGCACTTTCTGCCAGGAGAAGGTGACCACGTCGAGCTTGTCGAAGGGCAGACGCTGCGCGAAAGCCGCCGATGTGGCATCGCAGATGGTCAGGCCAGCGCGGTTCGCGGGGATGAAATTGCCGTCGGGCACGCGCACGCCGGAGGTGGTGCCGTTCCAGGTGAACACCACATCACGGTCGAAATCGATGGAGCCGAGATCCGGCAGATCGCCATAATCGGCTTCGATGCGGCGCACATCATCGAGTTTCAGCTGCTTGACCACATCGGTGACCCACCCGGCACCGAAAGATTCCCAGGCAACCATGTCGACGCTGCGCTCGCCCAGAAGCGACCAGAGCGCCATTTCCACCGCGCCGGTGTCGGATGCAGGAACGATGCCGATGCGGTAATCGGCGGGAACCTGCAGAATTTCACGGGTAAGATCGATGGCCTCTGCCAGTTTCGCCTTGCCGATGGAAGAACGATGCGACCGGCCAAGTGGAGCGTCGGCAAGCGCGTCGAGCGACCAGCCGGGACGTTTTGTGCAGGGACCTGAGGAAAAATGCGTATTGGCCGGACGGAGGTCCGGCGTGGGGAGTGTGCTCATGATATATCCTATCCTTCCAGATAGCACGCCTCTCGGTGGGGAGAGGTGGCCCACGGACGGAGTTACGCTGATCCGCTTTTTCCGTCAAGTGCGATATGAGCGCCATTCGCTGCGGAAATCGGTTTGGGAGAGTTCGAGATGGTTCCCAGCGGGGCTCTGAGGCTCTATAGAGGCCTTTCGATTTCTTAGATCATCCAGGCGGGGGACCCGCCGGACGTTGCGCCGGAAGGACATTTTCATGGCAAATGTGGTGGTTGTCGGCTCACAGTGGGGCGACGAGGGCAAAGGCAAGATCGTGGACTGGCTGTCGGAGCGTGCCGATGTGGTGGCGCGCTTTCAGGGCGGGCACAATGCCGGGCATACTCTCGTTATCGACGGCGTGAGCTACAAGCTGTCACTCCTGCCTTCGGGTGTGGTGCGCCCCGGAAAGCTTTCCGTCATCGGCAATGGTGTGGTCTTCGACCCGCATGCTTTTGTTGCGGAAATGGGGCGCCTCGCCGAGCAGGGCGTGGAGGTGACGCCTGATCGGCTGAAGATTGCCGAGAACACGGCACTGATCCTTTCGCTTCACCGCGAGCTTGATGGTTTCCGCGAGGATGCCGCTTCCAATTCGGGCAACAAGATCGGCACGACGCGTCGCGGCATCGGGCCAGCCTATGAAGACAAGGTGGGCCGCCGCGCCATCCGCGTAATGGACCTGGCCAACAAAGACACGCTGCCGATGAAGATCGACCGCCTGCTCACGCATCACAATGCGCTGCGTCGTGGTCTTGGGCATGAAGAAGTTACGCATCAGGCGATCATGGAAGAGCTGACGTCTGTCGCCGACAAGATTCTTCCCTATGTCGACCGCGTCTGGAAAATTCTTGAAGATGCGCGCCGGGCCGGTCAGCGCATATTGTTTGAGGGTGCGCAGGGCACCATGCTCGACATCGACCACGGCACATATCCGTTCGTGACATCTTCCAACACCATTGCAGGGCAGGCGGCGACCGGCTCCGGGCTTGGACCAGGCTCGATCGACTATGTGCTGGGCATCACCAAGGCCTACACCACCCGCGTGGGCGAAGGGCCGTTTCCGACCGAGCAGAAGAACGAGGTCGGTGAATTCCTCGGCACACGCGGTCATGAGTTCGGCACCGTGACCGGACGTCAGCGGCGCTGCGGCTGGTTTGACGCTGTTCTGGTGCGCCAGGCCGTGGTTACCAATGGCATGAATGGCATCGCGCTTACCAAGCTCGACGTTCTCGATGGTATGGATGAGATCAAGATCTGCACGGGTTACAAACTGGATGGCGAGCTGATCGACTATCTTCCGGCCGGTCAGGGTGCGCAGGCGCGTCTTGAACCCGTTTATGAGACGCTGGAAGGCTGGAAAGGCACCACCAGGGGCGCGCGTAAATGGACCGATCTGCCAGCGCAGGCCGTCAAATATGTGCGCCACGTGGAGGAATTGATCGGCGCGCCTGTGGCAATTCTTTCCACCAGTCCCGAACGCGAAGACGCCATACTTGTGACAGATCCTTTTCAGGACTAGTTTCGCGTGCAAAATTGCGTTGCGTGCTATTCAGATGAGTGCGCGTTCTGGAAGTAACACAGGTTTGATACGGCATGGCGGATTTTTCTGCAGTTCTGAAGAAGACGATCGACGCATTGTCGGAAAACACTCCGGCGGCGCGCGAGCGGATCTATCAGAAAGCCCGGGCGACGATCGAGAACAAGCTCAAGGCAATGGACCCGGCTCCGTCTGCCGCCGTTGCCGACCGCCAACGCAAGCTGCTCGAGGACGCAATCGCCCGGGTCGAAGCCGAGTACGCGCCTCCGCCACAGCCTGAAGAACCCGCGCAGGACGAGCTCGACCAGATCTTTGCCGAGCTGGATGTTGATCCGGCAAAGCCGCGCGATCCTGTCCCTTCAGCCTTTCAGTCTCAGCCAGCGCCTCCTGAACCTGCTTCTTTCGACGTCGGGACACCACAGAAGACCGGGTCTGAGACAGCGGATGGAGAAGCGGACCAGGCCACGCGGGGTGATGCGCCATCGTTTTCGGCAGCGGAACCTGCTCTCGAAACCCCACCACCGCCACCGCGCAGGAAATCAGGCAAAGGTGGCGCAACCGGGTTGATTGCGGGCGTGGTCCTGCTTCTTGCTGTACTCGCGGCCGGGGCCTGGTTCTTCAAAGACGATCTCACACGTCTCGCCGATTTTGAGAATGCTGAGCAAACGGTCGCCGAGAGCGGTGAACCTGCGGCGAATTCCGGCGATGAGACACCCGCCAATAATGAGAGCGCCGCGCCTGCTCCTTCGGAGACAAGCGACACGAGCGCGAGCCAGCAGCCGGCTCAGCCCGAACCGGTGCGGAAATTCACCCAACGTCTGCTCGCAGACGGGCGCGAGGTCGACGAGGGCCCGGCTGGCGGTGAGCCTGGTCTGGGTGAGGGAACCTCGGTCGCACAGGCAACCGTGCCGAGCGATGGAGAAGCAACCCAGCCCTCATCGTCTCAGAACGGTCAGTCAGAGAGCCCCGGAGCCAGCGAGGCGCTGCCTGTCGGGCAAAAAGCCATTTACTATGAAGAGCGGACAAGCGTTTCGCAGGGGTCGGCCGATCTCGGCGCGGTTGTCTGGTCGGTCGTTCAGGAATCGCCGGGCAACGACCTCCCACCGGAACCGGCCATCCGCGCCGATGCGACCATTCCGGAGAAGAATCTCCAGCTGAAGATGACGATTCGGCGCAATGCCGATGAGTCCCTGCCCGCCAGCCATATTCTCGAGATCATCTTCCTGACGCCGGATGATTTTGATGGTGGTGGGATAGACAATGTTCTGCGGGTTTCCCTGAAACGGTCCGAGCAGGATACGGGCAACCCGCTGCTTGGCATCCCGGCCAAAATTGCCGACGGCTTCTTCCTGGTGGCGCTGAGTGACAGCACTGCGGATACAGAAACGAATATGCTTCTGCTGCGCCGCCAGAGCTGGATCGACATACCGGTGGTTTACAAATCGGGGCGGCGTGCGCTCATCACGATTGAGAAAGGCATCCCGGGAGACAAGGTGTTCAACGATGTTCTCAACGCCTGGCAGGCTGCGACGAGCGGCTGACAGGCATCCATCTTACAGGCACCCATCTTCATGCATGAACGCAAAAAAGCCGGCGGTATTCCGCCGGCTTTTTTGATTGTAGACCGCTCCCGATCCCGGGGGGCGTATCAGGGGGCGTATCAGGCGCCTGCCTGCCGGTGTGCCTCAGCAGCCGTGGCCTTGGCGGCCATCGCCTGCTGACGGGCGGAGTTCTGCACGGCTTCCTGCACCTTCTCGAATGCGCGAACCTCGATCTGGCGCACCCGCTCGCGGCTGATGTCGAACTCGCCTGAAAGCTCTTCCAGGGTCATCGGGTCCTCGGAAAGGCGGCGTGCCTGAAAGATGCGCTTTTCACGGTCGTTGAGTACGGACATCGCGTCGCCGAGCATGCGGCGGCGGGTTTCCAGTTCGTCCTGCTCGACCAGTATGTCTTCCTGGCTTTCGCCATCGTCGACCAGCCAGTCCTGCCATTCGCCCGATTCACCTTCCGTCGCCCGAATGGGCGCGTTGAGCGAAGCGTCGCCGGAAAGACGGCGGTTCATGGAAACCACCTCTTCCTCGCTCACATTCAGGCGGGTGGCAATCTCCGTAACCTGCTCCGGGTTCAGGTCGCCGTCGTCGAGCGCCTGAATCTTGCTCTTAACCTTGCGAAGGTTGAAGAACAGGCGTTTCTGGTTCGCCGTGGTGCCCATTTTCACCAGGCTCCACGAGCGCAGGATATATTCCTGGATCGAGGCCTTGATCCACCACATGGCGTAGGTGGCGAGGCGGAAGCCGCGTTCCGGTTCGAATTTCTTCACGGCCTGCATCAGGCCGACATTGCCTTCTGAAATAACCTCGCCGATCGGCAGGCCATAGCCGCGGTATCCCATCGCGATCTTAGCCACGAGGCGCAGATGGCTCGTAACGAGCTTGTGAGCCGCGGCCGTGTCGTCATGCTCTGAATAACGCTTGGCGAGCATGTATTCTTCCTCAGGCTGAAGCATGGGGAAGCGGCGAATCTCCTCCAGGTAGCGGGTCAGTCCGCCTTCACCTGAAGCGATGCTGGGTAATGTCTGGGCCATTTAAGCACCCTCCTTTGCCGGATATGCCCTCATGCGGGGACGCCTTGAAAACCTGGCGTTTGCTGGAATGAGAGACAGTGCGACCATCTTTGATGCATCGCACCATATCCTATGTAGGAACGAATTCCGACGGTTAAAGTTTCATTCTGCTGTCAACATTATGTCACCAGACGGTGAACAATATTATTGTACCGATAATTACAAAATATCCAGCGCCTTTGTCAATGCCGTCATATCAAGAGGCGGTTCGGCCTCGAAACGCATGACATCACCGGTCTCCGGATGACGGAAAGCCAACAGGCGCGCATGAAGAGCCTGACGCGAAAAAGCGGCGACTGTGGGGCGTATCTCTTCCGGCAATCGATTGACCTTTGTTCGGAATGCGCGGCCATAGTCAGCGTCACCGATAAGCGGGTGGCCGATATGAGCCATGTGGACACGGATCTGATGCGTACGACCCGTTTCCAGCCTGCATTCAACTTTTGCGGCAAATGCCTTGCCGTTGCCATCGGTTCCGTAGCGTTTCTGCACCTGGTAGCGGGTCACCGCGTGGCGGGCATCGCTGCGCCCCGCCGGCACGACGGCGCGCAAGGTTCTGCTTTGCGCATGACGACCGAGCGGCGCGTCGATGGTCCCGGCCATCCGTTCCGGGGCACCCCAGACGAGGGCGACATAGGCGCGCTCCAGGTCGCCGCTGCGACCATGGTCAGCAAAGCTCTCCGAAAGAAGACGATGGGCATTGTCCGTCTTGGCGACGACCATCACGCCGCTGGTATCCCGGTCGAGCCGGTGGACGATACCCGGCCGGCGTACACCGCCAATGCCTGAGAGAGAAGCACCGCAATGATGCAGAAGCGCATTCACCAGTGTGCCCGACCAGTTTCCCGGAGCAGGATGAACGACAAGCCCTGCCGGCTTGTTGATGACAATCAGGGCATCGTCTTCATAAAGCACATCAAGTGGGATCGCTTCGGCTTCAGGTTCGGCCGGCTCCGCTTCGGGGACGGCGAGTGTATAAACCTCACCTTCCGCGATCTTGTGCTTGGTTTCGGTGAGAGGTTTTTCACCCAGCATTACCGATCCGGCGCGAATGAGCGCCTGTAGCCGGCTGCGTGAAACCGACGCGCCCAGGCGGCCTGAAAGCCAGCGATCCAGCCTTTCTCCCGCGTCTTCTGCCTCGACGGTAAATGCTTTGCACGTGTTCATGGCTTCCCATTCACGGTGGTCTTCGGTATCAGGATCGCCCATTGGAACTGCTTTCGAAACGGTGAGACATGGCCACGCCACAAGAACAGGAAGACCTGGAGCAGGAAGAGCTCGACCCGGCGGCCGAGCGTGTGCGCCGCAAAATGGTCCGCTTTATGGCTATCAACCTGGGCATTCTGTTCGCTGCGGTTATGGCTGTCGTGCTCGCTTTTGTCTACAAGACCCTTAGCAGCGCACCTGAAGAACCTGCGGCGACGATTGCGTTGCCCGGCGATGCAGTCGAGGGCCGGATTGATCTGCCGCAGGGAGCCCGCATCCTCTCTCAGTCGCTCGATGGTGTGCGGGTGTCGCTCCATCTCCGGTTGGCGGATGGTGCGGAGGAACTGCGTCTTTTCGATCTCACCAGCGGTCAGATGATCGCCCGGTTCGTTCTGGAGCCGTGACTTTGCCAGGCCGGCGGATCGCGCTGACGACACTTGTCGTGCGTGACTATGACGAGGCGATTGGCTGGTATCGCGACAAACTGGGCTTCCACCTTTTGGAGGACACTCCGCTTTCACCCGGAAAGCGCTGGGTGGTCATGGCGCCGGAAAATCGTGCGCCCGGTGCCTTGCTTCTGGCGCGCGCTGCGAGCGAGGAGCAGTCTGCTGCTGTCGGCAATCAGGCGGGTGGACGCGTATTTCTGTTTCTTCATACCGATAATTTCCAACGCGATTATATTGCCATGCGCGAAGCGGGCGTCATGTTTCATGAAGATCCTCGTGAGGAGCCCTATGGCACAGTGGCGGTCTTTTCGGATCTCTACGGCAATCTCTGGGATCTTTTGCAGCCGAAATCACAGGTAACGTAAAACCGCTGTTGCATTTGCCGGCGAAGGCGACTATATCGCCGCAATCGCTGCGCTCCCATCGTCTAGCGGTCTAGGACGCCGCCCTCTCACGGCGGAAACAGGGGTTCGAGTCCCCTTGGGAGTGCCATTCCTTCTTCTCATGTTTATTTTCCGGGATTGCTGTCATCTGTCCAGCGACGGGCAAGTTCCGTCTGGCAGGGTGGGCTGCGAACACATCTTATGCTTTGCAAATCGTTAAGTCTTGGGCACCAAACTGAGGCTGATGCGTTGGGAACACGAGAAGGTTCGATAGTGCCTTTCTGGGGAGCGTGCGGTTTTGGGAACCGGTGAGGGGTCAGATGTTGAGGAGCGATTTCGCGGTGAAGCGTTGGCCGCGTTGCTTCGGTCTGCCTCCGGTTGGGTGTGGGAAACCGACGAAAACCATCGCCTGACCTGGATTTCAAAAGAATTTCAGACTGTTACAGGGCTCGATCCGAAGCGTTTCATCGGCAGGTCACGTATCACCCTTGCGCGCAATGCCTTCCATCCCGTTGGCGATGTGGAAGCGCATGAGAGGCTTCTTGCTCAACGCCAGCCATTCGGACAATTCGTTTACGACCTCGAAGGCGGTCCGCAGGACTGTCGCTGGATCTCCGTTTCAGGCTTCCCGATATTCGATGAGGAACACCAGTTCTGCGGCTATCGGGGTGTGGCGCAGAATGTCACTCCGATTATGGGTCTTCTGCGTGATGCTGATCGTTCGAATGACGAAACGGATCCGAAAGAGCGTTACCCGGGCAGTGGCGGCCACTTTGCCAGGTTGATGACCGCGCTGGATGTCACCCGAGATGCTTTGTGCTGCTACGATGCGGATGATCGGCTTGTGCTGAGCAACCAGGCAATGCATGTGATGTACGCCGGTCTTGAGGATTTCATTCGTCCTGGCACATCTTTCGAAGCACTCCTTCGTGCGGGGGTGGAACGCGGAATCCTCTCAACCGAGGGTGCCGACCCCGAAGTCTGGCTTCAGAAGGTCCTTGCGCTGCGAAGTTGTGAAGATGCATTTGAAAGCGTTATCCGCTTCACGGATGGCCGCTGGATCATGCATAGGGAGAAGCGGACCGCCGATGGCGGCACGATCGGCATATGTACCGATATAACCCGGCTCAGGCGTCATGAGGACGCGCTGGCGGCAGCGCTCGAGAAAGCGAAACTTGCCGAGGCAATTCTCGATGAACTGCCAAATCCTGTTTTTGCAAAAGATCAGGACCTCCGGTTCGTTCTGGTCAACAGGGCGTTCAAACGGACGCTTGGCGTGGAAGTTCCCGACATACTCGGACGGCGCGCGACAGATTTCACGTCGCCCGAACTCGCCGAAAGCTTCGAGAGAAGCGAACGTCATGTGCTCGAGACGCATGAGGATTTCGAAATTGAGGAGGATTTCGACCAGCCGGGCATCGGCAAGTATCGTATCGTGCGCAAGTGTCGTGTGGAGACGGAAAGCGGAACGCCCTACGTGGTGGGGGCCCTGTTCGACATCTCCGATATCCGCAAGCGCGAGAACGATGCCGAGGACGCCCGTCGGCAGCTTGCAGAAGTTCTGGAGACGCTGCCGGCCGGTGTCGTCATCTACGATCGTGACGATCGCTATGTTCTGGCCAACCGCAAGATGCAGGAAGCTCTGCCGGCCATGATTCCGGCCATGCGGCCGGGCAAGTCCTTGCGGCATGCGGTCGAGCTTGCCCATGACGCCGGATATTTCCGGCAAAGCGGTGATGCAGAGCTTGATGCATTATACGATACTGATCGAGAAGCGTGGATCGAAGGCTATCTCAAGTCCTATCAGGTGCGCCATCGCATCTTTGAGCGCAGTCACGCAAATGGTCGCTGGGTGAAAGCCATTGACACCCGGACAGAGGATGGGACCTTTGTCGGTGTGCGGGTGGATATAACCGAGCTGAAACAGCGGGAGGCCGAGCTGCAGGCGGCGCGAGAAGAGGCCGTCCTCGCCGACCGGGCAAAATCCGAGTTCCTTGCCAATATGAGCCATGAAATCCGAACGCCGATGAACGGTGTTCTGGGCATGACCGAGCTGTTGGCAAAAACAGATCTCACAGCCAAGCAGAAAACCTTCACGGATATCATCCTGAAGTCGGGAAACGCGCTTCTGACCATCATCAACGACATTCTCGATTTTTCGAAGATTGATGCCGGACACATCGTCCTCGAAGCGGAGCCGTTTTATCTTGGGGAGGCCGTCGGCGATGTGGCGACTCTCATGTCTTCCCGGGCGAAGGAAAAAGACATCGAGCTGATCGTCCGGGTGGATCCCGGGATCACGCGGGCCGTGGTGGGTGATGTCGGACGCGTTCGCCAAATACTCACAAATCTCGTGGGCAATGCCGTCAAATTCACCGAAAAAGGTCATGTTCTGGTGAATGTGAGCGGCAGCGATACCCCGGAGGGTGAACTCGCACTGCAATTCAGTGTGACGGACACGGGTATCGGTATCCCGAAAAACAAGCTTCATCTGGTCTTCGACAAGTTCAGCCAGGTTGATGCCTCGTCGACCCGGCGTCATGAGGGGACCGGTCTCGGGCTCGCCATCACGTCGCGTCTCGTTGGCCTTATGGGTGGCCAGATCGGTGTCGAGAGCGTTGAGGGGCGGGGGTCGACCTTCTGGTTCACACTGACGCTGCCCAAGGCCGCTGGCGTCACGCAGCAGCCGCTGGCCCCACGCGAAGTGAAGAACGCCCGCGTGCTCGTCGTGGACGACAATTCGGTCAACCGGATGATTTTGCGCGAGCAGATGGAGTACTGGGGCTTTGATGCCTGCGTCGCCCGCAATGCCCTTGAAGGGCTGGAAGTGCTTCGTGCCGTGGCGCGAATGGGGTTGCGGGTCGACTGTATGGTTGTCGACTATCAGATGCCGGGCATGAACGGGCTGGAGATGGTGGAAGCGATCCGCGCCGAACCCGAGATCGCCGAAGTGCCGGTGGTTTTGCTCACCTCTGTCGATCAGTCTCTGTCTGGTTTCGGTGCGCGCGAGCTGTCAATCGCAGCGCATCTGATCAAGCCAGCGCGGTCCTCAGCGCTTCTCGAGGCGATGATCACGGCGATGCAGACCACGGTGGACGGCCCCACGACGGGCAGCCTCTCGGACCGAGACACAGCGGCGACCGCGGTCGGGGATGCGGGAGAGCTCGCCGAACCGCTTCGGGAGGTGGAGAAGGTGTCACCGGATGATGATGGCACCTCCCCTAGCATCGATGTTTTGGTTGCAGAAGACAATGAGGTCAACCAGCTCGTCTTCCGGCAAATTCTCAGCGAAGCAGGATTGCGTTTCGAAATCGTGGAAAACGGTCGACGTGCGCTCGAAGAATGTGCGCGCAAGAAACCCCGACTGATTTTAATGGACGTTTCGATGCCCGAGATGAACGGGCTGGAAGCGACAAGGGAGATTCGCCAACGTGAAACTGGCGCTCGCACACGTGTCCCTATCATTGGCGTGACCGCTCATGCATTGAAGGGCGATCGCGAATTGTGCCTGGAGGCGGGGATGGACGATTATCTCTCCAAACCGATCAGTCCCAGGGCGCTTTTGGAGAAAATCAACTCCTGGGTGAATTCCCTATCCGTAAAATCAATTCAGAAATGAGTAAGAATTCCTTACAAGCTTTTGATAAATAATGATTTTTCAACCAAACATGCGCGTTTCGTATTACTAGCGTGATCGCACCATTTAGGGAAAACGACGCTCTCATTAAAGTTGAGACAAATGGTCAATGCTTGGCCATGGTTTTTCCGGGCGGGTGGAGGTCCACAGGCCATGGGTGGTCCAAACGAGCCCCAACAGGATCTATCCGGGTTTTAAACCCAGCCCAGTGTGATTTGCCATTCAATATGGCCTTTCCCCCGCCCGGCTTTTTCTGATCTCAAGAGATGTGTCTCAGAGCTGAGCGGCGGCTCGGTGTCGGCGCTCCTGGTGTCAGCGCTCCTGGTGTCGGGGGCTGGCGAATGGATATGCCCGCCCACCGTGCCCTTTTGCATCCCTGCCGATTTAAGAAGGCGACGCTGATTTTCGTTCGTAATCAGGCTGACACGGAACTGTCATGGAACTGTTACACAGAGTTGTTATTCCGCTCCCCGACGCCGGCAGGGCGTCTGACCGAATTCCGAACAGGGAGCTGTCTCCAATGAAAAAATTCCTTCTTACCGCTTCGGCGGCCACGATCGCCCTTGCCGGTGCGGTCGGCGCGGCCGCGGCCCGCGATCAGGTTCAGATCGCCGGCTCTTCGACCGTTCTCCCCTATGCGAAGATCGTTGCCGAAAACTTCGGCGAAACCTTCCCGAACTTCAAGACGCCGGTCGTCGAGTCCGGTGGTTCGTCCGCTGGTCTGAAAGAGTTCTGCAAGGGCGTCGGTGAAGCCACGATCGACATTGCCAATGCATCGCGCAAAATCCGCGAAAAGGAAGTTGCAGCCTGCGCCGAAGCAGGTGTAACCGAAATCCAGGAAATCCAGTTTGGCTATGACGGCATCGTCTTCGCCACCGATATCCAGGGTCCGGATTGGGCGCTTGAGCCTGTTGATGTCTACAAGGCACTGGCGGCGAAGGTCGCAGTCGACGGCAAGCTGGTCGACAATCCCTATAAGAAGTGGAACGAAGTGAACCCGGATCTGCCGGATTGGGACATCGCTGCTTACATCCCCGGTGAAAAGCACGGCACCCGCGAAGTCTTCGAGGAGAAGGTGCTTGCAGCCGGTTGTGAGGTTGCTGGTGGTCTCAAGGCTGCCGAAGAGGCTGGCCTCGACGAAGACGCTGCCGAAGCCGCATGCATTGCGGTTCGCAAGGATGGCGGCGCGGTCGACATCGACGGCGACTACACCGAGACGCTCGCCCGCATCGACGCCAACAAGACCGGCGTCGGCGTGTTCGGCCTCTCCTTCTACGAGAACAATGCCGACAAGCTGAAGGTCGCCACCATCAACGGCATCACGCCGTCGGTCGACACGATCTCCACCGGCGAATACCCCGTGTCGCGCCCGCTTCAGTTCTACGTGAAGAAGGCTCATATCGGGGTCGTTCCTGGCCTGAAGGAATATGTCGAGTTCTTCCTCGACGATCAGATGGTCGGCCCGGAAAGCCCGCTCGCCGATTACGGTCTGGTTCCGGCTCCGGATGCGGAGCGTGATGCTCAGCGCAAGGCTTTCGAGGCTGGCGAAACCATGTAATCCGGTTTCCGCATGACAACGCAGGCGGCTCAAGCCGCCTGCGTTCGGTCTTTGCGGAGAGATTGTGAACTGGACGCCCGGCCAGGTGCCGGAGAGGGGGCTTCGTGGCCTGGGGACTTCTCCTTACCATCATCGTTTTCATTGGCGTTGTCGGATACGTTCTCGGCAGTGCACGTGCGAAGAAGCAAATTGCCTCGTCGGCCGAGAAGCCGCATTCGCGTGCACATTATCATGGCTGGTGGGTGTTCCTGCTTGCTGTTTTGCCGGCGGTGTTTTTCATGGCGGCCTGGTCTGCCGGTAGCTATGCCTATGTGGATCGCGCAATCAGCGAGCGGATGCCCGAGCAAACGGCGGACAGCGCGATCGCAAGCCGTTCTCTGGCTTTGGGGATGGTGCGCAATCTTGCAGCCGGCATGCGCAGGCTCGAAACCGATCCGGCCATTGCCGAAGTGCCGGAAAGTTTTGAGGAGCTGCGTCCTGTCCTTGCAGAGCGCGGTGTTGCGCTGGCTTCGGATACGCAGGATTACATGATCCCCATCGCGGCCGAGCTTAACGCCATGCAGGACAATGCAGCGTGGATCGGCACGGTAATCGCGATCCTGCTGTCGCTGGGAGGCGCGGTACTCGGCTTACGAAGTGTTCGACCTCGGGGCCGGGCCAGGAACAATGTCGAGCGCATCATTACCTTGGGCCTCTTGGCCGCCTCCACCATCGCCATCCTGACGACGGTGGGCATCGTCTTTTCCATGCTGTTCGAGACGATCCATTTCTTCCGCTCGGTGTCGCTGAGCAACTTCTTTTTCGGAACCGTCTGGGACCCGCGCTTCGCTGCGGCCGGTGCGGAGGCGCAGGAGGGGCAGTTCGGTCTCATCCCGCTGCTTGCCGGTACGATCTATATTGCTTTCGTGGCGATGCTGTTTGCCGTGCCTGTGGGACTGATGGCGGCGATTTACATGGCCGAATATGCCTCCAAGCGCGTGCGTTCGGTGGTCAAGCCCCTGCTAGAGGTTCTGGCCGGAATTCCGACCATTGTCTACGGTTTCTTCGCCCTGGTTACGGTCGGTCCATTCCTGCGCGACATGAGCGCGGCGATCGCCGGCGGCCCCGGCTTTATCCAGGCGCAAAGCGTTCTGACAGCAGGTCTCGTTATGGGCATCATGTTGATCCCCTTCGTCTCGTCGCTGTCGGATGACATTATCACAGCAGTGCCGCGTGCTATGCGCGATGGTTCGCTCGGCCTCGGCGCGACGCGCTCCGAAACGATCAAACGGGTCATCCTGCCAGCCGCGCTGCCAGGCATTGTCGGCGCATTGCTGCTGACGGCTTCCCGCGCCATTGGCGAAACCATGATCGTCGTGCTGGCTGCCGGTGTTGCTGCCAACCTCACGCTCAACCCGTTCGAGGCGATGACGACCATCACCGTGAAGATCGTCAACCAGCTTACGGGCGACCTTGAGTTCACCTCGCCTCAAACGCTGGTTGCCTTCGCGCTGGGCATGACCCTGTTTGTGCTCACACTCGGCATGAATGTTTTCGCGCTCTACATCGTGCGCAAGTACCGGGAGCAATACGAATGACCGATGCTGTCTACAAAGGAGGGGATGCTCCCCGCGCATCTGTGCGCCGCGATATCGGCATCAAGAAGCGTTATGCGGCAGAACAGCGTTTCCGGATGTATGGGATCATTGCGATTGCCATCGGCATCTTCTTTCTGGCTGCGCTTTTATGGTCGGTGATCTCCAACGGCTACACCGCCTTTTGGCAAACATCCATCAATCTGGACGTCACCTTCGCCGAGAATATCATTGACCCGGATAATGAGCGTGCGTCCGACCCCAACACGCTGCTCACCGCCAATTACCCGAAACTGGCCACCGATGCCCTGGCGGCAAAGCTTGGCGTCGATCCGGAGAACCGGCGATTGGTTCGCGAGGTGGGCGGCTTGATCTCAAATGGTGTACGCACGCAATTGCGTGACATGGTGATAGCCGATCCTTCGATCATTGGAACGACACAGAATGTCTGGGTCCTGGCGAGCGGAGACGTTGATTCCGCTCTCAAGGGGCAGGTCAATCTCGAGGTGGAGGAAAGCCGCCGCAAGGTCTCCGACCAGCAGCTCGAATGGATGCGCGTCATGGAAGCAGACGGCGTTCTGGAACAGCGCTTCAATACAGGGCTTTTCACCCGCGGTGCCTCGAGCCGGCCTGAAACGGCAGGTATGGGGGTGGCCATCGTGGGCTCGCTCTACATGATGTTGATCGTGCTCCTTCTGGCGCTGCCGATCGGCGTTGCCGCCTCGATTTATCTTGAGGAGTTCGCGCCGCAGAACAAGCTGACCGATCTGATCGAGGTCAACATCAACAATCTGGCGGCCGTGCCGTCCATCGTCTTCGGTCTCCTCGGTCTCGCCGTGTTCATCAACTTCATGCATCTGCCGCGCTCTGCGTCTCTTGTGGGCGGTCTGGTGCTGACGCTGATGACATTGCCGACGATCATAATTGCGACGCGTGCAGCGCTGCGCGCCGTACCGCCCTCGATCCGCTCGGCAGCTCTCGGCCTTGGTGCCTCGCGCACACAGACGGTGTTTCACCATGTGCTGCCGCTGGCTGCGCCCGGCATTCTGACGGGCACGATCATCGGCCTCGCCCAGGCACTCGGCGAAACGGCCCCGCTGCTTCTGATCGGCATGGTGGCTTTCGTGGCCGATTACCCCACCACGCCGCTCGATCCCGCTACGGCGCTGCCGGTACAGATCTATATGTGGGCGAACGAAGCCGAACGCGCCTTTGTCGAGCGTACCTCGGGCGCTATCATCGTATTGCTGCTGTTCCTCGCCGTGATGAACATCACCGCCATAATTCTGCGGCGGCGCGTCGAGCGTCGCTGGTAACGGAGTGGAAGGACATGAATATGCTCACTGATGCTGCTGTCGAAGAAGCACTGGATGCGAGCCAGAAGCCAAAACCTCTCAAGATGCGCGGTGAGAATGTGCGTGTCTTCTACGGCGAGAAGCAAGCGCTTTTCGATGTGAATCTGGATGTTCTGGAAAACCAGGTGACGGCGCTTATCGGCCCTTCGGGCTGTGGCAAGTCCACGTTTCTGCGTTGTCTCAACCGCATGAATGACACGATCGATATTTGCCGGATCGAAGGCAAGATCACGCTTGATGATCAAGACATCTATGATCCTAAGATCGATGTGGTGGAGCTGCGTGCCCGTGTTGGCATGGTTTTCCAGAAGCCAAATCCATTCCCCAAGTCGATTTACGAGAACATCGCTTATGGGCCGCGCATCCATGGGCTGGCTTCCAAGAAGGCTGAGTTCGATGAAATCGTCGAGTCCAGCCTGCAGAAGGCCGGCCTCTTCAACGAGGTGAAGGACCGTTTGCATGAGCCCGGCACGGGTCTCTCCGGCGGCCAGCAGCAGCGTTTATGCATTGCGCGCGCCATCGCGGTTTCGCCCGAGGTGATCCTCATGGATGAGCCGTGCTCGGCTCTTGATCCCATCGCCACCGCCAAGGTGGAAGAGCTGATCGACGAACTGCGCGAGAACTACACGATCGTCATCGTCACGCACTCCATGCAGCAGGCGGCGCGCGTTTCGCAGCGCACGGCCATGTTCCATCTGGGCAACCTTGTCGAGGAAGGTCCGACGGACAAGATGTTCACCAATCCGGATGACAAGCGCACCCAGGATTACATCACCGGTCGCTTCGGTTGACGCACAGATAAGGAACCAGATCATGGGCGAGCACACAGTCAGCTCCTTCGATGAGGAACTCGGTGAGATCGACCGCCTCATTCGCGATATGGGCGATCTCTCCGGTGCGATGACCCGCGCCTCCACCAATGCCCTTCTTCATTCCGATACCGCGCTGGCACAGCGCGTTATCTCCGATGACACGATCATGGACGCCAAGCAGCGCGATCTCGACGAACGCGCCATAACACTGATCGCCAAGCGCCAGCCGATGGCACAGGATCTGCGAAGCGTCGTCGGTGCCATTCGTATGGCGGCGGATCTGGAGCGTATCGGTGATCTTGCGAAGAACATCGCCAAGCGCGTCAGCGCGGTGGGCCAGAGCGCTACACCGCGAACACTAGCGCATTCCATAGACGCCATGGCAGGCCTGGTGCTGCAGCAGGTTAATGCTGTGGTCGAGCATTACGTGAAGCGCGATGCCGATGCCTTGATCCAGTTACGCGACGACGACGAGAAAATCGACATTCAGTATACGTCGGTGTTCCGGGAATTGCTGACTTATATGATGGAAGATCCGCGCAACATCACCTCGTGCACGCATCTTCTCTTCTGCGCGAAAAATCTGGAACGCATTGGCGATCATGTGACGAATATCGCCGAGAATGCCTATTATGTGGTGACGGGGGAGCAGCTTCCGGTCCAGCGGCCGAAGCTTGATGAAACACAGATGACGGTCGATACGGATGCCTAAGCGGCCGTAGCAATGCTTTAGGAGAATGCCTTCCATGATTGCCCCCAAGGTCATGGTCGTTGAAGACGACGAACCGCTCTGCGTCCTGTTGAAATACAATCTGGAGGCGGAAGGGTATCAGGTAGAGATGATCTCGCGCGGCGATGAAGCCGAGGTGCGGTTGCAGGAGAATGTCCCGGATCTGCTCGTTCTGGACTGGATGGTTCCGGCCGTATCAGGCATCGAACTGTGCCGCCGGCTGCGCATGCGTCCTGAAACCGAGCGTCTTCCCATTATCATGCTCACCGCGCGCGGTGAGGAAAGCGACCGCGTTCGCGGTCTTTCCACCGGTGCCGACGATTATCTGGTCAAGCCGTTTTCGACGCCCGAGTTCGTTGCGCGTGTGCGGGCGCTCCTGCGCAGAGCCAAGCCTGAGGTTCTCTCAACGGTGCTGTCTGTGGGCGATATTGTGCTCGACCGCGAATCGCATCGCGTTTACCGGCGCAAGAATGAAATCCGTCTGGGACCGACCGAGTTTCGCTTGCTGGAATTCATGATGCAGCATCCGGGGCGGGTCTTTTCGCGCAGCCAGCTGCTCGACAATGTATGGGGTGAGACGATCTATATCGACGAGCGCACCGTGGATGTCCATGTGGGCCGGTTGCGCAAGGCCGTGAACCAGGGGCGGCTTCCCGATGTGATCCGCACCATTCGCGGCGCAGGCTACGCCATTCGAGAAGCCTGATACAAAAACCCCGGCACTTGGCCGGGGTTTTTGCTGAAGCTGTTGTCTGATTACTCGGTGAAGATGTTCTTCTGACGCGCATGCTCATTGTGAGCGACTGCGAAGCTGTTGACCGGTTCCAAAGAGGCCGTCAGCTTCCCGTCTTTGGTGATGTCCCACTCCAGCACAGCGTCATCGTAGACGAGTGCAGGATCCACAAAGACGCACGTTGCCATAACCCGTGGCGCCTCGCCTTCAAGCTCGCGCAGGGAAATGGGCTTCTCGGCCTCGCACTCCTCAAAGGTTTCGTAAATCGGAGCGGGGGCAGGAAGTTCGCGGCATTCAGCCATGTTGCCGGAGCAGCCGACAACCAGAAGAAGCGCAGCGATATGTTCCATGGCGTTCTCCTTTCACTGTCTGCCCGACGCGGAAGCCATGGATGGTCCGCATCGTCGGATGCCGCATTCGTTTACGTCAGGTGTACTCGTTTAACCGCGCCCTCTAATCAGTCCCATGACCAGAGAAATCACGAGAAGGGCGAGAAAGATGTAGAACAGGATCTGTGCGATCCCTGCGGAAGCGCCTGCAATACCGCCAAAACCAAGGGCGCCGGCGATAAGAGCGACGACGAGGAATATAAGTGCCCAGTAAAGCATTCTGTCTCTCCGTTTAGTTATGGCAGTTAAACGCTATCCACGGAGATTGGTTCCCGGAGAAAGAAAACCGGCAAACAAAAAGGCCGCCCGAAGGCGACCTTTTTCATCAGAAAGGTGTTGCGCTGCCTCAGGCCGCCGCACGAGCCTGGTGATCGAAGAAAAGCGCCTGGCTGATCAGCGCTTTGACCATCTCCGGGCTGAAAGGCTTCGTCACAAGGAAAGTCGGCTCCGGGCGCTCGCCAGTCAGCAAACGCTCCGGGAAGGCTGTGATGAAGATCACAGGGACTGTCGCCCCTTCAAGAATCTCGTTCACCGCATCAAGGCCCGAGCTTCCATCTGCAAGCTGAATGTCTGCCAGCACCATTTTGGGCTGGGTTTTGGCAAACATCTCGACAGCCTGCTTGTGGGTGCGGGCGTTGCCGACGACGCGATGACCGAGGCTTTCGACCATCTCCTCGATATCCATGGCGATCAAGGGCTCATCCTCGATGATGAGGATGTCGGTGGCCACCTGACGGGAGATTTCCTCGCTGGCCTCGTGCAGCATCGCATTGATGCCATTCATGTCGGTTTCCAGAATTTCCGCCGCTTCCTCCGGACGGAAGTTTTCGACAGCCACCAGAAGGAACGCCTGGCGTGGGCGGGGTGCAAGTGACGACAAGTTTCTTGAAGCGCGTTCTTCCCAAGCGGATGTCGGGGCACTTTCGGGGATGCGCACATCGAGCGTTTCAAAGAGCGATGTGAAAAGCCTGAAGAGCGCGATCTTGTCCGTTGACGCTTCGGGGAAAATGCTTGTGTCGGCAATCAGCGCTTCAAGCGCCGCGGCCACCAGGGCGTCACCGCTTGTCTGGGAGCCGGAGACGGCTCTGGAAAAGCGCCGCAGATATGGAAGGTGCGGTGCGATACGCGCTGACAAGGTCATGGATTTCAGGTCTCCCTCATAATGTGGCAATGGGAATAATGCATATTTATGAGGTCAAAACGCCTGTTGTGCGAAAATGTTCCATAAGCAGGGAACGATTTCTGCTCGGTGGCGTTTTGTTTCGTATGGAAGAGTGGTGGCGCGGGCGATATCGATGTGCCCGCTTCATTGGGAGACAAGATTATATGGACGAAGATAGGGCATGAATTACGGCAAACCCAATACCCATAGGGGCCAGGAGAAGCGCGGAAAGGACAGCGATCCTCTCGGTGCAAATTCCGAGATCGGGCGCAAGCTCAGGCAGTATTACGACGATTTGATAACGGAAGACATTCCGGACCGCTTCAGTGATCTTCTCAACCAACTGGAACAGAAGAGCACTGAGCCCGCCGGGAACAAGGATTGATGTCGATGAGTGTATATCCTGGCTTTCGTGATGATCTTCTCGCCACCGTACCGAGTTTGCGTGCGTTTGCAGTCTCGCTTTCGAAGAACGCTGACCGAGCCGATGACTTGGTACAGGAGGCGCTTGTCAAAGCGTGGGACAAGCAGGCGAGCTACCAGCCGGGCACCAACCTGAAGGCATGGCTCTTTACGATTCTGCGTAATGAGTTCTATTCCCAAATGCGAAAGCGCAAGCGGGAGGTGGAAGACAGTGACGGGGCCATCACCGGGCGTCTGTCCGTACATCCAGCTCAGGAAGGCTCTGTCGATCTCAAAGACTTTCGCCGGGCGCTGGAGCAACTGCCAGAAGATCAGCGTGAGGCGATCATCCTGATTGGTGCCTCGGGCTTTTCCTATGAAGAGGCAGCAGAAATCTGCGATTGTGCTGTCGGCACCATAAAGAGCCGGGTCAGCCGAGCGCGTACGCGTCTACAAGAGATTCTGGGCATCACCGGCGAGAACGACTTCGGTCCGGATGCAATTTCCGCCCAGATAACGAATTCTGTCTTCACCGCTTAATCCGAGCGGGAACCATTTTCATTCGAAGAGTCAATCGCCTGCGCCAAAGCTTGGATCAGGTCGCTGTCCTTGTACGGTTTTTCGATAATGGTAATGCCGTTAAAGGGTTCAAAGACCTGATGGTTGGCGGCGTAGCCCGTGGCAAAAATAAAGGGAATTCGCCGGCTTTGTAGCAGGTGGGCGAATTCGTTTGTCCAATTGTCGGAAATTTTGATGTCGAGGATTGCGGTCGAAATTCGCCCGGTCTCGAGAACGTCGGGATTTAGCGCGTTGAATGAGGTTACGGTTACGACGTCCTCTGCGCCATGTTCCTTGCAGAGCTCTTCAATGCTCATGGCAATCAGGGCTTCATCTTCGACCAGAAGTACACGAGCCCCGTCGAGGGTTTTTTTCAAATGGGCATCCTTCCGAAACCAGAGAAATTTTCTCCTGAAATCTCATTAGTTGACTGACTTGTCATTAAAAAAAGACATGGTACCAAATAAGCCGAAGGGATCGGCGGACATGCTTCCGGATCCGCGGATCGAGGCAAGCTGTGACAAAAGAACAAGAACGCGCTCACGCCAGTCTACCGTGTGAAAAATGCCCCTTGAGGAAACGCGAGCTTTTTCGTGATTTTGATGCATGTGAGCTCGAGTTTATCGGTCGCTTCAAAAAAGGTGACCTGGCTGTCAAAAAGGGCGCGACCGTATTGGTCGAGGGCGCACATAACCCGCACCTTTACACCGTTCTTTCCGGATGGGGATTTCGATACAAACTGCTTGAAGATGGCCGCCGGCAAATCGTCAATTACGTAATGCCCGGCGATCTTGTCGGTTTGCAGGGCAGCCTGCTGGGCGAGATGAAGCACTCGGTTGAGGCGCTCTCAAACATGGTTTTGTGCGTGTTTGAAAAAGCCGAGCTTTTTTCCCTCTACCGAGAGTTTCCTGAGCTGGCCTATGATATCACCTGGATCGCCTCGCGTGAGGAATGCATGCTCGACGATAACCTTCTTACGGTTGGTCGTCGTACCGCGTTGGAAAAAGTTGCCTATCTTTTGATGTTCATCCTGGAACGAAGCCGGCAAAGCGGTCTGACCAGGAACGGCACGGTGTCGCTCACGCAGCAGCATGTGGCTGACACGCTCGGCCTCTCTCTTGTCCACACCAACAAAACCATTGCCCGTCTCGCCGAGCGGGGTCTTTTGAAATGGGAGGATGGCGGCTGCCGGATACTCAATCCGGAGGCCTTGGCCGAACTGGCGGACTGGACGGCCGAGAAAGTGGCGAAGCGGCCTTTTCTATAGGCGGTTTTGGGTGGATGGACCGCTTTGATACGTGCGGTTTGGCAGGTGCAGGAGGCTCAATTCCCGGAATGATGTTGCCGGCTATCGCGTAAAGCGTCAGCAACGCGGGGATGGCGATGAAGCCGCCAATCGGGCCCCACATCCAAAGCCAGAACGCAATGGCAAGGAAAACAATGAACGGGTTAAGCGTCATCCGGCGGCCGATCACGGTGGGAGTGACGAACTGCGCCTCGATGGCATTGAGGCCCAAATAGGTAAGAGGCGGAAGAAAACTCGCTGTCAACGTGTCGAAAGTGCCAAGGCCGACAGCCAGAAGAACGCAGGCCATGACGGCGGGGCCGATGTAAATCACGAAATTGAGCAATGTCGCCATTGCTCCCCAGAGCGCGGGGGAGGGAACGCCAAGCAGCCACAATGCGATGCTGACAGCGATGCCCAGTCCAATATTGATGATCGTGATCGACAACAGGTAATCCGAGACCGCGTTTTCAACATCCCGGAAGATGTGCGCGACCCGCCAACGCAAACGACGATTGAAGCAGAGGCGCAATATCGCCGCTCGCGTCTCGTGCCGTGTGGCCACGAAGAAATAAAGGCTCGCAAAGAAAATGAGCAGTTGCGCCAGCAAAGACGGTGCAAGCACCGCCACACTTTCCACCGTGGTGTCTTCCTTTACGGCGACTGTCACGCTGGAGCCGCCGGTAGCGGAGCGGATCTGCTCTTGAAGATCCTTTATCGTGCCAAGAGGCTGTCTCAGGCTCGAGAGCTGCAACTGCAATTCGTTCCAGATCTGGGGTAGACGGTCGGCCCAGGCCGTCAGCGGAGCTGCGATCGCTGTCAGGAAACCGCCCACGAGGCCGATGAAGATCAGCACCACCGCTACAGCCGACACCGCTGGCCAAATGCCCATTCGTTCCAGGCGGGTGGCGATGGGCCCCAGCATCAAGCCAATGAAGATCGCGAGTGACATCGGCGCCAGAAGAAATCGCCCGAAGTGCAACGCCACGATCAGCGCCAGCAGACCCAGAAGCAGAACAGAGCCTTGCGCGCCATAGGTCAGCGCCATCTCGAGAGTCATGATGTGCGAGCGTTTGCGCGTGGTGTTGAGAGACTTGTGATCCATCCGGTTATCCGCCGACGTTTCCAGTGGAAAGCGTGCGGGCGGGCAAATGGTTCCTTGGAGAAGGGAACTTCGTGGGATGTTTCGCGTTGGGCTGTGAGCAAAGCTTGCAAGAAACATGGCCCCGAACATGGCCGAACCATGGGAGACTGTACATGGCAACGACCACCGCGAAATCCGCCCGGTCCCAGAAAGACGATGCCGTAACGACCGGCGATCTGGAAAAGGATATTCAGCAGTTGCGCACCGATATGGCGCAGCTGGTGAGCCATCTCAAAGACATGGGTGGTCAATCCGGCGAGGCGGCGCGAAAGGCCGCTGGAGAGCGCATTGAGCAGTTGCGCGGTCAGGGCGAAGCCGCCTTGAACAGCGTTCGGGACAGCACGCAGGAGCTGGAGCAGGAACTGGCCCGCACGGTGCGTGAGCGTCCGTTCACCTCGCTTGCGCTGGCCGTCGGAGCCGGGTTTCTCATCGCCCTTGCCACCCGCCGCTAGGCCTTCGCCATGATGGCAAGGCTGTTGGCTTCACTCGCCGCCGGAGAGTTTTCGGGTGTGTTCAAGCGCATGAAAGTCGCAACCGGCTTTTATGCGCTGGCTGCGCTGCTTGGCCTTTTCGGTCTCGGCTTTCTGGTGCTGGCCGGGTTCATTGCGGCATCACGGCAATGGGGCGTGATCGAGGCCTCGCTTGGCTTCGGTATTGCTTTCATGGTCATGGCGATCATCGTCCTCGTCGGCCTCAAGGTGTGGAGCCGGATTCAGGCTCGCCGCGCGCGCCGTCGCCGCGTCGCTGATGCAGGCGTGCTTGCCGGCACTGCGGCTCTGACCCTTTTGCCGTCGGTTCTCGCGCGGACGGGACGTCTTGGCGCGGTGGCGCTGCCCGTTCTGGCTGTTCTTGGATATGCGATTTACCGAGAGAATAGCGGTCAGGATCCGGACGACCGTTAACGCAAGGATTTCAGCGCAGCTCCTGCATTTTCATGGAACTCTCCTCTGACCTTGGCATTGATTGAGGCACAGAAACAGGAGCATTGACCATGCCCGAAACCAATCGAAAGACAACGCCGCAGGACGCTCGTCAAGGGCGTCGAGGCTTTCCAGTGCTGATGGTGCTGGTGTGCGGTCTCCTGCTGGCTGCCCTGGTCTGGTGGGGCGTCGAAGTCTACGGCCTGATGCTGGATGATCAGCAGGCTATAGAGCTGCCGGCCGCACAGGATGAACCGACGAGCTGATCTGCCTGATTACCTCGTCAAAACCCTTCAACCAAAGGAGTACCCCATGAGCGATGCTGCTGAAGTTCTCAAACCCAAAACCCATGCCGAGAAGATGGATATCGGCCTGACCGCAGCAGACAGAAAGGAAATTTCTGCCGGGCTTTCGGAGATCCTTGTTGATACCTATAGGCTCCTGATCAAGACACATATCTACCACTGGAACGTGGTGGGGCCGCTTTTCCATTCGATCCATGTGCTGACCGAAGAGCAGTACAACACGCTGTTCGAGGCGACCGACATCATTGCCGAGCGGGTGCGCGCCTTGGGCCATCACGCTCCCATCCTGAGTGGCAAGGGTGTCGACACATCCATTGAGCTTCGCGCCTCCGGCCGCTCGGCGCTGGAGATGGTTCAGGATCTGGTCGAAGACCATGAAGAGGCTGTGCGCAAGATGCGCGAGATCGGTACCAAGGCCGACGAGAAGGGCGACCTTGTCACCGCCGACATGCTGACCGATCGGCTGACCTTCCATGAAAAGGCGCTGTGGATGCTGCGTGCTCTTATCGCGGACTGATAATTTAACCTCCTCCCAAGACTACCCGGCCGGTTCGTTCCGGCCGGTTTTTTGTCAGGAGAGGCTGCTCTCCTGTTTCGGCGCCAGAACGCGCAGCGCCTTCGGATGAAGGACGATCCGTGTTTCTCTCGGCAATGGCCGCAATTCGCCGTCGATGGCGCATTTGAAGCGCTGGGTCCCGGAGCGAACGCGCACCGTCACCTCGTTCGCCTGATGGATCTCCACCTGCTCGTTTTTCCGCCAGCGGCCGATACCCATATTCAGAAAAAAGAGAAGCATTTCGGCGCGGGTCCGCGCGTGGGTTATGTATATGCCCAGTTGGCCGCCGTCAGGGCGGTCGGTGAACGGCAGCCGCTGACCTTCTCCGTAGAGATTGTTGGTTACCGCCAGGTTCGAGGTCGTGGCGAGCATCTTCGTCTCGGGCAGTTCCAGCTCGAGCTCCAGCTTCGGGGGGCGGACCATGGTTGCGATTGCCGCGCGCACTGAGGCGATAATCTTGCCCACTCGGGATCGGAACTCCATGCGTTCGCGCAGGCGGATAAGTTGCGGATGCATACCGATCGACAACTGGTGCACATAAAAAGTGCCATCCGCTTCCGCTATGTCTACACGCCTGATCGAGCCCTGGGCGAGAGCCTGCATGGCCGCCTGCAGGTCTTGCGGAATGCCAAGGCTGCGGGCAAAAAGGTTCATCGTGCCGGCGGGGAGGATGGCAAGCGCCTTTTCGGAATGGGCGAGCAGGCCGGCAGCAAGCGAGATCGTGCCATCACCGCCGCCTGCAAGAAGAACATCCGCGTTCTCATCACTGGCCGCCTCTTCCATCATCGACACGATATTCTTGCCGGAGCAAAGCCTGACCTCGATGGAATGGCCGGCTGTTTCGAAAATATCTCTTATCTCTTCCGCAAGCGCGTCCGTGTCGAGAGTTCGGAGTGTTCCTCCGTTGCGGTTGAGAACGGCCAGAACATGCATCGGGGTTTTCCTAAAGGTTTCTCTGCGGTCCGACTTTAAGGGGAGGCGGAAAGAATGGTTCCCGAAAGAAGACTGTCAGAGTGAGAAGAAAATCGCGGAACAAGAATCGGGGCGGCGCGTTCTAAGGGTGCAAACGGCCACACACCAATCCTCCCTGGCAGGTTCGGTTCGGTGCGTGGCCTGTACAGAAACACTGCACACGGAGAGCTTATCATGTTCCGCAACCTTTTGGCGACCACCGCAATTGCAACTCTTGTGGCGACCGGTGCGGTCGCGCAGACGTCGACCACGACGGGAACTGGCGCACCGGCAGCTGCACCCACCGAGCAGCCCACCGAAATGGTGGTGCGCGCTGACGGCCATCTGGCTACCGATCTCATCGGCAAGACCGTTTACAATGGCACCGGCGAAGAGGCCGAGAACATTGGCGAGGTCAATGATCTTGTTCTGGACGAAGAAGGCGAAGTCAGCGCCATTGTCGTCGGCGTGGGCGGCTTCCTCGGCATTGGTCAGAAGGAAGTTGCACTCGAGTATGATCTGGTCGAGTGGGCTGAGCAGGATGGCGAGCGCTGGCTCGTGGTAGAGACGACAGCCGAGGCGCTGGAGGCTCAGGAAGAGTTCGATCGCTCTGCTTATCGTCCGATGCCGGCTGATGCCGATGTGTCGGAAGCAAAGCCTGCTTCCAAGGATGATCTTGCCAAAGCTCCGGCCAAGGCCGACGATAATGCGGAAGAGACCGCTATGGCACCGGCCACCGATGCGGCAAGTGGCGATGAAGCTGTGAAGACCGATGATATGGCTGCAACGCCTGCTCCAGAGGCTGACGATGCTTCCAAGCCCGTCGATCAGGCCGCCGACACGCAGGATCAGGCGACCGACGATACGATGACCGCTGCAATCGACCGTTCCAGCCTTCAGGAAATGCCGGCGAATGAAATTCGCACCGAGGAACTCACGGGCACCACGGTTTACGGCGCCAATGAGGAGAACATCGGTGAAATCGGCGATGTCATCATCTCGCAGGACGGCAAGGTTGATGCCATCATCGTCGACGTCGGCGGCTTCCTCGGCATTGGTGAAAAAGAGGTCGCCATTGGCATGGACAATCTCGCTTTCATGAGCGACGGCAATGGTTCGCTCTACCTCTACACCGAGTTCACCGAGGAAGAGCTGGAACAGCAGCCGGCTTATGACGAGGCGAGCTATGGTGAGCGTCGCGACGAAATGCGGATGCAGGTTCAGTAATCTGCGCGTATCGCATTAGAACGAAGAGCCCCGTGCCAAGCGCGGGGCTCTTTGTTCATGGAGCGTTGACAATCCGTTTGATCGTTACAGCTTTCATCGACGCGCATTTGTCGCCATCTTGGCGTGAGAGGTCGTCGCAAACATGCGATGGCCAAGTGTGAAAGGAATTGCCATGCTGACCCAGATAGAAGGCATTCACCACATCACTTCCATGGCCCGCGATGCGCTGGCGACGGACCGGTTCACCACCGATACGCTCGGCCTGCGCCGTGTGAAGAAAACCGTCAATTTCGATGCACCAGATGTCTATCATCTCTACTACGCCAATGGCTCCGGGCAGCCGGGGACAGTGATGACCTACTTTCCGTTTCCCAACATCGTTGCCGGGAAACGAGGAGCAGGGGAGGTGGGAACCACCGTTTATTCCGTTCCGAAAGGCAGTCTCGACTACTGGGCGAAACACCTGGAAGCGCAGGGCGTGACCGGGCTTTCGCGCGAGAGCCGTTTCGGCGAAGATCGCCTGCTTTTTGCGGGCGTGAACGGTGATGGCTTTGCCCTGAACGAGGTGGAAGGCGATGCGCGTGAACCGTGGAATGGTGCGAAGGTCGACGATGATGCGGCAATTCGCGGCTTTCACTCCGCGTCGCTGGTCCTGCGCGACCGTGGGGGCACGGAAGCGCTTCTTTCGTTCATGGGTTACACACCGCTCGGCGAAGAGAATGGTGTGCTGCGCATGGTCAGGAAGGATGGCAACGGTGCCAACGTGATCGACCTCGAAACCCGGCCCGATGCACCCGTGGCGCGGCAGGGTGCGGGCTCGGTTCATCACATCGCCTTTGCCGTGGCCAATGATGAAGCGCAAATTGCCGTGCGCGAGGAACTGGTGGCACAGGGCTTTCAGATCACGCCGGTCATCGACCGGGATTACTTTCATTCGATCTATTTCCGCGCGCCAGGCGGCGTGTTGTTCGAGATCGCCACCAACGAGCCGGGCTTTGCCAGTGACGAAGACATGGCCCATCTGGGCGAGGCTTTGAAACTGCCCAAACAGCACACGCATCTGCGCGAGCGGCTCGAAGCGTCACTTCCCAAGATCGGGAACTGAGCCATGACGACCGACCACTACGTCCATCACCTGGCCTCCGCGGGGCCGGGAAAACCGCTCCTGTTCCTCTTCCATGGAACAGGTGGCGACGAGCGTCAGCTCCTGCAGCTGGGTGCGGAGCTGGCGCCCGGAGCCGGCATTGTCTCCCCGCGTGGCGATGTAAGCGAACAGGGCGCGGCGCGCTTCTTCCGGCGCACCGGCGAGGGGGTCTACGACATGGACGATCTGGCGCGGGCGAGCGACAGGATGCGTGAATTCATCGCCGCCCATGTGCAGCGGGAAAAGCCCAGCGCGGTGCTCGGTCTGGGCTACTCCAACGGAGCGAACATTCTCGCTTCCGTGACCTTTGCCGCGCCGCAGCTTTTCGATGCTGCCGTGCTGATGCATCCGCTCATTCCCTTTGCGCCCCGCTGGGGCGAGGGGACGGCAACAACGCGGTTTTTGCTCACGGCAGGTCGGACGGATCCAATCTGCCCGGCTCATCTCACGACACGGCTTGGGGATTATCTCACCGAAGCCGGTGCAGAGACCGAGATCGAATGGCATGAGGGCGGGCATGAAATACGCCCGAACGAAACCGTGGCGGCGGGGCGTTTTCTGCATTCGTTTCTGAAAGGAGTGGAGCAATGAGTGTGAGCGAATCCATCATCGTCGAGGACAATGACAGCAAGGGCCGTTATCTCTATCGCGCCGAAGGCCACGAGGCCGAGATGACCTACTCCAAGATCGGAACGAGCCAGATTATCATCGATCACACCGGTGTGCCGGACGCCTTTCGCGGGCAGGGAGTCGGTCTCGCACTTGTCACGCGCGCCGTGGAAGACGCACGCGCCAATGGCATCAAGATCAGGCCGCTGTGCCCGTTTGCCAACGCTCAGTTTCGGCGCCATCCGGAATGGGCCGACGTTCTGGCGCGCTAGAGCAATTCCTGGAAAAGTGGGAACCGGTTTTCCGTCCGGAATTGCGAAAAACAATAAGTTAGAGCGCTTTCGCGATTCAACGAAAAGCGGAAGTGCTCTAGGGTCACGTTGAAGGAAACGGCGTTCAGGCCGCTTCCTTCAACGTTTCCTCCCCCTCCTCGATGAAGGCCCGGTGCAGTGCCTTGACGGCTTTTTCCAGGTCTTCACTGCGGACAAGAAACTGCACATCGACACCGCGGCCGGTCTCCTGCGAGGCAAGCGGCTCCACGCCGGAAGCGTCGAGCGCTTTCAGCCCTTCCAGCATGACGCCGAGCCCGGTGAGATCGCGCCCGATCACAGACACCATGCCTGCGCGACGCGCCGTGATGCGCGCGGCGGGATAGCGTTCTGCCAGATCGCGTTCCACGCGGCGCACGGATTTGAGCGTCGCCTCCAGATGGTGGACGATGGAATTCGCGTTCGAGCTTTTCGAGACGATGCGCACGCGGTGGCGGGTCAGCGATTCCAGGATCGCAGCGTCATATCCCTTTACGCCCACCATGTCCTGCTCGAAGAGTTCGAGCGAGGTGACCGGCAGGCCGGTGACCATTTCCACGCCTGCCCCATCGGCCGGCTCGGCATCGATGAGCGTGCCGGGATCTTCCGGCTCGAAAGCATTGGCAACACGCAGCGGCACACCCGCCTGACGCAGTTTCTTTGCCGCCTTCGGGTGGATCGCCTCCATGCCCATATTGGAGAGCTGGTCGGCGACATCGTAATTGGTGCGGCCGATCTTGCGCACATTCTCCGGTCCCACAAGGCGCGGATCGGCGCTCGAAAGGTGGAATTCCTTGTGAATGATCGCTTCGCGCGCGCCGGTCAGTGCCGCGATGGTGGCGAAGGTCACTTCGGAATAGCCGCGGTCGAATTCGCGCATCAGGCCTTCGCGGCATTGCGAGTAGCCGGTGACGATGGGCAGCTCGCGTGAGAGGTTGATCTCGGCAAACGCCTGTTCGATGCGTTCGTTGAGGCTCGGCTGCGTTTCATCGCGCCAGCCGGTTAGGTCGATAAAGCGTGCATTCACGCCCGAGCGACGCAGAAGCAGGGCCAGATTGTTGGCCGAATGCGCTTCACCCAGCGCCGAGAGGAGCTCGCGGATCGTCTGCATGTGCTCGCCGAGCTGGAAATGCCCGTAGGAGCAAAGACGCTGCAGGTCGATCAGGCAGCCGCGCGCACCCTCGATGCGCTCGCGCACAAAGTCGTCGGCGGCGTGCCGGTCGGCGGCCTCGTCAAACATCTCTTCATTGATCGCGTGCATGGCGCGGCTCACAGCGCTCAGCGCCTCCATCCACCCATGTTCGTTGTCGGCATGGGCAAACAATGCATAGACACCGGGTTCGCCTGACTTCTTGTGTTCCAGCAGCTTGTCCGTGATGCCGCCGAACGCGGAAACGACGAAGACGCGGTTGTAGAGTGCATCGCCCTTGCGTTTGCCGATCAGGATCGTGTCGAGCAGCTCGCGCGCACGGCTCATCGACGTGCCGCCGATCTTCTCGACTGTGTGGATGCCTCGTTGTTGCTGGTTGGTGCGGCCCTTTTCGGCCGCACCGCTTTCTTGTCGGTCAATCATGATGTCCAGTTCGGTTGTGGCTTATGCCAGTTTCCCGGTCTTGATTTCGACGGGGGTGGGTTCGCCGCGCTCGGCGAGAAAATCGGGGCGAGCCTTTTTCGCGCCATAGGGTTCTTCAAGCCGGTTCGATACGGCGTTGAACACGAAGAAGGCGTTGGAGCGCGGAAACGGCGTGATATTGCCGTTGGAGCCGTGCATCGTGTTGCAGTCGAACAGCACCAGCGTGCCGGCCTTGCCGGTGGCGGCGGTGATGCCGTGCTCGCTCGCGAGTTTGGTCAGCGCCTCGTGGGAGGGAACACCCACTTCCTGTTTTTTGAGCGAGGATTTGTGGTTGTCGTCGGGCGTTTCGCCGGCACAGGCGATGAACTGTTTGTGCGAACCCGGCATCAGCATGAGCGGGCCGTTCATTGCGTCATTATCGGTCAGAAGCAGCGAGGCGGAGACAGCGCGCATGCGCGGCATGCCATCCTCGGCGTGCCAGGTTTCGAAATCCGAGTGCCAGTAGAATTCCTTGCCGGTGAAACCGGGCTTGTAGTTCAGCCGCGACTGGTGGATGTAGACCTCGTCGCCGAGAAGGAAACGGGCGATGCCGGCAACGCGGCGGTCGCTGGCCAGACGATTGAAGAGGGAGCTCTGCTCGGGCAGCTTGAAGATGGTGCGAACCTCGTCCGAGCCGGGCTCGGTGATCACGCTGCCATCCATCAGATCGCGCTCGCCATTGCGCATGGCGGCGGATTCCGCCTTCAGCGCCTCGACCTCTTCGGCCGTGAAAATGTCTTTGAGGATCAGGAAGCCGTCACGGTCAAACTGGTCGGCCTGCTGTGCTGTCAGGGGCGCATCGGGGCGCCACTGGCTCCAAACGGTTCGATCCTGGCGGGGCAGCCAACGTTCTTCGGGCAGCCTGCTGGGATAGGGATCCTGACTTCTTCGGTCACGTTCCTTCGACATCGCTGTCATGGTCGTTCTCCTTTTCTTTCAGGGTTTTCGCCGTCGGATGCATGAGCCTGGCACCCCGATGTTGAAGGGTGCCAGGCTTCGGGAAGGTTATGCATCCTCCAGCGCATAAGAGCCGTCGGCCTGGTGCACTTCCTTGCCGGAAACCGGCGGGTTGAAGGTGCAGGCCATGATCATCGGCTTTTCTGCGTCGGCGCGCAGAATGTGCTTGTCGTGCTTGTCGAGCGCATACATGACGCCCGGCTTGATCTTGTGAACCTCGCCGGTGGCGCAGTCCTCGATGGAGCCCGTGCCGTCGACGCAATAGACGCATTCAAGATGGTTCTTGTAATGCATGTGCAGTTCGGCGCCGGCGTGGATGGTGGTGATGTGGAAGGAAAAGCCCATCTCATCCGACTTCAGGAGAAGACGCACACTGTCCCACCCTTCCGAATGGACGTGACGTTCGGTGTTCTTCGCTTCGTTCAGGTCGCGCACGATCATGTTCGTTACTCCGCTGCGATTTTTGTGTTCTGGGTTGTTTCGGCAACGGCAGACTGAAGGATGTCCAGTCCGCGCGCAAAGGTGTCCTGCTCGATGTTGAGCGGGCAGAGGATTTTCACCACCTCGTCATGCGCGCCGGAGGTCTCAATGATCAGCCCGTCGCGGAAGCAGCGCTTGCAGATGTCGCTTGCCAGCTCGCCGGAGCCCACATCCACGCCCATCATCATGCCGCGGCCCTTCACGCGGGCCTCGGGCAGAAGAGCGGCGATCTCGTTGAGGCGCTTTTCCAAATAGGCACTGCGCTCGGCGATCGTGGCGCGGAACGTGTCATCCGCCCAGAATTTCTCAAGCGCCACCCGCGCGGTGACGAAGGCATGGTTGTTGCCGCGGAAGGTGCCGTTGTGCTCGGCCGGGCCGAACACGTCGTATTTCGGTTTCACCAGAACCGTGGCGAACGGAAGGCCATAGCCCGACAGCGATTTCGCCATGGTGATGATATCCGGCGAGATGCCCATCTCCTCGAAGGAGAAGAAATTGCCGGTGCGGCCGCAGCCTGCCTGAATGTCATCAATGATGAGCAGCGCGCCATGGGCGCGGGCAATCTCGCTCACCCGGCGCACCCATTCGCGCGATGCGGCATTAAGCCCGCCTTCGCCCTGCACGGTTTCGAGCAGGATTGCAGCCGGCTTTTCAACGCCGCTGGAGGGCTCCGAAAGCATGCGGTTCAGAAGATCGGCCGTGTCGATGTCGCCGCCCATCGCGCCGTCATAGGGGATGCGCGTTACATGGTTGAGCGGCACGCCGGCGCCGCCGCGATGGTAGCCATTGCCCGTGGCTGCCAGCGCGCCGAGCGTGACGCCGTGGAAGCCGTTGGTGAAGGACACGACATTCTGGCGTCCCGTCACCTTGCGCGCGATCTTGAGTGCCGCCTCGATGGCGTTGGCGCCCGTCGGGCCGGTGAACAGGACACGGTGATCCATGTCGCGCGGGCGCAGGATCAGGCGCTCGAAGGTTTTCAGGAATTCGGCCTTCGCGTCCGTGTGCATGTCGAGCCCGTGCGTGACGCCATCGCGCTCGATATGCTCGATCAGCGCGGCCTTCATGTCCGGGTCGTTGTGACCATAGTTCAGGCTCGAGCAGCCGGCCAGAAAGTCGATGTAATCGCGACCTTCAGCATCTGTCAGGGTCGAGCCGCTGGCTTTTGTGAACACGGTCGAGAAGCTGCGGCAATAGCTGCGCGCTTCCGATTCGCGTCGCGTGAAAATCTGTTTGTCGTCCGTCGTAACGGTCGTCATCTTTTTTCCTTCGGATTGTTCGGTCGTGCGAATTGGGACGCCGCCATCAGGCGGCATCGTCGCTCCGGGCCTCGTCTGCTTTGCGCAGGGACATCCAGTTTCCGCTGACATCGTCGGATGCACCTTCGGCGAACTGGATTGTCACCATATGTTCGGTGGCGTGCTTGCCATCGAAATGCGCATCCTTGCGGAAGTAAGGCTCGTGGCTCAGTTCACCACCGCGCTTGCGGGCGAGCGAGGAAAACAGACCCCAGCTTGCCTTGTTGTCGGAGGTGATGGTGGTCTTGAGCGCCTGCACGTTTTCGCAGGCTTCCCGGTCGAGCAGTGCGGCAAGCAGCTTCTTGCCGACGCCCATGCCCTGGACACTCTTATCCACGGCAACCTGCCAGACGAACAATGTGTCGTCTTCATCGGGCAGAAGATAGGCCGAAACCCAGCCCACCAGCGCTCCATCGCTGGTTCTTTCGGCGGCGATGCATGTGTCGCCGAAATGGTCGCACTGCAACAGATTGCAGTAGAGCGAATTCTCGTCGAGCGGCTCGCAGGACCGGATGAGCCGCCACACATCCGCGCCATCTTCCTTGCGCGGGGGGCGATAGACAATCTCGGGCGATCGCTTGCGTACAAGCTTGATATCAGTGGTGGCCATTGGTCTCCTCATAGCGCGCCGAATATTATGACTATCGAAGGATATTTCAACCGCTGGAAGCCGATTTGGTTCCACACCAAGCGCAAGCCCATGAAATGAATGGGTTTCCGAGGAAAATTTTATTCGCTAATCAAAATATATTTTCTCTGCTATCCATAGATATGCGGAGAGCGGCGGCCGAATATTGCCCTTTTCGGCCAACGAGTTTGGGGATGGCGGCATGGAAGATCGTACCGAAACGAGCCTGATCGCGTTGCGGCGTATTTTGCGTGCAACGGAGCTGAACGCGCGCACGCTTGCCCGGGCGACCGGGCTGACGACACCACAGCTCATCGTGCTTGAAATCGTCGCTGCAGCGGGCCGGGCGACGCCCAAGGATATCTCCGGCAAGGCCGGTGTCGGGCAGGCGACCGCAACGTCGCTGGTCGACAAGCTGGAGGCGCGTGGACTTGTCACCCGCACGCGCAGTGAGCGCGACAAGCGCGTGGTGTGGGTGGCGCCGACAGAAGAGGGGCGGGCTCTTCTGAAAGCCGCGCCCGATCCGCTGCAGAAGACCTTTTCAGAGCAGTTTCAGGCTCTGCCGGACTGGGAACAGGGCATGATTGTTGCAGCCCTTGAGCGTGTTGGCGCGATGCTCAATGCCGGCGCGCTCGATGCCGCGCCGCTGCTGGATGTCGGCGCGGTCGATCGCAAGTAAATGCGCTTTCAGAGCCTGCTGATGAAAGCCCGGACCTCGCCATTCAGGCGATCCCGCTCCCCTTCGGCCTCCGTTCTTTCCTGATTGAGCGCGGCAATCCGGTTTTCCTGTTCTTCGAGCATGCGCATGTAGCGCTCGGCCAGAGCGCTCTCGCGGGGAACGGAGCTCAGATTGTCGCGAATGCGGGCCTGGTCGCCGGCGGTTCTTTCCAGCGCCTGCTGGACATTCGCCGCGGTGCGCTCTGCCGAGGCGGCATCGCGCTTGAGAACGGCAAGGTCCTTCAGTTTTTTTCCGGTGTCGCTGTCAGTGGCTGAGCCGGCCCATACATAAAGCGCATCTGCGCTTGCGTCGCTAAGAGCGAAGCTTTCCATGCGGCTGCGTTCCATCACGGTCCTTACGGTGGATGATCCGCCAGCTTCCACGGCGGCGCGAAGGCGATAGTGGGTGGGGGTTGCGCTATCGAGCGCGGCCGCTTCCATCTGCCATCCATCGCGCCGCGGGTGCTCGATCAGCACTGTACGCTTCGCGTCTGAAGCCCCCTTGATCCTGTAGGTGGTGGTGATCCGTGAAACCGTCGTTGCGCGCAGAACGCCATCGCTGATCGCTACCTTGCCGACAATTTCCTGAGGTGTCGTTTCCGTCGTGATCTCGACCTTGCGGTCGCTGGCGAAGCTTGCCATCCGGCTCTCTCCGGCCGGAATGCCCAGAAGCTGCGCATCGCCCACATACCCACTCGCGCGATCGTAGACTGTCACGATGCCCGGCGGCAGGCTGGCTTCGGTGCCGTTCTTGAGGAAAACCGCGGCGACGGGATGAATGCCGCCACTCTCCGGTTGGAAGACCGAAACCCGCTCAGCTTCGATCTCGGCGTCCACGAAAGGCAGGGAAAGGCTTTGCCCTGCGGCAAGGTGGACGGGATTCGGCAAATGGTAGGTGGCGCTTGTGCGACCCTCTTGCGCCTCAATCGGGTTGGTGGGGGGCGAGGGCTCCTGCATCACCATATCGGCCATCGGTGCGGGGGCTGCTGCGCCGTTGAAAGCACGCATATGGCGGGGGGCGGACTCCATCCGAGCCATCTCCATGCCAGCTGCATCGTCCGGTCGTGGCGGCGCGGCGTTGCCGACGGCAACGGGGATGTCCGGGCGTTCGCTCCAATAGCGCTGGTGCAGTTTCTGGGCGAGTGTTACCGGGGCGCCGGATGACAGTGTCAGACCGACGCCTTTCCAGTCTTCTCCGGTTGCGTTTTCAATCACCGCCCATGCCTGGAGGCGCGCTGTGTCTTCTCCGTTCGAAATGAGCCGGTAGGCTGCTTTCCAAACCGGAGCGGGTACCACATAGGAAATTGCTATATCGCGCTCACCTGTTCCCGAGAGTGTGATCGCGACAGAGCGGATAGCATCCGTTCGCCCACGTCCGCTTACCTTCGCTGCTTCGCGCAACCGTTCCTTCAGGGCCTCGTCGAGTATGTCCAGCTTGGTATCCGTACCGAGCTTCAAAAGCTCCAGCGTTCCGTCCGCGGTCATCACGGAGAGCACCCGTTCCACGCGCGGCGTTGTATCACTGCCTGTTTGCTCCGTGCTGACGCCGAGGATCATGCCTTCGACGGTGCGCCCGCCGGACGTGGCGCGCACGGAGATGCCCTGAAGCGCAGCAGCCAGCGCCGGCACGGAACCCAGGTCACCGGGGCCGAGAGGAAGGCGGCGAAAGGTCTCTTCGACCGGGGAAAGTCCATCCAGTGTGACGGCATCGATGGTGCCTGCGGGATCTCTCACCACCAGGCTCTTTAAAAAGTCGTCCACCTGATCGAGGGGGATGTCGATGCGCAATGTGCCTTCGCCCTCGATACGGGCGGAACGTCTTATCTCGGCCAAACCGCCAGAAGAAAGCGTGATCGCCCTGATCCGACCGCTGTCCACGATGTCGGCAAAGGCCGATGGAGTAGCCTGCGCAAAGGCAAAGCAGGCGCCGAACAGGGCGGCGCGAGCAAACGTTTGGTTCACATTCCGGGATGGTTTCGCTGACACATCGTCTCTCCACGCTGCCTGGGGAAATCCAGGGTAAAAGCTCGACCCCTATCCCGTTACCAGTGCATCTGGATCGGATCGTGGCGTGATTTGGAAAAGTGCATGTCGCCGATCGTCTGAGCGGCGGTTCTCGCAAAAGCTCGTCCGCCTTGATTGGACCCTCGAAAAAATGGCGATCCCGACAGGATTCGAACCTGTGACCCTCAGATTAGGAATCTGATGCTCTATCCTGCTGAGCTACGGGACCGCTGAGCCCTCTCATAACGCGATGAGGCCGGTTCGCCAAGATGAAATGGGCTTTGTGCCGAGAGCGTCACGGCGTCAGCCTGGCAGGGCGGTTTCTGCCAGCCGCACCCAATAGCTCACCCCATGCGGGATGGCATCATCGTTGAAATCATATTCCGTGTTGTGGAGTGCAGCGCTGTCGCCATTGCCGATGAAGATCAGAGCTCCGGGGCGTGCTTCAAGCATGTAGGAAAAATCCTCTCCGCCCATTGTCGGGGTGATGTCGTTGTCCACATTCGCTGCGCCGGCAATCTCACCAGCCACGGCGCTCGCAAAGGCCGTTTCCTCGGCGTGGTTGAACGTCACCGGGTAATTGGAATCATAATCCACCTCCACGGTGGCGCCGTGGGCCGCCGCCACGCCTGCACATATGGCGCGCATCCGGCTTTCGGCATCAACATTCACTTCTTTTTTGAGCGTGCGGACGGTGCCGGCCAGTTCCACCTTGTCCGGAATCACGTTGAAGGCATCACCGGCATGGAATTTGGTGACCGAAACCACCACAGAATCAAGCGGATGGACATTGCGCGAAGCAATGCTCTGCAGTGCTGTGACGATCTGGCTGGCGGCAAGGATGGGGTCGACGACCATATGCGGCATGGCCGCGTGGCCACCGCGTCCCTTCACGGTGATCACGAATTCCGCCGTGGCGGCCATGATAGGCCCCGGCCGGATAGCGAATTGGCCGATCGGCAAACCCGGCAGATTGTGCATTCCGAAGACGCGCTCAATGGCGAAGCGTTCCATCATGCCGTCCTTCACCATCTCGCTGCCGCCGCCGCCACCTTCTTCGGCCGGCTGGAAAATCACCGCGACACGGCCCTTGAAATTGCGTGTTTCACAAAGGTATTTGGCGGCGCCCAGCAGCATCGCGGTATGCCCGTCATGGCCGCATGCGTGCATCTTACCCGGGGATGTGGAAGCCCAGGGCTTGCCCGTCATCTCCGTCATCGGCAAGGCGTCCATATCAGCGCGCAGCCCGATGGTCGGGCCGCTCCCGAGCCCGCCCTGGATAATACCGACGACGCCCGTCTTGCCGAGGCCTGTTACCACCTCGTCACATCCGAACTCCCGCAGTTTCTCCGTTACAAAACCGGCGGTGCGATGCACATCAAAGAGAAGCTCGGGGTTGCGGTGAATATCACGCCGCCATTCAGTGATTTCTGCCTGCAACTCCGCAGAGCGATTCAAAATCGGCATGTTTTGCTCTTCCCTTCAAATTTTTGCCGGTATTCGGGCCTCTCTGTGGAGCGGGTCTTGCAGCAGTGCCGGAGGGGCCGCGTGCATCCCGCAGTCATCAGTCTGAAGCTGGGAAACAGGTAAGATGTGATTGCGGGCGATTGCAAGCTGATCCGCTTGGGCCAGTTCGGGCTCTTGTGCGCCTCGTCGGTTTCTCCCGTGAGATTCAAGCGCCGGCCCAACGGTTTTTTGCTATAAGTATCGGGTTGGCGTTAAATGGGCCCGGTTTCATCAGCAGGAAACGAACAGGGCTTAAGCTTGGTCGTTGACTGTGCGCTTTGGCGCTTGGGGTCACGATCGGAATACGGGTCAACAAAGGTGCCTGACATTTCAGGCGGACATGAAATTCGGATAATGCGCATGAGTTTCGCAAGATTTGCCGCGCCCGTTGTGGCCGGGGCAGTGATGGGGATGGTTGCGGCGGCTCTGCCGGCGTCGGCAGGGCCGACGATCGTTCTCGATGTCAACAGCGGCAGGGTCCTCTCCCATGAAGACGCTTTCCAACGCTGGTACCCGGCATCGCTGACCAAGTTGATGACGGCCTATGTGGCTTTTGAGGCCGTGCGGGATGGCGAGTTGCAACTCGATTCGCCTGTGACGATCTCCAAGCGCGCAACGCGGGAACCGCCGAGCAAGATGGGCTATCCGGCCGGATCGGTGCTGACTCTCGATAACGCGATCAAGCTGATCATGGTCAAATCGGCCAATGACGTGGCGACGGCCATTGCCGAAAATGTTGGTGGTTCGGTTGGCGCGTTTGCAGAACGCATGAATGCGGCAGCGCGCAAGCTGGGCATGTCCGGCACGCATTACGTCAATCCGCATGGCCTTTTCTCGACCGAGCAATACACAACAGCGCGGGATCTGGCGCTTCTCGTTCGAGCCATTCGCACCGAATTTCCGCAGTATGCGCACTATTTTTCACTGGAGGCCATACGCACCGGCGACAAGGTCTTGCCGAACTATAACTGGCTGATCGGCCGTTTTCCGGGGGCCGATGGCATGAAGACGGGTTATGTGTGCTCGTCCGGCTTCAACCTGGCGGCTACCGCCACACGCAATGGGCGCACGCTTGCGACAATCGTGCTGGGAGCGCCATCCCAGGTGGAGCGTGGCGAGGAAGCGGCTCGTCTGCTTGCGGAAGGGTTCAAGATCCAGGGGGCTGTTTCCCCTTCCATTGCTTCCTTCGCACCTTATGGCGAGGGGCGTGACGTGGCGGTCGACATGCGCCCCGAGGTCTGTTCCGAGGCAGCGGTCAAGGCGCGTTTCGAACGGGGTGACGATGACAACCTGCTGGTGGAGCGTTCGCCTTATCTGACAGCGATGGATCACGAGCCGCGTGCCGTGGCAATCAGCCTCGGCGGCGCAACCGGTCCTGCGCCATCTGTGCCGCGCTATGCCGATGTACCGATCCCGACGCCGCGGCCGGACTACCCGTTCAAAAGTGCCACCGCCGAGACTGCGCAAGGCGGCTGAGACCCATGGCCAATACCATTGCATTGACGCTTGTCACGGGCTTTCTCGGTGCCGGCAAGACCACCTTGATCAATCGGCTCTTGCGCGATCCCGCTCTTTCGGACACTGCCGTTATCATCAACGAGTTCGGTGCTGTGGGCATTGATCATCTGTTGGTGGAAGAGGCTTCCGACGGGATTGTGGAGTTGTCGGATGGTTGTCTCTGCTGCACTGTCCGCGGTGCGCTGGTGGACACCCTCGTCGGGCTCGATGAACGGCTGACGAAGGATCGTGCAGCCGGTCTCAAACGCGTGGTGATCGAAACAACAGGTCTTGCAGACCCAGTGCCGGTCTTGCAGGCGCTTGCCGCGCACCCGGCGCTCGTTGCCCGTTTCAGACTTGATGGTGTGGTTACCCTGGTGGATTGCATGCACGGGCGCGAGACGCTCGAGGCCCACGAGGAGGCACGGCATCAAGTGGCCGTGGCCGACAGGCTCCTGTTGACCAAGACCGATCTGGTTGATGCGGATGCTCTCCGTGGTCTGAAAGCGTATCTGGCGGAGCTAGCGCCAGGCCTCGAACCTTTCTCCGTCGATGAGATGGATGCAGCGGCGCTTATCGATTGCAGCGCGCTCGAAATCGGTTCACGCGCTGCTCCGGTCCTGCGTGAGGCTTCACCCTATCACGACCACCACCATGACCATGACCACGATCACGATCACGATCATGAGCATGAGCACGGGCATGGGCATAGCGCGGCCTTCGAAACGATCCTGCTGACGCATGACCGTCCCATCAGCGGGCCGGCGCTCGAGAATTTTCTCGACCTGCTGCGCAGTCAGTGCGGGGCGCAGATTCTGCGGCTGAAGGGCATTGTGGAGCTTCGTGGGCAACCCGAGCGTCCGCTCGTTGTGCAAGGGGTGCGCCAGATCCTGCACGCGCCGCGATATTTGGCGGGATGGCCTGACGAGAGACGCGGCGTACGGCTGGTCATCATCGGAACCGGCCTCGATGAAGCCTATGTGAAAGGCCTGTTCGCAGCCTTTATGGGTGAGGCGGCGATCGATACGCCCGACAGAGCCGCCCTTGAGGACAATCCGCTCGCCATAGCCGGGTTTCGTCCTTAGCCGCGTTCCACCAGAAAGCGATGACCGGCAGGGGTCGCTTCGGTCTCGACGAGCAGATGCCCATGCTCGTTGCAGAATGCCGGGATGTCTATGACCGCCAGCGGGTCTGTGGTTTCCAGCCAAAGCCGGTCTCCTCTCGGCATGCCTGCAAGGCGCTTGCGCGCTTTCAGAACAGGCAAGGGGCAGTTGAGCCCCTTGAGATCGTATGTCTGCGGTGCGGCTGTCACGATCAGCGGCTGAAGATGTTCTGAATCCGGCGACGCAGCGAAGTACCCTGACCGCCGGTGGCCGCCGGAGCCGGGACGGATGCGGTGCGTTCCACGCTTGTGTCTGGCCGCGGTGTCGGGTTCGGCACTGCATCCTCCGCGACCGCTTCCGTTGCGGCGGAAGTGGTGTTGTCTACAGCTTCTTGCTGTTCAGGCTGCGGTGCGGCGGCTTCCAGCGCGGTTTGAAGGCGTGAGGCAGGTTCTGCCGTATAAGCAGAGGCCGTCGCAGCTACAGCGGGTGTGGCTTCCGGTTGAGGCGCCTCGGCGACAGCAGTAGGCGAGGGAAGGTTCGGCGGCAGGCGCGAAACCTTCTCGCCCCGGGCGCGGCGCTTGCTCCAGTCAGCCACGAGGCGCGCTTCCTCATGCCCTGCTATGGTCTCGGAGCGCTTCGCCGTCGACTGCGTTTTGAGAGCCTTGTTGAACGCGATGTCGTAAAGCGCCTGATGTTGACGATACGCCGTGAGCAACGATTCAGGCTGGCTCATTGGCGGACACGCGGCCGTCGGGGAAAAGCTCTGTCCGTCCACGGGTTCGCTGTTAAAGACGTAGCGCTTGCCACACACATCGACCTTTGGCGGGATCTTGGTCAGCTCGAAATGATCGTAGCCTTCCTTGAGCATTTTCCAGAAATCGTAGTTCGGGTCGTTTCGGTAGCGGGCCATGTTTTCCGCCGTCATGCGGAAGGGGAATGCCTGCACCTGGAATTCACGCTGCCCACCGTTGAAGGAATCGCGGGCAAACGCGTAAATTTCCGAGATCTGCTCGTCGGTCATCGAGTAGCACCCGGCGGATGAGCAGGCGCCATGGACCATGAGATGTTTGCCTGTGCGGCCATTTGCCTGGTCGTAGGCGTTGGGAAAACCGATGTTGAAGGCGAGGTAATAGCTCGACTTCGGGTTCATCTGGCCGGGGCGGACGGTATAGAAACCTTCCGGCGCCTGGCGGTCGCCCTCGGTGAATTTCGGCCCGAGTTGGCCCGACCATTTGCAGATATCGTAGCTGGCGATGATGTCGTAGCGGCCATTGGTCTTGGCTTTCCAGACCTCGAGCTTTCCTTCTTCCTTGAAGATGCGCATCATGACGGGAGAGGTTTTGCTCATCCCCTTGGCCTTCATCGTCTGTACGATGCGCGCCGGTAACTGACGCTCGGCCTTCGGCGCGATGTCTTCAAGTGTTTCGTTGCATGCAGCCAGCGCGAGCGCTGTCGACAGCAAGAAGGCATATTTGATCAGGCGTGTCATGGAATGTTGTCGCGTCCCGCCTATTTGGCCCCCATGCGGAGATTTTAGAATGCCACTCCGCTTATAGAAAATGAACCCTTATGCTTTCGAAAAGATTACCCGGCTCGTTAGGCATTGCAGCCATGCCGTGACCTTTTCGTGGCATTTTGTCGGGCTTTGTGGCCTTTTCGCGGCTTCTAGGCGAGGAATGGTCGACGCGCAAGGGGAGTTTCCTGCTCCTGGAACCGTTCCTGGGGCAGAAAATCGCCATTGAGATGGCGCCCGCATGGCCAATGCATGCTCATAAATCCCGTTCATTTAGTATGTGATACTATTATTTTTGCCGGTGGTATAAAAAACTGGCTTTTTGAGTTGCGGATATCGTCTGCGTATAGAATTTTTTTCTACATTGCCTATTTGTGCCGCACCAAGCAACACGCAGGCGCAGGGGCGCCGCTGGAGATTACAATGCGCAAACTGGCACTAGCAGCAGCAATTTTTGCCGCCACCGTTTCGGCATCCAACGCAGAAACCATCCGTGTGGGCATGTCGGGTGGCTATTTCCCGTTCACTTTCGTCAAACAGGACAAGCTTCAGGGCTTCGAGGTGGATTTCATCGATGCCGTGGTCAAGGAGACGGGTGACGAGGTGGAATACGTCACGATGAGCTTTTCCGGCCTTGTCGGCGCGCTCGAGTCCGGCCGTATCGACACCATCGCCAACCAGATCACCATCACGCCCGAGCGCGAGGCGAAATTCGCCTTCTCGCAGCCCTATGTGATCGATGGTGCGCAGGTGGTCGTGAAGAAGGGCAATGAGGGTGAGATCACCGGACCTGAAAGCCTCAAGGGCCGCTCGGTCGCGGTTAATCTCGGCTCCAATTTCGAGCAGCTCCTGCGCGAACTGCCTTATGCCGACGAGATCGACATCAAGACCTATGAGAGCAATCTCGAGCAGGATACGGCGCTCGGCCGTGTCGACGCTTTCGTCATGGACCGCGTCAGCGCCAGCCAGGTGATCAAGGAAACGCCGCTGCCGCTGGCGCTCGCCGGCCAGCCCTTTTCCGAGATCCGCAACGCGCTCCCGTTCCGCAACGATGATGAAGGCAAGGCGCTGCGCGACCGCGTGGACGCAGCCATCACCACGCTGAAGGAAAACGGCACGCTGACCGAAATTTCGCAGAAATGGTTCGGCACCGACATTACCCAGTAAGCACGCAACACCAATGAGAGCCGGGGACGATGAGACCGCTTGATCTCGACTATATGCTGGGGCTCGTCCCCGTGCTTCTCAAATATGTGCCGCTGACGCTCGCCATGGCGTCGGTGGCCATGGTTCTTGCGCTGATGCTTGCGTCATTGATGGCCATCGTCCGCGTCATGCGCGTCCCTCTTCTCGATGGGCTCACACAGGTTTTCATCAGCTTCTTTCGCGGCACACCGCTGCTGGTGCAGCTCTTCCTGTTCTATTACGGCCTGCCGCAGGTGTTTTCATTCCTGACAGCCATCAATGGCGTCACCGCGGCCATCATGGGGATCACCCTGCATTTTGCGGCCTATATGGCCGAAAGCATTCGCGCCGCGATCCTCGGGGTTGACCGTTCACAATGGGAAGCGGCGCGCTCCGTCGGCATGACGACAGCGCAGATGATGCGTCGCATCATCCTGCCGCAGGCTGCCCGTATCGCTGCTCCCACGCTCGTCAACTACTTCGTCGACATCATCAAGAGCACCTCGCTTGCCTTCACGCTGGGCGTGACGGAGCTGATGGGCGCTGCCCAGAAGGAAGCCGCCGGCAGCTTTCTCTATTTCGAGGCCTTCATTTTGGTGGCGATCATCTATTGGGTGATTGTCGAGGCGCTTACGGTGGTCCAGCGCCAACTTGAGGCTCGGCTCGGAAAGGCGGTGGCGCGATGATTTCTGTCCGGGGACTCACCAAACGCTTTGGCGACAACACCGTGCTCGACGGCATCGATCTGGACATCCGGTCGGGCGAGCGGGTGGCGATCATCGGACCCTCCGGTACCGGCAAGTCCACTTTGTTGCGCTCGCTCAACTTTCTCGAAAAGCCCGATGAGGGGATGATCACCATTGGCCCGGTAACGGTGGATGCACGCCGGGTCAGGGCCGCAGAAGAACTCGCGCTCAGACGACAAACCTCCTTCGTATTCCAGAATTACGCGCTCTTTGCCAACATGACCGCGCGCGACAACATCGCCGAGGGATTGATCACCGTCCGGGGCTGGGAGAAGGCCAGGGCGCACGCCCGCGCCGAGGAGATTCTCGCAACCATCGGTCTCGCCGACAAGGCACAAAGCTACCCCGCGGCACTTTCCGGTGGTCAGCAACAGCGTGTCGGCATAGGCCGCGCCATGGCAGCAGAGGCCGAGATCATGTTGATCGACGAGCCAACCTCGGCGCTCGATCCTGAATGGGTGGACGAGGTGCTGCAATTGCTGAAGCGGGTGGCCGATGCGCGCCAGACGATGCTGATCGTCACGCACGAAATGCAGTTCGCCCGCGACATAGCCGATCGCATCCTGTTCATGGATGGCGGGAAGATCGTCGAACAGGGACCTCCCGAAACGATGTTCACCGATCCGAAGGACCCGCGCACCCGCGCATTTCTGCGCAAGGTACTTTGATCTGCCGGGTCGGTGTCACATGGCCGGCATGAGGCCGGGGACATGTTCCGGAACGGCGATGATGGCGAGCCCGAGGGCGATCAGGCAAAGGGCCAGGCTCGTGTCGATGGGCTCCCGTGGCGGTATGAATTTCTGCACGCAGATGATGAGTGTTACCGCCACCATCCAGCCAAGATTCATGACGCCGATGGCGATCTGCATTGCCATCAGTCCCACGGTCGCCACGACACAGAAGAGCCCGCATTCAATTCCCGAGGCAACCGGGTCATGGCAGCACCGGCGGGCCTCCTTCTTGACCGGAGTGAGCTCGTAGAGGCCTGCCGCAATCGTCACGATGCCCGCGATAGCGGTGCCATGGGGCTGGTAGACCAGATAGACAGGCAAGCCGATTACCGCCCAGACGATGAGGTAGGCGGCAACGAAGCCTAGAACGGCTGCGCCGGATGCGCCGCCCCGGGCCGTCTTCACGACGGTCGGTGCGATGCCGGGCAACATCATCGCGCCCATCATAGTCACCCACATCGCGATGAAGGCCGGGAACGGTCCGAGTGCGGCGGACGGCCCCATCTGCATAGCGCCCATCCTCTGCGCCATGAAGCCCCAGCAAAGGGCGGCGAGCCCCAGCGTTGCCGCAAGGGCCAGAGCCACGGGCAGCGCCTTAGTATTTGTCATGATGACGCCACCACATGCCGGTTTCGTTGCGTCCCTTAGGCGCGCGGTCGAGCCACTGATACATGCCCCATAGTCCGTCCAGCCCGCGTGAATAGGTGGAGTAGGTGTGGTAGACCACGCCGTCTTCCATCACGAATGCGCTTGCGCCGGGACGTTCGCGCGTGAAGGTGGGCACGTCGGTCCCAGTCATCGCGGCGGTTTGGGCAACGGGGTTGTCGCCATCCCAATTCGCCATCGTCTTGCCGGCCAGCAGGTTCTTCATCGGAGGTTCGCTGCGGAAATTGTATTCGATGCCTGCGCGCTGCTGTTCTTCCGAGAAGCCGACACCAAAATCCTGATTGAAATCGCTCTTGCCGGAAGAGGCCCATGGGAAAGACCAGCCCATCCGCTTCTTGAAAGCCAACAGCTTTGAGAGCGGTGCGCGGGATATGGCCATCAGCGTCACATCGTGATTGGCCAGATGTACCACCGAGCCGTCAAATCCGTCTGCAATGGCAGAGCAGGAGGGGCAGCCCATTTCATAGTCCGGGCCAAACATGAAGTGGTAGACGAGAAGCTGCGAACGTCCCTGAAAAAGATCAGCCAGCGAGGCTTCGCCCGTCTCCGTGTCGAAGCGATACTCCTTGTCGATACGCACCCAGGGGAGTTGCTGGCGCTTCTGTGCCAGCGCATCGCTGCGTCGGGTGAGCTCTTTTTCTTCCTGCAGAAGCGCCAGCCGCGCTGTGCGCCATTCCTCACGTGTGCCGGTCGTGTGTACGGTCATGGTTTTCTCCTTTCCTTGCCGCCTGTCATCCGCGTCTTGTCGGCGGGCGGCTGTCGGCTAGAGTAGGGATCGGTTTTCGGGGGTGAGAGTGACAATCGTGGCGCGATTTAGATGGACGCTCTGATCACGGCAGCAGGCCGAGCCCTGGCGGCAGGCGACCCGCTGGGCGCGCTTAATCGTATTGCGCTGCGCAGTGATGCGCCGGCACTCGCATTGCGTGGCATCGCCATGGCGCAGCTCGGCGATCTGGATCTGGCCAAGGCGCTGTTGCGCCGCGCGGCCCGCGCTTTCAGCCCGCGGGAGCACAGGGCACGGGCGCGCTGTATCGTGGCGGAAGCCGAGATCGCCCTCGTCTCACGCGATCTGGGCTGGCCGGAGGAGGCGCTTCAACGGGCCCGCAAAACGCTGGAACGGGTTGGCGACACCGTCAACGCCGCCTATGCCCGTTACCTCTCCGCGCGGCATCTCCTGCTGATCGGCCGTCTGGATGAAGCCGAGCACGCGCTTGATGCGCTCGATCTGCGCCTGCTGCCACTGCAGGCACAGGCCGGCTGCGAGATGGTGGTCGCCGGCATCGCCATGCGTCGGGTTGAAGCAAGGAAGGCGCGGGCCGCGTTGGATCGCGCTGCCGCTGCTGCGAGGCAGGCGGGCATCCCCGCACTGGTGAGTGAGGTGGAGACGGCCGAACGGGCGCTGGAGGCGCCTGCTGCCAGGTTGGTGACGAGCAAGCGTGAAACGTTGCTCCAGCTCGATCAGGTGGAGACGCTTTTCGCGGCGAACACGCTGGTGGTCGATGCCTGCCGGCATGTCATTCGCAGTGAAGGAAAACTGATCGGGCTCGAGTCGCGGCCGGTTCTCTTCGCCCTTGCACGTGCGCTTGCAGAAGCATGGCCCTCGGATGTGTCTCGCGAGGTGCTGGTGGCAAAAGCGTTCAGAGGCAGGGTTGCGGATGAATCCCACCGTGCGCGTTTGCGGGTCGAGATCGGCAGGTTGCGAGCGCTCCTAGGGCACCATGCACGGCTGCGCGCAACAGATGCGGGCTTTGTTCTGACTGTTCCTGAGGGGCGAGACGTTGCTGTTCTGGCGCAGCCTGTGGAAGACAGCCATGCAGATGTTCTGGCGCTGCTCGCGGATGGAGAGGCCTGGTCCAGCGCAGCGCTTGCACTGGCTTTGGGTGTCAGTTCCCGTACGGTTCAGCGGGCCCTTGAGCGGTTGCGGGAGGAGGAGAAGGTGCGATCCTTCGGGCGCGGTCGCGCCTGCCGCTGGGTCGTGCCAACACTGCCCGGTTTCCCGACAAACTTGTTACTCCCGGCCAAAATCACCGACGGATAGGTTCGGTCCATGATCAATCGGAAAGGAAATGGATCATGACCAGATCAAAAGCAGACATCATCCAGGAACTCGGCCCCTTCCCGGACGTAGAGGCCGTTCACGGCGTCACCCATGACGGACAGAATGTGTGGTTTGCTTCGGGAGACAGGTTGAACGCCGTCGATCCCGGAACAGGCAAGATCGTTCGCTCGATCGAGATGACGGCAATGGCGGGCACGGCTTTCGACGGCACGCACATGTTTCAGATCGCGGAAGACCGGATCCAGAAGATTGATCCGAAAACCGGCTCGGTGCTGGCCAGCATTCCTGCACCACAGGACGGAGGCAGCTCCGGTCTGGCCTGGGCCGACGGCGCACTTTGGGTCGGGCAGTTCCGTGATCGGAAAATCCACAAGATCGACCCGGAGACGGGAGCGATCCTGCGCACCATCGAATCCAACCGCTTCGTCACAGGTGTTACCTGGGTGGATGGAGAGCTGTGGCACGGCACGTGGGAAGGCGACGAAAATGAACTGCGGCGCATCGACCCCGAAAACGGGGCGGTGCTGACCCAACTGGATATGCCGCCCGGGATGGGCATATCAGGTCTTGAGTCCGACGGCGGCGACCGCTTTTTCTGCGGTGGCGGAAACAGCGGTACCATTCGCGTGGTGCGCAGACCGCAGCGTGCTTCCGCCGCCTGATTGAGGCCTATAAAGTCCGGCCGATGGCAAGGAATTTCTCGCGGCGATGCTCGCGATAGTCCATCTTGCCCTCGGCCATCTCGGCAAATCCCTTCGCGATCTGCTCGCCGGCTGCCGCGATCACCTTGTCTGGTGCCCTGTGCGCGCCCCCGATCGGCTCGGGGATGATGCCGTCGATCACCTTGAGACCCATAAGGTCTTGCGCGGTGATCTTCATGTTGGTCGCTGCATCCTTCGCCCGGGCAGAGTCGCGCCACAGAATGGAGGCAGCGCCCTCCGGCGAAATCACCGAATAGATGGCGTGCTCCAGCATGTAGACCTGGTTGGCCGTGGCGATGGCAATGGCGCCGCCCGAACCACCTTCGCCGATAATAACAGCGATATTCGGAACTTTCAGACCAAGGCATTTCGACGTTGATTGGGCAATGGCTTCGGCCTGTCCGCGCTCTTCAGCGCCGATGCCGGGATAGGCACCTGTCGTGTCGACAATGCTGATCAATGGAATGCCAAAACGGTCCGCCAGGTCCATGACACGCACGGCCTTGCGATAGCCTTCAGGCCGGGCCATGCCGAAATTGTGCTTCAGCCGGCTCTGCGTGTCATTGCCCTTTTCCTGGCCGATCACCGCAACGGATTCGCCATTGAAGCGTGCAAAGCCGGCAATCACTGCGTTGTCTTCGCCAAAAGCGCGGTCGCCGGCAAGCGGTGTGAAATCGGTAAAGAGGCCGCGTACATAATCAAGGCAGTGCGGACGGTCGGGATGGCGGGCCACCTGTGCCTTCTGCCAGGGCGTCAGAGACCGGTAGATTTCTACCAGTGCATCCTTGGAGCGCTTCTCAAGGCGTGCGATCTCATCGGCGACGTCCACCGCTTCGCCGCTTTCGGCGAGCTTTTTCAGTTCAAGGATCTGGCCTTCGAGATCGGCAACGGGCTTTTCAAAATCGAGATAGTTGTACATTCACTCGCCAAATCGAACACGAGACACTGCGATAGAGGCATCTCTGGGTTGAACACGGCCTGCCGCCGGTAATGTGACGCTCCACATAACGTTCATGAAGCTAATCGGCAAGCGGATGGTGCTTTTGAACCAGCTCGGCAAGGCGTTTTTCAAGCACATGCGTGTAGATTTGCGTCGTGGATATGTCCGAATGCCCCAGCAGTTCCTGCACGGCGCGCAGGTCCGCCCCATTTTGCAGAAGATGGCTTGCAAAGGCGTGGCGCAGCACATGCGGCGAGATTTTTGCCGTGTCGATGCCCGCCCGCGCCGCGACCGCCTTCAGCTCCCGAGCGAAGACCTGCCTTGGCAAGTGACCGCTTTCCGAATTCGCAGGAAAGAGCCAGGTGCTCTCGGCCCAGGAGGGGTTTGCCTTCCGCACGGCGAGCCAAGTCTGCATGGCCGCGCGCGCCTTGCCGGAGAGCGGTACAATGCGCTCCTTGCCGCCCTTGCCGCGCACAGCAAAGAAACGCTCATCCCGCAGCGCAACCGTTACCGGCAGGCTCACCAGTTCTGAAACGCGCAGGCCCGAGGCATAAAGCACCTCAAGCAGCGCGTGAAGCCTCACTGCGGCGATGTGTTCGGGCGTATGCGGAGTAGCCACGCGAGCCTCCGTCTCGGCCCTTTCAAGGAGGTTGCCCGTCTCTTCCTCGCTCAGCGTCTTCGGCAGGCCGCGGCCCTTTTTAGGGCTGTCGAGCACGCCTGTCGGGTCATCGCCGCGCAGGCCTTCGGCATAGAGAAACTGGAAAAACTGCCTGAGGGCGGAGAGCTTGCGGGTCTGGCTCGTTGCCGCAAAACCCTGAGCGGAGAGGGCGGTGAGGAAGTCGCGCAGATCGTCTGCGCCGGCATCCTGCAGCGTTTTCCCATTTGCGGCGAGGTGCAGGGCGGCGTCCTCCAGGTCACGACGGTAGGAGGCAAGCGTGTTGTCGCTGGCGCCGCGTTCGGCTGCCATCATTTCCAGAAAGGCCTCGATCCGCGCGCCGCTGCCGATCCGCGAAGTCATTGCGATGGATTCAATTTTTCTGCCGGGATCCGCACGCTCATCTCGCCGGTTTGCGGTTCCACGAAGGTCACGAGGGCAACCATGGCACCATATACAAGCCCGGCAAGGACCGCGATGATCATCAATAGCCGAAAAAGCGTCGGCATGCCTTCAGTGCCCCGTTCTATCTTCCCCTACCCAGGCTGTTTATGGGATGCCGCTTCCGCCTTTGCAAGCAAGTATGTGGGGTGCACGACAGTCAAGCGCTTGACGGATCATGGCTTTTGTGTCGAAACCGGCAGGCAGAGGCGCGAGAATGACAGTCACCGAAAATCTATCCATTCCAGATACAGAAAATCTTGCTCGCCGCCTGGGCAGGCGGTCGCTGGTCTTCGTCGGCCTGATGGGCGCAGGCAAGACGGTGATTGGCCGGCGTGTGGCCGACGTGCTGAAATTGCCGTTCATCGACAGTGATCACGAGATCGAGACGGTCTCACGCATGACGGTGCCGGATCTGTTCGCGGCCTATGGTGAAGCCGAGTTTCGTTCGCTGGAGCGCCGGGTGATTGCTCGCCTGCTGAAGAGTGGACCCCGTGTTGTCTCCACCGGCGGCGGGGCGTTTATGAACGCTCAAACGCGCCGGGCCGTCGCGCGCCGGGGTGTCTCGGTCTGGCTGAAAGCCGACCTGCCGACTCTGATGGAACGTGTGGGGCGCCGTTCCAACCGCCCCCTGTTGAACAATGACGACCCTGAAGGGGTCATGCGCAATCTCATGGATGAACGCTACCCGCTGTATGCCGAGGCAAATATCGTGGTTCATTCGCGTAACGAGCCCAAGGAAGTCATCGTGGCCGAGGTCATTGCTGCCCTCGATGCCTATCTGCAGGACGAAGGCCGGAAGGACACCCGATCATGAGTGATGTGAATGCTGCGCCCGCCAAGGTGCATGTCTCACTTGGTGCGCGCTCCTATGACATCCTGATTGGACCGGGCTTGCTGAATCAGGCGGGCGCGGAAATTGCCGCCCGCCTTCCTGGTGCGCGCGCAGCGATCGTCACGGACACCAATGTCGCGCAAAGTCATCTGGCCACCCTTCAGCAGAGCCTCGCTGCCGCCGGTGTGGATGCCGCTGCGATCACAGTTGCCCCCGGCGAGCGCTCGAAGAGCTTCGCGACGCTCGAAGAGGTGGTAGCCGGCATTCTCGATGCGCGGCTTGAGCGCGGCGATATCGTGATCCCGCTTGGCGGGGGCGTGGTGGGCGATCTGGCGGGCTTCGCCTCAGGCATCGTGCGGCGCGGCATGCACTTCGTTCAGGCGCCCACATCGCTGCTCGCCCAGGTGGATTCTTCCGTCGGCGGAAAGACCGGCATCAACACGGCTCATGGAAAAAACCTGGTCGGCGTTTTCCACCAGCCGCAGCTCGTCATCGCCGATACGGCCGTGCTCGACACGCTTTCGCCGCGCGAGTTCCGGGCAGGCTATGCCGAGGTTGCCAAATACGGTCTGATCGACCGACCGGAGTTCTTTGGCTGGCTGGAGAAAAACTGGCAGGCGGTTTTTGCGGGCGGTCCCGAGCGGGTTGAGGCGATCGCGCAGTCCTGTCAGGCCAAGGCCGATGTGGTGGCCCGCGACGAACTCGAAAAAGGCGATCGGGCGCTGCTCAATCTCGGCCACACATTCGGCCACGCGTTGGAGGCAGCGACGGGCTACGACAGTGCGCGGCTTGTGCATGGCGAAGGCGTGGCCATCGGCATGGCGCTGGCGCATCGCTTTTCCGCGCGCCTCAATCTGGCAAGTGTGGATGATGCCGAGCGCGTTGAAGCGCATCTCGCCGCTGTCGGTCTGCCCACACGGCTGTCCGACGTACCTGGCGGCCTGCCTGGTGCCGAACAGCTTTTGTCCTATATCGCGCAGGACAAGAAGGTGTCGCGCGGTGCGCTCACCTTCATTCTCACCCGCGGTGTCGGTCAGTCCTTCGTGGCGAAGGATGTGCCGGCAAGCGAGGTTTTATCCTTTCTTGAGGGAGCTCTTTCGCAATGACACCCGAGATGTGGATCACCGGTGGCATCATTTTAGGCCTGATCGCGCTCTCATTTCTCTTTTCGGGAACCGAGACCGGCATGACCGCCGTTTCGCGCGCCAGGCTTCATACGATGGAAGCAAATGGCGATGCGCGCGCCGGCCTGGTCGATCGCCTGATCCAGCGGCGAGACCGGCTCGTGGGCGCGCTGCTGATAGGCAACAATCTGGTCAACATTCTTGCCTCGGCGCTTACGACCAGCCTGTTCCTGAAGCTCTTCGGAGACGCCGGTGTGCTTTATGCCACCGTCATCATGACAGTGCTTCTGGTCATTTTTGCCGAGATCCTGCCGAAGTCATGGGCGCTCGCAAAGCCCGAGATGTTCGCGCTTACCGTGTCGCCTTTCGCCCGCATCGTGGTGCTTTTGTTCGGCTTTCTCTCGTCGCTTGCCAACGGCATTGTGCGACTTCTGCTGTCGATTTTCGGCGTCGATCTGCAAAGCCGTGAATCGATGCTGTCCGCCCATGAGGAACTGCGCGGCACTGTCGAGGTGCTTCACCGTGAGGGTGCGGTGGTGAAACAGGACCGCGACCGTGTCGGTGGACTGCTCGACCTGCATGAGCTGGAGGTCTCGGATGTCATGATCCACCGCACCAACATGCGTTCGGTCAACGCGGACGAGGCTCCGGAGGTCGTGGTGCACGAAATCCTGCGCAGCCCCTATACCCGCATTCCGATCTGGAAGGGGTCGACAGAAAATATTGTCGGCGTTGTCCACGCCAAGGACCTTCTGCGCGCACTTGGCGATGTGCAGAACGACTACACCAAGATCGATATCGCCAAGGTGGCGTCGAAGCCATGGTTCGTGCCCGACACGACCACGCTTCAGGACCAGCTCAACGCCTTCCTGCGCCGCAAGGCCCACATCGCCATCGTCGTGGATGAATACGGTGAGGTGGAAGGCCTGGTCACGCTCGAAGACATCATCGAGGAGATCGTCGGCGACATTGCCGATGAGCACGATGTGGAAGTGCAGGGCGTCAAGCAGGAGGCCGATGGCTCCATCGTGGTGGAGGGCTCGGTGCCGATTCGTGACCTGAACCGCGCGCTCGATTGGAACCTGCCAGATGAGGAAGCGACGACCATCGCCGGTCTCGTTATCCATGAGACCCAGACGATCCCCGAGGAAAAACAGGCTTTCACCTTCTTCGGCAAGCGCTTCATCGTCATGAAACGCGACAAGAACCGCATCACGAAGCTTCGGATCAGGCCGCTCGCCTGAGCCCCTGTCTTCGCTGAATCACCAGCGCGTCGGCTCGCCCGGCGCTGCCGGTTCGATCGCGAGTGCGTGCACGGGGTCCCTGAGCTCTTCGGCAAGCAGTTCATTGACTGCGCGGTGCCGTTCCACGCGGCTCATCCCGGCAAAGGCTTCTGAAACGATACGCACACGAAAATGCGTCTCGCCCGTTCCGTCGAAATGCTCCTGATGACCCGCATGCAGGTGGCTTTCGTTGATGACTGCAAGCCTCTCTGGAGAAAATGCACTGGTCAGCTTGCTTTCTATTGTTGACTGGATGGACAATTCCGTCTCCTCACACCATATGGGGTGCATCCCCAAATTCACGTTCGATTCATGCGCTAGGTCGAACTTTGACCAAAAGTCAATTCTTGTATCCCTGCGCTGAGCGGCCATACTTCCACACTGATTTGGTGACACACAGTCCGATATGAAACCCTACTCGAAATATTTCGAGAAAATTCGAATTCGACCCGATCCTCAGGCGGAGGCAAAATCGCGCGCGCCCCGCTGCCAGTGGGATGGCTGCGATGAGCCTGGCATGCATCGCGCGCCAGTAGGGCGTCACGCGGAGGGGCAGTATTTTCGCTTCTGCGTCGATCACGCGCGGCAATACAACAAGGGTTACAACTATTTCTCTGGTCTCAGCGACACCGAGGTCGCGCGCTACCAGAAGGAGGCGCTGACCGGTCATCGCCCCACCTGGAAGATGGGCGGGAGCAGCGAGACGCGTGCTGCGGCCGATTTCTCGACCTATCGCTCGGGCCGTGCGGCCTATCACAATCGAATGGGCGATCCATTCAATCTGTTCGGCGACAAGCAGGCGGAGCGCAAGCCGCGTGCAAAACGTCTCAAACCGCTTGAGGCCAAGGCGCTTGAAACACTGGGCCTGGGTGCACAAGCCACTAGCGAAGAGATCAAGTCGCGGTATAAGAACCTTGTGAAGCAACACCATCCCGATGCGAATGGTGGCGACCGGGGGTCCGAAGACCGGCTTAGAAGCGTGCTTGAAGCATATCGTCTGTTGAAACAGGCGGGTTTCTGTTAAAGCGCGCGTCTGATAAGACGCCTCGAACGATGTCTGGTAAGACGCGTCAAACGATGTCCGATGAGACGTCCCGGAAAAACAAAACGTTCAAGCGATGCAGGCGAGGGCCTGGCCGCTGGAGGCATGATGAACAAGATTGACCGCGATATCGCCAATTTGCCCGATACGACCGTTTCGGTGAAAGACACGTTCGGCTTCGAGTCCGACATGGTCGTGCCAGCCTATTCAGTAGCCGATTCCCACGTGCCTGACGTCGATCCGGACTATCTGTTCGACAAGCAGACGACGCTCGCCATTCTGGCAGGCTTTGCGCACAATCGCCGGGTCATGGTGTCCGGCTATCACGGCACCGGCAAGTCCACCCATATCGAGCAGGTGGCCGCCCGTCTCAACTGGCCCTGCGTTCGCATCAATCTCGACAGCCATGTCAGCCGTATCGACCTCGTCGGCAAGGACGCCATCGTGGTCAAGGAAGGCAAGCAGGTCACCGAGTTCAAGGACGGCATCCTGCCCTGGGCCTACCAGCACAATGTCGCGCTGGTCTTCGACGAGTACGACGCCGGCCGTCCCGACGTGATGTTCGTCATCCAGCGCGTTCTGGAATCGTCGGGCCGCCTGACCCTGCTCGACCAGAGCCGTGTCATCCGCCCGCATCCCGCCTTCCGCATTTTCGCCACCGCCAACACGGTTGGCCTGGGCGACACGACCGGGCTCTACCACGGCACACAGCAGATCAACCAGGCGCAGATGGACCGCTGGTCCATCGTGACCACGCTCAACTATCTGCCGCATGACGACGAAGTCGCCATCGTTCAGGCCAAGAACAAGCACTTCCAGAACGAGAAGGGCCGCGAGACGATCTCGCGCATGGTGCGCGTTGCCGATTTGACGCGCTCGGCCTTCATGAATGGCGACCTGTCGACGGTCATGAGCCCGCGCACGGTGATCATGTGGGCCGAAAATGCCGAGATCTTCGGCGATGTCGGTTTCGCTTTCCGCCTCACCTTCCTCAACAAATGCGACGAGCTGGAGCGGGCGCTGGTCGCCGAGTTCTACCAGCGCGCCTTCGGCGAGGAACTGCCGGAATCGGCTGCCAACGTCGCGTTGAGCTAACGTCGCGCCAAGGCCGAGAAAAGACGACCCGTGAGCCAGACCAACCGAAAGCCCGGACAGCCCGCCGAAGCGCCGCTCGACCCGTTCAAGCGGGCCACCACCGCCTGCATGCGCGCGGTGGCCGGCGATCACGAGCTTGAGGTCTCCTTTTCCAAGGACAAGCCGTCGCTCACGGGCAGCCGCGCGCGTCTTCCGGACTTGCCCAAGCGGGCGACCGCAGAGGCGCTGACGGTCACGCGCGGCATCGGCGATTCCATGGCGCTGCGCCGTGCCTGCCACGACATCGACCTGCATCGCCGCCTTGCGCCGGAAGGCAATGAGGCACGCGCCATTTATGACGCCGTCGAGCAGGCGCGCGTCGAGGCCATCGGTTCGCGCGCCATGCAGGGCATGGGCGACAACATCGCCGCCATGCTGCAGGACAAATATGAGCGCGCCAACCTCGCCGACGTGACCGAAAGGGCCGATGCGCCGCTCGAGGAGGCCATCGCGCTGATGGTGCGCGAGAAGCTGACGGGCCGCCCCGCACCGAAAAGTGGCGAAAAGCTTGTGGCGCTCTGGCGCGACTGGGTCGAGGACAAGGCGGCGGCCGACATTGAGGCGCTTGCGAGCCAGATCGACGATCAGAACGGCTTTGCCCGTGCCGTGCGCGATCTTCTCTCCTCCATCGACCTTGGCGAGGACCTTGCCGAGGAAGAGCAGACCGAGGAAAGCGAGGAAGACAGCGACGCACCCGAGGCGCAGGAACAGGCCGAGCAGAGCGAAGAGGATGATTCCGGCGGCGAAGAGAGCGAGGGCGAGGAGTCCAGCGGCGAGAGCGAGGACACCGAGACGGGCGAGAGCGAAGCCGGCGACACCACTGCCGACGATGTCTCTGAAGACGATGAGCTGGATTCTGAAACGCCCGGAGAGGCGCGCCGTCCCGACAGCCCGTTCGACCAGGCCGCCCGCGACATCGACTACAAGGTCTTCACCACCGAGTTCGACGAGACCATCGGTGCCGAAGAGCTTTGCGACGAAGAGGAGCTCGACCGCCTGCGCGCGTTCCTCGACAAGCAGCTTGCCAATCTGCAGGGCGTGGTCGGGCGTCTGGCGAACCGGCTGCAGCGCCGCCTGATGGCGCAGCAGAACCGCTCCTGGGATTTCGATCTAGAAGAGGGCGTGCTCGATACGGCGCGGCTCGTGCGGCTGGTCATCGATCCCATGCAGCCGCTCTCCTTCAAGCAGGAGCGCGACACCAATTTCCGCGACACGGTGGTGACGCTGGTGCTCGACAATTCTGGCTCCATGCGCGGCCGGCCGATCACGGTGGCGGCCACCTGCGCCGACATTCTTGCCCGCACGCTGGAGCGCTGCGGCGTGCGCGTCGAGATCCTCGGTTTCACCACGCGAGCGTGGAAGGGCGGGCAGGCGCGCGAGAAATGGCTGAAGGAAGGCAAGCCCGCAAATCCCGGCCGTCTGAACGATCTGCGCCACATCATCTACAAGAGCGCCGATGCCCCCTGGCGTCGCGCCCGGCGCAATCTCGGCCTGATGATGCGCGAAGGGCTTTTGAAGGAAAACATCGACGGCGAGGCGCTTCTTTGGGCGCACCAGCGCCTGATGGCGCGGCCCGAGCAGCGCAAGATCATGATGATGATTTCCGATGGCGCGCCGGTCGACGATTCCACCCTGTCGGTCAATCCCGGCAATTATCTGGAGCGGCATCTGCGCGGGGTCATCGACCTGATCGAGACCCGCTCGCCGGTCGAGCTTCTTGCCATCGGCATCGGCCATGACGTCACGCGCTACTACCGCCGCGCCGTCACCATTGTCGATGCCGAGGAACTGGCCGGCGCCATGACCGAGCAGCTTGCCTCGCTTTTCGAGGAAGAGGGCGCGCGCCGCGGCGGCGGCGCGATGCGGCGTGCGGGCTAGAGCGTCTGACCGAAACGCGGAGACCGGTTTTCGGTCATTCCGATGCTCGATCACGCGCGCCGATCGTCCTTTGTGCGCCCAGACTGGCGCACGGCCATCCAATCCGTCTGCTTCTAGGCGCCTGCTTCCTGTCCGGCTCGTGCGATCTTTCGGTATGACAGTACAGGGAGCGCGCCTACACAGCCCTCATGTCGCGCACCTACGCAGCCCTTATGGTGAGCGCCCACACAGCCCTCATGGTGAGCCTGTCGAACCACGGGGGCGGGGCGAAGGGCTGCCGCACAGCCTGCGCCTCTTCCTTGTGGCTCTGGTCTTTGCCCTCTCTGCACCGGCCACAGCCCAGGAACCGGCCATTTCCATGGCGGTCAATGCGGTGCCCATTCGCCATTTTGCCGTCGGTTCTCACGACACGCGTTTCGGACCGCTGGAGTTTGTCGGCGGTCTGTCCATGACCTCGCCGGTCGATCATTTCGGGGCGTTTTCGTCTTTTCGCTTCACCTCGCCTGGCACCGAGTTCATCGGCGTTTCCGACACGGGTTTCTGGTTTTTCGGGACTGTGACCCGGGATGCCGAGGGGCGTCCGTCCGGCTTTGCGGAGTTCTCCATGCAGCCCATGGTGGATGGCGATGGCAACTCCACCCGCGAGAAGTGGACCACGGATGCCGAAGGCATCGCCGTCAGGGGCGAACTGGCGACGGTGAGCTTCGAGCGCGTTCAGCGTATTGCCGAGTTCGAGATCGAGCGCGATGCGATGGGATCTGCCATCCGCGATCTGGACTATCTCGTTCCGCGAGAGGAGTTGCGCAGCAATCGCGGCTTCGAAACCATCGCCTATGCGCCGCCGGGCGGGCGGCTGGACGGGGCGCGTGTCGTCGTTGCCGAGCGCAGCATCGATGAGGATGGCAATTGCTTTGCCGCCATTCTCGAAGGGCCGATGAAGGGCGTCTTCACCGTCGCGCGCTCCGAAGGTTTCGACATCACCGATGGCGCGTTTTTGCCCGATGGCGATCTGCTTCTGCTGGAGCGCCGCTTCACCTTCGCCAGCGGTGTGGCCATGCGCATTCGCCGGATCGACGGTGCAACCATCGCGCCGGGCAGGGTGGCCGACGGCCCGGTGCTCTTCACCGCCGGCATGGATCACCAGATCGACAATATGGAAGCGCTCGATGTCTGGCAGCGCGCCGATGGCGCGACCATGGTCTCGCTCATGTCCGACGACAACCACTCGCTGCTGCAGCGCAATCTCTATCTGGAGTTTCGGCTGCTGGGCGAGTGAGTGGGGAGGTTCGGTGCCAAGCGCCCTCGCCCTTCGACAAGCTCAGGATGAGGGCTGTTGATATGCTGGCGTGTTTCAGCAGTTGCTTCGTGCGACGACGCTCAAGTAGCCCTCATCCTGAGCTTGTCGAAGGGCGAGGGCGCTTGGCTCAACCCTCTCAACCGCCGCGCTTCGCCTGCGTGGCAGCTTCGTCCACCGCCTGACCATCCGCGCTCAGCACCACGCCAAACAGCGCTTCGGCCTCGTCCGCCGTGTAATAACCCAGCGCCACATCGCGCAAAACCTTTTCCGGTGCGCGCTTCAGAGGATCGCCATAGCCGCCGCCACCGGGCGTGCCGACACAAACCCGGTCACCGGCTTTCAGCGGAATATCCTGTTCCTTGGAAAGATGCGGTGGCACATGGGCTTTTCCATCGCGCCACACCGTCACCTCGTTCACCCTGCCGTCCCTGCCGCCGAGCACGCCCTGCGGGCCGGTGCGACCGTGATCCATCACGAAGGAGGCGCGGGCGTCGCCGCGCAGAAGCTCTACCTCATAGGAAAGGCCGAACCCGCCGCGATGCTCGCCGGCACCGCCCGAGCCCTCGCGCAGCGCATAGCGCCGATAGAGCACGGGAAAGGCCTGCTCCATCACCTCCACCGGAGGCGATTTCGAGATGCCGATGGTGGAGCACCCATTGGTCAGCCCGTCATGGTCGGCATTGCCGCCATAGCCGCCGCCGGAGATCTGGTACATCACGAAATCACGACCCCGCGCGGGGTCATGCCCGCCAAGCGCGAAATTGCCGCTGGAGCCGGCAGGAGCTGCAGTCACCTTTTCCGGTAGCGCCTTCACCATGGCCGCGAACACGGCTTCCGCTATGCGCTGCGACACCTCCGCCGCGCAGCCTGAAACGGGACGCGGATAGCGTGCGTCGAGAAACGTGCCCTCCGGCCGCTTGATGATCAGCGGCTCAAACGCGCCGGCGCTCAGCGGCACTTCGGGGAAGATGTGGCGCATCGCCAGATAGACGGAGGAGAGCGTTGTGGCGAGCACGCTGTTCATCGGCCCCATGCAGGGCGGGCTCGATCCTTCGAAATCGAAGGTCAGCGTGTCGCCCTTCTTTTCGATGGCAAGCGCGATGGTCAGCGGTTCGTCCACCACGCCGTCGGAATCCACGAAAGCCTCGCCGCGATAAACCCCGTCGGGGATCGGCGCGATCAGCGTGCGCATTTGTGTCGCCGCGCGGGTGCGCAGTTCGGCAATGGCGTGGCGCACCGTCTCGTCGCCATAGCGGTCGAGCACCTGCGCCAGCCGATCTGCACCCACTTCCAAAGCCGCGCCCTGTGCGCGGATGTCACCGATGCGTTGATCCGCAACGCGGATATTGGAGCAGATGATGGCGTAGATTTCAGGATCCAGTTCGCCCTTTTTGAAAAGCTTCACCGGCGGCAGGCGCAGCCCTTCCTGCTCCACCGCCGTGGCGGAGGCGGAAAAGCCGCCCGGAACCGCACCACCAATATCGGGCCAGTGGCCGGTGTTGGAAAGCCAGCAGAAGATTTTTCCATCGCGCCAGACCGGCATCGCAAAGCGCACATCCATGAGATGCGTGCCGCCCAGATATGGGTCGTTGACGATGTAGATGTCGCCGGGTTCGGGCGCTGCGGTCTCGCCGCTGGCAATGCGCTCGATGAGCGTGCGCGTGGAATATTGCATCACGCCGACAAAGACCGGCAGACCGGCCGAACCCTGCGCAATCAGCGCGCCATCCTCGGCGGCGTAGATGCCGTCTGAACGGTCGTTGGCTTCCGCGATGACGGGCGAGAACGCGGCGCGCGAGAAGGTCAGGTCCATCTCGTCGCACACCTGCTGAAGTGCCGCCTGAATAACGGAAAGCGTGATGGCGTCGAGAGAAGAGGTGTCGGTCATCGGCCCGCTCCCACAGTGATGATGATGTTTCCATCGGCATCGGATGCCGCCTGGTCGCCGGGTTCGATCACCGTCGTCGTGTCGAGCTGTTCGAGGATCGCCGGCCCATCGATCACCGCATCGAGCGGCAGTTTTTCGCGGGCATAGACCGGTGTGTCGTGCCAGTCGCCGGCAAACCAGACCTGTCGTCTTTCGTTCAGCGCTTCGGCCAGCGTTGCCACACGTCCCGCCGGGTCGATCAGGCTGGCAAGGTCGATATCCGCGCGCACGCCGATCACCGAGGTGTTGAGATTGACGAGATTGGCGCGGATCTCCGGCAGCCGCACCTTGAAGCGCTTGAAATAGGCCTCCTCGAAGAGCGCCTGCAGCGCATCGCGATCAACCTCGGGGCCGGGCAGCGGCACATTGATGAGATGCGTCTGGCCGACAAACTGCATGTCCGCCGTGTGCACGCACTCAATGCGCTCCGGCTGCACCGTCTCTTCCGTGATCAGCGCCTCGCCCTCGACACGCTGCTCTTCAAGCACGCTTTTGACCAGCGCCACGTCGAGGCTCGCTACGGGACGATTCACGGTGCGCACGAAATCGTGCCGCAGATCCGCGACCACGCAGCCGAGCGCGTTGGTGATGCCGGGCCGCGCCGGCACCATCACGCGCGGAATGCCCAACTCGCGGGCAAGGGCCGCCGCGTGCAGCGGTCCCGCGCCGCCAAAGGCGAAGAGCGCAAAGTCGCGCGGATCGTGCCCCTTGCCGAGCGAAACCATGCGGATCGCGCCCGCCATCTTGATGTTGGCGATCTGCAGCACAGCACCCGCCGCTTCCACGCCGGAAAGTCCGAGACGGCTTCCAAGCCTTTTTGCAAAGATCGCCTCCACATCGGAAACGGAAACCGGATTGTCGACGGAGAGAAGTTTTTTCGAGTTCAACCGGCCAAGCAGGAGATTGGCATCGGAGATGGTCGGCTCCATGCCGCCGCGGCCATAACAGATCGGGCCGGGCTTTGCGCCCGCGCTCTGGGGCCCCACTTCCAGAAGTCCCGCATCGTTGACGCGCGCGATCGATCCGCCGCCGGCTCCCACCGTGTGCACATCCACCATCGGCACATGTATCGGCATCGCATATTCCACCTCGATCTCGTTGGAGACCGCAGGCCGCGCCCCGCGCACCAGAGCCACATCGGTGGATGTGCCGCCCATATCGTAGGTGATGAGGTTGTCGACGCCCGCCCGCCGCGCGGTAAAGGCTGCCGCCATCACGCCGGAGGCTGGGCCGGACATTACCGTCTTGGCGGCCTCACGGGCCACATGGGCGGCGGAGATCATGCCGCCATTTCCGTTCATCACCAGAAAGTCGCGCGCATAGCCGAGGCCCTGCAACTCGTTCGAAAGCCGGGCGATGTAGCGCTCCAGGATCGGCTGCACCGAGGCGTTGACGGCGGCGGTCACGCCGCGCTCGAACTCGCGCGCTTCGGAAAGCAGCGCATGTCCGGTGGTGATGTAATTGTTGGGCCAGAGTTCGGCGGCGATTTCGGCAGCGCGCTTTTCGTGCGCCGGGTTGGCATAGGCGTGCAGGAAGTGGATCACCAGCGAAACGCAACCCTGATCGAGCAGCGCCTTCACCGCCGCGCGCACGCCATCCTCATCGAGCGGTGTGAGCACGTTTCCGGCGGCGTCCATGCGCTCATCCACCTCGAGCCGCAGATTGCGCGGCACCACCGGAGTGAAGGTTCCTGTCATGCCATAGGCCTGTGGCCGTGTGCGCCGCCCAAGCTCGATAATGTCGCGGAAACCGGCGGTGGTGATCATGCCTGTTCTGGCAAGCTGCCGCTCAAGCACCGCATTCGTCGTGGTGGTCGTGCCATGCACGATCAGGCCGATCTCGGAGGCCGGAACCTCGGTCTCGCGTATCGCGTTGACCACGCCAAAAGCCTGGTTCTCGATGGTGGTCGGAGTCTTGGCGACCCGCACGCCCCTGTCTGGCCCTTCGCGGGAATCGATCAGGATCAGGTCTGTGAAGGTGCCGCCCACATCGATGCCAACGACCACGGAACCCGAATTGATGCCTTTTTTCTCATTCATGGGTGAAATCCGGAATGTGAAACCTTTGTTGACCCCACCAAATGAAATAGGTGTCGAACGCACGAAACTTGACGTCAAATTCATTTGTATACTAATAATTTCGACAGGCAAGAGCAGCCATTGGTGCCGCGATTTGGATTTGCATCCGAACCGGAAACCGGCTTAGAGACTTCCGACCGAACGAGGACAGTATTCATGGACAGCGCTGCGCTCCGCGAGAACGACGCCGAAAAGACCCCTGAATTCCCGATTCCCGCCGGCTGCTTTGCCGAGCGCGTGACATCGGTGAAACACTACACGGACAATCTCTTTGCCTTCCGCATCACGCGGCCGCAAAGCTTCCGCTTCCGCTCAGGCGAGTTCGTGATGATCGGCCTGCCCAATGCGGAAAAACCGGTGTTTCGCGCCTATTCCATCGCCAGCCCCGCCTGGGACGAGGAAGTGGAGTTCTTCTCCATCAAGGTGCCGGACGGCCCGCTGACCCAGCATCTGCAGAAGATCCAGCCCGGCGACACGGTGCTCATGCGCCAGAAATCCACCGGCACGCTGGTCAACGATGCGCTGACGCCGGCGAAAAACCTCTACATGATCTCCACCGGCACGGGTATTGCGCCCTTCGCGAGCCTGATCCGCGATCCGGAGACCTATGAGAAGTTCGACAACATCATTCTCACCCACACCTGCCGCGACGTCGCCGAGCTCGATTACGGCAAGGAACTGGTGACCGCTCTCAGGGACGATCCGCTGATCGGCGAACTGGTCGACGGGCGCCTGACCCATTTCACCTCCACCACGCGCGAAACCTCGCCCGTGATGGGCCGCATCACGACGCTGATAGAGAATGGCGAACTCTTCCAGAAGCTCGGCACCGAGCCATTCGACCGCGAGAATGACCGCGTCATGATCTGCGGCTCCATGGCCATGCTCAAGGATGTGAAGGCGCTGGTGGAGAAGGCGGGCCTCAAGGAAGGCTCCAACGCTGAGCCGGCCGATTTCGTCGTCGAGCGCGCTTTCGTCGGCTGAGGTTGTGTTCAGGGCAGGGCGTCTCGGCCCCGTTGCCATGCGGTCCGGTTGGCGCTTCGCCCGGTCGGGATGAAGCTCTTCACATGATCGCACCACATCTTTGCCCCTTCGCCTCCTGAACCTGCCGAACGGATAGGGCTGCCACCCCAGCCCGCTCCTTCGTCATCCTCGGACCTGATCTAAGGATCCATGCCGGAACACCGGGGATAAACCGCCGCCCCTAAAGGCGACACGCAATCTTTCTCACCCGCACGACGTCACCACCGCAAAGGCATGGATCCTATGGTCAAGCCATAGGATGACGAGGGCGTTGAAGCGCGTTCCCTACTCCCTATTCACTCCTTCCTCCCTCTTCAGCAGAACGCACGCCAGCACCAAACGTCCCCTTCTCCCCGCATGCGGGGAGAAGGTGAGGATGAGGGGCAAGCGCCGTCACCTGCAAAGATACCGACAGAGGTGGAAAAGACCGCAAGGCCCCGCCCGCCCCTCATCCCCCTGCCGGGACCTTCTCCCCGCCGGCGGGGAGAAGGAGGTCGTCATCCCGGGCTTGACCCGGGACCCATTGGGAAAATGCTCAAGAGCGAGGTCCGGCTTTCATCCAGCCCCTCTCAATCCCTCTTGACGCCATTCCGCAACCATGCAAAAAATACTTTAATACATCGATAAATCCGGATATTTCGATAATGCAGAAAACCGAAGCCATAGATGCACTCGCCGCGCTCGGTCAGGAGACCCGGCTCGATGTGTTCCGCCTGCTCGTCAAGGCAGGGCCGGAGGGGCTGCCGGCGGGCGAGGTCGCGCTGCGGCTGGGTGTCGTGCAAAACACCGCCTCCGCGCATCTCAAGGTTTTGGCACAGTCGGGCATGATCCGCGCCGAGCGGGAAGGGCGCATCATTCGCTACTCAGCCGACATGACCGGCTTCCGCGATCTCCTCGCCTTCCTGATGGAAGATTGCTGCAACGGAAACCCGGATCTCTGCCGCCCCGCCATCGAGGCTGCGACGTGTCATTGCTAGGAGACGAATGCCATGAGTGACAAGACCTTTAACGTGCTCTTTCTTTGCACCGGGAATTCGGCCCGCTCCATCCTTGCAGAGGCTTCCCTGAACCGGGTTGGCGCGGGCCGTTTCAACGCTTACTCAGCAGGCTCCCAGCCCAAGGGTTCGGTCCATCCATTCGCGCTGGAATTGCTCGAGCGCATGAACCACGACATCGCCTTTGCCCGCTCGAAGGACTGGGCCGAATTCGCAACACCGGATGCACCGAAGCTCGATTTCGTCTTCACGCTTTGCGACAGCGCTGCGCAGGAAGCCTGCCCGGTCTGGCCCGGCCAGCCGATGACGGCCCATTGGGGCCTGCCCGACCCGGCAGCGGTGACCGGAACAGAAGCCGAGAAGCACCTCGCTTTCGCCGATACCTATCGCATGCTCAACAACCGCATTTCCATTTTCACGGCGCTGCCGCTCGCCTCGCTCGACCGGCTTTCCCTGCAGCGCCGTCTCGATGACATTGGCCGCACGCCGGCCCCTTCCGAACAGGGACATGTTGCATGACTGACCACATATTGAACCGCGATGAGGCCCCTGCGGGCGGCATCGGCTTCTTCGAAAAATACCTCTCCATCTGGGTGGCGCTGTGCATCATCGCCGGCATCGCTCTTGGCAATCTGATGCCCGGCCTGTTCGGCTTCCTCGCCTCGCTCGAATACGCCTCGGTCAATCTGGTCGTCGCCGTGCTCATCTGGGCCATGGTTTTCCCGATGATGGTCAATGTCGACTTCGCAAGCCTCAGCCATATCGGCGACCGGCCCAAGGGGCTCGTCCTGACGCTCGCCGTCAACTGGCTCATCAAGCCCTTCACCATGGCAGCCCTTGGCGTCCTGTTCTTCGAGTATGTTTTCGCGCCGTGGATCGAGCCCGCCGATGCCCAGCAATACATTGCCGGCCTCATCCTTCTGGGCGCTGCCCCCTGCACGGCGATGGTTTTCGTGTGGAGCCAGCTCACCCGGGGCGATGCCACCTACACGCTCGTTCAGGTCTCGCTCAACGATGTGGTGATGATCTTCGCTTTCGCGCCCATCGTCGCCCTGCTGCTCGGCGTGACAGACATCGCCGTGCCGTGGGAGACGCTGCTTCTGGCCACCGGCCTCTATGTGGTCATCCCGCTCGTCGCCGGGTTCCTGACCCGCAAATGGCTGACTGGCCGCGCCTCGGGTGCGCAGGCGCAGAAGGCGGTTTCGGATTTCACTGCATCGCTCAAACCCGTCTCCGTTATCGGGCTTCTGGTCACGGTGGTGCTTCTCTTCGGTTTCCAGGGGCATGTCATCGTCGAACGGCCGATCCTGATCGTGCTGATCGCGGTGCCGCTCCTGATCCAGTCCTATGGCATCTTCTTCCTGACCTATTTCGCGGCCCGCATCTGGAAAGTGCCGTTCAATGTCGCCGCGCCCTGCGCCCTTATCGGTACGTCGAACTTCTTCGAGCTTGCGGTTGCCGTCGCCATCAGCCTGTTCGGCTTGAATTCCGGTGCCGCCCTTGCCACGGTGGTCGGCGTTCTGGTCGAGGTGCCGGTGATGCTGTCGCTGGTGGCCTTTGCCAACCGCACCCGAGACTGGTTTCCCACGAGCTGAGCGAGACAATCATGACCGTCACCATCTATCACAACCCCAAATGCGGCACCTCGCGCAACGTGCTGGCCATGCTTCGCGAAGCCGGCGAGGAGCCGCAGGTGATCGAGTATCTCAAGACCCCGCCCGGCCGCGAAAAACTGGTGTCTCTGATTGCCGCCATGGGCGTGTCGCCCCGCGCGATCCTGCGCCAGAAGGGCACGCCCTATGACGAGCTGGGTCTTGGCGAAGACAAATGGAGCGATGACGAGCTGATCGACTTCATGGTCGAGCACCCAATCCTGATGAACCGCCCCATCGTGGAAACCCCGCTCGGCACGAAACTCTGCCGCCCGTCCGAGACCGTGCTGGAGCTCCTGCCGGAGGGCGCGGTGAAAGCGTTCACCAAGGAAGACGGCGAGGTGGTTCGGTAGCACAGGCTGCGACGTGATCGCGCGTTGACTTCAGCTCCGGGCCGGTTGAGAGTTCCGGCCCGTGAGCACGGATCGCAAGACACCGCCGCCGGCCATCCCCGCGCGGATATGGAAGATCGCCGCCGTCACCGGCGCGGGCGCGTTCATGGCGATGCTCGATTCCACGGTCGTCAATCTCGCCCTCGAAACGATACGGGAAGATCTCGCCACCACGCTGCCTTTGATCCAGTGGATTGCCACCGGGTATCTGGTCGCGCTGGCAATCTCCCTTCCTGCCGCCGCCTGGCTCGGAAACCGTTTCGGTTATGGCCGCGTGTGGGCGTTCAGCCTTGCGGGGTTCACGGGCGCATCGGTGCTCTGCGCCATCGCGCCCGGGCCGTGGTCACTGATCGCCGCCCGTTTTCTTCAGGGGCTCGCCGGTGGTCTCATGGTGCCGGCGGGACAGGCGATCATCGGTGCGACCGCAGGCCCCAGGCAGCTTGGCCGTATCATGGGCGCGCTTGGACTTGTCGTTGCGCTGGGACCGGCCATCGGCCCGGCGATTGGCGGGCTCCTGCTCGATCATGCATCATGGCGCTGGCTGTTCTGGATCAACGTTCCGGTCGGCGTTGCAGCACTTCTTCTCGCAAAGGGGCTTGTGCCAGCAGGCGACCGGGACGAGACGCGGCATCTCGATATTGCGGGCCTGCTTCTGCTCGGCGCCGGGCTGCCGCTCTTCCTCTATGGCGCCACCGAATTCGGTGCAGAAGGCCTCACACGCACCAATCTTGTCTGTGTCGTCGCCGGCCTCGTCCTCGTCGGCGGCTTCGTTGCAAACGCCACACGTGCGCGGCCACCCCTTATCGACCTCGCGCTTCTGCGGAGGCCGGTCTTTGCCACGGCGACGCTCACAACCGGCCTGACCGGTGCCAACATGTATGGCGGGCTCCTGCTCCTGCCGCTTTACCTTCAGGTGATCGCGGCCCGCGACACGGTGGAGACCGGATTTCTGCTTTTGGCCATGGGGCTCGGCAGCGCTCTGGCCCTGCCGGTCGGCGGCGCGCTGACAGACCGTTTCGGCGCGGGGCGGGTAACGCTTGCCGGCGCACTTGCGCTCCTCTTGAGCACCTTGCCCTTCCTTCTGCCCACGCCGCTTCCGGCGCTTTGGCTGGCACCGCTTCTCGTCGTCAGGGGCATCGGCATGGCGCTTGGCCAGATGCCGGCCATGACGGCTGCCTACGCCGCCGCGCATAAAGAGGAAATGGGCGATGCGGCAACGCTGGTGAACATCGTTCAGCGTGTCGGCGGCGCAATCGGTGCTGTCCTGATCGTCGTCCTTCTCGCCCATGCGGATGGTGCCGGGGGGTATTTCAATGCGTTCGTGACGCTCTCAATCGTCTCGGCGCTCACCATGCTTCTCGCCCTGGCCATGATGCGCCTGACGGCACGAGACGAGCGCGAGGCCGCTGCCGGCTGAGCGTTCGAAGCAAAGGGAATTTGACACTCCCCGCTGTACATTTGCCTCCGACACGCGTAGTAGGGCGCAAAAGCGTTGGTGAAATCGCCGCGCTGCGCGCCCTCCAGACCATCTGCCACAGACGATCTCACAAAGCGCGCTCATTTCCGAAAGAAGATGAATGACCGAGTTCGAAGGCATTGTGCCAGCGCTTGGCCGGGCGTTGGACAAGCGCGGCTATACCGAATTGACCCAGGTTCAGAAGGCTGTTCTGGAACTGGAACCGGAAGGCGCCGACGCGCTCGTTTCTGCCCAGACAGGCTCTGGCAAGACCGTTGCCTTCGGCATCGCGCTGGCACCGAGCCTGCTTGATGGCGCGGATAGGTTTGATCGTGCAGCCGCCCCGCTCGGCCTCGCCGTCGCGCCCACGCGTGAACTGGCGCTGCAGGTCAAGCGCGAGCTGGAATGGCTTTACGCCGAAACCGGTGCCGTGATCGCCTCCTGCGTCGGCGGCATGGACATCCGCACCGAGCGTCGCGCGCTGGAACGCGGTGCCCATATCGTCGTCGGCACGCCTGGCCGCCTGTGCGACCACATCCGCCGCAACGCGCTCGACATGTCGGATCTGCGCGCGGTGGTTCTGGACGAGGCCGACGAGATGCTCGATCTCGGCTTCCGCGAGGATCTGGAGTTCATTCTGGATGCCGCTCCCGCCGAGCGTCGCACCCTCATGTTTTCGGCGACCGTCTCGCGCACCATCGCCAATCTGGCGAAGAACTATCAGCGCGATGCGGTGCGCATCACCACGGCTGCCGAGCAGAAGCAGCATGGCGATATCGAGTATCGCGGCTTCCTCGCCATCCCGCAGGAGCGCGAAAACGCCATCATCAACGTGCTGCGCTACCATGAGGCGCGCAATGCGCTGGTGTTCTGCAACACGCGCGCCACCGTCAACCATCTGACAGCGCGGTTCAACAATCGCGGCTTCTCGGTCGTGGCCCTCTCGGGCGAGCTCAGTCAGAGCGAACGCACCCATGCGCTGCAGGCCATGCGCGACGGGCGTGCGCGCGTCTGCGTGGCGACCGATGTTGCGGCCCGCGGCATCGACCTGCCCAATCTTGAGCTCGTGGTGCATGCGGACCTGCCCACCAATTCCGAAACGCTTCTGCACCGCTCGGGCCGCACAGGGCGGGCAGGGCGCAAGGGTGTCAGCGCGCTGATCGTCGCGCCCAATGGCCGCCGCCGGGCCGAGCGCCTTCTGCGCGATGCCAAGGTGCGGCTTGAGTGGACCAGCCCGCCTTCCGCCGACGCGGTTCTTCAGCGTGATGACGAACGCCTGATGGCCGACCCGCATCTGGAAGATGCCATTCAGGACAACGAGGCAGACCTCGTCAAAGCGCTCCTTGAGAAGCATGGTGCCGAACAGATCGCGGCGGCCTTTGTCAGGCTTCACCGCGCAAAGCTCTCCGCGCCGGAGGATGTCACGGAAGTGACCATCCAGGATGGTGGCGGCATGCGCGAGGAACGCGCGCCGCGCCGTGAAGAGTTCGACGAGAGCGTCTGGTTCTCCCTGTCGGTTGGCCGCAAGCAGAATGCCGAGCCGCGCTGGCTCATCCCGCTTCTGTGTCGTGCCGGCGAAATCACCAAGCGCGAGATCGGCGCGATCAAGATGCAGCAGGACGAGACCTTCGTTCAGCTCGATGCCGCCTGTGTTGGCCGTTTCCTTGCGGCCATCGGCCCGCAGGCCGTTCTGGAGCGCAGCATCCGGGTGGTCCAGCTGGAGGGCACGCCCGAATTCGCGTCGCGCAACAGCGGGCCAAAACCCTTCGCCGGCAAGCGCAGGCCGGCCGGCAAGCCGCACCGCAAGGGCGGCGACTGGCGCGACGATGCCAAGCCCTGGGCGAAGAAAGATGGCAAACCCGGCAAGCCGAAATTCGCCAAGCCCGCTGGCGGCAAGAAGAAGGCGCGCAAAAAGCCGGACTGACGCAAGCGTCTTCAGGAGACGAACAATGTTGCGCCGCAGCATCATCCGGGTTAAACACCGCGCATCCGCTTAGGACCCGGTGAAACTCCGGGTGGCTCTGCCGGCCGCTGATCCGCCGGCGCAACCTCGATCGTTTCTGTCTTTCCCGGCCGCAGAAGCCTGTCGGCGGTTGGGAGGTCATGTCTCCTGAAGGTTCCATGTTCTCGCTTTCCCATTACCGTGACGAATGGTTCGGCAATATCCGCGCCGATCTCCTTTCCGGCCTCGTGGTCGCGCTTGCGCTCATCCCCGAAGCCATCGCCTTTTCCATCATTGCCGGTGTCGACCCCAAGGTCGGGCTCTACGCCTCCTTCTCCATCGCGGTCATTACGGCGATAGCCGGTGGCCGGCCGGGCATGATTTCGGCGGCGACTGCCGCCACCGCCGTGCTCATGGTCACACTGGTCAAGGAGCACGGGCTGCAATATCTGCTCGCCGCCACGGTGCTGGCCGGCCTGTTGCAGATTGGGGCGGGGCTCCTGAAGCTCGGCCACCTGATGCGCTTCGTCTCGCGCTCGGTCATGACCGGCTTCGTCAACGCTCTGGCGATCCTGATTTTCATGGCGCAGCTGCCCGAGCTGATCGGCGTGCCCAACCTCACCTATGTGATGGTCGCCGCCGGCCTTGCCATCATTTATCTGTTCCCGCGCCTCACCAAGGCCATCCCGTCGCCGCTCATCTGCATCATCGTGCTCACCACGGTGTCGATCGCCTTTGGCCTCGATGTGCGCACGGTGGGCGACATGGGCGAACTGCCCTCCACCTTCCCGGTCTTTCTCCTTCCCGACATTCCGCTCAATCTGGAAACGCTGCAGATCATCCTGCCCTATTCGGCGGCGGTGGCGGCGGTCGGCCTTCTGGAATCGCTCATGACCGCCTCGCTGGTCGATGAGCTGACCGACACGCAGAGCGACAAGAACCAGGAATGCATCGGCCAGGGCCTTGCCAACACAGCCACCGGCTTTATCGGCGGGATGGCGGGCTGCGCCATGATCGGCCAGTCGATGATCAATGTGAAATCCGGCGGGCGCGGGCGTCTCTCCTGCTTTGTCGCCGGTGTCTTTCTCCTGTTCATGATCGTGCTTCTGGGCGATTGGGTGCGTCAGATCCCGATGCCCGCACTTGTGGCCATCATGATCATGGTCTCGATCGGCACCTTCTCATGGTCGTCGATCAAGAATCTGCGCGAGCATCCGCTCTCCTCCTCCGTGGTCATGCTCGCCACGGTCGTCTGTGTGGTGGCCACGCACAATCTCGCCATCGGCGTTCTGGTCGGCGTGCTTCTTTCCGGCATCTTTTTCGCCGGCAAGATCGCGCAGATCTTCCGCGTCACCTCCACCCTGTCGGAAGATGGGCGCGAGCGCACCTACCGCGTCGAGGGTCAGCTCTTTTTCGCTTCGGTCGAAGATTTCAACGCAGCCTTCGACTTCAAGGAAGGGCTGGACAAGGTGGTCATTGACGTGTCCCGTGCTCACATCTGGGACATTTCCAGTGTTGGCGCGCTGGACATGATCGTGCTCAAATTCCGCCGCGACGGTGCCGAGGTGGAAATCATTGGCATGAACGAGGCCAGCGAAACCATCGTCGACAAGCTTGGCATTCACGACAAGCCGGGCGCACTTGAAAAGCTGATGGGCCACTAAGGGGGGCGAAATGTCAAAGATCACCGCATTCATCGACGGCTCCATCTATGCGCAAAGCGTGTGCGAACACGCGGCATGGATTGCCGGAAGGCTCGAAGCCTCCGTGGAGCTTCTTCATGTGCTTGGTCGCCGTGAGACGGGCAGCGCACCGTCCGATCTCTCCGGCAACATCGCCCTTGGGGCGCGGTCATCGCTTCTGAAGGAGCTGTCCGAGCTTGACGAACAGCGCGCGCGCCTTGCCATGAAGCGTGGCCGTGCCATCCTCGAAGATGGCGAAGCTGCCGTTCGCGCCGCCGGCATCGAAAAGGTCTCTGGCCGCATTCGCCATGGCGATGTGGTCGAGACGGTGGCCGAAGTGGAGGAAGATTCCGACCTTCTGGTGATCGGCAAGCGCGGCGAGGCGGCGGATTTTGCAAAACTGCATCTCGGCTCCAATCTGGAGCGCGTGGTGCGGTCGAGCCATCGCCCGGTCTTCGTCGCCAACCGCGCCTTCAAGCCGATCAACAAGGTGCTCGTCGCCTATGATGGTGGTGCAAGCAGCATGAAGGCGGTGGACGCCATGGCGCGCTCGCCGCTCTTCGCCGGCCTCTCCGTCAAGCTTCTCACGGTGGGAAGCGACACCAGCGAGGCGCGCAACCGGCTTGCCGATGCAGAAGCCGTGTTGCGCGGCGGTGGCATCGAAGCGACAAGCGAAGTGCTGCCCGGTCAGCCCGAGACGGTCATCTCCGAGCGCGTCGAGAGCCAGAATTTCGGTCTTCTCGTCATGGGCGCCTATGGCCACTCGCGCATTCGCAGCCTGATCATCGGCTCGACGACGGAGGCTATGCTGCGCTCCTGCAAGATTCCGGTCATGCTCTTCCGCTAATCCTGCAGGCGGGCATGGCGGCTCTTTTCAGCGCCGCGCCCGCCATGCCATGAATGGCAGACCCGGATTGCAAGGAAAGAGCGAACCATGGCCGAAACCTTCGTCATCGCCCAGGGCGGCGGTCCCACCGCCGTCATCAACCAGACCGTTGCCGGTGCGACGCTGGAAGCCATGAAGCTCTATCCCGGCTGCCGGGTGCTCGGTGCGCTTCATGGCGTGCGGGGCATTCGCGATGGCCGCTTCGTCACCCTGTCCGATCTCTCCGAGACCGAGTTGCTGCGCATCGCCGCCACGCCAAGTGCGGCGCTCGGCTCCACCCGCGACAAGCCCGACGCGGCCTATTGCGAAGAGATCATGAAAGGTCTGAAGGACGTCGGCGCGGATGCCTTCATCAACATTGGCGGCAACGACACTTCCGGCACGCAGGCAATTCTGCGCGATGCTTCCGGTGGTGGCATGACCTTCATGCACGCGCCAAAGACCATCGACAACGATCTGATGGAAAACGACCACACACCGGGCTTCATCTCGGCGGGCGAAATGGTGGCCGGCGCCTTCCTGAGCATCGATCTCGATTTCCGCGCTCTGCCGGGTGTCTATGTGGGCATCGTGATGGGCCGTCATGCGGGCTTTCTCACGGCAGCGGCTGCCGCCTGGGCGCTGGATGAAGAAAGCGGCCCGCACCTCGTCTATGTGCCCGAGCGCGCCTTCGAGCGTGGTCGCTTCATCGAGGATGTGAAGGCGACGGTCGCCCGCCATGGGCGCTGTGTCGTGGCCATGTCGGAGGGAGTCTCCGATGCCGATGGGCGCTCGCTCATCGAAACGCTGGTGCCAGCCGAGATGCAGGAGCGTGATGCCCACGGCAATCTCAAACTCTCCGGCAGCGATCTCGGTCAGGCCATCGAGCGCATTCTGGCCGAAGATCTTGCCGGCCAGCGCGCCCGCGTCGACACGTTCGGCTATTTGCCGCGCGGCAACATCGCCACCATCAGCGAGACCGATGCGCGTGAGGCTTTCGAGGCCGGCGCCTTCGCTGTCCGCTCGGTGGAAAAGGGCGACGGATCCGTCGCGCTTCAGTTCGATGGCGAGAAGACGGTGTGCCGTCTGGTCGATCTCGACGCCGTTGCCGGCAAGACGCGCCACATGCCCGAGACCTATCTCAGGCCGGATGAAAATCGTCTGTCAGACGAGGCCCTAGCCTATCTGCACCGCCTCCTGCCGCGCCGATACGATCCCGCGACGCCGTTCGTGTAAGCCTCGCTTTCGTGGATCGTGTCGCGCTTGCGGTGGTGGGACGTCGAAGGTCTATCGCTTGCGCACGAATTCCGTGCGCAGCACAAGACCCTTGATGCCTTCGTGACGGCAGTCGATCTCATCCTTGTTGTCCGTCAGGCGGATCGTTTTGATCACCGTTCCGCGTTTCAGCGTCTGGCCGGCGCCCTTCACTTTCAGGTCCTTGATCAGGGTCACGGAATCGCCGTCCGCCAGCGGATTGCCTTCAGCGTCGACGACCGCGCCGCGCTGCGCCTCAAGCGCTTTCATTTCCGAGGCCGGCATCCATTCGCCGGTTACCTCGTCATACACATAATCGTCATCGCTGTCGGACATATCGCGCCTTTCTGAAGCGGGGTGCCGGGCCTGGGTGCCCAAGCATGTCTCAGACCGGACCCTTACTCCACGCTTGCGATCTTGGCCACTCCCATGCCTGGCTGGCGGCAAAGAACACTCCGGCGGCGCGGCGGATCAGTTCTTTTGTTCCAGATCCTCGATCAAGACCTTCATTTCGTCGATCTCACGCAATTGCGCTTCGATGATGCCATCGGCCAGTTCGCGCACACGCGGGTCGGAGATGTTCGCGCGTCTGCTGGTCAGGATCGCAATGGAATGGTGAGGGATCATGGCCTTCATGTAGTCCACGTCATCCACGGTTGCCTGGCTGCGAACCAGCCAGAGCGAGCCTGCAAAGATGATGGCCGCGCCTGCAACGATGCCAAGATTGACAGCGGAGTTCTGGTACATGCTCCACATGAAGCCCAGCATGATCACCGCCATGGTCGCTCCCATCAACAGCGCCATCCATGCCCGCGTTTCGCTCCAGAATATATGATCGAGCGCATAGGTGTTGAGATACATCAGACCAAACATGATGACCGTCGACGTTCCGATCATCGCAGCAAAGCGACCATAGGACATGAAACCAGCCTCCGATTGTTAAACCCAATGACGTGTCAACTCATGTCACGGGGTGAGGTTCCGGCTTCGGTCTGGAACACCACGTCCTTTCGATCCGCTGCGGGTCGGCAAGGCCGGGCCTTAACTCATCTTTGAGTGGTCTATCTGCGGACGAAGGTGCCGTCGTCCAGTTGATCGAAATACTCCACGTGCACCTCTTTGGCCTGTTCGCCTTCCATTGAGAACCGAACCGAAGAGATGGAGCCTTCCATGGCGTTCTCGTTCAGCGGGCGAAACACGAACTCATCGCCCGTCCAGTGTTGCAGAGGAAACGTGCTGGGCGTTCCTTCAACTTTCATAAGCAGGCCGCCATCCGCCTTCTCGACAATGAGATTGCCGTAATAATCATTGGCGAACGTGCCGGTATAGTCTTCGAGCTCACGAGCGGGTTTTGCGTCTGCCGGCGCTTTCTGCCCGGCATGTTTGCCGAACGGCTCCAGCATGGGCCCAAAGAGAACCGGATACATGGCCAGCCAGTCGCGCTGGACCGCGCCAAACTGCACGAGGTCCATGAAGCTCATGGAGATGCCTTCGACCAGACCGATCGGCTGTGCGTTGGACAAGACGACAATACCGATATCAGCGGAAGGGATCATGATGAAGTTGGTTGCCGCACCCAGTGCAAAAGCGCCCGAATGACTGAGCATCACCCGGCCTGCCGGCGAGACGCCCACACCGAACCCATAGCCATAGAAGCCTGCGCGGGCAGCGGGCGTGGCGGGGCGGCCCGACACGGTCTGCGGGCTCAGTGCCGGCAGGAGTGCCGCTGCATCGACGATCTGTTCGCCCTCATACGCGCCATTGCCGAGCACCATCCGCATCCACTTGGCCATGTCGTTCACGCTGGCGCTGACACCGCCGGCCGGTGATTGCGGATCGGGGTCACGCTGGAAAAGCACCTCCCAGCCATCGCCCCCGCGCATATGATTGTAGGCACGGTTCTCGCGCGCCAGGAAATCGCCCAGCCTCGAGGAGGTGCGCTCCATTCCCAGCGGTTTGTAGATTGCTTCTTCGCTCAGTGTCGCCCAGTCCTTGCCGGCAACACCGGCCACGGCTTCGGCGGCAGCCGTGAGACCAAAATTCGTGTAAGCATATTGCAGTCGAAAAGGGCCGGTTTTTAGGTGCCGGAGCTGTTCGAGAATGACCTTTTGCGGGTAACCAAGATCTTCAAGGTCATCACCGGCATGGTCTGGCAGGCCCGAGCGGTGCGCATAGAGATCGCCGACGGTCAGAAGTGCCGTGCTCTCGGGATTGGAAAGCTTGAACCAGGGCAGGATTTCGGACATGCGCGTGTCCCAGTCCACGAGGCCTTCGCCCACCTGTTTCGCAACCACGGTTGCGCCTACCGGTTTGGAAAGTGATGCGAGCTGGAAGACCGTGTCTGTGTCAACCACGCCTTCCTCGCCTGCCTTGCGCACGCCATAGCCCTTGGCAAAAAGAACCTCGTCCCTGCGCACCACGGCGACGGCAAGACCTGGAACACCGGTTTCCCGCATGGCGCTTTCAATAATGCCATCCAGCGCTTCGACAGCCTTCTCGATCTGCCCCTCGGGAATGGATATGCCTGCCGTTTGTGCTGGTGGAGGCAGGTTGTTGGCCCGGGCGGCTGGCGGCGCTGCGAAAAGGGCCAGCGCGGTTGCGGCTGCGAGAATACGGGGTGCCATCGCGAAGTCTCCAGTGTGAACCGATTGCCCTGACCGTTCTGGGGGCAAGTCTTTAATGAAAGGCGAACATCGCTTCAGCAAAAGAGATGTCGCTCCTTGTCAACGAGTTCGCCAATAAAGGCTGAAGTGACCTGGATGCGTCGCGTTGGTCGCATGGATTCATGGTAGACCGTCCAGTAGCTGCGCCGTATGGGGGCCGCCCAGTCGAGTGCGATCAGATCTCTATGCGCGCGTGCGATGAATGTGTGCAAAATGCCAAGGCCGGCACCGGAGCGCACCGCCTCGACCTGGCCCATGGCCGATGAGACGGCGAAGTCGGCTGACCAGTTTTCAGAGATTTCTGCGGCATAGTCGAGCGTGGGGCTGAAGACGAGATCGGGCACATAGCCGACAAGCCGGTGGTGGCGAAGATCGTTTGCGCTCCTGGGCAAATCGTGAGCCTCCGCATAGGCCTTCGAGGCGTAGAGCCCCAGCGTGTAGTCCACCAGCTTGGCAGCCACCAGCCGCCCCTCCGTCGGGCGGTCCACCGTCACGGCAATGTCAGCCTCGCGGCGCGACAGCGAAAGCGAGCGCGGAACGGGAACGAGCTGGACCGAGAGGCCCGGATGGCGCTCCGTCAGCGCTCCCAGGCGCGAGGCGAGAAACGCCACGCCAAAACCATCCGGAGCGCCGATCCGTACAGTGCCGGTCACATCCTCGCTTTCACCTGCGATCTCGGCCCGTGCAGCGATCATGTCGGCCTCCATGCGTTCCGCCGTCGCAAGCAGTTGTTCGCCCGCGGTCGTTAGCTCGGTACCGGTCGTCAGCCTGTGAAAAAGCTTCGCGCCAATGGCCTCCTCCAGCGCAGCGACCCGGCGCGAGACCGTCGCATGATTGAGTCCCAGTCGCTTCGCTGCTCCAAGAATCTGGCCTGCCCGCGCCACAGCGAGAAACACGCGTACATCGTCCCAGTTCATTCACTGCTCCCGCGTTCGATATTTTTCGCACGCGACATAATATTTCGGCTTTAATTTTCGCACAACGGTTGCTGTTCGCGTCGCGTTGCAAATCCCCGCACGAGTGGTGACAATAACGCCGACTTCATAATCAGGGAGAAGCCTCATGGAGGATTTCGGTCATTTCATTGGCGGCAAGCATGTCGCCGGTACCAGCGGGCGCAGCCAGGATGTCATGCAGCCCATGGATGGAACAGTGCGCTGCAAGGTTGCGCTTGCCAGCGCTGCCGAAGTGCGCGCCGCTGTCGAGAATGCCAAGGCAGCACAGCCCGGCTGGGCAAAGACCAATCCCCAGCGCCGCGTGCGCGTGCTCATGAAGTTTCTTGAGCTTGTCCATCGCGACTATGACGAGCTCGCCGAGCTTCTGGCGCGTGAACACGGCAAGACCATTCCCGACGCCAGGGGCGACATTCAACGCGGGCTCGAAGTGGTCGAGGTCTGCATCGGTGCGCCGCACATGATGAAGGGTGAGTACACCGAGGGTGCGGGGCCGGGCATCGATGTCTACTCCATGCGCCAGCCGCTCGGCGTTGTTGCCGGGATCACGCCGTTCAACTTCCCGGCCATGATCCCGCTCTGGAAGATTGCGCCGGCGATCGCCTGTGGCAACACTTACGTGTTGAAGCCTTCCGAGCGCGATCCGGGTGTGCCGATGCGCATTGCCGAATTGTTCCTTGAGGCGGGTCTGCCCGAGGGCGTGCTCAACGTCGTCAATGGCGACAAGGAAGCGGTGGATGCGCTTCTCGACGATCCGGATATCAAGGCCGTCGGTTTCGTCGGCTCCACGCCGATTGCGCAGTACATCTACAGCCGCGCCACTGCCAATGGAAAGCGCGCCCAGTGCTTCGGTGGCGCGAAAAACCATCTCATCATCATGCCCGATGCTGATATGGATCAGACGGTCGATGCGCTTATCGGAGCGGGTTATGGTTCGGCCGGCGAGCGCTGCATGGCGGTGTCCGTCGCGGTACCTGTCGGCAAGGAAACAGCCGACAGGCTGGTCGAGAAGCTCATTCCGCGCGTCGAGAGCCTTAAGGTCGGCCCGTCAACAGACGCCTCGGCCGATTTCGGCCCGCTTGTTACCCAGCAGGCGCTGGAGCGGGTGAAGGGCTATGTCGACCTCGGCGTCAAGGAGGGCGCAAAGCTCCTTGTCGATGGCCGCGATTTCAAGATGCAGGGTTATGAGAACGGCTACTATATGGGCGGCTGTCTCTTCGACAATGTCACCAAGGACATGCGCATCTACAAGGAAGAGATTTTCGGTCCCGTCCTCTCGGTCGTGCGCGCCAACACCTATGAAGAGGCGCTGGCGCTTCCCAATGATCACGAATACGGCAATGGCGTTGCCATATTCACGCGGGATGGCGATGCGGCGCGTGACTTCGCGGCCCGTGTCGATGTCGGCATGGTGGGCGTGAATGTCCCCATTCCGGTGCCAATCGCGTATTATACTTTCGGAGGGTGGAAGGCATCTTCCTTCGGCGATCTGAACCAGCATGGGCCGGATGCATTCCGCTTCTACACCAAAACGAAAACAGTCACCTCGCGCTGGCCATCAGGTGTGAAGGATGGCGCTGAATTCGTCATTCCGACAATGAATTAAACGGGTTTTCACACCCACTTTCACGTTTGGCGAGAAGCCCGCACCGGTGGCAGGTGCGGGTTTTTTGCTTGCTGATACGTATAGAACTGTTTTGTTCTTTTTTGTCTCAAACTTGCAATATTGATGCGTGAAAGCGGCATATTTCGAGAGGATCCGCGAGAAGCACTCACTTTTTTCCCTTCAATGCAATGACATTGCATTGGTCCGGTGCTAGCTTCCCGCGTCAACAAGAGCCGGAAAAACCGGCCTTCGGTTTGGAGCCGGTCGTGGGAAATTTGCCGTTGCAATCGGGCGTCATTCCTCTACGACTATCAAGGGGAAAGAATAAGAAATGCGCCTGAAGGGCGACATTTCAGGGGAGTTGCATATCACATGGAATATTTCGTCCAGCAGCTTATCAACGGGCTGACGCTGGGTTCCATCTATGGGCTGATCGCCATTGGCTACACCATGGTCTATGGCATTATCGGAATGATCAACTTCGCGCATGGCGATGTCTTCATGATCGGCGCGTTCATCGCTCTGGCGATGTTCCTCATCCTGACGACCGTGCTCGGCTTTGCATTTCTGCCCGTGGTGTTGCTCATCGTGCTCATCGTGGCCATGTTCTTCACATCCGCCTGGGGGTGGACCGTTGAGCGGCTCGCATACAGGCCCCTTCGCGGATCCTTCCGTCTGGCTCCGTTGATCACCGCAATTGGCATGTCGATCGTTCTGCAGAACTTCGTGCAGATCACGCAGGGCGCGCGCGTCAAGCCGCTTCCGCCGCAAATCCAGGGGGGCATCACCCTGATGGATGGTGGCGCAACCGGCATCGTCGTGCAGCTTTCCTACATGCAGATCATCATCATCCTGACGACCGTTGCGCTGATGGCGGGCTTTACGCTCCTCATCACCCGCACGCCTCTCGGTCGTGCGCAGCGCGCCTGTGAGCAGGACCGCAAGATGGCGGCACTCCTCGGCATCAATGTCGACCGCACGATATCCCTGACCTTCGTCATGGGTGCGGCGCTCGCCGCCGTGGCCGGCCTGATGTTTGTGCTGCTTTATGGCGTGATCGATTTCTACATCGGCTTTCTTGCTGGCGTTAAGGCGTTCACCGCGGCCGTTCTCGGCGGCATCGGCTCGCTTCCCGGCGCCATGCTGGGCGGTCTCCTGATCGGCCTTATCGAAGTGTTCTGGTCGGGCTATTTCTCGGTCGAATACAAGGATGTTGCGGCATTCTCGATCCTGGCCATCGTGCTGATCTTCCTGCCTTCCGGTCTTCTCGGTCAGCCTGAAGTGGAGAAGGTCTGATGGCGATGAACGCTTCGAACAAGGGGGGCGCTGCTCAGCAGAGCGACCCCAACTCCTTCGCCGCTTCGGTTAAGGACGCCGCCATTGCCGGCCTCCTGGTTGCTGTACTCGGCTTCTTCTTCATCGGCATTCGCACAGACATCGCGCCCGGCGGTCTTGATCTCAAGATGCGCTGGGGCGCATGGATCATCTCGATCCTTGTCGTCTTTGCGGGCAGGCTCCTGCTCAATCTCTTCGTCCTGAAAACCGACAGCCCGCTCACGCAGAAGATCGCCGGCGCGATGCCGAGCGGCTCGCGCTTTGCCGGAACGGGCAAGTGGCTGATGCGGGCCCTCTTCGCATTTGCGCTCGTGCTGCCCTTCTTCTTCACCACCTTCTTCCCGGGCAAGGATCGTCAGTTCATCGATCTGGCCATTCTGATCATGACCTACATCATGCTCGGCTGGGGGCTGAACATTGTGGTGGGGCTCGCAGGCCTGCTCGATCTGGGTTACGTGGCCTTCTACGCGGTCGGCGCATACTCCTTCGCGCTGCTGGCACAGTATCTCGACATCGGTTTCTGGTTCGCCCTGCCGCTCGCGGGCATTCTCGCGGCCTGTTGGGGCATTGTGCTCGGCTTCCCGGTTCTGCGCCTGCGCGGCGACTATCTGGCCATCGTCACACTGGCTTTCGGTGAGATCATCCGTGTCGTGCTGCTGAACTGGTATGAATTCACCAATGGTCCAGATGGCATTTCGGGCATTCCGAAGCCGACATTCTTTGGCCTGGAACTCAAGCGGGGCGAGGGCGGCTTCGCCGATTTCTTCGGCATCGCCTACGATCCGATCCAGCGCTTCATCTTCCTCTACTACATCATCTTCATTCTGGCGCTGATCACCAATTTCGTGACCATGCGCCTGCGCCGTCTGCCCATCGGGCGTGCCTGGGAGGCGCTGCGTGAGGATGAGATCGCCTGCCGTTCGCTCGGCATCAACACGCGCAACACGAAGCTGACGGCCTTCTCCATCGGTGCGATGTTTGGCGGTTTCGCGGGCTCCTTCTTCGCCACGCGGCAGGGCTTCATCTCGCCGGAGAGCTTCACCTTCCTGGAATCGGCGATCATCCTCGCCATCGTGGTTCTGGGCGGTCTCGGCTCGCAGGTGGGCGTGGTGATCGCGTCCATCGTGATGATCGGCGGCATCGAGATGCTGCGCAATCTCGGCTTCCTTCAGCAGGTCTTCGGCTCCGGCTTCGATCCGGTGCAGTACCGCATGCTGATCTTCGGCCTTGCCATGGTGCTCATCATGGTGTGGAAGCCGCGCGGTCTGATCTCGACCCGGGAACCTTCCGTGGTTCTGAAGGAAAAGAAACGCATCGGCGCCGATATGGTGGCTCAGGGTGAGGGACACTGATGGACGCGGCTACGACTATGAAAAACTCTGATCAGTCGACGCCCAACTGGGACCGGGATCCGGTTCTGAGCGTCGAACATCTGACCATGCGCTTCGGCGGCCTCGTGGCCGTCGGAGACCTCTCCTTCAATGTCGGCCGGGGCGACATCACCGCCCTGATCGGCCCCAATGGTGCGGGCAAGACAACCGTCTTCAACTGCGTCACCGGCTTCTACAAACCGACCGAGGGCCGCATCGTGATGCGTCACGGTCCGGGCCGGCAGCAGGAAGACGTGGAAACGCTGACCGATAGCGGCCAGCGCTGGAAGACCACCGGAAACGGTGCCGTCTACCTGCTTGAGCGCATGCCCGATCACGAGATCTCGCACAAGGCCAAGGTCGCGCGCACCTTCCAGAATATTCGCCTGTTCGGCGGCATGACCGTTCTGGAAAATCTGTTGGTCGCCCAGCACAACCCGTTGATGGTGGCCTCCGGTTTCTCCATCGGCGGCATTCTGGGTCTGCCGAGCTACAAGAAGGCGCAGCAGGAGGCCATCGACAGGGCGGTCTACTGGCTCGAACACACAAACCTCGTGGATCGTGCGGATGATCCGGCGGCCGACCTGCCCTATGGCGCCCAGCGCCGTCTGGAGATCGCCCGCGCCATGTGCACCAAGCCGCAGCTTCTGTGCCTGGACGAGCCGGCGGCGGGCCTCAACCCGCGTGAATCCGCCGAGCTAAACGAGCTGTTGAAATATATCCGCGACGAGCACAAGGTCTCGGTCCTCCTCATCGAACACGACATGGGCGTGGTGATGGAAATCTCCGACCATGTGATCGTGCTCGACTACGGTGTGAAAATCTCCGACGGTCCGGCCGAGTTCGTCAAGAACGATCCGAAGGTCATCGCTGCCTATCTGGGCGTGGATGACGAAGCCGAGATCGACATGCCGGAAGTGCGTAAGGACCTGGCCAAGGTCTCCGGTGATGAGCCGGCGAAAAAGGCCTCAGCGTCCAAACCCGCTTCGGCTGCGAAGAAGGCAGGCACGGCGGCGAAGAAGTCGGGATCAGCGTCGAAAAAGACAGGCGCAACAAAGACGTCTGCCGCAAAGGCAGCCGGCGCCAAGGCTTCTGCGGAAAAGGCCCCGAAACCACGGACGTCAAAATCGTCTGCCTCGAAGCCCGCCGCTTCAAAGCTTGCCGCGACAACGGCGTCTTCGGAAAAAGCTGCCGCTCCGGCTGCGCCGAAAACCGTGGCGGCAAAACCCAAAACCGCTGCGAAACCGAAAACCGCCGCTGCGAGCAAGGCCGCACCCGCCGCCAGCGAGATCAAGATTGCCAATGCCGGCGATTATCCGGGCAGCCAGCCGCACGGCACGAAGAAGCCACGCGCGGGCGGGGCCAACAACCTCACCCGCGTCAAGGGCATCGGGCCGGCCAATGAGAAAAAGCTGAACGCGCTCGGCATCTGGCATTTCGACCAGATCGCCGCCTGGAAGAAGGCCGAGGTGCAATGGGTCGGTTCCTATCTCGCCTTCCCCGGCCGTATCGAACGCGAAGAGTGGGTCAAGCAGGCCAAGGTTCTCGCAAAGGGAGGCGAGACCGAGTTCTCCAAGCGCGTCGACAAGGGGCAGGTGGCAACAAGCGTGCCAGGCAAGCGGGGCGCTCAGACCAAGAAGAAGACCACCGCTAAGGGAGGCAAGGCATGAGCTCTCAGAACGAACCCTTGCTCTCGGTGCGTGGCGTCGAGACCTATTACGGCAACATCGTCGCCCTGCGCGGCGTCGACATGGATGTCCATCGTGGCGAGATCGTCACCATGATCGGCGCCAATGGCGCCGGCAAGTCGACGTTGATGATGACCATCTGCGGCGACCCGCGGGCCCGCAACGGCCAGATCGTCTATGACGGTGTCGACATCACCAACATGCCGACGCATGACATCGTCAGCCTGGGGATCGCGCAATCGCCGGAAGGGCGTCGCATCTTTCCGCGCATGACGGTGATGGAAAACCTGCAGATGGGTGCGGCGCTGGTCGATCCCGAGCATTTCGACGAGGATATTGCCAAGGTCTTCAAGCTGTTTCCCCGTCTCAAGGAGCGCATCAGCCAGCGCGGCGGCACGCTTTCGGGCGGCGAGCAGCAGATGCTGGCCATAGCGCGGGCACTCATGAGCCGGCCGAAGCTTCTGCTTCTCGACGAACCCTCGCTTGGCCTTGCTCCGCTGATCGTGAAGCAGATTTTCGATGCCATTCGCGAGCTGAACGAGAAGGAGGGGCTGACGGTCTTTCTGGTTGAGCAGAACGCCTTCCATGCCTTGAAGCTTGCCCATCGCGGCTATGTCATGGTCAACGGCAATGTGACCATGAGCGGCACCGGCGCGGAACTTCTCAAGAAGGAAGAAGTGCGGGCTGCATATCTCGAAGGCGGGAGGCACTGATGGAACACGCAAACGGACCGATCTGGGAAGTCACCTTCTGGGAGTTCTTCTTTGTCACGGTGCTTCTGGCAGGCAGTGCGGCCTATCTCACCGGGCGCGCCATGGCGCGAACCTGGCAGGGTGATGCGCATCTCGCCTTCTACATCGTGCTTCTGGCGGCGGCCACGCGCTTCATCCATTTCGCGCTTTTCAGCGGCACTCTGCTTTCGCTCCATTACTACATCGTCGATCTGATCGTCCTGCTGATCATTGCCTTCATCGGCAAGCGTATTACGCGCGCCGGGCAAATGGCGACACAGTATAGCTTCCAGTATCGGCGCAGTGGACCGCTCGGTTGGGAGCGTTCAGGCTGAACGGATTCATGATTAACCGGTATGAAGCCTTTATTTCTTTTTTGAATTGAGGTTTCATGCCGATTAAGCGGGCCGGTGCGGCCCGCACAGGCCAAACCGGAAAGCCAAACACCATTTCCGGAAAGCCAAGGGAACTTCTGGTGTTTTTAAAGGGAGAAGTCATGAAAAAGGCACTTATGGCTGGCGCAGCACTCAGCCTGATGATGACCGGTTCCGCCTGGGCGGACATCACGATTGCAGTTGCTGGCCCCATGACGGGTCAATACGCTTCCTTCGGTGAGCAGATGAAGGCGGGCGCAGAACAGGCCATTGCCGACATCAACGAAGCTGGTGGCGTGAATGGCGAAATGCTGAAGCTGGAAGTGGGCGACGATGCCTGCGATCCCAAGCAGGCTGTGGCCGTTGCCAACCAGTTTGCAGGCTCGGGTGTCGTGTTCGTAGCAGGTCATTTCTGCTCGGGTTCGTCCATCCCGGCATCGTCGGTCTATGCCGAGGAAGGCATCATCCAGATTTCACCGGCCTCCACCAACCCGGCTTTCACCGACAACCGGCCTGGCCCCGGCGTCTACCGCGTCTGCGGTCGTGACGACCAGCAGGGCGATGTTGCCGGCAAGTTCCTTGTCGAGAATTTCGGCGACAAGAAGGTTGCTTTCGTCCACGACAAGACCGCCTACGGCAAGGGCCTGGCAGACGCAACGAAGGCTGCCTATGAGGCCGCCGGCGGCAAGCCGGCTCTCTACGAAGCTTACACCGCCGGTGAAAAGGACTACACCGCGCTGGTCTCCAAGCTGAAGCAGGAAGGCGTTGGCGTCCTTTATGTTGGCGGCTACCACACGGAAGCCGGCCTCATGGCGCGCCAGATGCGCGAGCAGGGCATGGACACGGTGCTTGTGTCAGGTGACGCGCTTGTCACCGATGAGTATTGGGCCATCACCGGCGACGCGGGTGAGGGCACGCTGATGACCTTCTCGCCCGATCCGCGCAAGAACGAGATCGCAAAGCCGGTCGTCGACAAGCTGCTTGCTGCCGGCAAGACGGCTGAAGGCTACGCGCTCTACACCTATGCCGCCATCCAGGCATGGAAGGATGCCGTCGAGACAGCCGGTTCCACCGACTACGATCCGGTCGTTGCCGCTCTGAACGACGGCACGTTCTCGACCGTTCTCGGCGACCTGTCCTTCGACGACAAGGGCGACGTAACGCTGCCGGGCTATGTCTTCTACGAGTGGAAAGACGGCAAATACGACTACCTCGAGCAGTAAGCCACTGGCTTGATGTGAGGTCTGGCGGCCCGGCAGCGATGCCGGGCCGCTTTCTTTTGGTGAAGCGGCTGGCGCCCAATTTCATTCAGCTGGCATTCCAGCCCTTTCGTCATCCTCGGACCTGATCCGAGGACCCATGTCAAAGCGCCGGGGATAAACCGCAGCCCTTCAAGGCGACACGCAATTTTTCTCAGCCGCACCCCGTCACCGCCGCAACGGCATGGCTCCCATGGCCTGGCCATAGGATGACGAGAGCGTTGAAGTGCTCATCCCATTCACTATTCACCATTTACCATTCACTCCTTTTCCCCCACCCCCAAAACCTCCACTACACTCCCAGCCATCGCCCCTGTCGGGAACCGGGTCCGGAGCCGGGGATCAGGAGGGGCGACGGCAGCCTCCCCCTCGGGTTCGGTGACCCGAGGCCTGTGAGGGCCCGCGAAAGGCCGGCGGCCGGCATCATGTCGGTTGCGGAAAAGCCGCTAGGGCACAGATCGCCCGAGTGACCGGTCGGCAGTCGGGACAGCGGCCGGCGGGGCGCGCTTTTCGCGCCACTTCAATTCCAACAGAGAGGCACGAAAAACGCGCCCCGTTTCCCGAACGATGCAAACCCCGGCGGAACCCCGCGCGGCAACGAAGGAGCCTGCCCGAAATGTATCGCTGCTCAGCAAATTGCTCACCAACTTCAAATGCCCCTTTCTCCCCGCGGGCGGGGAGAAGGTGAAGATGAGGGGCGAGCGCCGTCAGTGGCCGGGATGGGGAAGATGGAAGCGCGCCATCGGGCGGAAACAGGGTTTGGCAATAACACTGCTTCGAAACCGGCAAAGTTTCCTCCGCGTCAAGAAAGTTTGCACCGCAGCATCGTCCACGCTAATCATACCGCGTCGTTTTGGCGCGGAGGGGAGTTTCGCGCCAGGCAATCCCGCACAAACCTTCTCTTCCCGGAGTTTTTGCCAGTGCAGATTAAGAAGATCCTCGTCGCAAACCGTTCCGAAATCGCCATCCGCGTCTTCCGCGCAGCCAATGAACTCGACATCCGAACGGTGGCCATCTGGGCCGAGGAGGATAAATATTCACTGCACCGCTTCAAGGCTGACGAATCCTACCAGGTGGGGCGCGGACCGCATCTGGAGCGTGATCTTGGCCCCATCGAGAGCTATCTCTCGATCGATGAGGTGATCCGCGTCGCCAAATTGTCGGGAGCTGACGCTATCCATCCGGGCTATGGCCTTCTGTCCGAGAGCCCCGAGTTTGCCGAAGCTTGTGCGGAGAACGGCATTGTCTTTATCGGTCCCAAGCCTGAGACCATGCGCCGCCTCGGTAACAAAGTGGCCGCGCGCAATCTGGCGGTGGAGGTGGGCGTGCCGGTGGTCCCCGCCACCGAGCCATTGCCCGATGACATGGAAGAGGTTGCCCGCATGGCGGAGGAAGTGGGCTTCCCGGTTATGCTCAAGGCCTCCTGGGGTGGCGGCGGACGCGGCATGCGCGTCATTCGCAGCCGTGAGGATCTGGAGCACGAAGTCACCGAGGCAAAGCGCGAGGCCAAGGCCGCGTTCGGCAAGGATGAAGTCTATCTCGAAAAGCTGGTCGAGCGCGCGCGGCACGTGGAGGTTCAGGTTCTGGGTGATACGCATGGCAATGCCGTGCATCTGTTCGAGCGGGACTGCTCCATTCAACGCCGCAACCAGAAAGTCGTGGAGCGGGCACCGGCGCCTTACCTGAATGACGAAAAGCGCGCCGAACTGTGCGGCTATGCGCTGAAGATCGCCGAGGCAACCAATTACATCGGCGCCGGCACAGTCGAATTCCTCATGGATGCAGACACGGGCGCCTTCTATTTCATCGAGGTCAATCCGCGTATCCAGGTGGAACACACGGTCACCGAGGAGGTGACCGGCGTCGATATCGTCAAGGCGCAGATCCACATTCTGGAAGGGGCGAAAATCGGCGACAAGGCTTCAGGTGTTCCCGCGCAGGCGGACATTCGTCTGAATGGTGATGCCCTTCAGTGCCGCATCACCACGGAAGACCCGGAGCAGAACTTCATCCCGGATTACGGTCGTATCACCGCCTATCGCGGCGCGACTGGTTTCGGCATCCGTCTGGACGGTGGTACGGCCTATTCCGGCGCGGTCATCACGCGATTCTACGATCCGCTGCTTGAAAAGGTCACGGCCTGGGCGCCGACACCCGAAGAGGCCATCGCCCGCATGGACCGCGCGCTGCGCGAGTTCCGTATTCGCGGCGTGGCGACCAACCTGACCTTCCTTGAAGCGATCATCAGCCACCCGAATTTCCGCAATGCGTCCTACACGACCCGGTTCATTGACGAGACACCAGAGCTTTTCACGCAGGTCAAGCGGCGGGACCGCGCGACCAAGCTTTTGAACTATCTGGCCGATGTCACGGTGAACGGCCATCCTGAGGCGCGGGGCCGGGCACTGCCCAATGCCGAGGCGGCGGCGCCGCATGTGCCTTATGTCGACATGCCGGTGCCGGACGGAAGCAAGCAGACGTTCGATAAGCTTGGGGCCGAGGGCTTCTCCAAATGGATGCGCGAGCAGGAGCGCGTGCTGGTCACCGACACGACGATGCGCGATGCGCACCAGTCGCTGCTTGCCACCCGTATGCGCACATTCGACATGGCGCGCATTGCCGGCGTCTATGCCCGCGCACTACCTGAGCTTCTGTCGCTGGAGTGTTGGGGCGGGGCGACCTTCGATGTCGCCATGCGCTTCCTGACGGAAGATCCGTGGGAGCGTCTTTCACGCATTCGCGAGGGCGCGCCGAACCTGCTTCTCCAGATGCTCCTGCGCGGTGCCAATGGCGTCGGCTACACCAACTATCCCGACAATGTCGTGCAGCACTTCGTCAAACAGGCGGCGGAAGGCGGCATCGATCTCTTTCGTGTGTTCGACTGCCTCAACTGGGTGGAGAACATGCGGGTGGCGATGGACGCGGTGCGCTCCGAAGGCAAGCTCTGCGAGGCGACCATCTGCTATACGGGCGATCTCCTCGATCCGGACCGCGCGAAGTACGATCTGAAATACTATGTCGGGCTTGCCGGAGAACTTGAGGCTGCTGGTGCAAACATCATCGCCATCAAGGATATGGCCGGCCTCCTGAAACCGGGTGCGGCGCGGGTGCTGTTCAAGGCGCTCCGCGAGGCAACCGATCTGCCATTGCATTTCCACACGCACGACACGTCCGGCATTTCCGCCGCAACGGTGCTTGCCGCCGTTGAAAGCGGGGTCGACGCCGTTGACGCGGCAATGGATGCGCTCTCCGGCAACACATCGCAGCCTTGTCTCGGCTCCATTGTCGAAGCGCTCAAGGGCGATGCCCGCGATACCGGGCTCGACCGTGAATGGGTGCGCCGCATCTCCTTCTACTGGGAGGCCGTGCGCAACCAGTACGCCGCCTTTGAAAGCGACCTGAAGGGGCCGGCTTCCGAGGTCTATCTGCACGAAATGCCTGGCGGCCAGTTCACCAATCTCAAGGAGCAGGCCCGCTCGCTGGGGCTGGAGACCCGTTGGCACGAGGTGGCGCGCGCCTATCATGACGTCAACATGATGTTCGGCGATATCGTCAAGGTCACACCCTCCTCCAAGGTTGTGGGTGACATGGCGCTGATGATGGTTTCGCAGGATCTGACCGTCGCGGATGTCCAAAATCCGGAAAAGGATATCGCTTTCCCGGACTCGGTGGTCTCCATGCTGCATGGCGATCTTGGTCAGCCACCGGCAGGCTGGCCTGAGGCCCTGCAGAAAAAGGTCTTGAAGGGGGAGAAGCCGATCACGGTGCGACCCGGTTCGCTGCTGGAGCCGGCCGATCTTGAGGCGGATCGCAAGGCGCTCGAAGAGAAGCTCGGTCGCAAGGTGAGCGAGTTCGAGTTTTCCTCATGGTTGATGTATCCCAAGGTCTTCACGGACTTCGCCGCCGCATCGGAAAATTATGGTCCCGTCAGCGTGTTGCCGACGCCTGTCTACTTCTACGGCATGCAGCCCGAGGACGAGATTTTCGTCGAGATCGAACGGGGCAAGACGCTGGTGATCCGTTGCCTTGCGATCGGCGAGGTTGACGAGAAAGGCATGGTGACCGTGTTCTTCGAACTCAACGGCCAGCCTCGTCGCGTCAAGGTCCCCGACAGGGTGCACGGTGCGTCTGCATCTGCGGCGCGCCGCAAGGCGGAGGCCGGCAACGAGGCGCATGTGGGGGCACCGATGCCAGGTGTCGTGTCCACGCTTGCTGTCAAGCCGGGGCAGAGTGTCCAGTCTGGTGATGTGCTTTTGTCCATCGAGGCCATGAAAATGGAAACAGCGCTTCATGCCGAGCGCGACGGAACGATCGCCGAGGTTCTTGTGAGCGCGGGCGATCAGATCGATGCCAAGGATCTGCTCGTCGTGTTCGAGAACGGCGATTGACGATCTCGGTTAAACCGATTTAAATGCGGCGCGATCAGGTGATTTCTGACGCGCCGTTTTTCTTGGAGCCGGTTATGTCATTCCGGAATGCGTCCATCGGGCGCTGGGCTGTTGCGGCCTGCTTTTTCGTCAATGGTTTCATGGTAGGCAGTTGGGCTCCGCAGATTCCGGTTGTCGCCTCCCGCTTTGAGCTGAGCGAGACGGCGCTTGGTCTGCTCATTCTCGTTTTCGGTTGTGGAGCGGTGGCCGTGATGCCGCTGTGTGGCTATTTGATCGGCCGGTTCGGCTCCCGCATTGTCTTGCGGGTGGCCGCTATTGTGTGCGCCCTGTCCTTTGGCGGCCTCGTCGGAGCCGCGTACATCTGGCAAATGATTGCCGCACTTATCTTTTTTGGTGCATTTCTGGGTGCCATGGATATCTCCATGAACGCCAATGCCGTGGCTGTGGAGCGCTCGCTCGGACGGGCGGTGATGTCTTCGTCACACGGGTTTTGGAGTCTGGGCGGGTTTGTCGGTGCCGGCGCGGGCGGACTGCTTATTGAGCGCTACGGTTACATGGCGCATGCGGGAATGGTGGTGGCATTTGCCGTTGTGCTTGTCCTTGTCACGCTGCCATTTCTGATTGTTGAAGCTCGGCCCATGGCCGGGGAGGATGGCCATGGGCGCAAGGGATTGCCCCGCAATCCGATGGTCTATGTGACAGGTCTTGTCGCACTTTTCTGCATGTTGCCGGAGGGAGCGGTGCTCGATTGGGCAGCGCTTTACCTCCGGCAGGAAATGGGCGCGGGAATCGCCGAAGCGAGTCTGGCCTTTACCGCATTTTCCGGCGCCATGGCGGTGATGCGTTTTGCCGGCGACCGTTTGCGCAATCGTTTCGGTGCAGTGCGCACCTTACGCTATTCCGGCATCGTCGCAACGATCGGCATGCTTGGAGCCGGGTTCGCCACTTCGCCCATGCTGGCGACGATAGCTTTCGCTCTCAGCGGTATGGGTATCGCCAACATGGTGCCGATAGTCTTTTCCGCTGCGGGCAACCAGCCGGGGCTGTCACCGGGGGCAGGTATGAGCGTGGCAACCACGATCGGCTATTCCGGCATGCTTGTTGCTCCATCGCTGGTGGGCTTCATCGCTGAGCGCACCGGATTCGCGCCGATTTTCCTGGCTTTTTCCCTGCTGCTTGCCTGCGTTCTGATGCTGGCCAATCTCGTCAGGTCCGCTGATACGATTGCTGCGCAGCCTGCCGGTGGTGCTTGATCTTTACCTGGCGCTAGATGTTGCCCATCAGCATTAGTATTAAAACGATAACCAGCAGCAGGCCCAAGATGCCTGACGGTCCGTATCCCCATCCGCGCGAATGCGGCCAGGCGGGGATGGCGCCAAGCAAGATCAAGATCAGAATGATGATGAGGATTGTGCCGAGCGACATCGCGTTCTCCTCGCTGTGTTGAAAGCCTTGCATTTCAACGTGTCAGCAGCACTTCGGTTCCCTCAAAAGCAAAGAAGCCGGCGCGTCGCTGGGGATGCGCCGGCTCGTGATGTAAAAAAGGCCTGGTCCCTCACTCAGCTGGTTTGGGAAAGGGGTCTTCCGGAACATCGGAAGTCTTTACCGGTGTCTTGTCCTTTTCACCCCGACGGAACAGTCGAGCAAACAGACCGCGCCGCTTCTGGCCGGCGGGCAGGGTCTCGCGTGTGAACACCATCAAAGCAGAGGGCGTGACGATCAGCGTTAGAGCTGTCGCAAAGGTGAGGCCATAGACGATGGCGCCTGATAGCGAAATCCACCACTGGGTCGAGGGCGCTCCGATGGTCACTTCCTGGTGGAACAGTTCCAGTCCGAGACCGAAAGCGATTGGCGCCACACCGAGCACAGCGGAAATGGCGGTCAGCATGACCGGGCGCGCGCGTTCGCGGCAGGTCTGAAGGATGGCCTCCTGCTTCTTCCAGCCTTCGCGCCGCAGCCGGTCATAGGTGTCGATCAGAACGATGTTGTTGTTCACCACCACGCCGGCAAGCGCAATGACACCAATGCCGGACATGACGATGCCAAAGGGCTGCCCGGTTATGAGCAATCCAAGGAACACACCGATTGTGGCCATCACCACGGTCATCAACACCAGGAAGACGCTGGTGAACTTGTTGAACTGGGCAAGAAGCACCACGAAAATCAGAAAGATTGCGGCGCCGAAGGCTTTCGACAGGAAGGCGCTCGCTTCTTCGCTTTCCTCGTTCGACCCGGCGAGTTTCCAGCGTGTGGTGCCAAGGTCCATGTCGCCAAGCGTCTGCGTGACTTCGGCCTGGACGGCCGAGACCTGATAGCCGCTGGCGACATTGGCTGTGACGACAATGGTGCGCTGTCCGTCGATGCGGTTCAAAATGCCGGTCGACCGTTCCGGTTCGCGTGATACGAAGTTGGAGATTGGGACCGGACCCTGTGATGTCTGGACCCGCAGCTGATCCAGGGCAGAGAGGGTGCGCCGGTCCTCGGGCAGGCGCAGGCGAATATCGACAGCGTCGTCGACACCGGCGGGCCGGTATTCTGACAGTTTCAATCCGTTGGTCACAAGCTGGACCACCGTGCCGACAGACACCGGGCTGATCCCGTATTGTGCTGCCTTGGCGCGATCCACCTTGATCGCCCAGTCGATGCCGGGTGGCGGGAGGCCGTCAGATATGTCGATCACGCCCGGCACGTTTCCGATCGCACGCGCGACCTCCGCGGCATGGCTGTTCAGGTCTGTCGGATCCGCAGCTGAAAGGCGAACCTGGATCGGCTGACCGGTCGGAGGACCGCCTTCGGGTACGCGGACCTCGATTTCGACACCAGGGGTGCCGGCAAGCTCACGCCGCAGATCATCAAGGATCTTGCTCGCAGGCTCGCGCTCCCGCCAGTCAATAAATTCGTATTGGATGACACCGATGACATCTTCATCGATATCCTGTCCGCCGCCACGGGTTTTGCCGACGCGTGTATAGACGGATTCAATGCCTGGCCAGTTGAGTAGCTTTTCCTCGGCAGGTTTTGTCAGCCGGTCCATCTCTTCAAGCGAGAGGTTTCCACGGGCATGCACATACATGAGGCCGTATTCCGGCTCCACATTGGGGAAGAACTCAACGCCGGCGCCATATTGAGAGTAGGAGTAGATGATGCCGCCCAGCAGGCCGACCGTGAGCAGAAGAACGGTTTTGGGAAAGCGCACAGCCTGCTTCACGAGCCCCATATACCACCCGTCCGGTTTCTGCTCTTCCTGCACATGTGCCTTGGCAAAGATCGCCCCGAGGGTCGGGGTGAATATCAATGCATAGATCATCGAGGCGCTTAGCGTGACGATCAGCGTGATCGGCAGGTATTTCATGAACTCGCCGACAATGCCCGGCCAGAACAAAAGGGGCGAAAAGGCCGCGATACGAGTCATGGTTGCAGCGATCACGGGGCCGGCCATGCGTTTGGCTGCAAGCTCGAAGGCTTGCGCCTTGTCCATGCCCTCGGTCATGCGCCGCTCGGCGAATTCCGTTACGATGATGGCGTCATCAACCAGCATGCCGACGGCCAGGATGAGGCTGAAGAGAACCACCATGTTGACGGTGAAGCCGCCAAGCGAGAGAGCGTAGATGCCCATCAGGAAGGACGCGGGAACGGCGAGTCCGATCAACAGGGAAGCGCGCCCGGAGAGGGTGTAGAGGACAACGATGAAAACCAGAATCACTGCGATCAGGACATGGTTTTGCAGGTCGTTGAGCATGTCGCGGATCATCACCGATTTGTCCTGACTGTAGGACACAGTGATGTTGCCGTCCGTAACCTTCTCGAATTCGGTCGCTGCAGTTTTCACGGCATCAACCGTGTCGACAAGATTCGCGCCGACCCGCTTCTTGACCTCAATGGCGATTGCGTTCCTGCCGTTCAGGCGGGTGATCGTTTCGGCATCCTTGAAGGTGGAGCGGATCTCTGCCAGATCACGCGCGCGCACCACGGCATTCGGGCTTGAGACAATCGGCAGATTCGCCACATCCTCCACAGTCTCAATCAGTGAAGGCACCTTGACAGCATACCGTCCGGCTTCGCCTTCCAGCGAACCGGCTGCGACCAGGCTGTTTGAGGCATTGACGCCATTGATCATCTGGTCGAGCTGCAAGCCGTAAGAGGAGAGCTTCATCGGGTCGATGAGAATCTCGACCAGTTCGTCGCGAGAGCCCTGCAGCGTGCCTTCAAGCACGCCAGGAATTTCCTCGATCCGGTCTCGAAGCTCCCGTGCGGCGGCGGAAAGAACGCGCTCGGGTACGTTGCCGGCAAGCGTTACGACGAGAATCGGAAACTCTGAAATGTTTACTTCATGCACCGAGGGCTCATCGGCCCCCTGTGGCAGCTCGCGCCGTGCGTCGGCGACCTTGGCGCGCACGTCCTCGATGGCATTGGAGAAGTCGTAGCCGGCCTGAAATTCGACAAGAACAAAGCCGCCGCCCTGATAGGCGGAGGATCGCATTTCCTTGACGCCCTCAAGGCTTTTGAGCCGGGTCTCGATCGGGCGCAGCAAGAGCCGCTCCGAGTCTTCCGGTGAGATGCCCTGATAGGTCAGGCTCACATAGATGATCGGGATCGGTACATCCGGCTCAGCTTCCTTGGGGATGCTGATATAGGCCAGTGATCCGGCAATCACGAAGAAGAGCAGGATGGATAAGGTCAGCCTGGCATTCTGAATTGCTATACGGACGATGTCCATCGGGCAGGTCCTGTCTTGTCCCGTCAGCGCGCTTCAGTGTTTCTCCTGATACCGGAGGCGCTTTGTTTCAATGGTATACAGCCTTCGAGCGAAAGCCGTTTTACGCTACAGAAGGCTGTCTCAGCGGGTGGTCATCTCGGAGGCGAGGACGCCTGCCAGTTCCCGTATCAGCTTCTGGTCGGCGATTTCCGTCTTCACCGTGTCACCCTCGGTCACGAGATCCTGACCGGCAACGATTACCTGCGCATTGGCCGGGATGCCGGCAAGGAAGAGAGCCCGGGGCGTGTCATCGACCAGGTCAATCGGGTAAAAGACCACCTTGCCGGTGTCATCGACGGCACGAACGCCAAGCTCGCCATTCTCGTTCAGCGTCACCACGGAACGCGGCAAGGCAACCGCTTCCACCGGCTCGGCGTGAATGTTGATCTCTGCGGTCATGCCGGCGGGAATGCTGCCGTCCTGATTGGGGATCGCCACCTCGATACGGAACGTACGGGTCTGCTCAGAAGCCTCGCGGCTGACGAAGCGGACTTCACCGCTGACTTTCGTGCCGTCAACCAATCGGACGTCCGCCTTGTCACCAACATCGACAGATCCAAGGTCGTGTTCGCTGACCTCGCCCACGGCGATCACCGGGTCGAGTTTGATCAGTGTGGCAACTTCCTGACCCTGCATTGCGGAGGAGCCGAGCTCCACGTCGACCTTGTCGATGATGCCATCGAAGGGTGCGCGTACGGTGATGCGTGCAAGGTCGGCTTCAGCAGCCTCGAGCTGGGAGCGGGCAGTGGCGAGTGCCGAGCGGGCGCTGTCCAACTGCAGGCGGGCAAGATTGCCGGACTTGGCAAGGCGGTCAGCAGCCTCGGATTCGGCCTGTCTCTGGGCCAAAACCTGACGTGCGGTCTCCACCGCCGCTTCCTTGCCTTCAGTCTCGAGCCTCAGGATCAGGTCGCCCGCGGATACCCTGTCGCCCTTTGAGACCGGCAGCTCCGAGACCACGCCGCCAGCGCGCAGGGCCAGGGCCGAACGCTTGTCAGCAGCGGTCTTGCCCGAAACGCGGATCGTTCTGGAGTGATCGATACGCGGCGGCGTCGCCACCGTCACCGTCTGCGCTTCCGCCGGCCTGTTTTCGGGTCGCTGCGCCACGGTCTGTGGCTCTTCACTGGCGCTGCCAACAGAGGAAAACTCCCCCGTGGCGATCCAGGCGGCTGTCGCGACCAACACGGCAATCGCGGCAAGTTTGTGCAACCTTATCTTCGGCATGTCGTTTTCCGATGCGATAGAGCCGGCCTGTCGACTGAGGACCGGCCCGATATGGGGACTGCCCGCGCAGAATTCAATTCGCCAAGGCGCAAGGGCAGGACGCGGTATCTTGCGGCAAAAGCACGCTCATATATCGCACACGCAAGCTTTACAAAAGCCGAATGGCGAATGCTCCTGACATCAACGAACGTCTGTCTGACGTCAGAATGCAAGCACATAAAAACGCCCTCTGCACGCTGGATGCGCGAAGGTTGGGGACATATTGACAAAAATCGTTATTTTGTCAATAGTCGTCGAAAGAAAGTACAGTCCATGAATTTGATTGCCCGATGCACCGATGACCCCAAGCGGGAGCGTATCCTTGATGGCGCCATGAAGGTGTTTCTTGCCTATGGCTTTGCCCGAACCACGATGGATGACATTGCCCGGTCCGCTGATGTTTCGCGGCCGGCGCTTTACCTGCAGTTTCGGAACAAGGCGGACATCTTCCGCGCCATCGGCGCATGCGTTCTTGAGCAATCGCTGGAAGGCGCGCGGCAGGGGCTTGCCGAAGAAGGAACCTTTGGCGAGCGGATGATGACGGCGCTCGACCGGGCCCTGTTCGGGCTGATCGAGACCATCGATCAGTCGGCTCATGGACAGGAAATTCTCGACATGGAAAACAAGATCGCCGCCGATATCATTGCCGAGTGGCGCGATGGGCTGACAGCCATTGTTGAGGCAGCGGTGGCGGATGAGGCAACGCGGACAAATGCCGATCTTGAGGGGCAGGGGCTTTCGGCCCGGGGGCTGGCGGAAATTCTGCTGGATGGTCTTGAAGGTATGCGTATGCGCGGCCTGTGTGGAAAGCCCGCCATAGACGGTGCGCGGCGACTGGTGCGGGTTCTCGAAATTTCCATGGCCGCAGCGCAACCGGAACGTGGTTGAGGCGGGCTGCTGGCTTCAAACTGGTGATCGTCGCTACTGTGCCGTCCAGCCACCATCCATCGGCAGGGCCGTGCCAGTCATCTGCGATGCGTGATCGGAACACAGAAACACAACCAGCCCGCCCAACTCCTCGACAGTGACAAACTCCCGCGTGGGCTGCCTGGCAAGCATCACTTCGCGCACGACCGTTTTACGATCCATGCCATGCACCTTCATCTGATCAGGAATTTGCGCCTCCACCAACGGGGTCAGGACGTAACCGGGGCAAACAGCGTTGCAGGTGATGCCAGTCTCGGCGAGTTCGAGAGCCACTGTCTTGGTCAGCCCCACCACGCCATGTTTGGCTGCGACATAGGCGGATTTGAACGGCGAGGCGCGCAGGCCATGTGCCGAGGCGATGTTGATGATGCGTCCGTGACCTGCCTTCTTCATGTGCGGGATCGCAGCGGCGATGGTGTGGAAAGACGACGAAAGATTGATCGCCAGAATGGCGTTCCATTTTTCGATGGGGAATTCTTCGACGGGGGCCACATGCTGGATGCCGGCATTGTTGACGAGAATATCGACGCCACCGAAGCGTTGTGCCGCCTCATCGATCAGCAGACGGCAGGCGGCCGGATCGGACATGTCGGCGCTCACATAGGTCGCCTCCACGCCGTGATCATCGGCGAGCTTTTTTGCGATAGCATGGTCTTTTGAGCTGTCCGTGAATGAATTCAGGACGATATTGCAGCCGTTGGCTGCCAGCGCTTCGGCAATCCCGAAGCCGATGCCAGACGTTGAGCCGGTGATCACAGCCGTCCGTTTTTGCTTGCCCGGTTCGTCCTGCATGGCATGTCCCTTTGTCGAAGCGTGGGAAATGAGGTAATGTTGCGGCGCAGCAAAGCGACGGATGGAGACACTGTCAAGCGAGGCGATCTGCGCAAATGCGCTTATGCGCCATTGACATTCCGGTCTGTCTCGGCCACCTCAAGCCCGATACGGCTGAAAACGGGACAGTTCCCCCAATGACCGGAACATTCACGGCCAGCAAATCTGTGAGCGGCTATTTCTCTTCACCATTTCCACGGCGCGAGGCCGTGGGTGTTGCCGTGGGCAATGTGATTGTCGGTGGGGACGCACCCGTGGTCGTTCAGTCCATGACAAACACGGACACGGCGGATGTGGACCGCACGGTGGCGCAGATCGCTGCGCTTCATCGAGCCGGCTCTGAATTGGTGCGCATTACCGTGGATCGTGATGAGGCGGCCGCTGCCGTGCCACGCATCCGCGAACGGCTGGAACGGGTGGGTATTTTTGTGCCACTCGTGGGCGATTTTCACTATATCGGGCACAAATTGCTGGCCGATCATCCTGCCTGCGCCGAGGCTCTGGCGAAATACCGGATCAATCCCGGCAATGTCGGCTTCAAGGACAAGAAAGACCGTCAGTTTGCCGCGATCATCGAAACGGCGATCAAGTATGACAAGCCGGTGCGCATTGGCGTCAATTGGGGCTCACTCGATCAGGAATTGCTCACGCGTCTGATGGACGAGAACCAGAATAACGGGTCGCCCATGACGGCTCAGGAAGTGACGCGCGAAGCCATTGTGCAGTCGGCGCTGCTTTCGGCCGAGCTTGCGGAGGAAATCGGGCTCGGGCGCGACCGTATCATTCTTTCAGCCAAGGTCAGCCAGGTGCAGGACCTGATCGCGGTCTATACTGAGCTTGCGCGGCGCTCCAACCACTCGCTGCATCTGGGGCTGACCGAAGCCGGCATGGGCACCAAGGGGATTGTCGCCTCATCAGCCGCGATGGGTATTCTGCTGCAGCAGGGTATTGGTGATACGATCCGCATTTCCTTGACACCGGAGCCGGGCGGCGACCGCACCCGTGAAGTGCAGGTGGCGCAGGAGCTTCTGCAGACGATGGGATTCCGCCAGTTCCTGCCGGTGGTTGCGGCGTGCCCTGGTTGCGGCCGAACGACTTCGACCGTCTTTCAGGAACTTGCCCAGAAGATCGAGGGTGATCTGCGAAAGAACATGCCGGTCTGGCGCAAGAAATATCCCGGTGTGGAGAGCCTGAAGGTCGCGGTGATGGGGTGCATCGTCAACGGACCTGGCGAATCCAAGCATGCCGACATCGGCATTTCGTTGCCGGGGACGGGAGAAACGCCGGCTGCCCCGGTGTTTGTGGATGGCAAGAAGGCAGCAACGCTGCGGGGCGAGAACATCGCGGCAGAGTTTGAAAAGATGGTCGCCGACTATATTGAAAAGCGTTTCGGGCCCCGCGAGACAGCGCAATAGCAGTTCATTTTCCCCGGTCAGCCAGGGATGACATCACCGTTTGGGTCAGTTCGCGCAGCAACTCCTCAAGGAGCTCGCGGCGCGCCTCGGGCATCGCGGTAAAGAGCGCAAGCTCGCTGGCCATGTCGGCCCTGAACGCCTTCTCGGCGCGCTCTTTGCCGGCGGAGGTAAGCTCAACCATCATGCTGCGCCCGTCTTCGGGCGAAGGGGTGCGCTTGACCAGCCCGGCCTTTTCAAGCCGTTTCAGTCTGTGCGTCAGACCACCTGAAGTGATCATCAGGGATTTGTAGAGTTCGGTCGGCGTGAGGCGGTAGGGCGCTCCGGCGCGGCGTAGGGTGGCGATCACGTCGAACTCGCCCCGATCGAGGCCGAAGGCGGCGAAGGTTTCCTCGATGCCGGGGCGAACGAGCATCGATAGCCGGTAGATGCGGCCGAGAATGCTCATGGGGCTCGTGTCGAGATCGGGAAGTTCGTGTGCCCACTGCGCCCGCAGACGGTCGACATGATCCTCACCGGTTTTCTCGATGCTCATGAAAGCTCCTGATCGTTCGCGGGTCTTGTTGGCTTGCTATATATCTTGACGAGAAGATAAAATGCAAATATCTTGATGTTAAGATATTCGGGCTCGGCACAGCGCAGGGCTTTGGAGGAAGAAGGGAGCAACAGCGATGTTTGAGATCATTCGCCGTTCTGAGCAGAAGCCGAGCCCCAAGGGTACGGTGACCTTTGAGGGGGAGCCCTATGGTGGGCAGGTTTCCATGTTCGTGATGAACAGTCCGCCCGGCCACGCCACAGGTCTGCACAAGCATCCCTATTCGGAGACCTGGGTGCTGCATTCGGGGGAAGCTGAGTTCACGGTGAACGGCGAAACCGTGCGCGCGTATACGGGAGACATCGTTGTCGTTCCGGCCGATACACCGCACAGCTTCGCCAATGTGGGGTCTGACCGCCTCGATATCGTTTGCATCCACGCGTCAGGGCGTATCCAACAGGAAAACCTTTGAAGGCCAGAACCCTGAAATCAGCCTCTGCGGGCCTCTGCGGGCCTATGTCAGGCGCTTGCTGAAAGCCGGTGGGCATCGTTTCGCCAGTGGGTGATCTTGTCGGCGAGTTTCTGGGGGGAAATCGGCTTGGGCAGGTAATCGTCCATGCCGGCACCCAGACACTTTTCCCGGTCGCCCCTCAAGGCATGGGCGGTGATGCCGATGATCGGCGTGTGCGTCCCGTTGGCAGCTTCCAGTTCCCGGATCGCAGCCGTTGCCTCGTAACCGTTCATTTCCGGCATCGAGACATCCATGAGGACGAGCCCGGGCTTCAGCGTGCGCAGCATCTCGACTGCCGTCTTACCGTTGCTTGCGATTCTGTATTTCAGTCCCATTCCATCGAGAATCTGGCTGAAAACGAGCTGGTTCACTTCGTTGTCCTCGGCGACCAGAACATCGAGCGGCCCGCTGATCCCGCGCGACCCTGAGAGGCCTCGCTCAAGTGGCGTTGAGGCATGGATCTGAATCGGTTTGGCCTGAATCGGCGCTTCGACGTTGTCCCGCGTGGGGAGCGCGCGGCTCACCTGCATCACTGAAACCAGCGTTTCCAGAAGCATGGAGGCACGTGTGGGCTTGTTCAAGTGCGCGGCAATCCCGCATTCGCTCATGAGGCGCGCCGTATCGGTCTGGTCGACCGATGTGAGAAGGACGAGTGGAATGCCCGCGAGCGCCGGATCCGCTTTGATCTTCTTGGCGACATCAGCGCCATTCATTTCGGGCATCTGATAGTCGAGAATGACACAATCCACCCGCGCATCAAGTTGAGCAGAGCGCTGCAGGAAGGCGAGACCGACGGCGCCGCTTTCCGCGGCTGCGCACTCGAAGCCCCAGCTGTTCAGTTGCTCAAGCAAAATCTCGCGGTTGATCGGATTGTCATCGATGACAAACACGCGTGCCCCGGAAACGTCCACCGGCGCAGTCGCCTGGACGGCATTGGCCGTATCCACAGCAAACGGCACAGTGAAGGTGAACGTGGATCCTTTCCCCACCTCGCTGGTTGCTTCAATGGAGCCGCCCATCAATTCGGCCAGTTTGACAGCGATGGCCAGCCCGAGCCCGGTTCCTTCATGGCGGCGGGTGGACGATGAATCGACCTGCGCGAATTTGTCGAAGACCACGTCCAGCTTGTCTTGGGGAATGCCGATGCCGGTGTCTTCCACCCGAACCGTGACCCGGGTGATCTCCCCTTCCGATTTGCCTGAAACATCAATCAGGACGTGACCGCGCTCGGTGAATTTCACCGCGTTGCCGACAAGGTTCGTGGCGATCTGACGGAACCGGCCCACATCGCCAATGAAGGAAGCAGGCAGTTCCGGATCGACGCGGACGATGAGCTCCAGGTCTTTCTCGGCCACGCGCGAGGAAACCAGAGCCGCCACGTCTTCAATCGCCTCGCCAAGACGGAATGGCGCTTCGTCCAGCTTCAGCTGTCCCGCATCGATCTTCGAGAAATCAAGAATGTCGTTGATGATGGTCAAGAGGGCTGTACCTGATTTGACGATCACGTCGACGAACATCGCCTGACGCTGGTCAAGATTGGTGCGTGCCAGCAGTTCTGCCATGCCCATAACGCCGTTCATGGGGGTGCGGATTTCATGGCTCATATTGGCCAGGAACTCGGATTTCGTGCGGTCGGCCGACTGTGCCTTTATCTTTTCGGCTGCGAGCGAGATATTTGCGCTGTGCAGTTCCTGATGCGCCCTGGAGATGCGGCGAATCATCGGCTCAAAAATGCGTAGCGCCAGGATGAGGCTCGCAGTCACCATGGCCACGGCAACGCCGAAGAGGCCCCATTGGAGGGTGCCGTGGCTTTCAATCATTCCAGCGTTGAGAAGATCGGAGATGCGCTTTAGTTCCGGGCGCACCTGGGTGTTTGCGAGCGATTGGAGCTGCTTGAAAACACGCCGCGCCGTGGCGTTGTCGTAGTCGGTGAAAACCTCCAGCCTGTTGGCGAGCGAGATGATGTCGCGGATCTGCGCCCGCAGCGGGGTTTCTCCATTCTGGCCAAGCCAGATACGACGTACAGAAACGGGGACGGTATGGCCCGTGATATCCGTTGCAGTCGGCATTGTCTGCGAGATGGGCGCGCCTGAGTCCAACCCTCCCTGAAGATTGGTCAGGCGCTGACTTTCCAATGTGGTGACTTCCCCACTAACCGCGAATTCGAGCGCCTGAAAGGCGTCGTTCAATCGCGTCAGCGCCAGCTCGAGTTCGCTGTGACTTGATGCGGTTTCCGCCGCGTCTCCACGCGAAAGAAGTTCAGCCTGTTCAAGGCGCAACGCGTTGTGAATCACATCATTGGTGGCATCCGCCATGTGGCTGATGAATGCGCCGAAACGCACCTGATTCTTGGTCGTCTGCGTTTGCCACAGCAAGAAACCGGTCCCCAAGGCAACTGCGATGACGAAACCAGCCAGCAGCACGAACAAGCGTCCGCGCATATATTGTTGTGTCCCCAGGGTAGGCATTGCTGTTCCCAAGACGTCCCCATTTTCCGTAAGAATTGAACATCCTGATTAATGCCTGATTAACGCTAAAAGAATGAGTTTATACATGGCTTTGCGGCCAAGCGGCATGAATGCGCAGTCATGTTGGAAGAAAAACAAAGCAAGACAGGCCAAGCTGTCGTGTGCTCTCAAGAAAATACGGGTCCGAGATAGTGCTATTTATCGCGATTGGCCACAAAACGAGCGGCTTGGCGAAGGGTCTCGGCACGTTCTTCGAATGGCTCCAGAATTTCTTCAGCCTGAGCAACGAGACCATTGAGTTGATGGCGGGTCCACTCAATTCCATGCAGGCTCGCCAAAGTCGCCTTGCCAGCGGCGGCATCCTTGCCGGTCGCTTTGCCCATCGTTTCGCTGTTGGAGGTGAGATCAAGCAGATCGTCGGCCAGCTGAAACGCGAGACCGATTGCGGATCCAAATTCACCGAGACGTTCCATCTCCGCCGGTTGCGCGCCGCCCACCAAGCTGCCAGCCTCGCAGGCAAAGCGGATGAGGGCGCCCGTCTTCATAGATTGCAGGAGGAGTATTTCCTCTTCGCTGAGGACGGAGCCTTCGGCAGCCAAGTCGAGCGCCTGACCTCCGGCCATGCCGCCCATGCCAGAGGCGCGGGCGAGCCGATTGACAAGCATGACCTTCGTTTCAGCGGGTAAATCTGTCTCGCCGGCGCTGATGATGTCGAAAGCGAAGGTCAGTAGACTGTCGCCGGCCAGGATCGCAGCGGCTTCATCGAAGGCGCGATGAACAGTCGGCTGGCCACGCCGCAGGTCGTCATCGTCCATTGCAGGCAGATCGTCATGGACGAGAGAGTAGCAATGTACGCATTCCAGTGCCGCAGCCACGCGCAATGCAGCGCTCTGGTTTTTCGTATCGAACAGTGCGGCAGTCTCGAGCACAAGGAAAGGCCGTAGGCGCTTGCCGCCGTTCAGAACGCCATGGCGCATGGCCTTCAGCAAACGTTCGGGCCGATGCAGCTCTCCCTCGAGTGGGCGGGGCGCGAGCAGGTCGCGCAGCGTGCTCTCGACCAGACTCGCGCCGGCGGCCAGTTTAATCTCGAAGGGGAGGGGCAGTGTCTCTTCCATGCCCGGAGCGATGCCGTTATTGGGCGTCGGGGTCAAGTCCGATTGTTGGTGCCATTGCGCCGCAGGCATTGGAGCGCTATGCGGAAAGCAGTGTTATGGCGTTTCAAATGCGGGGAAACAGGATTGAGCGGCCCGACAGTCGATCCCGAAAAAAAGCCGTCGACCATGGGCAGCCGGCGTCGTGGCCGTAGCGGTAAAGCGCGGGCAGGAACCGCCCGTGGATGGAGAAGACGGTTTTTCCGCCTTGTTGTGACCATCCTCGTGGTGCTGGCCCTGATACCGGCCGGATTGACGCTTTTGTACAAGGTCCCGTTCGTTCACCCTCTTTCCACATTGATGATGCGCGATCTGGCGACGCTTCAAGGATATGACCGCCGCTGGACTGCGCTCGATGAAATGGGAACGCTAATCCAGCACTCTGTTGTGATGTCGGAGGACGGGCAGTTCTGTGCGCATGACGGGATCGACTGGGCCGCGCTGAACCTCGTCATCAACGATGCGCTGTCGGGCGAAAAGGCGCGGGGAGCTTCCACCATACCAATGCAGACCGTGAAGAATCTTTATCTCTGGCAGGGCCGATCCTTCGTGCGCAAAGGTCTGGAGCTTCCGTTGGCGGTTTACCTCGATCTTGTCCTTTCCAAGCGACGTATCCTTGAAATTTATCTGAACATTGTCGAATGGGGCCCGAACATTTACGGCGCGGAGGCTGCGGCGCAACATTACTTCGGGCGGCGGGCTTCCGAGCTTACGCGCCGCCAGGCCGCTTTGTTGGCAGTGACGTTGCCCAATCCGCTGGAGCGCAATCCGGCAAAGCCATCCGGCGGCCTCAACAGGCTCGCTGCAAATATCGAGCAGCGGGCGCGCAAGGCTGGCGGTTATGTGGGGTGTCTGAAACCCTGATTGCAGCAATTCTCCAAAAAAAATGCATTGCGACCCACTGGCCAAAGGCCGTTTTGACGTGTATAGGCACGCCGACTTCCAATTCCCGGCCGAGATGCTGGGCCCTGGATCAAGGGGCCGCAACGGCCTTTGACCGATTAGCGGAGCAGGACAATGGCTGTACCAAAAAGGAAAACGACGCCTTCGAAGCGCGGCATGCGCCGCTCGGCCGATGCCATCAAGGCACCGACCTATGTCGAAGACAAGAATTCGGGCGAGCTGCGTCGTCCGCACCACATCGACCTGAAGACCGGCATGTATCGCGGTCGCCAGGTTCTGGAGCCGAAGGACGCATAAGCGACTTTCTCTAGTGAATTGCGGAAAGGCCGGTCTTCGACCGGCCTTTTTCGTTTGGGCTACCCATTTGCCGCATTCACCTCAGCGCGCTGCTGAACGTCGTGAAGGACAGAAAGGGCTTTTTCCGCGAGCTGTTCGGGCACGAATACATGGTCGTGATGGAAAGCAGCGATCACATTGCAAGGAATGCCTTCCTCTGCCAGCGCCGTGGCCACGGAAGCGGTTAGCCCCACACCGTCTAGCGCCGAATAGACGCCAAGGACGATCCGGCGCATCGGCATATCTGTGTCGAAGCCATGTGCCCTGGCGCTTTGCAGGGAGACGACCAGCGTCGTTCCCTCCTCTTCCTTGAAAACGCAGAGCGCGTCCTTGATGAGCGTCTCAGAGGTATCCTGGCGGGGGACGCTGCAGAAAACATAGATGCCCTCACTCAGCACCGGCGTCAGGCCTGAAAGCATAGAATGCCGGTCGCGCACAGGGTCGGTCATCTCGTGCAGTCCGAAGGGAAGTTCAGTTGGGAAAGAGCTTCAGGTCAGGAATCGCCCATTGAATCAATCTTGCGTTGCATCGCGGCAATCTGCTCTCGTAAATCTTTCAGATCGTCGGAGCGGTGCGTGTCATTGCCCGCGTCCCTTTCCGGAGCCGCGGGTGGCTCGGAAGCGCCAGACATCGGTGTGAACATGCGCATTGCATTTTGAAACATCTCGATGTTTCGGCGTGTCTGCTCTTCCACCATTTTCATTGGAGCTGACATGCCCATCATGTCCATTGAGGAGGTCCCAAAGGCCTTGTTCATCTGCTCACGCATGCGCTCCTGCTCTTTCGAGAAGGCCATCATGGATTGTTCGAGAAAGCTTGGAACAACCATCTGCATCTGATCGCCGTAAAAGGCGATGAGCTGGCGCAAGAAGGATACGGGCAGCATGTTCTGTCCGTTGCGGTCATTCTCCAATTCAAAAATGATCTGGGTCAGAACCGAATGGGTGATGTCGTCGCCGGATTTGGCGTCCTGCACGACGAAATTTTCATCGCGTTTCACCATTTCAGCGAGATCTTCCAGCGTCACATAGGTGCTGGTGCCGGTGTTGTAGAGACGGCGATTGGCGTATTTCTTGATGACGATCGGGTCGTCCTTGGCTGGCATTACTGACCTCCCCGTAGCACGGTGTCTATGGCGTCGCTTCCGGTCGTCTCTTCCGTCGACCTGGAATAACGATGCCCTGGATTCAAGGACCAGGGGCAGGATATGCGCAAAATCCGGTCGAATGAAAGCGGTTTTCGCAGGGGCGAAGACGCGGTCGCTTTTCTTCGGCGACGCGCAACAGTTGTTGCGCTGCACACTACCGTTTGACTCGTCACTTATTAGCCGCGACAAATGCGGATGAAGTCAGTCCGTTGCACGGGCTGCACAATTTTACGTATCGCCTTTTCACGGGAGAAGTCTTCATGTCGACAGCTGAAGCCATCGTCGTCGCCAGTGCCGCTCGGACACCGGTCGGTTCTTTCAACGGATCGTTTGCCACCGTGCCAGCGCACGAACTGGGCGCCACTGCCATCAAGGAAGCGCTTTCACGCGCTGGCGTGGCGCCTGAAGAGGTGAATGAGGTCATTCTCGGTCAGGTGCTGACCGCGGGCCAGGGGCAGAACCCGGCACGTCAGGCTTCGGTCGCAGCCGGCCTGCCGAAGGAGACAACCGCCTGGGTGCTCAATCAGGTCTGCGGTTCGGGCTTGCGCACCATCGCCATCGGAATGCAGCAGATCGCTACGGGCGATGCCGACATCATCGTGGCCGGCGGGCAGGAATCCATGACGCTCTCGCCGCATTGCGCCTATCTGCGTGCCGGGGTGAAGATGGGCGATTACGCCATGATCGACACGATGATCCGCGACGGCCTTTGGGATGCCTTTAACGGCTATCATATGGGTATCACGGCGGAGAATGTGGCGCGGCAGTTTCAGATCACGCGTGAGGAGCAGGACGCCTTTGCGCTCGCCTCGCAGAACAAGGCGGAGGCCGCTCAGAAGGCCGGGCGTTTCAAGGACGAGATCGTGCCCGTGACCGTGAAGAGCCGCAAGGGGGAGACGGTCATTTCGGAGGATGAGTATATCCGTCATGGCGCGACCCTTGAGGGTATGCAGAAGCTGCGTCCGGCCTTCGACAAAGAGGGCACCGTGACGGCGGCCAATGCATCAGGCATCAATGACGGTGCTGCTGCAGTGGTTCTGATGCGCGAAAGCGAGGCGGAGCGCCGTGGTTTGACGCCGCTCGTACGCATCGCGTCCTGGGCAACGGCAGGTGTCGATCCGGCGATCATGGGCACGGGGCCGATCCCCGCTTCGCGCCGTGCGCTGGAAAAGGCAGGCTGGAAGGCGGAAGATCTCGATCTGGTCGAAGCCAACGAGGCCTTTGCCGCACAGGCCTGTGCCGTGAACAAGGATATGGGCTGGAACCTGGAGATCGTGAACGTGAATGGCGGAGCGATCGCCATCGGCCATCCGATCGGAGCTTCGGGCACACGCATTTTCAACACGCTGGCCTTCGAGATGCGCCGCCGGGGCGCGAAGAAGGGGCTGGCGACGCTTTGCATTGGCGGCGGAATGGGCGTCGCCATGTGCGTGGAAGCGCTGTAGATTGTTTGCCGGCACGCGGCGGCAGACGTCGCGTGCCAGCCGGCTTATCGCTCAGGCACAATGGGGCGAAGGCGGCGGGGACGATTCATTTTCAGGGAGGCGACCTGCATGAAGACGGGACTTGTTACCGGTGGAACTCGTGGCATTGGCGCGGCAATAGCAACAGCCCTCAGGGATGCTGGCTATCGGGTCGCGGTGAATTACGCGGGCAATGACGAGGCGGCGGCGCGGTTTGCCGAGGAAACCGGCATTGCCGCCTACAAATGGTCGATCGCCGATTATGATGCCTGTGCCGAAGGTGTTGCGAAGATCGAAGCCGATCTCGGGCCGGTGGACGTTCTGGTCAACAATGCCGGAATCACGCGGGATGTGATGTTCCACAAGATGACGGTGGAAGACTGGCGCGCGGTTGTCGATGTCAATCTCAACGGCGTCTTCAACATGACGCATCAGGTTTTTGCCGGTATGCGGTCACGCAGGTTCGGTCGCATCGTCAATATATCTTCCATCAACGGTCAGAAGGGCCAGATGGGGCAGGCCAACTACTCGGCGGCCAAGGCCGGCGAGATCGGTTTCACCAAGGCATTGGCCCAGGAGGGGGCGCGCTTCAACGTGACAGTGAACGCGATCTGCCCGGGCTATATCGCCACAGACATGGTGATGGCTGTGCCGGAAGCCGTGCGCGAGAAAATCATCGCCCAGATCCCGGTGGGGCGGTTGGGCGAGGCCTCGGAGATTGCAAGATCCGTGCTTTTTCTGGTTTCGGACGAGGCCGGGTTCATGACCGGGTCGACATTGACGGTCAATGGCGGACAGTACTTCGTCTGAAGGAAAAACTGCTGCATTGCGCGGCTGAGTGACCCGGTGCTGTGGAGAAAAGCGAGCGTCGTGCTTTGCGTATCTCTGTATCAAATTGAAGCAATTTGGTTAACGCGGCATTCATCCTGACACTCCGGCCCTGTGGATAAGCTGTTCCTTATCTGTCGACAGCTGGTGGAAAACACCAGATGTAGTGGCGAACGTATCAGGAACATTTCGGCATCACTGATTCGTCGCCGATTCGTTCCGGGTTTGGTCGAAGTGTTAACGCGTGGGTCTTCGAAGCGTCGAAAACCCGTTAACCGCTCAGCAAATTTTCCTAACGAAATCTTATGCTTGTTCGGGAAGAAGAGACGCGGTCCTCTGCCTTTCGCTCAAAAGTTAACGCTCATCCCCGGTTTCATACCATTTGGGCAAGGTGCCGATTCAGCATGTAGGCCCACGTGCTGAGCGATGCACAGCATATTGGGGTGAACAAAACGGGAAACACTCGAAGTGAGTGATTCGTCGCTGATTCGTTCCAGACTCGTTCCAAACCTTAACAAGCGAATTTTTCTCCTCCCCGTTTGGGCAGGCTTTGTCGGCGGAGTGTCAGTCTTGCCTTGGAATGCGAAGGCAAAGCGTGCTAACCCGTGTGCTCGCCTTTTTTCGCTGAGGTAGACGGCTTTCCGGGCCCTATGAATTTCCAGAATCAGAATGCCAGTCCCCGGACACTTTCGGGGCGCAACGTCACAGCCATCCTCGGCCCTACCAACACGGGCAAGACGCATCTCGCCATTGAGCGTATGGTGGCGCATTCGAGCGGGATAATAGGCCTGCCACTGCGCCTGTTGGCTCGCGAGGTTTACACGCGTGTTGTCGCCAAAGTGGGTGAGCAGCATGTGGCGTTGATCACCGGCGAGGAAAAGATATCGCCGCCGGGCGCGCGCTTCTCGGTGTGTACTGTGGAGGCAATGCCGCGTGAGGCGGATGTGGCCTTTGTCGCCATCGACGAAGTGCAGCTTGCCGCTGATCTCGAGCGCGGGCATATCTTCACCGACCGCATCCTGCACCTGCGGGGCCGCGAGGAAACGCTGCTGCTGGGTGCCGGCACGATGCGCGGCATCCTGGAAAAGCTGCTACCGGGCCTTTCGGTCATAACCCGGCCGCGCATGTCGGTGCTTACCTATTCCGGTTCGCGCAAGATCACGCGGCTGCCGCGTCGCTCGGCCATCGTGGCCTTTTCCTCCGATGAGGTTTATGCGATCGGCGAACTGATCCGCCGCCAGCGCGGCGGTGTCGCCGTGGTGCTTGGCGCGTTGAGCCCGCGCACCCGAAATGCGCAGGTGGCGCTCTATCAATCCGGCGATGTTGACTATCTGGTGGCGACGGATGCCATCGGCATGGGGCTCAACCTCGATGTGGACCACGTTGCCTTTGCGCAAAACCGCAAGTTCGACGGTTTCCAGTATCGCGACCTCAATCCGTCGGAACTCGGCCAGATCGCCGGACGTGCAGGCCGACATTTGAGGGACGGAACCTTTGGTGTGACGGGCCAGGTGGACCCATTCGCCGATGAGCTGGTCCATCGTATCGAGGCGCATGAGTTTGATCCGGTCAAGGTGCTGCAATGGCGCACGGCCGCGTTCGACTTTTCAAGCGTTGATGCTCTCAAGGCATCTCTCGATATGCCGCCTCCGGTTGAGGGGCTCACTCGCGCACTGCCTGCTGCGGATGCCAAAGTGCTCGAATTTCTGTCGCGGGATGAGGACATACGCAAGCTGGCGGAAGGGCGCGAACGCGTCGGGCTTCTGTGGGAAGCCTGTGTGCTGCCCGATTACCGGCGTATAGCACCGGCCCAGCACGCGGAAATTGTTGGTGCAGTCTTTTCTGATCTGGCGCGAATGGGCCATGTCGATGAAGACTATATGGCTGAACAGGTCAAACGTGCCTCGTCTACCGAGGGGGACATCGACACTTTATCGCAGCGGATCGCGCAGATCCGCACATGGACATTTGTCTCGCATCGGCCCGGTTGGTTGGCCGATGCGACACACTGGCAAGAAAAAACACGAGAGATTGAGGACAGTTTGTCCGATGCGCTGCATGAGCGATTGACGAAACGCTTTGTGGACCGCAGGACTTCCGTGCTCATGAAGCGCCTGAGAGAGAATGCAATGCCGGAAGCAGAAATCAGCCCCGTTGGCGAAGTCCTTGTCGAGGGGCACCATGTTGGTGAGATGCTAGGGTTCCGCTTTACTGCCGACCGTTCGGCGGAGGGCGAGGATGCGCGCGCCGTCAAGGCAGCCGCGCAAAAAGCGCTCGCGGCCGAGTATGAAGCTCGTGCGGAGCGTTTTGCCTCATCGGGCAATGGAGATCTGGCGCTCGATTCTGATGGTCTGCTGCGTTGGCTCGGACAGCCTATCGCAACCCTGGTGGCTGGCGAGGATGCATTAAAGCCGCGTGTGGTGCTCCTGGCAGATGAGCAGCTTACCGGGCCGGCACGCGACAAGGTGGCTGCCCGTGCCGAACGCTTTGTGACATATCAGATCGAGTCGCTACTGAAGCCCTTGGTGGACCTTCGCAACACTGAAAGTCTTTCGGGAATGGCGCGCGGGATCGCCTTCCAGCTTGCCGAGAATTTCGGCGTGCTCAATCGCCGCAATGTGGCCGAAGACGTTCGCGCTCTCGATCAGGACGCGCGCGCCTCGTTGCGCCGCCTTGGCGTGCGCTTTGGCGCTTATCACATCTTTGTTCCTGCGCTGATCAAACCCGCTCCTGCAGGGCTTCTGACACTTCTGTGGGCGCTGAAAAACGACGCTAAAGACAAGTCGGGCTATGGGGATGTCGTGAACGCGCTTGCCGCGGGGCGCACGTCTATCGTCACCGATCCGACCTTTGAAAAGGCGTTTTACGGGCTCGCGGGCTATCGCAATCTCGGTCGCCGTGCGGTGCGTGTCGATATTCTTGAGCGCCTTGCAGATCTTATTCGACCTGCGCTGTCGTGGAAGCCGGGAGCGGGCGCGCGGCCTGAAGGCGGTTATGACGGTGCTGCCTTTGTGGTCACGCCGGCAATGATGTCCATTCTTGGTGCGACCGCTGACGATATGGAAGCGATCCTCAAGGGGCTGGGCTATCGTGGAGAGCCGAAATCAGCTGAAGAGGTGGCCGCGCATCTGAAGGCGCTCGACGAGGCGGCTGCGGAAAAGGAAGCGACACAAAAGGCCGAGGAACTCAAATCAGCCGCGCCCGTGGCTGAGGGGACGGAAACGGCCGCGGCGACCGAGGAGGCCACTGCCCAGCCAAATGAGGGAGCAGAGGCAGAGACCGTTGTGGCGGAGACACCCGCCGAGACCGCAACGCCTGCGGCTGCTGAGACCACCGCGGATGCAGCAGCTGAGGCTGTGGCTGAAGCGCCTGCTTCCGAGGCTTCGGCCGAAAATGCATCCGTCGAGGAAGAAGAACCGAAGCCGGTTCTCATCTGGCGGCAGGCTCGTTTCGATGGGCGAAAGCGCCATGGTGCGGGCAAGGGAAGTCCGCGCCAGCAGGGGCGCGGGCGTCAGGAACGCGAGGGGGCCCAAAAGCGAGGCAAACCTCCACGCAAGGACGGTGACAAGCAGAGCTTTAAACGCAAAGGAGCTGCGCATCGTCCGCGCGAGGAGCGGCCGGCTCGGATCGATCCGGATTCACCCTTTGCCAAGCTCGCTGCACTGAAGGACCAGTTGAAGAAGTAGCGCCATGCAATGAGCGGGACAGCTTTAGAACGGCAGCGCATCGATAAGTGGCTGTTCTTTGCACGGGTGGTGAAATCACGCTCACTCGCTGCCAAGCTCGCACAGGCGGGACGAGTTCGGGTCAATCGCAACAAGATCGAGCAGGCCGCCTACCAGATCAAGGTGGGCGACGTGCTCACCATCTCTCTTGACCGGCGTATCCTTGTATACCGTGTTCTGGCGCCTGGGGCGCGGCGTGGCCCCGCGGAAGAGGCACGTCTGCTCTATGAAGACATGACTCCGCCTGCCCCGCCGAAAGAGATCCTGGTAGCGTCACAGCCGCCAAAGCGTGATCTGGGGACCGGACGCCCGACCAAGAAGGAGCGTCGCGCGCTCGATCGGTGGCGCGACGACGGCTGAATCCGAAAACAGGTCTCCAAAGGTAGGAATGGGATTTCGCCTGCGACGATTGCGGCGCAATAACGGGCCTTGCAACCGCCCTTCAAAGGCGATACCTCACCTCTCGACATTCCAAGAAGCTGTCAGCCGAGAGCACCAATGACCTATATCGTCACCGACAATTGCATCAAGTGCAAGTACATGGACTGTATAGAAGTTTGTCCGGTGGACTGTTTCTATGAGGGTGAAAACATGCTCGTCATCCATCCGGATGAGTGCATCGACTGCGGTGTCTGTGAACCGGAATGCCCGGCAGAGGCGATCAAGCCCGATACTGAGCCAGGTCTGGATAGCTGGCTTCAGCTGAATTCCGAATATGCCGAAAAATGGCCCAACATCACCGCTAAGAAAGAGCCTCCGGCAGACGCCAAGGAATTTGATGGCGTCGAAAACAAGCTGGAGCAGTACTTTTCGCCGGAGCCCGGCGAAGGAGATTGAACCCACTTTACGTCCGTGGGGCATAATGCAAATAGACGTGGCAATCGCGCAGGATTCTGCCGCGACATCTTCGCACATGCGTCAAATTCTTGATTCTTTCGGCTTTTTGTGGTAGCTTCACGAAATCATGCCGGTGACAACACGTCTTTTGATGGCGCACACAGACTAATCACTGAAAGGTGGGGCTCAAAATCCGGACCGGGGCTATCTGGGTCAGGGTGTATTGGTTTGCGTGGCGGGCCTTCGGTACAGGGCTGTCACCATTTCCCAGAGCTTGAAATTTCTCGTGCGTCCGAAAAGCCGGCAGGCGTATGGGCATAGGTTATCGTCGAGGCGAGGCGATGCCGGCATGCCCCACTAGAACAGGAGTGTTAGGCGGATGACCACCCAGCAGAAGAAATCGGCGCAGCGTCAGGGATTCAAGACTGGCGAATATATCGTGTATCCGGCGCACGGCGTCGGGCAGATCGTTACGATCGAAGAGCAGGAAGTCGCCGGTCACAAGCTGGAATTGTTCGTCATCGATTTTCAGAAGGACAAGATGCGCCTCAAGGTTCCGGTCGCCAAGGCGACGTCCATTGGCATGCGCAAGCTTTCCGAAACTGATTATGTCGATCGTGCGCTCAAGGTCGTCCAGGGCCGTGCCCGCGTGAAGCGCACCATGTGGTCGCGCCGCGCCCAGGAGTATGATGCAAAGATCAATTCGGGTGACCTGATCTCCATTTCGGAAGTCGTGCGCGATCTTTATCGTGCCGACAATCAGCCGGAGCAGTCCTATTCGGAGCGTCAGCTCTATGAAGCCGCACTCGACCGCATGGCGCGCGAGATCGCGGCCGTCAATCGCATGTCGGAAACCGAAGCTGTGCGCCTGATCGAGACGAACCTGAACAAGGGTCCGCGCCGTGGTGCGAAAGCCGACAATGAGGAAGCCGAGAAGGACGAGGCGGCGTAAAACGTCCCTCCCCAACACTTTCCAAGGAACCCGGCTCTCTAGCCGGGTTTTTTGTTGTTCGGTGTCATACGAGCTCGCGGCTGGAACTTTTCGTGTTTCCGACTCGTTACTTTAAGTGATGTCTCGTTGCCTGGGCCTGAGAAACCCTGTTCACGGTGCTTTCAAAAGGCCTCTTACCGCCGGCGAGACGTCCGCCACTGGCGCGGCCGCGCATGTTTGAACGGGGCGTCAGCGACGCTTTGAATGTTTGGACAGCGCATGGCTAAGCCAGTGCGTGTGGGCTTGGTGGCCCGCTCTCCGTTGTCGGAGGCTGGCTCGTAACGCGGGAGTGCATGATGCAAGACCGGGCGGAACGCAAACTGATCGAGAATGCGATGAAAGCGCCATATCTGGCGCTGGAAGAAGAACAAGATCTGGCAAAACGCTGGTCGAAAACACAGGATCAGCAAGCGCTGCATCAACTGACCGTCGCTCATATGCGCCTGGTTATCGCCATGGCTGGCCGTTTTCGAAACTTTGGACTGCCGATGGCTGACCTCATACAGGAGGGGCATATCGGGCTCCTGGAGGCTGCAGCCCGGTTTGATCCCGAGCGCGGCGTCCGTTTCTCCACATATGCGACATGGTGGATACGCGCCTCGATGCAGGACTATGTCTTGCGCAACTGGTCGATCGTGCGCGGTGGGACGAGTTCCGCCCAGAAGGCGCTTTTCTTCAAGTTCCGCCGTCTGAGGGCGAAGCTCCAGAAAAGCATGGGGACTTCTGCCGAGATTCACGAAGAGGCGGCCAAACTTCTTGGCGTTTCAACCGCCGACGTGGCGATGATGGATGCGAGGCTGTCCGGACCCGACTTGTCTCTCAACGCACCGATGCGCGATGAAGGCGAGGCGTCTGCGGAGCGGATGGAGTTTATACCTTCCGATGCCGATCCCGTGGATGAAACCGTCGAGCACATGATCGACGGTGAGCGGCGTGCGGTGTGGCTCGCCAAGGCGCTCAATGTTCTGGATCGGCGCGAATTACAGATCATACGCGAGCGCCGGTTGTCAGACGACGGGGCGACTCTTGAGGCGCTGGGCACCGCGCTCGGAATATCAAAGGAACGTGTTCGTCAGATCGAAAGCAGGGCGATCGAGAAGTTGCGCGGCGTGCTTGTTCGTGAGCATCCCGCGCTCCTCGGGGGCGCAGCCTGAGACAAACTGCGCTTCTGAAAGATAAGACAAATGACAAACGCTATTGATCGGTGACGATCTTCACCCTGGTGCCCGCTGAAGGTGACGCACCGGGTCCGAGAGCATTCAGCAGTCGGAAAAGCTCTACCTTCCGATCCACGCCGCGCATGCGTGCAGCCAGCGAAGCCAGCGTTTCGCCAGGCTGAACCGTGACCACGCGGATCCGCAGGGGGGTGAGCGCCGCGCGCTCCGCCTGATTGAGGACGCGGAAGCTCTGACCGACAGAATCGGCAACCTTTTCAAGTTCGCCGCTCGTTGCGGGGGCGGCGGTCAGCAGGCGATAGACCTGTCCGCCCGAACGGATCACCGTCACATCGAACTGCCAGCCATCGGCGCTGGCGCGTCCCTTGGCGGCCGGGTAGCCATTGATGGTGAGGGTCCGGATTGTCTCGGGCTCAAGCCCGGCAACCCAGCCACTCGTCAGATAATCGGTCAGGGATGTTCCCTGCGGAACGGTGGCTCCATCGAAACGGACGGCGATGTCCTCGGGTCCGACGGCGGTGACTGCTTTCGCTGAGTTGTCGATGATGAAGCCCTGGGGAACGCGGAAGGCGACGCCGAGCCTTGGATGAAGAAAGTCGCGTCCGCGCACAAACCCTTCTTCCGGGGAATCGCCGTAGATCATGCCGTCGATACCAGCGAGGAAGGAATCGCGGTCTCGCTTGCCCGCCGCGTTGGGCTGTTGAAGTTCACGGGCATGGCGTTGCGCGAGCTCGATGCGGCGTGGCGCGTTGGGGTGGCTGGCCAGAAAGTCGAGGCTGGCGTCCGTCGCGCCGCTGACGCTGCGAAAGCCCTGATAGGCGTCCATCGCTTGCAGGAAACGAGCCGCGGCGAACGCGTCGTAGCCGGCATGGGAGGTGGTGCGAATGCCAATACGGTCGGCTTCAAGCTCCTGGTTTCGGGAGAATTGCGCAAGCCGCAATTTGCCGCGAACCAGTGCAGCCTGCGCCGCCTGATCGCGACCGCCCACCACTTCATTGACCACCTTGGAAGCGAATTTTTCTTCCGCCTCCAGTTTCTGCCTCTCGATGCCATGATTGGCGGTCACGTGTGCCATTTCATGGGCCAGGACAGCGGCAAGCTCCGCCGAATCATTGGCAAGCGCCAAGAGCCCGCGTGTGACATAAAGGTAGCCGCCGGGCAGGGCGAACGCGTTCACGTTCGGTGAATTGAGTATCGTGATCCGATAGGCGGCGCCGGTGTTTTGTTCGTCCAACGTCAGCGAGCCGACGACCTTGGCTACCATTCGTTCGAGCTTCGCGTCGGAATACTCGCCGCCATAGGTCTGGAGGATACGTGGGTGCTGCTGGCGGGCGAGACGTGCCAGCCGGTCACCGCGTGTCACCGTGTCCACCGTGACCGGGTTGGAGGATGGCATGAAACTGCCCGTGTCGGTCGGGATCATCTGGCAGCCGGAGAGGAGCGCGGTGAGCGTCAGGGCCAGGACAGTTTTGCGCGACGATGACCGCGCGGGCGGCAGGAAGTTCATGGTAGCGGGCGCTCGATTGGACAAGTGAATGTCCTTCCGGTTGATCTTGTCCAAAGCATGACCAGCCTCAACCAGCCAGCCGCGCTTTTGGTTCCCTCAGCATTGCATCATGTCCCATCGGGGGCATCGTCTAGCGCATAAGCTGCAAAAGGGGAATCCATTTCTTGGAGCTTAGTTGATTTCGCGGCGCGCGCCTATATAGCGGTTGAAGGCGTCCGATGCCTTGCCAGAGATGAACGCATCGGTTGTGCCAATGGCGGAAACCTGTCCTTCTTCCACGAAGATCATCGTTTTGCAAAGCCGCTCTGCATCGCGTGGATCATGCGTCGCCATCAGAATTGTCATTCCTTGCGCGGCGTGCAGCTCGGTGATGAGATCGAGCATCTCATCACGCAGGGCAGGTCCGAGCGAAGCGAAGGGCTCGTCCATCAGAAGGACGGGGCGTCTGCGAATCAATACGCGCGCAAGCGCCACACGTTGGCGCTCTCCGCCCGAGAGCGCCTGGGGTAAGCGGTCTTCCTTGCCGGCGAGGCCGGTTCTGGCAAGAGCATCCGAAACCGCTGCCCGGTCTTCCTCGGTCAATTTCAGGGAAGCAGAGCGGCCAAGCCCCACATTCTGGGCGACGGTGAGATGCGCGAAGAGATTGTTTTCCTGAAACACCATGGAAACAGGCCTGCGGTGAGGATTGAGCCGGGAAACATCTTCGCCATTTATGAGAACGCGGCCCGCGGTGGGTTTCTCGAAGCCGGCTATCAGACTGAGCAGCGTCGATTTGCCCGAACCGCTTGGGCCCATAACGGCCACAATATCGGATGGCGCGATTGTTGCATCGAACGCCATCGGCCTCCCCCCCGGATAAGCGAATTGCAGCGCTTCCAGAGCGATTTGCGCGCCATGTCCAGCGGCGGTCTTGATCATGTCTTCTCCCTGCCGAGACGATCGGCGATGAACATCAATGCCAGACAGAGAAGCCCCAGGAAAAGAGCGAGGCCGGCGGCATCTGCCGTGCGGTAGCTGCCCATGCGCTGCAGCAGGAGATAGGGCAGCGTCTGCACCTGATCGGAGCCGAACAGGGCGATGACGCCGAGATCGCCCAGAGATAGGGCGGCAGCGAAGGCGAGTGCGGTGGCAGCGGGACGTTTGAGCGCAGGCCAGTCGACAAGGCGTAGCCTGCTCCACCCGGTAATGCCAAGTGAGAGACACAGTCTTTCATGGCGGGCGCTGGCGGCATCATAAGCCGGACGAATGGCACGGATGGCGAAGGGCATGGCCATTACCGCATTGGCCGTGACGACCATGACCGGCGCGAAGGCGAAGACATTGCCCACATGGCGCAGGAGAATAAACCAGCCAGCACCGATGACCAGCGGCGGAACGATGAGCACCATGGCAGCACCGCTGTCGGTTGCGCGCTCCAGCAGGGTTGCGGGCAGGGCGCCGCGTTTCATTTCCAGCGCGCGCCGGGCCGCGACCAGTGCCAGTGACAGGATGAGGCACAGGAGGGCCGACAGACTCGCGAAAACAAGGCTGGTGGCGGTGGCCGCAAAGACCGCGCTTTCGGTGGCAAGGCGTCCGAGATCGGCTTTCAGGCCAGCGACCACGGTTGCCGCCATCGGCCCTGCAACGAAGAAGAGGGCGACAAGGATGAGGGCTGCGTTAAGACCGGTCTCTGCGGGCGTATGCCAGACGATCCGTCGGGGTGCGACGGGGAGGTTTGCATCGCCGCTGAAGGACGCGCCGAGGCGGCTCATTGCCAACACGATGCTGCCCGCCAGTGCCACCTGAATGAGGGTGAGCACCAGTGCAAGGGCAGGGTCGAAGTCGAAGCGCAAGGCCTGATAAATCGCCACTTCGAGTGTGGTCGCGCGCGGGCCTCCTCCGAGTAGCAAGACGATGGTGAAGGACGTGACGCACAGCATGAAAACGAGCCCGGCAATGCCGGGCAGGGCAGCGCGCATGGCCGGCCATTCGAGAAACCGGAACGAGGCTCGCGCGCCCATGCCAAGCTGGGCTGCAAGACGCCACTGGTCTGCCGGCACGCTTTCAAGCGCGTTCAGGAAGAGCCGCGTTGCGAGCGGCAGGTTGAAGAAGACATGGGCGACCAGAATGCCCGAAAGGCCATAGATGCCAGGCCAGTGCTCGTTGAAGGCGACCGACAGGAATGGCGCGAAGAAGCCCGCGCGGCCATAGAGCGCGAGCACGCCAAGGGCAGCGACAATGGCTGGCAGCGCAAGCGGCACGGCGAACAGGCGCAGGATGAAGGCGCGGCCCGGAAAGGCCGGATGCCGCGCCAGCGCACGCGCCAGAAGGATCGAAGGGAGCACCGAGAGCAGCGTGGAAAGCAGGGCCTGCCAGAGCGTGAAACGGGCAATGCGCAGAAGCCATGCATCGAACGCATCCAGCACGCCAGAACCCTGGCGTGCCGCTTCCAATGCGAGGCCGATAAAGGCTCCGCTGACAAGCAGGCCGACGGCCGCTAGCGCGACACGCCCTGCGGTTATGCGTCTGTCCATGGCTGGCACCGGGGTGTGCTTAGCGGCTCATCACCGAAAGCCACTCATCGACCCATGTCTTCCGGTTCTTTGCCACCTCTTCAGGCGGGAACTCGAGCGTTTTGGTCGGTTTGACGAGTTCATCGAAAACCGGATTCAACTTGCCGGAGGTTTCTCCGGCCGGGAACATCCAGTTGGTTTCGGGAATGGCGTCCTGAAAGCCGGGACCGGTCATGAAGGCGAGGAATTTCTGCGCCAGCGGGTTTTTTGCGCCCGCAACCGTCTGTGCCGCCACTTCCACCTGCAGGTAATGGCCTTCCGCGAAGCTGGCTGCCTTGTAGCGCTCCGTATCCTCGGCGATGCGGTGATAGGCGGGCGAGGTGGTGTAGGAGAGCACCATGGGAACCTCACCGCTGGTGAACAGTCCATAGGCCTCACTCCAGCCGGGTGTCACCGTCAGCACCTTGTCCTGCAGCCGGCTCCAGGCTTCTGATGCCTTGTCTCCATAGACGGCCTTGACCCAGAGCAGAAGACCTAGGCCCGGTGTGGAGGTGCGCGGGTCCTGAATGGCGATCTTCAGATCACCCTCGGCCTCCACCAGTTCCTTCAGGCTTGCCGGTGGTGTCTCGATGGCTTCGGTGTCGTAGACGAAGGCGAAATAGCCATAGTCGAAGGGTACGAAAATGTCGTTCTCAAAGCCGCCCGGCACCTCTACCTTGGCCGTATCAATACCGTGGGGGGCGAAGAGGCCGGTTTCCTGCGCCTCGTGGAGAAGATTATTGTCGAGGCCGAGCACAATGTCGGCTTTCGTGGAGCTGCCCTCAAGCCGGACACGGTTCAGCAGTGCCACGCCATCGGCGACCGAAACGAATTCCACGTCGCAACCGCATTCCGCCTCAAACGCCTTTTCCACCTGTGGGCCTGGGCCCCAGTCGGATGTGAAGCTCTCATAGGTGTACACTGTGAGCTTATTCTGGTCGAATGCCTGCCCGGAAAGGGCCAATGTGCCGAGCACCAGGGTGGAAAGCAGGGTGGTGGTGCGCATCTGCGCCTCCTCTTTTCTGGTCTGGGAATGAGGCGCTGAGTGAAAAGCGTCTAATCCCTCCGCCGGTATCAGCCGGATCAGGTTCCGCGGGTTGGTTGGGTTCTTCCCAAGCCTCTCAGCCGACAATGCGCCGGCACCCCGTTAGAGCGACCGGGAAAATAGGGCGCGGTGCGCAGCTCCGCAAGGGGGGTGAATGGTGCAAACGCCGTTGGCGCTGGCCCGCCGGCATGATATGGGCCTCGCCCATGAGCCGATTTACCCTTCTCCTTGGCGGAGACCTCACCCGGACACCGGCCCTTGATGCCGAAATCGCCGACAGCCGCATCATCGCAGCGGATTCGGGCATGCGCCATGCTGCGCTTCTGGATGTGAAGCCCGAGCTCTGGGTGGGGGACTTCGATTCCGTGCCCGACGGGTTTGAGGATGCCTATGTCGACGTGGCGCGCCGCACCTTTCCCTCCGAGAAGGACAAGACCGACGGCGAGATCGCGATTGCGGCAGCTCTGGAGGCCGGGGCGACAAGCCTTCTGCTGGCCGGCGCCTTTGGTGGCGAACGGGCCGACCACATGTTCCTGCATTTCGCGCAGGCATTGCAGCTCTCCGAGCGCGGCATTGCCGCGAAGCTGACGAGCGGGCATCAGGAAGGCGTGCCGCTCGTCCCGGGGCGGCGCCACAGCTTCGCCTATGCTGATGGAACACTGTTTTCGATCCTCGGCTTTTCGGAGCTTTCCGGCCTCACGGTCGAAGGCGCGAAATGGCCGCTCGATGCCGTGGAGGTGCCCTTCGGATCGTCTCTGACACTTTCCAATGTCGTTGAGGGCGACCTCTCGATAACCTTGAAAAAGGGCCGGGCGCTGTTCATGGCGCATCTACTGAATGACGGAGAACGCTGAACCATGGCGCCGCCACTCTTAAAGCTGGATGATATTCGTTTGACCTTCGGTGGCACGCCGCTGCTGGCCGGTGCCTCGCTGATGGTCGGCCCCGGCGAGCGGCTTGCGCTGGTGGGGCGGAATGGCTCCGGCAAGTCGACCCTGTTGAAGATTGCCGCCGGGCTCGTGGAGCCGCAGGATGGCGAGATCTTCCGCCAACCGACGGCAACCATACGTTATTTGCCGCAGACGCCCGACTGGCAGGGGTTCGCGACCGTGCGCGCCTATGTGGAGGCGGGGCTTGGGCCTGCCGACGACATCAACCGGGTGGCGCTGGTCATCGACCGGCTGGGGCTCACGGGCGATGAAGACCCGGCGACGCTTTCTGGCGGCGAGGCGCGCCGTGCGGCACTGGCCCGCGTGCTTGCGCCGGAGCCGGATCTGCTACTGCTCGATGAGCCGACCAACCATCTCGACCTCGCCACGATCGAGTGGCTTGAGGAAGAGTTGCAACGGACCTCTTCCGCTTTGGTCACCATCTCGCATGACCGCCGATTTCTGGAAAAGGTAAGCCGCGCAACCGTGTGGCTCGACCGGGGTGTGACGCGCCGGCTCGACAAGGGGTTCGCCCATTTTGAGGACTGGCGCGATCAGGTGCTCGAAGAGGAAGAACGCGAGCAGCACAAGCTCGCCCGCAAGATCGAGCGCGAAGAGCACTGGCTGCGCTATGGCGTGACCGCGCGCCGCAAGCGCAATGTGCGCCGCCTTGGTGAGTTGCAGGCGCTGCGCGAGAAACACCGCAGCCACCGCGGCGCGGAAGGCGTGGCGACCATGGCGGCCAGTGATGCCGCTGAATCCGGCAAGCTTGTCATCGAGGCGAAGGGGCTCGCCAAATCCTATGACGGACTGCAGGTGGTCAAGGACTTTTCCGCGCGCATCCTGCGTGGCGACCGTGTCGGCCTTGTCGGGCCCAATGGCGCCGGCAAAACGACGCTGATCAATCTTCTGACAGGCAAGCTTGAGCCCGATGAGGGATCGCTGCGGCTCGGTGCCAATCTGGACATCGCCATTCTGGACCAGAAGCGAGCGCTCGATCCGCTGGAGACGCTCTCTCACTTCCTGACCGACGGGCGCGGCGACAGCGTCGTCGTCAATGGGCAGGAGCGACATGTCGTTTCCTACATGAAGGACTTTTTGTTCAAACCCGAGCAGGCGCGCACACCGATCCGCGAGCTTTCGGGCGGTGAACGCGCGCGGCTGGTTCTGGCCCGGCTCCTCGCACGCCCGGCCAATCTGCTGGTTCTGGATGAACCGACAAACGATCTCGATATGGAGACGCTCGACCTTCTGCAGGAGCTTGTCGAGGACTTTCCCGGCACGGTGCTGCTCGTCAGCCATGACCGCGATTTCCTCGACCGTACGGTGACGAGCACCATTGCGCCTGCGGGCGATGGCCGCTGGATCGAGTATGCCGGCGGCTATTCCGACATGATGGCGCAGCGCAAGGGCGAGGAGCTGGAGCGGCGCAAGACCCGTAGTGCCGAGCAGCAGAAGGCGAAGCCAGCCGGCAATGCAGGCACGCCCAAGGCCGGTTCGAAAAAGCTCTCCTACAAGCAGAAATTCGCGCTGGAGACGCTGCCAAAGAAAATCGACGAGCTGGCGGATGAGATCGCGGCATTGGAAGAGAAACTCGCCGATCCGAATCTCTACACGCGGGATGCAGCCGCTTTTCAGCGCTATTCCAAAGAGCTTGATGAAAAGCGCGCGAGCCGGGAGACGATGGAAGAGGAATGGCTGGAGCTGGAGATGCTGCGCGAGGAGGTTGAGGGCGCATAGCACCTCTTGCTTTTTTGGACACCGACTTCAAAGCCCCCTTCTCCCCGCCGGCGGGGAGAAGGTGAGGATGAGGGGCGAGCGCCATGTTCTGTGAAACCGCAATACGCGAGAGTTTTACAAGCGCGGCGTCAGCGCCAACCCCTCATCCCCCTGCCGGGACCTTCTCCCCGCAGGCGGGGAGAAGGAAGCCGCCTTCACCGCTCGCTAACCAGACTGGTTCAGAATGCCGCGTATGGACCAGGATTTCCTCATTTCCGCAAAGCCCGACCTCCAGAAGGCCCGTGTCAGGTGGCTTGCCTCGCTGGCCGATGAGCGGCGTCTTTCGGCGCTGACCGTCGATGCCTATGAGCGCGACACACGGCAGTTTCTGCAGTTTCTCACAGGGCATTGCGGCGAGGCACCGGGTCTCTCCGACATTGCCGAGCTGCGCCCGGCGGACCTGCGCGCCTTTCTGGCCTTTCGGCGGGGCAAGGGGGCGGGAGCGCGCACGCTCGGGCGCGGGCTTGCCGGGGTTCGCTCGTTTCTGCGGTATCTGGAGCGTCGGGGGCTGGTGAACGCAGCGGCTGCGGCTGCGCTGAAGGCGCCGCGTGCTCCGCGCGCGCTGCCCAAGCCGCTAACGGCCGCCGATGCGCGCAAGGTTGCCTCGGGCGAGGGGCAACTTGCCGAGGAACCGTGGATCGCGGCGCGGAATGCCGCCGTCTTCACGCTGCTTTATGGAGCCGGGCTTCGCATTTCGGAGGCGCTGGGGCTTCTAGGCGGCCAGGTCGGGGAACTGCGCCAAGGCGCGCTCAGGATCACCGGCAAGGGCGGCAAGACACGGCTTGTGCCGGTGCTGCCGGTATCCGCCGAGGCGGTCGCCGAGTATCAGCGCCTTTGCCCTTATCATCTGGAGGCCGACGGGCCGCTTTTTCGCGGCGCGCGTGGCGGTGCGTTGCAGCCTGCGATCATTCAGCGCGAGATGAAGCGTATGCGCTCCGCGCTCAACCTGCCGGAGACAGCAACGCCGCATGCGCTCAGGCATTCCTTCGCCACGCATCTTCTTGGGCGCGGCGGCGATCTGCGCGCGATCCAGGAGCTTCTGGGCCATGCGAGCCTCTCCACGACGCAGGTCTATACGGGTGTGGACACGGCGCGGCTTCTCGAAATCTACGATGCCGCCCATCCGCGGGCCTGAAGCCATTGCTCGCAATTTGTGGTGGCGGTTTAACGGTTTCGCCGGGATTTGCCGCTAGCGTGGCGCCATGAAAACGCATGCAAAAGCCACCACCGCAACCGAGCGGTTTGTTGACCGCCTTTTTCTGTGCGCTGCTGCCTTTCCGCTTTTCCTGCTGCTGGCGCTGGTCCTCGGCCTGCTGATGGCAAAGCCGGCAAAGGCGGATGAGATTGTCTGTTCGGGCACAAACCTCCTGACGGAACTCGCCGCAGAGAACCCGGCCGCGCTTGAAGAGGTGCGACGACAGGCGGCGGAGACGCCGAATGGCAGCGGACTCCTTTGGCGGGTCGAGAAGGAGGGCGTTGCGCCCTCTTATCTTTTCGGCACCATGCATATGAGCGACCCGCGCGTGGTCACTCTTCCCGTGGATGCTCGCCAAGCATTCGACGCGGCGGAACGCGTCGTCATCGAAACAACGGATATTCTCGATCAGTCCAAAATGGCTGCAGCCATGTTTAAACGCCCGGAACTGATGATGTTCACCGGTGAGGAAACGCTTGGCGATCACCTGGCCGGGGCCGAGCGTCAAACGGTGGCGGATGCGCTTGAGCTGCGCGGTATTTCGTTCGCCAGCGTGAAGAAGATGAAGCCATGGATGTTGATCTCGCTGGTGGCATTGCCTGCCTGCGAAATTCAGCGCAAGGAAGCCGGGATGCCGATCCTGGACGTTAAACTCGCCGGGGATGCGCAAAACGCCGGCAAAGAGCTTCTGGGTCTTGAGACGGCGGTTGAGCAACTGGACGCCATGGCCTCTCTGCCCATGGAAATGCATGTGCGTGGCCTGGTAGAGACGTTGGCGCTGGGTGATGGCCTGAACGACGTGATGGAAACCATGGTGTCGCTCTACGCCGAGGGAGAGACCGGCATGTTCTGGCCACTGATCCGTGTTGCAATCCCCGAGCAGGAAGAGGGTTCGGGTGATTACGCTGCCTTCGATCAGGCAATGGTCAAAGCGCGCAATGGAACAATGGCTGAGCGGGTGCGGCCCATACTGGACAGGGGCAATGCCTTTGTCGCAGTTGGAGCATTGCATCTGCCCGGGGAGGAAGGCCTCATCGAACTTCTGCGTGCACAGGGTTATTCAGTTGAAGGCGTGCGGTAGATTTAGGGTTCCGGCTAACTAAACGCGTGTTATCGTGGTGATGGTGCTGGGGAGGGTTTTTGGAGTGACGTCATGCAAGACGAAAACCCAAACGAGAATCCCAAACACCGTTCCGCAAGCTCGGCGGGAACGCGCGGGTTTGTGATTGGCGCCATCGCCGCCGCGCTCGCCATACTCGTCTTCATGGCGATTTCAGGAAGCGGCTTCTTCGGTCCACATGTCACCACGGTGCCGGAGGCTGTCAACGACAGTATTCCCACCGGTGATGGTGAGTAAAAAGCCCCAAAGCTTTCGCTTCGGGGCTTCGTCGTTGTTTAAACCCCTGTCGGATTACATGTGGATCGGCTTGGCAAAAGTGGCGAGTGCGGCTTCCTTGACCGTTTCCGACATGGTGGGGTGTGCGTGGCAGGTGCGGGCCAGGTCTTCCGACGAGCCGCCGAACTCCATCAGAACCGCTGCCTCGTGGATCATCTCGCCGGCGCCGAAACCGACGATGTGAACGCCCAGCACGCGATCCGTCTTCTTGTCGGCGAGCACCTTCACGAAACCATCCGTCTTGAGCATGGAGCGGGCGCGACCGTTGGCCGAGAAGGGGAATTTGCCGGCGTTGTATTCCACGCCGGCCTTTTTAAGCTCTTCTTCGGTCTTGCCGACGGAGGCGACTTCCGGGCTTGTATAGACCACGCCGGGGATCACATCATAGTTCACGTGCCCGGCCTGTCCGGCGAGGATCTCGGCCACGGCGACGCCTTCATCCTCGGCTTTGTGCGCGAGCATCGGACCGGCGATCACGTCGCCAATCGCGTAAATGCCATCGACATTCGTCTTGAAATGCTCGTCGGTCTTTACACGGCCGCGCTCATCCAGCTCCACGCCCACGGCATCAAGGCCAAGGCCCTCTGTGTACGGCTTGCGGCCGGTCGCAACGAGAACCACATCTGCTTCGACGGTTTCGGCGTCTCCGCCCTTTGCCGGCTCAAAAGTGACCTTCGCGCCCTTGCCGGCCTTGGTTACGTCCGTGACCTTCGCGCCGAGCTTGAACTCGAAACCCTGCTTGCCGAGCATACGCTGAAACTGCTTGGCGACCTCACCGTCCATGCCGCCAAGAATGGTGTCGAGATATTCGACCACGGTCACCCTGGCACCGAGGCGGGCCCAGACGGAACCCAGCTCCAGGCCAATCACGCCGCCCCCGACAACCACCATGTGCTCAGGGACCTTGGAAAGCTCCAGAGCGCCGGTGGAGGAGACGATCACCTTTTCGTCGAACTTCACGTCGACGCCAGGAATGCCGGCGACGTCGGAGCCGGTGGCGATGACGATGTTCTTCGTCTCGACAGACTGTTCCTTGCCGTCGTCGCCCTTAACGCTGACCTTGCCTTTGCCGGCGATGCTGCCAAAGCCGCGAAGGACATCGATCTTGTTCTTCTTCATCAGGAAGTCGAGACCCTTGGTGTTCTGCTCGACCGTCTTGACGCGATGCTCCATCATCTTCTTGAGATTGAGCTTGGGTTTGCTCACCTCAACGCCGAGATCGGCAAGGCCATGGCCGGCTTCCGCGAACATCTCCGTGGCGTGCAGCAGCGCCTTGGAGGGGATGCAGCCGACATTGACGCAGGTGCCGCCATGGGTGGAGAGCTTCTCGACAACAGCTGTCTTGAGGCCGAGTTGAGCCGCCTTGATGGCGCAGACATAGCCGCCGGGGCCGGTGCCGATCACGACGAGATCATAGGACATGTTCGTGCCTTTCCTGAATTCCGTTGCGTCGGCTATCGACCGCCGCTGACATTGAGAATGGCGCCCGTGGAGTAGGACGCCTCATCGGAGAGAAGCCAGAGCGCGGCGCGGGCGATTTCCTCTGCCGTGCCAGGCCGTTTCATTGGGATCAGACCCGAAAGCCGCTGCGCCCTGTCCGGCTGGCCGCCGGAGGCGTGGATTTCGGTATCGGTGATGCCGGGCCGCACGGCGTTGACACGGATGCCTTCCTCAGCAACTTCGCGGGCAAGCCCCATTGTGAAGGTATCGACCGCTGCCTTGGAGGCTGCGTAATCCACATATTCGCCTGCCGAACCAAGCACTGCGGCGATGGAAGATATGTTGACGATGGCACCGCCCTTGCCGCCGTGGCGTGTGGATATGCGCTTCACCGCCTCGCGGGCGCACAGCATCGTGCCGATCACATTGATACGCATCATACGCTCGAAGCGAGCGAGGTCCATTTCGTCGACGCGCGCCTTGCGGTCGACAATGCCCGCATTGTTGACAAGAGCATCGAGCCGGCCAAAGCGCCGGTCAACGGCCTCAAACATGGCCAGGATTTCGCTTTCCTCGGCCATGTCAGCCTTGACGGCGAAGGCCTCGCCGCCCGCTTGTTCGATATTCCGGACCACGGTTTCGGCTGCGTCAGGGTTGGCAACATAGTTGACTGCTACACGATATCCCGCGCTTGCCGCCAGTCGACAGATCGCAGCGCCGATGCCGCGGCTCCCGCCTGTCACCAGAAGTGTCTTTGCTGACTGCATCATCGCCATTCCTGATCTCGCCGGATGGACAAGGGCGCGAAAGACATCCGCCTTCCGCGCCCGGCTTTTCTAGAGGTCGAGGACCAGTCGTTCCGGATCCTCGAGCACGTCCTTGATGCGCACGAGGAAAGTCACGGCTTCCTTGCCGTCAACGATCCGGTGATCATAGGAAAGCGCGAGATACATCATCGGGCGGATGACGATCTGGCCGCCGACCACCATGGGCCGCTCCTGGATCTTGTGCATGCCCAGAATGCCCGATTGCGGCGCATTCAGGATCGGGGTCGACATCAGCGAGCCATAGACACCGCCATTGGAGATGGTGAATGTGCCGCCCTGCATGTCAGCCATGGAGAGCTTGCCATCGCGGGCCGCGAGACCCAGACGACCGATTTCCTTCTCCACCTCGGCGATCGACATCTGGTCGGCATCGCGCACCACCGGCACGACGAGACCGCGGTCGGTGCCGACGGCAACGCCGATATGGCAGAAGTTCTTGTAGATGATGTCCGTGCCGTCGATCTCGGCATTCACAGCCGGGATTTCCTTCAGCGCATGGCACACCGCCTTGGTGAAGAAGCCCATGAAGCCGAGCTTCACGCCATGCTTCTTCTCGAAGAGCTCCTTGTACTTCTTGCGCATCTCCATGACCGCCGTCATGTCCACCTCGTTGAAGGTGGTGAGCATGGCGGCAGTGTCCTGCGCATCCTTGAGGCGGCGCGCGATGGTCTGACGCAGGCGTGTCATCTTCACGCGCTCTTCACGGCTCTCGTCCTCGGCCGGAGAAGCGGGGCGGGCTGCCTTGGGCTTTTCAGCCGGTGAACTCGGTGCGCCGCCCTCAAGCGCTGCCAGCACATCGCCCTTCAGCACCTGGCCGTCTTTGCCGGAACCGGCAACGTCCGAAGCCTTCATGCCCTTTTCTGTCATCAGCTTCTGAGCAGAGGGTGCGGGCGGACGTCCGCCATCGTCATCCTTCTTCGCCGCGGGGGCTTCCTTCTCGGCCGGCTTGTCGGCCTTGGGCGCTGCGGCGCCGGCAGAGGCTCCCTGTTCGATGCGCAGGAGAAGCGCCCCGACTTCGACCTCGTCACCCGATGCAACCACCATCTCAGTGATCACGCCATCGACCGGCGACATCACTTCCTGGGCCGCCTTGTCGGTTTCGAGTTCAAGAATGGCTTCATCGGTTTTCACCGCGTCGCCAACCTTCTTGTAGATCTCGCCGACCTGGGCTTCGGTGACGGATTCGCCCGCCGATGGAACATTCACCTCGACGATTTTTCCGCCGCCGGCCATGGTTGCCTCCTGGGTTTCTTTCGTACCGGACGAGCTTTCGCCGGCCTGACTGGTTTCTGGTTTTGCTTTGCCGGCGCCTTCGCCCGCGGCAATCATGCCGAGGAGCGCGCCGACTTCGACGGTTTCGCCTTCCTTGACGGTGATCTCATCGAGAGTGCCGGCAGCGGGCGCGGGCACTTCAATGGAAACCTTGTCGGTTTCCAGCTCAACGAGTGGCTCGTCGGTGGCGATCGTGTCACCCACCGATTTCATCCAGCGGGCAATGGTTGCCTCGGTAACGGACTCGCCCAGTGTGGGAACCCGAATCTCGGTCGCCATGTCGTTTTTCTCCGTCGCTTGCTATTCGCCGAGCGCGTCTTCGAGGAAAGCCTCGAGCTGCGCCAGATGCTTCGACATAAGGCCGGTCGCGGGCGATGCAGCGGCCGGACGACCGGTGTAGCGCACGCGCGTGTTCTTGGCCTCGATGTGTTGCAGAACCCACTCCAGATACGGATCGATGAAGGACCAGGCACCCATGTTCTTGGGCTCTTCCTGGCACCACACCATTTCCGCATTCTTGAAGCGCGAAAGCTCGTTGATCAAAGCCTTGGCCGGGAACGGGTAGAGCTGCTCGACACGGAGAAGATAGATATCGTCGATGCCGCGCTTCTCGCGCTCTTCGTAAAGGTCGTAATAGACCTTGCCGGAGCACATGACGACGCGGCGGATCTTCGAATCCTTCACCAGCTTGATCTTCTCGCCGTCCAGATGCTCGGCATCGTCCCACAAGAGACGGTGGAATGCGCTTTCGCCGGAAAGCTCAGCCAATGTGGACACGCAGCGCTTGTGGCGCAGCAGCGATTTCGGTGTCATCAGGATGAGCGGCTTGCGGAAATCGCGCTTCAGCTGACGACGCAGGATGTGGAAATAGTTCGCAGGCGTTGAACAATAGGCGACCTGCATGTTGTCTTCCGCGCACATCTGAAGCCAGCGTTCGAGGCGGGCGGAGGAGTGCTCCGGACCCTGACCCTCATAACCGTGCGGCAGCAGGCACACGAGGCCTGACATGCGGAGCCACTTGCGTTCGCCAGACGAGATGAACTGGTCGAAGACCACTTGCGCGCCGTTGGCGAAGTCGCCGAACTGCGCTTCCCACAGCGTCAGCGCACGGGGTTCGGCAAGCGAGAAGCCGTATTCGAAGCCGAGGACAGCTTCTTCCGAAAGCATCGAGTTGATGACCTCGTAATAGGCCTGCTGCGGTCCCAGATTGTTGAGCGGGATGTAGCGATTTTCGTCGCGCTGGTCGTAGAGCACGGAGTGGCGCTGCGAGAAGGTGCCGCGCTCGGAGTCCTGACCGGACAGGCGCACCGGATTGCCCTCGAGCAGGATCGAGCCGAAGGCAAGGGCCTCAGCCGTCGCCCAGTCGATACCGGCGCCCTCGTCGATCATTGCCTTGCGGTTTTTCAGGAAGCGCTGGATCGTGCGGTGGGCTTCGAAATCCTCCGGGATTTCGGTCAGCTTCTTGCCGATTTCCTTGAGCGTCTTGACCGGGACGGCGGTCTTGCCGCGGCGCTGTTCATCCGCATGATCGGCCTTCTTCAGGCCCGACCAGACGCCATCCAGCCAGTCGGCCTTGTTGGGCTTGTAAGCCTGACCGGCCTCGAACTCCGCTTCAAGATGGGCGCGCCAGTCGGCCCGCATCTTCTCGATGTCGGCTTCGGTCACAAGACCTTCCTCGATCATCTTCTTCGCATAGATCTCGCTCGTCGTCGTGTGCTTGCGGATCTTGCGATACATGATCGGCTGGGTGAATGCCGGCTCGTCGCCCTCGTTGTGGCCGTAGCGACGGTAGCAGAACATGTCGATGACAACCGGCTTGTGGAAGGTCATGCGGAATTCGGTTGCAACCTTTGCCGCATAGACCACCGCTTCCGGGTCGTCGCCATTCACGTGGAAGATCGGTGCCTCAATCATCTTCGCCACATCGGAAGGATAGGGCGAGGAGCGCGAGAAGCGCGGATTGGTGGTGAAGCCGATCTGGTTGTTGATGATGAAATGCACGGTGCCGGCAACGCGGTGGCCGCGCAGGCCCGAGAGGCCGAAGCACTCGGCCACAACGCCCTGACCGGCAAAGGCGGCATCACCGTGCAGCAGCAACGGCATGACCCGCGCACGCTCTTCCGGCGGCACCACTTCCTCGCGCTTGCGGCCGAACACCTGGTCCTGCTTGGCGCGGGCCTTGCCCATCACCACCGGGTTCACGATTTCCAGATGCGAGGGGTTTGCCGTGAGCGAGAGGTGCACATTGTTGCCATCGAAGGCGCGGTCGGAGGAGGCGCCGAGATGATATTTCACGTCACCGGAGCCTTCCACATCGTCAGGCGCGAAGGAGCCGCCCTTAAACTCGTGGAAGATGGCGCGGTGAGGCTTTTCCATGACCTGCGCGAGGACGTTCAGGCGGCCACGGTGGGCCATGCCGAGAACGATTTCCTTGAGGCCCATCTGGCCGCCGCGCTTGATGATCTGTTCGAGAGCGGGGATCAGCGCTTCACCGCCGTCGAGGCCGAAGCGCTTGGTGCCCTTGTATTTCACATCGATGAACTGCTCAAAGCCTTCCGCTTCGATCAGCTTCTGCAGGATTGCCTTTTTGCCGTTGGCAGTGAACTCGACACCCTTGTCGGGACCTTCGATGCGCTCCTGGATCCACGCCTTTTCAGCCGGGTTGGAGATGTGCATGAATTCGACGCCCAGCGTCGAGCAATAGGTCCGCTTCAGAATGTCGAGCATCTGGCGGATCGTGGCCGTCTCGAGGCCGAGCACATGATCGATGAAGATCGGGCGGTCGTAGTCGGCTTCCGTGAAGCCGTAGGCCTCTGGCGACAGCTCGTTGTAATCTTCCAGCGGCTTGGCAATGCCCAGCGGGTCGAGGTCGGCATGCAAATGACCGCGCATGCGATAGGCGCGGATCATCATGATGGCACGGACGGAATCACGGGTCGCCTGGAGGGTTTCTTCGGGCGAGAGCTGCGCGCCGGTCTTGGCTGCCTTTTCCTTGATCTTGCCGTCGAAATGCTTTTCGACTGCGCCCCAGTCGCCATCAAGCGCTGAGACAAGCTCGCCATTTGCGGCCTGAGGCCAATTCTTCTTTTTCCAGGACGCGCCGGCGGCGTTCTTCTTCACATCGGCGGCATCATCTTTGAGCGCGCCGAAGAAATCGCGCCAGTCTTCACTGACGGAAGACGGATCGTCCTGATAGCTGGCGTAGAGTTCCTCGATATAGGCGGCATTGCCGCCATAGAGAAACGAGGTGAGCGACATTTGGTCGTTGGCCTGATCTTGCCGTGCCATTTTGATTTCCGGAACCCGCGTTCCGGCTCCTTGGTCGCCGGCACATTAGCCGGACAGTCACATTGTTCCCGGCTGCCACTTATGTGGCAAGCCGGGTTTATGGTTCTTCTTCAACCCTTGATCGCTTCAACGAGCGTCTGGCCAAGGCGCGCCGGGGAGGGCGAAACCTTGATGCCGGCTGCTTCCATTGCCGCGATCTTGTCTTCTGCGCCGCCCTTGCCGCCGGAGATCACGGCGCCTGCATGGCCCATGGTGCGTCCGGGAGGAGCGGTACGGCCCGCGATGAAGCCGGCCATCGGCTTCTTGCGGCCTTTCTTGGCCTCATCGCGGAGGAACTGGGCTGCTTCTTCTTCCGCCGAACCGCCGATCTCACCGATCATGATGATCGACTGGGTTTCGTCGTCGGCCAGGAACATCTCCAAAACGTCGATGAACTCGGTGCCTTTCACCGGGTCGCCGCCGATGCCGACTGCCGTCGTCTGGCCAAGGCCGGCATTGGTCGTCTGGAACACGGCCTCATAGGTGAGTGTGCCGGAGCGCGACACGACGCCCACGGAACCCTTCTGGAAGATGTTGCCGGGCATGATGCCGATCTTGCATTCGTTCGGCGTCAGAACACCGGGGCAGTTCGGGCCGATCAGGCGCGACTTGGACTTGTCGAGCTTCGCCTTCACCGCAACCATGTCCATCACAGGAATACCTTCCGTGATGCAGACGATGAGCGGGATCTCGGCCTCGATGGCCTCGATGATGGCCGCGCCCGCGCCTGCCGGCGGGACATAGATCACGGATGCGTTGGCGCCGGTCTTTTCCTTGCCTTCGGCGACGGATGCGAAGATCGGGAGCTCTTCACCGCCCTGGCCGGTCCAGGTGGAGCCGCCCTTCTTGGGGTGAATGCCGCCGACCATCTGCGTGCCATGATAGGCAAGCGCCTGTTCGGTGTGGAAGGTTCCGGTCTTGCCGGTCAGGCCCTGAACGAGAACCTTGGTGTCTTTGTTTACGAGAATGGACATCTTGGCTCAGCTTCCCTTAACGGCTGCAACGATCTTCTTGGCGGCGTCGTCGAGATCATCGGCGGCGATCACGTTGAGGCCGCTTTCGTTGATGATCTTCTTGCCAAGATCGACATTTGTGCCTTCGAGGCGAACCACCAGCGGAACCTTCAGGCCCACTTCCTTGACGGCAGCGACAACGCCTTCAGCGATGACGTCGCAGCGCATGATGCCGCCGAAGATGTTGACCAGAATGCCCTTCACGGCCGGGTCCGCGGTGATGATCTTGAAGGCTGCCGTCACCTTCTCCTTGGATGCGCCGCCGCCGACATCGAGGAAGTTGGCAGGCTCGGCTCCGTAGAGCTTGATGATGTCCATCGTGGCCATTGCGAGACCGGCACCATTGACCATGCAGCCGATGTTGCCGTCGAGCGCGACATAGGCGAGGTCGTATTTGGAAGCCTCGATTTCCTTCTCGTCTTCCTCGGTCGTGTCGCGCAGGGCAACCACGTCCTCGTGACGGAACAGCGCGTTGCCGTCGAAGGAGACCTTGGCATCGAGAACGCGCAGGCGGCCATTTTCCATGACGATCAGCGGGTTCACTTCCAGAAGGCTCATGTCCTTCTCGGTGAAGGCCTTGTAGAGGATCGGGAACAGCGTCTCGCCGTCCTTCGCTGCGTCGCCCTCGAGCTTCAGCGCCTCGTTGAGCTTCTTCACGTCGTCAGCCGTAACGCCCGTTTCCGGGTCGATGGCGAGCGTGAGGATCTTCTCCGGCGTCTCTTCGGCGACAGCCTCAATGTCCATGCCGCCTTCCGTCGAGACGACGAAAGCCGGACGGCCGACCGTGCGGTCGATGAGGATCGAGAGGTAGAGCTCGCGGTCGATGTCCGCACCGTCTTCGATATAGAGGCGGTTCACCTGCTTGCCGGCCGGGCCGGTCTGCTTGGTGACGAGCGTGTTGCCGAGCATCTCGTTGGTGTGCGCGACAACTTCCTCGACGCTCTTCGCAAGCCGCACGCCGCCCTTGGCGTCGGGCCCGAGTTCGGTGAACTTGCCCTTGCCGCGTCCACCCGCGTGGATCTGGCTCTTTACCACATAGAGCGGTCCGGGAAGCTTCTTCGCAGCGGCTTCGGCTTCGCCCTTCTCAAACACCGGCACGCCATCGGCCACCGGTGCGCCATAGCTCTTCAGAAGCTGCTTGGCTTGATACTCATGAATGTTCATTGGAGGCCTACTCCTACTTCTTCAGGTTGGGCGCGATGTTGGCGCAGGCCTCGCAAAGACCGGCAACGGCCTCCACGGACTGTTCGAACATCTTCTGCTCAGACTTGTTGAGATCGATTTCGATGATGCGCTCGACACCGCCGGCGCCGATGACTGTGGGAACGCCCACATACATGTCCTTGACGCCATACTGGCCGGCAAGATGTGCCGCGCAGGGCAGGACGCGCTTCTTGTCCTTCAGGTAGCTCTCGGCCATGGCGATCGCCGAGGAAGCCGGGGCGTAATAGGCCGAGCCGGTCTTCAGAAGGCCGACGATCTCTGCGCCGCCGTCACGGGTGCGCTGCACGATCTCGTCGATCTTCTCCTTGGAGGTCCAGCCCATCTTCACCAGGTCCGGGATCGGAATGCCGGCAACGGTGGAGTAGCGCGTCAGCGGAACCATGGAATCGCCGTGGCCGCCGAGAACGAAAGCCGTCACGTCTTCGACGGAGACCTTGAACTCTTCCGACAGGAAGTAACGGAAACGAGCCGAGTCCAGCACGCCGGCCATGCCGACCACATGGCTCTTCGGCAGGCCGGAGAACTTCTGCAGCGCCCAGACCATGGCGTCGAGCGGGTTGGTGATGCAGATCACGAAAGCGTTGGGGGCGTATTTCTTGATGCCAGCGCCGACCTGCTCCATCACTTTCAGATTGATGCCCAGAAGGTCATCGCGGCTCATGCCGGGCTTGCGGGCAACACCGGCGGTGACGATGCAGACATCCGCGCCCTCGATGGCAGCGTAGTCGTTGGCGCCAACCATTTTGGCGTCGAAGCCCTCGACCGGCGAGGATTCGGCGATGTCCAGTCCCTTGCCCTGGGGGATGCCCTCGGCAATGTCGAACAGGACGACGTCGCCCAGTTCCTTCAAGCCCGCCAGGTGTGCGAGCGTTCCACCGATCATGCCGGAGCCGATGAGAGCGATCTTGTCGCGTGCCATGTGGTTAGAATTCCCCCTTGTGTCGAAAGGATAGGTGGTGAGATGGATGTGTGAAGAAGAATGCGCGCGTCGCGTTTTGCCTGTGTCGTGTCACACTAATGCATTTCGGGCCAGCGGTTCGTCGCGCTCCTTTTTCCATAAAGGCGCGGCAAATCCATGGCGTGGCCCGCTTCATAAGCCTCATTGGAATAAGCATACTGGCAGAGAAATTCAACCGATTCTTATCTGCTCAGGAATTTCAATCGTTTAGACATTTGTGGACTTACGTAAACGTAAGAATTTTGCCTGAAAAATGTGCATTATTATCGATCGCGCCCCGGCTTGCAGGGGATTCTGCGGGCGAGGAGGCTGAAGATCAGCCCGTTTGCGCTGCCTGCTCTCCAACAGAAGTGGATTTCTCAGCCATTCGCGGACCGGTTTGCTCCAGCCAGTCCTGGCTCTGCATCTCTATGAGTCGGGAAACAGTGCGATCAAACTCGAAAGCTTCTGTGCCGTTTGAAGCCGTGTAGAGCGCATCGGGTTGAGCAGCGGCAGAGATGAACACCCTTGCGCCGGCATCGTACAGTGTGTCGATGAGAAGAATGAACCGTTTCGCTTCGTTGCGCCGTCGTATATCCATGGTCGGGACGTGATCGATGAAGATCGTGTCGAAAGCGCCGGCTATGGCCAGATAATCGCGAGCGCCGAGCGGTTTCTCGCAGAGATCCGCAAATGAAAAGCGTGCAGCTGAGCCGGAGGCCTGTGGCACGGGCACGGTCCTGCCCTTCACCTTCAGTTCCGAAGGCTCGACTGGCTGTCCGTCGGTCACCGTCGCCCAGGCCTCGTCCATCTGCTTTGTGGCAGCTGGATCGTCCGGAGAGATATAGACAGGAATGCGGTTGAGCTTCTGCATCCGGTAATCGGTGTCGATATCCAGCTCCAGAATGCGGGTGTTTTCCTTGAGAATGCCGATGAACGGTAGAAAAAGACCGCGATTGAGTCCATCGCGATAGAGGTCGTCCGGTGCGACGTTGGATGTGGCCACCAGAACGACACCCTTGTCGAACAAGGCAGAGAAAAGGCGGGAGAGAATCATCGCATCGGCAATGTCGGTTACAGTGAACTCATCGAAACACAGAACCCATGCGTCTTTCGCCAGCGCCGCCGCCACGGGCGGGATCGGATCCGTTTCCTGGGTCTCGCCGGCTTTCAGTGCCGCACGGTGTTGTCCAATGCGATCATGAACGTCTGCCATGAAATCGTTGAAATGGGCGCGGCGCTTGTGCTCTACGGGCACCAACTCATGAAACATGTCCATGAGCATGGTTTTGCCTCGGCCCACGCCGCCATACACGTAGAGCCCTCGCACCGGCTCGCGGGATGTTTTCCGCCGGGCGAAAAGCCAGCCGAGCGCGCTCGATTTTCGAGCCAGGCGCTTGTCGCTGATCTCGCCGATCAGCCTGTCTAACGCCGCCGCGATTTTCTCCTGTGCCGGATCGCGCGCGATCTTGCCCGTCTCGACCATGTGGTCGTAGCGCTGCGTGACGGAAGGATGGGTTACAAGTCCGTCACGCAGTGTCATGTCAGGCTTTCACGCTTGGCAGTCTGGCCGAGGGATAATGGAGGGCGTCGCTCAGCGCGACAGTGAGATGGGCTGGCCGGAGGTGGTCTGGCCATCGAAACGGCCCGCTCCGGATGAGTAGAGACGTGCGAGCACGCTGCCATTCGCATCGTAAAATGCGAGTTGCTTGCCCTCGACATTCCATGATTTCACGCCGTCGATCGGAGCGGGGCAACGCAGCGGCCCCGCCCGATAGCCAGAACCGAATTTGGTCTGCGGTGTGGCGACCCGGCACGATTGGCCTGCCACATTCACACTCCATACGCCGGCAACACTGCCGGTGGAAACGTCCGGTGCATTGGCTGCCGCATTCGGGTCGAGCGCTGCCACCTGGGTTTCCTGCTGAGGTGCCTCAGGGAACTGCGAAGGATTGGTGGTCGGGCTTGAGGGAGGCGGAAGCTGGTTAGACGTTACCGTGCCAGACGGCGCGGAGGGCAATGGTTCTGGAGCCCTGGTGCTCATCGGCGAGAAGCGGTCGCTCTGACAGCCGGCCAGACCGACGGCCAAAAGCGATACGGCCAGAATTGCGAACTTATTATGTGGCATGCCGTCTCTCCGTTGCAGCGTCCAATGCACTGAAATACAAATGAGTTCCGTTTGAAACGCCAGATCGTGGCGAACTTTTGCAATTATAACAGCCCAGCCAGGGTTAAGAACCTGTTTCCGCCACGTGGCCGGGTGACTGTTTCTTATTGGCAACACCTTCTCAGGGGTATTGGCGCATCTGCGGGAACCGGGGACCGTTTTTGACGTTGAAGCTTCTCAACCGGCGCTAGCGCCAATAGGAGGGCAAACAATGCTTAAATGGATTCTCATTTTGTTGATCGTCGCGGCTGTGGCAGGCCTGCTTGGTATGAACAGTCTGGCGGGGGCGGCGATGACCGGCGCCAAACTGTTGATCGCGGTGGTTCTCGTTCTCTTCCTTCTCGCGGTCCTCGGTATTGTGGCGATAGCCTGACATCGCGCCGGATCTGATGCACGATTGATGGGGCCGTTCGTCTGGTAATTTTGCCTCTCATCAGCCATATAGGCGCCTGAGACAAAGGTTTTGGAGCCACCATGGCGCTCGAGGCAGCATTTGCAAAGATGAACGGCCTCGGCAACGCGATCATCGTTGCCGATATGCGTGGCCGCGCGGACCGGGTGACGCCCGAGGCTGCGCGCGCGCTCAATGCCGATCCGGCTACGCGCTTCGACCAGATCATGGCGATCCATGACCCGCGCCTTGCCGGCACCCATAACTATATCGAAATCATCAATTCCGATGGCAGCCAGGCGCAGGCCTGCGGCAATGGCACGCGATGTGTCGTGCAGGCGCTGGCCGCTGAAACCGGCGAGAAGGTTTTCACCTTCCAGACCATCGCCGGCATTCTGAACGCCGAGGAGCATGAGGACGGGCTGATCTCTGTCGATATGGGTAAGCCACGGTTCGGCTGGCAGGACATTCCGCTCGCCGAGGAGTTTCGCGATACGCGCATGATCGAGTTGCAGGCGGGGCCCATCGATGCGCCGGTGCTGCATTCGCCTTCCGTTGCCTCCATGGGCAACCCCCATGCGATCTTCTGGGTCGAGAGAGACGTCAATGTCTACGATCTGGAGCGGTTTGGGCCGCTGCTTGAAAACCATCCGATCTTCCCGGAACGTGCCAACATCTCCATCGCGCAGGTGACAGCCGAAAATGCGATGAACCTGCGCACATGGGAACGCGGGGCCGGGCTTACGCTCGCCTGCGGTTCTGCGGCCTGCGCGGCTGCGGTGTCTGCCGCGCGAACCGGGCGCACGGGCCGTCACGTGACGGTCACCGTTCCGGGCGGGCCGCTCGATATCCTTTGGCGCGAAGATGATCATGTCATCATGACCGGTCCCGCCGAATGGGAATTCTCCGGCCGCTTCGACCCCGCCACCGGGGCCTGGGAGCGCGAGACCGAGGGAGCAGCCTGAATGACGGTGGATGTTCTGACATTCGGGTGCCGGCTGAACGCCTATGAGTCCGAGGTCATCAAGCGCGAGGCGAAGGCTGCCGGGCTTGAGGAGCTGGCGGGCGGTGCTGTCGTCGTCAACACCTGCGCCGTCACCGGCGAAGCGGTGCGGCAGGCGCGTCAGGCGATCCGCAAGGCGCGACGTGAAAATCCCGATGCCCGCATCATCGTCACCGGCTGCGCGGCTCAGACGGAGCCGGGCACCTTCGACGCCATGGACGAGGTCGATCTCGTGCTCGGCAACGAGGAAAAGCTCAAGGCCCACAATTACCGCGCCCTGCCGGATTTCGGCGTGAACCAGTTCGAGAAGGTTCGCGTCAACGACATCATGGAAGTGCGCGAGACAGCCTCGCACATGGTCGAATCCATCGAGGGCCGTGCCCGCGCCTTCGTTCAGGTGCAGAATGGCTGCGATCATCGCTGCACCTTCTGCATCATTCCCTATGGCCGGGGCAATTCCCGCTCGGTGCCCATGGGCGCTGTGGTGGATCAGGTGCGCCAGCTCGTCGGCAATGGCTATGGCGAAGTGGTGCTCACGGGCGTGGATCTCACCAGTTTCGGGGCGGATTTGCCGGGTAGCCCGCGCCTCGGGCGGCTTGTCTCCACGCTTTTGCGTGAAGTGCCGGAGCTTGAGCGCCTGCGTCTTTCCTCCATCGATTCCATCGAGGCGGATGACGAGCTGCTGCGCGCGCTGGCGGAAGAGGAACGGCTGATGCCCCATCTCCACCTTTCGCTGCAGCATGGCGACGACATGATCCTGAAGCGCATGAAGCGCCGCCATTTGCGCGCCGATGCCATTGAATTTTGCGAGCGTGTGCGTGCGCTCCGGCCCGACGCTGTGTTCGGCGCAGACATCATCGTCGGTTTCCCGACAGAGACCGACGCCATGTTCGAGAATTCGCTGAAGATCGTCGAGGAATGCGGGCTCACGCATCTCCATGTATTCCCCTTCAGCCCGCGCGAGGGCACGCCGGCAGCGCGCATGCCGCAGCTCGACCGCGCGCTGGTGAAGGAGCGCGCAGCGCGTCTGCGCGCCGTAGGTGATGTCGCCTATGCTCGGCATCTCGCATCGCTTGACGGCACCCGTCAGCGCATTTTGATCGAGCGGCCGGGGCTTGGCCGCACAGAGGGTTTCACGCTGGCCGCGCTTGAGGGCGGTCAGCCGGGGCAGATTATCGAGGCGCGGGTCACCGGCCACGACGGGGAGCGGCTCACTGCGGTCGCCGTCACACAGGAAGCGGCATAGCAGGCATGGCGTTTGGATTTATCAAAAAGGTCTTTTCCTTCGGCAAAAAGGAAGTTGAGGAAACGAAGCCCGACGAGGCTGAAACGGAAGAGGCTGTTGCTTCCGAAGAGTCCGATGCGGCCTTGACGGGTGAGAAGCCCGCCCCTGAGATCATGCCAGAGCCAGAGCCAGAGCCAGAGCCAGAGCCAGAGCCAGAGCCGAAGGCCGAAATTTCAGACGCGACGCCCGCGCCCCCTTCTCCCCGCGAGCGGGGAGAAGGTGAGGATGAGGGGCAGCGCGACGCTGACGACATCAAGCCTGCCGTCGAGGCCGCGCCGACACCCTCGACCGACGACGCAAGCCCCTCATCCGGTCCTTCGGACCACCTTCTCCCCGCTGGCGGGGAGAAGGAAGCGGAGCCCGTCATCGAGGTTGCGGAAAAGGCCGAGGCCGACGAAGCCCCGGAACCGAAGGCCGCAGAACCAGACGCGGCGCCCGTGCCCCCTTCTCCCCGTGAACGGGGAGAAGGTGAGGATGAGGGGCGACGCGAGGTTGACGACATCACGTCCGTCGCCGAATCCGCGCCAGCCGCTGCCGCAGGCAAGATCGCCGTCTCCAAAGCCGTCGAGCGCGTTGAAGAGAAGGCGCCCGAGCCGGAAGCGCCGCAGCCGCGCAGGCCATGGTTCCAGCGCCTCCGCGAGGGGCTGTCGCGTTCATCGCGCGAATTGCGCGAGTCCATCGCCGGGGTCTTCACCAAGCGCAAGCTGGACGAAGACACGCTCCAGGATCTGGAAGACGTTCTGCTGCGCGCCGATCTCGGCCTTGAGACGGCCATGCGCGTGACCGATGCGCTGGCGTCGGGCCGTTACGGCAAGGATGTTTCCGGTGAAGAAGTGCAGGCCGTCATGGCCGAGGAAATCGAGAAGGTGCTGGCGCCGGTCGCCATGCCACTCGAGCTCGACCTGTCGCACAAGCCGCATGTCATCCTCGTGGTCGGCGTCAACGGCACCGGCAAGACGACCACCATCGGCAAGCTGGCCGCAAAGCTCACCGAGGGCGGGCTTTCGGTGACGCTGGGGGCCGGTGACACGTTCCGCGCCGCCGCCATCGAACAGCTCAAGATCTGGGGCGAGCGCACCGGGTCTCCGGTTGTTTCTTCCAAGCTGGGCGCGGATGCGGCGGGGCTGGCTTTCGATGCTTATGAAAAGGCCAAGGAAGCGGGCTCCGATGTGCTGATCATCGATACCGCCGGGCGCTTGCAGAACAAGGCCGAGCTGATGGCCGAGCTTGAAAAGATTGTGCGTGTGCTCGGCAAGCACGATCCCGACGCGCCGCACACCGTCCTCCAGACGGTGGATGCGACCACCGGGCAGAACGCCCTTAATCAGGTCGAAATCTTCCGCAATGTTGCCGGCGTCAACGGCCTGGTCATGACCAAGCTCGACGGCACGGCGCGCGGCGGCATCCTTGTTTCCATCGCTGCCAAGCACAAGCTGCCGGTCTATTTCATCGGCGTCGGCGAGCAGGTCGACGATCTCGAACCCTTCTCGGCGAGTGATTTCGCCAAGGCGATTGCAGGAGTTCAGTAAGCGTGAGCGAAAAACCCGTCTTCGAACGCGATCCCGCCGATCCCAAGCGCAAGGAGATCAACCCGCTCTTAAAGCTGGCGCTGGAGCTGGGGCCGCTCATGGTGTTCTTCTTCGCCAATTCGCGTGGTGAGTGGCTGGTGGAGCGTTTCCCGGCGCTGGGCAGTCTCGGTGGGCCGCTTTTTGTGGCGACCGCGCTCTTCATGGCCGCCACGGCCATTGCGCTCACAGCCTCCTGGATTCTCACCCGCACTCTTCCCATCATGCCGCTCGTTTCGGGCGTGGTGGTGTTCGTGTTCGGCGCGCTGACGCTCTACCTGCACAGCGAAATCTTCATCAAGATGAAGCCGACCATCGTCAACACGCTGTTCGGCGTGGTGCTTCTGGGCGGTCTCGCCTTCGGCAAGTCGCTGCTCGGCTATGTGTTCGATTCCGCCTTCAAGCTGGATGCGGAAGGCTGGCGCAAGCTCACCCTGCGCTGGGGCCTGTTCTTCATTTTCCTGGCGGTGGTCAACGAGGTGGTGTGGCGGATGTTCTCCACCGACGCCTGGGTCGCCTTCAAGGTGTGGGGCATCATGCCGATCACCATCCTCTTCACGATGAGCCAGATGCCGCTGATCATGAAGCACTCGCTGGAAGAGCCCACGAAGTAGCTACTCAGCCGCATCCCGCCTTGCAGCGGCGATGGCGTCGTCCAGCCGGCTGTAGAACCGGAGTGCGGGTGGCCGCATCCCGTGGGTGCGCAGCAATTTGCGCACCGGCTGGCTTGCCCCCGCGAGATAGACATTGGTTCCCTTCTGGCGCGCCTTGCGCACGAAACCTTCGATTGTCGCAGCCGCTGTGGAATCGAGAAAGCTCACCGAGCCGATGTCGATGACATAGGCTTTCGGCTGGCCGCCAATCCGGTCGAGTGCGGCCCCCACCGCAGCCGCTGCACCGAAGAAGAACGCGCCGGCAATGCGATAGACAACCACATCGTCGTCGGTTGCAATCTCGGATTTGTATGGACGTTCGCCATTGTCAGGCTGATCTCCCAGGGAGGCAACGCCATGCTCCACGCGCACCGCTTCCGACATGCGGTGCAGAAAGAGCAGCGCGCCGAGGCCGAAGCCCACCAGAATGCCCTCCGTCAAGTCGCGGAACACCACTAGCAGGAACGTCACCAGAAGCACCACAGCGTCGCCCCACGAGGAGCGCAGCAGTGCTGCGAACTGATGCTTCTCCGCCATGTTCCATGCAACCACCGCCAGAATTGCGGCAAGGGCTGCAAGCGGGATGAAGCGTGCCAGCGGCGCCGCCACCAGCATGAACGCCAGAAGAAACAGCGAATGCAGCATGCCCGAAACAGGCCCGCGTGCGCCGGCCCGCACATTGGCTGCCGTGCGCGCGATGGTGCCCGTCACGCAGAAACCGCCAAACAGCGCCGAACCGATATTGGCCGCGCCCTGCGCCACCAGTTCGCTGTTGGAGCGGTGCCGGCGTCCGGTCATGGAATCGGCCACCACCGCCGAAAGCAGGCTCTCAATGCCGCCCAGAAGCGCAAACGAGAACGCGGCGGGCAGAACCGCCATGATCTTTTCGGTGCTCAGGTCCGGCAGGTGCGGGGCAGGCAGCATCTGCGGAATGCCGCCAAACCGCGAGCCGATGGTTTCCACCGGCAGACCCAGCGCCCATGCGACCAGCGTGGCCGCCACCACGGCGATCAGAAAGCCCGGCCAGTGCGGCCGCCAGCGGCGCAGCCCGACGATCACCGCCACCGAGCCAAGCGCCAGCAGAAGGGCTGCGGCGTTCACCGTCGGCGCGGCTTCCGCCAGCGCCTGCAATTTGGGGATGAAAGGCCCGGGCTCCGCGCCCGTCAGCGTCAGGCCGAAGAAATCCTTGAGCTGGCTCGTCAGGATGATGACGGCGATGCCGGAGGTGAAGCCCACCGTGACCGGGTAAGGCACATATTTGATGAAGGTGCCGAGCCTCAAGAGACCAATGGCAAGCAGGATGAAACCGGAGAGGAAGGTGGCGAGGATCAGCCCGTCCATGCCGTGCGCCTGCACCGTGGCGAAAACGAGCACGATGAACGCGCCCGCCGGGCCGCCGATCTGAAACCGGCTGCCGCCAAGCGCTGAAACCAGAAAGCCGCCGACAATGGCGGTATAGAGGCCGCGCTCCGGCCCCACGCCCGAAGCGATGGCGATGGCCATGGACAAGGGCAGCGCGATGATCGCGACCGTCAGGCCGGCAACGATGTCGGCCTTGAGCGCGGCAGGGCCATAGCCCTCGCGCAGCACGGTCAGCAGTTTGGGTGTGAACAGAGCAGTGAAGCCGGGGCGCGTGGCGCTCGCCTGCATGGGAAAGCCTCATACCATCGGCAGCGGAAGGCCGTCGGCGGATTTGCAGGCGGTCGCCGTTGCGTTCTCATCGTTCCCGCAGTTCCGGTCGCAAAGCCGGTTTCCACTTTTGCTGGAACTGCGTTGTCTCAGACGGTTTTCGCCTTTGCCGGGGTTGGCTCTCTGAAGCGTACACCGCGTCCGGTGCCGTGGCTGGGTGCATGGTCGCCGATCAGCTCGATGCCGGCTGCCCCCAGCGCCTCGACCACTTTGGAAAGCGTGTCGACCACACCGCGCACATTGCCTTCGCTTGCCTCCATCCTCTGGATGGTCGGCAGGGAAACGCCCGAAAGCTCGGCCAGTTGCTTCTGGTCGATGCCCAAAAGGGCTCGGGCGGCGCGCATCTGTGCTGCGGTTATCATTGGCGCTCCGTCTTCGAGAGTATATACAGTCTTTTAGTATTGATGTCTAGAACATCAATATTGATGGTTTCAAACGGATCAGACGCCGAAAAGTCCGATCACCCCGCCCATGATAAGGGCGACACCTAGCCAGTGGCCGGCGTCGATCAGGGTCAGGTCCCAGCCAAAGCCTTCATAGCGCTGGTTGACAGCCACGGTCGTGGCCATGAAGCCGAGCCAGATGAAGGCACCGGAGACAACGCCGTTCCAGAAGGTCACTTGGCCTGCGCCCAGATGGCCGATCACGCCGGCCAGAACCCATGCCATGATCAGTTCGGCCACGAATGAGGTGATGAAGAGCGACGGTTCCATCCTGGCGTCTTCGGGCTTGATGCGAGCGGCCTTCATCCATGGCTTGCCGAGCGCGCCGTAATAAATGGCGCCGAACATGAACGCTGCGACGGCGGCAACGAGGATGGCGAGATAGTTGAGACCGGCGAAATCCATGGGGTTCTCCTCACATGTCCAGCAGGGCGGATTGAATCCGCACTCCACAAAGCGGTCAAGCGAATTGCCAGACGGTAGTACGCTTCACCTCTGCGTCTTCGAGCGCACGGGTCACCGGCACGATATAACTCGCCAGTTCGGCAAGGTGTTCGCGCGGCAGGTAGCTCCGGCCGGGGTCGCCGACAATGACCGTCGCGCCTGCTTCTGACAGGCGCTCGAACCATGGCACCAGCGTGTCGGTCATCGCCCGGTCATAGAACACGTCGCCGGCAAGCACCACCTCCCATTTGCCTGTTGCGCCGGTGAGGTCTTCCTGCGTGGTCTCGAACTGCACATCGTTCGCGACCATGTTCAGCGCACAGGCCGGTCCGCTGAACGGGTCGATGTCCGCTGCCAGAACATGTTTCGCGCCAGCCTTCATGGCGGCGATGGCGACAAGCCCGGATCCGGTCGCAAAGTCGAGAACGGTTTTCCCCCGCACGGTTTCGGGGTGATCGAGAATGTAGCGCGAAAGCCCCTGACCACCCGCCCATGCGAAGGCCCAGAAAGGGGGCGGCAGGCCGATCTCTGCAAGCTCCTCCTCCGTGCGTTGCCACAGATCATGCGCCTCATCGGCCAGATGGAGCGCGATTTCCGGCACATGCGGCGGGCGCATCAGCGCCGTGTTGGCGCGGATGAACGCCGCCGCATTGTCCGGGGTGATGCGCCGCACGGGGGAAAGGCTCAGGGTGCCTTGTCGAGGCCGCCCATGCGGCAGATCTCGGCCCATTCGTCAGGCCGCACCGGCTGCACGGAAAGCCTCGAATTGTTGACCAGAATCATCTCCGAAAGCGCCGGATTGGCCTTGATCTCGGCCAGCGTGACCGGGCGAGGGATGTCCTTGACCGCGCGAATGTCCACGCATTCCCAGCGCGGGTCATCCGTCGTGGTGTCGGGATGCGCCAGCGCGCACACTTCCACGATACCGACCACGGAAGTTTCCTTGACCGAGTGGTAGAAGAAGCCGAGGTCGCCGAGCTTCATCTCGCGCATGTTGTTGCGCGCCTGATAGTTTCGCACGCCGTCCCACTGCTCGCCCTCGTCACCCTTTTTCTTCTGCATCTCCCACGACCAGGTGGAAGGCTCGGACTTGAACAGCCAATAGGCCATCACGCATTCTCCGGATTGTTGAAGACCCAGTTCCAGGCCCGTATTTCAACGGATTCGAAAAGGCCCGCAAGAGCATAGGGGTCTGCGGCGGCGATCAGTTCCGCTGCCGCCTGGTCTTCGGCCTCCACTGCAACAAGGCTGCCGCAGGGCTTGCCTTCATCGTCAAGGAATGGCCCTGCGAATTTCAGCGCGCCGTTTTCGTTGAGCCCGTTCAAATAGTCCACATGGTCGGGCCGTGTGCTCATACGCGTTTCCAGATGGCCAGGCTTGTCCCGGCAGATGATAGCAAAGATCATGTTCTTCCCCCTGTTTCAGGTTTCACTCTTGAGCGGGCGTGAAAGCAGCGCTTCCATGGCGGCCTGTACGGTGACCCGTCCCTTGAGAAGCTCTGTCACGCTTTCGATAATGGGCGCTTCGAGGCCGCGTTCGCGCACGATGCGCGCGGCAATCCCCGCCGTATGTGCGCCCTCCGCCAGCGGTCGGCCCTCAAGGCTTTCCCCGCGTCCGAGTGCTGCCCCAAAGGCAAAATTGCGCGATTGTTCCGAGCCGCAGGTCAGGATCAGATCGCCGAGGCCCGAAAGCCCCATCAGCGTGTCGGGCCGCGCGCCAAAAGCCTCGCCGATACGCCGCAATTCCACGAAACCACGGGTGATCAGCGCTGCCGATGCGCTGGCGCCGAGCCCGGCTCCGTGTGTGGCGCCGGCGGCGATGGCCAGAACGTTTTTCAGCGCGCCGCCGATCTCCACACCCGTCAGATCGTCGGTCGAATAGCAGCGCAGGCGCGGCGCGGAGAGCTGTTCGGCGAGCGTCATCGCCAGACCGGCATTTTTTGCCGCCACCGTCACGGCGGTCGGCAGGCCGCGCGCCAGATCGCTGGCGAAGCTCGGCCCGGACAGCGCGGCCACAGGGTTTTCAGGCAGCATCTCGGAGGCGATTTCGGACATGAGCCTGCCCGTCTCGCGTTCGATGCCCTTGGCGCATAGCACGATGGGTACCCCCTTCGGCACATGCGGGCCGGCATCGGCAAGAACCGCCCGCAGGGTCTGCGCTGGCGTCACGGCAAGAATGCAGTCGGCATTCTTGAGTGCATTCTCCATGCTGCTCGTTGCAGCAAGCTTTTGATCAAGCTTCAAGCCGGGCAGGTAGCGTTCGTTGATGTGATCGGCATTGATCGCCTGCGCCAGCGCTTCGTCGCGCGCCCAAAGTTTGGCGCGGTGCCCGCTCGTGAGCATTGTCGCGCCCAGCGCCGTTCCCCATGCGCCTGCGCCCAGAACAGCGATGGTCCATGGTGTTCTCATGCCTTTGCTCCCCGTTTGCCCGCGCCGAAGAGTGGGGCCGATGCCTGATCCAGCGGCCAGCGCGGGCGCGGGGCGAAGCCGAGGGTCTCCTCTTCTTCAAGGCCTGCTTCCAACCGTTCCAGACCGGCCCAGGCGATCATCGCGGCATTGTCACCGCATAGGCGCAAGGGCGGGGCGATGAGCCGGAAACCGGCTTTCTCGCAGAGTGTATCGAGTGCAGAGCGAATTGCCTGATTGGCCGCCACACCGCCCGCCACCACAAGGGCCGGAGTTTTGAGATCGGGATGCGTTTCCCGGAAGCGGGCGAGACTTCGAGCAACCCGGTCGGTCAGTGTTTCGGTCACCGCCTGCTGGAATGACGCACAGATGTCGGCGATGTCTTTTTCACCGAGTGGCGCAAGTGCGGTGGCTTCACGCCGCACCGCGGCCTTGAGGCCGGAGAATGAGAAATCGGGTCGTGATTCACCTTTCAATGGGCGCGGAAAGGCAAAGCGCGCCGGGTCGCCCTCCGCTGCCGCCATTTCCACGCTGGGGCCGCCGGGATAGGGCAGGCCGAGGAGCTTGGCTGTCTTGTCGAATGCCTCGCCCAGCGCATCGTCTATGGTGGAGGCCCAGCGCTGATAGCGCCCGACGCCCTCCACATGAACGATCTGCGTATGCCCGCCTGAGACGAGCAGAAGCAGATAGGGAAAGTCGATCCCGTCGGTCAGCCGGGCGGTCAGCGCATGGCCTTCCAGATGGTTGACGGGAATGAGCGGCTTGCCGCTCGCCGCCGCGATCGCCTTGGCGGTGGTCAGCCCCACGATCAGCCCGCCGATCAGGCCGGGACCTGCCGTGGCGGCGATGGCGTCGATGTCTTGTAGCGGGAGGCCCGCTTCATCGAGTGCGGCTTTCACCACTCCGTCCAGCGCTTCCACATGGGCGCGGGCTGCGATCTCCGGCACCACGCCGCCAAAGGCGGCATGGTCGGCGATCTGGCTCAAAACCACATTGGACAGGATTTTGGTGTCGTTGCCCGATTTTTCGATCACGGCCGCTGCCGTCTCGTCGCAACTCGTCTCGATGCCAAGGATGCGCGTCATTCAGACTTACCCGCTCATGTTGCCGTCGCAGCCAATCCCCGTTAGGGGTGTGGTGCATCCGGTTCGGATGCGGGTTAGCACGGACGTGACGGCATGCAAACTGATGTGGTGAAGATCGGCACGCGCGGAAGCGCTCTGGCAGTGGCTCAGGCGGCAGAGGTGCGCGCGCGCCTCATGGCGGCACACGGCCTGCCAGAAGAGGCGTTCGAGATCGTCGTCATCTCCACCTCCGGCGACCGCATTCAGGATCGCCCGCTCTCGCAGGCCGGCGGCAAGGGGCTTTTCACCAAGGAAATCGAGGAGGCCATGCTCGATGGCCGCATCGATCTGGCCGTGCATTCCTCGAAGGACATGCCCACCGTCCTGCCGGACGGGCTCGAAATCTCCGCCTTTCTGGAGCGAGAGGATGTGCGCGATGTCTTCATTGGCCGCTCCATTGCAAAGCTCGAGGATCTGCCGCGGGGCGCCAAGCTCGGCACCTCCTCGCTGCGTCGTCAGGCGCTGGTGCTGCGGCTGCGCCCGGATCTTGATGTCGGCATGTTCCGTGGCAATGTGCAGACGCGCCTGCGGAAGCTGGAGGAAGGCGTCGCCGAAGGCACGCTTCTGGCGCTTGCCGGGCTTAACCGGCTCGGCATGCCGCATATAGCGACCGAGGTGATGGACCCCGAACGCTTTCCGCCGGCGCTGGGGCAGGGCGCGATCTGCATCGAAAGCCGCATCGGTGATGCGCGCATCGGGCCGATGATCGCCGCGATCCATCATGCCGAAACGGGCGATGCGCTGCTTTGCGAACGCGCTTTTCTCGGTGCGCTGGACGGTTCCTGCCGCACGCCCATCGCGGGCCTTGCCCGCATAGACGGCGACACGCTGCGCTTTTCGGGCCTGATCCTCACGCCCGATGGCCGTGAGACCCATGAGATCGCAACTGAGGGCCTGGCAGTGGATGCCGTGCGCATCGGCGCGGAGGCAGGCGCGGAAATCCGCGAGAAGGCCGGCACGCGGTTCTTCGATAGCTGGCAGTAAGATGCGGCGGGTGCTGGTCACGCGTCCGGAGCCGGGCGCTTCGGAAACGGCAGGCAGGCTCGCTGAAATGGGGTTCGAGCCCCTCGTCCTGCCGTTGACGGAGACTGTGCCGCTTCACCCCGCCATCCACGCCGAACCGGTGGATGTTGTCGCTGTCACCAGCCCCAATGCGATCCGCCATGCGCCACAATCCGTTTTCGACGCATTGAAGGGCAAGCCGGTCTTCGCCGTGGGACACCGCACCGGTGATGCCGCGCGTGCTGCCGGGCTCAATGTGGTCGATGACGAGGCGGGCGATGCGGAGCGGCTGGCGGTGCGCATCGACGGGGCTTTCGCGGCTCCCGCCCATATAACGGTGCTTTGCGGGCGGGTGCGCCGCCACGTGCTGGAAACAGGGCTTCGAGCGGCAGGCCACCGCCCACGTCTGGTCGAGATTTACGACACACTGCCGCTGGATCCTTCAGAGAGCGCTATCCGGTCGGTTATCGGCGAGCGCCCTGTCGATGACGTGCTGCTTTATTCGGCCAATGGTGCAAGCCAGCTTGTGCGCCTCATGGAGCGGTCTGTCGTGGGAACAAATTTGGCAGCTGCGACATTTTATTGTCTCTCGGAGCGTATTGCCGGGGTTTTGGGTCAGGATGTCGCAAAAACCGTTCGAATTGCGGATTTTCCGTCGGAAGATCGTCTGCTCTTTCTGCTAAAGACGTAACCGCAATCCTGTGAGCCCCTGTTTTCAACACATGGGGGTGTGATAGGAACTTATATGCACTGCACATAGTGCAGGGTCAGTCTTTTGCAGCGGAGTTGCCTGATGGTCAAAACGCCGAGAACGCGTCATTCCAAAACCCAGAAGGAGCCAGTGACCATCGATCTGGATCCCGATCAGGTGAAGAAGGAAAAGGTCGACAAGCCTGACGCGCCCGGTGAAGCCAGCAAACAGGCAGCCGGGCAGGTCGCGCAAATGGGCGCGGAAGCGAAGCCGGAGGCCTCCGGGACGGAGACATCTGCCAAGCCCGCCCCCTCTACCGCTCCAAAAGACGAAAAGCCTGCCGCCGCGTCCAAAGAAGAGCCCGCGAGCAAGGATGCCGGGTTCGGGCGCGAAGCGAAAGCTGGTGGTGCACATGTCAGCAAGGCTGATGCCGAAAAGAAATCCGCAAAACCCGAGCGCTCCTCGCCCGCCACAGGCGGGGGCGGCGCTGGCCGTGCGGCTATCGGTGGTGTTGTCGGCGGTGTCGTGGCGTTGGCACTTGCAGGTGGCCTGCAGTGGGGAGGCATCCTGCCTTCTCCCGACAGGGGCGGTGATGCCGCCGACCCGGCGGTGGAAACACTCCGTCAGCAGGTGGCAGCCCTTGAAAGCAGGTTGGGCGATCAGCCTGCCGCCAGCGGCAACACTGAAGCGGTGGAGGCCGCGTTGAGCGAGGCGCGTGAGCGCGCCGGCGCAACCGAGCAGCGCCTTTCCGAGCTGGGAAATGAGATTACGGCGCTGCGCGAATCGATCTCCTCAGGCGAAGCCGGCGAGGGGCCGGGACTTGAGGCGATCTCGGATCGGCTCGCAGCACTTGAGGAAAAGACGCAGGGCCTATCGGCAGGCGGTGAAACAGGAGCCGCGCTTGAAGATGTAACCTCCCGGATCTCGTCGATAGAGGCCAGCGTACGGGAAGCATCCGAAGTGGCCGGTACGGCGAGCCAGACGGCGTCTGACAACGCCGCGGCTCTTTCCACACTGAAGACCGAGGTCGACGCGCTGAAGGCGCAGGCTGAGGAGGCGGATGCCGCCCCGCGCATGGCGCTGGTCATTGCCGCGACCACACTGAAATCCGCTGTGGAGCGCGGCACGCCTTATGCCAGCGAGCTTGAGACCTATACCGCCATCGCACCCGAGGGTGAGGCCGAGGCGCTGGCGCCGCTTGAGGCGAATGCGAACTCCGGTGTGCCGAGCCGCGCGGCGCTTGCCGCCGAGGCGCCCGAAGTGGCGAGCCGCATCGTGGCCGCCACCACGCGCCAGGCGGGCGATGGCGGTGGCGGCATCATCGACAATCTGATGGCCAGCGCCCGCTCGCTCGTGGTGGTGCGTCCGGTGGGCAGCGTCGAAGGCGATGGGCCGGATGCGATCGCCGCACGCATGGAAGCGGCCGTGGTTGCCAATGATTATGAAAAGGCGCTTGCCGAATACGAGACTCTGCCGGAGGCAGGCAAACAGGCCGGCGCCGATTTCGCTGAAAAGCTCAGGGCCCGTCAGGCCGCCGACCAGATATTGAACAGGGCGCTCGCCGATGCGCTGAAGGGGGCATAAGCGCAGATGTTCCGTATTCTCTTCTATCTTGTTGTCGTCTTCCTTCTGGGGCTGGGCTTTGCCTGGCTGGCCGAGCGTCCGGGCGATCTCGTCGTCACCTTCGCGGGCTATCGCTATGAGGTTTCGCTCATGGTGGCCGCCGTCGCAATTGTGGCCATCGTTGCGGCGGTGATGATCCTGTGGTGGCTGATCCGGAGCATCTGGACGAGCCCTTATGCGGTTGCGCGGTATTTCCGTGTGCGTCGTCGCGATCGCGGCTATCAGGCGCTTTCCACCGGGATGATAGCGGCCGGCGCCGGTGATGGCGGTCTGGCGCGGCGCATGAGCCAGCAGGCGGCCAAGCTCATTTCTTCCGATCAGGAGCCGCTCATCCATCTTCTCGATGCGCAGGCAGCATTGCTGGACGGTGATCGGCAAGCGGCGCGCGACAAGTTCACCGCGATGCTCGACGATCCCGAGATGCGTCTTCTGGGTCTGCGCGGACTGTATCTCGAGGCCGAGCGAATGGGTGAGCGCGAGGTTGCCCGCCATTATGCGGAGCGGGCGGTGGAAGATGCACCCCAGCTTGACTGGGCCGTGAACGCCACACTGGATGGGAAGACGGCAGAGGGCGACTGGGATGGGGCATTGGCATTGCTCGGCAGCCGCAAGCCGAGCGGCAAGGATGCGCGCGAGAGCGTCACCGATCGTCGCGCCGTGTTGCTCACCGCCAAGGCTCTCGAAGTGCTGGACGCCGATCCTCAGGCTGCGCGCACCGCCGCCATGGAAGCCCACAAGCTGCGGCCGGATTTCGTGCCTGCGGCTGTGACCGCTGCCAGGGCGCTGTTCCGCCAAAACGAGTTGCGCAAGGGTTCAAAAGTTCTGGAGACCGTCTGGAATAAAGAACCGCATCCCGAAATTGCGGAAGCCTATATCCATGCTCGCCCCGGTGATTCCACGCAGGACCGTCTGGCGCGCGCCAAGAAACTCCAATCGCTGAAACGCAACAATGTGGAATCGGCCCTGATCGTTGGCCGTGCGGCGCTCGACGCGGGCGAGTTCAAGCTCGCAAGGGAGTCCTGCGAGGCAGCCGCCCGGCTGGGGCCGCGCGAAAGCGTCTATCTCCTGATGGCCGACATCGAGGAAGCCGAGACCGGAGATCAGGGCCGCGTGCGCCAGTGGCTTGCCAAGGCGCTGCGTGCGCCGCGCGATCCCGCCTGGGTCGCCGATGGCTATGTGGCGGACCGCTGGGCGCCGATCTCGCCCGTCACCGGCAAGCTGGATGCGTTCGAGTGGCGCATGCCCATGGAACGGCTGGCGCAGGTGGTCGAAGGCGATGAAGATTTCTCGCCGGCCCCTGCCATCGCAGCACCAGAGGGTGCGGAAGAAGCGCGTGAACCCGAGGAGACGGCACCCGATCCGGTGGTAATCGAGGCAGAGCCTGTCGAAGCGGAAAAGCCGAAAGACGCAAATCCGAAAGACGCAGAGCCGGAAGAAAAGGCAGCGGATGCGGAAGCTCGTTCACAGAAGCCCGCGCCGCAGCCGAAACCCGTCCCGGTCAACGGGCTGAAGACAGATGCTTCATCCAAGGACGAACCAGTCAAACCGCCATTGCCTGACGACCCCGGCGTGGACCCGGACGACAAGAACGGCTCGACGCAAAGTCCCTTCCGCCTATTTTAAGATTGAGATGTTGCGATTCGCTTCACGGCGGGTCGCTCCTCCACGTGATCCGAACAGCAGGCCCTCATGTTCGACAGCATTATGTCCTTTCTGAAAGATCTTCCAGGCAGCAGCCGCCAAACGACGGTGAAGCCGGAAGATGATCCGCGTGTGGCTGCCGCCGCATTGCTTTTCCACGTTCTCGATGCTGATGGCATTCGTGAAGCATCTGAGGTCGAAAAGCTCAGGGAAACCCTTTCCAGCACCTACAATCTGACGGGGGCGGAGCTTGAGAAGATCGTCAAGGCTGGTGAGAAAGCCGAACAAGAGGCGATCGACCTCTACGCCTTCACCAGCGTTTTGAAACGGCATCTGGATGCCGATGCGCGAAAGGCCTTCATCGGCCTCATGTGGGGCATCGTCTTCGCCGATGGCGAAATGCATGAACTGGAGGACAACCTTGTCTGGCGTGTGGCGGAGCTTATTGGCGTCGACAATCGGGATCGGGTAATCCTGCGCCAGGAAATGCAAGAGAAACACGCCAAGAGCTGATTGCCATGGGGACCGAGCCGAGCCGCAGGATCCTGATTGTCCTGCATCAGGAAACATCCAGTGCGGGGCGTGTGGGCCAGGTGTTGCAGGCAAGCGGCTTCTCGTTGGATATCCGCCGTCCCCCGCTGGGGCATCTTCTGCCTGAAACGCTTGAAGATCATGCTGGCGTGGTGATGTTCGGTGGTCCCATGAGCGCCAATGACCATGATGATTTTGTACGGCGCGAGACCGACTGGCTCGCTGTTCCGCTGCGGGAGAACAAGCCCTTTCTCGGTATCTGCCTCGGCGCGCAATTGCTGGTGAAGCATCTGGGCGGGCAGGTGAAGAGCCATGATGACGGACTGGTGGAGATCGGCTGGTATCCGTTGCGCGCAACGGACGCCGGACGCAAACTGCTCCATTGGCCGGAAATGGTCTATCAGTTTCACCGGGAAGGGTTCTCCCTTCCGAAGGACGCCACGCTTCTTGCCACTGCCGAGCATTATCCCAACCAGGCTTTCCGCTATGGCGAAAATGCGTGGGGCGTTCAGTTTCATGCCGAACTCACGCGCGCCATGATGCAGCGCTGGGTGGTGCGTGGCGCGCATCGTTTTGTCATGCCCGGTGCCCAGCAGGGCCGCGACCATCTGGGGGGGCGACTCATTTGGGACCGGCACCTGAAACAGTGGCTGGTGGAGTTTCTGGAACTGATTTTCGGGCGCGAATGCACCGGAACGCTGCAGACAGGAGACGAAGCGAAGGGAAAGCATCCCGTGGGCCGGCGTATGGTCGGGCGTAGGGGCGTGGCCTGATCGAAACGCGCCTCCTCGGGGTCAATGCTTCCGCGAAAGCTCCCGCGTGGCCGCTTCCAGTCCCGCGAGCGTCATCGGATACATGCGGCCTGAGAAAATCTCCTGCAGCATCTGGATCGAGTGTGTGTAGCGCCAGTGTTTTTCCGGCACCGGGTTGAGCCACACCGCATTCGGCCATTGCTGGAGAACGCGGTTCAGCCACACATGGCCGGCTTCCTCGTTCCAGTGCTCCACCGAGCCGCCCGGATAGGCGATTTCATACGGGCTCATTGAAGCATCACCAACGAAAATGACCTTGTAGTCGGGCCCGAATTTGTGGAGCACGTCGAAAGTGGGTGTCACTTCGGAATAACGGCGGCGGTTGTCCTTCCATACGCCCTCGTAGAGGCAGTTGTGGAAGTAATAATATTCCATGTGCTTGAACTCGGCGCGCGCCGCCGAAAACAGCTCTTCCACAATGCGGATGTGATCGTCCATCGAGCCGCCCACATCGAAAAACATCAGAAGCTTTACCGCGTTGCGCCGTTCGGGCCGGGTTTTGACATCCAGATAGCCGTGTTCGGCGGTGGCCTGTACCGTGCCGGGCAGGTCGAACTCTTCCACCGCGCCCTCGCGCACCCAGCGGCGCAGCCGCTTCAGTGCCACCTTGATGTTGCGCGTGCCGAGCTCCACCGCATCGTCGAAATTTTTGAACTCGCGCTTGTCCCACACCTTTACCGCACGGCGGTGGCGCGATTCATGCTGGCCGATGCGCACGCCTTCGGGATTGTAGCCATAGGCGCCAAATGGAGAAGTGCCGGCGGTGCCGATCCACTTGTTGCCCCCTTGATGCCGCCCCTTCTGCTCGGCAAGACGCTCTTTCAGTGTTTCCATGAGCTTTTCGAAGCCACCCATGGCCTCGACCAGCTTTTTCTCTTCCTCGCTAAGGTGCTTTTCCGCCAGCTTGCGCAGCCATTCCTCGGGGATTGCCTGCGGCGCAACACCTTCGCCACCCGACACCGCTTCGACACCCTTGAAGACATGCGAGAACACCTGATCGAACCGGTCGATATGCCGTTCGTCCTTCACCAGCGTCGCGCGAGCGAGATAATAGAACGTCTCCACATCATAGGAGACAAGCTCCTTCTCCATCCCCTCCAGCAGTGAAAGATATTCGCGCAGCGAAACAGGAATGCGCGCGGCTTTCAGCTCAAGGAAGAAGGGAATGAACATTTTGATTAAAAACTTTCATCTAGCATTTGGCTCATGTTGGAAGAAATTCCATACATTAGGTGCCATGGAAACAGATCAATTGCATTCCCTGATACGTTCGGCGGAGTCCCTCATCGGTTTCTGGTGGCAGGATGACCGTAAGAACTGGTGCGCCTATTGCGGAATTCCAATGCGGCGTCGTGCCGGCGTGGGCAAGCCATTGCCGCTTAGCAAGGCAACACGCGATCATGTTGTCCCTCGTGTCTATGCACCGGGGTTACACACTTTGCCATGCTGTCTTGAATGCAACCGTGCCAAGGGCACACAGTCTGTCGCGGAATTTCTTTCCAGCGAGTATTTCGCGGAGAAAAGGAAGCGGAAGCATCGCCATCAATGGCCCCTCCCTCATCTGTGGTTCGTCGCAGGGCTCTCGTATCTGAAGAAGAGCTATACGTTGAATGGAGAGATGCGGAAGGATCAGCCGAAGAAGACCGCGTGCCGGACCTAGCGCCGCTGGTACTTGATAAACGGCGTCAGTTTCGCGATCCGGTCATAGAGCTTGCGCGCGGTTTCGTTGAAATCCTGCGTCATCCAGTAGACGTTGGCAGCGCCAGCCTCGTCCGCCTTTTCGTATACGGCCTCGATCAGCGCCCGGCCAATGCCCTTTCCACGCACGGTGGGATCGGCGTAGAGGTCCTGCAGATAGCAGTTGTTGCCAACCGTCCAGCAGGTACGGTGGAACATGTAATGCACCAGACCGACAGGCTTTCCGTCCATCTCGGCGATCAGGCCATTGGGTTCGTATTCGCCAGTGTCGAAAAGCCGCTCCCATGTGGTGGCATAGACCTCTTCGGGCACGCTCGTCTTGTAGAATGTCAGATAGTCCGCCCACAGCCGGCGCCATTCGGCTTCATCGGTTTTTATCAACGGGCGGATGGTGATGTCGGTCATGGTGTTCTCCCTCTTCTTCGCGGCACTGTCTGGCCGGGGGTTGGCGTTCTGGCAAGGGCCACGAACGCGCAGGCCTTGCGCCTATTGCCGCCGCGCCATGAAGGCGAGTTTCTCGAAGAGGTGAACGTCCTGCTCGTTCTTCAGCAGCGCGCCATGCAGGCGGGGCAGGGCGTTTTTCGCCTCGCCGCGCAGGTCTTCGGGTTGAACATCATCGGCGACGAGAAGCCGGATCCAGTCCAGCGCCTCGGAGGTGGAGGGTTTCTTCTTCAGCCCCGGTACCTCGCGGATTTCATAAAACTGGCTGAGGGCGGCAGACACCAGGTTCTTCTTGATGCCGGGATAGTGGACCTCGACAATATCTGCCAGGGTCTCGGCATCGGGAAAGCGGATATAGTGGAAAAAGCAGCGGCGCAGAAAGGCGTCGGGCAGCTCTTTCTCATTGTTCGAGGTGATGATCACGATGGGGCGGTGGATCGCCTTCACCGTCTCGCCGGTTTCGTAGACAAAGAACTCCATCTTATCGAGCTCCTGCAACAGGTCGTTGGGAAACTCGATATCGGCCTTGTCGATCTCGTCGATCAGGAGAACGGTCTTGCGGTCTGCCGCGAAGGCTTCCCACAGTTTTCCGCGCTTGATGTAGTTCTTGATATCGTTGAAGCGCTCATCGCCGAGCTGGCTGTCGCGCAGGCGCGAGACGGCGTCATATTCATAAAGCCCCTGCTGCGCGCGCGTGGTGGATTTGACATGCCATTCGATCAGATCAAGCCCGAGCGCTGCCGCCACCTGTTTGGCGAGCTCGGTCTTGCCGGTGCCGGGTTCGCCCTTCACCAGAAGCGGGCGCTCCAGCGCGATTGCCGCGTTCACGGCCACCATCAGATCCTTGTCGGCGACATAATCCGCCGTGCCTTCGAAACGCATGCGCATCAGTCCTTGCGGTGTGGTTCCAGCTCAAAATTCGAGCGCGACCCTATTGGGTGAATTTTGCTGGCGCAAGTGCGCGAATGCCTCTGGCGAAGCAGGGGGCGGAAGACTATATTGGTGCTGCGGTCTGCGCTTCCCGACAGGAATCTAATTCCCCGGGGCCTTATCGATCCTTAAGGGAGCTGTCCCTGGTCTCGCCCGTGGGCTTGGCTACACGGCGCCCACCTACTTTGTAGGTTCCCGGGATCGTGTATTCCATCGGTCGCCGTGGATCGCCACTCTTTCTCTTTGCTCTCTGTGGTTTGCCTGATTATCGTCGCGTGATGTCGAGACACGCCACACACCATTCCGCATGAACACCTCCCGCGATCTGAAGAAAGAACTCCGTGCAGCTGCGCTTGCGCGTCGTGATGCGCTGGATGCCGCGTGGCGCCAGGAGGTAGGGCAGCAGCTTGCCACCCATGCGGATGCGCTGGCGCCGTCGCCGGGGGGCGTGGTCTCCGGTTTCTGGCCGATGCGCTCGGAAATGGATGTGCGTCCGCTGATGAACGCACTTGCCGTACGTGGTGCACGGATCGCGCTGCCGGCCATTCTCGACAAAACCACCATCGTCTTCCGCGAATATCTGCCTGATGTGCCAATGGTCGATATGGGCTTTGGCACCATGGGGCCGGGTGAAGATGCGCCCGTGCTTGATCCCGATGTGATGCTGGTGCCGCTCGCCGCCTTCGATGCACGCGGTCATCGCATCGGTTATGGGGCAGGCTATTACGACCGCGCCATAGCGCGGTTGAAGGCGAAGGGTTGTGCACCGCGCCTCATCGGCATCGCCTTCGATTGCCAGGAAGTGGACTGTGTGCCCGACGAGGCGCATGACCAGCCCCTGTCGGAAATCCTTACCGAGACGGGGTTGCGGCGATTCACTGAAGCGTGAGAGGTTTTTTGCGCTTTTCACCCACGCCTCCGATGCTCTAGAAGCGGCGCATGAGATTTTTGTTTCTTGGCGATATGGTCGGCCGCGCCGGCCGCACGGCGGTCTGGGAAAAGCTCCCCGGCCTGATTTCCGATTTCCGGCTGGATTTCGTTGTGGTGAATGGCGAGAACGCGGCCGGCGGTTTCGGCATCACCGAGGAGATTTTCCGGGCTACGCTCGATGCCGGCGCCGATGTGGTGACGACAGGCAATCACGTCTGGGATCAGCGCGAGGCGCTGACCTTCGCCCCCCGCGAGGAGCGTTTCCTGCGGCCGGCGAATTTTCCCAAGGGCACGCCGGGCCGGGGTTCGGGTGTCTATATGGCAAAGAACGGTGCCCGGGTCCTTGTCTCCAACATCATGGGCCGGGTCTTCATGCATCCCGAGCTCGACGATCCCTTCGCCTGCGTGGAGGATGTGCTGGCTGCCTGTCCGCTGGGCGATCAGGCCGATGCCGTCATTCTCGATTTTCATGCCGAGGCAACGTCTGAGAAGATGTGTTTCGGCCATTTCGTGGACGGGCGGGCGAGCCTAGTCGTGGGCACGCACACGCACCAGCCGACCGCCGATCACCAGATCCTCAATGGCGGCACGGGCTATCTCTCCGATGCCGGCATGTGCGGCGATTACGATTCCTCGCTTGGCATGGACAAGGAAGAACCGCTCAACCGTTTCACGGCGAAAGTGCCCAAGGGACGCTTTGAGGCGGCATCCGGCCCTGCCACGATTTGCGGTGTCGGGCTGGAGATTTCAGACCGTACCGGGCTTTGCGAGCAGATCGCCCCATTGCGGCTCGGTCCCCGGCTTGAGGAAACCGTTCCTGCCTTCTGGCGTTGACGCTGGGCGCGTGCACGCATAACTCTGCGAAACGCTATATTTGAACAATTGCCAGCGAGGGGTGCTGCAATGGAATGGCTTGCCGGTCACTTCGAGTTTGTCTCCAATCCGGAAGCCTGGGTCGCGCTTGTGACCCTGGTGGTGCTTGAGATCGTTCTCGGCATCGACAATCTGATCTTCATCTCCATCCTGACGAACAAGTTGCCACAGGAGCAGCAGGCGCGGGCACGGCGCATCGGCATCAGCGCGGCCCTGATCCTGCGGCTGGCGCTGCTCGCCACCATTTCCATCATCGTGCAGCTCACCGAGCCCGTGTTTGAGCTGTTCGGCCACGGTTTCTCCTGGCGTGATCTCATTCTCATTGCCGGTGGTCTCTTCCTGGTCTGGAAAGCCACGAAGGAAATTCACCATTCGGTTGATCCCGACGACGGCAAGGAGAACATGATGGGCAAGGTCACGATGACGGCTGGTGCCGCCATCGTTCAGATCCTGCTTCTCGACCTGGTGTTCTCCATCGATTCGATCATCACCGCCGTCGGCATGACCGATGAGATCGCGATCATGTTCATCGCCGTCATCTCGGCCGTAACCGTGATGCTGATCGCTGCCGAGCCTCTGTCGCGCTTCATTGCGGCCAACCCGACCGTCGTCATGCTGGCGCTCGCTTTCCTGCTGATGATCGGCATGACGCTGATCGCAGACGGCATGGGCTTCCACGTTCCCAAGGGCTATATCTACGCCGCCATGGGTTTCTCGGCGCTGGTCGAGGGGCTCAACATGATGGCGCGGCGCAAGCGGGCGCGCGACAAGGCGCTGGCGGAAGGTTCGGCTGAGTAGCGCAATTCCAGGAAAAGTGGAAACCGGTTTTCCGCTCGGATTTGCGAACAAAAAGCAAAATGGAGAGTGTCTGCAATTCAACGAAAAGCGGACACGCTCCAGGTAAGGCTAAACGCCGTCCAGGATGACGATGGTCGGTCGCCGTGGCAGATTGTCAAGCGCCACGGTGATCGTCCGTCCCTCACGGAAATCGAGCTCGAAACCACCGCCCATCCGGCTTGTGAAAGCGCTGAGGGGTGTGGAGTGCCGATGCATGGGCAGGATGACCGATGAGGAAAGCCGGCGTGCGATTTCGCTCATCCCGTCGAGCGAGAGCGTCAGCCCGCCATCAACGGGCACCATCACCACGTCGAGCCTGCCGATGGCCGCATAGTCACTGTCGTCGAGCCTGTGGTGGAGATGGCCCAGATGGCCGATGCACAGGCCCGCCACCTCGAAGATGAAGATGGAGTTGGCGTCCGGCTCCATGGCGCCATAGCGGTGGATGTCGGTCGTCACGTTGCGGATATAGACGTCTTCCACGAGAAGCGAATGCCGCGCCGGCCCACCTTCCGGGTTCCAGCCCGGCAGCACATGCTCGATGGCCGGATCGGGACTGCGGGTGAAATGGGTGCCGTGCGCCTTGTTCATGGTGACGACACGCGGCACCGGACTGGCCCCATACGCTCCCGAGAAATCCGTGGCGATGGTGACGCCGGCGGGCGTCTCGATGATATAGGTGGAGTGGCCCGCATAGGTGATATCGACCGCCTCCGCGCTGGCCGCTGTTGGGAGAGCAAGGGAGGCGTAGATCACTTTAGGCAATCCCTGAGCCATGGCCAGACACGTGCTTGGCCGCTCGGTTTGCGCTTGCGCTGCGGCAAACGGTAAAAGCAAAATGGTCAGTAAGGCTGCAATCAGTCGGAAGGCGTTCATCGGCATCTCCCGTTTTGGACGGCCAATTCTACGGCAAAGCGCCGCGGTGCGCCATGTTTGGCAGCCGGCGGTTCTGGACGTTGGCCGGCATTTTCACTATAAGGCGGCGTTATTTCGTTGCATTCAAAAGACCGTGAGAAGGAGCCCCATGGCCGGTCATTCCCAATTTAAGAACATCATGCACCGCAAGGGCCGGCAGGATGCCGTTCGCTCGAAGATGTTTTCCAAGCTGGCGCGCGAAATCACCGTCGCAGCCAAGATGGGACTGCCCGACCCGGCGATGAACCCGCGTCTGCGCCTGGCCATCCAGAACGCCAAGGCCCAGTCCATGCCCAAGGACAACATCGAACGCGCCATCAAAAAGGCGTCGGGCGGTGATGCGGAAAACTATGACGAGGTGCGCTATGAGGGCTATGGCCCCGGCGGCGTGGCAATCATCGTCGAGGCGCTGACGGACAACCGCAATCGTTCTGCCTCCAACATTCGCGCTGCCTTCACCAAGGCTGGCGGGTCGCTGGGGGAGACAGGATCGGTCTCCTTCATGTTCGACCGTGTGGGCGAGATCATCTATCCGGCCGACAAGGGCGACGCCGACACGGTGATGGAGGCGGCCATCGAGGCCGGCGCCGAAGACGTCCAGTCGGATGAGAACGGCCATGTCATCACCTGCGCCTTTGAAGATATCGGCGATGTCACGACAGCGCTGGAAGCGGCACTCGGCGAGGCGGAATCCGTCAAGGCGATCTGGCGGCCGCAAACCGGCACACCGGTTGACGAGGAGCGCGCCCAGTCGATCCTGAAGCTTGTTGCCACGCTTGAGGATGACGACGACGTGCAGAACGTCTACGCCAATTTCGAGGTCGATGACGAGACGCTTGCGAAACTCAGCGCGGCCTGACCGCGCTCTTGCCGGGCATTCTGGCCCGGCATCTACTTCCCGCCCGTTTGGCAAAGGACGTTTGGCATGTCCGGGCACCGCGTGACAATCACCTACTGCACCCAGTGCCAATGGCTCCTGCGGTCGGCCTGGCTTGCCCAGGAGCTTCTCTCCACCTTTTCCACGGAGCTATCCGAAGTGGCGCTGCGCCCCGGCACGGGAGGCATCTTCGAGGTCTCCTGCGACGATACACTTATCTGGGAACGGAAGCGCGATGGCGGTTTTCCCGATGCCAAGACGCTGAAACAGCGCGTGCGTGACGTGATCGATCCGGAGCGTGATCTCGGACACATCGACAAGCCGGCAACCTAAATGGAAGCAACAAAAAACCCGCCCTCTTGAGGCGGGTTTTTGCAATCTCTGCTGCGTTGGAGCGGGTTAGATGCCCAGTCCCTGATAACGCTGCTTGAACTTGGAGACGCGGCCACCGCGGTCCATCAGCGACTGCTGACCACCGGTCCATGCCGGATGCGTGGACGGGTCGATGTCGAGCTGGAGCGTGTCGCCCTCTTTGCCCCAGGTGGAGCGGGTTTCATACTCGGTGCCGTCCGTCATGACGACCTTGATCGTGTGATAGTCGGGATGAATTTCGGCTTTCATCGGCTTGTCCTGAATTTGGTCGGGGTAACAACCAAGACCGCACTTGCGGCAATTGCACCCATCCTGAAAACTTGAAGCCGCGGCCAAGGAAGGCTACGGCTTCGGAATTGGTTGGCGAGCCTATACATCAGGTCCGGCGACAAGACAAGAGTTGAGCGGGGTACAAATTGCCGCTCGCGGACATGGTGTGAAAAAGGGAACTGACGATGGCGCGTGGAAGAATGGCGTCGGACGAAAGGGAACAGGCAGCGAAGCGGCGGTCTCTCAAGCCACTCCGGCGCCTCTTGCCCTATGTCGGACGTTATCGCGGGCTGGCTGCCGGTGCCGCGTTTTTCCTCGTTATCGCGGCCATCGCGACGTTGACGCTGCCACTTGCGGTGCGGCGCATGATCGATCATGGATTCTCGGAATCCGACTCCATCTTCATCGCCAATTATTTTTCAATGCTGATTGTGGTGGCGGCCGTGCTCGCCGTCGCCTCTGCCGGCCGCTATTTCTTCGTCATCACGCTTGGCGAGCGTGTCGTGAGCGATCTGCGGCGCGACGTGTTCGATCATGTCACGCGGCTTTCTCCGGGCTTTTTTGACACGGTCCAGTCCGGCGAAATCGTGTCACGCATTTCTGCCGATGCGACACAGGTCAAATCTGCGGTGGGGGCGACGATCTCCCAGGCTTTGCGGAACGTGATTATGGGATTGGGCGCGGTGGGCATGATGGTCGTCACGAGCCCCCGGCTTTCGCTCCTTGTGGTGGCGGCGATCCCGGTCATCGTCTTGCCGCTGGTCGCCTTTGGCCGCTCCGTGCGCCGGCGGTCGCGATTTGCGCAGGACACGCTGGCTGACGCCACCGCCTATGCGGGCGAACAGATCGGCGCCATGCGCACACTCCAGGCTTTCACCGGAGAAGCCACGGCGCGGGGTAAATTCTCCGAAGCAATCGAGACAGCATTCGCCGCTGCACGCTCGTCCATCTTCGCGCGCTCCTTTCTCACGTTCTTTGCCATCTTCATGACCTTCAGCTCGGTTGTCGCCGTCTTGTGGTTCGGATCGCGTGACGTTCTCTCGGGCGCCATGACGCCGGGAACGCTCGGCCAGTTCCTGCTCTACTCGGTTCTGGCGGCTGGCGCTTTGGGCGCCCTTTCGGAAGTCTGGGGGGAGCTTTCGCAGGCTGCGGGCGCTGCCGAGCGTATGAGTGAGCTTCTTGCCGAGAAACCGGTCATCACGGCGCCAGCCAATCCGGCCACGCTGCCTGAGCCGGCGCATGGTGAAGTGGCTTTCGAGGATGTTTCTTTCGCCTATCCCACGCGACCGGACCGATCGGCTCTGCACGGGCTGAACTTCAGGGTGAGGCCGGGTGAGACGGTCGCGATTGTTGGTCCGTCCGGTGCGGGCAAGACCACGATCTTCTCACTGCTGTTGCGCTACTATGATCCAGACACAGGGACTGTTCGTGTCGATGGCGTCGACGCTCGGCAGGCGGATCCGCTGGCTCTGCGGGCGCGCATGGCCATTGTGCCGCAGGATGTCACCATTTTTGCCGCCAGCGCCGGGGACAACATTGCCTTTGGCCGCCCGGATGCGACCCGTGCGGAAATCGAGGCTGCAGCGCGGGCTGCGCTTGCGCATGATTTCATCAGCGATCTGGCAGAGGGGTACGACACGCTGGTGGGTGAGCGCGGCGTCACCCTGTCCGGCGGTCAGCGCCAGCGTATGGCCATTGCACGCGCCATCCTGCGCGATGCACCGATCCTGCTTCTGGACGAAGCAACCTCGGCGCTCGATTCGCAGAGCGAGACGCTGGTGCAGCAGGCCCTGGAACATCTGATGAAGGGACGCACCACGCTCGTCATCGCGCACCGGCTGTCGACGGTTCTGAAGGCCGACCGCATTCTCGTCCTTGATGAGGGGCGTATTGTTGAAGAAGGCACGCACACCGAGCTTGTTGCGGCAGGCGGTGTTTATGCGAACCTAGCAAGCCTTCAGTTCGATGCCCCCGGCGAGGCGGCGGAATGAGTTGAGGCTGAACTCCCGCCTCAAATAAACGTCGCGATTTCCTCCAGAGGCTTTTTCTCCATCGCATGCTGGGGAATGGTGGCGTCCTCTTTGGGATAGCCAACAACCATCAAAATATATGGCTTGTCGTGCGGGTCCCGGCCGCACAGTTCGTTGAGAAAGCTCATCGGGTTGGGTGTGTGGGTCAGCGTGGCAAGTCCCGCCCGATGCAGGGCAGCGATCAGAAAACCCGTGGCGATGCTCACCGATTCGGGCACATAGTAATTCTTGCGTTTCACGCCGTCGGCAGAACGGCTGCGTCGTTCGCCGAACACGCAGATCAGCCATGGCGCTTCCTCCAGAAACGGCTTGCTCGCATCGGTACCCAGCGGTCCCAGCGCCTGCAGCCATTCTTCTCCCGCACGTCCCTCGTAAAACGCTTTCTCTTCGACTTCGGCCGCTTCGCGGATCTGCTTCTTCACGGCAGGGTCGCCGATGACCGCAAAGTGCCAGGGCTGGTGGTTTGCGCCATTGGGAGCGGTTCCTGCCGCCCTGATGCAGGTCTCGATAATGTCGCGCGGAACGGGGCGGCTTGAAAAGTCGCGCACCGTGTGCCGCGTGCGGATCTCATCATAGAAGGCTCGTGCCCGCGCCCGCATTTCCTCCACTGGATACTCCCTGTAATCGGGAAGCGGAACAGGGCGATATTCCTGAGTGGCGTTGTTGCTCATGCGGACGGTTCCTCCATTTTGTCCGATAAGATTGTCGGACAATCGTTCAGGCGAGGCTCGACGTCAAGCATCGACGTGGTTCACGCCATCGATGCGTTCTTGCCAATGTGCTGTTTCGGTGGCGCAAAATGATCGTCAGGCAGCGATTGAATGAGCTTTCTCGCGTTCTCGATGTGGCGAAGCATGGCGGTTCGCGCTCCGTCTTCGTCGTTGGCAACCACGCATTCCGTCACTTCCCGGTGCTGCCGATTGGTTTCGAACACGTGGCTGCGGTCCACGAGTACTCGAAACTGCAGCCAATAGAGCGAATTGGACAATCGTGTGAGCGTATCGCTGAGGAGGGGGTTTTCCGCAGTCTCGCGAAAGAGCCGGTGAAACTGGCCATTGAGCTGCGAGAAGCGGTTCATGTTGCCCTCATCGACAGCAGCGTCCAGATCGCTTTGCAAGGTAACAAGAGCCGACGGAGCGACATGCAGCTTCGGCAGGGCGAGGGTGACCGCAAGCGCTTCCAGCGCCCCGCGCACCTGAAAGAGATTGTCCACCTCCGCGCGTGATAGCTGGCGAACCATCACGCCCCGATGCGGTTCCGCCGCGAGAAGACCATCGGCCGTCAGCCGGCGAAACGCTTCACGCACGGAGGAGCGGGACACGCCGAGCCGGGCAGTGAACTCGCTTTCCGTCAACCTCTGGCCGGGAACAAGCCGTCCGGTGCGAACGGCTTCGGTCAGAGCGTCGGCCACTGTCTCCACAGTGGATCGGGAATCGGTGTCTTCCATGGTGGCGAGAGTGTGCCGATGCCGGCGCTCTGACAAGCCTTCCTGTCCGGGTGGCACGGCCTATTTGCCGTAGCGTGCTTCCAGATGTCTTGTGAAATGCGCTGCGTTGAGCGGTTCGCCGGTCGCCTGTTCGATGAGGTCCGGCGTTGAGAGCCGCGATGCCTGCGACCATATCTTCTCGTGCCGCCAGGCGTTCACCGCTTCGAATTGCCCGCGTGCAAACTGCTCGTTCACATCCGGGATCTCCCTCTCGATTGCCGCCCATTGTTGCGCGGCGATCATCGCGCCGAGCGTATAGGATGGGAAATAGCCGAAGGCTGCGGAAGGCCAGTGCACATCCTGCATGGGGCCATCCTGCGGCGTGTCGATGGTGGAGAGACCAAGATAGGCTTTCATCTTCGCGTCCCAGGCTTCCGGCAGGTCGGGGGCTTCGAGCCTGCCGGAAATCAGATCCTGCTCCAGCTCGAAACGCAGGATGACATGGAGCGGATAGGTCACTTCGTCCGCGTCGACGCGGATCAGCCCGCGCTCGACATGGTGCACATGGGCGAGGATTTCGTCTTTCGACCATTTTTCGCCGAGATGCTTCTCCACCACCGGCAATGCCCATTCCCAGAAGGCCGGGTTTCTGCCGATCTGCTTTTCGACAAACAGGCTCTGGCTTTCGTGCATCGCCATGCCCCGCGCCTTGCCGACTGGCCAATGCGCCCATTCGGATGGCAGGTTCTGCTCATAAAGCGCGTGGCCGGTTTCATGCAGGATGCCCATCAGCGAAGAGAGAAACTCGTCGGTCCGATAGCGCGTGGTGATGCGGACATCGGTTGGAACGCCGCCACAGAACGGGTGGTGCGAGACAGAGAGGCTGCCGCGTGTGAGATCGAAACCGACCGCTGCCATCATCGCCAGACCGAGCTCGCGCTGCCGCTCGACAGGGTAATTTCCAGACAGCGGACGCAGCGGATTCTTCGCCCGTTTCTTTTTCTGGATTTCCAGTGCGTTTGGGACGAAATCGACCAGAAACGCCTTCAAATTCTCGAAAATGGGAGCGATTTCCGCCGTTCTGTTGCCGGGGTCGAACTGCTCCATCAGGGCATCATACGGATCAAGGCCGAGCACGTCGGAGCGACGAGCAGCCTCTTCCCTCGCCATCTCGATAACGCCTTCGAGTGCTGGCAGGAAGCCGGCCCAATCGCCCTTCGGGCGCGCCTCGCGCCAAAGCTGTTCGCAGCGCATGCGGGTGCGGGTCTGGCGTTCCACGAAATCCGAGGGCAGGCAGGTGAGGTTGATGTAGTGGCGGCGGAATTCCGCGACTGCCGTTTTCTGATCGGCGTTCAGATCTTCCTGCTCTGCCGCTTCGATCCAGTCGGCGATTTCCGGTGCCGTAGCCTGGCGATGGGCCATGCCGGCCAGCGTGGACATGGCTTCGGCACGTGCCTCGCCGCCGCCGGGCGCCATATGCGTTGCCTCGTCGGCACCAAGGATCGCAAGCGCATGGCCGAGCGCTTCCAGCCTGTGGCCAAGATCATCGAGTTTCTGGAAGGACATGGAATTCCTCATACGCGTGGAAACAGAGCAGGGGCTGCTCCGCAGTGGAATAAGATCAACGCTCGGTGAGCTTCAGCTCGATGCGGCGATTGCGGGCGCGGGCTTCGGCAGTGTCGTCGGTGTCCAGCGGCTGGTACTCACCGAAGCCGGCGGCAACGAGTCGGTTGGCCGGCACGCCGTTTTCGATGAGGAATTTGACCACCGCCGTGGCGCGCGCTGTCGAGAGCTCCCAGTTGTCGCGGAAGCGACCAGTACCGGAAAGAGGCACATCGTCGGTGTGGCCATCGACGCGCAGCACCCAGTTGATTTCTGGCGGAATCTCTTTCTGCAATTCGAGAATAGCATCTGCCAGCTTCTGCATTTCGGTCTGGCCGTTCGGGTTGATTTCCGTTGCGCCAGAAGGGAAGAGAACTTCCGACTGGAAAACAAAGCGGTCGCCGACGATGCGGATGTTTTCGCGGTCGGAGAGAATTTCGCGCAGGCGACCGAAGAAGTCGGAGCGATAGCGGTTCAACTCCTGAACGCGCTGGGCCAGCGCGACGTTGAGGCGGCGCCCGAGATCGGCGATTTTGGTGCGGGATTCGCGATCCCGTTCTTCCGAGACTTCCAGGGCTGCTTCCAGCGCGCCGATCTGCTTGCGCAGGGCGGAAATCTGCTGGTTCAACAATTCCACCTGTGAGAGCGCACGCTGGCTGACCTGTCGCTCCTCATCAAGAGCACCCGAAAGCTCGCCGATCCGTGCCTGTGCCTGTTCACTCTGTCCACTGCCGCTGGCCAGAAGCTGTTCCAGTCTTGAGCGGTCGGCCCGTACATCCTCAAGCGAAGCGCGCAGGCTGGCGATGGTGTCCTCGGCGTCCTGGCTGTTGGCCTGCTCCAGCGCGAGAAGTTGCGTCAACTCGTTGATCTGCGCATTCAGCCGATCAAGAACGGCATCTTTGCCCGTAATCTCCTGACTGAGAAAATATTGCGCGAGGACGAAAACAGACAGCAGGAACATGATGGCAAGCAAAAGCGTCGCCATCGCATCCACGAAGCCCGGCCAGTAATCGACCCGGCGGTCGGTGCGGCGTGCGCGGGCCAGCGCCATGTCAGCTATCCCGCTTTTTCAATGCTACAGACAGTTTTTCCAGGGTGGCGCGCATGGCCTTTTGCTCATTGGCCTGGGCCTCCACCCAGTCGCGCATCATCTGTTGCTCCTGGCGCATATTCTTGACGAGGCCGGATATGCCCTCGGCGAGATTGGCCATGGAGGCGGTCAGGCGCGGATTGGAGGAGCCCTCCTCCTGAGCGGCACGCAGCTTGTCGGCCAACTGCTGCATTTCCTCTGATGCACCATTGCGCGCTTCGGAAAGATCGGAGCTGAGATCCGTGACGGAGGAAAGCCAGTTTTCGAGCTCTGTGTAAAACCGGTTCTGGGCCCGACCAGCCTGCAGGTCAAGAAAGCCCAGGATCAGCGAGCCGGAGAGGCCAAAGAGCGAGGAGGAGAACGCCGTTCCCATGCCTTCCAAAGGAGCCGAAAGCCCCGACTTCAGCGCGTCCAGAACGTCGTTGGCATTGCCCGAGGCGGGGTCGAGCGACTGGATCGTGTCCCCGATGGAGCCGATCGTCTGAAGCAGGCCCCAGAAGGTGCCGAGCAGGCCGAGAAAGACGAGAAGGCCAATCAGGTAGCGCGAGATGTCACGGCTTTCATCAAGACGTGTCGCGATGGAATCGAGAATTGACCGCATAGAGCTGGTGGACAACGCCATGGTGGACGCTCGGCTCAGGAGCGCTTTCATGGGTGCCAGAAGGACGGGGTCCGAAGCGTCCGAACCGGCCCGGAAGGAATTCACCCACCGAACTTCCCGGAACAGGCGTGTTACCTGCATGAAGGCAAGCAGAATGCCTATCAGGAGAACGCCAAGTATCAGACCGTTCAATCCCGGGTTCGTTTGAAAAGCGGAAGCGATCTGCCGGTAAAGGATGGCAGCAACGAAACCTGCTATCGCGAGAAACACCAGCATGGAATAGAGGAAGACCTGCGGGCTCGACAGTGTATGCGGGTCGTAATCAAGCCCAACGGATGGTTCGGCGTCCTCACGCGATTTCAGCAAGGCCATCAGCTCCTCGTATCCATTGCGATGCGGAACCAGTGATGATTCCTGTATCGCGCGGGATTCTAATCGAAATTATGACGAAATTGAAAGCCGCACGCAGCGTCTTGTGATGCAGGCATCAGCTTTTGTCTTGCGATAGCTATCCTGAAGCTGGCGAGATGACTGTTTTTCGCCTGTCATATCGGGCAGGCAATACGCAGTCCCCCACCGCTCGATGTGCTCGCAGTGAGGGGATTGCGGATATGAACGCCAGTGCGCGGGTCAGGATTTTTGAGGAGCCGGCTTGGCAAGCGTCTTCAGCAGAGCGCGATGAATGGCTTCGTTGCCGGCGACGACCTGGCCGGTATCGAACATTTTGTCACCGCCGTTCTTGTCGGTGACAAAACCGCCCGCCTCGCGCACGAGGATGATGCCTGCCGCCGTGTCCCAGGGGGAAAGCCATTCCTCCCAGAAGCCATCCATGCGCCCTGCGGCAACATAGGCGAGATCAAGTGCCGCCGATCCGAGCCGGCGGATGCCTGCCGTTTCGCCCATGACATTGCGCAGGTCGAGCAACGCGGTACCATGGTGGCCACGACCCAGATGCGGAATGCCGGTGCCGACCACCGCATCGGAAAGCCTGTTGCGTGCTGCAACACGCAGGCGGCGGTCGTTGAGAAAGGCGCCGCCGCCGCGCTCGGCAGTGTAGAGCTCATCCATGGCCGGATTGTAGATCACGCCGGCGACGAGCTGCCCCTGCCGCTCAAGCGCAATCGAGATCGAGAAGATCGGAATGCCGTGCAGGAAGTTCGTCGTGCCGTCGAGCGGGTCGACGATCCAGCGGTGCTGCGGGTCGTCACCCTCGACCGTACCGCTCTCCTCCATGAGGAAGGAATAGCCCGGTCGGGCACGCGACAGCTCCGAGTGGATGATGTCCTCGGCCTTGCGGTCGGCCTGGCTTACATAGTCACCGGGGCCTTTCAGCGAAACCTGCAGGTTCTGCACCTCGCCAAAATCGCGTGCGAGGGAGCGGCCTGCCTTCATGGCAGCCTGAACCATGACATTGATGATCGCCGAACGGGCCATGGGTGAAGAGCCTTTGTGACTTGAAGTTTCGGTAAGCGTGCCGGAGCGGAATTATTCGCCGCGGCGCAGATAGGTAAGTTCGTTGGTGTCGACCACGATCTTTTCACCGGCCTCGATAAAGGGCGGGACCATGACGCGTACACCATTTTCCAGAACAGCAGGTTTGTAGGAAGAGGCCGCCGTCTGGCCCTTCACCACGGGATCCGCTTCGGCGATCGTGAGGGTGACCTGATCGGGCAGGGAAATGCCGATGGGCTTTTCCTCATAGAGTTCCACGGTGACGGTCATGCCATCCTGCAGGAACGCGGCGCGGTCGCCGACGAAATCCTTCTGCAGTTCAAGCTGCTCATAGGTTTCGGAGTCCATGAACACCAGAGCATCTTCCTGTTCATACAGAAAGCTGAAGTCTTTCTGCTCGAGACGCACGCGCTCGACCGTCTCTGCCGCACGGAAGCGCTCGTTGAGCTTGGTGCCGTCGATCAGATTTTTCAGCTCGACCTGGTTGTATGCGCCGCCCTTGCCGGGTTTCACAGCGTTGGTCTTCACTGCAACCCAAAGGCCGCCATTGTGCTCAATGACGTTACCGGGGCGGATTTCGTTGCCGTTGATTTTCATGTGATCGTCCTGCGGGTCTCAAGCGCGCAGTCTCGCGCAATTCGGCGCTTCCAAGACCATAAAATGCGGGTCAAGGCAAGCCGCGGGCCAAATTGTGGCCAAGGAAAATCTCAGCGCAAGCGGTTTGCGCGCTGGATTGCTTCCTTCATTTCCTCGGGCGTGAGGCCAGCCAGGAAATCCTCGTTCTCGGGGTCGATCAGACCTGCCCGGCGGGCGGAGACATACCAGGCTGCACCTTCAATGGTGTTCGCCTCGACACCCACGCCGGCGCGGTAAAGCTTGGCAAGCCGGTTTTGCGCTGCGACATTGCCCCCCTCGGCCGCACGCTTCAACCAGTTGAAACCGGCCTCCATGTTGCGAGGGCCGCCCCTTCCTTCCACCAGCCATGTGCCGAGATCCAGTTGCGCGGTGTCAAAATTCTGCATAGCCGACCTTTCAAGCCAGCTCCGCGCGAGTTTTTCATCGACCTGCCGGCCGCCAAAGCCGTTGGCATAAACCTGCGCCATCGCGTACTGAGCATCCGCCAAGCCCGCATTTGCGGCTTTTTCATAATAGCTCACCGCCCGCTGCTGGCTTTCGAAGCTCGATTGCCGGTCGAGGATGAGTTGCGCGAGGTTGAACTGCGCAAGCCGATTCCCTTTGTCTGCCGCGATTTGCATGAGTTCGAAAGCGCGATCGATGTCTTTCTCGACGAAAGTTCCATCAAGCAGCATCAGCGCGTATTGGAACTGGGCCTCGGGAACACCCTGCTGAGCTGCTTTCGAATACCATTCCGCGGCTTTTTTCGCGTTGCGGGGCATGCCAAGACCGCGCGCGTAGATCTCCGCGACGAGTGTCTGTGCCGCAGCGTCGCCGGCCTCTGCGCGGGGTAGGGCAAGGTTGTGTGCGGTGATGTAGTAGCCGCGTTGGAATGCGCCATAGGCTGCGTCCGGTAGCTTGCCGAACCGATCAGGATCTACCTGGTCGACAGTGGGAGCTGAAAGTGGCCGATCGCCAGGCGGTTGCAGGCGATCGCTCGTCTGAAGCGCTTCGGATTCCGCCGTTTCCCCCGTGGCATTGCCGGCAGACAAGGCGTTTCCAGCGAGCCCGCACAATGCGGCCGCAAGAGCTGATGCAGCAAGGGTCCGTGGGCGCATGCTCAGGCTCCCTCAGCCTGCTGTGTGGTCCGGTCAAGAATGGCATTGGCTTCCGAGACGGCTGCCGCGGGATCAGCCTCATCAGCAAACACGGCAGCGCTGAGTGCGGTGAAATCCACACCACATGCCGCAACAGGCTCGACAGAGGCCACCGTATTGCCGGCCATTACAATGCAGGGAATCTCGACCATCTCCGACCACCAGGCGCCGAGCGCAAGATTGCGGGGATGCGGTTCGGGCTTGTTGTCGTAACCAAAACGCCCGAAGAACAGATAGTCGGGCTGCAACTCTCCATATTGGAGGGCGTCATCGCGGGTTTTGACGCCACCGGCTCCGATCATCATGCGATCCTGATATTTTTCGATGATCTCGGCAAGGTCCTCGAGCGCGCCCTCGAAGTGAATGCCATCTGCCTTGACCCGGGCGGCGATGCGGGGAGCGCCAGCAATCATCACGGCAACATTGCGCGACTGAGCGAGCGGGGTGAGGCGCTCGGCGCGAGCCTGAAAGCTCACCTCATCCTGCCCGTAATCGGGGATGATGAGTGAGGCGACATCGCCGGCGGCCAGCGCGGCTTCCAGATGAGCTTCGTCATTGGCCGCCGTTTCAGGCGGCGGTGCGATCAATACGAGGCGGCAGCGGTTGGTCATACAGGAACTCCTCAAACCTTTTCGAGATTTACCCGCGTGGCGAAAAGGTTCCGTCTCATTGTTGGGCGCTGGTCCGCGCGGAACCTCGTCGGGACCGTTTCTTGCCGGTCAATTTGGTTTGAATGCGGCATAGACGACGAGCGGGGTGAACGACAAGGAAAATTGAAGCATTTCCTGCAAGTCTCGCCAAATCACAGCAACGGCGCTATGAGGGGTGAGGCCCGACGAGCGGGGCGCAGACGCGTTTCATGACTTCACTTCTTTCCGATCCGGCATTCTACATTGCAGCGATACCTGCCGTTATCCTTGTAGGGCTCTCCAAGGGCGGGTTTGGTGGCGCCATGGCTCTGCTTGGCGTCCCGTTGCTGTCTCTCGTTGTCTCACCTGTGCAGGCAGCGGCTATCCTCCTGCCGATCCTGATCGTGATGGATATAGTCTCGCTCTGGGCATGGCGGGGTTTCATGGATCGAAGGACACTCTGGATCATGCTGCCTGGCGCCTTCGTGGGCATCGCCATTGGCTGGGCGACGGCGGCCATCGTGACGGAAGGTCATGTGCGCCTCATCGTCGGTCTGGTGACACTCGCCTTCTTTCTACGATGGGCGTTCGAGAAGCTGGCCGGGCGAGCGCGCATTGCAGAACAGAGCCGGCCACGCGGCGCCTTCTGGGGTGGCGTGGCGGGTTTCACCAGCTTTGTCGCGCATGCGGGCGGACCGCCCTACCAGGTCTATGCTCTGCCGCTCGGGCACGACCCACGGGTTTACACGGGAACGAGCGTGGTGTTTTTCGCCATTGTCAATGCGGTCAAGCTCGTTCCCTATTTTGCGCTCGGCCAGTTCGACCGTGCCAACCTGATGGCTTCGCTGATGCTGATCCCGCTTGCGCCACTGGCCACGCTTGCCGGCGTGTGGGTGATCAAACGGATGAAGCCTTCGGTCTTTTATCCATTCATGTATGTGATGGTTCTGATCGTGTCCCTGAAGCTGATACACGATGGGGTTTTTGATCTCATGGGATGGTGACGATCTCCAGAGCCTATGCTTTATAAGTCAAAAACTGCGGGAGGATGTTTGTGACCGGGAACGCATATGATCGGGATCTCGACAGGAATCCCGCCAATTTTCAGCCGCTGACGCCGCTTGTGCTTCTGGAACGTGCCGCAAAGGTATTTCCCGAAGAGGTGGCGATCATTCACGGCAATCAGCGTGTAACCTATGCGCGTTTCTGGGAGCGGTCGCTCAGGCTGGCTTCAGCGCTTGCCAGCCACGGTATCGGCAAGGGCGATACGGTGACGGTCATGCTCTCCAACACGCCGCCCATGCTGGAAGCGCATCACGGCGTGCCAATGACGAAGGCCGTGTTGCATTCGCTGAACACGCGCCTCGATGCGGCGATCATCGCCTTTCAGCTCGACCATGCAGAGACGAAGGTGGTGATTGTCGACCGCGAGTTTTCCGCAGTGATGAAGGAAGCTCTGGCGCTGGCCTCGGTCAAGCCGCTGGTGATCGATTATGACGATCCCGAATATCCGGACGATGCGCCTTATCCGAAGGGGGAGCGTATCGGCAGCCTGGATTACGAGGCGTTCGTAGCATCGGGGGATGCGAGCTTTGCCTGGTCCATGCCGGACGACGAGTGGGATGCAATCGCGCTGAATTACACGTCGGGTACGACCGGCAATCCCAAGGGGGTTGTCTATCACCATCGTGGCGCTGCGCTGATGGCCTATGCGAACACGGTGCACGCGGCTCTTGCGCGGGGCTCGGTCTATCTGTGGACGCTGCCGATGTTCCATTGCAATGGATGGTGCTTTCCGTGGACGCTGGCGCTCACCGCCGGCACGCATGTGTGTCTGCGCTGGGTGCGGGCGAGGCAGATGTACGATGCGATTGCCGACCATCGCGTTACGCATCTTTGCGGTGCGCCGGTGGTGATGTCGGCGCTGCTCAACGCACCCGACGATGAGAAGCGTGATTTTTCGCACACGGTGACGTTCAACACTGCGGCCGCGCCTCCTCCCGAGACGGTGCTTTCGGCCATGGCCGAGGCGGGCTTTGCGGTGACCCATCTTTATGGTTTGACCGAAACCTATGGTCCGGCGGTGGTGAATGAATGGAAGGGCGCGTGGGACGCGCTTGACGGTGCCGGGCAGGCAGCGCGCAAAGCACGTCAGGGCGTGCGCTACGCGGCGCTCGAGGGGCTGACCGTGATGGATCCGGAGACGATGACCGAAACCCCGCATGATGGCGAGACGATCGGCGAGGTGATGTTTCGCGGCAATATCGTGATGAAGGGTTATCTGAAGAACCCGAAAGCGACAGAGGAAGCTTTTGCCGGCGGATGGTTCCACTCCGGTGATCTGGGGGTGATGCATCCGGATGGATATATCCAGCTCAAGGATCGATCAAAGGACATCATCATCTCCGGCGGGGAGAACATCTCTTCCATCGAGGTGGAGGACGCGCTTTACAAGCATCCATGCGTTGCGGCTTGCGGAGTGGTGGCGAAAGCGGATGAGAAGTGGGGCGAAACGCCTGTTGCCTTCGTGGAGCTGAAGCCGGGAAGAACAGCGAGCGCGGAAGAGATCATCGCGCATTGCCGCTCGCTGCTGGCGCATTTCAAGTGTCCGAAAACGGTTGTTTTTTCCGAGATTCCGAAGACGTCCACGGGGAAAATCCAGAAGTTCCGTCTGCGGGAACAGGCCAAGGAGCTGCCGTGAGCAGGCGCTGATGCGCGGGATTCGTTTCAAGAAATAGCCGGGACGTTAACCACCCATTAAGCATTACGCGTGTTTACTGTGTGTATCCAGTGATCTGGATTCTTACCGAGTGGCTGGAGCCATTCTGTTTGACGCCTCCCTGTTTAAACTCCTGAGAGCCGCCTTCGCGGCTCTTTTTTTGTCCAAATTCACTGTTAACCCTCCGTTAAGGAAGAACTTGCCAACAGCTGTGCACAAGCCCATTCTTGAGTGACGTGCCGGCATTGAGAGTCAGGCGCACTTGTGATTGAACGCATCAACCGGCGGTGGCCGGAACAATTGTATCTGGTGGGGCGTAGGCACAATGATTGAAAACGGGAACGGTCGCGCGACCACGATCAAGCTGGCCGAGCATCGCGTGTTCTCGGATTCATTCAAACCTCTCTACAACCAGGGAATGAGCCTGGTGGAGGAAGCTGCGGAATATCTCGACGGCGATGGGCGGGCCGATGCAAAACATCTGACGCGCGCTGGCGCTGCGCTCTACGCGGCTGAATCCATGCGCCTGACGACACGCCTCATGCAGCTTGCCTCATGGCTTCTTCTGCAGCGGGCTGCAAACTCCGGCGAGATGACCCGTGAGCAGGTAGCGGCGGAAAAATCCAAGGTGCGCCTCGACACGCATTCACCGCAGGAACAGGCGCCGGGCTGGTCGGATCTTCCGGAGAAGTTCCAGAGCCTCGTCGTGCGCTCCATGCGGCTTCAGGATCTGGTCCGCCGGATGGATGAGGAAATCTATGGTGGCGAACCGGCACGGGCTGAAGGGACGGATATTTTCAGCAACAATCCGGTTTATGAGCAGATCACTCTCCTGAAAACAGCATTCGGCCACCGCTGAACAGCCAGTCGAACACGATCTCGGTGAGCGGCAGCGCAATCAGCGCCGAAGCGATGATGAGCGTGAAGGCGATGCGGCGGTAGGTCGTGTCGCTGGCGATGCCATAGAGCCTGCCGCCAACGAGCAGGCTGAGCATGTAGGGCGGGATCATAAGAAGCCCCAGCATGACGCGCGAATGCTCGAACAGGCCGGCTGCCCACAGATTGCCGGCGGAGAAGATTTCCGAAATCAGGAAAAGGGTCATCAGATTGGCGCGCACAACCGCGACCGGTAGCGTTGACGCCATCCAGTATATGATGACGGGCGGGCCGGGAATGGCGGCGATGCCCGACAGGGTTCCGGCAATGCCGCCAATGCCAAAGGAGAGGAGCAGGCTGCGCGGGCCATGATAGCGCCAGCCGCTGCGCAGAGTGAGTGCGCAGGCGAGGATGATCACGCAGATGACCCAGCGCAACACGGTCTCGTCTCCGTTTTTCAGGATATAGACCCCGAGCGGGACGAACAGCGCCAGACCGGCAAGCACCGGCAGAACCTCGCGCCAGCGGGCGAGTTTTACGACGGGAAGCGCCACGGGAAGGGTGGGCAGCGAATCGATGATGACGAGCAGGACCACCGCCGTGACAGGATCGTAGAGCGCTCCGGCGATCGGGGCGACGATCAGCCCGGTGCCGAAACCCGAAAGCCCGCGCACAACACCGGCTGCCAGCACGGTGGCGGTCAGAAGGGCGAGACTGAGGTCGAATTCGGGCAGACTTCCATCTCCTGAAAAGGGCGGTGGCGAGCCCGCTTCTTCGCTCGTGCTGCTTGTGCGTGGCAATGGGCCTGCCCACAGCTATGTTAGTGCCATGAACACACCGATTCGCATTCTTGGCATCGACCCGGGGCTCCGGCGCACAGGCTGGGCCATCATCGATGCGCAGGGCAACTCCCTGCGCTTTGTGGGCGCTGGCACCGTGACGTCCGACGGCAAGGCCGATCTGGCCTCCAGACTGTGCCAGCTGCATGATGGTCTCGATGCCATTCTGCATGACCATCGACCGGATGAAGCGGCGGTGGAGGCGACCTTCGTCAACAAGGATGCCTCGGCGACGCTGAAGCTCGGCCAGGCGCGGGGCATCGCCATGCTGGTGCCGGCGCGGGCCGGTCTGCCGGTGGCCGAATATGCGCCCAATGCGGTGAAGAAAACCGTTATCGGGGTCGGTCACGGCGACAAGAAACAGATCCACATGATGGTGAAGGTGCTGATGCCGAAGGCGCGGTTTGACACGGATGACGCGGCGGATGCGATTGCCATTGCCATATGTCATGCCCATCACCGGCAATCCGCCACCTCCCGACTGGCCATGGAAGCACTCAAATGATCGGTAAACTCAAGGGCATCATCGACGAGATCGCCGAAGACCACTGCATTATAGATGTGGGGGGCGTCGGGTATGTCGCCTATTGTCCGGCGCGGACGCTGGCGGCGCTCGACGGCGAGGGGACGGCTGTGACGCTGTTCATCGAGACCTATGTACGCGAGGACATGATCCGGCTTTATGGATTCCGCACCGCGCTGGAGCGCGAATGGTTCCGGCTGTTGCAAAACAATGTGCAGGGCGTGGGGGCCAAGGTGGCGCTTTCGGTGCTTTCGACACTTTCGGCTTCGGAACTGGCCAATGCGATTGCGCTCAAGGATGCGGCCACCGTGGCGCGCGCGCCTGGCGTGGGCAAGAAGGTTGCCGAACGGATCGTGACCGAACTGAAGAGCAAGGCCCCTGCCTATGCCGGAGAGGCAACCGGCACGATCGGCCTGAAGCAGGAACTGGGTGAAGGGGCTGCGCCTGCGCCTGTCGCCGATGCCGTATCGGCGCTCTCCAATCTCGGCTATTCACGCGACGTGGCGGCGAATGCCGTCGCTGCCGCAATGAAGGCAGCGGGCGAGGGGGCGGATGCCGGCACGCTGATCAGGCTTGGCCTGAAGGAACTGGCGCGTTAGTCAGGGCCATGAGCGCGCTGTTTGCGCTGTATGATTGTGAAATGGAAGTCTGCGGATGACGGATGGCGACAGGCTGATTGCAGCCGACAAGCGCGGTGAGGACCTGGACTCGACGATGCGTCCGCAGTCGCTGGACGATTTCGTTGGGCAGAAGGCGGCGCGCGCCAATCTGAAAGTTTTCATTGAAGCTGCGCGTGGACGCGGCGAGGCGCTGGACCATGTGCTTTTTGTCGGGCCGCCCGGCCTTGGCAAGACCACGCTGGCGCAGATCATGGCGCGCGAACTGGGGGTGAATTTCCGTTCCACCTCCGGTCCGGTGATCGCAAAGGCGGGTGATCTGGCGGCGCTTTTGACCAATCTCGAAGAGCGCGATGTGCTCTTCATCGATGAAATCCACCGGCTGAACCCGGCGGTGGAGGAGATCCTCTATCCGGCGATGGAGGATTTTCAGCTCGACCTGATCATTGGCGAGGGGCCGGCCGCGCGCTCGGTGAAGATCGATCTGGCCAAGTTCACGCTGGTGGCGGCGACGACGCGGCTTGGCCTTTTGACGACACCGCTGCGCGACCGTTTCGGCATTCCCGTGCGGCTCGATTTCTACACGGTCGACGAACTGCAATCGATCGTGACACGCGGCTCGCGCATTCTTGGCCTGCCATTGGCCGCGGACGGGGCAGAGGAAATCGCACGAAGGGCGCGGGGTACCCCGCGCATAGCCGGGCGTCTTTTGCGCCGGGTGCGCGATTTCGCCACCGTGGCGGGCGCGAGCGAGGTGACGCGGAAAGTGGCCGACGAGGCGTTGTCTCGGCTGGAAGTCGATGCGCTTGGCCTCGATCAGCTCGACCGGCGCTACCTCACCATGATCGTGGAGAACTTCGGTGGCGGGCCGGTGGGCATCGAAACGATAGCGGCGGCACTCTCCGAACCGCGCGACGCCATCGAAGATATCATCGAACCCTATCTGATCCAGCAGGGCTTCATCCAGCGCACCCCGCGCGGGCGTGTGCTGGCCGCCAAGGCCTGGCGGCACATGGGGCTTCAGCCACCGAAGGAAGTGGCGGAAGCGCAGATCAGCCTGTTTCAGGAGGGGAATGGGGAATGAACGAAGCTGCTGACGGGAGTTTGAACGTCGCGCTTTCCGGTGAACTGACTGACTTCGGACATCGGCTCGTGGCGCGGGTCTATTTCGCCGATACGGATTTCACCGGCGTTGTCTATCATGCCCGCTATCTGGAGTTTCTGGAGCGGGGACGCTCAGATTTCCTGCGGCTGGCCGGTGTGCACCACACCGAACTGGCCGATGGAAAGCATGGCGAGGTGCTTTCCTGGGTGGTGCGGCGAATGGAGATCGATTTTCGCCAGCCAGCCCGGGTGGACGATATCGTGACGGTGGAGACACGCACAGAGGCGATATCGGGAGCGCGCATTCAAATGGCGCAACGGCTGCTGCGCGGCGGGAACGTGCTGGTGGAGGCGAAAGTCGAAGCGGCAATCATCAGCGCTTCCGGGCGGCCACGGCGGTTTCCGAAAGAGTGGATCGCCGCCTTCAAGCCAAAGGGGGCATGAACCATATCGGTGGGTGCTTTTATGCACCCAGCACTGATTCCATACGGAATCCCTGGTCGCGGTCCTATTTCCTAACGCTTAATTAACCATAACGGTTCATGAAGAAAACCATGAAATCCGTAGCGAATCCGTGCGCCTTCCTTTCACCAAAATTTACCGGATAAAGGGGCGTTGAAGCATCTTGCGGGGACGCCTCGGATCGGACGCAGGCAACGGCACGCAAGCAGGGGCGCGGCCGAGACCGAGATGTACGCCGCCCTGATCTTAAGAGGATGTTGATCCATGGAAAGTGTTACGCTCGCCGCACCGGGTGGGGAGTTGTCGATCTGGGCTCTGTTCTGGCAGGCAGGCTGGGTGGTCAAGCTGGTCATGATCGGTCTGCTTGTCGCATCGGTCTGGACCTGGGCGATCATCGTTGACAAGCTGATTGCCTATGCGCGCATGCGCACGGCCCTTAATCGTTTCGAAAAGACCTTCTGGTCGGGCCAGTCGCTCGAGGAACTCTATCGTGCGCTTTCGGAGCGCAAGACAACCGGCATGGGCTCGATCTTCGTGGCTGCCATGCGGGAATGGAAAAAAAGCTTCGAGAAAGGTGCGCGCTCGCCCATTGGCCTGCAGACACGCATCGACAAGGCAATGGACCTGGCGCTGACGCGCGAGATGGAGCGGCTTGAGAGTCGGCTCGGCTTCCTTGCCTCCATTGGCTCGGCGGCACCATTCATCGGCCTGTTTGGCACGGTGGTCGGTATCATGACCTCCTTCCAGGCGATTGCCGGTTCCAAATCCACCAATCTGGCTGTTGTGGCACCGGGTATCGCCGAGGCTCTGCTGGCCACGGCCATCGGCCTTCTGGCCGCAATTCCCGCCGTTATTGCCTATAACAAGCTGTCATCGGACGCGGGCAAGCTTGCCGGACGGATGGAAGGCTTCGCGGACGAGTTTTCGACCATCCTCTCACGCCAGATCGACGAGAAGGTCGCCGCCAAGGCAGCTTAGGAGCGCACAATGGGTATGTCAGTCGGATCGGCGGGCGGAAGAAACGGACGGCGGCGTGGCCGCCGCGGCTCGCGCTCGGGCCTGATCTCCGAGATCAACGTGACGCCTTTCGTGGACGTGATGCTGGTGCTGCTCATCATTTTCATGGTGGCGGCGCCGCTTCTGACAGTCGGCGTGCCGATCGATCTTCCGGAGACACAGGCCAAGGCGCTGAACTCCGAGACACAGCCGATCACGGTTTCGGTCAACAATGAGGGCCAGATCTATCTGCAGGAGACCGAGGTGCCGATCGAAGAAGTGGTGCCGAAGCTGCAGGCGATTGCGCGCTCGGGCTATGACGAGCGCATCTATGTGCGCGGCGACCGCGCGGCCGACTACGGCACGGTGATGCGCGTGATGGCGCGCATCTCGGCGGCTGGATATCGCAATCTCGGCCTGGTCACGCTGCAGGAAGAAGGCAATTGACCGAATGAAGGCGGGTCTCGTTACATCGGTGACCATGCACGCGGCGCTGCTGGGGTTCGGCCTGTTCTCGCTGTCGGCGCCGCGCGCCTTTGAGGTGGCGGATGTCGAAGCGCTGCCTGTCGACATCATCCCGATCGAATCGATGACGCAGGTGCAGGAAGGCGACAAGAAGGCTGCGCTCTCCGAGAAACCCGCGCCGACGCCGACCAAGCGTCCGGAGCCGGTGGAGAACGCGCAGAACACAGGCGACAATGATGTCGACCTGAAAACGCCGCCCACACCCGAACCGCGCAACCGCGAGGTGGAGAAGACGGCGGAGCCGCCGCCGGCGCCCAAACCCACCCCCAAACCGGAACCAAAGCCCGAACCAGAGCAGCAGCAGGCGGCGGCCGAGCCAACGCCGGTGCCTGCGACGGAAGTGCGGCCGGAGCCTCAACCCAAGCAGGAGGTGAAGCCGGACCCCGCTCCTGAAGAGACGGTGGTGGCGGAAGCACCCGAAGCGACCGAGAGCGTTGCGCTGCCCAACAGCGCGCCGGTTCCGCAGTCGCGCCCTCAGCCCCCCAAGGCAAGCACGGCCAAGGCACCTGAGCGCAAGGACGCGGACAAGCCGGCACAGAAGACCGCTTCCAAGCCGAAATCGCAAAATTCCGATGAACTTTTTGATGAGGTTGCGGCCCTCCTGAACAAGGACAAGGCATCTGGCGGAGGCGCAAAGCGCTCGCAAGAGCAGGCGTCTCTCGGCGGCAGCCGCAGCACGCCGGGCGAGAAGCTTTCACAGAGTGAGATGGATGCGCTGCGAGGCCAGATCCAACGATGCTGGAACGTGCCCGCCGGGGCGCTGGACGCGGAAAACCTCAAGGTTTCCGTTCAGATGAAACTGGACCCGAGCGGGAACATCGAGGGCAGTCCGCGCATTATTGCCGGCGGCAATGGGACCATGGTGGAGCGCGCGGCGGCGGAATCCGCCAGGCGTGCTGTTCTGCAGTGTGCGCCCTACAATCTGCCGGCAGCGAAATACGATACCTGGTCCGAAGTCATCGTCCACTTCGATCCAAGCGACATGTTTTAACCTGAGCACCATTCGCAAGGCGATGGGGGCTGGAGCCTAACCAAAGCGGGAGAGGCAGGAGCAAATGCAGATGATCATGAGAGCGACCTTCCTGATCGCGACGCTGGTCGCAGGGCTTGGCGTAGCGGTGCTGCCGGCACGGGCAGTGGTCGAGATCGACATCAACAAGGGTGTGGTTGAACCACTGCCAATCGCGATCACGGAGTTTATCTCCGCGGATGGCAAAGGTGCGGAGATCGCCAGCGTTGTCGAAGCAGACTTGCGGCGTTCCGGCCTGTTCGCGCCGATTGAGAAGGGCGCATTCATCGAGAAGATATCCAATCCGGATGCGGCACCACGCTTTCAGGACTGGACGGTGATCAACGCGCAGGCGCTGGTGACCGGCAAGGTTTCGGAGACACCTGACGGGCGGCTGCGCGCGGAGTTCCGACTGTGGGATACCTATGCAGGGCAGCAGCTCATCGGCGAGCAGTTTTTCACCAGCAAGGACAAATGGCGGCGTGTGGCGCACATCATCGCCGACGCGATCTACCAGCGGCTCACTGGTGAGACCGGGTATTTCGACACGCGCATCGTTTATGTGGACGAGTCCGGCCCACGCAACAACCGGGTCAAGCGGCTTGCGATCATGGACCAGGACGGGGCGAACCACCGCTTCCTGACCGACGGGCGCGCCATCGTTCTGACGCCGCGTTTCTCGCCGACGCGCCAGGAAATCACCTACATGTCCTACGAGGGTGGGCAGCCGCAGGTTTATCTTCTGCAGCTAGAGACCGGTCAGCGCGAGCTTGTCGGCAATTTTCCCGGCATGACCTTTGCGCCGCGCTTCTCGCCCAACGGTCAGCAGATCGTGATGAGCCTTCTGCGCGACGACGGCAACTCCAACATTTTTGCCATGGATCTGAGAAGCCGCAACACGACGCGCCTGACGACCTCCAATGCCATCGACACATCGCCCTCCTATTCGCCGGACGGCTCGCAGATCGTGTTCACTTCCGACCGTGGCGGGCGGGCGCAGATCTATGTGATGAGCGCCAGTGGCGGCGATGCGAAGCGCATTTCTTTCGGTGATGGCACCTACTCAACGCCGGTGTGGTCGCCGCGCGGCGACCTGATCGCCTTCACCAAGCAGACGGGCGGTCAATTTCAGATCGGTGTGATGCGGACGGACGGTTCCGGCGAACGCATTCTGTCCTCCGGCTTCCTTCAGGAAGGGCCGACCTGGGCACCGAACGGTCGCGTGATCATGTTCTTCCGTCAGCCCGCGGGCTCGGCTGGTCCGCAGCTTTATTCTATCGACCTGACGGGTCGCAACGAGCAGAAGATCCCGACTGCGAATTACGGTTCGGACCCGGCCTGGTCGCCGCTCCTTGAGTAGGATAGCCGCTGTCTCGGACTGAAACGCCGCGTTTCCGCCGTATTTTAAGCTAGTTTGCGCGAAATAACGGTTCTGATTTGCACCGATAGGGGTTTGTTAACCGCGTTTCTTGAGGGGTCCTTAACGGCAACGTGGTTACTGATCGTTGAACAAAATATCTCTAATCTGAAGGAGAGGTGGCAATGCTGTCGATTGCAGCTATCGCCAAAAACCCGGTTGGCATCGCTCTGGTAGCGGCCCTTGCTTTGGCCGGTTGCGCCAATAAACAGGTTCCCAACAACGCGGCAGATATCGGTCTGGGCGGTGCGGGAGGACCTCCCGGTTCACAGCAGGAATTTACCGTTAGCGTCGGCGACCGGATATTCTTTGACCTCGACTCGTCGGTGATCCGTGCGGACGCGCAGCAGGTGCTGACGCGCCAGGCACAGTGGCTGAACAAGTACACGAATTATTCGATCACCGTCGAAGGCCATGCGGACGAACGCGGCACCCGTGAGTACAACCTCGCGCTCGGTGCGCGCCGTGCAGCTTCTGCGCGCGACTTCCTGGTGGCACGCGGCGTTGCGGCCAACCGCATTCGCACCATCTCCTACGGCAAGGAGCGTCCGGTCGCGACCTGCGACGATATCTCCTGCTGGTCGCAGAACCGCCGTGCCGTCACGGTGCTGAACGGCGGCAGCAGCTAAGCTTCAGCCTCCACGAATAAAAAAAGCCGCGCCGGACTATGTCCGCGCGGCTTTTTTGTTGAAGGAGCTTTGGGTCAGCCGTTTGCTGAATTGCGGATCGCTGCGATATTCTTCGCGTAGGCTTCTTCGCCTTCACCCTTGAAAACAGCGGATCCGGCGACAAGCACATTGGCGCCGGCGGCAGTGAGTTCCCCGGCGTTTGCAGGTGAGACACCGCCATCGATCTCGATATCGATGGGTCGGTCGCCGATCATCGCCTTGATGCGGCGTACCTTTTCGACCACGGACGGGATGAAGGCCTGACCGCCGAAGCCTGGATTCACGGTCATCAGAAGCACGAGGTCGAGCTCATCGAGCACATATTCGATGACGTTCTCCGGGGTGGAGGGATTGAGCGAGACGCCGGCCTTCTTTCCGAGATTTCGGATCGTCTGCAAGGAGCGGTGCAGATGAGGACCGGCCTCCGCGTGAACGGTGATGATGTCGCAGCCAGCATCGGCGAAGGCAGCGAGATAGGGATCTGCCGGCGTGATCATCAGGTGGCAGTCGAATACCTTGTCGGTGCGATCGCGGATGGATTTGATAACTGGTGGGCCGAAGGTGATGTTGGGGACGAAATGGCCGTCCATCACATCGAGGTGTATCCAGTCAGCGCCGGCCTTGGCGACGGTTTCGACCTCGTCGCCGAGACGAGAGAAATCCGAAGCGAGAATGGAAGGGGCGATGAGCGTGTTGCGCGCGGTCATGGCGGTTTCCCGGAACGATGAGACTGGCCTGCCCTAACGCCTCTGTCCGCGCTTGTCGAGGTGCCTTACAGATGTGTCACCATGCGATGGGAGGACGGATGGACGAGGTGAGCGAGCGTAATGGGCGCGCCCTTCATCCAGGTGATGCGTTCGCCGATAAAGACAGGATCGCCTTCCCGGATCTGCAGAAGGGAAGCCTCATCGGCGCTTGCTGCACCAGCCATGAACGTAAACTCGGCATTGGAAAACGGGGCATGACCGACGAGCCATTCGTTCGGCCCTATCGTGCTGAAATCCGCTTTGCCGGCATCGGGGACGGTGTTCAGATTGATCCAGCGATCTTCGAACTGATAGGGGACGCGGTCTGCCAGATGGAGGCAGCGAACATGCAGCATGTTGGACTTCGTCAGCAGGCTCAACCGCGCACAGATGACTTCCGGTGCATTGGCTTCTTCCACGCTCAAAAGCCGGTATCGATATTCGGAACCGCGCGCTTCGATCTCCTGGCGGATGCGTGGAATGACGAAGCGGGCTTCCCGAACCGGGTGGAGGGCGACGCGGGTGCCTGCGCGGCGTTTTCGCTCGAGGATGCCGGCGCGGGCCAGCTCTTGCAAAGCCCGGTTGACGGTCGCACGGGCGGCACCAAATTCTTCGGCCAGCGCCTCTTCGCCGGGTATGAGCGTTCCCGGAAGCCAGATTCTCTCGGCGATGCGCCGGGAAAGCTCGTCGCGTATGGTGCGAAATGAAGCGCGTCGGCTGGTCACAGCAACCCCATCAGTTTTTGAATAGTCTGCGTGTAGCGTGCGGCGATTGTTTCACGTTCGATGTGGATGCCCTCGCGTACGCAGTGGCGCCCTGCCGACCACACGTCGCTAACGGCGCCATTGTCGCCTGTGAAGATCCAGCCGTCCAACAAACCATCCTCGGCGGCAGCACCTGCGAAGCGTGTTTGATCGATTGCGACGAGGTCGGCCCAGCACCCCTGCCGGATCGCACCGGAGGCGCGGCCGAGTGCCTGTGACCCGCCTGCAAGAGCAGCCTCGTAAAGTGTGCGGCCACAGGACTGTCCATGGTCGGCCAGCACCACCCGGGCGGTGTCGCGCAGGCGCTGGGAATATTCGAGCTGACGCAACTCCTCGGCAACGGTGATGCGAATGTTGGAGTCGGAACCGACACCCAGCGCGCCGCCGGCCTGCCGGTATTGCGGTCCGTTGAAAATACCGTCGCCCAGATTGGCTTCGGTGACCGGGCACAGGCCGGCAATGGCGCCGGTTTCAGCCAGATTTGCGGTTTCTTCGTCGGTCATGTGGGTGCAATGGATCAAGCACCAGCGCTCGTCGACGCGGCAGTTGTCGAGTAGCCACTCCACCGGGCGCTGCCCGTAGGCCGCGCGCACCTCGTCGATTTCCGGCAATTGCTCAGCAATGTGCATGTGGAGGGGGGCGTGCGGGCGCATGGACTGAGCCTCGCGAAGATCGTCGAGACCGACCGCACGAAGCGAATGCGGTGCAACGCCGAGATGCGCGTCCGCGGACAGATTGGCAACACACTCCTCAGCGCGGGCAAGCAGCTTCTGGTATCGGTCGAGATCGTTGCCAAACCGCTGCTGGCCGCCTTGAAGTGGGCGCTGGTCAACGCCGCCATAACGATACAGGACTGGTAGAAGTGTGAGACCTATGCCTGTCTGCTCGGCAGCGTTGGCGATGCGCGCTGACAGTTCTCCAACGTCACTGTAGGCCGCGCCGCCCGGCTGGTGGTGGACATAGTGAAATTCGGCGACGGCAGCAAAGCCCGCCTCCTGCATCTCCATGAACGCGAAGGCGGCAACGGCTTCTATATCGTCCGGCGATAGCAGGTCGAGAAAGCGGTACATGATCTCGCGCCAGGTCCAGAAGCTATCGCGGCCAGCCGGGCCACGCCGCTCTGCGAGACCAGCCATGGCGCGCTGAAAGGTATGGCTGTGAAGATTGCACATGGCCGGAAGGAGCAGCGGAACGTGGGTGGTTCTGCCATCGGCCGGTTGCGCGTTGATGCTCACATTGCTGATGCGGCCCGAATCATTGAGCTCGACAAGCACATCTTTTTGCCAACCGTCCGGTGTGAGAGCATTCTGCGCAAAAATGGCTTGCATCGCGTGCCGGTCCTAGATTAATTATGTCTATACATATATGGATAATACTAGACAATAAAGCGCGCTTAGGCAATATGCCCTGCACAAGGATGGAGGGGGCTTCCTGTCATGAAGCAGAGTGTCATCAGCGGTATCCGCTTGGCAAGCATGTGCGAGGATGCAGGCTCCTACGGGATGATCGAGGATGCCGCGATCGCGATACAAGATGGGAAAATTGCCTGGGTCGGCGCGTTGAGCGAATTGCCCCACGCATTTCTCGACTGGGAGCGAGTGGGTTTCGAGGGGCGGTTGGCAACGCCTGCGCTGGTGGATTGTCACACCCATATTGTTTTTGGTGGCAACCGGGCGAAAGAGTTCGAGATGCGCCTTGAGGGTGCGAGCTACGAGGAAGTGGCGCGCGCGGGTGGCGGCATTGTTTCTACCGTCGCGGCGACCCGCGCGATGAGTGAGGACGCGCTGGTCGAAGATGCGCTGAAACGTCTCGACGCGCTTTTGGCCGAAGGTGTCTCGACGGTCGAGATCAAGTCGGGCTACGGGCTGACCATAGAAGATGAGTTGAAGATGCTGCGCGCCGCGCGCCGTCTGGCCACGCTGCGCCCCGTGCGAATCAGGACGAGCTATCTTGCCGCCCATGCGGTTCCTGCCGAGTATCGCGGCAAGGAAGACGCCTATATTGATGAGGTTGTGCTTCCGGGCATGGAGGTGGCCCATGCCGAGGGGCTGGCCGATGCGGTTGACGGGTTCTGCGAAGGCATTGCCTTTTCGCCGGAACAGATGGCGCGGGTGTTTGACAAGGCGAAGTCGCTTGGCCTCCCTGTGAAACTCCACGCCGAACAGCTTTCCAATCTGGGTGGTGCAAAACTGGCGGCATCCTACGGTGCGCTGTCGGCCGATCATCTGGAATATCTGGATGAGGAGGGCGTCGCGGCCATGGCTGCTGCGGGAACGGTGGCCGTGCTTCTGCCGGGTGCATTCTATACTTTGCGTGAGACGCAGCATCCGCCACTTGCAGCGCTCAGGAAACATGGTGTGCCAATTGCGGTTGCGACTGACTGCAATCCCGGCTCCTCGCCCCTTGCTTCCCTGCTTTTGACCATCAACATGGCCTGCACACTGTTCCGCATGACCCCGGAAGAGGCGCTGGCGGGCGCGACCCGTGAAGGCGCGCGGGCGCTTGGGTTGGCCGAGGAAATAGGCACGATCGAACCCGGCAAGCGCGCGGAAATTGCCATCTGGGATGTCGAACATCCGGCCGAGCTTGCCTATCGCATTGGTTTCAACCCGCTTCACCGCCTTGTTTCTGGAGAGCTGGCATGACGCTTGTTTTGACGCCCGGCGCGGTGACGATCCAGGATCTGGAGCGCATCTGGCGCGATGGCGTGCCTGTCCGTCTCGACAAGGGTTGCCACGCCGGCATTGAGACGGCGGCCTTGCGGATCGATCAGATCGCGCGGGGGAATGCGGCAGTTTATGGCGTGAACACGGGTTTTGGAAAGCTCGCCAGCGTGAGCATTCCGCCGCACGATGTCGAGACGCTTCAGCGCAATCTCATTCTCTCGCATTGCTGCGGTGTCGGTGCACCGCTTGATGAAAGCATTGTGCGGCTGATCATGTCGCTCAAGCTTCTGTCGCTCGGACGTGGAGCCTCTGGCGTGCGCATGGATGTTGTCACGCTGATCGAGGAAATGCTGGCGCGTGGCGTGATGCCGGTGATCCCGGAGAAGGGCTCTGTTGGCGCCTCGGGCGATCTCGCGCCGCTTGCGCATATGGCTGCGGCCATGATGGGTGAGGGGGAGGCCTTCTTTGAGGGTGATCGGCTCACGGGTGCCGAGGCATTGCGCAAGGCAGGGCTTTCTCCAATCGTGCTGAAAGCCAAGGAAGGGCTGGCGCTGATCAACGGCACGCAGGTTTCCACCGCGCTGGCGCTGACCGGTCTGTTCCGGGCGCACCGTGCGGCACGCTCTGCACTCATCACCGGGGCATTGTCGACCGATGCGGCCATGGGCTCCTCCGCGCCGTTTCATCCGGAAATCCACACATTGCGCGGCCATCAGGGGCAGATCGACACGGCGGCGGCACTTTGGGCATTGCTTGAGGGGTCGCAGATCCGCGAAAGCCACCTGGAAGGCGATGAGCGGGTGCAGGACCCCTATTGCATACGCTGCCAGCCGCAGGTGGATGGCGCGTGCCTTGATCTCTTGCGTCAGGCGGCACGCACGCTGACCATCGAGGCCAATGCGGTGACCGACAATCCGCTGGTATTGTCGGACGGAACGGTGGTTTCGGGCGGTAATTTCCATGCCGAGCCGGTGGCGCTTGCCGCTGATCAGATTGCGCTTGCCATCTGCGAGATCGGCGCGATTGCGCAGCGGCGCATTGCGCTTCTGGTGGATCCGGCGTTGAGCTTCGGTCTGCCGGCGTTTCTGGCGAAGAAGCCGGGGCTGAATTCGGGGCTGATGATTGCCGAGGTCACATCGGCTGCGCTGATGAGCGAGAACAAGCAGATGTCGCATCCGGCATCCGTGGATTCGACGCCCACGTCCGCCAATCAGGAGGATCATGTGTCCATGGCGTGTCATGGCGCGCGGCGGCTTATCCCGATGACGGAGAATCTCTACGGCATTATCGGCATCGAGGCGGTGACGGCGGCACAGGGCGTCGATTTCCGCGCGCCCCTGAAGACGAGCGAAGCGCTCTCCGCCGCCCATGCCGCAATCCGGCAGGCGGTGCCTGATCTGGAGGAGGATCGTTATCTGGCGCCCGATCTGGAGCGGGCGATCGAGCTGGTGCGCTCGGGCGCGCTGAATGCCAGCATCCCCGAAAACATTCTGCCTGAATTGAGGAGTGAGGTTTGATGCGGAGCTTGTCGTTTTGGGCGTCGGCGCCATCATCGGAGGTCCACCCATGAACCCCGTCGAAGTGCATCAAGGCTCGTCGCCCGTCATTCTGGGCTTGCCGCACACGGGCACTCATGTGCCGGAGGCGATCAAAGCCCGGCTTAACGAACAGGGCCAGCTTCTGACGGATACCGACTGGCATGTGCACAGGCTTTATGATGGCCTTCTTGATGGCGTGACCACAGTGCGGGCGACGTTCCACCGCTATGTGATCGACGCCAATCGCGACCCGTCGGGCGAGAGCCTTTATCCGGGGCAGAACACCACGACCCTCGTGCCGCTGACGGACTTCGACAACCGACCCATCTGGCGCGAGGGCGAAGAGCCGACAGAACAGGATGTCAGACACCGGGTGGATGCCTTTCATCGGCCTTATCACGCGGCGCTTGAGGCGGAGATCGCGCGGGTGAAAGCGCTTCATGGCGTGGCGATCCTCTATGATTGCCATTCCATCCGCTCTCACTGCCCATTCCTTTTTGAAGGGCAGCTGCCCGATTTCAACATCGGCACCAATCACGGCAAGACCTGTGCACCGGAAATCGAGACGGCGACAGCGGATATCTGCGCTGCGGCGGACGGCTATTCGAGCGTGCTCAATGGCCGCTTTGTCGGCGGGTGGACAACGCGACACTACGGTAGGCCGGAGCACGGCGAACATGCCATCCAGATGGAGCTGGCGCAGGCAACGCATCTGAAGAGCGAGGCTGTCCCGTTCGATTATTCCGAGGAAAAGGCGGCGCGCCTGCGGCCGCATCTCAAAGCCATTCTGGCGCGTCTTACCGAGATCGCGCCGTCCTTGAAGGGGAAATGAAGCATGACCAATCCGCGTCACAACATTCGTGAAGTCCGGGCACCGCGCGGGGCCGATCTGAATGCCAAGGGCTGGATGACGGAAGCGCCGCTCCGGATGCTGATGAACAACCTCGATCCCGATGTGGCCGAGAACCCGAATGAGCTGGTCGTCTATGGCGGCATTGGGCGGGCTGCCCGCACATGGGACGATTTCGACCGCATTGCTTCGACCCTCAAGACGCTTGAGGAGGATGAGACGCTGCTTGTCCAGTCCGGCAAGCCGGTGGGCGTGTTCCGCACCCACAAGGATGCGCCACGTGTTCTTATCGCCAATTCCAATCTCGTGCCGCACTGGGCCAATTGGGATCACTTCAACGAACTCGATAAGAAGGGTCTGATGATGTACGGCCAGATGACGGCCGGCTCGTGGATCTATATCGGCTCGCAAGGCATCGTTCAGGGCACCTATGAGACCTTTGTCGAGGCTGGGCGCCAGCATTATGGCGGCGACCTGAAAGGCAAGTGGATCCTGACGGCAGGTCTGGGCGGCATGGGCGGTGCGCAGCCGCTGGCGGCGGTGATGGCCGGTGCCTGCTGTCTTGCCATCGAATGCGATGAGACGCGCATCGATTTCCGCATCCGCACCCGCTATGTGGACGAGAAGGCCCAGACGCTGGACGAGGCGCTGGAGATGATCGATCGCTGGACGAAGGCGGGCGAGGCAAAGTCGGTCGGTCTGGTCGGCAATGCGGCTGAGATCGTGCCGGAGCTGGTGCGGCGCGGGGTGAGGCCGGACATGGTGACCGACCAGACATCCGCGCATGATCCGGTGAACGGCTATCTGCCCAAGGGCTGGACTGTGGCCGAGTGGCGCGAGAAGCGCGAGAGCGATCCGAAGGCCGTGGAGAAGGCGGCCCGTGCCTCGATGCGCGAGCATGTGGAGGCGATGGTTGCCTTCTGGAATGAGGGCATCCCGACGCTCGATTATGGCAACAATATCCGTCAGGTGGCGCTGGAAGAGGGGCTGGAGAACGCCTTCGCTTTCCCCGGTTTCGTGCCGGCCTATATCCGCCCGCTCTTTTGTCGTGGGGTTGGCCCGTTCCGCTGGGCGGCGCTTTCGGGTGACCCGGAAGACATCTACCGCACCGATGAGAAGGTGAAAGAGCTTCTGCCCGACAATGAACATCTGCATCGCTGGCTCGACATGGCGAAGGAGCGCATCGCGTTTCAGGGCTTGCCGGCGCGCATCTGCTGGGTCGGGCTTGGCGACCGGCACCGGCTGGGGCTGGCCTTCAACGAAATGGTAGCCAAGGGTGAATTGAAGGCGCCGGTGGTGATCGGGCGCGATCATCTGGATTCCGGTTCCGTAGCCTCACCCAACCGCGAGACCGAGGCCATGAAGGACGGTTCGGATGCCGTGTCTGACTGGCCGCTGCTCAATGCATTGCTCAATTGTGCCTCCGGAGCGACCTGGGTGTCGCTGCATCATGGCGGCGGCGTGGGCATGGGCTTTTCCCAGCATTCGGGCATGGTGATCTGTGCCGACGGCACGGAGGATGCAGCGCGCCGCCTCGAGCGGGTGCTGTGGAACGACCCGGCAACCGGCGTGATGCGCCATGCCGACGCGGGCTATGACATTGCGCTCGACTGGGCCAAGGAAAAAGGCTTGCGGCTGCCGGGGATTCTTGGAAATTAACAAAACAACAGCACAGAGGGGTCTAAAATGAAAAGACGTCAATTTCTGAAAACTGCCGGCGTTGCCGGTGTGGCGACGGGGCTTGCAGCGCCGGCGATCGCGCAGGATAAAATCACCTGGAAGATGGTTACGGCCTGGCCGAAGAACCTGCCGGGCCCGGGTGTTGCGGCGCAGATGCTGGCTGATCGCATCACCGCGCTCTCCGGTGGGCGGCTGGAAGTGAAGCTCTATGCCGCTGGCGAACTGGTGCCTGGCAACGGTGTGTTCGATGCCGTGTCTGAAGGCACGGCAGAGCTCTACCACGCGGTTCCCTCCTACTGGGGCTCCAAGTCGCGCGGCATTCTCCTGTTCGGTTCGCAGCCTTTCGGTCTGCGCGCGGACGAGCAGCTCGGCTGGTTGATCCACGGCGGCGGACAGGCGCTCTATGACGAGATGTATGGCCGCTTCGGGCTGAAGCCGTTCCTTTGCGGCAACTCCGGCCCGCAGTGGCAGGGCTGGTTCCGCAATGAGATCAATTCAGTAGACGATCTCAAGGGCCTGCGTTTCCGCACCACCGGTCTCGCCTCCGAAATGTGCGCCAAGCTCGGTATGGCCGTGCAAGCCATGGGTGGCGGCGACATGTTCCAGGGCCTTCAGTCCGGGACGATCGATGCGGGCGAATTCATCGGCCCATGGACGGATTCGGCGCTTGGCTTCTATCAGGTCGCGAAAAACTACTACTGGCCGGGTGTCGGCGAACCCTCCTCAGCGGAGGAATGCGCGGTGAACAAGGCCGCCTATGATGCGCTGCCGGAGGATCTCCAGCAGGCTGTCGCCTATGCCTGTGAATCGCTCTACAATCCCGTCTGGACCGAATACACGACCAAGCATGCCGCTGCGCTGAAGCAGCTTGTGGCCGAGCAGGGCGTGCAGGTGAAGCAGCTTCCCGAGGATGTGATCGTCGCCATGGGCAATGCGGCGGGCGAGGTGATCGCCGAGTTGCGCGAAGATGACGACGAGCTGGTGAAGCGCATTGTCGAGAGCTTCCTCGAATATCGTTCCGGCATTGCCGATTACATGGTCTACGCGGACAACGGGCAGATGAACGCCCGGGCGCTGGACTATAATTACGGCGGCTGATGCCAACGACGGGGCTGGGCTTTGGCGCCCGGCCCCTTTCAATTCGGGGATGCTCTTCATGCTGGGGCTTGCAGACAGATTAGACCAGATCAACCGGGCGGTGGGTGCGGCCGTGCGCTGGCTGGCGCTTGCCATGGTGCTGGTTCAGTTTGGAACGGTCGTGCTGCGCTATGTGTACGGCATCAGCTTCATCTTCATGAACGAGACCGTGCTTTATCTGCATGCCACGCTGTTCATGCTCGCAGCCGGCTACACGCTTCTGGTCGACGGCCATGTACGCGTGGATATCTTCTACGGCCTGCTGGGACCACGCGGAAAGGCGCGCATCGACATTTTCGGGGCGCTCTGTTTCCTCATCCCCTCCACAGTCATGATCGCCTGGTTCTCCTGGCCTTCGGTTCGCAACTCCTGGTCAATCATGGAGGGGGCGATTTCCGTCGGCGGCATTCCCGCCTCCTTCTTGCTCAAGTCGCTGATTCCCGCGTTCTGTGCGTTGCTCATCGTTCAGGGGCTTGCCTGCATTCTGCGCGATCTTGCGCGTCTTCGTGAAGAAAATCCCGGCGCATGACCTTACCCCTCGACATCCTGATGTTTGCGGCCCTCATCGTCGCGATCCTGATCGGCTATCCGGTTTCTTTCATGCTGGCTGGAACCGCTGCGTTATTCGCCTTCCTGGGCTGGATGACGGGGCAGTTCGACGTCGGGTTACTGGGGGCGCTGGGGCAGCGTGTGTTCGGCACGCTTACCAATGAAGTGCTCATCGCCATCCCCCTTTTCGTGTTCATGGGCGTGGTGCTTGAAAAGAGCCGCATCGCGGAAGAACTGCTCGAGACGATGGGCCGGCTTTTCGGCGGCTTACGTGGAGGTCTTGGCGTTTCGGTGGTGCTGGTGGGAGCGCTGCTTGCCGCCTCCACCGGGATTGTGGGCGCGACGGTGGTGGCTATGGGGCTTATTGCGCTGCCCACCATGGTGCGCAACGGCTACGATCCCAAGCTTGCTTCAGGCGTTGTGTGTACATCCGGAACGCTTGGCCAGATCATACCGCCTTCGACGCTGCTCATCATCCTGTCCGACGTGATGTCCACCGCCTATCAGCAGGCGCAGTATGAGCAGGGCAAGTTCACCATTGAAACGATTTCGGTGGGACAGGTCTTCGCCGCAGCCCTGTTGCCTGGACTGACGCTTGTCGCTGTCTATATCGCCTACCTGATGACGCGGGCTGCACTGAAACCGGAAACGGCTCCCGCGTTAATGGAGGCCGGTGACAGACCCGGCCGCCAAGAGGTGCAGCGCGCGGTGATTCCTCCTGTTCTGCTTATCGTTGCTGTATTGGGCTCCATTCTCGGTGGGGTTGCCACACCAAGCGAAGCGGCCAGTGTGGGCGCGATCGGCGCCTTGCTTCTGGCCGGTGTCCGCAGTGAGGGAAATGACCGCCTGATTGTGCTGGGCGCGGCTGCCCTTGGCGCTGTGGCCGTGCTTGCCGGCCTTTTTCCCGTGCGTCTGCAGCGCAGCGATGCCGGTTTGTTCGAGTGGGGCATGGCGGCGCTCACGACCGGGCTACTGGTGCTTGGCGTCATTGCCATCGTCATATCCATCGGCAGGGCGCGCAGGCGAGGTATTCTTACCCCCATTGTCACCTCCACCATGACGGTGACGGCGATGATCTTTGCCACGATCCTGACGGCAAGCGTCTTTTCGCTGGTTTTTCGGGGACTGGGTGGAGATGCCCGGGTGGAGGATATTCTTCATTCGATGCCGGGTGGACCACAGGGCGCGTTGATTTTCGTGATGGCGATGATCTTCATTCTCGGTTTCTTCCTCGATTTCGTGGAAATCTCGGTGATCGTCCTTCCGCTGGTGGCGCCGATCCTGATCCTCATGGGACATGATCCGCTGTGGCTTTCGATCCTGATCGCCATCAATCTGCAGACATCGTTCCTGACCCCACCCTTCGGTTTCTCGCTGTTCTACTTGCGGGCGGCGGCACCCAAAGAAATCACCACCGGACAGATTTATCGCGGCGTCATTCCATTCATCATCCTGCAAATCGTCGGAATGGGCGTGATCTGGCTGCTGCCGTCGATTTCGACCTGGCTGCCCGGAACGATCTTTTAGGCCAAAGCCAGTGAAAGCTGGCTCAGCCGCTGCTCAAGTGTTGATCCAGAAGGCCCTGTCTGGTCCACCGCAGCTTGACAAGGGGTGTCTGGATCATTGATGAGCCGGTAAACAACTCTAAGGGAGCGCCCGCTCATGCTTAAGACGCCCTATCTCCTGTTTCTTGGTGATGCCCCCGATGCCCTGACTGCAAAGGTCGCCCAAGGGATCAAGGACTGGCGCCCGGAGTTCTGTGTGGGCCAGCTCCGTCTCGATGGTTGCAAGGCGGATCTGGGACTCAAGGAAATGTCCATCGCCGAAGCGAAGGAAGCCGGCGCTCAGACGCTCGTGGTGGGGGCCGCAAATCGCGGCGGCGTTATCTCACAGAGCTGGATGGCGACCCTCGTGGAAGCGGCTGAGGCCGGCATGGATATCGCTTCTGGACTGCACAACCGGCTGACAGCGCAGCCTGCTCTGGTGGCGGCCGCCGAGAAAGCGGGGACGCAACTTTTTGACGTTCGCGTGCCTCAGGAAGAGTACCCTATCGCGGACGGCAAAAGACGGACTGGCAAGCGGTGTCTGGCGGTTGGAACGGATTGCTCCGTCGGCAAGATGTACACCGCACTCGCCATGGAGCGTGAAATGCGTGAGCGCGGTATGAAAGCCACGTTCCGTGCTACAGGCCAGACAGGCATTCTGATAACCGGCTCGGGCGTTCCGCTTGACGCGGTGGTGGCCGATTTCATGGCCGGGGCTGTCGAACACATCACGCCGGACAATGATGCCGATCACTGGGATCTCATCGAGGGACAGGGCAGTCTCTTCCATCCCTCGTTCTCCGGCGTGACCATGGCCCTGATCCACGGCGGACAGGCCGATGCGCTGGTGCTTTGTCACGAGCCGACGCGCACTCACATGCGAGGTCTGCCGCACTATCAGCTTCCCACGCTGGAGGCATTGCGCGATCTCGCGCTGCAGACAGCGCGTGTGGTCAACCCGGACGTCAAGGTGGTGGGTATCTCGGTGAACACTGCAGCGCTGAGCGACGCCGAGGCAAAGGCCTGCCTTGAGGAGATCGAAGCTCGTATGGGGCTTCCCACGGCTGATCCGTTCCGTCAGGGCGCTGCGCGTCTCGTTGACGCACTGGGCTGAGGGCGGACAGCACTCGCCCCTGTCAGGCTGACGCGTCACTCTGCCCCGTGACAATCGTGCGGGGCAGCAGGATCAAGCAGATGCCTGGAAGGAGCAGCTTCCGCAGTCAACCGTTTGCCATCGTGACAGCACGCTTTGCCATGGCGACGATGAGGCTGGCACGATAGTCCGCGCTTGCGTGGATATCGGTCATCAAATTTTCCGCCGGCACAGTGAGGCTATCCAACGCGCTTGCGCTAAAATCGGTGCTCAGGGCGTCTTCCAGTTCGGAGCAGCGGAACACGCCGTCATCACCGGCGCCAGTAACAGCGGCACGGACGGTTTCCCTCTTCCGTGCAATGAAAACGCCGGTCATCGCATAGCGCGAAGCGGGATTGGGGAACTTGCCGTAGCCGGCTTTCTCCGGAGCTTCAAAGCGAATGGCGGTGATCAACTCATTGTCATCCAAAGCCGTTTCGAACAGGCCAGTGAAGAAATCTTCTGCTGCGATTTCGCGCTGGCTGGTGATGATGGTTGCGGCCAGGGCGAGCATTGCTGCGGGATAGTCGGCGGCGGGGTCATTGTTTGCAAGTGAGCCGCCGATCGTCCCCATATGACGAACCTGAGGGTCGCCAATGAAGGAGGCGAGATAAGACAAAGCGGGGCATGTGCTTCGGATCTCGCTGCTCGCAGCGACCTCCGCATGCGTGACGCCCGCACCGATAGTGATTTCTCTATCGGTAATGGAGATTGATTTCAGTTCGGCCACGTGACGCAAATCCACGAGGTCGGATGGTGCGGCCAGACGTGTTTTCATGGCGGGGATCAGGGTCTGTCCGCCTGCTAAGAACTTACCGTCCTCGGCGGTTTCGAGCAGGCTCAGGGCTTCGTTTATCGACCCAGCGCGGTGATAATTGACGTCATACATTGTCTGGTCTCCGGGTCATGCAGCTTTGTTGGCGGTGCTGCACATCGCCTCGGAAGCAGCCATGATTGCCTTGACGATGTTGTGATAGCCGGTGCAGCGGCAAATATTGCCTTCGAGCTCTTCACGCACCGTCTTTTCGTCGAGCCCCTCAGGGTGCCTCCGTATCATGTCTGTCGCGGCCATGATCATGCCCGGCGTACAGAAACCACATTGGAGACCATGGTGTTCCTTGAAAGCGGCCTGAACGGGGTGAAGGTCCTCGCCCTTGGCCAAACCTTCAATGGTGGTGATCGATGCGCCCTCGGCCTGCACAGCGAGCATGGAGCAAGACTTGACCGACTGACCGTCCATATGAACCGTGCAAGCTCCGCACTGCGACGTCTCACATCCCACATGCGTTCCGGTCAGTCCAAGATTGTCGCGCAGAAACTGCACGAGCAGGGTTCTGCCTTCGACGGTGCCCGAAACCGTTTTTCCGTTCACCGTCATCGTCACGTCTGTCATGGAATACCTGCCTACTGGAATTTTCGGTGGCTGATACGCTGGTTGGTTATCAACTTAACCTATGCAGCTGTCCTGTCCATGCCCTGCAGCAATTCAAGCACGGTGAAGCCGGCAGCTAATGGCCCGAAGGGTTTGAGGGTGGCGCGGAAAGCCTTTTTGGATGAGGAAACTGTAAGCCTCTGTGTACGCTCGCCATGGGGAACTGCTTTGTATTTCAAGAATCGCACCAAACGCGCGGCAATGGAAGATCATGTCCGAAGCTCTGACTTCCTGAGCGCCGATGGAGATGAGCATCGAAAGAATTATCGCTGATTTATGCATCGCATCCTCCTTCAATAAATTTGTATGAACTTGTAAAAATATTCAATAATTTTCGATTTATGCTTAAAGTGTTATCCGGTTGCGCGTGTTGTAGCGTTTGATGGAAAGCGCGAAAATTCAACTCGGGCGCTTGATCTGGTAAGCGAATGAGGCTATCAGGCTGGCCGCTCGCCGGGCCCATTGGGTTTGAGGACCGGTCTTCCGGTTTGATTGGCAGACTCGCTCGACAATTTGGTTGCGAAAGCCTGCCGGGGCGGGTATGTGCACGGTGAAGTGCTTCGCGGACCTTTCGAAACCGGGTTTGGCGGGGTGCGAGAAAAGGGCCGCTTTAGCTCAGTTGGTAGAGCATCGCATTCGTAATGCGGAGGTCGTCAGTTCGAGTCTGACAAGCGGCACCATTTACAGGTCTCCCACACAACTCTCCGGACAATTCGTGATTGCCCGTCTGAACGCGGGACTCGGGTTCTCATCCTTCAAACCGGCTTATCACCCTTCAGGCGACGATCCCAGTCTTCGACCTTGCCCGACGCGAGGCGGCGTTGGGCATAGCGCCGCCATCCGTCCGGAAGTTTTTCGAGCGCTGCCATCTGTTCGAGTTCATCACGATCCAGGGTTTTTACGTAAAGGATCTGCCAAAGGCGTTTGAGCGGCCAGTCCTGCAAGGGTCGCTCAATGCGCTCGAGAATATCTCCCGATGAAACCTCGCCTTCCTCCAGAACCCGATAATACCAGCCGGTTCGGCCGGTCTTCTGAACCTGGTGGGCCATGGTGTTGACACCAAAGCGGCTGTTCAGTTTCCAGCAGGGCTGGCGGCCCTGAGAGACTTCCACCACCGCGTTTCCGAGCCGGAAAACATCGCCAAGAGCCACGGTCTCCTCTGTCAGCCCGTAGGTGGACAGGTTCTCGCCGAAGGCGCCGGCAGATGCGAGGAGGGGATGGTTGCCGATCTCTTGACACCAGCTAGCGTAATGGTCGCGCGGATAATGGTGAACGGCCTTGTCCGGGCCGCCATGGACCTTGGTGTCGCCCTGATGGTCGCCGACGAAGCCCGTCGTGCTCAACCATAATGGACCTTGGACGACGCGCTTGTCGATCCCGGTGGGAACGTTTCGGTCACCCAGCGGGGCAATCTTGCCTGTCAGTATGGCCTGCACCGGTGTCTTGTCGATTTCGGACACGAACGGGCTCCGTTGTGTGTGTGTGTGTGTGTGTGTGTTGAATTCCCGTCCAGCATAGCTCGCGCCCGCAGCGTGCGGCAGGGCCAGTTGGCGGGTCGTGGTGATCCGCGCCTGTGGAAAAATCGGGGAGGCTGCGAAACCTGCCCGTGCCTGGCGGGCGTTGCCGGAGAAGCAGAGTTTTTGATAGGCTCAGGGCTCGTTCATGGCCGTTGACCTGAGGGGGAAGGTATGGCGACCACAAAATTGTTGCAGCGAGGGGACCGAAGGGAACCCTCGGTTTCGCCTGCCTTATCGCGCGGATTGCGTTTGCTCTCTGTGTTCGCCGATGCACCTGTATGGCTCAGCAATTCGGATATCGCCGGGCGCACTGAGCTTCCCGCGGCAACTGTCGCCCGACTGACGAAATCGCTGACAGGGATGGGGTTGCTACACTACAGCAGCAGTCGTCGGCGTTTCCGCCTTGCACCCGGTGTTGTTCGGCTTGGTTATGGCGCTCGGAGCGAGACGCAAATCATCGAATTCATACGCCCTCATCTCCAAGATGTCGCAGACAGATTTCGTGTGCATACAGCACTTGCGGTTCTGGACGGGATCGAAGCCCTGCATCTGGAGGTTTGCCACAGCACAGCGACCCTTGTGACCTTGCGGCTGGAGGCGGGCTCCAGAGTGTCGATTGCCGGAACGCCGGTGGGGCATGCATTGCTTGCTGGTCTGGAGCCGGAGCAGCGCCACTCCTTTTTGAGCGATCTTGCACGGCATCACGGCAAAGACTGGCATATGCTTGAGCCTCAGGTCGAACAGGGGTTGGCCGAGATCGCCGGTAGCGGGTTTACGCTTTCACTGGGAGGATGGCATCCTGATATCCACGGCGTGGCGGTGCCGCTCAAGCCTTCCGACCAGCCTGCTGTCATGTCGCTCGGCTGTGGTGCTCCCCGGGGGCAAATGCCGCTTCCAATGTTAAAGGAGCTCGGCCAGGAGCTTGTGAGGCTTTCGGCAGCCTTAACATCCGGGCGCGCGAGCGCCTGAATCGTATCCGCAAGAAACGCCACATTCCCGGCGGGGCTTGTATCAGGAGTCTTCCAGGTATCGAACGCCCATTGCCGCGCATTTGCGCTGGATCAGCTCGACCGCTGCAAGCAGGTCCTTCATCGGACCGGCTGAATCCCTTTCGGAGCGAGCGCTCGCTGGCAAGACGATCTCCAGTGCCAGAACCGCGTTGTTGAGATGCAAGGGGGCGGCCATAAGGAGGACGTTTTCTTCCTCAAGCATCAATCTGAAACAGCCGGATGCCCGAAAAAAACAAAAGCTCTCCCGAAGAGCCTCGGTGTCGGTGGTGGTTGGTTCCTCAATCTGTTCGACATCTTCTGCTTCGCCCCGAGTGGTGAAAAGCAGAGCATGACCTGCCGCTGTTTTTGTGAGCGGGTAGGCTGAGCCGACATGGCAACAAGGCGAGCTCACGCGATTTAGGCCGTTGCAAACAACAAGAGAAAGCGCTTCACCTGCATCATCCACGGCCAGGATGCACGTGGCATTGTGCCTGTCAGCAAGGGCCTGCAGGACCGAACGTGCGATCTCGCTGACCGGGGTTTCTCTCAGGAATTTTTCGGAAAGAGCGCTGGCGGTGCGGCCAGGCTGAAAGCGTTCTGCAAATCTGGATTGTTCTACGAAGCCGTGAATTTCCAGCGTCTTTAAGAGCCTGGCGGCGGTGTCGTGTCTCAACGATAAACGCCGGGCCAGTTCATTGGTCGTCATCGGGCCTTCATCCGAAAGCAACCGAACCAATCCAAGTCCGTTTTTTAAAGCGACTGTGCTGCTACTACCTTCGTCTGTCTGTCTCTTCACCGTGTGATTTGCCTTGATAGAAAGGCCCCCAACACGATTTTTAGGCCGATCGGGACCGCCATATCAATACGCTGGCATCTTTCGGGGGCCTGAAATGCCCATAGATCGCAGGATTGTGATCGAACGATCAGATATTTTCCTTTCTGTCGGCTCCTTGAATGGATTTGTGAAAGAAGGGTAAGGCAATCCTTGATGGATCAATCGGGAGGGAAACCGTGGCCGGAACAGATTGGATGCGCCTGGAGGCGGAACGCTGTGTGCTTGGCGAAGGGCCGACTTACGATCGGCACAGCGATACGGCGTGGTGGTTCGATATTCTGGGCAAGGTTCTGTTCGAGCACCGTTTCGCTGACGGGGTGACGCGCTCACATAATCTTCCAGAGCTTTCGTCTGCGGTTGCCCGCGTTGATGACGCGCGACAATTGCTCGTCACCGAAAGCGGTCTTTATCTGCGGAACGTCGAGGATGGAAGCCTGACGCTCCACCGTTCATTGGAGGAAGACAACCCGCGAACCAGGTCCAATGATTCCCGTGTTCATCCCAGCGGAGCCTTCTGGATCGGGACGATGGGAAAGAATGCGGAAAAGGGTGCCGGTTCGATATACTGGTATCGGAAGGGCGAGGTGCGGCGGCTCTATTCCGATATTACGGTCACCAATGCGATCTGCTTCTCGCCTGATGGCCGAGTGGGGTACTTTACGGACACACCGACACTTCAGATCATGCAGGTGCCGCTCGACCCTGAGACGGGATTTCCAGCGGGCGAGCCGTTTCCCTTTGCAAAACCATCCAGTGACGGCGAGCCGGATGGCGCGGTGGTCGATGCCGAGGGCAATCTCTGGGTTGCCCGGTGGGGTGGTCATGGCGTGGAGATCTATTCGGCACAGGGTGTGCTGCTTCGCAAGGTCGATCTGCCGGCAGCACTCATCACCTGTCCGGCGTTCGTTGGACCCAAGGCTGACAAGCTTCTGGTTACATCCGCTTCCATCGACGTAGACCCGGACAGTGCGGATGGCGCTTCTGCCGGCAGCGTATTCCTGGGTGATCTGGGCAAGCCGATGGGCAAACTCGAACCCGACGTTCTTATCGGCTGATATGGTTTCTCCGTGTTTCAGTATCCACTGAGATGCGGGAGCCAGGTGGATAGCGCCGGGATGAAGGTCAGGGCGAGAAGCACGACAAGATGAACCACCAGAAACGGCGGCATTTCCCGGATCATTTCACTGACACGAATTTTCACGGCCGATGACACCACGAAAAGCAGCGCGCCGACCGGTGGAGTGAGGAGCCCGAGCGTCAGGTTGACGATGACCACGATGGCGAAGTGTATGGGATCTATGCCCAGCGAATAGGCGATAGGGCCAAGGATCGGAACAAGGATCATGACACCGGGCAGGGGATCCATGAACAGCCCAAAGGCGAGCAGGAGCACGTTTACCGCCAGAAGAAAGAGGACTGGACTCAGTTCCCAAGCGACAATTGTCGAAGCAATGGCCTGAGGAATGCCTTCGATAATGATGATCCAAGCAAATGCGCGTGCGGCAGCGAGGATCAACAGGATCGCGACCGTGACCAATGCAGATCGAAAGAGAATGTCGGGAAGGTCGCGCACTCTCAACGAACGATAGATGAACATGCCGCACAAAAGCGCATAGAACACGGCCACCACAGAGGCCTCTGTGGGTGTGAACAATCCACTGCGGATACCACCGATGATAAGGACAATAAGAAAGATGGCCGGTAGGGCTTGAACACTTGTCCGCATCATCTCGCGCAGGGTGGGGCGCGGGGCGCTGCTTCGGAATCCCCGTTTGCGGCAGACATACCAATTGGTTGCGGCCATCGAGAGCGAAATCAGTATCCCGGGAATGATGCCAGCCATGAACAGGGCGATGACGGACACGTTCTCATCCTGCATGGCGTAGAGGATCATGATGATGGATGGCGGTATGATGGGGCCGACAACCGACGCGGATGCGGTCAGCGCGCTCGCATAGGATTTGTCGTAGCCATCCTTTTCCATCATGCGGATCATCATGGCACCGGGGCCGGCGGCATCCGCAAGGGCAGAGCCCGAAATGCCCGCAAACATGGTGGAGGAGACGACATTTGCATAACCCAGCCCGCCTCGGAAATGGCCGACAAACTGCGAAGCGAAGCGCAGCAGGATCTGGGTCATAGCGCCGCTCGACATCAGTTCCGCTGCGAGGATGAAAAACGGCACGGCCATCAGCGGAAAACTATCGAGGCCGGAAAACATCTCCTTGACGATGACGATCTGCGGATAGGTGCTGCCGAGGCTGATCGCCGCCCACACAGCAAGCGCCAGCGAGAAGGCCACCGGCATGCCGATGATAAGCAGGGCGAAAAAAGAAGCGAAGAGGATCAATGCCACGGCGTCTAGTCCCGGTTGGCCACGATATGAGTGTCCCCGCTCTCAAGTAGGGCGGCCGACGGCGTATCGGTTTCGATTTCAGCGAACCGGTTCTCCATCACGAAGGGACGGGCGATCAAAAGCAGATGCACGATAAGAAGGCCAAAGCCTATCGGCATGGCAGCGTAGATATAGCTGAAAGATACGCGCGTCGCCGGCGTGAGCTGAAAACGGGCGCGATCCATGTAATTCATTCCCATCCAGATCATGATGGCGAAGAAAGCAAGAAGAAGGCACAGGATGAGAATGCGCACGGCGCGTTGGCCTTTTGTCCCGAGCATCTCCTGGAAGTTGCTCACGGCCACGTGACCACCCGTGCGCAGCGCGAGGCCGGCACCGAGGAAGGTCATCCAGATCATCAGGTACCGGGCGACTTCCTCTGACCAGGTGATGGAGAAATTTGTGAGATAGCGCAGCGTCACGTTTGCGAAAACGATGACCGCCATGGCGCCCAGCAACAGCACCAGAGCCCATTTGTTGAGGGCTATGAAATATCGCTCAAAAGTTTTCACCGATCCTCCCCGACCTGCGCGTCCTGCGGCTGTCCCCGCAGCACCACAGCATGCAGAACCCATCCTGTTTAGACCAACATGATGAAGCGTGGAAACCAGCCTAAGGCGAAAAATGCGGCATAAAGCAAAAACTCCGGGCGGCAGTCGCGCGGACCGTCGCCCGGAGTTCCAAACTCTGGGAGTGTTATTCGGTCGCGATGATCTGGTCGATCAGCGCCTTGTCGTACTGTTCATAGTATTTTTCGTAGGCCGGCTGAACGGCCTGCTGGAAGGCGGCTTTCTGCTCGGCGGTCAGTTCGCCGACTTCCATGCCCTCTTCCCTGAGCTGCTTCACGCCCGAGGACTCAACATTGTCGACATAGGCGCGCATGGCTTTGACGGCCTCGGTTGCGCCTTCCTCGAAAGCTTTCTTGTCTTCATCGTTCATACCGTCCCAAAGCTGGCGGGAAACAAGCAGCATCGCCGGCGAATAGACGTGGCCGGAGAGCGTCAGATATTTCTGCACTTCGGAAAGCTTAGCGGAGGTGATGACGGAAAGGGGATTTTCCTGGCCGTCGATCGTGCCCTGCTGAAGTGACGAGATGACCTCCGGCCATGCCATCGGTGTCGGCGCCGCGCCCAGCGTCTCAAACGCGGTGATGTGGATCGGGTTTTCCATCGTGCGCAATTTGAGCCCGGCGACATCCTCGGGCTTGCCGATCGTGTTGCGATTGTTGGTGATATGGCGGAACCCCTGTTCACCCCAGGCGAGGGCCACGAGGCCGACGTCGTCGAACTTCGCGAGGATGTTCTGACCAATTTCGCCGTCCAGCACCTTGCGTGCATGGGTGAGGTCGCGGAACAGGAACGGGATGTCGAACACACCGGTTTCGGGCACGAAATTGCTGAGCGTTCCGGAAGACACGATGGTGGCCTCGATCGTGCCGATCTGAAGGCCCTCGATTACTTCGCGTTCACCACCCAGACCGGAGGACGGAAAATGACGGAAGGAATAGCGGCCATCGGTCTTTGCCTCGACGACTTCCTGCCATTTCTCGGCTGCGACACCATAATGCGAGGTGGGTGCGAGCGCGTAACCGATCTTGATTTCCTGCTGGGCCTGAGCGGCGGATGTGCCGGCGACGATGCCAAGCGCGGTTACAATTGCCGCTAACGGCGCCGTATATCTTGCGGAAAATTTCATCTCTCTCTCCCGTTGTAAAATTTCGTTGCGATTCAGGTCTCCCATTCGCTGAAAGGCTGTGGCCTATCGCGGCTATTCAGTCAATGCACCGTGGCTGGCAGGACCAGCAAGTTTGGCGAATTTGGCCAGAACGCCGGTGTGGTAGCGCGGCTTGGGCTGACACCAGCCGGCGCGCCGCCGTGCAAGCTCTTCCTCACTCACGTCCAGATGAAGGAGGTGCCGGTCTGCATCGATGGTGATCCTGTCTCCCTCCTCGACGAGTGCGATGGTGCCGCCTTCAAAAGCTTCAGGAGTTACATGACCGACCAGAAAACCCCAGGACCCGCCGGAAAAGCGACCATCTGTGATGAGGCCTACCGTTTCGCCCAGACCGCGTCCTATCAAAGCAGAACTGGGGGCAAGCATCTCGGGCATGCCGGGTCCGCCTTTTGGGCCAAGATAGCGCAGAACCATCACGTCGCCGGGGCGGATCCTGTCCGATAGAATTGCATCAAGGGCCGATTGCTCATCTTCAAAGACGCGGGCAGGACCAGTGATGCTGGTGGATTTAAGGCCAGTGATCTTGGCGACCGCGCCGTCTTCGGCAAGGTTGCCTCTCAAAATGGCTAGATGGCCTTGCGCATAAAGCGGCTTCTCGATGGGGCGAATGACGTTCTGTGCTTCGGAAGGCCTGTCAGGAATTCCGGCAAGCTCCTGTGCGAGGGTGCGCCCGGTGATCGTGAGGCAATCTCCATTCAGAAGGCCGGCTTCAAGCAGAATCTTGAGCACCTGCGGGACACCACCGGCGCGATGGAGATCGACTGCCATGTATTGGCCTGATGGCTTCAGATCACACAAGACCGGTATTTTGCGGCGCACCCGCTCAAAATCGTCGAGTGACCATTCGATTTCGGCGGCACGGCAGATGGCAAGATAATGCAGCACGGCATTGGTGGACCCGCCCGTTGCCATGACGAGGGCGATGGCATTTTCGACGCTCTGGCGGGTGATGATGTCGCGGGGTCTGCGGCCCGCCCGCACTGCATCAAGCAGGACATGGGCCGAACGGGCGGCGGATTGGCGCTTCTCTTCGTGGACATTGGCCATCGTTGAGGACCCCAACAAGGACATGCCCAGAGCCTCGAAGGATGCGCTCATCGTGTTGGCGGTGTACATACCGCCACAGGCCCCAGTGCCGGGGATGGCGTTGCGTTCAATGGCATCGAACTCTTCGCGGGTGATCCTGCCGGCTTTGAATGCTCCGACGGCCTCGAAGGCAGAGACGAGATTGAGATCTTTGCCATTCAGCCGACCGGGGAGAATTGTGCCGCCATAGACGTAGATCGCGGGAACGTTGGCCCGGGCAATACCGATCATGCCGCCGGGCTTGTTCTTGTCGCAGCCGCCGATGACGAGAACACCATCCATCCATTGGCCCTGCACAGTGGTTTCCACGCAGTCAGCGATGACCTCGCGGGAGACCAGAGAGTACTTCATGCCTTCGGTCCCCATAGACATGCCGTCGGAAATGGTGGGCACGCCGAAGGTCTGCGGGTTACCGCCAGCTTCGCGGACAGCCTCGACGGCAGCATCGGCCAAGGGCTGGAGGCCCGCATTGCAAGGCGTGATGGTGGAGTGGCCATTGGCGATGCCGATCATCGGACGAGAAAAATCTTCCTCCCGATAGCCGAGCGCATAGTACATGGCGCGGTTGGGCGAGCGTTCGATGCCCTGCGTGATGGTCTTCGATCGGTCGTTGGCTGTCATGGCTCTTTCCCGGCGCATACTCAATGTGCGCGAAAGGCTAGGAGAGTTTGAAAGATATGAGAAATATATATATCGTATCTTATTGATTTGTTTTTCGAATGAGATTGTATGGATATTCGCCAGATCCGGCATTTCGTTGCCGTTGCCGAGGAGCTTCATTTTGGCCGCGCGGCTGAACGTCTTGGCATGACACAACCTCCGCTCAGCCAGAGCATACAGGCATTGGAAGCCGATCTGGGGCTGACGCTGTTTGAGCGGACACGGCGAAGCGTGATGCTGACACCGGTGGGACAGGAGTGGTTGCCTCACGCCCGGCGCGTGCTTGAGGAAGCGAATGCATTGCCGCAGGTGGCACAGCGGCTTTCGCGCGGTGAAGTGGGTACGATACGCCTCTCTTTCATCAGCTTCGTCAGCTACAGCTTCCTGCCTGCACTTGTGCGCCGCTTCAAAGAGCGGTTTCCGGAAGTGGAACTGGTGCTGCACGAAGCCACCAGCGATGTCCAGATTGCCGAACTGCTTGAGGGGAAACTGGATGCCGGCATCATCATCACTCCGCCGCGCGGAGCGTTGCACTCGCCTCTGCGCTATCGTGCGATTGAAAGGGAGAAGCTGGTGGTTGCGGTGCCGGAGGAATGGGTGATCTCCGGACGTGTGGTGCCGCAGGGAGGGAAGCTCGATTTCAACGCTTTGTGCGATCTGCCGGTTATTCTGTTCCCGCGACAAAGCGCACCTGCGCTTCATGATCTGGTGACGCGTTACTTCGCTGAGCGCGACGCAGTGCCGGTTGCGGGGCAACAGGCCGTGCAGATGCAGACGATCATTAATCTCGTATCGGCTGGGCTTGGTATTGCTTTCGTGCCGAGCACAATGCGTCGGCTGGTCCGGCCGGGTGTGGCCTATTTCAGGGTGGCAGAAAAGCAGCCCGAGATCGAGATCGGTTTTGCCTGGCGCAGTGCCAACGCGAGTGCGGCGCTGCATCACCTGGCTGATATCATTGTCGAAATGTTTCCGGAGCACGGAGCTTGAAAAAGACGGATTGTTCCTCAAAATCGCGCGCATGAAGCAGAATGCGCCCGAACAAAGCCCCCAGGCAAGCAGGTCTCTCAGGATCGCCGGTGCCTGGCTTGTGCTCGCTGTTCTGACGGTCGCGGCCGTTGTTGCGAATGAGCGTTGGCGGTTGTCTTCGCGGTTGGCGGCCGAAGGCAGGGCTCTGCACAGCCTAGCCTCACAGCGGGCAGACCAACACGATGCGCACCTGACCGCGCTATCGGCAGTTGCTGTTTCGGCGGGGGAAAACCGCTTTGATCTCTTCCTGGAAGTGGCCGAAACGATCCATCGTTTCTACCCAAGGATCGTGGCGATCGAACTTGTTCCGCTGAAGGTCGGCGAGACGGGAGTCAACACGCTTGATCGGGGCAATCCGGCGGTGACGGACGCTATTCGTGAGGCCGCTTTGACATCCCAAGGTGAGTTGGCTCTAAGGCCGACGCCAGGGGCGGCGGGGCGCTACCTGCTCGTCAAGCGCAGTCCGAACACGGATGCTGCGCGTTATGGGTTGGCGCTCGACATCGACGGTCGGGGGTTGCTTGAACCAGAACGCAGTCATGGGCTGGAACCGTCGGTCAACCTCTCGCTGGCGCTTCCCGATGGAACACAGCTTGTGGGGCAGGAAACCGCGGGCGATACGGCCTTCCGGCAGCGGCTGGGGAGCGCTTCACAGCCGCTTGTCCTCGAGATTGCCGTTCCACAGACATTGGCGTCGTTGTTTCCTCCTGCCAAGCTCGCACCGGCACTCATCCTGATGTCGGCGGTTTTCCTGGCAGGCCTTGTCCTGTGGCAGCAGTGGGCCCGGCGGCGTCAGGCTGAACAGGCAGCACAACTCAGCGCCCAGGAAACGCGTCTGGCCCACGCCTCCCGCGTCAACGCGCTGGGCGAGATGGCAAGCGGCATCGCCCATGAACTCACGCAGCCACTGACGGCGATGCTGAGCCAGGCTCAGGCAGGAAAGCGGCTTCTGCGCAATGGCGATACAGGGGCCGTCGCCTCGGTGCTTGACGAACTGATCGGCCAGGCGCGGCGGGGAGCGGATATCCTTGCGCATCTGCGTGAGTGGATCAGGCCGGTGCGGAGCAACCCGGTGGCGGTGACCGATCTCAATGCGGCCATACTCGGCGTGGAAGCACTCCTGATGCCGGAGGCGCGCAAGCGTGCGATGACCTTGAGGCTTATTCTCGAGCGCGACGCGTTGCCGGTGCGCGCCGATCAGACGGAACTGGAGCAGGTGATCTTCAATCTCGTTCGCAATGCATTTGAAGCCCTGGAATCAATGCCGAAGGGGCGAGGCGAGGTGATGATCGAAAGCAGCCGGCAGGCGGGCCTGGCGGTTCTTGATGTACGCGACAACGGTCCCGGTGTGGATGCCGAGATCCGCGCCCAGATTTTTGAGCCCTTTGTTACCGGAAAGAGCCATGGCACGGGGCTCGGCCTGGCGCTCTCGCAGCGGCTCGCAGAGCGGATGGATGGGGAGATCGAGCTCAAGCCTTCGCAGGAAGGAGCCTGGTTTCAGGTTCGGCTGAACCTCGTGGATATGAAAGCGGAGGTCGCAGCGTGAGCCGGCCTGTCTATCTGGTGGATGACGACGAAGCGGTGCGCAGAGCACTCGTACTGCTTCTCAATACGGTGGGTGTGGAAGTAAAGGCATTTCCCGACCCGGAAACTTTTCTCGCGGCGCTTGGAAAACTGCCGCCGGGCTGTCTGGTGCTTGATATTCGCATGCCAGTGATATCCGGGTTGAAGCTGCAGGAGCGGCTTCTGGCACTCGGCGTGGAGTGGCCGACGGTGGTGATCAGTGGGCATGGAGATATCGATTCCTGCCGTAAGGCTTTTCGCAATGGCGCGGTGGATTTTCTGAGCAAACCGGTGGATGAGCAGGATCTGATCGATGCGATCCAGAAAGCGCAGAACATGCTGGACCACGCCGAACGGGTCGCCGCCGAACGCGCTGAGACGGCTGACCTTCTGGCAAGTCTGACGGCGCGCGAACAGGAGATTCTGGAACGCATTGCAGGCGGGTTCACCACCAGGGAGATCGCCGCTTCGCTGGAATTGTCGCCACGCACGGTGGAAAGCCACCGCGCGTCTATTGGTGCGAAACTTGGAACGACCTCGGCAGCAGAGATGACGCGATTCTGGCTGCAGGCGGGCCAAACTCCGTAGAACTACGGATATCGGCGGCAAACCTACCGATGCATCGCCAATGCGCGGGTTGCTAGAGATCGGACATCGAAAACCAAGGAGTCCCCGATGATCCGATCGATTGTTCTTTCCGCCACGTTTATGGCCGCAACCGCGGCATCGGCCCAGGATCTGCCGACCGCGCCCTATCTCCCGCTCGACATGGCACAAAAGGCCGCTCAAGCTGCACTCGAGGCCTGCGCTGCCGAAGGTTATGCGGTGAGCGTTGCCGTGGTGGAACGAAGCGGTGCGACCAAGGTGCTGGTGAAAGCGGACAATTCAGGCCCGCACACGACTGGCAGCAGTGTCGGCAAGGCCTTCAGCTCTGCAAGTCTTGGCCGCGACACGGCGGGTCTGGCGAATTTCATTGGCGAGAACCCGCAGAATGACGGCCTGCGCGACATGGACTCCCGCCTGGTCATCCAGGCCGGTGGTCTTCCTGTGCGCATCGGCGGCGCGTTGGTGGCGGGCATCGGTGTTGGCGGTGCGCCCTCGGGCGACATTGACGCGACCTGCGCCCGCGCGGGTCTCGACGCCATCGGCGCCGAATAATAACCCATACGAGCTGAACAAAAGAGGCGCGGCCTTTCGGTCGCGCCTTTTCTCTCTTCTGCGTTCGGTCTCAGCCTAGTTCGGCAGACGCACGGTAAGGGCTGGGTTGTGCGGGAAAAAGTTGTAGGGCTTTAAAGTAATGCCCTTCCACATGGTCGACATGACCGGCCAGTCTTCCATCTGCGGCACGTGGTGGAAGCCCATCGTGTACCAGGTCACGATGTCGGTGTTGTCGATGCTGCGATCCTGCTTCACCCATTCGGCCAAAGTGTCCGAACCGTCGCTCTGGAACGCATACTCGCCGCCGGCATAGCGTTCGGCTGCGGCATAGGGGGTGTTCCAGAATGTGTAGTCGATATAGGCGTTGCGTTTCGCCGGCATGTCGTTTTCGGTGTCGAGCGGGCTGTATGCGACGCTGTTCTGCGGCAGAATCATGTAGCCCGGAGCATGACCGACGCCGATCTTCCGGCTCATGTTCATGATGTGGTACATGGCCGGCGTTGCCGGATTGACCCGGTAGCGTGCCTCCATCTCCGTCTTTGGCATCTCCGCTTTCGTCACCCACATGGACCGACGGGGCAGATCGTCTGCGACCTCGCCTTTCACAAGGCCAGTGCGCATGAAGACGTTGTCCTGGCCATCAATGTCGAAATCGAGCCGGAAGTTGAAGAAGTGGTCATGATTTGGCGCGACGAGATTCGGCACGATGAGTGTGCCGTAACGGGTTTCCTGCTCGGCCGTTGCGTCCGCCATAGAGGTAGAGGCCGCACCTTTTACCGCATCAAGACCCGTCGCACCGACCATCACGCGGATGCGGCCATTCTGCTCGAACACATAGTCGATGAGATAGTCGTAATTGCCGACCTGTGAGGCGGAACGGACCACGAGCTCGTTTGCCGGGCGACCTTCTGCCGGCACGGCCTGATCCTCGCTCTGGGCGAAGATCTCGTAGTGCCGCCATGCGGGGTCGCCGATATTGCGCTCGAAGATGCAGAGCGCATCCGGGATCTCGATCGGATTGCCCATATCGTCATGCACGGTGGCGGGCAGGAAGCGGGCGTAGGAGGGGCAGTCGACACCCGCCCTGAGCGGGCTTAAGAAGATGCCGAACCCATATTCGCCGCTGTCCATATAGGTGCGCCAATACCAGCCCTTGTCCGGGTCCATGTAGGGCACGAAGACTTCCGACAGATGGGCCTGATAGAGCACCGAGCGCCATGTATCGCGGTCGTTCACCTCTATGTTGGACAAGACGACGCCGGGGCGCTTGTCGACGCGCCAGCGGAAACGCCACATGTCCCAGTTCACCATGCTGCCATCAATGGTGAAGTTGGGCTCGCCTTCCTGGCGCAGGACTGCGGGATTGCTCTTGGTCCGCAGGGAGCCAGTGCGGGCCTCCACCTCTTCTTCGGTGTAGCCCCAGGCATCCTGCGGCACTGGAAGGACACCAGTGTCGATAACCTCGACGACAGACTTGCCCGCGAGATCGACAACGGCATAGAGCCCCTCGATGGGCTTGGCGTAGAAGTTGGAACCGGTCGGATTGACGTAGCAGGGTACCTTCATGAGGCGCTGGCCGGCTTCCGCCTCGATGTCGAAGGAACCGGCTGTGAGCGGCAGGCAGAAGACGTCATCCGGCTTGAGCTCGCGCTTTGCCAGCGCTGCGACAAAAGTTTCGTCAGAGAGCGCCAGATCCATGGCACCGATGAACTCTTCAAGCAGGACCATATGCTGGCCGCCAATGGGGCCGAAATCGCTGATTTCACCGGAAACCAGATCGACCTCGGCCTTGTAGGTGTCGTTGCCGGAAATCACATGGACGGTGGCGGCGCGGGGGCCTTCATCGCCTTCCTTCCAGGCAAGCACATCGGCCTTTTCGGGTTCTTTCAGTTCAATCAGGGGAAAACGGGCTTCGTCGGAAATCCGATCATCGGACTTCATGATGGTGACGACCTCGGCGATCTCTTCTTTCGAGAGGCCATCCAGCGGATGGGCGAGTGCGCCACCACATAAGGCGGTGAGCGCGAGGGCTGCGCATGTGGTCGATAAGTGTCTTCTCATGTTATCTGCTCCTCCTGTGTCCCGGTTGTCACATGATGATGGTCTGGCCGACCGTATTTTCCATCAGCCCCGCCTCGGCGAATTGTACGCCGACCCCTGATTGCTTGATGCCACCGAATGGCGCGTTGGGCTGGATCATGCCATGCTTGTTGATCCACGCGGTGCCGCATTCGAGCTTCAGGGCCAGCGCCTTTGCGCGCTCGGTGTCCTGAGACCAGACCGAACCGCCAAGCCCGTTCGGATTGTCATTGGCACGGGCGATCACGGCCTCGACATCACTATAGCGGATGATCGGCAAGACGGGACCGAACTGCTCCTCATCGACGAGGCGCATGCCGTGCTCGGCATCGGCGACGATGGTCGCGGGATAGAAATACCCGTTGCCGCCAGATGGTGCACCTCCGGTAAGGATGCGGGCACCTTGTGCTTTCGCTTCTTCCACCAGCTCCTTCACGCGCTCGAACTGCATCGCGTTCTGGACGGGGCCGAGAGCGACGCCCTCCTGCCGCCCGTCGCCCATGGGGATGGCCTCGGCGAGGCCGGCAAGCGCATCGCACACCGCATCATAAATGCTCTCATGCACATAGAGCCGCTTGATGCAGGCGCAGGTCTGGCCGTTGTTCAAAAACGCGCCCCAGAAGAGCCCTTCGGCAATGGCTTGCGGGTCGATATCGGGCAGCACGATCGCGGCGTCATTGCCGCCCAGCTCAAGCGTGAGGCGCTTCACGGTTTCGGCGGCCGAGGCCATGATCTTGCGGCCGGTTCCGGTGGAGCCGGTGAACACCATCTTGTCTATGTCGGGATGGGCTGACATGGCCGCGCCGATTTCATCTGCGCCGCAGACGATGTTGACCACGCCGGCCGGCAGCACCCGATTGATGAGCTCGACGAAACGGATCGTGGCGAGCGGCGTGTTGGGCGAGGGCTTGATGACCACGCAATTGCCGGCGCGCACGGCAGGAATGATGTGCCAGGCGGCAATGAGCACCGGGAAATTCCACGGGGTGATGGAGCCAACCACGCCGATGGGTTTGCGATGGACCTCCACGCGCCCCTCATTGTTGTCCTGCAGGACGGAGACGGGCAGATCGAGGCCGGCGGTGTGGCGGGTCCATGCGGCGGCGGCGCCGATTTCCCATTGCGAGCCAAAGCCGCCGATGGGTTTGCCCTGTTCGGCGGTGAGCAACGGAGCAAGCTCGGGAATGCTCTGCTCGACGAGGTCGGCAATCTTCAGGCAGGCTGCCTTGCGCTCTTCATCGCTGGTTGCGGCCCAGCCGGGAAAGGCAGCGCGAGCGGCTTTGACGGCATCGTCCAAGTCGGAGCGTGTGCCGAGCGGCATGTGGCCGACAGGTGCGCCGGTTGCCGGATCGAGCACTGGCTGTGCCTCGGTGGCTGGTGCAGCCCGCCCATTGATGATGTTGTGAAACCGTGCCGTATCGGCCATTGTTTTCCTCCTCCCGACAGCGCCGCTTTCCAGGCGGCATCAATCGGTCATAGTGGAGGCGCATCAGGCCAACGGTCTTGGACTATTGCGTCGGGTTCTTGGCCGATGACGTCGCTGCATGCAGGCGGTATTCGCCGGGTGGGACCCTGAAACGCGCCCGGAACTGGCGATTGAAATAGGACAGGTCATTGAAGCCGGCATCGAATGCAATGCTGGAAATCCGCTCCGAGGTGCCTGCATATTTCTGGCCCGTGAGGCGGTCGCAGACATAATCGAGCCGTGTGCTGATCAGGCAATCCGACAATGAGGAGCCCGCAGCCTGAAACCGGCGCTGCAGAGCGCGCAGGCTCACCCCCATTGCCGAGGCAACGCTCGCCGGGGTGCATTCAGGATCGCGGAAGCGCTGGCGGATAAAGGCGCGCGCCTTGGCGACAAGCAGCTCATCGCTTGTGCGAGAGGAAGCAAGGCTGCCGGCTTCAAGCCCGCACAGATAGGCCCCCATCAGATTGAAGAACGCTTCGCCGATGAAATGTTGCTGGGCGGCTGCATCTTCCGCATTCACAAGCCGGTCGATGGTGGCGCGAAGGGCCATGCCGATCTCGGTGGAACCGGGGATCGGACAACCGCCGAGTGCTGCCGTACCAAAACGGTGCGCGAATTCGGAACGGTTCAGATGGACGGAGTATTGCAGGCTGCCGCTATCGCCATAGAGAAAGCGCGAGGGATAGGCCGAATCGATCATGATGAAGTCGCCTGGTGCCAGACGCACATCGGCATCCCCCTGACGCATGACCGAGTGTCCCGACTTTTGCAGGACGAGAAAGAGGTGCTCGGCGGAATCCTGACGGATGCAGCGCCAGTCCCGGTTGATGCGTGCAGCGCTGTTGCGCACCACGGCGACTGCGAGCGCCTGACGTTGCTTCAAGGTGATGAGGCCGCGCATGTCGCGCGCGCCCTCTGGCGGCGACACCAGAAACTGCCCGCAAACATTGCGCACACCAGCCTGAAAAGCATCGAGCGATGTCAGGCTGTTTGTCTCGTCAGACAGCATAAATCTCCTCCCGCCCTGTTCTGTGTTCCATGCAGATAAGGGCGGGGGGAAGCGTAATCAGCTTTCACCGGCTCGGCAAGCCGGCGGCTTGACCAGTCTCAGGAAGAAGAGGGACTTTCCTGCCTGCGGACCATCATCTGCCGCAGGAACACCGGTAGAACCATGACCGCCCCAGCCAATGTGGCGTAAAGATCCGGAGCGACAAACAGGATGGCAGCGAAGGCAAGAAGTAGCCGCTCATAGACGCGTAGCGGTGCAAAGAGCCAACTGGTGAAGGCTGCCGAGAGCATCCAGATGCCCAGCATTGCGCCGATCGTTGCAAGGAAAAACTCGTTCCAGGTGAAACTGTCAGTGACAAGCAGCATGGAAGGCGAAAAGACGAAGACGAAAGGCACCAGCGCCTTGCCCATGCCCAACCGGAAGGCCGTGTTTCCGGCCTTGAAGGCGTTCGCGCCGGCAATGCCGGCCGCGGCGTAGGCTGCGAGTGCAACCGGCGGCGTGATGTCTGCCAGAACGCCGAAATAGAACACGAAGAAATGGGCCACGATGGGCTCGACGCCGAGCAGGCTGAGAATGGGGGCCGCGACCGCGATCATGATGAGGTAATTGGCCGTGGTGGGAATGCCGCAGCCCATCAACACGCAGACGATGGCCGTCATGATGAGCGTGAAGAGCAGGGTGAGCGTGGCGACGCTGAAGAGCTCGAAGGGCAGGAAGGCGAGGCTGTCTGCCACGCTCTGCGCCCAGCCAGCAGCAACCGAAGTGACCATATAAGCGATCTTGAAGCCGACGCCGGTGAGCGTGACGACGCCGATAATCACGCCGACGAGGGCGGCAGCTGCCGTGACGGAAAGCGAATATTTCGCGCCGACCACGAAGCCTTCCCAGGTCTCGCGAATGCTTTCGGTAATGGCCGTTTTCACATCGTGGCGCAGGAAATTCTGAATGACGAGCACGAGCAGACAAGCCGTGATGCCCCAGAAGGCAGCCAGATAGGGGGTTTTGCCAGAGAGAAGGATGGCAACCAGCACGAAGAGCGGGAGCGTGGTGAGCCAGCCCGCCTTGAAGACCGTCCAGGCGACCGGCAGCTCATCCTTGGTGAGGCCACGCAGGCCACGGCGGCGCGCCTCAAGATGCACCTGCACCAGAACGCCGAAGAAGTGCATGAAGGCGGGCACCAGCGCGGCGGTCAGGATGGTGGTGAGCGGCACGCCCAGATATTCGATCATCAGGAAGGCAACCGCGCCCATGACGGGGGGCGTGATCTGGCCGCCGGTGGAGCTTGCCGCCTCGACGGCTGCCGCGAAGTGGCGTGGATAGCCGATGCGGATCATTGCAGGGATGGTGAGCGAGCCTGTCGTGACCGTGTTGGCGATGGATGAACCGGAGATCGAGCCGAGCATGGCGGAGGAGAGCACGGACACTTTGGCGGGGCCGCCGGAATAGCGGCCGGCAAGAGCCGATGCGAGATCGATGAAAAGCTGCCCGAGGCCGATACGGGTGGCGAGCACACCGAACAGAACGAAATGGAATACATAGGTGGAGATGACGCCGAGCGCCGTGCCATAAATGCCCTGGCTGGTCAGGTATAGATGGTTGACGATGTTGTCCCAGCTCGCGCCCGGATGGGCAAGGATACCAGGCATCGACTGGCCGAAATATGCATATGCGATGAAAAGCAGGGCAATGACGGGCAGGGGCCAACCCATGGCACGCCGCGTCGCTTCAAGCAGCACTGCGATCAGCACGGTGCCCATCACGACATCGATGGGCAGCGGATCGCCGACGCGGAAGGCCAGCTCGTTAAAAATCCAGGGAACATAAAGCGCCGATACAGCGCCCGCGATGGCGAAGATCCAGTCGAGAACGGGAAGCCCAAGCGGGTAGAGCAACCCGCGGCGGGGTTCGCGCGGCTGATGCCATGCGGCAAAGAAGACAAAAATCAGGGCGAGGGTGAAGGCCAGATGCAGACCGCGATGGGTGGTGGCCTGCGGGATGCCATATCCCGATGTGTAATAATGATAGCAAGAGAGAATGAAGAGGGCACCGCCGGCCACCCAGCCGAGCAGTGACGGCAGAGGTCTGAAGCGGACTTCGGAATCGAACTGCTCTTCAAGCGCCTTCATTTCCTCTTCGGTCAGCGCTTCGGCACGATCGGTATCAGGTGAATGGGCCATCCTGCAAAGCCTCTCTGGACATCATCATAACTGCATTTCGATGGCGGATAGAGATGGACCCGGCCTGTGATCATACAGGTCGGGTCCATGAATCGTCATCGAGTTTTCTGAGCGTTATTCGCTCAGCACGCCCGCTTCGCGGTAAAACTTTTCCGCGCCCGGATGCAGCGGGATGCCCACACCGTCAAGCGCGGTTTCCTTGGTGATCTGACGGCCCTTAAGGTGGCCGGCATCGAGGAGTTTGCGGGTGTTGTCGTTCCACAGAGCCTTGGTGATCTCATAAATGAGTTCTTCAGGCTGATCCGCACTGGTGATCCACTGAGCACCGACGGAAAGGGTGGTCACGTCGCCGTCGACGCCTTCATAGGTGCCGCCGGGTACAGTGTTGGAGGCAAAGAAACCATGCTCGCCCGTGACCTTTGCTGCCTCATCGCCGGCGATGGAGACGAGCGTGATCTTGTGTTGGCTGGCGAGCTCGGCAATGGCGCCAGCGGGGAAGCCGCCAACGAAGAAGAAGGCGTCCATCGCGCCGTCGCGCATACGTTCCGCTGCCTGATCAGGTTTGAGGTAATGCGCTTCCACATCCTCCTCGGAAAGGCCGTAGGCGTTGAGAATGATGCGGGCGTCGACGAGGGTGCCGGAGCCCGGCTCATCGAGCGAGACGCGCTTGCCTTTCAGGTCATCCACGCTGTCGATGCCGCTTTCGGCGCTCGCCACAAGGTGAATGGTCTCCGGATAGAGATTGGCGATCGCGCGCAGCTTCTCGACCGGCTCACGGTCTTCCCAGATGCCGGTGCCGCTGTATGCCCAAGTGGCGACATCCGACTGCGAAAAGCCGGATTCGAGCGAACCGCCGGCAATTGCGTTCACATTCGCCACCGAACCATTGGCCGAAAGTGCCGTGGCGATCAGGCCGGGCACACCGCAGGAGCCACCTTCCTCGCAGGGGCGGGAGCCGGGTGGGTTGGAGATCGCATTGGCGATGAGGCCGCCAATCGGGTAGTAGGTTCCGGCGGTGCCGCCGGTGCCGATGCGGAAAAACTGGGGCTGCTGTGCAAGGGCCATGCCGCTTGCGGCAATACCGCACAAAACCGCTCCAATAATCGCAAAACGCCGTCTGTTCACGGGATCCTCCCAGACAATAAGAATGAAACTCTCTATGAGCTAGCATTCATTGTGCCAGCCATCAATCTTTGATGATAGCCCATTAATGTGTTCTATCACATTTGCACCGGGACACCGCCTAGCCGGGTCTCGAACCGGAACAATGGGACTTGCCCGCGCTGCAAGTCTCTGTGGAAGAGCGAATTGGAGGCAATTTGGCCAAGTGCATTCACACCATGATCCGCGTCCTGAATGAGGAGAAATCGGTCGCGTTCTACAAGACTGCGTTCGGACTGGAGGTGGCCGATCGGTTCGATTTCGACGGTTTCACCCTTGTTTACCTGCGCAATGCGGAAGCCGATTTCGAAGTTGAGCTGACCGTCAACAAGGGACGGACTGAGCCTTATGAATTGGGTGACGGTTATGGCCATCTGGCGGTCGCCGTGGATGATCTCGATGCTGAGCACGCCCGTTTCAAGGAGGCCGGCCTGAAGCCGCGCGACATCAAGGCATTCGAGCGCGAGGGCTCACTTCTCGCCCGCTTTTTCTTTGTCGAGGACCCTGACGGGTACAAGATCGAAGTTTTGCAGAAGCACGGTCGCTATCGCTGAGGGGAAAAGGGCCCGTCTGAGTGGCCCGCCCGCCCGCTCCCCGGCATCCAGAGCGGTTCACCGTTTCACGGAAGCGCTGCTCCGCTCAATCCATCAGTTTTCCCGCATTTGCGCGGACGTCAGGTGATCCCACCTGACTGCAAAATGCTCCAGACAGCAAAAAGGCCCGGGAGACCCGAGCCTGTAAGCCGTTCATGTCGCAAGGAAAACTGGAGCGGGCGATGAGATTCGAACTCACGACCCCAACCTTGGCAAGGTTGTGCTCTACCCCTGAGCTACGCCCGCTCGGCTTGTCGCTTCCGACGGCGCGCTTATAGTCTGATCTCGCCGGCAAATGCAACAGGAAATCGACAGGTCCGCTGCGGTTTTTTTTATTCCGTTCGCAACGCACGAAGACGGTTGGCGGAGAGGGGCGTTTGCGGTGTTTCCGGACTTGCCTTTACAGGCTGTGGACGGTTACCAACCTCTTCAATGATTAGCGACCATGCGAGGCCCTGTCGTGGCAAAATCATCTGAGGCGCTGCTGGAATACCTGCAGGAACTTGGCATTGAGGTGAAAACCCATCGCCATCCTCCGCTGTTTACGGTCGCCGATTCGCAGTCATTGCGCGGAGAAATCCCCGGTGGGCATACGAAGAACCTCTTTCTGAAGGACAAGAAAGACAATTTCTTTCTCGTCACCGTGGATGAGGACGCGCAGGTGGATCTGAAAACCATTCATCACAAGATCGACGCAGCGAGCCGGGTTTCTTTCGGTAAGCCTGAAAAGTTGATGGAGTATCTCGGGGTCGAGCCAGGATCTGTGACCGTCTTCGGGGTCGTGAATGACGATCAGAACAAGGTAACAGTGGTGCTCGACGCGGATTTGTTAGACAATGAGACCATCAATGCGCATCCGCTGACCAACGAAGCGACCACTTCGATCGGCCGCGATGATCTCATGCGTTTTCTTGAAGCGGCTGGACATCCGCCGCTTGTCTTGAAAGTGACCGAGTGATCGCCACATCTGGGGCGACGACACATACCTTTATCGGCAAGCTGGCAGATGCCATGGACCACGCCGAACGGAAAGCAGAGAAGGGGCCTTTATGACCAACGGCGACAATCCATACGGAAAGCCTGAGAATTATGGTGCCGCGGGTGGGCAATATACAACCAATGTGGATTTTGGAGGGGGCGCGCCAGCTTCCAAACCCGACGCGCCGGTCGGTCAGGGGTTTTCGCTTTCGGACGCGCCGCAACCACCGGCCGCTGACCTGATCAAGGACACGACGACCGCCAATTTTGCAGCCGACGTTATCCAGGAATCTCGCAATCAACCCGTTTTGGTGGATTTCTGGGCTCCGTGGTGCGGCCCTTGCAAGCAACTTACCCCAATCATCGAGAACGCTGTGCGCGCGGCTGGCGGCAAGGTGAAGCTCGTGAAGATGAACATCGACGAGCATCCCGCCGTCGCCGGACAACTGGGTGTTCAATCGATCCCGGCGGTCTTTGCGTTCAAGGACGGGCAGCCGGTGGATGGTTTCATGGGGGCGTTGCCGGAAAGTCAGGTCAAAGCATTCATCGAAAAGCTGACAGCCGGAACCGGCGGCGATGAAATCGCCGGTGCGCTCGAAGCGGCGAAGGAAGCTATCGCCAATGGCGACCAGCAGATGGCAGCGCAGATTTACTCGGCTGTGCTGCAACGGGATGCCGAAAACGTGGAGGCGATCGGCGGACTGGCCGATCTGCTCTTCGAGGCTGGCCAGAAAGAACAGGCCGCGCAAGTGCTCGCACAGGTTCCCGAAAAGCACAAAGAGGCCGCACCCATCGCCGCCGTGCAGGCCAAGATCGCGCTTTCCGAACAGGTTGCCGAACTGGGTGACAGCGCCGCGCTGGAGCAGCGCCTCGCTTCGGACCCGACCGATCATCAGGCGCGGTTTGATCTGGCGCTTTTGCAGAATGCCAAGGGCGATCGTGCGGCCGCCGCCGAAAGCCTACTGACCATCATACGCACCGACCGAGAATGGCAGGATGACGGCGCGCGGGCCCAGCTTCTCAAATTTTTTGAAGCATGGGGCGCCACAGACCCGGCGACCCTGGCAGCACGACGTAAACTCTCGTCATTGCTGTTCTCATAAGCCTTTCGATTATTTGCCTATTGGGAGGACTGCTCCAGATATCGGGGAAAGATCGGGAGACATCATGTGAAGGCAGGCAATAGCTCGTACCGCAGTGGGCGGGATATCGACAGTGTGATCCCTGTGTTTCCACTGTCGGCGGCCCTACTCTTGCCGGGTGGGCGATTACCGCTGAACATTTTTGAACCGCGCTATCTCGCGATGACCGACCACGCGCTCTCCGGATCGCGGCTGATCGGAATGGTTCAGCCGCGTCTCGACGGGGCGAAAAAGGCGGATGGTGAACCTGAACTCTGTGATGTGGGATGCGTCGGGCGCCTCGGCTCGGTTTCGGAAACCGGTGATGGAAGGTATCTCATAACGCTGATCGGGATCTGCCGTTTCAGGGTGTTGGAGGAATTGAAGGTCAAGACGCCGTTCCGCCAGTGCCGCATACTGCCTTTCGAGGCCGATCTGCATGATGGACCGGATGAACCAGAGGTGGACCGCAGCGCACTTTTGAAGGCATTGCGCGCTTATCTCGATGCCAACAATCTGGAAGCGGATTGGGACAGTGTACATCAAGCGGAAGATGCAAGTCTTGTGAATGCGCTGTCGATGATGGTGCCCTATGGACCGGCCGAAAAACAAGCGCTGCTGGAAGCACCCGATCTGAAAACCCGGGCGGACACACTGATCGCAATTACGGAAATTGTTTTGGCGCAGGGCGGCGGAGAAGCCGGGCACCGGCTCCAATAGCCCGGTGGGCTGCAAAAAAGAACGCTGGAGCATCCGATGCAGGTTGAAGATGAAAACGGAAAGGGGACGGCACTCGATCCCAAGCTTCTGGAACTTCTCGTCTGTCCGCTGACCAAGGGCTCTCTGCGCTGGGACGCTGAGAACAGCGAACTGATCTCGAAAAGCGCAAAGCTTGCCTATCCGGTGCGCGACGGAATCCCCATCATGCTGCCCTCGGAGGCGCGGCCCCTCGATTGAGGCCGCACCTTGCCACTTCTATTCGCGGAAGCTCTCGCGCGGGGTCGCCGCCTGCCGGCCGCGCGCTGCGCGCAGCGTGGGCAGGGCCAGCATCAACAGCACGAATGCGCCGGTGGCGAGCTTGAGATCGGGTGGCGGCATGCCGGCTGCCAGACAGAGCGAGACAAGCTGGTAATAGACCATCGCGCCGGCGAAGGGGGCGAGCAACTGCCGCCACACAGTTGCCTTGCCGACGATGGCCTCGCCGATCATCAGGGCCGCAAGGCCGTTGATGAGGATGCCGAGGCCCATATTCACGTCGGCGAAACCCTGCGACTGCACCATCAATGCGCCGCTGAACGCGGAAAACGCGCCGGCAAGCCCGATGCCGCCGATGGTTGCCGCCCAGACATTGATGCCCTGTGCTTCGGCCATTACCGGGTTGGCGCCGACGGCGCGAACTGCCGTCCCCTTTTCAGTCGTGAAGAAGAAGTTGAGTGCCAGGAAGATGGCCAGCGTGATGACGCCGACGGCGATGATCTTGGCGAGCGGGAAACCCGGCTGCACGAACGGCACCCAGTCGAAGATGGTTTCCGTGCCGAATACCGAAAGGTTGGAGCGGCCCATGATGCGCAGGTTCACGCTGTAAAGCATGGTCATCACGAGAATGCCGGCCAGAAGCGTGTGGATGCGGAAGCGCAGATGGATAAAGGCCGTGCAGCAACCGGCGATGAAGCCGGTGAGCAGCGCCAGCCCGATTGCGGTGAGGGGGCCGAGACCGGAGGCAAGCGCCACGCCACACACGCAGCCGCCGAGGGGGAACGCGCCCTCGCTGGTGAGATCGGGAAAGCTCAGCATGCGGAAGGGAATCATGATGCCGGCGACGACGAAGCCGAGGATCAGGCTCTGCGCAAGCGTGACCGGGATGAGCGCGACGAAGCTTCCTAACGTTGTTTGAAGAAAATCGATCATGGGTCAGCTCGCGAGCAACATGCTGTCGGTCTTGGTGGCGAAATGGCCGATCAGGTCGGGGACGGTCACATTGGTCTTTTCTTCTCCGCCGATTTCCAGATGCACACGGCCGGCATTGAGCATGATGACACGATGACCGTAATCGACGGCATGCTGCATGTTGTGGGTGACCATGAGTGTGGTCAGCTTAAGTGTCTCCACAGCGCGAACGGTTGCGTCCATGACGATATCGGCGGTGCGCGGGTCAAGCGCTGCCGTGTGCTCGTCGAGGAGCAGGAGATCGGGCGATCCGCCAACGGCCATGATGAGCGATAGCGACTGGCGCTGCCCACCGGACAGAAGATCGACACGGGTGTTGAGACGGTCCTCAAGGCCGAGGCCCAGAATGGCAAGGCGTTCGCGGTAGTCGGCCAGCCGCTTTGCGTTGAGACCGTGGCGAAGGGTGCGCCTGGAATTGCGTAATTCGGCAAGCAGCATGTTTTCGGCCACCGTCATGCTGGCGGCGGTGCCGAGCATGGGGTCCTGAAACACGCGTGCAATGCGCTTGGCGCGCTTGTGAACGGGCAGGCCCGTCATGTCGTCGCCATTGATGAGGATCTGTCCGGAATCGAGTGCGAGCGAACCGGAAATGGCATTGAGCATGCTGCTCTTGCCGGCTCCGTTGGAGCCTATCACGACGCCGAATTCTCCGGTGTTGAGGGTGAGATCAAGCCCGTTCAAGGCGATCTTCTCGTCGGGTTGTCCCCGATAGAACACTTTGCGTGCGGCACGGATTTCCAGCACCGGCACCTCCCATGAAATGAACGCGGCGCCTGTTGGAAGGCGCCGCGTCTCTGGCTGACCGGATTACTCGACGATGCAGTCGCAGTCGGCAAACTCTTCAGGGATCTCGATGCCAAAGGCGGCCATGGCCTTTTTCGAGATGCGCGGAGCGTGGTCCTCATAGGCCGGGTTCATCGGCGGGATGGTCTTGGGGTCGGTACCATCGAGGATCTGCAGAGCGATCTTGCCGGCGTTGAGGCCGACCTGCTGATAGTTCACGGCAAAGCTTGCCGGAACAACGCCATCGGACACGGCGCCGTCATCGGAATTGATGATCGGGATGCCGGCCTGCCTTGCGGCGGCCGAAACGGCAGCGATGGCCGGCTGAAGGAGGTTTGAGGCGGGCGTGTAGATCACGTCGGCCTTACCGGCGAGAGAGGCAATGCGCTGCTGGATGTCGTTCACATTGTCGACGCCCACGGGCACAACCTCGAACCCGGCATCCGGCGCGGCAGCCTGAACCTTTTCAAGGAGCGCAACGTCGTTGGCCTCGCCCGGATTGTAGGGCTGGCCGATGCGCTTTGCGTCAGGAACGAGCTTCTTGGCGAATTCCATGACGGCTGCAACATCCTGCAGGTCGGTTGCGCCGGTCATGCCTTCATCGCCCGCTTCCCAGGAGGGAACGAGCTTGGCGGCCACCGGGTCGGTGACAGCGGAGAAGACAATCGGGATGCCGGAGCCAGCAAGCGCCTTCTTGGCGATCTGGGAAACGGGCGTCGTGACGGTGTACATGAGGGCGGGGCCTTCGGCCTGAAGCTTCGCGATCATCTGCGGTACGAGCGAGGCATCGAAATTGGTGTGGCTTTCCGAATAGACAACATCCTTGCCTTCCTCATAGCCACCGGCAGCAAGGGCATCCTTGAAGCCCTGGATCGCGGTGTTGAGCTGCGGATGCTCGCCGAAATTGGCAATGCCGATGCGGATCGGCTCAGCGCCGGCCGCGCCAAGACCAAGCATAATTGCACCGGCAGCAACAATGCCGCGCAACGATAAGCGTGATTTTACAGTCATCTCATTCCTCCCAGGGCCAGGGCCTGCAAAAACGGGGCAGTCAGCAAACTGCGTCCTTGCCAAACACAAATCAGAGACCTCGCAGCTTTTCGCTGCAACCTCTGCTGGATGGTCCTCCCCATCCGTTGAAGGGCCATCATATCGTCGGGGCAATGCCTGTCAAACACTATATATAATCGTTGAACAGGCATGAAATTATATATACTTTTGTTCCCGAGGAGGAGCAGAATTGCATCAAATCGTGGTGGATGGCTCGGAGCCGCTGACGAAGACTGAAGCAGCCTATCACCAGCTTCGGCGCGATATTCTCGCAACAAGGCTGATGCCGGGTGCGCCCTTGCGGATCGCTGCCTTGCGGAAGGCCTATGGTTTCGGCTGGACACCGCTGCGGGAAGCGCTTTCGCGGCTGGAGGCCGAACGGCTCGTGACGGCTGAAAGCAATCGGGGCTTTTCGGTTGCGCCGGTTTCGCGAGCGGAGCTGGAGGACCTTTCCAAGGCGCGATTGGCGATTGAAACCACGCTTCTGGAAGAATCCATTCGCAAGGGCAATGCCGACTGGGAGGCTGCGGTGGTGACCGCGCATTATCGCCTTTCACGCTGCCAGATACCCGCTGAAGGGCTTTCCGACGACGCCCTGCATGACTGGGTGGAACGCCATCAGGCCTTTCACGAGGCTCTACTTTCCGCGGCTGATGCGACCTGGCTCAAGCATTTTTATGCGCAGATCTGGGGGCAGCTCTGCCGGCACCACATCTTCCTGACTGTTACGCCGACACTGCGTGCGGCTGCGGGGGCTGAGGATGGTCATGAAGCGGCCATCGCGGGGCTCGATGCAGCCATGTCACTTGACCAGCATACGCAACTCATGGAGTTTGCCCTTGACCGCAATCTCGAGGGGGCGCTGGCACTGATGAAAGAGCATGTGGGGCTGACGGTCGACGTCTTTACCCTTGCCGATCTGGATGGCGCAGGGGCCGCCGGGTCCAAGGCATGAAGGTAGTCGCGCGCTCCGCTCTTGCGGGTGCTGCGCTGTGTTCTTCCGTCGGAGGGGCCTGGGCTCATGCATCTGAGCGCGGCTATGTGCTGCTTTTGCCGACGGATTATTATCTGTTCGGCGGCATGCTTGCAGTTGCGCTGAGCTTTCTTGTTCTTGTTTTTCTTCCGGTTGAGGGTTTCGAGCGGCTTCTGGCGCGGGGTTGGGCATTGTTCTCCGTGCCTCTCGACGGTCGGGCGGCGATCAGCTTTGCCTCCTTTCTCATTCTCGCAGGGCTTGTGTTTGCCGGGTTTTCGGGCAGTCGCGATCCGCTCTCAAATCCGCTGCCTTTGGTCGTATGGACGCTGCTCTGGGTGGGGGTGACCATCGTTCAGGGCGTGATTGGGAATGTCTGGGCCTGGATCAATCCATGGTACGGACCCTGGCGGCTTCTTGTGAGGCTGGGGGTGCCTGAAACGGGGATCTGGCGGATGCCCGGCGTTCTGGGGCGATGGCCAGCGTTCTTCACCCTATGCGGATTTGCATGGTTCGAACTGGTGTATCTGGCACCGGCTGATCCCGAGCGGCTCGCGGTTGCGGTGTCGATCTACTGGGTGTTCACGTTTGCAGGCATGGTTCTTTTCGGACACGCAGCGTGGAGCCGCCGGGTGGAGTTCCTGACGCTCTTTTTCGGCATGCTTTCGCGCCTCTCTTTCCTTGCGGTGAGCGAGAGGGAAGGGCGGCGGAAGCTGGTGTTTGGTTTGCCGGGCTACAAGCTTGGCGGTGTGGCAGCGCTGTCAATTTCGGGCATCGCCTTTCTTCTGTTCGCCCTGAGCTCGGTTTCCTTCGACGGACTCAAACACACATTCTTCTGGCTCGATCTCATCGGCATCAATCCGCTGGAGTTCCCGGGGCGTTCGGCGGTGGTCGGGGCGAGTTCGCTCGGGCTAATCGTCATGTTCGGACTGCTGTTTTCCGCGTTCCTGGCTGCGGTGTGGCTTGGCTGCCGGCTGGCCGGGGAAGACGATTGGCTAGAACTGGCGGGACATCTCGCGTGGTCGATCATCCCCATCGCGCTTGCCTATCATTTCTCGCACTATCTGGTGGGTTTCACCATCAACAGCCAGTATGCGCTGGCCGCGCTTTCCGACCCGCTTATGCGCGGCTGGAACCTGTTTGGAACGGCAGGCCTGCACGTGCAGGCGGGCGCGACGCTCGGGGCGCAATCGGCGTGGATCATCTGGAATGCACAGGCATTCGCGATCATTGGAGGGCATGTGCTGGCGGTGGTTCTGTCGCATCTGATCGCGTATCGACATTTCGGCTCGGCTCAACGCGCCACGATGAGCCAGATTCCTTTTGCGGTTCTCATGGTCGGATACACGGTTTTCGGTCTTTGGCTGCTGTCTGCGCCAACTGCGGGCTGAAGAATTACACACATGCTGGAATAAATTTCCTTGCAGGACGTGTTCACGCGCAGGCAATTCCAACCTTCTCTGCACTGTGATAACTCTTTGTTTCTTCGGGATTTTGTCCCCCATCGGCAATTCCGCTTAAGCCCGAAATGCACTAGAACAGAGCCGTAGTTCCCTTGGGGCATGTCCTGTTGCCAAGGGAAAGGTTTGGTGATTTAGTTTGTACACAAGTGATTTTTCCGACGCTGGAAAATGCTTCCAACCGTTGGAAATGCTCGGTCAAACGATCACAACAATGGGGAACCGGCATGAGTGAAAATCGCAAGTCTCTGATTAATTTAAACGGCGGTCTGACGCGCAGGTCCGCGCTCAAGGGGTTGGGAGCAGCGGCGGGTCTGGTGGCTGCACCTGGCTTCGTGCGCTATGGCCAGGCGCAGTCTTCCGAACCCATCAAGGTCGGTTTCCAGTGCCATCGCACCGGCATCGGCGCAGCGTATGGCCGTTGGTATGAGCGCGTGACGACCGCAGCCGCCAAGCGCATCAACGATGCCGGCGGCATCAATGGACGCCCGCTCGAGATCATCATCGAGGACGATGGCACGGACCCGAAGCGTGGTGCGGAAGTGGTGGAGAAATTCGCCAATCAGCACAAGGTCGACCTGGTCTATGGCACGCTGTTTTCCCACGTGGTTGTCGGCTCCGCGCCGGCGGCGGGCGAGCTGAAGATCCCCTATTACGTGGTGAGCGAGGGCTACCACGTAGCATCGGGCAAGATGAACCGCTATTGTGTGCAGCCTGGTATCACCGATGTGAAGGCGCAGGCGCGCTCCGTAGCGCCGTGGATTGCCGACAATCTCGGCAAGAAGGTCACGCTCGTCTATCCCGACTACGCGTTCGGCCATGATCACCGCGATTTCTTCACTCCGGCCATCGAGGCGCAGGGCGGGCAGGTGGTCGCCAAGGTGCCGATCCCCCCGACCGAAACCTCGTTCACCCGCTATTTCCCGCAGATCCCGCGTGACACGGATGTGATCTACCATGTGATGGTGGGGCCGGCCGTGCTGACCTTTGTGAAGGAGATGGGCGAGTTCTTCGGCTCCGGTGGGCCGCAGCTCTTCGGCTTCATCGATTCGCTCGAAGCCGTCGATATCTCAAGCCCGGGTCTGGAATTCCTCGAGGGCAGCCATTTCTGGGAAGGCATGCCGCGCTATGCGCAGCCCGATCAGCCGGACTATGTGACCGCGTATCGTGAGGCCGTGGGCATCGACCAGAATGGCGCCAGCGCCAATGATGCCAAGGATGTTTCAACCGCAGCCCATATGTTCGGCTGCTGGGAGACGCTCAACATCATCAAGGCATCGATGGAAGCCTGCGACTACAAGGGGCCGGATGACCGCGCCGCGATGATCGAGGCAACCGAGGCGATGACCGAAATGGAGGCCGGGCCGGACCATCCGCAGGGCAAGAAGCTGTTCAACGGCAAGATCCACCAGGTCTTTGGCGAACAGAACATCAGCCAGGTGAAAAAGGGTAAGCTCGAAGTGGTGCACCGCACCTCCATCGAGGATGGAGCCTACGAGCCTGAGGCCGACTATACGGCGATGTCGTTCTAAAACATCAAGGCGGGCGGTGTTTGCCCCTCACCCTTACCCTCTCCCCGCAGGCGGGGAGAGGGGTTGTCAGCGTTGCGGCTTTCCCATGGGATGGCTCGGCGGCTCTCCTTCCGCTCCTTTCATGAAAGTGCATTTGTGAATGGCCTTCGGTCCGTATTTTCTCCTCGCTACGCTTGAAGGGCTGGTGACGGCGGCTGTCCTGTCGCTGATTGCACTCGGCCTTTCGCTGGTCTTCGGTGTCATGCGCGTGGTGAATGTCGCCCATGGCGAGTTCTACATGCTGGGCGCGGTGCTCGCCTGGTGGGTTGCCTCGCTGTTCGGCGGGCATCCGGCAATCGGCTTCATGGTGGCGCTGGTGCTGAGCCCGCTCGTCGTCGCCGCCATCGCCTTTGTTGCCGAGCGGCTGGTTTTGAGCCGGCTGAAGTATGAGCCGGAGGCAACCATCGTCGCCACGATTGGCTTGCTCTACATCATCCAGCAGCTGGCACTGACATTCTACGGCCCCGAAGCGCGACCGGTGGAGGCGCCGTTCCACTATCGCATGCAACTGCCATGGTTCGGCTATTCTGCCTACAAGCTGGCCGTGATCGGGTTTTCCATCGTCATGATGCTGGCGACGTGGTTTGTGCTCACACGCACGAAGATCGGCCTCGTCATGCGCGCCACACAGTTCGACCGGGAGACGGCGCAGGCTTTTGGCATTCCGGTCGGGCGCGTCTATGCCGGCGTGTTCGCGCTGGGGGCGGGGCTTGCCGCCGTTGCCGCCGTGCTGATCGTGCCGATCCAGCAGGCGCATTATTTGATGGGGCACGATCCGCTGCTTCTGTCCTTCATTGTCGTGATCATCGGCGGGCTTGGCTCGCTGCGCGGCACGGTTTTGGCGGCGGTGCTGATCGGCCTGTCGGATGGCATCATCTCAATGTTCTTCTCGCCGACACTTGCCAAAATGCTGGCGACGCTGGCTGTCGCGATGATCCTCGTGTTCCGCCCGCAGGGCCTGTTCGGAGCGGCGGCACGATGACCAGACTGACCCCTTCCACAAAATCCGTTGCGCTTCACATCGGCGTGGTTCTCGCACTGCTGGCACTCAACTTTCTCCTGCCGGAATATCATCGCGGCGTGTTTGCGCGGGTGCTGGTGCTGGCCGTCTTCGCCATGGGCTACAATCTGGCCTTCGGCTATACGGGCCTGCTCAGCCTTGGTCATGCGATGTTCTTTGCTGCCGGGCTCTATGGAGCCGGGCTGACCATCTATCATCTGGAATGGAGCGTGTGGCCGGCCTTTGGAGCGGGGCTTGCCGCCGGCGTGGTGGTGGCGCTTGTGGTCGGCTTTCTGGCGCTGCGCACCACGGGTGTCGCGTTCATGATCGTGACGCTGATGTTCGCGCAGGTCTTTTACCTGATGACCCTCTATTTCACGACCTATACGCGCGGCGAGGAGGGGCTCGTTCTGCCACAGGAAACACGGGTTCTGGGCTTTCCCGGCGGGATGCTCGATCTCTCGGACCCGTCGACGCGCTATCTCGTGGCACTTTCGCTGTTCGCGATCGTTCTGGCTGCGATCCTGTTTCTGGTGCGCGCACCCTATGGCCGGTCTCTGATCGCCATCCGCGAGAACGAGGAGCGCATGCGCATGCTGGGCTATAACGTCTTCGTCAACAAGCTGATGGCGGTGGTGCTTTCGGGGCTTTTCTGCGCAGCCTCGGGTGCGGCCTATGCGGTGCTCTTCGGCTATGTCGGGTCAGGCTTTGCGGCGATCCAGTATTCCATCCTGCCGCTGCTGTGGGTGCTGGTCGGCGGGGCGGCGGCGACGCTCGGGCCTCTGATCGGCACGCTGTTCATGTTTTATGTTATCGACACCGCGTCGAGCTACACCACGGCGCATCTCATGGTGGTCGGACTGGTGCTGATCGGCGTGATCCTGTTTTTCCCCAAAGGCATCATCGGAACGGTGCGTGAAAGGTGGTTGCCATGGCTGCCGTGAAGCCGCTTCTTGAGACCCATGGGCTTGGCCGCTCCTTCGGCGGGCTGCGGGCGGTGGATGGCGTGGACTTCTCACTGCCGGAAGGCGAGACGCACGCGATCATCGGGCCGAACGGGGCCGGCAAGACCACCTTTGTGAGCCTGATCTGCGGGCGTGTTGCGCCGACCGATGGGCGCGTCGTCTTCGATGGGAAGGACATTTCGCTCATGCCCGCTCACAAGCGGGTGCGGGCGGGCATCGCCTACACGTTTCAGATCACCAGCGTGTTTGCCAATCTGACGGCCTTCGACAATGTGGCGCTGGCGGTGCAGCGGCAATTGATCGACGATCATGAGAGGGGGCTCTCCTCCCGCGCGCTGACCGAGCACGGCATGGACGCACTTCAGAAGGTCGGACTTGGTGGATATGCCGACAAGGTGGCCGGCAATCTCTCCTATGGCCACCAGAGGCTTCTTGAGGTGGCGATGGGGCTGGCGCTCCGGCCGCGCCTCCTGATTCTCGACGAGCCCACGCAGGGCCTCTCCGACAGCGAGATCGAGAATTTCATCGCGCTGGTGCGCCAGATCGGCGAGGAGGCGACGGTGCTTCTGATCGAACACAATATGGATGTGGTCATGGCGCTTGCCGAGCGCATCACGGTGATGGAGCAGGGGCGCATTCTCGCGCAGGGCGCACCTGCCGAAATCCGCGCGAACCAGGCCGTCCAGCAGGCCTATCTCGGAGGTTGAGATGACGGCTGCCCTGACAATGGAACATGTCGACAGCGCCTATGGCCATGTGCAGGTGCTGCGCGGCTTCGATCTGGAACTGCGGCAAGGTGAGGTTCTCTGCCTGCTTGGCCGCAACGGTGCCGGCAAGACCACGGCGCTGAAAACGATCATGGGACTGGTGCCGGCAACCGCCGGGCGCATTCTGCTTGGCGATGTGGAGTTGAACAGTCTTGCGCCGCACGAGGTGCCGAAGGCGGGTGTCGCCTATGTGCCGCAGGGGCGGCGGCTCTTTTCCGAGCTGACGGTGGGCGAAAATATCGAGATCGGTCTGATGACGCGCGGCAAGGGCGCTGCCACGCGCGACAGTGTGCTGGATCTCTTCCCTGTGTTGCGCGAGCGCTTGAAGCAGCGCTCCGGCACGCTTTCCGGCGGCGAGCAGCAAATGCTGGCCATGGCGCGGGCGCTGTGTCTGGAGCCGCAGGTGCTGCTTCTGGATGAGCCGACGGAAGGGCTGATGCCCTCCATGATCGCGCGCATCCGCGAGACGGTGGCAGGGCTGCGCGAGCGCGGGGTCTCCACCATTCTCGTTGAGCAGCGGGTGGATGCGGTGCTGCCGGTGGCGGACCGGGTCGCGTTCATCGAGAACGGGCGCAACCGCGAGACGGTGGATGTCGAGCGGCTGCGGGAGGACCCCGAGATGGTGCACCGCTATGTGGGGGTAGGGTGATCGGGACGTTGGTGCCGGGCGCCTTCGCCCTTCGACAAGCTCAGGATGAGGGTTACTTCAGCGCGACTGCAGTGTCGGTGCAGCCGTGGTGGTGCTGATGACAGGGGCTACGCTTCAACAGCCCTCATCCTGAGCTTGTCGAAGGACGAGGGCGCTTGGCTCCTAACTCAGCAAGCCCATCACTCACGCGAGCGTCACACCGGCCTCTTTCATCTTCGCAGTCATCGCGGAAAGTGAGCCGCCGAGGTCGATGGCGCGGCAGGCATCTATGATGACGGTGGCCTCAAAACCCTGACGGCGCGCGTCGATGGCCGAATAGGCTACGCAGAAATCCGTTGCGAGGCCGGCAAGCGTCACCCTGGTGATGCCACGTTCGCGAAGATAGCCTGAAAGGCCGGTCGGCGTTTCGTGGTCGTTTTCGAAGAAGGCGGAATAGCTGTCGATCGCGCTGCGAAAACCCTTGCGGATGACAAGCTCCGCCTTGTCCCACGCCAGATCCTCGTGAAACGCGGCGCCCTTCGTGCCTTGCACACAGTGATCGGGCCAAAGCGTCTGCGTGCCATAGGGCATTTCGATCGTATCGAACGGGGCCTTGCCCTGATGCGAGGAGGCGAAGCTCGAATGGCCCTCCCGGTGCCAGTCCTGGGTCAGCACCACATGGTCGAAGCGCTCGATCAGCCCGTTGATGACCGGAACCACCGCGTCGCCATCTTCAACGGCAAGCGCTCCTCCGGGGCAGAAATCATTCTGCACATCAATCACGATCAGTGCCTCGTCGGCCATGCCTTGTCTCCCTCTCGCATGAAGTCGTCGCGAAGGTGGACCGAATGTTCCCCTTTGACAAGCGTGCTGAGGAGCGTATCATTCGTGTACAAACAAATTTGAGCCCCGCTGGCATTGCATCGGCAGGGGCCTGGGAACAACATCGCAAATGGCAGGCAGGCGCAGCATGGACTATGCCAGACCGACCGAACTGGAGGAAGCGCTCGGGCTCTTATGCACGAAGCGCTGGACCATACTTGCCGGAGGCACGGATTTTTATCCCGCCCTCGGCGCGGGCCCGCTGAAGAGCGACGTGCTCGACATAAACGGATTATCGGCATTGAGCGGGATTGAAGAGACCGAGACGCATTTCGTGATCGGCGCGCGGACGAGTTGGAGTGCGGTGATCGCTGCGGGGCTGCCGCCTGCCTTCGACATGCTCAAACAGGCGGCCCGGGAGGTTGGTTCGGTGCAGATCCAGAACACGGGGACGGTTGCCGGAAACCTTTGCAACGCCTCGCCGGCGGCTGACGGCGTTCCGCCGCTTCTAGCTCTGGATGCGGAGGTGGAATTGCGCTCGGTGAGGGGTGCGCGACACCTGCCGCTCGCGAACTTCATTCTGGGCAATCGCAAGACCGCACGGGCGGATGATGAACTTCTCACCGCTGTCCGAGTGCCCAAGGCCGCAACGCGCGGTGCCTCCGGCTTCGTCAAGCTGGGCGCGCGGCGCTATCTGGTCATTTCCATCGCCATGGCCGCTGCCCGGGTTGTGCCTGACGGAGGGCGGGTCGCGAAAGCGGCCATCAGTGTCGGTTCATGCTCTGCCGTGGCGCAGCGCCTTTCGGGGCTGGAATCGCGGCTTGAGGGTATCAAGAGATCTGAGATGCGCCGGACCGTGATGGAATACGCTTTTCCGGAGCTTTCCCCCATCGATGATGTGCGAGGCACCGCCACCTATCGGCGCGAGGCGGCGCGGGAGATCGTGATCCGTGCGCTTGAGCAGGCATGGCAGGGTGCAGGGCACAGCGAGGTGGCGGCATGAGCGGGAAAAGCCTGTCCGTATCTCTGGAAGTCAATGGCAAGTCCATCGTGACCGAGGTCTCTCCGCTTCAGAGGCTTTCTTCCGTGTTGCGTGACGAACTGGGGCTGACTGGCACCAAAGTCGGCTGTGACGCCGGCGATTGCGGGGCCTGTTCGGTGATGGTGGATGGCGCGGTGGTCTGCGCCTGCCTCGTGCCGGCCGCCGGTCTTTCGGGCAAAAAAGTGCGCACGGTGGAGGGGCTTTCAAATGGCAGCCTCTCGGCACTTCAGGAATCCTTTCTGCGCCACGGGGCGGCCCAGTGCGGGATTTGCACACCGGGCGTTCTGGTGAGCGCGGCAGCACTTCTGGAGCAGAACCCGACACCGTCTGAGACCGAGGTGCAGGACGCCCTGGGCGGGGTTCTGTGCCGCTGCACAGGCTATCGCAAGATCATCGAGGCGGTGATGAACGCCAACCGCTCCGTGGGTGTCAAGGCCAGTATGGTCGAGCAGGGTCATGCGGTTGGCGCCTCGCCGATCAGGCTCGATGGCGAGCGCAAGGTGAATGGAACGGAGATTTTCGGCGCGGATGAGCGACCTGCCGATGCGCTGTCGGTCGCGGTTGTGCGGTCGCCGCACTGGCATGCCGATTTCGAGATCGGTGACACGGAGGCGTTCATCGCCGCGCATCCGGGCATTGTCGCGGTTTTCACTGCAGCCGACATTCCAGGCGAAAACCGGTTTGGCGTCATCCCGCCTTTCGCCGATCAGCCGGCGCTGGCCGAGGGCCGGGCGCGGTTTCGCGGCGAGGCGGTGGCGCTGATTGCGGGCGAGCGCGATGCAATCGAGGCACTCGATATGGATGCCTTTCCGATCCGCTGGCAGGAACTGCCCCATGCGCTGACGCCCGATGAGGCGCGGCGGGAAGGCTTTGCGGATCTGCATGAGGGGCGGGCGGGCAATGAGCTGACGCGAGGGTTCGTGGAATGCGGCGACCCGGAAGGCGCGCTTTCCAAAGCCTTTGTCTCGGTCTCCGGTGAGGTCGAGACCTCCTATGTGGAGCACGCCTATATCGAGCCGGAAGCGGGCTATGCGATGATGGATGGCGATATGCTGGTCATCAAGGCCTGCACGCAGGCGCCCTATATGGATCGCGACGACACGGCGAAGGTGCTCGGTCTGCCGCCGGAGAAGGTGCGCATCGTGCCGTTGGCGACGGGCGGCGGCTTTGGTTCCAAGCTTGACGTCTCCTTGCAGCCGCTGGTGGGGCTGGTTGCGCTCAAGACCGGGAGACCGGCGGCGATTGTCTATACGCGCGGCGATTCCATGCGCTCCACCACCAAGCGGCACCCGGCAACGATGCGCGCTTCCATTGCCGCCGACGAGGCGGGGCGCGTGACCGGCATGGTGTTTGAAGGGGATTTCAACACCGGGGCCTATGCAAGCTGGGGGCCGACGGTTGCAAACCGCGTTCCGGTTCATGCCTCGGGGCCCTATCGCACGCCGCATTATCGCGCGACGGGGCGGGCTATCCACACCAATGGTCCGATTTCAGGTGCGTTTCGCGGGTTCGGTGTGCCGCAGGCGACGATCATGCAGGAAACGCTCTATGACCGGCTGGCGGAAAAGCTGGGACGCGACCGGCTGGAATTTCGCATCGAGAATGCGCTTTCCGATGGGGACCGCACCACCTGCGGGCAGGTGCTTTCTGGCGTCGGCATTCGCCAGTGTCTCGAGGCGCTGAAACCGCACTGGGCGCGGGCCCGAGGTGAAGCTGAAGAGGCCAATGCTCGAGAGGGCAGGGTGCGGCGCGGCATCGGCGTCGCGTCCTGCTGGTATGGCTGCGGCAACACCGCGCTACCGAACCCTTCAACCATTCGTGTGGGGATCACAACGTCCGGTGCGGTGATGCTGCATCAGGGCGCGGTGGATATCGGCCAGGGCTCCAACACGGTGGTGACGCAGATCTGCGCTGATGCGAGCGGCCTGCCGCTCTCGGCGTTTCAGCTTGTGGGCGGTGATACGGGTGTCACGCCGGATGCCGGGAAGACATCGGCCTCGCGCCAGACCTATGTGACGGGCAAGGCTGCCGAAAAGGCGGGACGTGCTCTGCGCGAAAAGATCCTGCGCTTTGCCAATGTGTCGGATGGGGCGAAGATTGCGCTGGAGGATGGCGCGCTGGTGATCAGCGAGGGGACGGAGCGCCGGCGCGTGGCGCTTTCCGATATTGAGGCCGATGCGCATGGTTATGTGTTTTCGGCGGAAGAGACCTACGATCCGCCCACGACGGCGCTGGACGAGAAGGGGCAGGGTGTTCCCTATGCGGTCTACGGTTATGGTGCGCAGCTTGTGGAGCTGGAAGTCGACACCACGCTTGGCACGGTGCGACTTCTGAAAATCACGGCGGCGCATGATGTGGGCCGTGCGATCAACCCGCTTCTCGTGGAAGGGCAGATCGAGGGTGGCATCGCGCAGGGTATTGGCCTTGCGCTGATGGAGGAATATGTGCCGGGGCGCACGGAAAACCTGCATGATTATCTGATCCCCACCATTGGCGATGTGCCGCCGGTCGAAACCATTCTGGTGGAAGTGCCGGATCCGGAGGGGCCTTTTGGCGCCAAGGGGCTGGGCGAGCATGTGCTTATCCCCACCGCGCCGGCGATCCTTAATGCGATCCGCCATGCGGTGGGAGTGGAAGTTACGAAAGTGCCGGCAACGCCGAGCCGCATTCTGGCGGCGATCCGGGCACGGGAGAACGGGTGATGAACGAGCTCACCGAGCGTTTTGAGGTCACGCCGCCGAAGAAGCCTTTGGACGAAAAGCTGCGCTGTGATGCCTGCCCGGTGATGTGCTATATCGCCGAGGGGCGCACGGGTGCCTGCGACCGCTATGGCAATTTCGGCGGGCGCATTACCCGATGTGATCCGGTGACGATCCTTGAACATGCCGCCGAGGAGGGGGATGCTGTTGTCCCCTTTGAAGGCGAAGCGCCATGGGATGGCGAACTGGTCAACACGAAGCGCCGCTTCGTGAGCGCGGTGGGCGCGGGCACCACCTATCCGGACTACAAACCTGCCCCTTTCATCGTTTCGCAGGAGGTGGAGGGTGTCGATCTCGTCACGGTGGTGACGGAGGGCATCTTCTCCTATTGCGGCGTGAAGGTGAAGATCGATACGGACCGCCATCTGGGGCCCGAAGCGGCCACCGTGCGGGCGAATGGTGAAGCGGTCGGCCATGTCACCACCGCCGAATACGGCAGCCAGATGCTCTCGCTCGGCGGCGTGCATCACCTGACCGGCGGATCGAAGGCGGAGGGTCGCGTCACGTGCCAGGCGATGCTCGATCTGTGCAACAAGAAGCCGGTGGAACTGACCATTGACGGGGGCGCGAGCGTTGTCGTGCAGGCCGGACAGCCGCCGGTGATCGACGGAACGCGTGAAGAGCGCATGCGGGTGGGCTGCGGCTCGGCCACCATCGGCATGTTCGCCACCCAGTGGAAGGGTCTCGTGGACGAGGTTGTCGTGGTCGATGACCACATTACCGGTGTCGTCTCCGAGCATCAGGCGGGAAAGGTGATCGGCTGGGAGGATACAGGCATCAAGATCATCGGCCGCCGTTCCACGCCGGGGCGTTATTTCAAGGTGTCGGAGCCGGGGCTCGGATGGGGCGGGACGACCATTGACGACCCGCTCGATATTCTTGGTCCCTTCAACGAGAAGAAGGGCGCGCGGCCAGGCCTCTCCCTGCTCATGGTTTCCACCACGGGCGAGCAGTTTGCCTATTACGAGCTTGATGAGGCGCTTCAGCCGGTCAAGAAGCCATTCCCGGAGCGCTTGCGCAAATCGGTCGACCTGATCGAGCAGAATTGCGAGCCGGCGCTGTGCACCGTGCTTTTCATGGGTGGGGCGGGGGGCAGCCTGCGCGCCGGCGTGACGGAGAACCCGGTCAATCTGACGCGCTCCGTTCAGGGCCTCAAGACCTATGTCACAGTCGGCGGAGCGCCGGTTTATGTGTGGCCGGGTGGCGGCATCACCATCATGGTGGATGTGATGCGCACGCCGGAAAACGCCTTTGGCTATGTGCCAACGCCGGCGCTGGTGGCGCCCATCGAATTCACGCTCAGGCGGGAGGATTATGTGCGGCTCGGCGGCTATGCGGATGAAATCCGCAGCGTCGAGGATGTGCTGGAAAAGGGTGGCGAATATTTCAACCCGCGTGAGGCGCGGGGGGCTGTGGTTTCCAATCCCTGGCCGCCGCTCCAGCAATTGCGCCGGGAACCGAAGCGATGAGTGGTGCGACCGCCAGTTGGCTTGCCGATGGACGCCGCCTGCATTTGAACCATGGGCCCATCGACCTGATCGTCGAGGCTTTTGGGCAAGAGCAGGAGCGGCTTTTGGCCTATCGGCAGGCCGTGGCGCGGTTTGAGACGATCCTTGATGAACTGGTGGCTGAATTGCCGGCCCTGCGCAGTCCGGCTGGTGCGAGGCTCCGCCGCTTTTGCGGCTCCACCGCGCAGCGTATGGAAAGGGCGGTGCATGCGCATGTGCCCGCTTTCGTTACGCCGATGGCCGCTGTGGCCGGCAGTGTCGCCGACGAAGTTCTGGCGGCACTTTTGAAGGGCCGGGCGCTGGCGCGGGCCTACGTGAACAATGGCGGGGATGTTGCGCTTTACCTCGCGGAGGGCGAGACGCTGGACATTGCCATCGCAGGCACGGGGAATGGCATGGCGGATCGCATCGCAGTGAGCGCCAGCGATCCGGTTCGGGGCATTGCGACCAGTGGCTGGCGCGGCAGGAGCCATTCGCTCGGGATTGCGGATGCCGTGACGGTGCTTGCCCCTTCGGCGGCGGCGGCGGACGTGGCGGCGACGCTGATCGCCAATGACATCGATCTGCCGGGGCATCCAGCCGTGAAGCGTGTCCCTGCAAACGAGATTGACCCGGACAGCGATTTGCGCAATCGCCTGGTGACGCAGACGGTGGGGCTGCTTTCCCCTGCCGATGTTGCGCTTGCCCTCGACAGGGGACTTGCCACCGCGTCGGCCATGCGTGAGCGTGGCCTTATTGAGGCGGCTGCCCTGTTTTTAGAGAGAGAAACCCGGGAATGCGGCTCAATCGCGCTGGAAATTCCGACGCATTCGACCGCTCCTGCTCATTCTGTTGTACAAAAAGGTTCCATTCATGCCTGAATTCACCTTGCGCAAGATTGCGCTTGTCACCGAAGAAATCTTCCATGAGGGCGGTCCTGCTCCGGCTGGGCCTCGCCGCCGGGCGGCGGCTCTCGCGCTGGTCAAAAACCCTTTTGCGGGCGGATATGTAGAAGAGCTTGAAAGCGCAATGGAGGATTTGAAACCTCTCGGTCTTGATATGACGGATCGGCTGATTGCGGCGCTTGGGGGAGATATTTCCGTGATCGACGGTTTCGGTAAGGGCGCGATCGTCGGCACCGACGGAGAGCTGGAGCACGGTGCGCTTTGGCACGTGCCGGGCGGCTATGCGATGCGTGAGCGGCTTGGCGATTCAAAGGCGATAGTCCCCTCTTCGAAGAAAGTGGGGGCCTTCGGTGCGCGCATCGATATTCCGCTCGGGCACATCAATGCGGCCTATGTGCGCAGCCATTTCGATGCGATGGAAGTGGGGTTGGCAGACGGCCCTCGTCCTGATGAAATCCTGTTTGTACTTGCCATGGCTTGTGGTCCGCGTATCCATGCACGCATGGGCGGCTTGAAAGCGGAAGACGTGAAAGGTGAGGACGGCCTCAGATGAGTGGAGAGCAGAGCAAGCTCAGGGTTCTGGCCGGTGGAAAATCTGCCGATGCTTATGATCTGAGCGAGCAGGTCGGCTTTATCCTGCGCAAGGCCAACCAGCGCCATCTGTCGATCTTCGCTTCCCGCATCAGCGATCTTACGCCGCCGCAGTTTGCGGCTCTGGCCAAGCTTTACGAGGTGGGAGCGACCTCCCAGAATCAGCTTGGCCAGCTGGTGGCGATGGACGCCGCCACCATCAAGGGCGTGATCGACCGGCTTAAGGCGCGTGATCTTGTGGTGCTCGAGCCACACGGACGCGACCGGCGACGGCTGGTGGTGAGCCTGAGCGATGACGGGAAAGCGCTCATTGAAGCGCTGCTTCCCGATGCGCTGGACGTAAGCGAAGAAACGCTCGCGCCGCTCACCCCGCGCGAGACCGCAACCTTTCTGCGGCTTCTGACAAAGCTCGCTGAGGGATGAGCGTTATCGCTGGATAACGGCCGGCCCGGGGCGCAGAATGGTCAACAGGGCGCCGTAGGGCGCAAGCATGGCAAGGCCAATCAGGATCTTCACTGCAAAATCGCCAAGCGCCAGCGATAGCCAGAGCGGCGCTTCAAGGCCTGTGCCAAACAGCGACACCGGGAAGGCGAGAGAACCGTCTTCCAGGCCGAAAGCGGTGTCGAGAAACGCAAACCGCGCTGCAAATGCGAGCGAAAAGAACAACACTGTGTCGAGCATGGAGCCGATTAGCGTGGAGATAAGGGGGGCGCGCCACCAGGCGGTGCCGCGCAGCTTGTCGAACACGGCGACATCGAGCAATTGTGCGAACAAGAACGCTGCACCCGACGCAATGGCGATGCGCGGACTGGCAAGCCAGATCGAAAGAACCACCGCAAGCAGAAAACCGGACAGAACCACGCGTCGGGCGGCAGCGGGGCCGAAGCGGCGGTTCGTCAGATCGTTGATCAGAAACGCCACCGGATAGGTGAACGCGCCCCAGGTGAGCAAATCACCGAGGCCGAAATGCTGAAACGGATATTGAACGAGAAAATTCGAGGCGGTGACGATGAACGCCATGGCGGCCATGAAGGGCCAGATCGCATAGAGACGATGCATTTTTTTATCCTGGGTGATGGAACCAGAAAGCCCGCCAAAAGCGCCAATTCATAGGAGCACAAGCCCATTCATGAACTGCGCGGTCTTGGCGGACCGGTGATTTTCTTTGCCGGGCCGCAGCCACGCTGAGGCGATGGCCTCAGGCTGCTGCCTGCTCAGCGATCTTCTTCTCGACCTGCTTCTTGAGCAGGCGAGCGCGCTGGGACAGCTCGTTGGCCTTTGCCTTAACGAGAAACGCGTCAAGACCGCCGCGGTGCTCCACCGTGCGCAGGGCATTGGCGGAAACGCGCAGGCGCACGTTCTGGCCAAGAGCCTCGGACTGAAGCGTCACATGGCACAGATTGGGCAGAAAGCGACGACGCGTCTTGTTGTTCGCGTGGCTCACATTGTTGCCGGTCATTACGGCTTTGCCGGTCAGTTCGCAGGCGCGGGACATTTTTCAAACCTTCATCGTCTTGGCCCGTCCATACCCAACTGCCGCACCTGAAACTGGCGGCGCGCGGTCGGTTGTTGGCGGCCTTATGGAAAAAGTTGCCGTTCCATAGAGATATTTGGCGTGTGGGTCAAGCACCCTGCGCCGCGGTAGAGGCAATCTCCATGGCCCTTTTCCAAAGATTTGCCGTATTATTCTTCTTAAGGCAAGGGGAGGGACGCGCCGGTTTGCCGGCATGCTGGAGGGCACGGCTCGTGATGCGGCCTGTCGTTGTTCGAATTTTTCTCGCGACCTTTTTCCTGGGCGCGGCTGGAAATGCCGGAGCCGAAGGCGGAGAAACACACCGCTTTCGATATAGCGCATCGCTGTTTGGAATTCCCATCGGCAAGGCTGATTTCACAAGCCGGCTCGAAGAAGATCGTTTCGAGGTTTCGGGGCGTTTTGCCAGCGCGGGCGTGGCCCGCCTTTTCGACAGAACCGATGGGCGCGTGACGTCGAAAGGTCAGCTTTCAAATCAATCCGTGGTGCCTTCTTCCTACGAGCTCGCCTATACGAGCGGAAAGAAGCGGGAGACCACGTCAATCCACTATGAAAAGGGGCAGGTTGTAAAGACGGTGATAACGCCGAAGCCCAAGAAGCGCGGAAAGGATTGGGTCGCCGTTTCAAAAGACGATCTCACGGATGCACTCGATCCGCTGGCCGCATTGCTCTCGCCCGTGCAGGGCGCGTCCGGTGTCTGCAACCGCCGCTTCAAGGTTTTCGATGGTGAAATGCGTGCCGACATCGTCTTTTCACCTGCGGCCAAGGGGGAGCGAATCGGGCGTGATCTGATCACCTGCAAGGCGCGTTTCATTCCGATCTCCGGCTACCGCAAGGGGCGCTCCACAATTGCTTTCCTGCGCGATAAGGCTCGTATATTGGTTGCGTTCAAACCGCTTGGCACACGTGGTCATCACACGCCCGTGCTGGCGCAGATCGGAACCAAGATTGGAACCGTCCATATTCAAGGCCGGCCAGTCGACTAGAAGAGTCCTCAGGGAGGGGCAATTGGCACGTGCCACGTTGATCGGGTTCACGGCGGTCGTCATGTGGGCGTTACTGGCGCTTTTTACGGCTGGTACAGGGAAGGTTCCTCCCTTCCTCCTTTCAGCCTTGGCCTTTTCGGTGGCCACGCTGATTGGGCTTGTGATGAGGATCGCCGTGCCACCGGCGGAGCCTGCCGCTCGTGTGCCACCGGTGGTCTGGCTCATCGGTATTGCGGGGCTTTTCGGCTATCACTTCTTTTACTTCACTGCATTGCGTAACGCGCCAGCGGTGGAGGCGAGCCTCATCGCCTATCTCTGGCCACTGCTGATCGTTCTGGGCTCGGCGTTGATGCCGGGGGAGCGGCTTGGCTGGCACCATATTGCGGGGGCGCTTCTGGGGCTTGCGGGCACGGCGCTCATCATCACCAAGGGCGGCGGGTTCAGCTTTGAAAGCCGCTATGCGCTCGGCTATGCGGCGGCGGGAGCCTGTGCTCTTTTCTGGTCCGGCTATTCGCTTCTGTCACGCCGGTTTGACGCCGTGCCAACCAGCATTGTCACGTGGTTCTGCGGGGCAACGGCTGTGCTTTCAGCGCTCTGCCATCTCGGACTGGAGGAGACGGTCTGGCCGGCTTCAACCGGGGAATGGCTGAATGTGCTCGGTCTCGGCCTTTTGCCAGTGGGGGCGGCCTTCTACGCCTGGGATTACGGGGTCAAACGCGGCAACATTCAGGTGCTGGGAGCGGCAAGCTATGCCGCGCCGCTTCTTTCGACGTTGATCCTGATTGCTGCCGGTGCTGCAGAGCCAACTGCAAACATCATTGCCGCCTGTCTTCTGATCACCTTCGGTGCCGTGCTCGCTGCGAAGAACATGATTTTGAAGCCACGCCGGCGGGAAGCCGGTGCAGCATCGTAATATCAGGAAATATCCTTGCGTTTCCTGATCTCGGCAAAGACGGCTTCGTCGCTTGCGTCTTCCATACCGAGATTGCGTCGGATGACCGGATCGTGCCAGCGTAGAAACGGGTTTGTCGCCATTTCCTTGCCCATCGTGGTGGGCAATGTGGGTTTGCCTTCACTGCGAAGACGCGAGATTTCCTTTGCACGCTCTTTGAGCGCAGAATTGGTTGGATCCACCGTCAAGGCGAAGCGGGCATTGGCTTCGGTGTATTCATGACCACAATAGACGACCGTCTCCAATGGAAGAGCGGCGAGCTTCTTGAGTGAGGCGAGCATCACGGGCGGCTTGCACTCGAAAAGGCGGCCGCAACCGAGCGCAAACAATGTGTCGGCAGTGAACACGATGCCAGCGTCGGAGAAATGGTAACTCACATGGCCCGCCGTGTGTCCGGGGGTTTCGATCACCGTCGCGTTTTGTTTGCCCACAGTAACCGTGTCACCTTCACTGACGGTGCGGTCTATGCCGGGTATGCGGTCGGCTTCTGCAGCGGGGCCCGTGATGGACAAGCCAAAACGCTCTTTGAGCGCCAGATTCGCCTCCACGTGATCCGGGTGATGATGCGTGGTGAGGATCATTGTGGGGCGCCAGCCGGTGCGTTCCACGGCTGCAAGAATAGCGCCTTCCTCCGGTGCATCTATCAGGGCTGTTTCGCCCGTTTCTGTGTCATGGGCCAAAATGCCGAAATTATCGCTTCGGCACATGAACTGCTCGATTTTCAGGGCCATGGGTCTCTCCGTTGATGGCCGGACGATAGGGCGAGGGCGGCGGCTTGTCACGCCGGGTGCGACAATTCTTGCCGGTGTCGTGGAAGGACGGTACCGTCACGGCCATGATCTCGGACATCGTCGCACTTCGCGCTTTCTATTCTTCCCTCCTTGGCCGTCTGGCGGAGCGCTCGCTGGCTTTGGCCCTGTCGTCCATCTGGTCCAAAAGCGCCAGTGAACGACTGGTGGGTCTTGGCTACACCTTGCCATGGCTTGACCGCTTCGGCGCTGATGCGGAACGCGCATTTGCGTTCATGCCGGCCATGCAGGGGGCAGTACCATGGCCGGTGGGGCAACCCTCAACCACGGCACTGGTCTTCGAGGAGGAGCTTCCACTGCCCGATTCTTCAGTGGACAGGGTGCTCATGGTGCATGCGCTGGAACACACCGAAAATCCACAGCAGGCACTTCTGGAGGTCTGGCGCGTTCTGGCGCCGGGCGGGCGGCTCGTGATCGCCGTGCCCAATCGCCGCGGCATGTGGGCGCGGTTCGAGAATACCCCTTTCGGCACCGGCCGCCCCTATTCGAGAACCCAGCTGGCAGAAGCGCTCCGCGACGCGAACTTTACGGCGACGGCGTGGGGCGATGCGCTCCATTTTCCCCCTTCTGAACGGCGCTTTGTTTTGCGATTTCACCAGTTGCTGGAACAGGCTGGACGGCGGTTCTGGCCGATTTTCGCCGGCGTTCTGGTGGTGGAGGCTGAAAAGCGGCTCTATCAAGGGCTGCCGGTGACGGCCCGCGCATCACGTCGCGTTTTTGTGCCCGTGCTGTCACCACAGGGTGCCACGCGCGTTGGTGCCGTCCGGCGCAATCGGGAAAGGGAGTGTTGATCGATGGCGAGGGATACGCGAATCACCGAATTGTTTGGGATCGATCTGCCCATTCTTCTCGCGCCGATGGCAGGGTCAGCTGGCTCAGAGCTCGCCATTGCGGTGAGCGCGGCTGGCGGACTTGGCTCTTTGCCCTGCGCCATGCTGACGCCGGAGAAGATCCGCGCTGAAATGGGGGTTATCAGGCAGCGCACGGACAGACCAGTCAATCTGAACTTCTTCTGCCATGTGCCTCCGACGCCCGATGCAGAACGGGAAGCGGCGTGGCGCGAGCGATTGAGACCATATTATTCCGAGTTCGGCATCGATCCGGATGCGGCACCCGCTGGTGCGGGTCGAAACCCGTTCAACGAGGAAAGCTGCGCCATTGTGGAGGAATTCCGCCCGGAGGTGGTAAGTTTTCATTTCGGTTTGCCGGACACCGGCCTGGTGGAGCGTGTGCGGGCAGCAGGTGCAAAGATCATAGCGTCGGCCACGACCGTCGCGGAGGCACGCTTTCTGGAAGAAAACGGCTGCGATGCCATCATCGCGCAAGGCGTGGAAGCCGGAGGCCACAGAGGTGTTTTTCTCGAGCCGGACATCGCCACGCAGCCGGGAACGCTGGCGCTGGTGCCACAGGTGGTGGATGCGGTCTCCGTTCCTGTGATTGCGGCAGGCGGAATCTCCGATGGCCGGGCGGTGGCCGCTTGCTTCATGCTCGGTGCGTCGGGCGTGCAGGTGGGCACGGCGTATCTACAGTCGCCGGAGGCGCTCACCAGCCCGGGACATCGGGATGCGCTGGCGCTGGCACGGGACGATCGCACGGTGCTCACGAATGTGTTTACCGGGCGCCCAGCCCGAGGGCTCCTGAACCGCTTCGTTACCGAAGTAGGCCCAATGAGCGAGGAGGCTCCGGCCTTTCCTTTGGCGACGGCTGCTGTAGGGCCATTGCGCGCGGCTGCCGAGAAGGCGGGTGTGAGTGATTTTTCGCCGCTCTGGGCGGGGCAGGCAGCGGCTCTTTCCGCTCCAATGCCGGCTGGCGAGCTGACCGTCAAACTGGCCCGTGATGCGGAGAAACTCCTTCGAGGATAGCGTTTACCTCTCGGGTAATTGGTTTCATTCGGAAGGCACTCCAATGTGCTCTCAACATTTTCTGAGAGAGGAGTACCGTCCATGCAAGCTTATGCCATCGGTCATCTTCGCAATGTTGTATTGGGCCCGGCCATCATTGAGTATCTGGAGCGTATCGATGAAACGCTGGAGCCGTTTGGCGGGCAATTCATCATCCATGGCGCTCGACCGGACGTGAAGGAAGGAAATTGGGAGGGCGATCTGATTGTGATCGCCTTCCCTAGTCGTCAAAACGCCGACGACTGGTATGCGTCTTCAGCCTATCAGGTCATCAAGCGCTTACGCAGTGATCACGCGGATGGCGACATCCTGCTGATTGATGGGGTCGATCCCGGCCATAAGGCGAGCGATATTCTGATCGCATTCCAAGAAACGTGAAATCCGCCGGGCCTGGGTTAGCTCAGAACCTCATCTTGAAACCGCCAGAGAGCGTGATCGCACGGAATCCTAGACCTCCACCGTTCCAAAATGTTCCGACTGGTGTGCCGGAAGCGATCTCGGAAATCCGTACATCGCCTATTCTATCGAAGTGCTGTTCAAAGCTTCCAGCGAGAAAGAGATTTGCATTGTTGCTGATGCTGTGTTCCACACGCCCGGATAAAGATAGAAACGGCATAGTGCCGAAGTCACCGTTAAAGCGCAGGTCGCGCGACCAGTGATGGTCTTCATCCTCGACTTTGAAGTTGAGGCCCCCGCGCGCCTGGAGGGAGAAGGTCCAGCCTTTGTGTCTGGAAGTGGCTTCCGCCCCGATGAAGACCCCCGGAAACTTCTGCTGATAGGAGATGCCACGCTCACTGTCGCGGAAGTCGCCCTGTTCGTCACGGAAACCATTTTCGCTATAGACATATGAACCGCCGAAAGCAGTCCATTTGACATCTGTATATGTGAATCCGCCATGCAGATTGAGAGTGACCGAATCCCGGATCTCGAAATCCCGCCCGAGTGCGATATCACCGGTGAAATAATGGTTCAACTCGGTATCGGGATGAACCGAACGATCACTCCAATCGTTGAAGGCATAGCTCGGCGACGCATCGAGCCAATCGTAATCCTCCATTCCGCTGTTCCCGGATAACCCTACTGTCGCATTGGCCGCCAGCGTCCATGGGCCTGCAAGGCGCGCACGTAAGCCCCCGGTCAGCACAGGCGCTTCACTCTCCCAGAAAAGCGCGCTGATGCGATTTCCGGCAGAATCGTAGACGATCTCTTCAGCCTCGAGGAACGTGTAGCCTACGCCTCCGATGAAGGTGACTGCACGGTCCTGCGAGGTCACCTCCAGCCTGTCGGGGATTGCGAGATCGGCCGCAGGAGCCGATGTAGGCAGAACGGAAATTAAAAAAGCTGTAGAAATGAAAAACTTGTGCATCGGTTTCTATCCATTGTCGAAATCAAGAGCTGCTGAAAAAGCTCAATCAAATCACTGTCTTAAATTTTTTAGTGTATTATTATAATATACAATAATAAGTTGTATTTCGAGTAGTCGCTCCTTCTCGACCCGCTGTTTTTAGCGCGCGTCTGGTAACCTATAGGGCGAAAGGAGCGGTGTGCGTTTACTAGCGCTGACCGATCTGTTCAAGCTCATAAGGCGTCGACTGATAAACCTGATTAATCCAGTTGCCGAAGAGCAGGTGCGCGTGTGAGCGCCAGCGGTTGAGCGGCGGACGGCTCGGATCGTCGTCCGGGTAATACCCATGCGGGACGGCTATCTCGGTTCCTGTTGCAACATCGCGGTCATATTCCTCCTTGAGCGAGGTGGAATCGTATTCGATGTGATTGAACATATAGAGCCGATTGCCGGTTTCTTCTGTCAGGAGGCAGGGGCCGGTAACGTCCGATTCCATGAGCACCTGAAGGCCGCGATCAGCAGGGATGTCTGAAGAGCGGACCTCGGTCCACCGTGAAACGGGAATTGCAAAATCATCGGAGAAACCGGCGAGGAAAGGTGAGGCGGGCGCGTTGTTGCGGTGCCGGAAGACGCCAAAAGCCTTCTTCTCCAGTGTGTATTTGGGAATGCGATGGAAATGCCAGGCAGCCGCCATGGCTCCCCAGCAAATAAAAAATGAAGAGTGGACGTTGGTTAGAGTCCAATCCAAAATCTCCTCGAGCTCCTTCCAGTAGGTAACTTCTTCGAAGGGCAAAAGCTCGATGGGCGCACCGGTAATGATGAAGCCGTCGAACTTGCGGTCACGCACTTCCTCCCACGTCTGGTAGAAGGAAATGAGGTGTTCCTCCGGTGTGTTCTTTGCGCGATGGTTGCCGATGCGCACGAGGGTCAATTCCACCTGCAGAGGTGAGGCGCCAATCAGGCGGGCGAACTGGGTTTCGGTCCGGATTTTGTTGGGCATAAGATTGAGGAGACCGATCTGCAGAGGGCGGACGTCCTGCCGCAGCGCTGTCTGCTCGTCCATCACGGACACACCTTCACGCACGAGAACGTCGCGGGCGGGAAGCTGGTCGGGTATCTTGATCGGCATCGTTTTGCTCCAACAAAAAAGACCGGCGGCGAAATCGCGACCGGTCTCAGCAAATTCTGCTTCGCACGGCCTTTTAGCGAATTGTTTTACGTGGCTGCAAGCCGACCGGCCAAATCACCACGAAGAGAGGCCTTTATTTAGGATGGTGTTTTCTTTGCGTCAATCGCCGTCATGGTCTAAAGCAACGGACGGATTTTCTCCGAAGGGTTGAGGATCCGTTCAACCGTTTTTCAAAACAGGACCATTCAATGAGCACGTCCGTCCGTCCCGAACCGAAGCCCGGTGTCATGGATATCGCCGCTTATGTGCCCGGCCGCGAGAGCGCGCCAGGTGCGACGAAGGTGTGGAAGCTCTCCTCGAACGAATCTCCGCTCGGGCCTTCGCCTGCGGCTGTCGAGGCGATTTCCAAAGCGATGGGGCATCTGGAGCTTTATCCGGACGGATCGGCAGCAAAGCTGCGTAATGCCATTGCGGAGACGCATGGCCTGAACCCGGCCAACATTCTTTGCTCCAACGGGTCCGATGAGCTTCTTGGCCTGCTGGCGCAGACCTATATCAAGCCCGGCGATGAGGCGATTTTCACCGAGCACGGTTTCCTTGTCTACCGTATCCAGACGCTTGCCGCCGGTGGCAAGCCGGTGGTGGTGAAGGAAGACAAAGAGCGTGCGGACGTGGATGCCATTCTGGCGGCGGTGACGGACAAGACGCGCATTGTGTTTCTTGCCAATCCCAACAACCCCACCGGCACCTATCTGCCGGTGGATGAGGTGCGCCGTCTGCAGGCAGGCCTGCCGAAGAATGTGCTGCTCGTGTTGGATGCGGCCTATGCCGAATATGTGCGCCGCAATGATTACGAGTCCGGCATTGAGCTGGTTTCGTCGAGTGAGAATGTCGTGATGACGCGCACATTCTCGAAAATTCACGGCATGGCGGCGCTCCGCATTGGCTGGATGTATGCGCCGGCTCATGTGGTGGATGCGGTGAACAGGGTGCGCGGCCCCTTCAATGTCAATGCGTTGGCCATTGAGGCGGGTGCAGCCGCAATCCGCGACAAGGCGCATGTGGAACGGGCTGTTGCGCACAACGAAACCTGGAGTGCATGGCTCGTGGAGGAGCTCGGCAAGCTTGGTCTGCGCGTTACGCCCAGCGTTGGTAATTTTCTGCTGATCCATTTCCCCGAGAATGGTGGCAAGTCGGCTGCCGATGCCGACGCTTTCCTCGGGTCTCGCGGTTATATACTGCGCAGGGTGGTGCCCTATGGGTTTCCCAATGCATTGCGCCTGACCGTCGGCCCGGAAGAGGCCAATCGCGGCGTTGTTGCCGCGCTCAAGGATTTCATGGAAAGCTGAGTTGTGCCTGACCCACTTTTTGAAAAGATCGCGCTGGTCGGCATCGGCCTGATCGGTTCCTCGCTGGCGCGAGCGATCAGGCATGGCGGTCTAGCATCGACCGTCGCCATTTCAAGCCGAAGCGAAAAGACGCTCTCCAGAGCGCGCGAACTGGAATTGGGTGATGTCTACGAGCAGGATCCTGCCGAAGCAGTGCGAGATGCCGACCTGGTGATCGTCTCGGTTCCCGTGGGTGCTTCCGGTGCGGTTGCCCAAGCCATCGCACCCGGGTTGAAACCGGGGGCGATTGTCACGGATGTGGGCTCAACCAAGGCGTCTGTGATTGCGCAGATGCAGCCGCACCTGCCTGACAACGTCCATTTCATCCCCGGGCATCCGATCGCGGGCACGGAGGATTCCGGTCCAGATGCCGGCTTCGCAGACCTCTTTGAAGGGCGCTGGTGCATTCTCACGCCGCTTCCCGACACCAATCCCGACGCGCTTTCGCTGCTGACGGTTTTTTGGGAACGGTGTGGCGCCATGGTCGACAGCATGGACCCGCAGCATCACGACATGGTGCTTGCCATCGTCTCGCATCTGCCGCACATCATCGCCTACAACATCGTTGGCACAGCGGACGATCTGGAAGCGGTGACCAAGTCGGAAGTCATCAAATACTCGGCATCCGGTTTTCGTGATTTTACGCGGCTTGCAGCCTCCGATCCGACGATGTGGCGGGATGTGTGCCTGCACAACAGCGATGCCATTCTGGAGATGCTCGCACGCTTCTCCGAAGACCTCTCCGCGCTTCAGCGTGCGATCCGCTGGGGCGACGGCGACAAACTCTTCGAGATGTTTACACGGACCCGTGCGATACGGCGCTCCATCATCGAAGCGGGCCAGGATATCGACGTGCCGGACTTCGGCCGGCACGCATTGGCCCATCCCGAAAAGCCATAAGCGCTACTGGACGGGCGGGATCGATCCGAGCGGCAGAAAGCCGACGAAAACGCGGCCCTGGCGAATGTTTACCGGCAGGGTCGGTGCCGTGCCCAGATTGGCGAGCCCTGCCGTAATTCCAGCGATCTCGTCGCGCTTTTCCGGCAGGATCGTGCCAACGAGTTGCGCGATCCTCTGAGGTTCGCTGACCGTCACACGCAGTTCGGCATCCAGCAGCCCATTCTCTGCAACGCGGACGGGCCCCTTCAGGATGAGGCCGGCTTCTCCACCCGCGATCTTCAGGCTAAGGTTTTCAATTGTTCCCGAACGCCCACGCAATCCGGGCGCATTCAAGCGAGCCAGGGACACGCCATCGTCGACAGTCAGAAGCAATTCGCCAGCGAGAGCCGGCATCGCGCTGCCATTTGTGAACTCTGGATCGATTGTTAGAGCCTGGGCAATGACGGCAATGTCGAGATCGCTCCCGTTTTGCCTGGTGTGGGCCTGAAACGATTCTGCGCGCGCGATGGGCTGGCGGCTCTCGTCATCGAGTGTGAGGACAACATTTCTTGCCTCGCTGGAGATGCGTTCAGGCAGGCTTGTCGTCAGGCGCGCGCTGACGCGCATGTTTTCCCAGGCGGCCTCAATGGCCGGGAGATAGGGTGTCGCAATGCGGGCAGGTCCATCAAGCTCGCCGACCGTGCGCATTGGCTGATAGACCTGTGCTGCCGAGCGGAAGGCGCCGGCGCTGATGGAAATGCCGTTTTTGGCATCCTCGTAGAACACGCTTCGGCAGAAAAGGCCAATGCGGAACGGATAGCCACGCGCTGTCGGCTCTTCGCAGTTTGCGCGCTGATGGCCGACGTTCAAATTCTCGATGGCCGTTATGGTGCGGCGTTCCAGCGTGTCGGCGGCGTAGAACCAGACACCGGTATAAGCCAGGATCGCCAGAATGATGAAAAGCGCAAACAGTATGAAGCGGCGACTGAAGCTGCGTCCCGCGCGTTTTCTTGACGGCATGTGGTCCTCCGGTTAACCCGTTCGCCTTTAGTCATGGCGAGACGGCAGCACCCTTTCAAGCATTGGGCAGGCGATATGGACGATTTTTGGGTCTTTGGCTACGGATCGCTGATGTGGCGCCCGGGTTTTGCGCATGTTGAAACCTGCAAGGCGAGGCTATACGGCTATCGCCGTGCTCTGTGCATTTATTCCCATGTTCATCGTGGCACTCCAGATCGCCCGGGGCTCGTGTTGGGCCTCGATCGTGGTGGTTCCTGCCTCGGACTAGCCTTTCGGGTTCCCAGGGAGCTGGAAAGTGAGGTGGTCGGTTATCTTCGGGAACGGGAACTTGTCACCAACGTCTATCTGGAGCGCCGGGTTGGTATCCGCTTGGCCGGCGGAGCGTCAGTGACTGCGCTTACCTATGTGGTCGACCGCAGCCATGGCCAGTATGCGGGCAGTCTCGACATCGACCATGCGGCGCGGCAGGTTCACGCATCTGTCGGGCAATCGGGACCCAATGTGGAGTATGTCCGCAACACCGTCGAGCATCTAAAGGCACTCGACATTCGCGATCACTGGCTCGAAGCTGTAGCGGCGCGTCTCGACACGGTGGCAGGAGCAGTCTAGCTGGTCTGGCTTGTGCTTGATTGCTTCATAACACCGAGCTCTTTCAAGCGCCGGCGAGCGGTTTCGGGTAGAGGCGGCGGATTGGGAGAAGTTGCGGCCTCCACCAGCATCTCGTCGCAGGCGGTTTCGGTTTCCCTGACCAGACGTTCCTGAAACACATCACGTGGAAGGCCTGGCTCTATCGGTGGCAGAAAACGAGCGCGGATGAGCCCTGGATGGCGCAGGAATTTGCGCCGGGGCCAGAAAAGTCCCGCAGCATGTGCGACCGGCACCACGGGGACACCGAGCTGGCCGTAGAGTTCAACAATACCGTATTTGTAGGCTGGCTCGGCCCCCGGCGGACGGCGCGTGCCTTCCGGATAGATGATGAGCTGACGGTTGTCTTTCATCAGTTCGTGAGCTGACTTAACAGCCTGCTTCAGCGCTTTGGTGCGGCTGCCGCGATTGATGGGGATCATGCGCATCTTCGCCACGTACCAGCCGAAAAACGGGATCCAGACCAGCTCCCGCTTCAAAATATAGAGTGCGTCAGGAATGTTTGGCAGGAAGGCAATCGTATCCCAGAACGACTGGTGTTTTGGAGCGATGATGCAGGGACCGTCAGGCAGGTTTTCAAGGCCAGTGATTTCGGATCGCGCACCCGTAATGACCCGCTGCAACCACAGGCTGGAAGCGGCCCAGAATTTTGGCACGAACCAGGCTTTCTTGCGTGGCAAGAGGAAAAACAGGGGAGTCCAAAACAACATCTGAACAATCAGGTTCAGATAGAAAACGAGGTTGAAAACGGCAGAACGGATAAAGAGCATGACGGTGGCCCGTTGGGTGTCTTGCGAGGCTCTTACATCAACAGGACGGTGAGGCAAAGCGCTGAGGAAGTCAGTCGTGATGCACAGTCGCTTTGGTAAGCTTCGCATGAGTGCTCACGCCAGTGTTGCGGGGCAGCGGAATAACCTCGCGAACAAGAGCTCCCACATATTTGGTATACTCGGTCGCAAGAACGCGAAGCGCGTCGGGCTTGGCGAGCCAAGCGCCGTTGTCGAGCGGGGTGTTGACGACGGGGTAGGGATAGACCTTCGAATCCGGCAGCAGCCGCTGCATCTCCAGGAGGCTGCGCGGCATGTGATAGTTGTTCGTTACGAGGATGATGCTGCTATACGCGTTGGCCTGAACCCATTTGGCACTTTCTTCGGCGTTGCCGATCGTATCGAGTGCCGCATGGTCGATGTCGACGCAACAATCGAAAAGTTCCGCTTCGCTGCCGGTCGCAATGCGCAGATCATCCGCTCGTGCCACGGGGTTCACCCCACTGATCAACAGTCTTTTTCCCTTGCCGGCTTTGAGCAGGCTTACCGCTGCATCTATTCGGGACTGTCCGCCGGTCAGAACGATGATGCCATCAGCATCGTCGATATCGCGAGGGGCCGAAAGGTGCCCAATATGATCGGCGAATAACCCGAAGCCGGCAATGAAGGCAGAGGTTGCAACAAGGCAAACCAAGAGAGCAAGCCGGACCACACGGCGCATGCCAAACCGGCTGCCGCGTGGCGGAGGCATTTCCGGGCCGTCGAGGCCGCTCTGGCGCTCTTGTGTCATGGTGTGATGGTTAGCCATAAATTGCGGCAATGGATAGTCGACGAGGTACTGGTCAACAAGCGAAAGCCGCTTTCTCTCTACATGCGGTTGAGCCCTACATGCTGTCGGGGTGAGTGCTGTCCACGTTCTTCAGATAGGATAGCACGGTGACATGCGTGGTCGCAGCGGTCAGAACAGCAATAACGACGACAATGGCGCCAACCCCGATATAACCTGAGGGGCCAATCGCGAAATTTCCGAAAAGTGCAGTAGCCTGATCGGCTTCCGGAGTGGCCATGTTTCGGGAAGACCACCAGTAAAAGCCGACGAAAACGAGGATCGCACCGATTCCTCCGGCGGCTGCGCCCTTCATGCCGGCGAGCAGGAAATGGCGTCTGAACTGGGAGGCAATGAATGGCGCTTCCGCGCCGACGAAATGCAGCACCTCGATAATGTGGCCGTTTCCCGCCATGGCGCCACGGGTGGCGAAGATCACGGTCAGAGCTGTCGCCGAAAGCATGAGGGCGAGCGCTGACATGCCGATTGTGACCGTGGTCCGGGCCATGGCGACCAATCGGTCAACCCATGTACGATGGTCGTCCAGTGTGGCGTTTGCCACGGTCTCCTGCAATTGCGAGCGCATAGCGGCGAAATCGGGACGCGACAATGGATCGATGGTAACGATCACCAGTCGCGGTACGGGGAGGCTCTCGATGTCGAGACCCGTCCCAAGCCATGGCTCCAGAAGTCGGGCGGTGGCTTGAGCATCGACGACAGTGGCATCGACGACGCCAGGATAGCTTGCAGCAATATCGCGCGCCTGGGCGAGGGCGGATGCCATATCCAGCCCTTCCTCCGGCTTGATCTGAATTGTCGCCTCGCGGGCGATCTGCGTCTGCCAGGTTGCCGCCGTATCCCGCACGAGGGTTACCGCGCCCAGCGTGAGACAGGACAGAAATGTCATGATCGCTATGACAAGAACCATGGCGCGGCCGGCCACATTGTCTGGAGGCACGATGGGCATCTGCTTGCGAGAGACCGCCCCGCGCGCGCCAGAACTGATGCGTGTGCCGAGATTTTTCAGGAGGCGCTTGGTCTCAGTCATAGATTTCGAGCCTTCCGCCGGACAAAACCATGCGGCGTGCATCCACCTGATCCATCAGGCCGAGATCGTGGGTGGCGATAAGAACGGCGGTGCCGAGACGGTTCAGCTCGATGAGAAGCCGAAGCAGGCGGCGAGCCAGTTGCGGATCCACATTGCCGGTCGGCTCATCGGCCAGAAGGATGCGCGGTTGCTCAATAAGCGCACGGGCGATGGCTGCGCGTTGCTTCTCTCCGCCTGATAGAATGGGTGGCAGGACATGCATGCGCTCACCCAACCCCACCCATTTCAACAGCTCAATCACATCGCTGCGATAAGTGGATTCCTCCCGCCCGCGTACGCGCAGAGGGAGCGCCACGTTCTCGTAGGTGGTGAGATGGTCGAGGAGACGGAAGTCCTGGAACACGACGCCAATATTGCGCCGGAGGAGCGGGAGTTCGGTGCGCGTGATCGCGGAGCGATCCTTGCCGAAAATCGTGATGAGCCCGCGGGTCGGCTTCAAAGACATGAACAGCAGGCGCAGCAGCGTTGTTTTGCCTGCGCCTGAGGGGCCGCTGAGAAACTGGAAGGAACGTTCGGGCAGGTGAAAGGAGACGTCACGGAGAATTTCCGGACCCATCCCATACCTATGGCCGACATTTTCAAATCGAATCACGTGGAACCTGCGTTCTGTGAGTGGCGGACGCTGCCTGGACGCATGCTGCCAGACCATCAACCCGCATGGTTAATAGCAAGTTAACTCTTGCTTGGTATGCGTGATGGCGAAGCATTAACCATTTCCATTTACCCCGGAAAGGTGGATCACGAAAGGACAGTCTGCCCGCATGAGGCACTCTGACAGCTCACGCCCCGTTTCGGGTGAAATCATGATGCCCGACCGGATGCGGCAAACGCACTCCCGGGGCGCGGCATCGTGTGACACTGTCGATGCTGACTTCGAAACCATTGTTTCCACCGCCCGTACCGTCTCTGCATCGCCATCCACACCGTCTGCTGATCCAGTCGTGGCGGGCCTTGATATGCTTAGGCCGGGCGGTCAGACTACGCGACAGACAACCTCACGTGCCGGGCCGGCCTTCTGGATGTTCGGGGCTTTGATCACGGCTGGAGCCTTCTGGATATCCGGAGGGCACAGCCTCTTTCGGGAACTAAATGTTCTTGCAACCCGGCAGCCTCAACAGGTTCTTCAGCTTGTCGATGTGACATCACGGGTGGAGCGGCAGGGAGACAATGCCATGCTCATCGTTGACGGGGCCGCGCTCAACGGTGGCGATGGTCTCGTGTTGCTTCCGCAGATCTCGATCAACGTTCTCACGGAAAACGGCTCGACAACGCGCTATTTTCTGGGGACAAACACCCAGCATCTTGGCCCGGGCGCGCGCTTTCCCTTCTCCAGCCGGCTTGTCGCGCCTAGGGAAGGGATCAAGTCCGTCTCTGTGACGTTTCACACGTCATAGATTATCTGGTTTCGCGGTTCCGGCTATCGAAGATTACCGGAAGTGCCCTGACAGGAGTTCGCCGCCCATGCCTGTTGTTCGCGGCAAGGAAATCGAGGTTTTGTTTTCAGCCTCGACGATCGCCAGGCGTAATCTGGAGCTCGCCAAGGACATCGCTTCGCGCGACTATGAGGACCTGCTTGTCATCTCCGTGCTCAAGGGCTCTTTCATCTTTGCAGCGGACTTGATCCGGGCCATGCACGATGTCGGCATTTCACCGGAAGTGGAGTTCATCATGATCTCCAGCTACGGCACCGGAACGGAGAGCGGCGAAATCAAGGTGCTGCGTGATATCGACAATGATGTGAGTGGGCGCGACGTGTTGCTCATCGACGATATTCTGGAATCGGGGAAGACACTCAAGCATACGCGGGAACTGATGCTTTCGCGGGGAGCCAAGTCGGTTTCCATTGCTGTGCTTCTGGACAAGCATTCGCGGCGCCAGACAGATGTCGATGCCGAGTTTGTCGGCTTCGAATGCCCTGACTATTTTGTGGTCGGATATGGCATGGATGTAGCCCACGCTTTCCGTGAGTTGCCATTCGTGGGTGTCGTCAAGGGCGATGCCGAGAGCGATAGCTGAGCGGCGATATTTTAAACAAGTGATGGCTGGCTCGTTTACCGAAGCGTAATTGGATCAGGTGAAAACAGGCCATGGCTAAGCTTTTGATCGTCGAGGACGATGAGTCCGTCCGTAATTTTACTGCCCGCGCATTGAGTGCCGCAGGCCATACCGTGGAGACCGCGGGTGATGGTCTTGAGGGGCTTGAGAAGATCAATGCCACGGAGGGAAGTTACGATCTTGTCCTGTCGGATATCCGTATGCCGGCAATGGATGGCATCGAGATGGCGCGCGCCGTTGCAGACGCGTTTCCTGGACTTCGGCTGCTTCTTATGACCGGCTACGCGGACCAGCGCGAACGGGCGGTGGAGCTTGAAGGCACGGTCTCGGGTGTCGTGAACAAGCCCTTCACGCTGAGTGAGCTTCGCCAGCGCGTTGGCGAAGCACTGGCTGCCTGACAGTTCAGGGTAGATAGGGCGCCTTATGATCTGTCCCCGTGGCGGATCACTGCATGTCGAGCAGCCGCTCCAGATATTCCTTTTCAAGTGCAGGGCTCAAGGCATCGCCGAGGCGTTTGCGAATTGCTTCCAGAATGCGGCGCGCGCGTTGGGTGTCGATCTCATCGGGAACCTCTACCGAATCGCCAAAATCCGGGCCCGTGGTTGCCTGCGGCCGTCCGAGCGGGTCGCGTCCATTGTTGCTTTGTCGAAAACCCTGTTCACCGCCGCCCTGCTCGCCGCGCATGGCCTGCTGCAACTGGTTCATCATGTCCTGAGCGCCTCGACGCAGCGCTTCCAGCGCGCGTCCCTGCTCGCCGACAGCCTGCTCGCCTTCACCTTCTCCAAGCGCACCTTCGGCTTGACCCATGGCTTCGCCGGCTTCGCCGAACCCTTCACCCGGCCTGATGCCCAGCCCCTCGAGCCCCTGCATCAGGCTTTCCAGGTCCTGCCGGAGCGTCCCTTGACCCTGTTGCAAGCCGCGCATGGCATCCGCGAACTCCTGTGGTGACATGCCCTGGCCGTCACCGGGCTGCTGGCCGTTACCCTGGCCCTGTTGACCCTGCTCGCCTTGTTGACCCTGCTCGCCTTGGCCCTCTTGTCCCTGCTGATTTCGTTGCCCGCGCTGCATCTGGTCCATGCGGAAGGTTTCGTTCATCAGTTCCTGCTGGCGACGCATCAGATTGCCAAGCTCGTCCATCTGCTGGCGCATTTCCGATTGCTGGTTGCCAGACTGGCCCTGCTGGGACCGGCCGGCTTGCAGATTGTTCATCATGTTTTCGAGCTGCGAAAGCAGCTCCCGAGCCTGGTCGCGGGCTCCGGACTTGGCCAGTTCCTCGATTTGATCGAGGATGCGATCCAGGTCGTTCTGGTTCAGCATCTGGCTATTCTCCGGCAATTGCTGCGCCATGTTCGGGTTCTGCTGTGCACGCTCAGCGAATTCACGGAGGAACTCCTGCATGGCGCTTCGCAACTCATCCATAAGACGGGCGATTTCCTCTTCGCTCGCGCCTTCTTCCAATGCGTTCTTCAGAGCCTCCTGCGCCTGCCGCAGACGTTTTTCAGCCGCTGTCAGGTCGCCATCTTCGATGATGAGGGCAATCTCCCAAAGGTAGTCGACGACATCGCGAAGTTGTTCGTCTGTCTGCGCGGTTTCCAACCTGGAGCGTGCGGCGGAGATGCCGAGAAATTGGGACAGATCTTTCAGCGTTTCTTCAGGCCAGGTCATGACCGCGTCCATCATCGCCAGCACGCGGGGCTTTTTATTGGCATCCAGTGCGAGCGTCCGTCGCTGCTCGATCAAGGCTTTGGCGAGAGGATTGGTGAAAGTCCGTTCAGGCAGAGCGAACAGCTTTGTCTCGCTTTGCGCTTCCTGACCGGCATCATCGATGGCGTGTAGGCGCATCTTTACGGTACTGCCGGCCCATGGGTGTTCGGTGAGATCACGCGAGGTTTTTGCGGCCACTGTACGGCCGTCGCGGCGCGGCAGCGTGAGAGGCAGGTCAGGGGCACTGTATAGCGGTCGGGCATCGGGGGCATTGCGGGCCTGTTCGAAAATCGCCCGCGCTTCCGCCGGTCCGTAGTCATCCTCAATTTCGTAAGCGAGCTCCAAAGCGCCGTTTACAGCGCGTTTCGGGTCTTCTGCAAAGCGTATTTCCGGTGGATTGTCGGGCGTAACCGAGAAAAGCCAGCCTTCGATCTCCTGCCCGTCGCGCTTCAGACGCAATTTTCCGTCTTCCGTCAATGTTGCGGCAAAACGCCGGGCGGATGTGTCTGTCGACAGAGCTTCGCTCTGGGAAGCGCCTTCTGGGTCGATCAGGCTTTCTGCATCGTCCGTGGTGAGGTAGGAGAGGGTTTCGGATCCGGAGCCACCGGTCACGCGGAGCGCAAGTATGCTGCCTTGCGGAACGGTAAATCGCTCTGTGTCGCGATTTGCCTCTGCCGTAAGATAGATCGGGGCGCGGCGTGTATAGGCGGGTGGGGTGACCCAGGCGTCGACACGCGGCGGTACGACTTCGGCCCCACCATGTGTCCGGAAGGCGTCCAGAACGCTGCCGCCATAGGGGCTGCTGGAGAAGGCCGCAGCGGTTACCAGAAGCAGGGCAGCGGCGGCGCGTAGACCCCACGGGTCTCTTTCCGGCACTCCCGTTCTGGGCAGATCGCCATGGATATTGTCGAGCTTGCCAGCCATCCGCTTCTGGTGTTCCCGCCAAAGCGCTTCGGCAAACCCGTCCCGATTTCCCGCGAGGCGGTCGGATTGGGCGGCGACGGGCTCATGCACCAACTGGTTTGCGCGCTCAATGCGCTTGTCGATCTCGGCGGAGGTGGGGCGGCGGAAGCTTCGCAGAGGCCAGAATGAAGCGACAGCAAGCAGAGCGAGACTTGCGGCAACGCCATAGCGAACTGCGTCGGGCATCAGTCTGAAGAGGCCCAGCCAGGAGATGCTGATGAACAGACTGATGACAACCAGGAGAGGCAGGATGCGCGGCCAGAACCGCTCCATGACCATGATCAGGCGCGTGGCGAAACGGGTGTGTGCCAGCCGAACGAAGCGGCCGCGTGTGCGTTCATGCCCTGGAGTTAATTCAGCCATAGACGCTCTCAGCAAGGTGCCGTAGCGCACGTGAATCGTGCGCCCTACCTTTTACAAGGATAGCAGCAAACCGGGCGAAGGCGAGGCGGCACGCGAAATTGTGATCCGCGTCAATTGCCGTTTCAATTCGTGAGCCAATCCGGGATCGAATCAAGGCCGATCAGCTCTTCATGGCTGGGGCGGGCCCGGATGACATGGAACTGGTCGCCATTCACCAGCACTTCTGGCACCAGTGGGCGCGAATTGTAGGTGCTGGCCTGAACAGCGCCATAAGCGCCGGCAGAACCAATGGCGATGAGATCACCTGCTTTGAGAAGAGGAAGCTTGCGGTCGAGCGCGAGATAATCGCCGGTTTCGCAAACCGGGCCCACCACGTCGGCGATCATGGTTCCCGCATCCTGCCGTGCTTCGGAAACCGGCCTGATCGAATGGAAGGCTTCATAGAGCGTGGGCCGGATGAGGTCGTTCATCGCCGCGTCCACGATGACGAAGTTCTTCGCTTCGCCTTCTTTCACATAGATCACTTCAGAGACGAGGATGCCGGCATTGGCGGCGATCAGACGGCCCGGCTCAAGCATGACCTTGAGGCCGAGTTTCTTCATGTGCTTGCGCACGATCTCGGCATAGGCGTCGGGCAGGGGCGGCTGGTCGCCATCCTCTGCGTAGGGAACGCCAAGACCACCGCCGAGATCCACATGCTCGATGGCGTGGCCGTCGGCGCGCAGGGTTTCGGTCAGCTCCGTCAGCAGAGCGAAAGCATCGTCAAAGGGCTGCAGCTCGGTGATCTGGCTGCCGATATGCATGTCGATGCCAGTTACCTTGAGGCCCGGAAGCTCCGCGGCCCGCGCATAGGCGGCGCGGGCGTCCTTCCAGCTGATTCCGAACTTGTTCTCGGCCTTGCCGGTGGAGATTTTCCTGTGTGTTTTCGCGTCGACGTCCGGGTTGATGCGCAGCGATACATTGGCCGTTAGCCCCAGCACGGTGGCGCGCGCCGAAAGCTGCTCGAGCTCGGGCATCGATTCGACGTTGAAGCAGAGGATGCCGGCCTGGAGCGCGAAGTCCATTTCGCGCGCGGTCTTGCCGACACCGGAAAACAGGATCTTGTTGGCAGGCACGCCTGCGGCCAGCGCGCGGCGCAACTCGCCTTCGGAGACCACGTCCATGCCGGCGCCGAGGCGGGCGAGCGTGGTGAGAACAGCCTGGTTGGAGTTCGCCTTCATGGCGTAGCAGACGAGCGCGTCGAGCCCCTCGAAGGCTGCCGAGAAGACACGGTAGTGGCGCGTCAGCGTTGCCGTGGAATAGCAGTAGAACGGGGTGCCGACGGCTTCCGCGATGGAGGGCACCGACACGTCTTCGGCATGCAGGACGCCGTCACGATACTCGAAATGATTCACGGCAGGATACTTTCGGCTGTGCGATTGGACGCGGGGTTGCGCCGCCGCGCGGCGCAGGCCCTTTCGGCTCTGTTCTAGAGAAGACCATCGAGAATGAATGGACGATCCTCAACCGGTTTCTCTGGTGCCGGCGGTACGGGCTGGTCGTTTCGCTCAGCTTCCTTGCGCGCATCCACTGCCGCCTCGTAGGGCGAATCAAGCGGTGCCTTGCGCCCGCAGGCGGCAAGGCCCAGCGCGAGACCGAGCATGACAAGGGTGAGCGTGCGGCGGGCCGTCATGAGCGTTCCATTCCTCGAAAATGCGTACGCTGCGTTTTAGCGCTTTTTGCCGGGGGGTGCATCCCGTTTCAAACGTTTCTTCCAGTAGCGTATCTGACGATGTACCTCGGAAGGCGCCGTTCCTCCGAAAGACGTTCGACTCTTTACGGAATTTCCGACCGAGAGAACCGAGAACACACCTTCGTGTATAGCCGGGTTGATTGCCTTGAGGTCTTCAAGCGCAAGTTTTTCCAGCCCGCACTTCTTTTCTTCGGCAAGGGCGACGGCGCGACCTGTCACGTGATGCGCCTCGCGGAACGGCAGGCCCGCCTCGCGCACCAGCCAGTCGGCAAGATCGGTGGCGGTGGAGAAGCCGGCTCCGGCTGCCTTTTTCATGGCTACCGTATTGATCTCCATGTCGCCCACCATGCCGGTCATCGCCGCCAGCATCAGGTCGAGTGTCTCGGCAGCGTCGAAGACGGCTTCCTTGTCTTCCTGCATGTCCTTCGAATAGGCAAGCGGCAGGCCCTTCATGACTGTCAGAAGGGCAATGAGATCGCCATTGATGCGGCCGGTCTTGGCGCGGATCAGCTCGGCGGCGTCCGGGTTCTTCTTCTGCGGCATGATGGAGGAGCCGGTGGAAAAGGAGTCCGACAGGCGCACGAAGCCGAACTGCGGCGTCGACCAGATGACGATTTCCTCGGCCAGACGCGAGAGATGTGTGGCGCAGATGGCTGAGATCGACAGGAATTCGAGAGCGAAATCCCGATCCGAGACCGTATCGATGGAGTTGCGTGTCGGTTCACGGAAGCCGAGCGCTTCGGCTGTCATGTGACGGTCGACCGGGAAGCCGGTTCCGGCAAGGGCGGCCACGCCGATCGGGCTTTCATCCAGCCGCTCGATAGCGTCTCGCACGCGCGAACGGTCACGGCCAAACATCTCGACATAAGCCATCATATGATGGCCGAACGTTACCGGCTGAGCCGACTGGAGATGCGTGAAGCCCGGCATCACGCTGGCGGCGTGCTCTTCGGCACGGGTGAGAAACGCTTCGATGAGACCACCAAGAGCGGCATCGATGCGCAGCAGCTCTTCCTTCACCCAGAGCCGGAAATCGAGCGCCACCTGGTCATTGCGCGAACGCGCCGTGTGCAGGCGGCCGGCGGCGGGACCGATCAGCTCCGCCAGCCGCGCCTCGACATTCATGTGAATGTCTTCGAGCTGCGCGGAGAAGGTGAACTTACCAGCCTCGATCTCTGACAGGATCGTGTTCAGCCCGTGAACGATCTTTTTTTCGTCTTCCGCCGAAATTATGCCAGTCTTCGCCAGCATTGCGGCATGGGCCAGACTGCCGCGGATGTCCTGGGCGTAAAGCTTCTTGTCGAAACCGATGGATGCGTTGATTGCCTCCATGACGGCATCGGGTCCTGAGGCAAAACGTCCACCCCACATGCGGTTGCTGGCTTGGTCTTCGCTCATCATGATAACCGGGCGCTAGTGTGGAAAGAAGAATGTCGAAGCAGAAACAAAAATTCCCGGCACTCCGTCTGGTCGTCCTGGCTGTCGCCGCGGGCGCCATTGCGGGTGCGCTTGCGGTATACGTGAAGGGCGGGCTGGATGGCAACACGGCGGCGACGCCGATTGTTGCAGAAGCCGGTGATGCAGCCTGTTCTGCAAAGCAGGCCCTGGCCAAAGCAGTGGGCGATGCGGCAACGGGTCACGTCGCGGCAATGCTTGCCGCCGATCCGCCTCGATCCCTCAAGAATCTCGGGTTCAATGGGCCGGACGGTAACCCGATGACAGTGGCGGATTTTACGGGGAAGGTGGTGCTGATGAACCTATGGGCCACCTGGTGCACGCCCTGCCGGGAGGAAATGCCGGCACTCGATGCGCTGCAGGCCGCAAAGGGCTCCGACAGGTTCGAGGTAGTGGCGGTGAACGTGGATCGGAGCGATGATGAAAAGCCTACCGCATTCCTGCAGGAAACCGGGATCGAGGCGCTTTCCTATTACCGGGACGCTTCCATGAAGATTTTCAATGATCTGAAGAGCCAGGGATTGGCACTGGGGCTGCCGGTAACACTGCTGATTGGCGAAGACGGATGCCTGCTGGCGCATATGAACGGCCCAGCGGAATGGGCAAGCCCGGATGCCGAGCGCCTGGTGGATAGGGCTCTATCGAACCCGGACCAATAACGTGTAACCGGGGAGCATCGCTCCCCGAAATCCCTGGCAGAAGTCAAACGGCTGTCAGAATTGTTTAAGCGGCTTTGGCAGGCTGATAGATACACCCTTCGGCCTGTCCCTCGGCGCCCCGCTTCAGCTCCACGCGGTGGAGAGCCGGGGATTTCTCCGCTAACTTGTCGTAGATCCACTTGGCCAGGTTCTCGAGCGAAGGCACGGAGAGGCCCTCGATGTCATTGAGATAAGTATGGTCGAGAATTTTATGTATCTCGTCGATTTGCTTTTCTACTTCGTAGAGGTTGGCAGCCCAGCCATAGACGGGATCCGGCTCGCCGACGAGATGGACAGAGACCTTGAAGGAATGACCGTGGAGGCCTGAATAGGGCTCCAGTTTGTGCGCTGCCTCGAACGTGAACTCTTTGTACGTTTCCACTTCCTAAACCCCTGATCTAAAAAGATATTTCTTGCTTTTGGGTGTCTGAACTTCCCGCAGTCTTCCGCGTCGGGAATTGTTTGGACCAGCCGCCGTTATGCGAGCCGGCGTGCCTGATGTATAGTCCTCTAAGTCTAGAGCTTTGTCATCGGTCGGGGGGTGTGTCAATCGCGGGCGATGTGTGTTGCAAATCAGCTCGCCGTTAACCTGTTGTTTGGTTAGCCGACACTATGATTAGCCGCGTTGGGGTTTACGCCAGTAAAGAGGCACAAAAATGTACAATAAAAAGCTCGCGGGAGGCTGGTTTGCGGTTGCAGCAATACTGCTCTTCTCGTTTGTCACTCCCGCTTTCGCTCAGGACGCCGCCCTGCCAAAGCCGCAAGGGGATGTCATTCTGACGATCGACGGCAATATCGGCGCAACCAACGGTGACGGCGTTGCCGATTTCGACCTTGCGATGCTTGAAGCGCTGAAGTCGGCCAAAATTCGGACGAGCACTCCGTGGTTCGACGGTGCTGTTGAGTTTGAAGGGGCATTGCTCTCCGAGCTGATGGCTCTCGTCAAGGCGGACGGTGAGGAGGTGGTCGTTACCGCGCTCAATGATTACCAGGCACCGGTACCGATCGCTGATTTTGCAGCCCATGGCACCATTCTCGCCTATAAGCGGGATGGGAATTACATGCCGATCAGCGACAAGGGGCCGCTCTTCATCATCTATCCCTACGATTCCGATCCGGAACTCAACACGCAGAAATTCTACTCGCGTTCCGTTTGGCAGGTTCGACGCTTTACCGTCCGGTAGGCGTCTGACAGGCTTTGCCCATGTCGGACCCGGAGATAAGAAAAATGAGGCGCCGCACAGCATCGCGCGTGGTGCAGACAGTGCTGTCCATAGGGATGGTCGCCCTGGCCGTTGCGGCGCTCTACATTTCGGTCCTGGTTTTTCAGCGTCAGGAAGCTCTGACGCAGATCTTTCGCTATAACATCGCCTATAGCGCCAGTCAGGGCATGAATGAGCTTCTGCGATTCCGGCAGAGGCTGGCAGCGATACTGATTGAGCCGCCGCAGGCCAGCAAGCAGGATGTGGAACTGCGCTACCAGATCATGGTGAGCAGGCTCAGCCTTTTCGAGCAGGGCGAGTTTGTAAACTTTGTCTCGGTCATGCCTGAAAACCAGGAAACGGTGCAGCAACTCGCTTCGGCGTTGCGCCAGATCGGCGGCTTCATCGATGATATCGATCAACCTGAGAACGCCCAGCTGGCGCTCGATCTGACGGCTCCACTGGAAAGCAAGATGGTGGCGCTGGCGTCGAAGGCGAACGAATATGGTGCGACAGCACAGGCCAAGGACCAGGGCGAGCTTCTCCGGCTTCATTGGCTGTTTTCCGCGTTGGCGCTTTCGCTCGTCATAACCGGCTTTATTTTCATCGCAATGCTGAGGTGGCAACACCGGCTGCAGATCAGTGTTCAGCAGCGGCTCAAGGCGACCAATGAAGACCTTTTGCGCACCAGCGCGGAATTGAGCGACAGCGCGCATGCCGCACGGCGGGCCAATGAGGAACTGATTACCCAGAACCTGCTGTTCAACACAGCGCTGAATAACATGTCCCACGGTCTTTGCATGTTCGATGCTGAGGGAAAGCTTATCGTCAGCAATCAGAAAATGGAGCGAATTTACGGGCTGACGCCGGAGCAACTCAAGCTTGGAACATCACTAAACGCGCTGATCGCTCATATGGTCGAGGCTGGTGCAAGCGCGGAGGAGGAAGCGGAGCAGCTTGCGCAGCTCCAAACGCTGCTCATCGAGCAGAATCGATCCGACACGCTGACACAGGAACTGCGAGACGGGCGCACCATCCTCATTTCGCACCAGCCGATGCGAGGCGGTGGCTGGGTGGCTACTTATGAAGACATAACCGAACGCCACAAGGCGCAGGCTCAGGTCGCCTATATGGCGCGTCACGATACGCTGACAGACCTGCCAAACCGCTTGATGATGCGCGAGCAGTTGGAGGAGATACTTGCCAGCAGCAATGAACGCGGCTTCTCCACGGCTGTGATGTGTGTCGATCTCGACAATTTCAAGAGCATCAATGATACGCTCGGGCATCCCGTCGGGGATGCTTTGCTACGAGCAGTGGCCGGGCGGATTCGCAACACGGTGCGCGAGGCAGATGCGGTGGCGCGCCTTGGCGGTGATGAGTTTGTTGTGGTTCAGGGCAACATCGAAAAGCCTGAGCAGGCGAGCAGTCTTGCCAAACGCCTCATCGATGCACTCGATGAACCCTATATCATCGAAGGGCATCAGGTGCTGACCGGCGCGAGTGTCGGTATTGCAGTCGCCGCTCCGGGGGGCGAAGCGGCGGACGACCTTTTGATGCAGGCGGACGTGGCGCTTTACCAGGCCAAGGGGGATGGCCGTGGGGTGTTCCGGTTCTATGAGGATGGGATGAACAAGCGGCTGCAGCGACGCAGAGCGCTCGAGGCCGAACTTCGCTCAGCCAATCTGGACGAACAATTCCATCTTGTGTTCCAGCCGATCATCGGGTTGGGGACAAACAAGGTGACGACGTTCGAGGCCCTGCTGAGATGGACCCACCCTGTTCATGGCCCTGTTCCGCCGGATGAATTCATTGGAATCGCGGAAGATACCGGTGCCATCGTTCAACTGGGTGAATGGGTTTTGCGGCAAGTCTGTCTGGAGATGAAATCTCTGCCCGACGACATCAGCATCGCTGCCAATCTGTCTCCGATGCAGTTCAAACGGGATGATATTGTCGAAACCGTAGCGCGTGTACTCGTGGACACCGACACTCCGGCGCACAGGCTCGAACTTGAGATCACGGAAACACTTCTGCTTGAGGACAACCGCAAACTGCATGCAGACCTCCGGCGGCTGCGCCAGCTCGGTACGCGCATATCGCTTGACGATTTTGGCACCGGGTATTCATCGCTCAGCTATTTGCAAAAGTTCGCTTTCGACAAGGTGAAGATCGACAGGCTGTTTATCAAGGAAATCACAAAGAGCGCGGATCAGGCCGCCATTGTACAGACCATCGTCAATCTGGCTTTCACACTGGGCATGACGACGGTCGTCGAAGGTGTCGAGATGGAAGAACAACTGCGCATCATCCGCGCGATGGGTTGCGACGAGGCGCAGGGCAACCTTTTCAGCAAGCCGATCCTTGCCAAGGACATCCCTGAATTTCTCGATGAACACAAACGCAGGCGCTACGCGGCCTGAGTGGTTTCCAGCGCGCCCCAAAAGTGCTCGGGCGGCTATTCGTTTCTCGCGCGCTCCCGGAACAGGCGCCGGATCACCTTGCCAGTGGTGGTCAAAGGCATGGATTCCACAAAGGCGATCTCTCGGGGGTATTCATGGGCTGAAAGACGCTCCCGGACCCACAGGCGAATTTCTTCCGCCAACGCGTCGCTGGGCTCTATGCCTTCGTGAAGAACGATGTAGGCCTTGACGATCTCCGTGCGCACGGGATCGGGCTTGCCTACGGCTGCAGCCAACGCCACCTTTGGATGAGCGGTCAGGCAGTCTTCGATCTCGGTCGGCCCGATGCGGTATCCAGCCGATGTGATGACGTCGTCATCGCGCCCGACGAAATGGATATAACCTTCTTCGTCGCGAATGCCCTGGTCTCCGGTGGTCATCCACTCTCCGACGAATTTTTCACGGGTGGCGGTGTCGTTTTCCCAGTACCCGAGAAACATAACTGGATCTGGACGCAGAACGGCAATATCGCCGGGCTCCCCATTGCGAACCGGTCTGCCTTGCTCATCGATGATTTCGACCCGATGGCCGGGCACGGGCAGGCCGATGGCACCGGGTTTGCCAATCCCCAGCGTATGACAAGATGAGAGGACCAGATTGCACTCGGTCTGTCCGTAGAACTCGTTGATGCGAAGCCCCAGTTCGCCACGGGCCCACTCGAAGGTTTCGCGCCCGAGGGCTTCTCCGCCAGAGCCGATGGTGCGCAACGATAGGTCGAACCGTTTCCGAATCCCTGAGACCGCCTTCAGCATGCGCAGCGCGGTCGGAGGGATGAAGGCGTTGCGTACTTTCATTCTTTCCATGAGACCGAGCGCTGTTTGAGGGTCGAATTTTTCGAACCGACCCGCAACAACCGGCGTTCCGAGATAGAGCCCGGGTAAGAGGATATTGAGAAGACCGCCGGCCCAGGCCCAATCAGCAGGCGTCCACATACGGTCGTGGGTCTGGGGGAGGAATTCGTGGTGAAACTGGACGCCGGGCAGGTGTCCGAGCAGAACACGATGTCCGTGGAGGGCGCCTTTCGGCGGGCCGGTGGTGCCGGAGGTGAAGATCATCATGGCCGGGTCGTCAGGGCCGGTGTCGGCAGCGGCAAAGGGACCGGAACTATCTGCAATCAGCTTGTGTAAGTCTTCCGCTCCGCCGCCTGCGCCTTCCACGCAGATGACCAATTGCAGTGCCGGTAGCCGATCGCGTATGCGGGCGATTTTCGCAAGCCCGTCGCTGGTCGTGATGACGGCTGCCGCTCCAGCGCTGAAAAGTCGATATTCGAGAGCTTCCGGGCCAAAAAGAAGGGCAAGGGGTACGGCAATAGCGCCCAGCTTGTAGATGGCAGCATGGGCGATTGCAGTTTCGAACGATTGCGGTAATAGAAGTGCTACCCGGTCTCCCCGCCTTATGCCGGTCTTTGCCAACCCGAGCGCCAGGCTATCCGATAGCGTTGCGAGCTCTCCATAAGTCAGCGTTGCAGGGCAGGCATTCTCGCGATGCTCGAAGAGCGCAATACGCTCAGGCTCCCGCAGAGCCCATGCGTTCGAGATTGCGACACCGATGTTGAAAGTCTGGGGGATGCTCCAGCGGAACCCATCGTAAAGCTGCCGATAGCTTTCGCGCCGTTCAAGCATGGCCGTGCTGATCTTGTCCCTGTCCTGCGCCGCAATGCTTCAGGGAAAGTGATGCTCCTGGCCGTGCCCGCATGTCTTTACCAACCTTATACACGGGCGATCATAGCGTGCCCTAACCGAATACCGTCAGGTTAGGACTGTGTGAGGGCCCTAGAGCTGAACCGATCGGCGATTTTCGGGTACATCCAGGAGTATTTCAAGACTGGGCAGTGTGCTGTTTATTGTTCAGCGCGCAGTTCCCAGAATCCGTTGATATTTAACCTGCGGAAACATGGGGTGTAGAAATCACACCCCATGTTGCTATCGCCGAATAGCGATTAAACGGCTTCAGAAGGGGCCGTTGCCCGGGTCAGGAGACCATCCCGTTCCACGATAAAGGAAACAATGACGCCCGCCACGAGTGCCCAGAACGGAGCACTGATTCCCAGTATTGAGATGTTTGACATCGCCACTGCCAGAGCAACAAATGCACCAGTCTGATTTCCAAGTGTGCGGCCAAAAGCATTCTGAAAAGCCGCCAGGAGAACGCCGATCATTGCAAGACCGGCAACGGTGCCAATCAACGCACCAGGCAATGACATGACCACTGGAACCGCAGCTCCGGCGATCAGGCCGAAGGCGCCGAAGAGAACGCCGTTTACCACCGTCGCAGCGTAACGCCCTTCCTTGTTCTCGCCTGCCTGTTCCGAGGAGCAGATGGCTGTCATCGGGCCGGCAATGTTCGCATTATGGCCACCCAGAAAACCCGCCGCGATTCCACCAAGTCCTGAAATCGTCGTCATCATGTTGATGGGAGGGCGATACCCTTCCGCCATGAGCACACCCGTTGCCTGCGCATTTTCTGCACCGATAACCAGGAGTGCGAGCGGAATGGATATAGCGAGAAACGCATCAAGGGTGAATGCTGGTGCAGTGAACTCCGGCATCACAAAGGCGATTTCGGCACTTCCACCGCCTACTGAACCCGTTGCAAAGGCAGCGATCAATCCGACCACCAATGCTGCCAAAACAGGCGGAACCGCCTTGATGAAGCGCATTGAGACAAAGAAGGCAATAATTGCTGCCCCGGCAATTATCGGCGCTGTCCCCACCGCGGACACCGCACCAGTTGCGAAGCGGATCAACGCACCTGCAATCATTGCCATCACTATGGGCATAGGCAGCCAGCGCATGACCTTTCCAATCAGGCCGCTGACCCCCAGAAGAAAGACAATGATTCCTGACATCACGAAGGCGCCGATGGCCTGATCGAACGAAAAAGTGGCGAGAGAACCGGCAACAAGCGCTGCACCCGGAATAGAATACGCGCCCGTCACCGGCTGCTTGTATCTCAGAGCCAGGAATATGCTGATCAACCCGCCAAGAAAATAGATCGCAAACAACCAGGCAACTGTCTGGCCGTTGCTGAGACCTGCTTTGTTGGCGCCGCCGATGACGATCAAGGCAGGCCCCGAGCATCCGAAAATCGCGGCCACAAGTCCGGCGCTTGCCGTCTTCAAATTCAGATGTTTAGGCAAGTCCCTTATGCCGCTGGCGACCCCTGGACCCGATTCTATAATCTGTCTTTTTTCCATTTTCACTTCCTCCCTTTAGCTGATCGGGAGCTGACGTCTTGCATGCTCCCGACTCCAGACCTTCAGACCGCCCGCTCCCAAACGCGGATACTGACGGTCAGCTGCCGATGAAGTTCGGCGCGCGTTTCTCGTGGAATGCGTTGACGCCTTCCCTGAAATCATCCGAATTGCGCAAACGGCTGTAGCAATGGCCCTCCAGTTCGATAGCCACCGACAGGTTTGCGTCGTCCGTGTCATTGAGCAGTTTCTTTGCCGTACGCTGAGCGATGGGCGAGAAGGCGATCAGTTCCTCGACTAGAGCATCAACGGCGCTTTCCAGCTCTGCATCGGGAACAACTTCCGTTGCGATGCCCCAGTCATAGGCCTGTTGCCCGCTAATCCGCTTCGAACGCATGACGATGTGCTTGGTCCGGGTTATGCCCACCATTTTCTGCAGACGAGCTGAGCCGCCTGACCCCGGAATTTGGCCCAGTTTCTGCTCCGGCAATGCGTAGAGGGTTGTTTCGCTGGCAATTCGGAAATCGCATGCGAGCGAAAGCTCAAAACCTACTCCGAAACAGTAGCCGCGATTGGCGGCGATGACGGGCTTTGAGCAGCGTGCTGGTGCGGCAATGTTCCATGCCAGATGCGATACGTGCTCTGGAGATGCCTCCAGGAAGCCTCGAATATTGCCGCCTGACGAGAAATGTGCGCCGGCTCCACCGACAACGATCACACGTACACGCTCATCAGCGTCCAGCGCTTCAAAAACGAGACGAAGCTGATCACGCTGATCCATCGAGACGACGTTGTACGGTGGTCGGTCGAGCGTAATGTCCGCACGCTGACGTGCAGTATCGATCTTGACTGCGAAGCCATCGAGTTCGGCCAGTCGCGGATCGGCGAATTTCATTGTTTCAGCCATCTGATCGGGATCCTTTCAAGTCTGCTATTGAACGGACCGGTCGTGATCCAGCGGGCGCTCGACGCTGTATTCCCCAGCAACGAGCATGCGGCGCAGGATCTTTCCGACCGGCGATTTTGGAATCTCATCAACGAAGACGATGCGCCGCGGGCGGCGGAAATTGGCAAGCCCGGAGGTCTTGCAATGCTCATCCAGCTCTTCCGCGGTAACGCTTCCCTTGCGCTTGACGAAGGCGGTGACAAGTTTGCCCCAGCGTTCATCAGGTAGGCCGACCACGGCTACCTCTGCCACCTGTTCATGAAGAGAAAGGCAGCTCTCAACCTCGACTGGCGACACATTCTCACCGCCTGTGATGATCATGTCGTCAACACGACCCGTAACGAACAGATCACCGTCCGCGTCGAAGAAGCCGGTATCGCCGGTGAAATACCACCCCTCCCGCAGTGCCTTTGCATCCGCATCGGGGCGGTTCCAATAACCTTCGAAAGCTTCATCACCCTTCAGATAAGCGATGATCTCGCCTTCCTCTGCGACACCCGCATGTTGTTCCGGGGAGTCCGCGCCGAGCTTGACCACACGGATCATCTGGTTGATCCCGGCGCGACCCGCCGAGCCAGGTTTTGCCACTGCGTTCTGCTCGATTGTAAAGGTGTAAATTTCCGAGGAACCGTAATGATTGACGAAAAGCTCGGGTTTGAACGCCTCATTGAGCCGCTTCAGAAGACCGTCGGTCATTGAGGCGCCGGCAAAGCCGAGCTTGGTGACACTTTTTACTCGTTCGGGTGAAAAGGCGGGCTCATGCAGGAGATCATGATAAAGCGTCGGCACCAGGTAGAGATTTGTAATCGCCTCAGCCTCGATCAGTTCAATCGCACGAGAGGCATCGAAGCGCGGAAGACAAATGAAGGCACCGCCTGTTAGCGAAGAAGCGATAAGAGAGCGCACACCCATCGTGTGATACAGCGGCATCACTCCGAGTGTGCGCTCACCATGCCGATACAGGTTCTGCGCTACATGGGCGACCGCCCCTGCACGTTCGACACGATGGCGGCGCGGCACACCTTTTGGCCGAGACGTGGTGCCGGAAGTGTACAGCATCAACGACCAGTCATTGGCGTCCGCACGCGGCACGACGTCAGGGGCTTCAGCCTCCATCATGGAGACGAGTTCTTCTGTCGATATGCAGCTAAGTCCAGCAGCCGAGGGTGTTTGAACCAGCGCCTCGCGCGTTACATCCTCGTAGAAGACTGCTTTTGCTTCAGCGTCCTTGATTGCATAATCCACCTCTTCGCTCTTGGCGCGCCAGTTCAGAGGCGTGACAATGAGACCGGCGAATTGACAGGCCCAATGCAGTGACGCGTTCTCCCAGCGGTTCATCATGAGAGTGACCACGTGATCGCCGTGCTTCAGGCCAAGCTGATCAAAGCCGGTCACGAGCGCTGAAATCTTGCGGTACCACTCGGAGTAGGTGAGCCGCATATCGCCATCAACAATGGCCAACGCATCCCGGTCCCGGCTTACGCTCGCCAGAAAACTTGCCCCCAGATCAAGCATTGTATTTTTGCTCCTTCCTAATTTCCTCCACGGCCGCCAAAGCAGCGGCCACGATCGTCGCGTAGCCGGTGCAGCGACACAGATGCCCGGACAAATGTTCGCGGATTTCCTGCTCGCTGGCGTCTGGTCGCGTGGTTAGAAGCGCGTCGAGCGTCATCAGGATGCCGGGTGTGCAAAATCCGCACTGCAGCCCATGTTTTTCACGAAAAGCAGCCTGCAGAGGCGAAAGCTGCTGTGCGGTCGGCGTCAGCGCTTCGACCGTTCGCACATCTGCCCCGTCAATCTGAGCCGCAAGAATGAGACAGGCGCGCACGGGCGCACCATCCACCTGAACGGTGCACGCACCACAAACACCGTGTTCGCAGCCCACATGAGTGCCTGTTGCGCCCAGTTCGTGTCTTAGAAGATCGCTGAGAAGCATCCGGTTCTCGGCAAGCACCTCCACCTTTCTGCCATTGAGGTGAAAGGCGACGCGATGTTTCGTGTCAGCAGCTAATTGCGGCATGAGCGGGCCTCCAAAACGGTTTCTCGACCCAGCCGGCGTACAAGTTCGCGCCGATAACGCCCGCTCGCGTGCAAGTCGTCACGCGCGTTCAGCGCCCAGGCGATATCGTTGAGCGCGTCATCAAGCTCATCACCATTTTCCTGCGGAAGGTCGAACTGTCGGGGATGGTCGTCCACCCCTCCAATGGCAAGACGGGTTGCCGTCTTATCTGCAACAGCGGCGCAAGCAACGATTGCAAAATCACCATGACGCCTGCCGATCTCACGGAAAGCGTAGCCTGTTCCATTTTCAGCAACCGGAAAGGTTACAGCTTCGATCATCTCGCCCTCGGCGATCGCCGTGGACATCATCCCCAGAAAGAAGTCTGCCGCCGGGACAGTGCGCTTGCTCCTCTGGCTTGCGAGCCGCACCGAACCGTTCAGCGCGATCAAGGCAAGCGGCAGCTCGGCGCTTGGATCTGCGTGTGCCACGGACCCACACACCGTCCCTCGTGCGCGGGTCTGCACATGTCCTATCCATCGGATCGCCTGTGCAAGGAGAGGTAACTTCCTTCTCAGGTGCGGCCAGGCCTCGAGTTCGGCTTGGCGGACGGCGGCACCGATGACCACTTCCCCACGCACTTCGTGGATGCTCTGAAGGTTTCGAAGACCAGTGATGTCAACCAGGACGCCGGGCCGAGCAAGTCTCATGTTCAACATCGGCACCAACGACTGACCGCCCGCAATAATGCGCGCATCGGAGCTTCTGAGGTGCAGTGTCTCGAGCACCTCTTCCATCCCTTCTGGTCTGACAAAGTCAAAAGCGGGCGGCTTCATGAACGGCCTCCCAAAAGTGCTTTCAAACGGGAAAGCAAACCACCATGCGGCGTTCCGCCGCCTGCATGGCGCGCCAAAGCCTGGAAAAACTGGCCAATAACCACTCGTGCCGCGCCGTCGAGAAGACGTCCGCCAACGGAAGCGACCTTGCCGCCTATGCCTGCTTCGTAGCTGTATCCAACGATCGTCTTGCCGTCGGCTTCACGCAGTGTGATGCGTCCCACCCCATTGCCGAACCCCAAGGCACCTTGGGTGGAACCGCTTAATGTGACCGCTTCAGGTTCGACCATGTCAGACAACTTGATTTCAGCGCGGTAACGCCCTTTCACGGGGCCGACGCCGAGCGTCACATCGGCGCGGAAATGCGTTGCACTGACCCGCTCCACACCATGCGCCCCGGGGATGATTGCCTCCAGGGTGGCAGGGTCCAGCAGCATGTCCCAAACAGTCTGGCGGCTGGCAGATACCGTAGCGCTGCCCTGTCCGGTCAACTGACGCTGGCCTGAGGAGCTTTTGTTGGGAGTTCTGGTCTGCGGCTGTGAGGAGGGTTTTTCTTCGCCGAAGATCAGATCGCCAATGCGGCCAGGCGAAAGGGGCAGAGTGATATCGATCGCGCCCGTGGCATCAGCAATTGCATTGGCGATGCAAACCGGGGTGGACATGCAGTTTCCTTCACCCACGCCCTTGGCGCCAAGCGGTGTGAACGGCGACGGACTTTCATAGTGAAGGATGACCGGGTCAGGGACCTCCATGACAGTCGGGATGAGATAATCCGCAAGTGTCCCCGACAAAAAGGAGCCGTCCTGACCATAGGCATACTCTTCGAACAAGGCTGCTCCCACGGCCTGCGCGAAGGCTCCACGCACCTGCCCCTCAACCATGGCGGGATGGAGAACACGCCCGCAGTCATGCATCGTCACATATTTGTCGATGCGCACTGCCCCTGTAGCGGGATCGATCTCTATGCCGCAAAAATCGAAGATGAAACCATGACAAAGTGAGGAGTTGATGCCGTCCTTTGACGTGGGAGCCTCGAGCTGTTCGGGGGTCCAGAAAACGGTCTCCTGGATCGTGTGATCAGTGCCCTCAGGCAGCATACCCGGTGCCCAATGGCTGGTGGCGGCGACACGATTGAAGGAAATCGAATTGTCGGGATTCAAGCGATCAAAAATGCGCCCGTCCAAAAAATCGACCTGCGATGCTTCAACATTAAGCTGGCCAGCGGCAATTTCAGCCAGGCGATCCCTGATACGGTCAGCTGCGAGACGAGCCGTGCCCGCGACAGCCGCTGCAAACCGGCTGGAATAATTCCCCGACGCTATAGACCAAGCGTCCCGAGCGGTATCCAGCTCGGTGTTCACCCGCACCGCCTTGAAAGGAATGCCAAGGCGTTCAGCAACGACCTGCGCCAGCACGGTACGATGCCCCTGTCCCTGTGGCACCGAAGCGACCTTGACAGTGACTGCGCCAAGCGGATCGATGGAAATCGTGGCGACAGCCTGCGCACCGTTTTTCGGTCCTGCCTTGGCGCGCTGCTCAGGTGTCAGGGCGGTGGTGATGTAGCCCATATTGGAGACGCTCGGCTCTACAGCTGCAGCCAGCCCGATTCCGTAGAGTTTTCCGGCTGCGCGGGCTTGGCGGCGCCGTTCGATCAGTTCGTCAAAATTGCCATTCGCGAGTGCGGTATCGAGAGCAGCCGCATAGTCTCCCGAATCCAGAAGCGCTCCGGTGGCCGTGCGGTAGGGAAATGCGTCGGAGGGCACAAGATTACGGCGGATAACTTCCAGCCGATCGATCCCAAGCTCATCAGCGATGCGGTGCATCAGCCGCTCCAGCGGGTAGTAGATTTGCGGGCCGCCAAAACCGCGGTTGAGGCCTGTCGGCGTCTTGTTGGTAAGCACGACACGGTTGCGAATGGCGACGTTGGCAATCGCGTAGGCCCCCGTCATGTTCCCGTGCATGCGGTATAGGGTTGCTGGCTCGGGTGCGCGCAAATGCGCCCCGCAGTCCTCTATCTGGTCCCAACGAAGCGCTGTTATCCGGCCGTCGGCCTCGACGGCCGCTTCCAGCCGGGTGGCACGATTGGTCGCAGATACGGAAGCCATCAGATGCTCGAGCCGATCCTCAATCCATTTGACAGGTCGACCGGAGACGCGCGCGGCAACAGCGGCAAGGATCGCATACACGAAAACACCTTGCTTGACGCCGAAGGAACCACCTGAGTCAGGTGGCGTTCTAAGGCGCATCCGATTGCCTGGCACTTTTAGCGCCAGTGCCACAACCGCATGGATCGAGAATGGTCCTTGGAAGTTTGCCGTTACATCGTAGGCGTCTTCACCTGGGTCGTACTCAGCAATGACCCCATAGGTCTCAATAGGCGTGCAGGAGTTGCGCGGATAGGACACGTCGATTGCGAAGCGGTGTTTCGCTTCTGCAAAAGCGCTTTCGGGGTCACCATAGCGGAAGCTGCGCTCGGCAATACAATTGCTGCCAAGCGAGGGATGCAACAGCGCCGCATCCTCTTGAAGCGCGGCCTCTGGATCCATCACCACCGGCAGCATGTCGTACTCGACCGCGATGAGATCGAGAGCATCTTCGGCAATATAGCGTGTATCAGCGACGACCAGGGCTACCGGTTCACCCACATAGCGAACCCGATCCCGTGCGATAGGCCAGCATTCCACATCGGCTTTGACGCCAACGGTCAGGCTTCGTGTGAGGGCGGCTACGTCATCGCCTGTAATGACGGCATGGACCCCTTCGACTTCGAGGGCCTTAGACACATCGATGGAGCGAATTTCGGCGTGAGCATGCGGCGAGCGCAGAACTACCATATGCGCCGTGTCACGACGGGTCGGCAGGTCGTCGATATAGCGCCCGCGTCCGATCAGTAGCGCGGCATCTTCAACACGCGGCATTGAACGGCCCACGAGGCCGGCTCGCTGCAGATTGATCGTCATGCTCTCCTCCCCCGCCCGAGAGGGCGGTCCCTGGGAGAGTTCATGCTCGAGGAAGGGCGAGACGACGATACCGGTAAGTCTTACAACTTACCCAGAAGTCTCAAATTCGCTCGTTCAACCGGGTGACTCTGCGAAAAACGCTGGGAGAGGACCCAGCGTGATCATGGAAAAACCGCGAAAAATGAGCGGGCACCGAAAAGCCGAGCTTTTCGCCAATTGCGGCGAAGGTCTCATCGCTTTCCACGATCTGGTTTACCGCGTGTTCCAGTCGGTGCACATTCAAGAAAACGCGGGGGCTGACGCCCATATTGGTCTCGAAAAGACGGAAGAAGTGTGCCCGAGACAATCCCACATCGCGGGCCAGCATGTTCATGTCGCCTATCTCACCCGGTGCCTGCTGAATGAGCCGCACAGCTTTTTGAATCCGGAAATCGGTCAGGTGACTGTTGGCCAGACTTCGGATCGAATTGGGTAGGCCGCGCCAGCTGGTGAAGCGTTCAATGACGGCAATCATCAAGCGTCCAAGGAGATCCTCATGCACGCGCTCATCTTGCGGCGCGTGGACCATGGTGGAAGCCAAAAGTTGTGTCAGGCGCCGGATTTCCTGTGTGATTGCGCCGACGGAGCAGTTGAAGAAATCGGGCGCATTGCTGACAGCCCAGTTGGGGCGGAAAAGCCCAAGCCATTGCGGCTCGATATAGAGAGCGAGAATTACGGTTTTCGGCTGCTCGGTATCATGCTCATACGCATGCGGTTCCCAAGCATTGATCAGGACTGCGCTTTCATCCGTGAGCCGTGCAATCCTGTCTCCGACCTGAAACTGCGTGTCCGCCCCCTCCACCTTCAGAAGAACGTGGCAGTGCGGATGCGCGTGGCGCACCAGTGGGCGATCCATATCCAGAAGCGCGACACGCCCAAAGCGCCCCCTGGCTATGCGCAGTGCATGAGACATCGGACTAAACTGCCGTGGTGTGATCGAAAACACAATACCGCACGGGCGGGGCCGCTTTGGCACGCTGCGGTCAGGAGGTCTCACTCGAGCGATCAGCGGTATGGCGGTAGGACGCCAACCAAGGCATCGAGTTCATGACCGAGAAGGAGAGGGGGGAGCGAGCGGGACCAGATGCCTGCTTTGACAATCTCTGTATGAAGGAGGGAACGACCGCCGATACGCGGACGTCCCCTCGGTCACGGAAGAAAGCTTACTTCAGATAGTCGGATTGGTTGGCTTTGGCTGCCTCTTCCTTGAAAAGCTCGAGCAGCGCAACCGCATCTTCGCCGTACTCAGTTTGGATGTGCTTCTCAAAAGCAGGCTGAGTCGCTTCGCGCATGGCCGTCCGCTGCTCAGGTGTCAGCGCCGTCACTTCCATCTTCTCACGCAGGCCTGCAACGCCTCGATCGGAAGCTTCGATAATGCGGGCGAGGCCGCGCGAAGCGGCGACACAGGACTGTGCCGCATACCGGACAACATTCTGCTGATCCTCGGTCAGGCCATCCCAGAAGCTTTCCGAGAGCAGAAAGATGTATGGTGAAAACAGATGGTTGGTGAGAGCGAGATGCTTCTGCACCTCGGAGAAATTGGAGAACGAAATAATCGGCACCGGATTCATCTGTCCATCGATGACGCCGGTTTGCAGTGCGGAATAGACCTCACCCCAAGCCAGCGGATAGGCCTCTGCACCGAGAGCATTCATGATGACTTGGTGGGATGAAAGCGTCATCGTGCGCAAACGCACGCCTTCGAAATCCTCAAGCGTGTTGATCGGTTTTGTCGATGTCGTTACCGCAAAAAAGCCCCCGGTGTCAGGGAAAGCCAGAACCTTGACCCCATCCAGTTCCTTTTCGATGTCGGCTTTTAATGCCTTGCCGAATTTTCCATCGAAGGCCTTGTAGGTTGCAGCATTGTCCGAGAAGGCGAACGGCAAGTTCAAAACATCGATTTTCGGATAGTATGATGCGAGTGAGCCTGTCGATGAAATGGTGGCCTGGATCACTCCGTCCCGGACCATCTGGACAGATTCGGCATTCGTTCCGATCTGATCGTTCGGATAGATTTCGACCTCGACCTCACCGTTCGTGTCGGAGTTGACGATGTTTGCAAACACAGCTGCACATGCATGACCCGGATTATCGAACGGGTCCGGGTTGTTGTCATGAGCGAGCTTCAGCACATGTTCCTGTGCCCCGGCTGTCACTGTCATAGCGGATGCAGCAAGGATGGCTGCAAAACTTTGGGCGAGCACTTTTTTCATATTCCACTCCTTCGGTTTTTTCTTTGATTTTAACTTTGCGCGGTTCAGGCGAACCCCAACCACCGCGGCACCAGCAACGCCATGTCCTCCCAGAATGCGAACGTGACGAGAACGGCAATCTCGGCGATGAGAAATGGCCAAAGCTTGATGGAAATGCGCTCCAGCTTCTCGCCGGTCACCGATGACAGCACGAACAGGCAAGCGCCGACGGGCGGCGTCATCAGCGAGATGTTCAGTGCAATTATGAAGATGATCCCCGCATGGATCGGCTCAAGGCCAATCTGATTGGTTATAGGTACGAGAACGGGCGTGAGAATGATAAGGATGGCCGTTATGTCCATGACCATGCCGATAAGCAGCAGAAGGCAGATAATCAGCAGGATGATGATGTAAGGATTTTCGGAGAAACTCAGTATCGCGGACGCAATCTCCTGCGGTACTCGGTTGAAGCTCATCCACCATCCAAGCAGGCTCGCAAAAGCGATGATCACAAAAATCACGCCGCTGATGATGGCCGTGCGCAGAAGCATGTTGCACAATGCTTGAATCGTAATGTTGCGATAGACGAAGACCCCCAGAAGCAATGCATAGGCGACGGCAATCGAAGCGGCTTCAGTCGGCGTCACGATGCCGCCCAGTATGCCGCCGAGAATGATAAAGGGCATGGCCAGCGCAGCGATCGAGTGGAAGAAGCTGCGGGCAATTTCGCGGAGGCTTGCTCGCTTTTCGGCCTTGGGCAGATTGTTGCGCGTGGCGCCGAGCGCGATAACGGCCATGCAGACGATGCAGATAATCAAGCCGGGGAGAATGCCGGCTGCAAACAGACCGCCGATGGATACGCCCATCAGTGATCCATAGACCACCATTATACCCGAAGGTGGGATGGTAGGTCCTATGATCGATCCTGCGGCCGTGACCGCGCACGCATAGTCCCGACGATAACCCTGGCGCACCATCTCTGGCACCAGGGTCTTGCCGAATGCTGCAGCATCAGCGGTCGCGGCGCCTGTCAGGCCTGCAAACATTACGGAAGCGATCATGTTGGCGTGGGCCAGGCCTCCCCGAAAATGCCCAACGAGAATGTGGGCAAACCGCATGAGACGCTGGGTGATGCCGATGTGATTCATAATCTCGCCGGCGAGTATGAAAAATGGCATCGCCAGGAAAGGGAAGATGTCCAGGCTGTTGAACATGCGGCTTGGCCCCATCGCCAAAAAGTGGGCGCCACCCATCCCCACCATGCCTGCAAGTCCAGCAATACCGATTGCGAACCCGATGGGGGTGCCAAGGAGCAACAAAACAAGGAAAATAGCTGCAACGATCATGGACTATAGCTCCGCCTGATCTTCGACCCGCTGCTCACCCAAATCGCGCAACATGACGAGAAGAAGCTGGATTGCGGCAAGTCCTGCCGCCGCCGGAATGGCGGAGTAGGCGGGACCGAGGGAAAGCCCTAGGATCATGGCTTGGCGTGTCAAACCCGCGGCAGCAAAACCGAGGCCGAACCAGAAGAGATATGCAAACAGCAGGATTCCTAGAAGATCCGACAATAGCAGCGCAGTACGGCGCAGGGAGACCGGCAGCCGGTCGATCAGGATCGTCAAGCCTATGTGTTCACGGCGGACAATTCCGCTCGAAATCGCCAGCAGCACCGTCCATATCATCAGATAGCGCGCCAGAGGCTCCGGCCAGTTGAATTGCCAATGGAAATAGTAGCGGTCAGCCACCCCGATCCACACATTGACAACAAGAGCGGCCATCAATGCGATCAAGATGATCTCGACGCAGCGATTCAATTTTTCGCTGAGCTCTCCCGCCACTTGTCTAATCATGGTTCGCCTCCCATTGGCTCCTACCTCCGCTTCCTGCTAATCGCCGATTGGCCGACCCGGATCATTCGTATTCAGACTTGAGAGGCTCACACGGATGCGTCGCAGGCTTTCAAGAACGCTGGGCCCGATCAGCTCGGCTGTGGTCATCGCGATGAGATCAATCAGGAAGAGGAGCGCATATCGGCCCGAGGTGGGCTTGTAGAGCTGCGTATCGGCAGGAATGACGAAAGGCAGGCAAGCCTCAGCCTCTTTCGCCAAGACAGATTCAGGGTGAGTGATGGTGATGGTGCGGGCGCCATACTGGCGCGCGACGCGAACAGACTCGATAATGGATGCTGCCTGACCTGAGGCCGATATGGCGAAAACGAGCGAACGCTTGTCGCACACGGCAGCAGTCATGCGCTGCATTTGCCCATCGGTATGGGCAACGATCGGTACGCCCAGTCGAAAAAGCCGGTTCTGCATTTCGACCGCACCCATGGAAGAAACGCCGCCAGACCCGAACACATAGACCTGGCCCGCATCAACGACATGTTGCGCCACCTCGTTGACGGTTTTCATGTCAATCGCATCGCGCACGCGCTGCATCGCATTGGCTGCGCCATCCGCTATGGCACCTACGATCCGCGCATCTCGCTCGTCACGCACGAGGGGTTCAGGGAAAAGATAAACCCCACCGATCGCGAGCACTTGCGCCAATTTGAATTTGAAGTCGCGGATACCGTCACATCCGAGGGCGCGGCAGAAGCGGGTGACTGTCGGTTCACTGACGCCAGCACGGAGTGCGAGGTCGGCAATCGACGCCTTCGATGCGTACTCGATGTCGGACAATACGATCTCAGCGAGCCGCTTTTCAGCGTTGCTGCCGTCTGCCGCCCAGATCCGCAATCGGTTGATGATGTCAGTGGTGGTCAAGCGCTGCCCCTCAGCAAATTGCTCCGATCCCCAAGCCTTTCGATGCCAGCTTGACACCGGATATGAAAAAAAGCAACATTATATCACAAGAGATTTGCCACATATTTCGCAATAAAATCCAATTATGTTGGAAAATTTCATACCTATTTGAATGAGGGAGCTCGATGAGTTCCTCCTCCAGGCGTCAAGGAATTCAGTTCAATGAAGTTCGACCTAGTACTCGCAGGTGGTCGCGTCCTCGATCCTTCACAGAACCTCGACCGCGTTACGCAAGTGGGTTTTACCGACGGCAAAGTGGCTGCGGTGGGAGACGATCTGGCAGCACAAGCTCAATCAGTCAGGGACGTTTCCGGGAAGATTGTTACGCCGGGAATCATTGACCTTCATACACATGTGTACTGGGGCGGTACGTCACTCGGTATTGATGCCGATGATTTCGCCCGAAGCAGTGCGGTGACCACCTGCGTGGACACGGGCAGCGCCGGTCCTGGCAATTTTCCAGGCTTTCGCCGACATGTGATTGAGCCTGCCGATGCGCGCATTCTCGTCTACCTTCATGTTTCCTTCGCGGGCATCTACGGCTTCGACACGAAAATTATGGTGGGCGAAAGCCATGACTTCCGACTGATGGCACCGAAACATGCTGCGGAGGTCATTGAAGCCAATCGTGACGTCATCGTCGGTATCAAGGTACGAATTGGGCGGCATGCAAGCGGACCACAGGGCATAGCTCCTCTGGACGTGGCGCTTGGACTTTCGGACGAAGTGGGGCTGCCTGTCATGTGCCACATCGATGAACCGCCGCCTTCATATGAAGCAGTGGTTTCGAAACTGCGCAAAGGTGATGTGCTTACACATTGCTTTCGCCCGTTTCCGAACGCTCCAATCATGGGCAATGGGCGGGTCAAGGCAGAGGTTCTGGAAGCGCGGGAGCGAGGCGTCTATTTCGACATTGGGCACGGTATGGGCTCCTTCTCCTACAAAACGGCTCGAGCCATGCTGGAAGCTGGCTTCCCTCCTGATACAATTTCCTCTGATGTTCATGCATTTTGCACCGAGGGGCCTGCCTACGATCAGCTGACGACCATGAGCAAGTTCCTAGGCCTTGGCATGCCGTTGAGCGAGGTCATCGAAAGGTCCACGGTCAGAGCAGGCCAAGTCCTTCAGCGTCCCGAGCTTGGTACGTTCCGGAAGGGGGCTGTGGGAGACGCCTCAATCCTTACCCTTGCTTCGGGCGAGTTTGCTCTTGAGGATGTGGAAGGCGAAATCCTTCACACAAACCAGCGTCTCCAGGCGGCAGGCGTCGTGCTCAATGGCCGGTGGTGGCACCCGGCATGAGATGGGCTGACCTGACCACGGCGGAAATCGACCAGGTGGATCGTGATACGGTGGTGATCCTGCCGATCGCAGCAGTCGAGCAACATGGTCCGCATCTCCCCCTTTCCACGGACTGCAGGATCGGTATGCACTTGCTGGAAAGCGTGGAGCAACGCTGCAGCAACGACATGCTGATCCTGCCGCAGGTTCAGGTTTGCTGTTCCGATCACCACATGGATTTCGTGGGGACGCTGACTGTCCGTCACGAGACCTTTCTTGCCTATGCAGGAGACATTCTGCGCTCGGTCATCGCTCATGGGTTTCGCACCCTGCTGATCTTCAACAGCCATGGCGGGAATCAGGCGATTGGCAGAGTTCTCGTCGATCAGATTGGGCACCAGGAGCAGGGGTGCCGCATCGCTTTGGCGACATGGTGGACTCTTGCGGCTCCAGCATTGGCACAAATCCGTGAAAGCGAATTGGGAGGTGCCAATCACGCTTGTGAGTTCGAGACGTCGCTGATGATGGAGGCCGACCCGGCAAGTGTTCGCCGTCACTGCATCGAAGAGCGCAGCTTAGGCCCAACCACGCGTTGGACTGTGGAAGACATGTTGGCTGCCCCGCCCATATCGCTCTATCGCAGCATGAAAGACAAATCAGGAGGAACGGGCACTGTCGGCGAACCAGCTCTTGCCACTCGCCAGAAAGGTCGCGCCATCACGGAGGCCGTGACAATTCAGCTCCAGCAGCTGGTACAGGATCTGCGGCGCATCCACGAGGTGGAAAAATGAGACATTCGGAGTGGCTTGCCTGTACTGAGTGTGGAGAGGAGACCAGCATCACCTCCGTACCGTCCACCTGCCCGAGTTGTGGCGGAATTCTCGATTTGCATCTGCCGGACAATACGCAGGCCGATCGCGATCCGGCACCGACCAGCCTATGGCATTGGGCTCACCATCTTCCATACTGCTCGGAGGAAAATCGTATCTCGCTGGGCGAAGCAGGCTCACCGCTCCTCGCCTGCCCACGGTTGGCCAGGAAGATGGGTGTCGCAGATCTGTGGATCAAAAATGATTCCATATCTCCGACGGCGTCGTTCAAAGATCGGGCGATTGCGTTAGCCACTTCACTCGCACGACAGCACCAACGCAAGGGTTTGGTGCTGTCTTCAAGCGGAAATGCCGGTGCTTCTGCAGCGGCGTATGCTGCGCGCGCCGGTCTGCCGGTTGTCGTTCTTGTTCCGGCCTCTGCCCCTGAGGCGAAACTGCGTCAGATCGCTGCCACGGGAGCACGACTCGTCAAAGTCGAGGGTAACACGAGCGACTGTTGCCGCCTGGCCGACAAGCTGGCGCGCGAACGGGACTGGGTCAATCTCACCACCACATATCATAACCCCTATGGGGTTGATGCCTATGCGACGCTCGCCTACGAGATCGCACATCTTGAGGCAGATGTTTTGCTGCTCCCAATTTCGAGCGGTCCGCTGCTGGGCGGCATCATGAAGGGCTTCCAGCGGCTGCTCGAAGCAGGCCACCTTGCAACAGTCCCGCGGCCTATCGCCATACAGGCAAGCAGGTGCGCACCCATCGTGCAAGCTTTCCAAAGTGGCAGCAGCGTCAAGCCATGGGAGCACCAAACCACGATAGCATCTGCACTCAATGACACCTTGGCGGGTTACGAACGCGACGGCGACTACACCCTTTCGTGGATCAAGCGCTTCAAAGGTGCTGCGTTTGCAGTGGACGATCCTGATATCCTTCAGGGCCTCCGCGACCTCTCGCAGATGGAAGGGATACTGGCTGAGCCCAGTGGAGCCGTACCGATAGCGGCCCTCGGGCAGCTGCGCCGAAAGGGCCTTGTGAAGGAAAACGACCGCATAGTGGCCGTCGTCACCGGCCACGGTCTGAAGGATCTAAGCTGGGTCGACGTGGCAATTGATGCGGCGCCTATAAAGGCCGACTTCTCGGCTCTTGCTCGCCTGGTTGACCAGCCGTCACCCATGGCTGGATAACAGGTGCTGTCACTCTTTCACGCTGTGCGGCATCTGTAAAAAGGATGTTCAGCGGAAAAACCGCTGCTTGGTCTGGTGCCGGTCTGTCGCGGCTCAAGCAACCGAATTTTCCCCAGCCGAGCCGTTTCTTGCGAACGGAGAAGAACAGACGATTTTACAGGGGGGCGATTTCACAGGGAGTATGTCTTGGTGCCCCTGGCCGGACTCGAACCAGCACTCCTTGCGGAACTCGATTTTGAGCCTAGTGTTTTCGGGTGCCACACCCTTAGTTTATAAGGCTTTGCGTCTGCCACGTGTGGCATTCTTGTGGCACTAGAAGATGGAGAAGAAGAGCATCCCTAAATAGCCCCACATGGTCTCCCATAGGGCGGCTATGGTTGGTGCCCCTACCAGGATGAAGGCGAGGGCGGCGAAGATGCCGAAAAGCTTCTGGGCAGTGCTGGTAATGGTTGACATCTGCTGGTCCCGTGACATAGCAGACATATTAGAGCCTCCTTGGCGGAATTGGTAGACGCGACGCACTCAAAATGCGTTTCTCTCGGGAGTCCCGGTTCGAGTCCGGGAGGAGGCACCACTAATCAAGAAAATGAGCCATTAGTTTCATTTCGGCCTCCTCGATGAGGCGCTTAACCTCTTGCAGGTCTTCATAAACTTCCTTGGCGTATGCGCCGCTAGTCCACCGCAAGTTCACCTGTCCTAGCTTGGTGTAGGCATCCGATAGGGCGCGTCCGGTAGTACCTGTTGCCTGCGTTCTCTTCATCCCATTAGCTCCTTTGCGAACCGTGCGACATCCTCTGGTGTTACCCCAGGTGTCTGTGCGTATGCCTTGATGATCTCTCCCACTGAGTTACCACTTGGGGAGGGTACTGTGTGGTGTTGCGTAGAGTCCTTTGAAAAGTATTTTCGGCTGTCCTCCAGCTCACCCGCCCCCACAAGGTTGAGGTACCCTGAGGTGGTCGTGATGGTCCGGTGACGGAGGACCTTCTGTAGTGTTGCGGTGGGCATCCCCCGACTGTTTGCATACCAGGCGAAGGTCCGCCGTAGAGACTTCATCGTGGCGGTCGGGATGTGTGAGGCCCCTAAGAACTCCCTGACAGTATTCCACCGGCTCATTGCCTGACGCGGCGAGATGGGGAATAGACGTTCCCACCGGTTGGCCTTGGCCCTGGCGATGGACCTCTTGATGACTGGGAGTGCCTCCGGGTAGACCGGAACGGCATTATCTGAGTCTGCTGTCTTGGTTCCGTCGGGGTGAAGCCACGGCTTGTTTCCCGCCAGGCCGGTGAAGCACCCTTCGGTCAATCTCAGGGCTTCTTCCACGCGGAGGCCTTCATAGACGATGATGTCGATGAGGTCGGCGAAAAGCGGATCACCACCAGGGCGGCGCAACCACTCAGACACTTGCTGATGATCCTCAGGGCGTAGCCACCAGGTCTTCTTGTTTCTGGCCTTCTGCTTCGTGATTGGGATCACGGTAGTGCATAGAGGCGGTAGACGTTTGAGGGCGATCTGGTTGACCTTGCGGATGTGCCCCAGTGCCTGGTTGATGTAACTGGCTGAGTGCCCCTTCTCGCGGTGGTGTGCCACTAGGGCGTCTATGTCCTCACTTACGATCTGGTCGATGTCCCTCTTACCGCGCTGCTCAAGGAAGGCGACATCGCTCATCAAGGTGTAGCCGGTCTGGGTCTCGCTTCGCATACCCTTCCAGTGTGTCTCTATTGCGATCTCGGCTGCCTTGCGAAGTGTACCGGTCTGCCCGGTTGGAGTGAGGATGGCCTGTGTCCGGGTACTCCTTCCGTGGAGGGTTGGCACGGGGAGGGGCTTGTCCCCCTCCTCGACCGGCCACTTTCCATAGACATCGAGCGCCTCGTTGATCTCGGTCTCCAGGCTTTCGGCCTCGCACAGAGACTGCACTTGTCGTCTGATTCTGCGATACCCTGCTTTGGCAGAGGCGCGATTGACGGTTACTTGGTATCCACCACCTCTCTCAGTTATTGGCATCGCTCCGTCTTCCTTCCAATATAAAACCCAGTTGTTGTGCCAGGGCTTTCCCCTTCTGCGTGAGTTTTACGACCTTCTGGCGTCTATTCAGTGGGTAGGTCTCCATGACCACTAGCTCTAGTCCCTCTCTCCCGGAACGATACTTGTCACTCAGGTATCTAAGGTGGGTAGATAGTGTGGTGGGTGTAATAGCCAGGTTCTCGGCTAAGTGTTCGAGAGTTATGGGCTCTCCCTGTTTGGTATGGTCTTGGCCCCAAATGGCAACACCTAGAAAGGTGTTGAGGATTGCTATAGGCATAATCTGTCCATCGTTCTGGGCTGCTTGAACCCGTCTGTTGGCTTCTAGATATGCCCTAAGTGTTTCCCTCCTCAGTGGCGTGTCCATGAACTCTCGTGTCCTTTTCTGGATACTTGCTACGCATATTCACATTTACTGCACAAAGCATGAAATGGAAAGGTCCAATCCATGCTTCTCTGGTTTCAACACCTGCAATTAGCCGCTTCCTGTTGAAACCCATCATCCATAAACCCGGTTTGAAGAACCCGTCCGGCTCCCATAATTCGGCCAGTATCTCGTGGCCGCTTATACGCAGAAGCATCCTCACCCTCCTCGTAGGGTAATGGCGAGGGTCGGGCGTTACCCCGACCCCCATCATATTGCGAAGTTAACCGTTGATTGCCTTCTTCTGGGTCTCGCTGAAGCCCTGCCCTTCAACCTGTTCCAGGGTGGCTTCATCGGTGGCTTGTGTCACGTAGGTGTGGTCCACATCAGCCTGCGCGATGGCACCGGCAAAGTTGCGCTCCTGGTCGAAGTCGGTTCGGTCGATCCCCAGGTAGCCGGCAAGAAGCTCCATGCGGTGTTCAGCGTTGGCTTCGATCTCCACCTCGTCACCTTCGGCATCCACTCCGATCCACCCCAGGTCCTGTGCGGTGAGGAGCTGTGGCTTGCGGATGGCCTCTGGGAGCTGGTGACCCAGGCGCTGCTCGTACCACCCGATGCGCTCTGCCAGAAGTGCCACCGCGTATCCATCGGCCCACTCTGGGCGTTCCTGGTTTGGGGTGACGATCTGTCCGGTGAGGCCGTCAATGTGGAGTGCGCCTTCCTGGCCTTCCATGTGGACTGCGATGCGATTGGTCATTTCGTGTCTTCTCCTGGTCCTTGTTGTCTGGGTGTGTGAGGGGCCTCAGGACCGTGGCGGCCCACTCACCGGTATCCGTAAAGAAATCGTTACGGATAATTACATAGTGTGTCAATACGTATAGTTGGATGCCACAAGTTCTGGAATGTTGATCCAGCTACTTCTTGCGGAATACGCGGACACCCTTGGGGTCCTTACTCACGGACACAGTGAACTCAGGGGCCTCCTCGCCGTCCTTCTGTAGTTTGTCCCGGTATGCCTTGAGCGATCCATAGATGGTCTTGGCGACGACATCAGGGATGAAGACAGAAGGCCATGTTTTCGGGTCTTCCGGGTCGGCGGGGGCTGGGAACTCGTGCCAGGGATACTTGCTGGAATGTCCGGCGCGGGAGGGTGGTTCGACGCCGATCTCCACCTTGAAGCTACCCCAGTTGGTTGTGTTCTGGTTGTCCTGGGCCTCACCCTTGGTTGCTTCCATGATCGTCTCTCCGATGGTCTGTTCATTCTTTGCCATTCGGTGTTCCTTTCGTAGGTTCTTTGGCTTAGAGTGTGCGGATGCGTGATGTTGAAATTTCAGAGATGTTGATGAATGTCTCGATCAGTTCTCCCCTATTGGTTCGGGTTTTGATGATGATGGAGTCCTCGTCGTGGTGGAGCACTTCTGCGTTCCTGTAGACGAAGCCGGAGATGAGTGTGAGGTAGTCCAACTCGTAAGCTGTTCCCTCACTGTCGAGCTTGTTCAGTCGTTGATGGAGGGCCGTCATTCTGGCGTCTCCTTCTGCGCGTTCTCGTGCTCGATCTTCAGAGCCCAGATTGCGGTGTTCCGCCCTGCGTAGGTGTGCTGGCTCGTTGACACCGGATGGTTCTGCTTGGGTCCGAAGAGCTTCTCGTATGGCCTGGGCTTGAGGTATCGGACGTATCGGAACTTCCTCGGTCGCAACTGCTCGACATATCCGATGATGACCTTCTTCTTGTCGTCCGTCTCCACGTAGGTCGTCCGGCTGGCTTGGTGGTGGATCAGCTTGTATTCCACCTCAGTTCTCCCGAGCCTGGCGGATTTTCTCCATGAGGTTAGCCTGGGCCTCTTCCGGTGTCCGTCCGGTGGCGACTAGGCCGTACCCTGTGCGGATGTGAATGTCGGTCGGCGCTCCCGGACTGCGGTGAAGTCGTGGAGGAGGCGGTGTCATTGGCATCTTGGTGGTCAGTGGTGTAAGCATCTTGGTTTCTCCTTGTACAGATGCGTAGAGTCAGGCCGCGATGGAGGCCGGTTTGTCTGGGATGCCTGCCTTCTTGGCGGCGTAGTGCATGAACCAGAAGGGAATGTCGTGACAGCCAACTACGAGGTCGCCGTTCGGCTTGATCCTGGTGAGCCTGAAGTCGCCCACATGGATTGACCGTTCCGGTACATATTCGGTGTGCTCGCGGCGGCACCTGATGGACCGCCAGTAGAGAAGCTTGGCAACTTCAAGGGGGACGTTGGCTCCCCAGGTTGTCTCGACGCGATCATGTGAGATGCGTGGGAGAGGGCGCTTGGTGCTAAAGCCGGAGTGGAATTTATGGGGCGGTAGGGTTTCTCCTCGAAGCCACGCCTTGATTTGTGGCCATGCCTCCTCCCGATACTTCCTTCTGGCCGCTTCTTCGCGCTTGCGTCGGGCCTCTTCCTCACGCTCAGCCTGAAGCCGTGTTGCCTCCTTGACCCCCGCGACGATGCTCTCTGGGGACCAGTCTATGTCCTCGTAGCCCTTGAGTGAGAAGGCGGTTATGTAGCGTTCGGCCTCAGCTATCAGCCTATCGGCCTGCTCAAGATGGAACGGCCCCCAGGACCTTGCCCTCTTTGCCCTCTCTAGGGTCTCGGTGATGCGCCTCAGGTAATCTTGGACGTTGAGGTGGTGGCCTACATCGAGTGCGAACCGCGAGCCGTGAACTCCCAGGTGCGGCACATGGAAGACTGTCATGTGGCTACAGGCGCGGCCCGTGATGCTCTTATGCTTGGCGGTTGAGGTGCTGTAATTGTCCGTGGTGAAGAGCACCACCGTGCGGCCCTCCGCGTCCGCCATAAGGGTGGCTATCGGGAAGTGGTACCCATAGCTGTAGATGGTATCGCCCTCGTAGAACATATTGTGTCCCTTCCGGTGGCGACCGGTCTTGTTGGCCCATGCATGGGCTACCTCGTCATGTGATGACATGGCTGGTTCCTTTGGATTGGATTTGATTGTAGGAAGATGCGTAGTGTCAGCCTAAAGAGTGAAGCCAGAATCCGGCTGCTGACACGAAGAGTATGATGGTGAAGAGGGAGGTGATGTCCTGGATTATCCCCTTCATGCGATCTCTCCGTCTGAGGTGAACTCGTACTCGTTCGCCTTGATGTTCTCATCCACGGCTTCGTCAGACATCAAGTATTCATACTCTTTCTCCAGGCGCTGAAAGACCCAGTGGTTGAAGTCGTTCATGGCTTCCTTGATGCCCTCCTCAGCCTCCTCCGGGACATCCCAGTGGCCATCCTTCAGGACATCAACGTCTATCGTTGTGTCCCGCCAGCCGGAGGTGATATGTGCTGAAAGTTGGTAGAAGTGGCGGCGCTGTATGGCCTGGAGGTCGGCTGCAATCGTGTGGAGTGCGGTGTCGTTTGGTGCATACTCCTTGATGGCCTTTGTGGCTCCCTTTGCGTAGGAGTACCTACCGTCGAACGATGAGCCGCTTCCCTGCGTGTAGAACCCTTGGAACCAGATGGATGGAACGCCCGGTTTCTTATGGGTGATCTCGATACCGAGTATCTTCGCCACCCTGTCTGCGTCTTCGTACACAGCGTCCCACCATTCGTAGTCCAAGGCACCTGTCCGGTACCAGTCTCGGGCCTTCTCCTTGGCGTCGTCATCCAGCTCATCGAGTTTGAAGATGGTCTTGGTCAGTGTGAGTGTGCGTACCATCAGAGCCTCTCCTCCAAGCTCTTCCGCGCCGTGTAGGCCATGACGGATACCAGGGCGAGGAATGGCTTCTGGCTGTTCTCAATGGGGATAATCGTGACGTACCAGCCTGCTGTGCCGATGAAGGTTGGCGTGTACCCACCATCCTCCCAGCTTCTGAAGGCTTGTGCCTTGATGCGTTCAGCCGTCTGGCCGTGAGGGTTTACGGCGTTGAGGAACTCCACGGTGTCCGCAAGCTCCCCTTCACGCCACTCGATGTCATCCATGGTGTAGATGGTCATAGGTTAGCCCTCTTCTCGAAGTCGAACTCTGCTTCAGCCTGGTTGTTCGTGTAGTTGCCCCAATAGGCGTGACCCTCTTTGTTGGTCCGGTAGGTGGCATATCGTGTCTGATTGCGGTCATTGATTTGCACGAGGGCGACACCATTCTTCTCTTTGAGAACCTCGTGGTCGAATGGAAGACTGAGCTGTCTCATGCTGCTGCTCCAATGTTCTGGTTCCACCAAGCATCGACCCAGCCTGTCTTGGTCAATGCGTAGTTCGCGATGATCTCTTCAGGCTCGTTGCTGATGTCATTGACGATGAAGACTCGCTCCCTGAGCGTGACCCCATCGACTTCCTTTGTGAGGACCATGAGCATCTCATCACATGCGGTGAGAGCGTCGAGGGCTTTCCGCTTGTCGGTGCCCCTGTAGTCCACCTCATCCTCAACACGTGCCGTGATGGTCCATCCATCGGCGATGGCGTCCCCGATGATCTTGCGGAGGTAATACTGATTGTCCTTTGCCATGGTGGTAGTCCTTTGGTTTGGATTGTAGGTAGATGCGTAGTGTCGTGTCACAATGAGGGCCGAGGAGGTCTATCAAGTGAGAGGCGCGTGGTCTCCGTATGGGCTCCCTCCGAGGCGCGAAGCGCCGAGGCGAATTTTTCCCCAAAAGGAGGGGCTCCATGGGGCTCGCGTGTCTCGTATGGCTTGGGCCTGTCCGGTGCGCTCCGGCGGATTAGACCCCATTAACGTCTGAAGGCTGGGAGCCTGCGCATTGTCACGCGATCCTCCCAACGGTCTGGCCTCTCATACTCGCCGCGACCGCCATATGACGCCCTATCAAATACTGGCATATCGTCGCCGCTTGGCTCTTCCTCAAAGTATCGTTCAAACCGTGTAGCTTGGCCGCGATGCTTGCGGAATGTTTCACCCAGATAAACCGTGCTCATTGTGATTGCCTTTTGTTTGGTTTCGCCTTGCTAGGCTCTTCAGTAGGGCTCGCATTAGCCCTAGACCCTTTCCGCCAAGCTAGACTGTCACTCTCCATTTCCCCCCTTGGGGCACCGCTTCGCGGCTGGCCTGTCTAGCCGTCCTGACCCTCTTCAGGTCCGTGACGTAGCGGCATATGACGCCGATGCATTGAACATACACTAATCCACATAATGTGCAAGTGCGCAGCAAGAAAAAAATGCACTGATACCGAAAAAAATTACCGCTTGTCGCTGGACCCCTTGTGTATCAAGGCTCTGCGTCTAGCCTCATCCATCATCTTTTTCCTGATGTCGCCACCTAATGCCCTATTCACTACGCATATGCACCATGTCTAGACCCCTTCAGCCTGCCCATTAGGCCGCGCTTCACCCCACGCATGGGCCTAGTGCATGAGACCCCGTGTCATGGCCTTATGTGGTGGCATGAGGGAGCTGATCGAGGGAGCTGATCGAGGGAGCTGTGCTCAAAGTGATTGGAATGTCTCACTGATCGGATCAAACGAGCGACCCCACGCAATCGCTTGATGTCAGGCCTTGTGTCTGGCCTTGTGGCATGATCACTCGATCTAGCATCTAGTGCAATGCCTAATGAAATCAACTGGTTAGGTCGTGTATGGTCGGCCACAATGCCACATTCCGCCACAAAAGGCTGGGCAGGACCACTGTGAGGGGCATGGGGGGAAGCCCGCCAATTGTCGCGTAAATTGGAGCTATCAGATGGGCGACCCCTGGAGCTGTCCGGGGTTCCAGAGGAGAGTCCTGATGCGGAACCACAGCCAGAACCACCATACGTGGGCTGTGAGGGGCATGATAGCAGTCACTTTGAGCACCTAAAGGAGGGGGATTGTCTATCCTCTCATCCCCTACCCATGATGGGATACCGGGAGGAGGGCGTGGTGGTGCTACCCAATGCAGTCACTTTAAGCATTAAAGCAGGATCGAAAAGAAGCTGCTTCATGTAGCCAAGGGGGAGGAGGAGATTGGTCTCTCCCCCTCACCAGGAGCTAGCTTGATGTTACTACTTTGAGGGACACCACAAGTACGACCCTATTAGCATAGCTAACCCCTTGATTTCATTAGAGCGGCCTTAGCGCCGCCCTCCAGGTCGCAATCCAAGCCGCCTCCGAACGCCTTTGGCCACCCTCTTGCCGATCCGGTCGGCCTCCTTGAAGAACTTGTCCCAGTATTCCTCCTGGCGCTTCTCCTCAGCGGCTTCCGCCTGTTTGGCAGGCATCAGGCCCAGCTCATCAAGGAACATGCCCAGGACGCCCGCTAGGCCCTCCACGCGGTCATCGTGCGTGAGGCAGTCCTTCTCGCGGGTGAGGCGGGTGATTTGATACATCAGCGAGTAGCGGTCACGAAGCTCAGTACCATCGCGTTGCATTGTCGCCCGGTAGTCATCCTGGAGCACCTCCTTAGCGATGACGATCCGGTTGCTCTGGAACAGCGGCTCCAGGACCTCCAGGATGCGAAGTTCCTTCTGCTGCTTTGCGGCCCGCTCCGAGACAATCTCTGTCATGGTGCGGTTCTCGCCTGGTAGCTTGGGTAGTTGCTTGTTGTGCTTCTCCCAGGCTTCCTTGACGTAGGGCTTCAAGAGCTGGGCGAACATGCCTTGGCCGAAGTCCTCCTCCACCCGGCAGACCGAGACGTTGAACTGGACGAGTAGCTCTGCGATCTCCTCCAGGGTCCTGGGGCCGAAGCCATCCAACCACCCGGCCTGCTTGAGGATGAAAGGCGTAGAGTGGAGAACCGCAGCGATGGTCAGCGTGGTCTCATCCTTGCCTCGGCCCGAGGGATCGATGAAGGCCCGGATTGCCTGGTACTTGGAATAGCCCTGGGAGACGCTTGCAGGCCCGTAGGCGCGATCTCCGTCGAAGGCGATGACATCCACGTCCCTTAGCGCCAAGTGGTCCCCAGTGCCCCAGGAGACCAAATCTGGGGCGGTACGCCGGTCGAGGGACATGCAGATCAGGTCACGCAGGCGCAGCGGGTAGCGGTCCACGTCCATAAGGCTGGTGTCCAGCATGAACTGGAGCGCAAAGCCTGCCTTACCCCATGATAGTTCACGAGCCGCCAAGTCCTCATCACTGAAGCGCGTTGGCTCGGTGGGCTGACCGGCCAGCTTCGGGTTGTTATCCAGTTGCCATCCCACCCAGTCTGCCAACCTGTGGCCGTAGCCTCGGCGTTGTTTCCCGGTGGGGAACCGTGCGGGCCAAATCTTGATGACGTAGCCGCGTTCCCGCTCCAGGACGTTGTAGATGGAGGCCTCGGTCTGGGGCGTACCCAGGAAGATGATCTGTCCGCCTGGCTTGATGATTGCATCAAACTCTCGGACACCATCGGCCAGCTTCTCCCGCATGTCCGGCGTCATGGAGTTCGTATTGGTCTCCACGTCATCGCCCACAATGAGGTCACCTCGGAAGCCAACGATCTGTGCCGTGATGCCTACCGCAAAGACGGAGGGCGTCTGGTCTGGACGTGCGGGTCCCACATCGAATGCCGTGGAGGACTGTCTTTGGTTTGGCTTAGGACGCAGGTGCTGGATGACCGGCCACTCAGCGATCAGGTTGAGACACCAGTTGACGAACGCCACAGAGCGACGTACCGAGCCGGAGGCTACGAGGACCTTCTTTTGGGGGTCCCGGTAGAGGGTCCAGAGTACGTAGGCACCGGTGATCCAGCTCTTGGCCGCACCACGGAATGCCATGATGATGAGGTGGTCGATCTCGCCGGACCGCGGGTGGTGCTGTAGGAACCACGCAATGTCGAGCTGGAGAGGGGTGGGGTCAGGTAGCCCTAGGTGTCTCCAAAGTAAGGTCAGAAACACCCGGAAGTCATCCGCAATAGGATCCCCTGTGTGTCCTATTGGCTGTAGATGCGTAGAGTTCCTTGCTGACTTCTTGATGGGAGGGTCTTTGAGAGGGTCAACGATCTGTAGATCAGCCATGTGGCTTGTGCCTCCTGATCTCTGAGACCTCCCTACAGACGATGAGTGGTTTCCCAGAAAGCTTCAGGGGGGCATAGGCCTCCTCATAGCTTAGGGCTTCACCACACGGGTCCTCTCTACGGCCCCTCCAGCTTGTGGTCGTGCCGTACCTGACCTTCTCCTCTAAGCCGCACCGTACGCAGATTCTCCAGGAAGGACTGGGGCCAAAATACTCGCTGAGACGGCCATCCAGGTGCGCAACAACCGGGTGGTCGCACTCCTCTTGGACTCTACGTGTTATCCTCCGAAGATTGCTCTCAGCCGCTGCCGCTTTCCGCCTTGCTGCCTTGATACGTGGATCGAAATGTGGATTACCATGTCTCATCGTCAAACCACCCCCTGAAGTGCCCGAGCATTGCGTAGTGATGGCGTGGAAAGGCCACGTCCTTAACCCTGGGGGTCTTCTCCAGGTACACGATCTCTTGGACCTCCTCAGGAGTGGTGATCGGATCGACGCACCTCTGGGGACCAGGGCACCTGGCGATAACCAGGTTGTTCCCATACTCGTCCGTCTCCATGGAGATGAGACGCAGTTGGTCAGGACGTATGGTGATGCCGGTCTCCTCCAGGACCTCCCTGGCACCCGCCTCTTGCCACGTCTCGCCGCGCATGTGGTATCCACCCGGAAGACCGAGTAGGCCCTTGCCAGGATCGTTTCCACGCCGAATTGCGAGAAGTTTCTTCCCGTACGGTACTAAGACCGCCACTACGGTTGGGGTGTTGTCGTATACTACCCTCCCGCCTTCTCCCATTGCTGGGATGCGTTGTTCCATTCCACCAATCCATCTTCTCTGGCGAGACTTGAGGCAGCTCCAAGCACGATCTCTGGATACTCCGTAAGTGCGTACCCAGTGCCCGCGCTGAGACCTTCAAAGTCCACGTAATGTTTGTGTCGGTGCTCGATGCTGTTCCAACGGTCGAGGAGGAACTTGCAGAGCCTGTCGTAGTCCTCATCAGGGAGGAGGGAGATGTCCCGCTTGTAGTAGAGCCACGAGGTGATGAGATACCAGGGGACGGAGAGTGCTGGCCTCTCCCGGATGAGGGACCACATGGATGTTGCCCGCTGGTTGGGTGTCACCAACTCAGCTCCAGTCCGAACGCCTTCCCTAGTGTCACCAGGACTGTGACCAGGATCACCTGACCGATGGTCTGCAAGACCCATGCCCACCAGTCGTCCCGCTTCTCTTCGGCCTCTTCGTCGGCCTTCTCCAGGCTTTCCTCGATCTTCCCGAGCCGCCTGTTGATTTCTGTCTGCTGGGATTTAACCACGGCTAATCCCGCATGAAGCTCCCGAAGGAGCTGTTCATTGCCGTTCGTCATGGTTGTTTCCTCAGTGCCCCATCAGGCGGCGGAACCAGTCCGCCAAACCTGTACGGGTATCCCGAATTGTAGACGCCTCTTCTTTCTCCTGCTGGAGACGGCGCTCGATGGACTCCACCCTTCGTAGGGTAATCTTGTGCTGCCTCTGGAGTGTCTCCAGGTAGGCTACACTTTCATCGATTGTATTCAGGATCACTGAAGGACGGGAGGTCCGCTTTCGGCCTCTTCGGTTCCTCTGAAGCGCCTTCATTAGGGTCTCCCATAACCATTCCGTTGTCCTTCAGGAGTTGCCTGAGGACGTTCTTCTCTGCCGGTGTCAACATGCCAGATCGGAGACCCCTGAGGAGGTCCGCAAAGAGGTCCTTGCGGGCTTCCTTCATGAGGTCATCCAAGTTCAGGTCATCGATGGCATCATCTGGCTCCATCCCAGAGTTCGACCCGATCTGGGCACGAGGGTCCTGATGCATGTCCCTCACGTTGCCGCTATCGTAGAAGTCGTCCTCCAGATCATCATCCTCTGAGTAATCGCGTCCCATTGTACCTCTCTGTACTCATGCGTAGTGTGCGGTCACAGCTCAGACGCCCAGAGCCATAGGGAATCAACCTCCACATCTGTTAGAGAGAAGTATGCTGCCAGGCTGGACACCAGCGGGTGTGTCCTACGGTATGATCCAGCATCCCTCCACTCGATCATGCTCTGAGTGTCGCTACCTATGGCCGCGTCCACCTGAGCCTCGGTGATGGAGATGGAGTATAGGCCAAGTAGGAGCTGACGCCTGGACAATGGAGGCATTGCTGCCCGAGACTCTTCAGGTGTTGGTGCGGCTGGGGGGACAAATGGCATGACCTGTCCGCCCTGGGCAATCCACTCGGCAACCTCCTCACGGAGCCTAGGGGCTAGACCATGGGGGTCCATAGAAGATAGGTAGTAATTGTACTCGAAGGGTTGGCCACCTGGTTCCTCAAGCTCAACCATCACGTGGTAGTCATCAATATTCTCGGCGAAGCTGACGCCAATAATTCTTTTAAGGTTCACGAATATTGCTCCTCAGGCTACTCGTTGTAGTATGGTGCCACCTCGATATGCCCATACGCCAGAAAGCTGTGCGCCACGACTTACGTAGGCCTCACCACCTGCGTAATTGGATACACTGGTCGAAACTAGGTAAGCATTCTGGTGACCATTTCGATTATCTGGTGATATGTATCCGGCAGAGATGATGTGCCCAATAGGGAACACGGTGTTGTTCTGGGATGATCCGGTATAGATTTCCATTCCCGGTGCGTGAGCAATTATTGCCGACTTTAGCTTGGCCGCACTAATCTTACTCTCGGTCGTGTTGGTGCCGCCGTTCCAAGTTGACTGCGACTGAGATGGAACCGTTGCGTCACTACCATCAGCACCCTTGGGACCCTGAGGTCCTTGAGGACCCATCGGGCCAATTGGACCCTCCGGTCCTTCTGGACCTTGTGGACCAACGGGACCCTGGGCACCTGTGGCTCCTGTAAGTCCCTGAATACCTTGAGGCCCCATAGGTCCTTCTGGTCCCATAGGTCCGGGATCACCCTGGATACCCTGAGGTCCCTGGGGTCCAGTTTCACCTTGATCGCCCTTGTCACCCTTTGGACCCTGGATGCCCTGGGGCCCCTGAAGACCGGTCTCACCCTTCTCGCCTTCTGGACCTTGAGGGCCTTGAGGACCCATAGGGCCTATTGGGCCAACTTCCCCGGTATCACCTTTATCTCCCTTAGGTCCTTGAGGACCCATAGGGCCAACAGGACCTTGCTCGCCTCGCCCGAAGTCCGTACCCATGGACCAGTCCGCTACCGCGTTGGAGAGCTTGAAGTAGAGCTTACCAATGTCTGTTGCGAGGAACGACGTGCCTTTTGGTTTCAGATCGTGGTTTGATCTCTCCACTTCTAGGCCAACATAATCCGGTTGAAAGGATTCACCTGCTGGACCTTGCGGACCTATTGGGCCTTGGAGGCCTTGTGGGCCTACAGGTCCCTGTGGACCTGATGCACCAGGAGCGCCCTGGAGACCTTGTGGGCCGATTGCCCCCTGTGGTCCGGCAGGCCCTCGGTTGCCCTGAGGACCCTGTATTCCCTGAGGACCTGTTGCACCGGTAGCACCTGTTGCTCCGACCGGCCCCTGAGGTCCCGCTGGCCCCTCCAGACCACGTGGGCCGACTGGACCCACCGGCCCCTGAGGCCCCATTGGCCCCTCGATGAACTCCAGGTCACCGATGGCCGATTCCATTACAGCGATACGGCCCTCTAGTGCCCCCTGAATGGCAGTGTACTCGAAGAACTTGTCGAACTGCTCCTGGGCCACAAAGAGGAGGCGCTTGGAGTTTCTGTTGATGAGGGGGTAGTCCAGGGAGGACGAACCTGTGAGGGTCCCCTCTAACTCACTGGGTGTGGTGCGAAGTACCCGCGTATTTGCACCTGATGGGAAGCCTGCTTCAGCCTTTAGAAGTCCATCGTTGATCCACGACCAGTGGCTTGCTGATACGGTGATACCATCCACCAGGACCGATACATGGGACCTGTCGATGAACGGGAAACCAACCGTGATGGTGTCACCAGGGACTTTAGGCCCCTGGTCGGTATAACTATACGGCATCATAGTTCCTTGATGTTACGGGCGCAGGGCGTTCAAGAGTTCCGTCGCCCCAGGTTCGCGCCTGCTCTCACGGTTCTTCAGGTATGCTCCATGCGCCTCCCTCTGCCGCGACTTCACAAGGTCACGTAGTTCAGGGTTCTGCCGGAGAAGTACCTTCTTCGCCTGTTGTCGGTACTTACCGACGAGCTTTGCGATGGCATTGAGTCTTGTACCGGGAACACCGCTGTCCCCGTCCGGGAGGTCCTGATATGTCTCGGACCTAATGATGTCTTCGAGGCGCGACTTCAGGCTCCTCTGACCGGGAAGGTGTCCGGCCAGCTCCTGATACCTTTGATATGCATTCACTCCATCGCTGAGGGTAATGTCCCTAAGATCAACACCCTCAAACTTTGGGTCTGGCTTTCCGATACCCTTGTCGGTCTGAAGCATTATGCGGTTGTGCTCTGCTTCCACAATGTCACCGGACTTCTGGGTATCGACCACACCAACGAAGCGCTCGATAGGATCACCAAAGACATCCAATGCCAGAGGCAGCTTGTCGCTTAGTCCTGGTATGCCCCGCATTGCACTATCGATGAAGCCCCGTGCCTCCCGAAGGTATGGGTCGGGATTCATCCCCCGCATGAGTGAACTGAAGGGGAGCATTGAACCGGCTGTCCGTCCGGTCCACTTGGCGAGTCTGTTCTCGGGATCGAGGAAGGCCTCCATGGCGCTGTTGAGGTTGAGGAGGAACGTCTTCTCCCCAAGGTTCTTGGCTACCGCGATCATCGCCGCGCCAATCAACTCGCTGTAGTCGGCCTCCGGGTTCTTCTTCTGTAGGTGAACAATATCCGCCACCATGCCAAAGGCCATACCCATAGGGTCAAATCTTCCCAAGGTGAGGTACTTGGTATCACCGTTCTCGTCCTCCCACTTGAAGGAGTACGGCTTCCACCCGGTCGCCATAAGCTCCTGCTTGAGCTTGTAGTCGTCGGGACCGGCTCCCGTCAGTTGGTCTGTGCTGGCAAGGTAGGCGGCAAGGCCACCGAACATTGACGCGAGGGACATCTGCCCCATAGCGTGTGCCTGTGCCTCGGTCCCCATGGACCCATAGAGAGAGTCCCGGAACTCCTTCTGGAGGAGATTCAATCCGGGGGTCAGCTTCACCCCATAGCGGATGACGTTGACTGGGGTCTTGACGAATGGAAGCACCACACCGAGAGCCGGTGCAGTCTTTCGAGCGTTCTGAAGTGCCCTACCGAAACTACCCCCAATGGTGGTCTCGTAATTTAGGTCCTGTTGGAATGAGACCGACTGAGCCTCACGGATGGCGTTTGCATCCACGGCTCTACCCGTTGCGGGGTCGATGGAGTCGTTTAGTGAACGAGCTATATAGGCTTTCGCCTCCTTCCCAGACAAACCCCTCTCTGACGCTTCAACCGCCGCACGTGCCTGGATGACCGCACGGTATCGAAGTGTCTTGAAGAACTCATCCGCCGCACCGAGGGTCCGTGTCGGAAGTCCCACAAAGTTGCGATAACGTGCAGATACGAAGGCGTTGTAGGCAATATCGTTGATGCTTTGTACAGGACGCCAGGGCAGCTCCTGCGTCTGGACCCCAACGTCAAAGAACTCCGTGTTGTGGGGATTCAGGATTGAATCACCTCGACGGAATGCTTCTACCGCGTTGGTCCAACCCTCACTGAGGGCAGTCACCGTGTACAGATATTCCTTCTTGGCCTGTCGCGCCACCGCCGAAAGTTCTGCCCGTCGAGCCGGGTCCTTTGTGAGTAGTCTGAGAGCGCTAGACCCGAAGAGCTTCTCTGTGGGCCTTCCCACCATCATGAGGGCGTTAGTGGTTGTATTCACCAGATGTGTCGGCCACATCCAGAGGAGACCGTTGGTGAGGTGGAACGAAACCTCGTCCATAACCCTCTTGTTCCAGGTCTCATCTAGGATCATCGCAACCTTGCGGGGATCACCTCCAGCCTTCTCCATAACCACGACAAGCTTCTCTGGGTCCATCGATTTGAGGCGCTCCAGGTCCTTTGGCCGGAAGCGGAATTGACCCCGAGCCCGCCGCAGGGACCTACCTGAGTTGGACAGGATGGAGTTACCTGCTGCGAGCGTATCCAAGGCAACCGAGAGACGAGCCTTCAGCTCCTCGTGGGCGAGTGCGGTATTGCCCCCGAACTCCTGGAGACTACCTGCTCGGATACGTGCTGCCAGCTCATCAACATCGTTGAACATCTTGTTGCCGATGCGGAGTGAAGCCTCCATGTTGGCAACCATCTTGGAAGCATCGTCACCGGCCTCCGAGAGCTGCCCAAGGATGAACGCGGGGTCCTCCTCATAGAGATTGGCAATGTCATTCACCAGTTGTCGGACATTTCTGTCCTTCAGAACGGCACCACCTTTGGCCCTGTCGAACCGCTTCTGAAGTACCTCGGTGGTCCGCTGGAGGAGTGCCCTTGATGTTTCGGTGGTGCGAAGCTTCTGCCAGGGGAGGGGCGCGTCCTTCTGAAACCTGTGTCCGTTCGCAATGGCTTCATCCCTGGAACCAAACTTGGCGATGGCCTCAGAGTCTGACTTGGATGCCTTCAGGATCGTGTCCAGGTCGGCGTCGGAGATTTCCTGTGTGCGGATTTCATCGGGACCAATTTTCTGCATCGGCCTGATGGGCTCGCCCGTCTTGGGATCGACCGGGAGAGGCTTGGTACCGAGCTGCTCGCTGATGGCTTCCTTGGGTTGAGCCACAGGAGCCTCAGAAGGGGCTTTTACCGCTGCATCCGGTAGATTGGTAGGCTGATCATCAATCGCCTCCACAGGCGCTACCTGAGGGGCTATAGGAGCCTCTTTTTGGTCAGGCCCGAAGTCCATCCCGAAGTAGTCTTCATTGGCCGCTCTGGCACGTTCCAGCTTAGCGATTTCCTTGGCGGCTGCATCCTGCTTGCCTGCCCGGAGAAGCTTGATGACCTTGAGGGCACCAAGGAGGGCGAAGTCCACGCCGATGGACTCGATGGCATTCTTGAAGCGTCCCTCGGCGGCGCTGTCTTCGATGTCCGACGCAAGGTAGTCCGTCACAGGGTTCTGGAGCGCGGGGAAGGACTCCACGAGGTCACTGAGCCGTTCCTCATGGGGGTCGAGGACCACGGCTGATGCCGCTGCTGCCTTACCCGTCTCGTAGGCTGCCCGACCGGCCTTACCCGCCGTCTTGAGCTTCTGTGCGGCCTTCACCGGAGCTAGCAACTTACCAGCACCGATGAGGCCCACAACCATCTGCGAGACCCCCGAAGTCAATCCATAGCCGACACTCTCGTTGTCGAGCGCACGGTCCAGCGCCTCAACGTCTCGTCGGGTCTGCGACTTCTTGCCCTCTTCAGGTTCGCCAAAGATGAAGTCCTTGGTCTCAAAGCCTGCCTGGGCAATACCTGTCGCCATGGACGCAAGGCCACGGCTCACCGGGTCGGAGCCAAACTCCTTGTCAGCCCTGGAGAGCACCTCCTGGTCGGAGGCCGAACGCTTGGCTGCAAGCTCTGCCTCCATCTCCTGGAGGACCCTGCTTGCTTCGGGGGTCAGGTCGGTCATAGTTTATCCCTTAATGCGGCGCTTCACCTCGGCCAGCACTGTGCGGACCTGGTTGGGAGTTACCGGTGTCTTCTTCTGGTTGCTGTAGTAGCCGGTGCCATTGGGGGTTGGGATCGATGCCCACTCCTTGGCAAGGTTCGTCATGAAGGCGTCTTCAGAGAGTTTCCCGGTCAGATACTTGGACAGACCTCGACCCTCCAGGAGATGCAGACACATATGGTCCTGTAGCTTCTGGTCGAACTTCATGTCGTCCGTTAGCTGGAGTGCCTTCTTGATCTTCCGTAGAGTGGTGCGAACGATCTGATACCGACCGACCGCTGAGGAGTTCCATTTGTTGGCCGGGTGCTTGAGCATCCGTGTCTGAAGTGCATCCACTTCGCGGAGTGTCATAGCAGTGAGGTTCACATCACCACCGGTATAGGCCCCATACCCGAGGGTCTCGTTGTATCCATCACCCTTGTCTGTGCCTTCTGACTTCCCAAAGAGGTCAAAGAGAGGGCGATAGTCATAGTAGATGTCCACGATCACGGGAGGCGTTACGGTATCATCCATCTTGGGTACCGGGGGTAGGGGCTCAGGGCATTCCCGTGGAGCATAGGTGCTGCCACTGAGAAGCTTCTTAAACCATGAGAACATGCGTAGTATTTCCTTATGACTTGATGGCGAAATGCGGGAGGTCCTTGAAGCTCTTCCAGTCCGCTCCGATGTCCAACTTCACACCCAACTCATTGGCTGCTTCTCGCATGGCCTTGACGATCTGAGTCTGTAGTTTCTTATCGAAGACCACCGCTCCGTCCCCATCGAGGGGCCAGAGGTCAACGGCACCACCATGTAGATGGTCACTGTCCTGTGTCTTGGACCATCCCCACTTGACGGCCTTCTTCTGTAGCTCTGCATCCCGCTTGCCCGACCCAATTACGAACCTGACCGGGGATAGTTCCTGAGCCCGTTTGACGACCTTCTGGAGATCGGGCTTGATGCTCCTGAGGTTTTCCTCGTGGTTGGCAACCGGATCGTCGTTCCACTCTATGAACTTGGCAATCTGGTCCTCACCCCGGCTATCCGTTACAGGGAGCTTCGAGTAGGCTTTCGGGGTAAGACCCTCACTGCCTCCGAGAGAGGCCACCTGCGTTCCGCCCTTACGGACTTTCCCAAGCGCGTTGCGAAGCCCACCCGCAGATGTTCCAACTCGCTGACCTTTATAGGAGCCTTGGCCATCTGCCTTAGGTAGTGAGGCCCACTCCTGGGAGAGCCCCGACATGAATTGCTCGTCGGTCATCTTCCCGGCCATCCACTTGGATAGTCCTCGCCGCTCCAGAAGATGCATGGCGAGCCGGTCCTGGAGCTTCTGATCGAACTTCATGTCGTCCGTAAGTCCAAGCTCCTTCTTGAGGCCGCGAAGGGTTTTCCGAACGATCTGATACCTACCGATTGCCGATGAGTTCCACTTGTTGTCTGGGTGACGGAGCATCTGTGTCTGGAGCCTGTCGATGTCTCCAAGGGTCATGTTGACTAGATCAACATCACCACCAGTGTAGGCGCCGTAACCCAATGTCTCGTTGTATCCGTCCCCCCTGTCTGTACCTTCTGTGTGACCGAGCAAAGAGAGTAGCGGCTCTACCGGAGCGTTGCCGGCCGATGAGCTACCGTCAGCCAACTTGGGAGGGTTACGGAGGAGGTTCTGGAGGCTCGATCGCTGTTCCTCTGGGATGGAGTTCGTGATCGTATTGTCTACACCAGGATCTTCATCAGTGAGGGTCTGCATCCTCTCATCGAACATCCGTTGAGCCTCTTCAGGCTCTACCCCATACTTCCTCGCTAGGGCCTGTACAGCCCTTGATGTAGGATCGGAAGGCTGTTCCGTATCATCCTCACCAAAGAAGAAGTTCCGTATGCCATCGATGATCCCACCATCGTCCACCTCCACTTCGCCACCCTGTGGTTCTGCTTCTTGCTGACTACTTACAGGGTCGGTTTGTGTGGCAGGTGCATCTGGATCGTTGTAGGAGCCTTTATCAGCGCCGCTGACGGTTATGCGCTGCTGGATGATGCCACCAATCTCGTTGATAGCCCTCTCCCGGTCCATCGCAGTGGCGTCAGGGTTGGCTTCCTCCCACTCTAGCAGCATCATGTCAAAATCGATGATGGCTTCATTGGCTTCGGTGGTGAGACCTTTCATGCCCCAGGCGTCCAGCTCTCCGGTACCCAGATCGTTCTGGAACTTACCGCGCCACCTCTTGGCGGTCTGATTGCCAAGGACACCACGACCCTCAGTGTTGGACTTCCTGAGCTTCTCAACGCGGTCAAGGGCCAGGTTCAGTGTCTCGCGGGTGCGGATGACGCCTTTCTCATACAGGGTCAGGATTTGCCGTTCGGTTGCACCCTCATGGATGTCACGGAACACCTGAGCTATCGCCTGGGGGTCCTCTAGTACCTCGGCATCGGCAAACTGGCGTCGATATTGCGCAATCTTTGCCCTTGCATCCCCATCCCGGCGTGATAGCTCGGTGATGATCTCCTCGGGTACGTTTGCGTTGTGATCCTCTGCCAGGACCCGCACGACCTCTGCCCAGCGTTGCTCCTGCTGCTGCTTCTCCAGCTTCTCTCGGGCGGCTGCGTTGGTGGTTTCCTGCCGTGCCTGGGCATTCCCGATGTTTTCGAGCGCCCGGTCCCGCTTCTCGCGGACCTTGATGTCGTACGACATGGGGTGTTCGGCATCCGGCAGCTTCCGTTCGAGGAGCTGGAGGAGTTCCGTGTTGTTGGTCCGCTCGGCCTCCAGGATGATAGAGTCAACGATCATCCCATCATAGTCCTTCGCCAGAACACCCGTACTGAGTGCCTCCTCGCGTAGGGCCGTGATGGAGGACCACATGGCCTCGTAGTCGGTACCGGTCTCGCTGGTCTTTCCCTGTGACTCCAGACCGTCGATGGTCGAGATGATGAGGGAGCCTTGTGTACCAACCGCCCCCGAGTAGACCGTATCGGCCCGCTCCCGGTTGAACCGGTCGAAGCTCTCCGTGAAGAGGCTATCCACATGGGGGTTGAGGCCCGCCAGGACGTGAGGATCATTCTCCTCACCGAGGTTGTTCTTCAGGAAACTCCCAACGAACTGCTCAAAGGCGGCTGGGTCTCCTGAGTTCCGACCTTCCCACTGCTGATATTCGATGGCGAACTTGTCGCGGAGCTTGAGGCCCTGAACATTGCCCTGGGACTTCTTGTACCACTCCATGAACACCGGGGAGGCATTGGGTGGAACGAGACCCTGCCGGACTGCCTCACCCCAGGCGGTATGATTACTACGGTTGAATGCTGCGATACCCCGCTGCTTGTCCAACTCGTTCTGGTCCTTGGTCCTCTTGTCGAGGAACGAAGACATACCCTCATCCAGCGCCGATAGACCCTGAGCCAGCTCATGGAGAGGGGACCTGTCTGGGTCTGCCGGACGTACATAGGTGTTGACCGGTGAGGCGACACCTCTGATCTCTGAGGGGCCTGAGACCTCCCTAACCTGTGCTCGCGCCATGACTACTCCTAGCTCGCTGCCTTTAACGCCCCACCAATCCCCTGAAGTGCATAGCCGATGGGATTAGGGGCGGTTGGCCTCTGTACGGAATTGATCCGGTTCTTGATGGTGGTGTTGGTGGCCTTCATCTCAGCGCCGATCTGGGCGACCGTGTTGAGGTGGTTGGTCTCGTCGGCTGCGAGCTTCTGGCCGATCTTCCGATTGATGCCTATCAGGATGTTATCCAGGGAGATGCCGGATACCCCTGCCGAAGCCGCCGAAGACTCTGCCTGTGCTGCGATCTCTGCACCCTCGATACGGGCGAGCTGCTGCTTCTGGAGGTGTCCTTCCTGCTCTTGGATCATCCTGAGCTGGAGCTGGTTCTGCTCCTCACGTCCTGCCGCGAGGGAGTTTGTATAGTTCTGCTTCCACTGTTCTGCGCGGTTCTGGTAGTCCGCCTCAGCCGCCATGAAAGAGACGACTGAAGACGCGACCGCTACGGCCACTCCAAGGCACATTCTATGCCTCCTTAGTATAGAGCTTGAAGTCCATACCCAGCGGCCCAGACGGGACCTCCTCCTGGAAGGAGAAACCGAGCCATTCAAGCCATTGGTGGTGGACGGTGTTTCTTGAGTCTGCGAGGGCTAGGAGCCTGGGGGATACCTCGAAGAGCTTATTAAGCTCAGGCTTCAATACGCGGTGGAGCGAGAGGGCATGTTTCTCAGCCGTCTCAGTGGCGAAGAGCCACACGTAACCATCGGTTCCTACACCCCAGAAGCAGAGAGGAAGACCGCCCAGGAGGGCGGCCTTACGATACTCGTTACCTTCAAATGCCTCGGCTACAGCTTTCTCGAACCATAAACCTGATCCTGCGTACCATTCGGCCATATCCGCCGGTCGAATATCATCCAGAACAGAGTACACCTGATCGAGGGTGGCATCGACAACCTCAACCTTCATGAGCCCTCCCGCACGGTGATCTCATAGGTGTACCTTGCGGCGGTCCAGATTGCGGGGAACACGGTGTCGTTCACCAGGTCGATCTCGACGTTTTCTGTCTCCTCGCCAACCTTGGCGCGGAACGATCCTGTCTTGATGGGGACCTGATCGTTGAGGACTGTGGGGTCTCCCAGGAGGCGTCCGCTCCATTCCTGGATGATGACCTCCTTGGTAACCTCCTCGGGACCAAACTTCGTGACCACCACCTTGTATGTGGAACTGTCCTTGTGGCTGACCACGATGTCTCGGATAAGGAGCCTATCGTGAAGCATTACCGTGTCGGAACGGTCCCTTGCATAGAACCGAGTCTGCCTCCTGCGAGCCACAGGGATAGACCCGAAGTAGAACTTCGTTTGGTTACTCGGGGCGGTGACCTCAACGGTCGTACTATTCACCCACTTGATGGGTAGCTTCCTGCCGCGTTGCGAAAAGTCCTGGACATCTAGTCGCTCCACGCAATGGAAGGACGATCTCTTTGCGGACTGAACCACGTAGGGGAGGGTAAGTATGAATTTCTCACCATCCCATGTGGCGGAGGCCTCAGAGACCCTGTGATCCAGTCGGAGAGGGAACCTCTGATCCTTCTCGTCACCGGTGCTGTCCAGCTCCAGGGTTTCGTAGGTTACACTGTTCCCCCACTTCAAGAGGAGGTTCAGGGTACTTCCCTCGACCGAGCCCCAGATAACCTTATCCGGCGCGGGCATATTCCAGCGACACCAGGCACTCTGTACGCGGGCGTCTTCCTGATTGTACCACTGGTAAAGGTAGAACTCGTTAGGGCTACCATCGGTGAATACGAAAGTCTTCTTCGCCGCCTCACCTACCGCCAGATGACGAAGCTTTCCCTTGATAAGCTTTGGGACGTGTGAGCTGATCTCTATCTCACCCGATGTCCTACCCTGGTTGAAGAATACCTCTACGAGCTTCTGCCAATTTCCCACTGCTGTCCCAAATACGAGCGATGCTAGGCCCGCCGGTACCGGAGCTACCTCCCCATCGTACTCGTAGTTGGACATGGGGAGGACCTCGGTGGTGTCTTCCCGAATCGGGTCTTGACCAGAGCTTAGGTAGGTCTGCTGCTTGTCCCCCCAGAACTGAATCTTCTCCCCAACCACAACGGCGTGGAATATGTCTGTGGTAGACCCGTTTGACACATCATAGTCGATGGGTGCCGTGTCCAGATTGGTCTGCACAGTATCAGGGAAGAAAACGAATGCGTTCCTGGAGCGGGATAGTGTCATCTCGTAGTCGGTGGTGAGCGCCAGTCTCCCACCAATCTTCTGACCGGACGACATTGCGTTCCCCACGAACGAGGGGTCTTTGGCCGTGTTCGCTCCATCACCTGCAAGACGTGCCCCCCAGGTCACTGGTCCAAATGTGAAGGTGTTAAGTCCTGTCCTCTTGAGGACATGGGGCATCGTGTTTGCATCTAAGTGGGTCTTGGTGTCCCACTTGACGACCTCCTCCCATCGCCCGGTGTGCTCCTCGCCGCTGTACTTCAAGAAGTACTTGCTGGATTCCGGTCCCGCATTTCCAGATACCGACACCTGATACCCATCCTCACACTTTGCGGGGAGGTCTGACAGGGACTTGACGTTATCCTTAAACGAAATGAAGTGCTGGTCACCGATACCGTCAGTAGTGGTGATGTCGAATGCGGTCTGGCTGCTTCTCTTGATGATGAGGGTGGAACCATACCGTGCTACTGAGAAGCCCGTATGTCCGTCACCTGCGAGCGCCGGGAAGATCGTGTTGATGAGACCGAGACGAAACTGTTCAGCCAGGTGGTCCGTAGTGATGTACTGTGCGTTTCCCGCCGAACTGTTGTCGGGAGTGGTGTAGGTCGCAGAATACTTGTTTCCACCGACAATGATGGAGAGGGTATAGGTTACCTTGTATCCACCGGCCTTAAAGTGGGCACATGCCCAGTTTCCACGAACCGCACTCTTGGTTGTCGCCATCTGTACGGTCTTCTGGCGGTTGATCAGGAAGGTCGTGTCGCCAATCGTTACCGCCGTGAAAGCCTTCCTAGCCGCCCCTGTGTGGGTGAGATATGCACCACCTGTGTTGGTGATCGTTGCTGCCTGACCTGTGTCCTTATTGTAGACCCTAAGGGAGCCACCTTCTGCCAACACAAGGTAACGTTCGGTTCCGCTTCGACGTATCTCGTAGACAAAGGGATCGTCGTGGGTGAACGGAATCTTGAACCTCACCACGCTGCCCATCCGGCTTGCCGCACCATCCAGGACCTCGTTGAGGCAATTCTCTTGGTCTTTAGCGCTGGCAAGGGCACGGGCGATCTCGGCCTGCTGGCTGATACCTTGGATAAGGCTTGGGACAGTGTGACTACCGGAAGGCATCAGCGGTTACCTCTAAGTCGTTTGACGTGGGGGTTATGTGCCCGGAGCCCCCCCTTACGCAGTCGCCGGTCGTAGGCATCAAGGCGGGCCTTGGCCTCCTGAAGCATGTCCATGGTGACCCTTAGATGCTGGCCACCGGGGTTCTCAGAGTTGGTGAATGCGATTGCAGCTCGCAGGGTGATGTAGTGCCTGGCCGGTTGCGGAAGCGACTCGAAAGGGTGTGCAAGTGTCGCCTCGACGGTTACGGCAGTGGTGAACGAAAAGGTGTTCGTCTTGGCGTCGTACAGTTTTCCATCTAGCTCGATGATCTCCATCGATGCTGATTGTCCAACCGGATGCCACGAGAGGATGTTGTCTGGGAGTATGATCTCACCAGTAAGAGGGCTTGGAGAGAGCTTTAGTTCCCGGATGGTCGAGAAGTTGTAGCCGTCCGACTGTACCGCAATGCTCTCTTCTGCAAGTCGGGACGCAGCTTTCTGTGCTGTAGGCTTGGACTCTGGCCCATAGCTGGACACCTCGCCCTCGCCCAAATTGGAGAGCATGATGTTTATGGCGTCCAGGGTAGAAATGCGACGTGGTGCCGTTAGGGAGGCCATGTTTCGTGCTCCTGGATGAATGTGAGGGGGAGGCCCCCGAGGGAAGACCCTCAGGGACCTCTTGGTGGCGCTTAGATGCGCTCTGCCGTGCAGACCTCGAAGGCGCACTCGGGGCGGAGCTTGTCGTGACCTTCCAGCTTGGAACCGATCAGAAGGGTGCCCAGACGGTCGTTCTGGTTGTCCATCGTCACGCGGAGACCACGGCGACGGAGCGTACCGACCGCCATCCGGTTGGAGATGACACCTACCGTGGACGTGAAGTCACCCTGGTACTTGGCGCGATTGTCCACCGTGCCGTCCACAAGGGTCTTGGGCACCGAGTTGGTACCCTTCACGTTGATACCCGCGATCTGGCCAACGGTGCCTGCCGCACGGTTGCCGGAGCCGGAGCTGTCCACCGTGTCGATACCCGTGTATCGTGCCAGGAGGAGCTGCTGCTGCCAGGGGAGCCAGTAGGTCGGGGTACCGCCACCGATGTCATGGGTGCGAATGTGCTCCACACCCTTGAAGGCTGCTTCTTCGAGCTGGGCCGGGTCGGTACGCATGTTTGCGTGCCAATGGTAGCTCGGGAGGGGACCACCCGTGTAGGGCGGCACGGTAACGCGGGAAGCGTTGACCAGGGCACAGCCAATTCGGCGGTTCGAGACCGACGCAAGGGACTCGCCAATCTGACGAGCATAGGGACGGCTCAGGGGGTAGTGCGCCATCAGCTCATCGATTTCTGCAATGAAGGCCGACTCGATAAGCATGGCATCTAGCGCGATCTCGGTCTCGTTGTGCTCGACCGTGCCGCCCAGGATCAGCTCACCGGGGACATGCTCGACGGCATCACGCTTGCGACCAATGATCGGGAAGGTGTCGGACTTACCGGTACCGATATTGCGGACGAATGTCTCATTGAGGAAGTCGAAGGTCTCCTCGTAAGCCTCGATGACATACTCACCAAAGTTGCGGAGGAAGAGTTCGCGTTCGTCAGAGCCGCCAATTTTCAGGCCCGCTTTGGAACGGGCATCAGTATACGCGCTAATGGTATTTCTCCTTTACCATGTCTGGAAACCCCAGAGGGTTGATCCCTCCAGGGCGAAGCTTGGTTGTGTGGTGATGTGAGTGGGCGAGCTACTTTAGGGCGGCTCGTCCTACACTAAGGGCCTTGTCGATCTTGGACTGGGCCTTTTCCGCGACACTTGAGGGGATGTCGTCGGGAATGTTTGCCAGGACACCGGCCAACTGTGCGGCCTTGCCTGGAAGCATGAGTGCGACTGCCTGCTTGAAGCCGAAGGTAGCCGCGAAGATGATTGCCCACCCGGCCATATACCAGGAGGGGGCGTCTGGGTGGAACGTCTTGAGGTACTCGAATCCCTCAAGAACGAAGGGCCGGATGCCGGGAAGGAAGAGGCCGATGAGAGGGATTGCCCAGATGATGAGCATGAACTCATCTTTCCAGCTACGAGATGCAGCATCGGCCCAGGAAAGGTCCCACTCTACATCCGCCTTGACCTTATAGGCCGCGATCTCTGCTTTGGCCTTCAACTCGGCCACTTCCACCTCAAGCTGGGCTTTCCTGATGGTGTCTCGGCGCTCAGACCAGGCGGACACCTCCCGAACGACGACCTCGGCGAATGGAATGATACTGTACCAAGCCACTATAGGTCTCCTAGTCGAGCTTTGAGATGGCGAGGCGCTCCATCACTTGGCGGAACGCCTTGGGGTTGCTCTCGGCAGCGTCACGGGCCTTCCGGTACTCTTCTCGGGACGCAAAGGGCTTCAGACCTGTGGTACGCTTGCCTTGGCCCTTGGTGGCGTCACGTGCCGGGAGGCGGGGCTTCTCGGGAGGGTTTGCCTTCTGGTAGCGGGCCATCAGGGCCTCCACGGCGTCTTGCTTCGCTGCGAAGTCCTTCCCGTTCATGATCTTGTTGAAACGCTTCTGTGCCGCCTCGTCATAACCACCCTGCTTACCCCAGGAGAGAGCCGCCTTGAGGGCATCAGGTCCTCCGACTGCCGACATCAACTTCATGTCGTCCGATGAGACCGACTTCTTGGCTGCTTCCGCGTTGGTCGCTGCCATGGCCTCCACCTGTTTGACAGTGGCCTTGTTGATACCCTTGGAGGCAAGATAGGCATAGGTGGACTCGTTCAGTCCCTCGATACCCTTCTCCTGGTTGGCAAAGAACTCCTTGGAGAGAGCACCCTCTGCGTCGAGTGAGCCATCCTCCAGGAGATACTTCGCGTCGAACTTCCCGACAACTTCCTCGTCCTCAGGGTCGAAGTCGCCAAGGTCTTCATCGACCTCATCGGAGCCCTCTTCAAGTTCGTCCTCTTCCTGGTCGGTCTCGTCGGCACCACCTTCAGGCTCAACGCCATCGGTAGACTCCTCTGTGCCTGCCTTTTCGTCGGTATCCTGCTCGTCCTTCAGGTCGTCAGTGTCGAACTCTACCCTATCAACGGCATACTCCTTGGCGTCCGAGTTGTCGCCCATCTGGAGTGACATGCCGGGGGTGCCGCCTACGGATACGTCCAATTTACTGTCGTCAGACATCTTCCATCATTCCTTCTGGTATTCCGCCTTCCATCATCTTCCCGAGCATGTCCGCCCCTCCCTGGGCTAGGGGGCCGGTTGCCTTATCGATGATCGTGTTCTGGAGGGCTTCCTGTTTCTGTTGCGCGACCTCAGCCGCGAGTTGGTCCTTGGACTTGATGAGGCCATCTGTCTTGATGTTCTTCACAGCGGCCTTCCGTCTCAGGTAGTCTGAAACGTCGATGTTGGCGGCAACCGCCTCCTGTCCGATCTCTTCCACCGACTCCAGCATGAACTCCCGTAGACGATTTCCTTCTGAGGATTGACCAAGTGAGTCGATGCCTGTGACCACCGCCACCTGAACCAGTCCTGGAGGAAGCTTCCCGAGTTTCTTATCGGTCTCCTCATGCAGGTGGATGAAGCGGAGGACAAAGTACCTCTGCGATGTCTGGGAAACGTCCGAGTAGAGGCCACCCATAGCTTGGTCGATCTCGGAGGCCAGGATTCGCCATTCCTCGGCGGTTACCCGCTCACCCTTACGCTGGATGGCTGAGAACATGAGGAATGCTTGACCAAGCCTCCGTGCCGCCGACTCCATCTCCTGGGAGGCAATTGCCAGGTCCCCACCCTTATCTGCTCGAAGAACGTGGATGTCCTGTTCACGCCCTGGGACTACTTCAAGGTTATCTGCCTCAAGGATGTCCTTCAGCTCGGTGTTACCGTTTGGATCGACCAGGGTGAGGAAGCGGGCTGCTGCTGCTCCACCATCTTGCAATGCCGACGAGAAGTTCTCGATGGCCTGCATGTCTCCCTCATAGTCGGCACAGTATGGGATGCCCCATGACGATCCGAACTCCGGTATCATCCACCCGAAGTAGATGGTCGGGGTATCGAAGTCCGCATATGCCACGGTGCCATCAATAACCTCGCCCCCCTCTACCTCCTGCCAGTAGACATACTGCTTGTCGCCGTTGTCGTTGATGAGCTTCTGGCAGTGGAAGATTGTGATCTCTTCATCCCAGATGTTGGCCGAAGTTGGAGTCTCCGTCCGGTGCCGTTCTGAGGCCTCGATGACATCATCATCCGCAACCATCCTGGAGACGGACTCCTTGATGACACCGGCAATTGGGGTGCCTGAGGAGTCTCGCTTCACCACGTAGTGATGCATGTTGTAGATGATGGGGCTGTCGATGTCCGTCCAGAGTGAGGCGGCGTTGCCGGTCAGGAGGAGAAGCTTATTGTACTTCACCATGGCGGATCGACACCGCGTTGCCTCTAGCCGACTCCTATGGATTTCATCCCGTCGAGCCAGGGCGTAGACCACCTCGCTATAAAGCTTGGGGTCTGCCTGTATGTCCTCATCCAGCTTGGTCTCGTCTGGAGTCGATTTCCATCCTGGTAGGCCAGGAGGGAATGCCGAAAGCATCATCTTGGAGGAGAGCGTGTTGAGCGCGTATGCGTTCACGGACTGGTTGGGTGTCTCCAATGGGTCACCTGATTGCCAGTCTTCTGGTGGGAAGGTGGACGGGCTGGAGATGTCTGCAATGCGGCGACCTAGCGCCACCGGCCCGTTGCGTTCCGCGATCTGGCTCTCATAGAACTCCTCGGCGGTTACCCCAAGGGAGGTGTCGCTCAGGTTGTCCATACGTCACCTCACATTACGATTGCGCCGCCAGGGTTGGCCTGTGGCATGTCCTCTTTGCTCGACTTCTTGACGCGATAGCTTGGTGCGTCCTGTCCGTCGAACATCTGCAAGGACTCCTGGCGTCGGCGTTCACCGATCTCTGGGGCCTCCGGGGCAGGTAGTGCGGGTGCTGGCGCTGCTGCGATTTCTTGCGCCGGTTGGGACCGGCTCTTCATGCACATCTGTTCACATCCTTATGCTCTTACTGGTGGTGGCCGTTGTCTTCGGTCGGGCCACCTGCTGTGGCTCTTCAGGTTCCCTGCGGGATGTGTCATCCGGCTCCACGGAATACTTGAAGTGGTTGTGTGCCTCCTGTGGTGCGTAGGAGGGCTTGTTCACGGGGGGATCAGGTTGACGGCCCATACACATGATGGTCACTCCGTATCGATTGAGATGTCGTAGGCCTCGTCCCTCTGCCCCATTTTGATGAGGCGCTGGGCCAGCTCGACCTTCCCGGCATACCGGTGGGCTGAGACCTCAGTCTGTCCCTCATGAATGCACAGGGGTGGGAAGTTCTTCTTGAGCCAATCTACAAGGTCTGGGCTTATCCTGGGGTCACGCATTAGCGACTCCAGCTCGGGTCCATGTCATGCCACCTGACATACATGGCGAGGTTCCGCATGGCCTTCCTGAGGTCCTCAATGCCGTTCTTGTATGGGAACCGGCAGACATACTTGAGGAAGTTTCCACGGAGCCAGTCGATGCTGTTCTCCATGATGAAGAAGGTTGGCTCAATGGGGAAGCGGTCGTAGTGTTCTGGCCGGTTCACCATATCCCCGGTTGACTTGGTTGGGGACCACCCATTGTCTGTGAGGAGAGCAACGTGGCGGTTGATCTTGTTGATTGCGAGGGTGATCTGTCCCACATCGTCTTCCTCGTTGAACACCAGGGAAATGACTTCCCTCTGGAACTCCGTGAGGTCTCTGTTCACATGGAGGAACAGCTCTAATGGAATACTCATGCTGGTTCTCCGATGATGCTTCGGTAGATTTTCCGGGGAGCGTCTTCGTCCCCGTTGATATGTTCCAAGGTGATCTGCATCTTCCCTAGGAGGCCCCTGACGCGGACATCAAGGTCACGCGCCTCAAGCTCTGTCTGGTTGCGTCCGACCGGTTGGTATGGTTTCACCCGACCGATGTAGAAGCACTCATTGTCGTAGAGGTCCCAGGCACCACGGACGGCGTTCTCGAACCACTCGGTCTGGAACCTTCTGGTCGCGTACAAGAGTCCGAGGAGGAGTGGACTGTCCGTGATGATGAAATCCACTTTCCCATCTAACCGTGTAAGACGTGCCTCCTGCTTCGCCAGGATGTAGAGCTGGTTGCTCAACTCCGAGTGTCGGCCAGACCAGGTTAGGTCCTTGGCAAACTCTGTGACCAGCTCAACGTTGTGGCCGCGAATCTTCATCAGATTGAAAAGGCCAGCCGCCGTTGTGGATTTACCCGCGCCGGGACCCGCAAAGAGGTTGATGACTTTGGTCTTACACTTCTCGACCGGCTCCCTTGGTCCATCCTCATAGGGATTGAGGTAGGAGTAGTCCGGTGTCATCCCCGAGAGACCTCCTCGAAGATCATAGTGTACCCACTGCGTAGTGCGAGCTGCTGCTTCTTGCGGAGGGTCGAATAGTGGTGGACTGTGCCGTGCTCGATGAGTGTTCCCTCACCGTCAGACATGGCGTATTCCCATGCTTGGTTCCGCATGTCTCATTCCTTGATGTCGATGATTGCCTTGGAGAGCTTCTGCTGGGCCAGACGGAGGTTCTTGACGGTCTCTCTGAGCTTCTCCGGGATGGCATCTACCCGTGCAGGGGGAGCCTTAGAGAGGTTCATTATTCGGGTGATGAGACCCTCTATGTCGTCCTCAAGACCCCGGCGTACCCTGTCGGCGGTACTGACCGTTACAACGCTCATCGAGACCCGACCGCTGCTGCATAGAGGACCAGGCCCATCATGATGAGCCAGAGAACAAACGGTACCGCCGCGAGGCCGATGATGAGTGTCCAGGAGATGGCCGCATAACCGGTCACCTTGATCAGGATCAGCGCTGCGATCAGCGCCCACCAGATGTAAATCATTGCGTCGTTCCTATTCCTGTCCGGGAACCCAGAGGCTCACGGTGTGTGTTTCAAAGTCGTACTCTGGGTGTAGGAGGATGCGGGCCAGACGTGCTGACTTCAGGGCATCTGCCTCGGTAAGTCCCGCCTTCTCGTAGTTGCTAACAACGGCTTCCCAGATCGAGCATGGTCCAGCGTCGTGCCACTTCACCGTCTTCTGACCCTTACGGGCACCACGTGTGATGATCCCCTCCTTGGGGACCAGACGGACAGGCTCTTCCACAATGCGGAGCGCTCTTGCCTTTCCGATCCCAGGACACCCGGCGTAGCCGTCCACGGCATCCCCAGAGAGGGTCTGGGCGTAATGAGACTTGGCGGCTTCCAGTGGCGTGATGCGCCTGATGATTGGCTCACCGGAACTGTCATCATCCAGTAGCTGGTAGTGCTCACCTGGGATGGTGGCGAAGTCCTTGTCCCGACCAACCACTATGACGCGGGTGTCTTCCGGCCAGTCTGGCTTTGTTGCCATAAGGCCTATGATGTCGTCGGCCTCAAGGAAGGCGAAATGTTTGGCTCCGTACTCAAGCCTCAGATAATCCTTGAGAGGACCGAGGAGGAGGGGCCTAACCGAATCCTTCCGGTTCGACTTGTAGGTTGGGTCTACCTTCAGTCTCCAGTTGTCCTGTGTGGGACACGATAGGAAGAACTGCATCTCGGTAGCCCTGAGCCGCGTCTTGAGGCGGGCGATCATGTTGTCCAGGACGGCCTCACCTTCCCATCGGCGGGCAAATGGCTCGATCATTCCGGTTGGGGATTCAACGGTGTGCTGACATGCGGCGGCGGCTCGGAATGCCAGTGTGTCCCCGTCCACCAGGAGGAGGGTCTTCATAGGCCTAGCCCCACGCCGAACCCAGGTCCGATCTTCAGTTTCCCCGAGCCAAGGTCAATTCGCGGCCCCATGCAGAAGCCTACGCAGAGCTTGCTCTTTGGCTTCTTCACCTTGGTGGTAGGCCGTGCGACCTCGGGTGGTCTCACCACCTGATCCGATCCGACTGGCTTCCGTGTTTTCTGATCACACCCGGTTAGGAAGACCGTCGAGAGGATCACAAGGATAGCTAGGATGAGGCTGATACGTGCAAACATCCTCAGACCTCCTCACCGTTCCACTCGTAACGGACATACTCGAAGTACCCGTCAACCATCTCGGTCAGGACCTCAGTGTCCTGATACTTGACGGTGAAAAACACAGCGATGATGAGGCACCCCAGTGCCGTAGCCGGTATGCAGTAGAGAAGTGCCAGGCGGCGACCGAGGGTTGGGGCTTCCTCCAATTCCTGATCAGCCATGCCCAACTGAATAAGGAAGACCGACATGAGGTAGAGGGCGAAAACGAGAAGGCTCATGGTTTCTCCATAAGGTTCCGATTGCGATAGGCGGCGATACCCTCAAGGGTGATGTGCCAAGACCGCGACAATGACTGGCCGTCTGGGGCGATCACTGTGATCCACCCAAGGGATGCTGCGACGGCGATGAAGGGAGCGCGTTCGCGCGAGTAGTTTGATGAGATGGAGGGAGGCTCGTACCAGGCGCGGTCAACCACCTCCCAGACCTCATCAGGGATGTCCCCGAAGTAGCCACCTGTGCCGGAAGATCGTGAGCGTCCTACCTTAGTGGCAGTCTTTCCAGTTTCTCCCTGTCTTGCCGTCCGTGTCGAGTGCTCCTCGGAAGCCGATGGACGCCGCGACGTTCTGCATGGCCTGCTTGGAGGCTTCCTGGATGATTGCTCCATGGGCCTCTTCTCTGTGCTCGAATTGAAGTTCGTCGTGTACCCAGGCCATCTGGCCGTAGTCCACATCGCGTACAAGTGCGTAGTGTTCTCTCAAAAGACGGTCGGTTTCCAACATCCACTCCTTACACACAATGGCACCACCACCTTGCAGTGCCTGGTTGATGGTTACGTGTGGTGAGCGGATATAGAGCTTGCGACCATCCAAGGCCTTGATGAACCCATAGGCCTTGGCCTCTTCCTGGAGTTCCTTCTTGAGGTCCTTCAGGCCATGAATGCCTTCGAGGAATGCCTTGGAGACCTGTTGACCTTTCACCACATGGGCGAGGGTCTTTGTGTCTGGCATGACGAACTTGCTTCGCAGCGTCTTCCTCAGCCAGTTGACATAGTTCTTGGCGGCTGGGCTGTTTGCCAGCTCTTCCCACATTTCCTCAGGAACCCCAACTGAGAGCCCCAAGAGGAGGGCACCGGCTCCGTAAAGGAATCCGTAGGTGACCGTCTTCGTGTCCGCTCTGGAGAGGCCAGTGATCTTGGCGTTCTCCGAGTGGATGTCGAGACCGGGTGTGGAGACCCTACGGGCGAACTCCCCGCCGTCAAATGGCTCAAGGTAGTGGCCCAGTAGTCGAAGCTCCAGGCCTGAAGCATCAACACCGGTCTGCCACCACCCAGGCCTACCTGGCCTGAAGAGTGATCGACTCTCGATGCCGAAGCCACCTTTCCACCCCAGTATAGGGACTTCACGCTTCTCACCGTTCGGGTCTTCCACCTTTTCCATGGAGACCGAGGGGACTTGTCCAAGGTTTGGATCAAAGTGGGCACCTCGGTGAGAGACTGTCCCTAATGGGTCCATACGACCGTGGAGACGGCCATCTTCGGCGCATAGGTCAATCCAGCTCTTCTTACCATCCGCAAGCTGGCCCAGGGTCTTGGAGACCACCAGGAACTCCAGAATTGTCTCCTTCAGGTCCTCAGGTAGGATCGATGGTGGTATGGAGCGGATGGTGGTTTCGTCCACCTTGGCCTGGTCGCCATTCTTGCCTCCAAACTCCAGAGGCTTCCACCCGAAGACGGCCTGAAGCCTGTCGCCAAGATGCTGTCTGGACTTGGGGTTGAAGCTCGTCCAGGTGACTCGGACAAAAGGTGCATCCGGCGAGTAGTGGCACTGAGGGGGGCCGACATAGGGTGTCAGCTCCTTACCCGTCTTCTCGGAGAAGCGCCGCACCGTGACATCCGGGAACTGCTTCATCTTCTCGGAGTATGGCCGTGCCGGTCGATGTCCTGAGGCGGTGTCATCCAGTGGCTGCCACCATGAGCCGAACACATCTACGAGGCGCTTCTCTAGTTCCCGTTGCCGGCTCTTCAGGTTACCGGCCAGCTCAATGGCCTGATCCCTGTCAAAGCCATAGCCGCGCCGCTCCTGGTCGTTGATGTGCTCCCAGACGCGGTGCTCCAGATCGACGCTACGTTCACTCCAATCGACACCTTTGGCCGCATTACTGGTACCGTTCAGGTGGCCCTGGATGAGGTTCCAAAGCTCGTGGGTGACCTCCACGTCCTGTTCGCAGTATTCCTGCATCGGGAGGTTCCAAGACTTCCAGGGGTCCAGGCAGGGCTTGCCCTTGGCATCTATAGAAGCCAACACCCTGGCCCACTCAGGGACCTTCTCAAGGTCTCCGTGCTCCTGGTATTCCTTGGATAGGGCCTTCACGTCAGACGAATATTCGCCCTTCATTCGTCCCATCCGGTAGCCCCAGGCTTCGAGCTTCTGGGCACCAATGAGCTGACCTGGAAGTGTACCCTTCCGCCACCTCGGGAAGTCCAGCTCCTTGAGCTTGTCCACCGGCCAGATCATCTTGGCCATGATGAGGGTGTCGCGCTTCTGTGCCCTTGGCTGAAACCACGGGTAGAGGTGCTGGAGGACGGGCAGGTCGTATGAGAGGATGTTGTGACCGGTTAGGCAGAGCTTGTCCGGTTCAGCCAGGTCCATGATGTACTCAAGGCCAGACTTGAGGTCCAGCGCATACATTTTGTCCGGGAAGTCCCGGTCGAAGTGTTCCTCATCGTCGGCGCAGCTATAGACAGTCCCCGTCTCAAGGTCCTTGATGACTAGGGAGTGGAGGGTGTCTACGTCTGGGAGGAGGCCGTTCGTCTCAATGTCGAAGGCCAGCCGGATCATGAGAAGTACCTCGGGAGGCGAGATACCGTCTTCACGTATTCTTCGGCGTCTTCGTAGGTAGATGCGTAGTGTACAGGCCACCAAAAGATATGGGTGCCAAACAACCTGAAGCTCCTGAAGACGGCAATCTTTCTGTGTCCCCACTCGGAGCCAGTCGCGTCGATCTTCCAACGGGGAGGGACATATGGGGCGTCCATCATGCGGGGTCCTCCATGCTCATGGCGTTCTCCCTCGTGATGAAGGAGGAGCGCTTCCTGGCGACCTCCACCAGGGCATCCGGGTCCAGGTGTGGGTTGTAGATGGAGGCGCCTCGATACCTGAACCACTCGTGCGTCTCGTGAAGCTCTGCCGCTTTGATGAGGTCGAACACAGCGCCAACCACTTCCTGGCGGCACATATGTGGGGAGAGATACCTCTTGCCTGACTTCCACGGTGTCCGGGTGCCATCCCTAAGGTAGCTGTCTAGGGAAGCATCGGTCTCGGTGGTGACCTCAAGCTGGAGATAAGGACGACCGAAGTCTGCCTTGAGGTGGACGATCCATCCTGGCTTGTAGGTGATGGAGCTGACGATCTCTGAAAGCTCTTTTGGCGTCATTCCTCATCTCCTTGCTTGTGGCAGTCGCAATAGGCGCACCTGAGGCGCGGCCAGGCTCGACACCCGGAGGTCTTCTTCAGGTATTCCTCGGGATACTCTGCTGACCCTCGATGCTCTTTAGGCATCAGGACCAACTCGGCAGCGATACGTCGCGCCTGCTTGTGGATTGGATGCACGGGTCCGTCCCTTGGTGGCATGAACCCGATGAAGCCCTGATGGTCCGGGTTGAAGCTGTCTTCGTGGATGTCAAATGGTGGTCGGTCGGTCGGCCAGATACCCTGGTCCCAGTCAGACCTCGGTGTTCTCGTGGACCTTGAACTGTTTGCGTCGTGCTGCTGCGTTGATGGCGCTCTGTAGTCGCCCGAGCCAGCCGACGATCTTGTCTCGCGCCTGGGAGACTGGGAGCTTTTGGGCATCGTCGAGTTCCGCTGAGTCTTTGTATTCCTTGAGGGACCGGTAGTTGATCCCATGGTGGAGGAGCGCGTCATATGCGAAGTTGAGGAACCCTACCCAAGCCTGGGCCAGCGTTAACCGGATGCCAAGCGTCTCAACGTCCTTGCGGACCTCTGCAAGCTCCTTCTGAAGTCTCTCGCTCACTAGTAGTCACCTTGAACTTGACCGAAGGCTGGGGCCTCCTTGTCGTCTTGTGTTGGATATGGCTCGTCGGTGGCTAGCTGGCGACCAATGTCCTCGTGCCATTTGAGGATGTCGGCCACGCCGGTCTTGCCCACGTGCCGGTTCTTGAGGATGCGCTGTAGGGTAAGGTCCGGTCGCTCACCCTGCTGGTCCCGCTCATAGGCGTGGACACCCATGGAGAAGTTCGCCACACCGGCAGACCCACGGATGTTCTTGAGGCTGATCTGTCCACCCTCCTCGAAGGCCTTACCATCACCTCGATTCAGGTGGTGGGTGATCTGGAGGTTGGCCCCTGTCTGTTTCACCAACCGGGCAAAGCTGTAGGAAACTTTGTCCAGGGCCTTACGCTCATCCGCAACGTCTACTGCCGCGACGATGAAGGATAGAGGGTCGATGAAGACCACCTTACAGTCTAGACCCTTGACCATGTAGCGGATGTACCGCTCCAGCGCCTCGAATGACCACTCAGCCACCTCCGGGTCGAACAGTTCAACCAGTCCGGCCCCAAAGACACTGGCATGGAGCGTACGAAGCTCCTCCTGTGGGAGTGGGTCTAGGTGGAGGCGGCGGTTGGCTCGTACGGACATTAGGTCGAGCTGTGCCTTGCGCCGCGTATCCTCGAAGCGCATGACGCCGAACTTCACGTTGTTCTTGAGGAGGTGCTCCATGATCTCAACGATGATGGAGGTCTTACCTACACCCGTACCGGCCACATGGTAGATGACTTCCTTCTCGCGGATACCGCGTGTCATCTCCTGGACCTTCGGCCATGGGTAGGTGCAGATGGTCTCGGCCTCGGGCTCATCCATGTCGGTGATGCAGAGGGCCGCGTTGACGATGCCATCCGGTGCCCAGAGGGTTGCTCCCCAGACTGCCGAATAGACCTCGCCTTCCTTGCCCGCCTGGAGCATCTCGGAGGCGTCCTTGAAGCCTTCGACCTTGATGGTCTTCACCTTGCCAGGTTCAAACAGGCCAGCCGCCTCAGCGACCACGCTCTGCCCTGGTTCGTCGTTGTCCATCCAGAGGATGATTTCCTCGAAGCGGTCGAGCCACCGGTAGTTCGCCTTCAGGGCATCCACAGCGGAGCCTACACCTGCCGGGATAGACACCACGGCCATCTTGAAGTTCGTCGCCTGGGCGACCGAGAGCATGTCCAGCTCGCCTTCCGTGATGACCACCTTGCGGTCAAACTTGTCGCCCCAGATGTGCTGCCCGAAGAGCTGACACATCTTTGGCTGAGGAGCGTCGTCTACCACGGGGGTGAACCAGAAGTTCTTGTCCTTGTCGCGGAACTTCTGAAGCACCATCTCGCCCTTCTGGTTGAAGTAGGGAGCGACGTGGCTGGACTTCCCGCCCTGCTTGTTGACGAAGTACCCGGCGCGACGGAGGGTATCGATCTTGATGCGGCGGGACTTCAGCCCTTCCCGCATGTGGTCCTCGGTGTAGGGAATGGCTTTTCCGCTGGCCTCGACCTTGCCGAAGCCCTCGCTGTCTGTCTCTTCCATGTCCCGACCTTTTGTCTTCAGGCCACACCCTGGGGTGTAGCAGAACTGGTGACCATCAGCGTAGGTCGCCAGGTTGTCCTTGGAGCCGCAGTCTGGGCAGCGGCCCTTGGAGATTACGGTGTCGCTGCCCTCCCTCACCGCTAGTCCTCCTCATCGTCCTCGAAGTAGCCACCCTCTTTCAGGCTATCGTGGTACCATTCCCAGTTATCCACGCCGCCGCCTTGGAGGCAGTTGCGCCACTTCTGGGCATCAAGGAGGCTCTCGTATTCCTTCTTGGTGATGGTCACGATGTCTTCGGCGGTCGTCTGTACGACCTCATGCTCGTCCACGGTCCACCCCTGGATGCACCCGGCGTCCCACTCCTCGCGGATCCAGTCTGTGGCCTCGATGCGCTCCTTGATGTCCTTGTCGGAGGGCTTTGAGTCGAGGACGAACATCCAGTCGTCCCCGCTCTCTGTGGTCCCGTAGACCACCCAGACAGTCTTGCTCATGAGAGGTACCTCGCGGCTTCCATTCGGTGTCGTGCCACGGCCTTGGCCTCATGTGGGAGCCGGAAGCCGTCCAGCTTCATCAGGGAAGACAGGCAGGCGTCTGTGGCGAGGTAGGCCTCTGGGTCCCACCCGGCGTTGATGCGTGTGCGAACGTCGAAATGGAGGACCGACATCTCCACCTCATCCGGTCCCGGAAGATCGTATGGTCCCGCATAGAGACGCGGAGGCCAGCTTGGCATGAAGCCTACCTTGATGCTGCCACGGTTCGAGCCCTCTCGTGGGGTCGGAAGCATCGCCGTTGGGAGGGACCCCAGGAGGCGCTTGTCGTTGTGGTAGTCGTAGACTGGTACGCGCTTCATTCGGACACCTCCACCCAGTAAGCCTTGTAGCGGGTGCCGCCGAAGTCGCGCTTCCACTCGGACTTGATGTCGAGGCCCAGCTTTTTCAGCTCGGAGATGCGCGTGGTGACCTCCTGGACGTTGAGCGTGTTGATGGCCACCTGGCGGGAGAGCTGTCGGCCTGTCATGAGGTAGTCGTAGACGAGGCGCTGCTGAGGACCGAGGTTGATGATGGTCGCGTCATTGAGGGAGTTCTGCATGTGGCTGCTTCAGCCTCCATTGTGGTGGTGGTGGTGGACGAGGAGCATGAGGATGATGAGAAGGACGGCGGTCATCGCTGGAGAGACAGCATCGGTACGGAGCTGGTCGGGAGCATCGTGGTCGGAAGCACACCGTTCCATCTCTCAGCCTGCGTGAGGGCCACCAGTCCGGGATTGTCTCGGAGTGCGTCACCACGGGCCTTGATGGCGTCTGCCTCGGCATCACCCTTGATGCGGATTGCCTCGGCCTGTGCTTCTGCTTCTGCCCGCACGGCGTCTGCCTTTGCCTTGGCCTGCGTCACGGTGATCTCGGCCTGGACCTTCTCACGCTCGGCGTTCTGCCGGAGCTTCTGGACCTCAACCTCGGCCAACATGCGCTGCTCGATGCTCTGCTCGTAGGCGTCGGAGAAGTCGATATTCTCGATCTGTACGCTATCGACCGTGATGGGTCCGCGCACTGCCTCCTGGATGGCTGCTGCAACCTCCTGATTCAGCCGCGCCCGCTCCTGGATGGCCGTCACCGCGTTGAACCTGCCGAATACCGTCTTGGCCTCTTCTCGTACCTGGGGGTAGAGAAGTCGGGAGAGGAGTCCATCGACACCGCCATAGTCCGAGTAGACCTCCCCGACCCGATCCGGAGGGATACGGAAGTTGACTGAGAGGCCGATAACGGCTGGCTGCTGGTCGCGGCTATAGGCCGGGAGGCTGGAGTCACCGGTGAAGGAGACCACCTGGGACTGCACCGAGATTTCCACAACGTCTTCGATCCACGGGGTCTTGAACCCAAGACCTGGCTCGGCGGTACCGATGAGGGCACCATTGCGGAGTAGAACACCTCGCTCGCCCTGATCGATGGTGTACCAGGAGCCGAAGACCACGGTGATGGTGATGATAAGGGCGAATACTGACGCGATGCCCGCGAAGATAGCTCTCATTTGCGCTTCCCGTTCTTGAGTGTGATGTTGTTCAGAAGGAACCAGATGCCGGTGGCCATTACGCCCGCCACCGAGAGGGCACCGATGAGTATGAGGAGTCTCATAGGACGATCCCCTGTGCGTACAGCTTCAGGTCCTCCCGGAAGAGGTCCATGTCGATTGGAGGGCAGGGTGGCGTGTCTCTGCGTCGATACCTTTGAACCTCAGAGTGTCCGACGACCTTTGCGCCCGGATACTTCTGGAGGAGCTGATGGCACCGACCGAGCGCCTTGATGCGTTGATCTCGGGTGAAGTTGTCCACGCCGATCCCGCCTATCTCCTCACGTCCTCCCACCAGGCAGATGGAGACTGACTCCAGGTTCAGGCCTGGTGTGTGGGAGCCGATTTGATCGACCGGGCGGCACTCCACCTCGGTACCATCTCGCTCGATGATGTAGTGGTACCCGATAGACAAGAGGCCCATCTTGAGGCCCTGCTTGTGGGCGAGGACGGCCCACCTGGGAACATCCTCAATGTTGCAGACCTCTGGAAGGGTATGGCTATCGTGCAGGATGATGAGCTTTGTGCTCTTCCGGTCCTTGTAGCGGATCATAAGCGACCCTCGACCTTGCTTTGGGCCAGCTCATCAATGAACTCCCGAAACTCGGGCCAATCTTCCAGCTTTCCAGCCAGGAAATCCTGAAGGAAGGTCTGACACTCCCAGGCCTCAACCTTGTTGGCGGCAAACATGAGAGCAAGCATGAGGTGGCGGTTGGCTTGATGGTCACCGTGGGGCGACCCCCCGGTGGCCTCGAAATGAGGTGGACACATAGAATTTAACTCCGGGAACGGAACATGAACATTGTGCTTATACGGCTAACTGGGGAGGAGAGGATAAAATTCCTATCGTTTACGCAGCGATGCCCAGCACTTCTTCAGGTTTCCGCTTCGGACCTGGCTCGTTTACCCACGTTTCCGGTATGATTTTCACGGCCCACTTGAAGCCGTGCTTCTCGGCCCACATGGCGTAGGTCGTTTTGGAACCCTTCACGATCTTGTCGTGTGGGCGTTGAAACACGAAGCGGATGTCCAGGTCGGGATATTGGAGGCTTATGAGGATGTGCTTGGCACGGTCCTTGGGCTCCAGCTTGCCCTTGGTTTCGGCTATGATGCCGTTATCCAAGAGGTGGAAGTCTGGGGTATAGGTCCGCCGCGACTCAGGGACCACATACTTGATCTTGATCGACTCAAAGCCGAACCTAACCCCACGGCTCTCCAGGAACTTAGCGTTCATCTCTTCGAGGCCGGACCTGAAGCCATACCTCAGGCCGACGCTCTCAGATGTTTTGGGCGTATGTGCCCATTGCGCCTTCTTCCGGGATCGCCAATTACCTTTGGCTACACCCATCAGTCATTTGATGCAGGTGAGCATAAGCACCAGGAACCCGGCAGACACAGTGAACCCTATGATCGCGAATATGATCTCCCGGTCCTCCATCAGTAGTCGCCCCCGGTGTCGTCCTGGGAGCCGCTGTCCGGTGCCGAACCGAAGCCCTGGTCCTCTACGCCTGCCTCGAAGCCTCCCTCAACCGCGCCAAAGCCACGGGAAGAGGCAGAGCCCTGCTTGAGCTTGATGATCTGGACCTTGGCGAAGTCCAGCCGCACACCGGCCTGCTTGGAGGAGACCATGACAATGGGGCGCATGGAGAACATGATGCGACCGATTGTGCCCGACCACACCTGGACCTCGACAACCTTGTCCTTGGAGTCGCGGATTTCGATCTTCACGTCCTTGAAGCCGGACTCTTCCTTGGCCGACTTGATCTTGGCGTTCTGCTTGAAGGTGAACTTGGTGCGACCGGTCGGGTTGCCCTCGTCGTCCTCCTCATCCTCGAAGGGTACGTAGACTGACCACTTCTTGGCCTCACCCGGTTTCATCTCCTGGGTGTGTTCCGCCAGGGCCGCCTCAGCCGCTGCCGTGATGATCTTCTTCAGAGCCTCGACCTCGGGTCCTTCACCGAGGCCGTCAACATGGTACAGGCCATTCTCGTTGAACTCGGTGTCGGGCTTGTTGATCCACGGATGGAGGAACTCAAGGGAGGGGCTGATGTTGAACTGTGCCATGTATGTGGTCTCCTCAGATGATTGCGTGTTCTCGGACGCGGAGGCCAGCGAAGTCCCTGAGGGCCTCCATCTGGACGTTGGACTTGACGTGGTGTGGTGTGTCTGCGTGGAGGATGCGGTGACCAAGCCGGTACAGTTCTTCAGCGTTCATACCGGTTCGTTCCGACATCACGGCGAACAGAACAGCCGTCCCGGCTGCTAGCAGCTCACCCTTCTCATGGTTGGCACCATTAAGCAGTGCGTGGGCGACGTGAGCAACGCGGTCGCGGGAGACCATGTGCAGTTGCGTACGGTCGATGCGAGTGGACAATTCGTTGGCCATGCGGATACTCCTTTTCTAGTACGACCCTATTAATGTGCACATGCGTAGAATTTAGGCGAAGAAATAGGAGCTGTTATGGATTTGCCCCAAATCGAGGCTTCCTGGTGCTGGGGCCTTCGGCAGTTTTGCGCCCGATCCGGCAACGGCGAAGCAGGACAACCGAAAGTTCTCCAGGACCGGCTCCTCGTAGGTCTCGATGAAAGCTTGTCTGAGGCAGGCCTCTAGGACGTACATATCCGCCGCCACGGTGCCGTAGGCATCATGGATGGTTGTGATGCACTCCACGCCGTTGGCCTTTGCGAAGTTGACACAAGTCATGAGTGCTGAGGCATCCATAGAGTGTACGAAGTTTGGAGCTATACCTCTAGCCTGATCCTCTGTTGAGAGTGCGGAGGTTATCTTCCAAGTCTGTAGGTAGACACTCTGCCCATCTAGACGAGTCCGCACCCTATCAGCCTCGGATTTCCCGTAGAAGTGTCGGACGTAAAAACCTGCTGGTGTTCTCCACCATAAGGGGAGACCCTGTTTTGATGCCTCAATTGCACACTTTTGAAGCCAGTCCATGACCTCTCGCGCCCGGACGACCACGCCCTCAACCGCTTCCCATACGTACGGTACGATCCATGTGGTGGCCTTAGCCCTATCCTCCTTCGGTATCTGCTCACCATTTGGGTCATTCTTCTTCAGCCACTCCATGATGTACCCGAAGTAGGCGTGGCGTGTGCCACCATATGGAAGGATCATGACTGGCCTCTTCGTGAATGACCTCGGTGCGTTACCCTCGAAGACCCTAAGCCACTGGATGGCGGTAGGGTCTGATGTCTTCGCCTTCAGTGCGAGGGTTAGGATGTCGGCCACTTCCTGGTAGATGTCCCTGGGCTTCTCTCCCGGTACTAGGTTCACCGAGGCTCCACCCTCTTCGTCCAGGACCATTGCGGAAAGATGCTGGATGCCATTGCAGGTCCCATCAACCCGGATCGGGAGCGAGCTAATCATTCCTTCCCCCTCATCGAGCCAGCGGACCCACTCGAAGACTGCTGCAAGTCGCTGCCAGTGGTCGTCGTCGTCCTTGTCTCCCAACCAGCGCCGGTCACCTAGAGGGTCATCCGCTATGGATCGCCACATGGCCTCTCGCGCCACCACCCAGTCGATGCGCTCGGAGAAGCTGACCTTATCGACACCAAAGCAGTTGGCGAGGTGGACGGCCAGCCATCCAGCATCCTCCTTGGTTACTGGCTTCCCTCGGGCGAACGTCAATAGGCCCCGGTGGAGGTCTTCCCCCTGAGGGCTAAGGTCAGAAGGGATGGGGTACATACGGCCTCGGAAGTCGAGCATGTGTGGGAAGTAGAACTCGGGCTCATCCTTGAAGCGTTCGGCCACCTGGAAGGCGCGGCGATATGCGATGAACCTTGAGACCCGTTTTGCATTACGGGTCCTGGCCTCGCCTGCCCGCTTGGCCCACTCTGCGTATTCAGGTGTCCCTTTCACGACACCTTCGGGCCTGGGCTCAACGAACTCCTCACCCTGGCGTGGCAGTCCCGCGATGGCTAGGTCCTTGAGCCATACTTCGCGGGCGACATCCAGGACCCTCTTGTTGATCCGCCACGGGGTAGACTGTACCGCATTGATCGCGGCGTAGACCCCTGGCATATCGAGACCCTCGAACTCCTCCAGTGCCCACTGCCTCTGGTCCTCGTTGTGCGCCTTGAAGCGGATGAGGAACGGCGTCTTGACGAATGGCGTGAAGTACCCGCCTTCGCGGGGCCCCTCCCAGTCCAGAGGCGGGATGAGGGTCGGAAGATAGACCGGCGCATGTACCAGCTCATCGTCCATAGCGGAGACCAGCCACCTTGCCAGTTCTGGGTCTGGCTCCAATACATAGGGGCGCTTCATATAGACCCCACCCTTACCCTTCTTTGGCTCCCAGCTTGGGTCTGTAGTAATGGTGAAGCGACCGGTGGCTTGGATGACGCAGTTGATTAGCTCAAGTCCGACCCGTTGGCGCTCCTCCTCGGTCCACCCAATCCATCCAAGTTCGTCCCTGATGTGCTTGTTGAAGAGGGAGATTTGTGAGCGTCGAATGTGGGCCGAGTTGGAGCCGCGCTTCCGGTAGTGGGCCTGGGTGGCTTTCCAGTCTTTAGGGAGCCATTCCTCCCACATCTTACAGCGGGCTTCATGCTCACACCACGTTCCTATCTCTACAGCTATTGAGAGGATGTAGCGCTTCTCGATGCCCAGCATCCGTAGGATTGACTTGAGGGCCACGACTGCCGCTGTATCCGCATCGAGTTCTTTCAGACGCGGTAATGCGATTGGACGTACACCCCGCTTCTTGCTCGCCTCCCTTACCCACCTGTTGATCTCCTCGGAGACCGGGATGACCCACTCCTGGAGTAAGCTCCGGTAGGGCCGCATACGGTTCATGTCCTTCTTCTCTTTGGCCTTCTTGATCCGGTCCCTTATGCGTTCGGTTCCGAGGGCGAGCATTTCCTTCTCCAACTCCACCTGGTCATCGTAACGGTCATGGAGATGTGGAGCCGGTGCAACGTGGATAGTCATTAAGCAACCTCGGTCAGTAGGCCTTCAATTTCGGTCTGAGTGAGTTGGTGCAGGCGCACACGTACGCCCAGCACCTTGGCAAACAGGACGACCTGGGGAGGGACATATTTGTCCCCAGAGGTGAACCCCTTCCGGGCTTCGATTTCGAGCCAGCCCTTCTGGAGGGCGTCAGCTAGGAGAATGGAGTGGATGCCCATTAGTTTGTGATCCTCCTGGTCTTGCGAATGATGACGCCGGTCCACCTGCATTGGCGGGTTTCGACGCGCCACCAGACACCGTTCTCATCGACCCCAATGAAACTGTAGAGGAGGAGCATTGCCTCCCAATTGGTCTCGTCTGGGAGGTGACAGGCGGGCACTTTTTGTGTGGCATTTCTCTGCCACATAGAGCGAACGACCGTGTGAAGATGCGTATAGATTGTCCGAAGCATATGGCGGAAAGCTCCGTGGTTCTGGATGGGGATTGTGTGGTAGTGCGTAGAGAGGGGAGGCGCTTTTGAGTCGAGCGCGTCTACCAATTCCGCCACAGGGGCCCGCCGCGAACGGACGAACAGGTTGCGGACTATACGGGGAAGCGGGCTTGCGTCAACACTTCACGTCGCAAATCCTCACGCTTGTCACCTCTTTCACCATCGCCGTTGCGCCAAGGGGCGCCAGCGGTTAGACAAAACACCTCACCGAGGGCCCTCCATGCTTCGCAAACTCTATGACTGGACCATGTCGCTCGCTGCCACACGGCATGCGGAGAAGGCGCTCGGCTCCGTGTCTTTCATTGAAAGTTCGGTCTTTCCCATCCCGCCCGATGTTCTGTTGATCCCAATGGTGCTCTCGGAGCGCGCAAGATGGCTTCGTTATGCGTTGATCTGCACCGTGAGTTCCGTTCTTGGTGCGCTTCTCGGATATGCAATCGGCGCCTTTCTTTACGAAACGGTCGGGCAGCCGATCCTGGCCTTCTACGGCAAGGAAAATGCATTTGAACAAGTGGCCGGCTGGTACAATGAATGGGGTGGCTGGGGGGTGCTTTTCGCTGCCGTCACACCATTCCCCTACAAGGTGTTGACCATTTTTTCAGGCGCTACAGGGCTCAACCTTGCGGTCTTCGTGGTCGTCTCGATTCTCGGTCGCGGCCTTCGATTCTTTCTGGTCTCCTGGCTCCTCTACAAGTTTGGCGCCCCGATCCGGACGTTTATAGAGAAGAACCTTGGCCTTCTTTTCACCCTTTTCATGGTTTTGCTGATCGGCGGCTTCGTTACCATCCGCTATGTATTCTAGAGGCCCCCAATGTCCCTGACCGCTCCCACCGGTGCCACACAAACCCTGAGTGCCGGCTTGCTTTTTTTCGGTTTGGCCGCAACCGTGGGCACGGCGCTCGGCTTCGAGCATATCGGTGGCTACCTTCCCTGCATGCTGTGTCTTGAGCAACGTACGCCCTACTATATTGGCGTGCCGCTGATGCTGCTTGCGGTTCTGGCTTCATGGCTGAAGGCGCCTCCGCTCATCACGCGCGGGCTGTTGCTGATCGGTGGTGCGTTGATGCTCTATGGAATGGCGCTTGGGGTTTATCATTCCGGGGTAGAGTGGAAATGGTGGGAAGGCCCGGCCGATTGCGGTGCCGGCGCGTCCAGCCAGAACCTTGGAGGCAATCTGCTCGACCAGTTGAATGCGGTGATTCCCCCATCCTGCAGCGAAGCCGCAGGCCGTTTTCTGGGGCTCTCATTTGCCGGCTGGAACGTGCTTGCGAGCGCACTTTGGGCCTTCGTGGCACTGCGGGCGGCATTCAAGCGCTAGTGCTTCATTCTTCCTGGAAGGTTTTAGGTGGCTCGCTCTCTATCAGGGCTCGAGCTCGACATCCCAGTAGAGATAATCCATCCAGCTTTCATGCAGATAGTTGGGCGGGAAAAGTCGGCCATTGTTGTGCAGGTCCTGCACGGTGGGCCGGAAGGGCTTTTGCTGCGGCCACATCTTTGCACGGGAGGGCATGACGCCACCCTTTTTTAGATTGCAGGGCGAACAGGCCGCGACGACATTTTCCCAGGATGTGACGCCACCGAGGCGGCGGGGAATGACATGGTCGAAGGTCAGGTCTTCACGGGTGCCGCAATACTGGCACTGAAAACGGTCGCGCAGAAACACGTTGAAACGCGTAAACGCAGGGTAACGCGACGGTTTTACATAGGTTTTGAGGCTGATCACGCTCGGCAGCCGCATCTTGAAAGATGGGGATGAAACCTGCTGGTCGTATTCGGCAACAATGTTGACCCGGTCGAGGAAGACTGCCTTGATGGCATCCTGCCACGACCACAGTGACAGGGGATAGTAACTGAGCGGTCTGTAGTCCGCATTCAGCACCAGAGCAGGCATGCTGTCTGGCGAAGCCGCGATCGTCACGTCCTTGAAGCTCCTTCAACTGGCCAAGTCGATCGATGCGGATACTGTAAGCCTGCCGTGACAGGAATGTGAAGCGCATATTTTGCTTTATGACACGTCAAACATCTGGATTTTCGCAGTTTTTTTCCTCTAACGCGGCAAGGGCGCTGCTTCCTGCCCCTTCATCTGGCGATAATAGGCCCAAAACAGGCGGGCGGCGACGGCGCGAAGCGGCGCCCATGATTCGGCAAGCCTCGCCAGGCCTTTCGCATCGGGCCGATCCGGCAGAGACAAGGCATCGGCCACGGCAGCCTGCAAAGCCACGTCGCCAGCCGGAAACACATCAGGATGACCAGCGCAGACAAGAAGATAGACCTGAGCTGTCCATGGGCCAATTCCATGGATCGCCGTGAGGCGGTCGACAGCTTCCTCGGCTTCAAGTGCGCAGAGTGTTTCAAGATCGAGACCATGCTCCAGAACAGCCCGCGCGAGAGCCACAATGGTACGCTGCTTGGCGCGGGAAAGACCGGCGACGATCAGGGGCGCTTCGCCTGCTGCGGCAATCGAGGCTGGCGTGAGCGGGTCGATCAAACCGTGTAGTCGCGCCTCGATGGCGTCGGCGCTGGCACGCGAAACCTGTTGGGATATGACAATGGAAACAAGACTCGCAAAGCCGGGCTCCGTGCGCCGCAGAGGAATATCACCAGCACGGTCGCGCACGGGCTGAAGGCGGGGGTCGAGTGCGACAAGGCTCTCAACGGCTCGCAAGATATCCGCATCAGTCTCTATGCGTTTCATCGTATTGGTGTGGCCTGTCCTTGCCGCGCGCGAAAGAAAGCCGTAGCAATCGTCACATGCTGACCGCAACCCGATTCAAGCATCACTCATGACACGACCGGTCTTTCGGTTCGCACCGAGCCCAAATGGTCAACTCCATCTTGGTCATGCCTATTCGGCACTCCTGAACCGGGACATGGCTCGGGAGGCGGGCGGACGCTTTCTTCTGCGAATGGAAGATATCGACGTGACCCGCTGCACACCCGAATTGGAGCATGGCGTGTTGCGTGATCTGGCCTGGTTGGGACTTCACTGGGAGGTGCCGGTGCGCCGACAATCAGATCATTTTGACGATTATCGTGCCGCGCTTGATCGACTGATCGATGCAGAGCTCGTCTATCCGGCGTTCATGACCCGGGGAGAGGTGCGGGCGCGCATCGCCGAGCACGAAGCTATTGGCGAGCGTTGGCCGCGCGATCCGGACGGAGCGCCGGTCTATCCTGGAGAGGACCGCCATATGAGCTTACGGGAGCGTCAGGCTCTGATTGACGAGGGCGCGCCTTTTGCATGGCGGCTCGATATGGCAGCGGCCATCGCGCATGTCGGAACCACGCTTTGTTGGGAGGAGACGGGTCAGGGACCCGAAGGGGAGACAGGCCTGATACATGCAAGGCCCGAGACATGGGGCGATGTGGTGGTTGCGCGAAAGGAAATCCCGGCAAGTTATCATCTATCGGTGGTGGTCGACGATGCGCTGCAGGGCATCACACATGTGGTGCGTGGGCGCGATCTGTTCCACGCAACTGGCGTGCATCGTGTGCTTCAGGAACTTTTGGGTCTGCCGGTGCCGCGCTACCACCACCATGACCTCATTCTTGACGATGACGGTCGCAAGCTCTCGAAGAGCCGTGGCGACACCAGCCTTGCCGCATTGCGCGACAGCGGCGCGACGCCGGATGACATTGCGCGGATGATCGGGGTGCCTAGCTCAGCCGCCTAAGAAGCGCCTTGGCCACGACCAGGATCAGAAGCACCGCGAAAGCACCACCCAGACCGGCGAGTGCACCTTCGGTGAGACTTGAGAAACGAATCCCGTTCCGGTTGGCCAGATAGACGGTTCCGAAGAATGCGGTGGCTATAATCATGGCGGTGCCCATCGCACCGAACCCGTCATCTTTCAGAGCCGCGTTGAGACCGAGCGACAGAAGGTAGGCGATCATCGTGACAGCCACGAGGGCAAAGATCAGCCAGCTGGTGTCCAGTTTCATCAACATTTGCGTACTCCCGGCGGCGCCATGGATCACTTCTATTGATCCTAAGATGGAAATGTTTCGCTTTCCTTGCTGGCATGGGGGCTGTTAAAGCCGCGGTTGATTCGAGCTTTCGCATTCAGGGACACATCCGATGAAAGATCTTACGAGGGCGATCCCGGCCTTGTTCGTCGTCCTCTGGGCGACAGGTTTCATCGGGGCGCGTTATGCGATGCCATGGGCGGAACCCTTCACATTTCTGTGGATCCGGTTTGCTCTGACCTTTGGCGTTCTTCTGTTGATCATTCCCCTTGTGAAGGCAAAGGCGATTGGCCCACGCAATGCATTTCACGCCTCAATAGCAGGCGTTCTGATGCATGGCGTTTATCTCGGAGGCGTCTTCTGGGCAGTGCGCAACGGTCTCCCGGCCGGTTTCGCCGGCCTCATCGTTGGGCTTCAGCCGATGCTGACTGCGGTCATTGCAGGTCTGTTTCTCGGCGAGAAGGTGACAGGAAAGCACTGGCTTGGCCTTGTGGTGGGGCTGGTCGGTGTGGTGACAGTCCTTTCCCCAAAATTCGGCTCGATCAGTGGCGGTGTGACGGTCGCGACCATTGGTGCGGCCGTTGTGGCGGTGATCGCCATGAGCGTGGGCACCGTCTGGCAGAAGCGTTTCGTGGCGACTGCTGATCTGGTGACAGTCACGCTTTATCAATATGTCGGCGGTTGGGCTGTCACGTTTCTGGTCTCGCTATTGTTCGAAACGCAGCACTTCGTGCTCAACGGTGAACTGGTCTTTGCCATGGCGTGGCTGGTTTTCGTGCTGTCGCTGGGCGCGATCTTCCTTCTGATGATCCTCATTCGAGAAGGCGAGGTGGCGCGCGTCGCATCGCTCTTCTATCTCGTGCCCGCTGTCACGGCGCTGATGGCATGGTTCCTGTTTGACGAGACACTGACGCCTGTGCAGCTTGTAGGTATGGCGATCACGACCTTTGGCGTGGCGCTTGCGACGCGGCGTTCAGTGCGTCAGCCGGCCGCGGCGACCGCTCGCGCTTCGCGGTAGCGTTTGATCGAGGCGTTCAATTCTCCGCCGAGAATGAACACGGCGGAAATGATGTAGAGAAACACCACGGCGATCATGATGGATGCGAGACCGGCATAGGTGCTGGCGTAGCTGCCGAAGCGCCCGAGATAGGCTGCGAAAAGGCTTGATCCGACAAAGGATCCCAGGAGTGTGAACGCAACACCGGGCAGCACGTCCCACAGGCTGCGCCGACCGGCTGGCAGCCAAAGATGTACTGATATCAGCGCAAGAATGAGCACGGTCAGCGCGATCACATAGCGCCAGAACGTGATGGTGCCGACATAAGGGGCAATCCACTCCAAATTGTTGGCGGCGATGCGCAGGGCGATCGGCGCGATGACGAGCAGGATGCTGATGGCAAGAAAGCCGACCGTTGCAACGAGCACGAAAAACAGGCTTTGCGCGCGCAGGCGGAAGATCGAGCGTTTTTCGCTGACCCGGTAGGCGCGATTGAGAGAAAGGCGCAGCGCCTCCACCCCATTGGAGGCAAAAACACCAGCCAATACGACACCGAAGGTCAGCACATCGCTGCGGCGCACACCGAGCACATTGTGAACTTCTCTTGCAATCGGCTCGGCAACTTCCTTGGGCCAGGTATCGAAAATCAGATCGACCGCCTGTTGCGAAAAAGAGTCTGCGCCAAGGAAACTCGCCAGGGCAGTGGCAAATATCAGAAACGGGAACAGCGCCATCAGCGCCGAGATGGCAACGTGACTGGACATGGCCCAGCCGTCATCCGTGTTGAAGTGGCCAAGCGCATCACCGATGATACGTCTGGTGGCTTTCAATCCGCGCACGGCACTTCCCTTCGTGGCTGTCGACATTGCTTTTGGTTGTTTCGCTCAGGCCAATATGTGAAACCGGGACACTTATAGACAAGTGCTGACAGGAATTTCATGGGTAGCAACCGGACGATCCTGATTACCGGAACCTCTTCCGGCATAGGCGCATGGTGTGCCGAGGCCCTGCGCAGAGATGGCTGGCGCGTTTTTGCGACGGCGCGTAGGCCGAAAGATCGTCAAGCCCTTGAAAAGATGGGGATAGACGCCTTCTACCTCGATTACTCGGAGCCTGAATCGATCATAGCGCTCGTGGATGATGTGCTCGATCGCACCGGCGGTTCACTCGATGCGCTTTTCAACAACGGAGCCTATGCCCAGGCTGGGGCCGTGGAAGATCTTCCTGTGGAAGCGCTGCGTCACCAGTTCGAGGTCAATGTTTTCGGCTGGCACGATCTTACGCAGCGCCTCGTTCCCGCGATGCGGCGGCAGGGGCATGGTCGCATTGTTCATTGCTCGTCGATCCTGGGGCTCATTCCTATAAAGTACCGTGGTGCTTACGCTGCCTCCAAGCATGCACTCGAAGGATTGATGCTGTGCCAGCGCGCGGAGCTTGAAGGGTCGGGCATTCACGTTTCCCTGATTGAACCGGGGCCCATCGAGTCCAGAATTGCAAGCAACGGACTCCCGTGGTTCGAGCGTTATATCGATCACGAAAACTCCGCGCATCGGGAAGCCTATGAAGGTCAGCTTGCACGTTTGAGACAAGGCGGGGTGAAGTCGCGGTTCAAGCTCGGGCCCGACGCGGTCTATGCGCGACTTTCTCACGCGCTCCTTTCCCCGCGCCCAAGGCCGCACTATGTGGTAACCACGCCGGCGCGTATCGGTGTCGCATTGAAACGGCTGCTTCCGGCGCGCATGTTGTATCGCTTCCTGTCGAACCAGGGCTGAAACAAAAAGAAAGCCGCGATGTCCACAGTCTTCAATATTCTCTCCATCCTTGTGATGATGGCGGTCGTTATCGTCCTCATTCGCGGTCTCATGAACATGATGCGCGGCGGCTCGGCCAACACGTCGAACAAGCTTATGCAGGCTCGCGTTATCCTGCAGGCTGTTGCCATCGTCTTTGTCGTACTTGCGCTTTACTACGCGCGTTCCAAGGGTGGCTGAGGCGCTCCGTGGTCAAGCTGAACAAGATTTACACGCGCACGGGCGATGACGGGACAACGGGTCTCGGCTCGCGTGAGCGCCGCCTGAAATCCGATCTCAGGGTTGCGTCCTATGGCACCGTCGATGAGGCAAATGCCTGTATCGGCATGGCACGTGTCCATCTGGCAGAATCGGAGCCGCGCATCGACGCGATGCTGGCGCGCATCCAGAATGATCTCTTCGATCTGGGAGCTGATCTTTCGACGCCCGATACCGGCGAGGCGCTGGAATACGAGCCTTTGCGGATCGTGCAGAGCCAGGTGGACCGGCTGGAAGCCGATATTGATGCCCTGAATGCCGAGCTGGCGCCGTTGCGCTCTTTCGTGCTGCCCGGTGGCAAGCCCGCTGCTGCTGCACTCCATCTCGCGCGCACTGTCTCGCGACGTGCCGAGAGGCTGATGGTGGAGTTGCGCACAGTCGAAGGTGAGATCGTCAGTGATGCGGCCATGCGCTACATCAACCGCCTCTCCGATTTCCTGTTCGTTGCTTCACGCGCCGTCAATGACAATGGTGCGCTAGACGTGCTATGGGTGCCCGGGCAAAACCGCTGAGATATTCGGGCCGGGATCGGGGCCCGCAAAGAGGGCTCCGATGTTCATACCGTTGCACGATGCCAACAGCCTGCGGCACATCAAACGGCAATATGTCACGCTGGCAATCATAGCGGTCAACGTGATCGCCTATCTGGTGACGGCGGTGGGAGGCACGGATTTCGCCTTTGCCGCTGCGCTTGGGCTGGGCTATATCCCGTCCGTTTCCAATGATCTGGCGATCCTTCCGCCAGAGCTTGATCTGGTTCCGGAACCGCTCACCTACATCACCTATTCATTCCTGCATGGCGACTTGCTGCATCTGGGCGGCAATATGCTGTTTTTGTGGGTGTTTGGCGACAATGTCGAGGATGCGCTGGGGCATTTCCGGTATCTGATTTTCTACCTCGCCTGTGCGGTTGCGGGAGCTTATATGCACGGCTTCATAGCGCCGGATTCCAATGCGCCGCTCATTGGCGCTTCCGGTTCCATTGCCGGTATTGTCGCTGCCTATCTGATCCTGCATCCTCGGGTGAAAGTCTGGGTGCTGGCTTTCGCGCGCATTCCCATTCGCGTTCCGGCCTTCATCCTTCTCGCGTTGTGGATCGGTTTCCAGTTCTTGATGTTGATGATTGATACGGAAAACCAGATTTCCTGGGCGGCTCATGCGGGAGGCATTCTCGCCGGGGCGGCCCTCGTGGTCATCCTGCGGCGCAGGGATGTGCCCCTGTTTGACAAGCGTTTGGAGAAACCGCGGGCGGTGGAGCTTGAAAAGCCGGATGTTGCGCGCCCTCTGGAAACCGAGCAGCCGCGCTGGGGGCGGCAATAGGACATTTCTGCATATTGACGTGAACGTCAGGCCTCTCTACGGTCCCGCCAACTCCGGCGGCATGCCGCATGAAGGGGGGAGGAGGAGTGTTCTGAATTTCCCTGCACATGTCGGCATTCAGCCATCCGGCGCGTCCATCTGCTGGTATCCAGCATCAGAACCGAAGTCCACCATGGAAGGTGATTGCGCATGAAAGTCCTTGTTCCGGTCAAGCGGGTCATTGACGCCAATGTGAAGCCCCGCGTGAAGGCGGATGGCTCCGGTGTCGAGCTGACGAATGTCAAAATGGCGATGAACCCGTTTTGTGAAATCGCGGTTGAAGAAGCGATCCGCATGAAGGAAGCCGGCAAGGTTGAGGAAATTGTCGCCGTTTCGATTGGCCCGGAGAAAGCTCAGGAAACGCTGCGCACCGCGCTCGCCATGGGCGCTGACCGCGCGATCCTCGTCAAGACCGACGAGGCGGTCGAGCCGCTTGACGTGGCGAAGATCCTCAAGGGCGTTGTCGAGGAGGAGAAGCCGGAAATCGTGATCCTCGGCAAACAGGCCATCGATGACGATTCCAACCAGACCGGCCAGATGTTGGCCGCGCTGCTTGGCTGGAGCCAGGGAACATTTGCTTCGGATGTGGAGCTTTCAGACGGCAAGGCCAAGGTGACGCGTGAGGTGGATGGCGGTCTCCAGGTGGTCGAGCTCAAACTGCCGGCCATCGTGACAACGGACCTGCGCCTGAACGAGCCGCGCTATGCTTCTCTGCCGAACATCATGAAAGCCAAAAAGAAGCCGCTCGACACCAAGGAGCCCGGCGATTTCGGCGTCGAGGTGAAGGCGCGCCTGAAGGTGCTCAAGACCGAGGAACCGGCCGGCCGCAAGGCGGGCATCAAGGTGGGCTCGGTGGCCGAGCTTGTCGACAAGCTGAAAAACGAAGCCGGCGTGCTTTAACGGAGAGGGAGAGACAAAATGGCTATTCTTCTGATTGCCGAACACGATAACGAAACCCTTTCCGATCAGACCGCCAAGGCGCTCGCCGCAGCGAGCCAGATCGGCTCTGATGTGGATGTGCTTGTAGCTGGCAAAGACGCGAAGGCCGCCGCCGACGCAGCGGCGAAGCTTTCGGGTGTGCGCAAGGTTCTGCTCGCAGAAAGCGATGCGCTTGCGGAGCGACTTGCCGAGCCGCTCGCCGACCTCGTGATTTCTCTGGCTGACGGATACGACACGCTTGTCGCGCCGGCGACGACAACGGGCAAGAATGTCATGCCGCGTGTCGCGGCCCTGCTCGATGTCATGCAGGTGTCCGACGTAATCGAAGTGGTGGATGCCAAGACGTTCAAGCGCCCCATTTATGCCGGCAACGCGATCCAGACCGTCGAGGCAACCGACGCCAAGCGGGTGCTTACGGTGCGCACATCGTCCTTCCAGGCGGCAGGCGAAGGGGGCTCTGCCGCGGTGGACAGCGTTGACGCGCCGGCTGATGCCGGCCTTTCGGCATTCGTGGAAAACCGCATCGCAGAAAGCGACCGGCCTGAACTGACTTCTGCCAAGATCATCATTTCGGGCGGTCGTGCGCTGGGCTCGGAAGAGAAGTTCAACGAAGTCATCCTGCCTGTTGCGGACAAGCTGGGAGCTGCTGTTGGCGCTTCGCGCGCAGCTGTCGATGCGGGCTATGCCCCGAACGACTGGCAGGTGGGGCAGACGGGTAAGGTGGTTGCGCCCGATCTCTACATCGCCTGCGGCATTTCCGGTGCGATCCAGCATCTGGCCGGTATGAAGGATTCCAAGGTGATCGTAGCGATCAACAAGGATGAAGAAGCCCCGATCTTCCAGGTCGCCGATTATGGCCTGGTTGCAGACCTTTTCGATGTGCTGCCGGAGCTCGAGAAGGCGCTCTGAGCCTGTAACAAGAACACCGGAATCTCAGGCAACGGCCCCGCTTTCGAGCGGGGTCTTTTTTGTTTGCGGCACCAAAGCGAACACCGCACGGACATCACGGAAGGATTTTCCGCGCGGGGGTAGACGCCATTGCGCCTCCCATTTAGTTTGCAGCGCAACAACACTGACGAAGGGTGCAGGTCGCATCTCACGGGGTTTTCGACATGACTGGAAAGATTGAGAAAGTGGGTGTGATTGGCGCGGGCCAAATGGGTAGCGGTATTGCCCATGTCGCCGCGCTGGCGGGCTATAACGTGAAGCTCTACGATCTTTCCGCCGAGCGGATCGAGGCGGGTATAGCGACGATTTCCGGCAATATGGCGCGGCAGGTTTCATCGGGAAAACTCGAAGACAAGGTTCGTCAGGACGCCTTGGCGCGCATTGCTCCGGCCACCACCATGGAAGCACTCGCCGATATGGACCTCGTGATCGAGGCGGCGACCGAAGATGAAACCGTCAAGCGCAAGATTTTCGCGCAGCTTTGCCCTGTGCTGAATCCGGAGGCCATCGTCGCCACCAACACCTCATCGATCTCCATCACGCGCCTTGCCGCACAGACTGATCGGGCCGAGCGCTTCATCGGCATTCACTTCATGAATCCCGTTCCGGTGATGAAGCTGGTGGAACTCGTGCGCGGCATCGCCACGGAAGATGACACGTTTGAGAAGGCACGCGGCTTTGTCGAAAGCCTCGAGAAGACGATTACGGTGGCGGAGGATTTCCCCGCGTTCATCGTGAACCGCATCCTGTTGCCGATGATCAATGAAGCAATTTACACGCTCTACGAAGGCGTGGGGACGGTTGAAGCCATCGACACGGCGATGAAACTCGGCGCCAACCATCCGATGGGCCCATTGCAACTTGCCGATTTCATTGGCCTCGACACCTGCCTGTCGATCATGCAGGTGCTTTACGAGGGATTGGCCGATTCCAAATACCGTCCATGCCCGCTGCTGGTAAAATACGTTGAAGCCGGCTGGCTTGGCCGCAAGACCGGCCGCGGCTTTTATGACTACCGCGGTGAGACACCGGTCCCGACACGATAATTCCGGCTCGCAGCTCTCTATTCAGCAGCCTGCCGCTGCGGCGTTTTGCGCCGGGCGGCGGGCTTTTTCGTCTTATGCTGTGCAGCTGTTGCCGAAATCTCTTCCATGGGGAAGGCGTCGACAGCGATAACCTTCTCGACAGCGTCCCGCGCTTCGCGCAGCTGCGTGAATTCGGCATCGCTGATGAGATCCATATCGTGGGCCTCCTGTGCGTCGCTGATCTTTTTGGCACGCATCTTTTTCTCGATGGGGGCCGCATCGACGACGAGCCGGAACGCACGTTCCAGATCCTTGAGGGGATGCGCATCGTGCCCCTGACCGAGATACAGGTCGGGCGTCAGCCTGTCCCGCTGCTGAGAGGGTTTCAGAAGGATTTCGGCAAGCTTGGTGATGAGACGATCCGAAGGAACCGGGTTGGGAACGCCCCACGGGAAAGCGATCAAACGCACCAGCCAAGCGGCGGGCCGCGATGGCAAATTGTCGAGAACGCCACGGAAAGCAATGCCCATCCGCGCCTCGCCCGCTTGCATGAGATAGTCGACGATTGGCTTGTCTTCGGCGAAGCGTCCTTCGCTTTCGTAGCGTTTCAGAACGGCACCCAGCAGATAGAGTTCTGCAAGGATGTCTCCCAGACGGGCTGAAATCATCTCCCGGCGTTTGAGCGATCCGCCGAGTGTGAGCAATGCGAAATCGGACAGGAGAGCGAAGGCTGCGGAATGACGCGAAAGGGTTTTCCAGTGACGCGGCATTGCCGCTCCCTTCGGAGCAGGGCTCAGAAAGCCACCGGTCCAGCCACGCAGGAAGGCGCGACCGGCGGTCTTGAAAGCATGGCCGACATGCTTCCAGAAGGCCTTGTCGAAAAGATCGAGCCCTTCCTCCCTGTTCTCGTGCGATAGCGCCAGCAATTCTTCGAGCATATAGGGGTGGGAGCGAATGGCACCCTGGCCGAAAATCATCAGATTTCGGGTGAGGATGTTGGCGCCCTCCACGGTGATGCCGACCGGCACCGCCCGATAGGCCGCTCCCATGTAGTTGCTCGGGCCGTCTATGATTGCCTTGCCGCCGTGAATATCCATCGCGTGCTCGACGGAACGGCGCATGCGCTCTGTGGCGTGATATTTCATGATGGCGGAAATAACCGAAGGCTTGTGCCCTTCATCGAGCGCCGCAAGTGTTGCCCGCCGCGCCGCATCGATCAGATAGGCGTTGCCGCAGAGCTCGGCCAGCGGCTCCTGAATGCCCTCGAAATAGCCGATTGGCACGTTGAACTGCGTGCGCACCCGCGCATAGGCGCCGGTGGCGCGTGCGCACATTGCGGCGGATGCGGCCGACTGCGAGGGAAGCGAGATGCTGCGCCCGGCAGCGAGCGCCGTCATCAGCATGGTCCAGCCCTGACCGATCTGATTCTCGCCACCGAGAATGTGGTCGAGCGGCACGAAGACATCCTCCCCATAGAGCGGTCCGTTCTGGAAGAAGGTGAACTGCGGAATATGCCGGTCGCCGTGGCGCACACCCTTTGTGCTGGTCGGCAGCAGCGCGACGGTGATGCCCAGATCCTCTCTGCGGCCGAGGTGATTTTCCGGGTCTCGCATCTTGAAGGCGAGGCCCATTACGGTGGCTACGGGCCCAAGCGTGATATAACGCTTGTGAAAATTGAGCCGCAGGCCCAGGACCTTCTTGCCCTTCCAGGTCCCATATTCAACCACACCCGTGTCCGTCATCGCCGCGGCGTCAGAGCCTGCGTGCGGGGAGGTAAGGCCGAAACACGGTATTTCGCGCCCATCGGCCAAGCGCGGCAGCCAGTATTTGCGCTGCTCGTCGGTGCCGAAATGCATGAGCAATTCGCCAGGTCCAAGCGAGTTGGGCACCATTACGGTGACGCCGGCGACGACGCTTGCAGAGGAGAGCGTGCGCACCACCTCCGAATGGGCGGTGTTTGAGAAGCCGAGCCCACCAAACTCCTTCGGGATGATCATTCCGAAGAATTTGTTCCTGCGCATGAAATTCCAAACGGCGGGGGAGAGATCGCGATCGCGCCATTTGAGCGTCCAATCATCGACCATGGCGCAGAGCTCGCGCACGGGGCCGTCCATGAAGGCCTGCTCCTCTTCGGAAAGGCGCGCCGGCGGCATGGCCAGGAACTGTTCCCAGTCAGGATCCCCGGTGAAAAGTTCGCCGTCCCACCAGACCGTCCCCGCATCGATCGCTTCCCGTTCCGTCTCGGAAATCGGTGGCATGATCTTGCGGGCCCAGTTGAAGATGGGCTTTGAGATGCGGTCTCGGCGAAAGGTTTTGAAACGCATGACCGGGCCTCCAGTGTTGCGCCAATATAACAGGCTTGCCTCTGGGAGGCGAACGGGCTTCGCGGAGGGATGGTTCCCGCTCGTGTGCTCAGCCGCGCAGACGATTGCGCATGATGCGCAGACGATTGCGCACACGCCGTGCCAGGCCAAGCTGGGCCGCTGCCTTACGCACGTGGCGGTCTGCATCGGGCGTAAGCCCGACGACCATCGTTCCCAGGGGACGACGCTCGCTCCACAGGCGGCTCATCACCGGGTGATCTGGCACCGCACAGGAATCCGTCATGATGATGTTTGGGTCATCGAGATGGGTTTTCGTGACCTCGATCATGAGAAGCGTGCCTGGAGAATAGGTGGCGAAGCTTTCGTCGTAAGCCGTTTTCCATGTATAGGCCGTGCCGTTCTCAATGAAGACAATTAGGCAGGCGATAACCACATCATCGAGCGTCAGCATGTGAATGCGGCACATGTCGCGTTCGCAGAGGCGATGAACCGCTTCCCGTGCGAAGGCTGCACGGTAACGATCGATCGCCATGGCGGTTCTTTCCCGTCCTTTCCAGCCGGACGCTTCAAGGGTGAGGAAGGCTTCGACGCCGTGCCTGACTTCATCGGGGTGGCGGGCAATGCGGTATTCGAGGTTGCCCAGTTCTCCCAGGCGCCTTCTTAGGCGCCGGAACTCGCGGTAGTGATGTGAGCGCAAGGAATCTCGCAGATATGTATCCCCATCCAGGGCGCTCTCGAGTGTCGGCCGCTCAACCCGATTGGTGATCTGGAACGGCAGGTTGCGCGCGTCCACCACCGTACGCAGGATGGCGGCAAATGCGCCGTCCAGGCCGACATCCGGCAAGACGAAAACCTTCGGGAGATCAAGGTGCGGCCGGGCGAGCATGGCGAAGAAATCCTCGATCACGCCAGCCGGGTCGTCATAGTCGACTAGAGGGGTGCCGAGCGGACCGAAGGGATTTGCCCAGGTTCGCAGTACCGGAACGCTGAAGGGCAGGAGCGAACGTTCAACCGTAAAAGGAACAAGAAGGCGCAATCGGCTGCGGTCTTCCGTTCCGTCGCGGATCACGGCCAACCGCACTTCCCGGTCTTCCAATCGAGGCATGGCCGGAGCCAGAAAGCGCGGATTGAAAAATATGTTTGTCTCGATGGAACGGGCTGCCAGATAATCCAGTTCATCGACCAGCTCGAAACCGGCTGACGCCGGATAAACCGCGAGTTTGCGCTTTTGGTCGCCCGTGGTCACCGAGGCGAGGCGATCGGTATCGGGTTCCAGCGTGGCATCGCGGGCCAGATCACTGTCGGACCCTCCCGTGCCGCCGCTCGTCTCTTCAAGGAGAGGGGGGATGCTCACGGATTGGCCTCCTTTCGAAAGCGGGGGAGAAAGACCAGCATGCGGATCCCAAGCTTCCGCCAAGCGATAAAGGATAGCGAGCCTGCCTCGAAGAGAATGGCAATACCTGTCGCGATCGCTGCTCCCCACAGCCCGTAGAGTGGTATCAGGATCATGTTGAGACCGATGTTGATGCCGAGCGTAACGGCGTAGATTGCGGCGCAGATTTTTTGAAACCCGCTCATCGTAAGCAGACTTTCCGCAGGTCCGACGGCGGCTCGGGCGACCACACACGAGACAAGCAGGAACAGAAGAGGATAGCCGGCAGTAAAACCACTGCCGAAAAGCATCAGCATCGGCTTGCCGATAATCAGCACGATCACGCCCATGGCGAGGGATGGCCAGAAGGTCCAGCTGACGGTTTCCGCAGCAAAGCTTGCCAGCCCCGACCGGTCTCCGCCATGCATGTAGGCGGAGTAGCGTTGAGCAACGCTTGCCTTCACCGCAAAATAGACGAAATGCACAAGGGCCAGCGTCTTGACGGTGGCAAAATAGACAGCGACGTCGGTTGGAGCCATATACCGTCCCACCATCAGCACGTCCGCGTTGGTGAGCAGAAAGTAGAAACTTTCGACGAGAAAGATGGGCAGCGAGACGCTGACCCAGTGCTTCATTTCATAGCGGGGCCTTCCGGAAGGCATGTTGCGATCCACGCGGGTGGTGATGCTCGCAAACTGCAGCAGTGTCGTCACATAGGTGGCAATGATGGCTGTGACGATCGCCGTTGTCGCGTCAGGTGCGTAGCCGCTCAGCACAGCGACGGCCATGAACAGCAGGATGAGCAACGGGCGAATGAAATAGGCCGGAAGCAGGGCCCAGATCACCCATGCATTGGCTCGAGAAACACCCTGCAGCAGGTCACTTAGCGCCAGCATCGGCAGGCAGATCAGGCCGAGGTAGAACGGAACGATGTAGTAGGACTCGATGACCGGCGTTAGAAAATACAGTCCCAACAGTCCCGCGAGCATGAAGATCGTCGATGTTGCCAGCACGAAAAGCCGGCCGGCGATGTTGACGCCGCGCAGCTCCCCAAACGCGCCTTTCGTTCGGTATTCCGGGATGAAGCGGATAATTGCCGTATGAAAGCCGAGGCATGAAATGTTGCCGAGGATGATCATTGTCACCCAGACGAGCACGTAGATTCCGTATTCGAAACTGCCCATCCAACGCGCAAGGAAAACCTGGCTGAAAAAGGCGATCACTGCGTTGATGATGCGGATGGCGAAGGCGATGAGTGCATTGCGGCCTGCCTCCCCGCGGGCGTCTCGGGCGTTGATCAGGCCGTCGACCTTGGTGAGCCACGGGCGTACGCGCTCAGCAAGCTGCGCCGGCAGCAAGCGATCACCTGTTCCCGTGGCTGAAAAACGCACCACCCCACTCCTCTCAAGACATGTGCACAACGCTTTAGTGCAAACTGCTTAAGAATCATGAAAGGCGGTGGTCAGCACCGGATCCGGTGATGGAAAGCCAACAAAAAAGCCGGGTTTACCCCGGCTTTTATATGCAGGTCTGGGCAGACGCCTCAGGCGAAAGCGCCGTGGCAATGCTTGTACTTTTTTCCGGAGCCGCATGGGCACGCTTCGTTTCGGCCCACCTTGCCCCAGGTCGCGGGGTCGTTGGGGTCGCGCTCCTCCGCAGGGACGACGCTGTTTTCGCTGCGCGCGAGCGCTATCGTCTCGCTATCTGCAAACTCGTCCTCTCCGGTCGAGCCGTCAATGTGATGAGCCTGCATATCCGGTGTTTCCGGTGGCGGTGCCTCCGCAGCCTCCCTGACCAACTCCACACGCATGAGCTGCGAGGTGACCACCTGGCGCAGATTGCTGAGCATCGCCTGAAAAAGCTCGAATGCCTCGGATTTGTACTCGTTGAGCGGATCGCGCTGCGCGTAGCCGCGGAAGCCGATAACCGAGCGAAGATGATCGAGATTGACCAGATGCTCGCGCCACAGGCTGTCGAGCGTCTGCAGAAGAATGGACTTCTCCACATAGGTCATGATCTCGGGGCCGAAGCGCTCGGCCCGGTCCTTGGCCGCGGCCTCTGTCGCCTCGCTGATCCGCTCGCGGATGTCGTCTTCGGCAATGCCTTCTTCCTGAGCCCACTCATCGATGGGGAGATCCAGATTGAGCGACGCTTTTACTGCTTCGCGCAGTTCCTTCGTTTCCCACTGCTCAGCATAGGCTTTCTCGGGTATATGCCGTGCAACCAGATCGTCGATCGTGTCCTGGCGCATTTCGGCGACTGTCTCTGACAGATTTTCTCCGTCCATGAGTTCGAGACGTTGTTCGAAAACGACCTTGCGCTGGTCGTTCATCACATCGTCGAACTTGAGCAGATTCTTGCGGATGTCGAAGTTGCGGGCCTCGACCTTCTTCTGCGCTTTTTCAAGCGCCTTGTTGATCCAGGGATGGACAATGGCTTCGTCTTCCTTGAGGCCGAGCTTCTGCAGCATCCCGTCCATCCGATCGGAACCGAAGATGCGCATCAGATCGTCCTGAAGCGACAGGAAGAACTTCGAGCGGCCGGGATCGCCCTGGCGTCCGGAACGTCCGCGCAGCTGGTTGTCGATGCGCCGGCTTTCGTGACGCTCCGTCGCCAGAACGTAGAGGCCGCCGGCAGCAAGCGCCTGCTCTTTCAGCCGTTTCACATCCTCGCGGATGGCCTGCTCCTTGGCATCGCGCTCGGGGCCGGGTTCCATGTCGCCCAGCTCTTCTGCAATTCGCATCTCCGGGTTGCCACCGAGCTGGATGTCCGTGCCGCGACCAGCCATGTTCGTGGCGATCGTGATGGCGCCGGGCTTGCCTGCCTGCGCGACAATAAAGGCCTCGCGCTCATGGTGGCGGGCGTTCAGAACTTCGAAATCCTTGATGCCTTCCTGCCGGAGTCGTTCAGCAAGAAACTCGGATTTTTCAATCGAGGTCGTGCCGACGAGGATTGGCTGCCCCTTGGCGCTGGCTTCCTTGATCTCCCGGACAATGGCTTTGTATTTCTCTTCGACGGTCCGGTATACCTCGTCATCTTCGTCAAGGCGCTGGATCGGCAGATTGGTCGGGATCTCAATGACTTCGAGACCATAAATATTGCCAAACTCCTCCGCTTCCGTCGATGCCGTGCCGGTCATGCCGGCGAGCTTGTCATACATGCGGAAATAATTCTGGAAGGTGATTGAGGCGAGCGTCTGGTTTTCAGGCTGGATTGCCACCTTCTCTTTGGCTTCCAGAGACTGGTGGAGCCCTTCGGAGAAGCGGCGGCCCGGCATCATGCGCCCGGTAAACTCGTCAATGATGACGATTTCGCCGTTGCGAACGATGTAATCCTTGTCGCGTTGGAAAAGCTTGTGCGCTTTCAAGGCATTGTTGAGGTGGTGAACGATGGCGACATTCTCGATGTCGTAAAGCGAATCACCTTTGAACAAGCCCGCTTCGCGCAGCATGTTCTCTATTTTTTCCGTACCTTCTTCCGTGAAGGTCGCGGTGCGCTGCTTCTCGTCGACTTCATAATCCTCTTCCACCAGATGCGGAATGAAGGTGTCGATCTTGTTATAGAGTTCCGAGCGGTCGTCCAGCGGACCAGAGATGATAAGCGGGGTACGAGCCTCGTCGATAAGAATCGAATCGACCTCATCCACGATCGCGAAGGAATGCCCGCGCTGCACCATCTGATCGCGCTCATATTTCATGTTGTCGCGCAGATAGTCGAAGCCGAGTTCGTTGTTGGTGCCGTAGGTCACGTCACACGCGTAGGCCGCGCGGCGTTCCTCATCCGACATGCCATGTACGATGACGCCGGTCGTCAGGCCTAGGAAGCCATAGAGCCTGGACATCCACTCGGAGTCGCGCGTGGCCAGATAGTCGTTGACCGTGACCACATGCACACCCTTGCCCGAAAGAGCATTGAGGTAGACAGGAAGAGTGGCGACAAGCGTCTTGCCTTCACCAGTCTTCATCTCGGCGATGCAGCCTTCATGCAGCACCATGCCGCCAATGAGCTGCACGTCGAATGGCCGCATGCCGAGGGCCCGCCGCGAAGCTTCACGGGCCACGGCGAATGCCGGAACAAGAATATCGTCGAGCGACTTGCCTGCGGCCAGCTCCTTGCGGAACTCTTCCGTTTTTCCGCGCAATGCCTCGTCGGACAGCGCCTTCATTTCGTCTTCGAGCGCGTTGATTGCGGCGACACGCGGGCGGAAACCCTTGACGCGACGATCATTGGAGGAGCCGAAAACCTTGCGGGCGAGACCGCCGAGACTGACCATCCAGTGGTCCTTTCACTTCCTGACAGACGGCACAGGTGAAGCAGGGATCAACCCCGATCGTGCCGAGCGAGAGCAATTATTTTACGATCAGCGCCCGGAAAACGGTTCTGGACGCAGGACATCAGGACAGATAAGAGGGGCCAAGAGTGATGTCAACGCCGCGTTAAACATGCGCTCTTGCGCAAAATTCCGCCATATTCCTGGGCGGTTTGGGCAAATTCTGAATCACGAACGGAGAGTTTCATGCTGAAATCGTTTCGCCGTTTCCTGGCCGTTCAGGTTGGGGCCGGTCTGACGCTGGCCGCCGTAGGCTTCATGCCTGCCTATGCTGCCGATGCCGACGTCGTCGCCACAGTCAACGGTATGGAGATAACGGAGGGCGATTTGGCCGTCGCTGGTGAGGAGTACGGCGCGCAGTTCGGAAATCTGCCTGAACCGCAGCGTCGCGCAGCACTGCTCTCCGCATTGATCGAGATCAGGCTTCTGGCCTCTCAAGCCGAGGAAAAAGGTCTGGCGGATAGCGAGGCCTTTGCCAAGCGTCTTGAGTTCCTGCGTCAGCAGGCGCTGCATGCAGCCTTTATTGAGAAGGTTGTCGATGGCGCGGTAACCGAGGAACAGGTGCGCGCCAGCTATGACAAGCAGATCGCGGAAGCCCCGGCTGTCAACGAGGTGCGGGCCCGCCACATTCTCGTAAAAACCAAGGAAGAAGCCGAGGCGATCATCAAGCAGCTCGAAGAGGGCGGCAATTTCGAAGAAATCGCCAAGGAAAAGTCCACCGACGGTGCGGCGGCCAATGGCGGGGATCTCGGCTATTTCACTTCTGGGCAAATGGTGCCGGAGTTTGAAAAGGCCGCCTTTGCGCTCAATCCGGGTGAACATTCGAAGGAACCGGTCGAAACTCAATTTGGCTTCCACGTCATCAAGGTCGAGGACAAGCGCGCCAAGCAACCGCCGGCATTCGATGCTGTGAAGGATCGGGTGCGGTCTTTGCTGGTGCGTGAGAAATATGTCGAAGAAGTTTCTGCTCTTCGTGATGCTGCCGAGGTTGATGTCAAGGATCCGGCTCTCAAGGAGTTCATTGACGGGATCGAGAAACAGCGTGAAGGGGCGGCCTCCGGGAATGGCGATGCTGCTGAGCCGGCGAAGTCCGAATAGGGACTGACGATAGCGCAATCTGAAAGCGGCGGGCGTTAGACGTCCGCCGCTTTTTCTATTTACGATAGTGGGCGCTCCGCCACACCAGCGCGGATCTGGATTCGGCTTGCGTCGGAAAAAAAACTCGGGCAGACCGACATGCACCACAAATCGCAAATTTGGTAAGTCTGGCCATGTCCGCTGCAGTTTCTCCCCTCGCTCCAAAAAAATATCCGACCATGCCTGTTGTGGAAGGCGTGCGTATCGCAACGGCCGAAGCCGGTGTGAAATACAAGGGACGAACGGACCTCCTGACGATGGTCTTCGAGGAGGGCACAACGGTGGCCGGAGTGTTCACCCGCTCCAAATGCCCCTCCGCTCCCGTCGAATTCTGTCGTGATAACCTGGCGGGCGGGACCGCGCGTATCCTGGTGGTAAACTCTGGCAACGCCAATGCTTTTACCGGGAAAAAGGGCCGTGCCACGACGGCGGCTGTTGGAGAAGCTGCGGCCAAGGCGGTCGGCGCGGGAAAAGACACGGTGTTCATGGCGTCCACCGGCGTGATCGGAGAACCGCTTCCTGCCGAGCGTGTTACCGGATTCCTGAACGCGATGGTGGCCGATGCGAAGCCGGAGGGCTGGCTGGCGGCTGCTAAGGCCATTATGACCACGGACACCTATCCAAAAGTCGCCACCGCCACTGTTCGGATGGGCGAGGTGGATGTGGTCATCAACGGTATCGCCAAGGGTGCTGGCATGATCGCGCCGGACATGGCGACCATGCTTTCTTTTGTGGCCACTGACGCGCCGATCGCAGCGCCTGTGCTGCAGGAGCTTCTCTCAAAGGGAACGGGCAAGACGTTCAATGCCGTTACGGTCGACAGCGACACCTCCACCAGCGATACATTGATGATGTTTGCAACGGGGGCCGCGGCCAGGCGCGGTGCGCCGACTATCACGGATGCGAAGGATCCCAATCTTGTGGGGTTCCGCCGAGCGCTGAATCGCATTCTGAAGACCCTTGCCCTCCAGGTCGTGCGCGATGGCGAGGGCGCACGCAAGCAGCTCGAGATCACGGTTACCGGCGCGAAATCATCTCGTTCGGCTAAGAAGATCGCTCTATCCATCGCCAATTCGCCGCTGGTGAAAACAGCTGTGGCTGGTGAGGATGCGAATTGGGGGCGGGTGGTCATGGCCGTTGGAAAGGCTGGCGAACCAGCCGAACGTGATCTTTTGTCGATCTGGTTTGGGGATATTCGTGTGGCTCATGAGGGCGAACGCGATCCCGACTATTCCGAAGAGGCAACCTCTGCCTATATGAAAAAGGATGAGATTGCGCTGCGCGTGGATCTCGGCATCGGGCGCGGCAAGGCCACCGTCTGGACCTGCGACCTGACCAAGGAATACGTTGCCATCAATGGCGACTATCGGAGCTAGGGTGTGCCAGGCCAGGTGAGGCAGGACGTCAAAAAGGATTTCGCCGTCATTCGCCGCTTTGAAGCGGCAGGTTTGCGTGCATGGCCCGCAGAAACCGTAGCCTATGACGGGACCTGGGTTCTGCGATTGACGGCGGGTCATCCCGCGAAGCGTCTGAATTCCATCAATCCGCTTGATCCGGGGGATTATCGGAATCTCGAAACACGCATCGAACGGGCGAGGGAGCAGTTCAGCGCCTATGGGCGACCGGTGACTTTTCGGCTATCTCCACTCGCAGCTCCGGAGATCTCCAGCTATCTCGATCAACAGGGGTGGAACACCCTTGGGCATTCGCTTGTGATGGCACTCGATCTCCAGGATGCCGACTTGTCCGAAGCCATGGATCAGATTCCGCTCAAGGACCGCCGGCGTTTTGTCAACGCGACGCTTAAGGTGCACGGCTATGAAGAGCTTCACCGAGCCGGTCTTTCCCGGGTCATCGGTGCGATCCGGCCTGAGACCGGGCTTTTCGTTCTGGAAAAAGGCGAGGAGCCGGTGGCCACCGCGATTTGCGTGCATGACAGCGACCTGGCCGGTCTGTTCGAGATCGCGACGAGACCTTCCTGGCGTAGGAAGGGTTATGGGCGCCGTGTTCTGCTTTCAGCGCTTAAATGGGCGCAAACGCACGGTGCTGAGCGCGCGTGGCTACAAGTGGAAGCTGGAAATGACGTGGCTGTGCGTCTCTATCGCGCGCTCGGTTTCCGGGAAATCTATTCGTACCATTATCGTCAGCCCCGGACCTGACCGTCGCCGCCGGCTGAGAGGAAACGCACTCCATGAACGACCAGTCTAAACGTATTCTTCTTGTGGCGGCCTGCGCTTTGGTTGATCCCGACGGGCGGGTGCTTCTTGCCAAACGGCCGGAAGGGAAGGCTCTGGCGGGGCTGTGGGAGTTTCCGGGCGGAAAAGTTGAAGCAGGAGAGACGCCGGAGAACACGCTCGTTCGGGAGCTCCAGGAGGAACTCGGGATTGAGACCAAGGTGGCCTGCCTGGCGCCGCTCACCTTTGCCAGTCACACCTATGAGGATTTCCACCTGCTGATGCCTCTTTATGTCTGCCGCCGTTTCTGGGGCACGCCACGGGCCCAGGAGGGGCAGGAGCTGAAATGGGTGCGGCCCCGCGACATGCGCGATTATCCGATGCCGCCGGCGGATGCGCCGCTGATACCTTTCCTCATCGATCTACTCTAAATCGTCCAGCCTGTTTCTCCGCCCGGTCAGGGTTAAGCCTTCGTTTACGCAACAGTGACAAGTTGATTGTGGGCGCGCGCCGCATTCGCGGCTGGGTTTAACCTTGCGGTGAGGGGTTGTTATGACATTCAGCGATGCAAGTGATGTGGAACGCGCGGACTGGACCGCGCGGGCTGGTCATATGGGGATGGGTGCCCTTCGGGTCGCATTGCTGTTTGGCACCGCAGGCGTTGCGCTTGCGCTTATCCTGACACCGATCGCCGAAAAGCGTACCCGTTCGCATGTGGCGCAGATCGGAGCGCCGTTCGGCATAGATCCGATCACCACCGCCTCCACCAAACGTGACGGCCGAAACTACACGATCCGAAGAAGCGTGCTGCAGCCATCCCGCAATTCTGTATGCGTTATCCATCAGGATGGCTTGCATAGCGGGGACTGCTGACGAGGCACCTGGAGGTCTCAGGGTTTCTTAAGTCTTTCCGCTTAATGTCGTCCTTTATTCAGGGGGAGACCCGGAAATGGGATGTCAGTTTTTCAAGGACAGATCAGGCGCGACTGCGATTGAATATGCGTTGATCGCGGGTTTGATTTCGCTCGCTATTGTTGTCGGCGCAACCCAGACGGGCAAGCAGCTTTCGGCCACCTATCAACACGTAGCGGATCAGGTTAAGCCCGCTGACTAGCACCGTCCCGGCCTCCCGAAACGGGGCTATTTCTTTTGGCTGTTTTCCAAGGCGTCCTTCAAAGACATCTTGGCGCTTCCGGGAGCCAGTGGCTTCTGCTGGGATTCATGCGGGGCCCAGCCGGACATCCAGACAATGTTGAAGCTTGCCCTGATGCGTCCGTCGGGATCGGAGAAACGCTCCGCATAAAGCTGCGCCGCGCGCATGAAAAGCGCGCGTGTCGCCGGCTTGCGGGATCGGGCAGTGAGGATACTGGTCGCGCCCATGGATCGCAGATCGCGCATCAGATCGAACATGGTCGCATAGCGCACCGTGACGGTTTCCAGATCGGCCACTGGTAGCGCGAAGCCCGCCCGTTGAAGAAGGCCGCCCACATCACGAACATCCGCGAAGGGGCTCACGCGCGGTGCTGCGCCTGCAGAAAGTTCGGTCTCCGCAGCCAGCAAAACCTCACGCAATTCCTGGAGTGTGCCGGCGCCGGCCATGGCTCCCAGAAACAGCCCGTCCGGTTTCAGCGCGCGCCGGATTTGCGCAAGCATGCCAGGGACGTCGTTGACCTCGTGCAGATTAAGAAGCGAGACGATGAGGTCAAGACTGGCTGGCTCCATTGGCAATGTTTCAGCATTTGCGATCCGCCCGTCGCCATCGAGAAACGCGGGATCCGCTTCGATGCGGGTGACGATTTTTGTCTTGCCGCCTGAAAGCATTGCGCGCGCCGCATCATTCGTAAGGCAGAATACGGCAGCGGCTTGATCGAACTGCCGGTCCACGGTCGATAGCCGCTCTTCCAGATCGTCTGCGACCCGGTTCATCAGGAAGCGCGCGCCCGGGTCGCCCTGTTTCAAGGCGCGCTTCTTGCGCAGAAGGGCCAATTCGCTGTCGAAGAGTAGTTCCATCGATCATTCTCCGTTTGAGGATGCGCCATCGCATAAAATTGCTATGCTCGCAAAGCGCAAAGCCTCGGGGACGTGCTGACTTGGGGGGATCGTGGTGGCTGCGGGTGTTTCGCGATTATCGGTTTTGATGACGGGTTGGCTGCAACGGGCGCTTTTCCCGCCTGTGTGCGTTGGTTGCTCGAGCCTGGTCACGGAACCAGGGACGCTTTGCCCGTCCTGCTGGGGACGGTTGCGTTTTCTGGAGAGACCATGGTGCCCGGTGATGGGGACGCCATTTTCTCTTGATCTCGGCTATGCCATACTTTCTGCCGAAGCGATCGCATCTCCGCCACCCTTCGCACGGGCGCGATCAGCCGTGGTGTATGAGGGAGTGGCGCGGGGGCTGGTGCAGGCGCTGAAGTTTCGGGATCGAACGGATCTCGCTCCCTGGATGGCACGATGGATGCTCCGCGCCGGTGCTGAACTCACGCCGGAGTGCGATCTGGTGGTCCCGGTTCCTTTGCATCGTGCCCGTTTCCTGTCTCGACGGTTCAATCAATCGGCAGAACTGGCGCGTGCAGTTGCGCGTGGTGCGGGGCTTTCCTACGCACCTGAAGCGCTGATCCGAAAACGCCGAACGCGCCAGCAGGTCGGATTGGGCGCTCGAGAGCGCGAAGCGAATGTGCGCGGCGCCTTTCATGTTCCTGATGCGGCTCTGCCTCACGTCAAATCACGACGCATCCTTCTGGTGGACGATGTCTACACGACCGGTGCGACGGTGGCGGCTGCAGCGCGCATATTGAAAAGGGCCGGTGCCGGGCAGGTCGATGTGTTGACCTTTGCGCGTGTTCTGCCTGGGGACTTCCGGGCCGAGGATCAAGGCCCTATATAAGCCCCGTGAAGAGTATGGGACCGACTATGGCTAATGTGACGATCTATACCCGGATGATGTGTGGCTTCTGTAGTGCGGCCAAGCGCTTGCTCGACAGCAAGGGGGTTGCCTATACGGAGCACGATGCCAGTTTTTCCGATGAACTGCGGCAAGAGATGATCCAGCGTGCGAATGGTCGCTCGACTTTTCCGCAGATTTTTATCGGCAATACCCATGTGGGCGGCTGCGACGAACTTCATGCGCTTGAGCGCGATGGAAAACTCGATGCCTTGCTTGCGGAGGGACAAGCATGAGCAAGCTCATCGCTGCAGCTCTTCAAATGCGTTCCGGCACGGAGCCGGAGGCGAATGCCGATGCATTCGAGGCTCTGGTGCGGGAGGCGGCGGGGCAGGGCGCTGAATATGTACAAAGCCCTGAAATGACGGGCGTTCTTGTGCGCAGCAGGGAAGATCTGAAGTCGCGGATTGCCGGCCCGCGCGGGACGCTGGTGATCGATCGGGCACAGGCTCTCGCGCAGGAATTGTCGATCTATGTGCACCTTGGCTCCACAGCCGTAGCTCTCGATAATGGACGTGTGGCTAACCGAGCCTTTTTATTCGGACCAGAAGGTCGATTGATCACCACCTACGACAAGCTCCATATGTTCGATGTGGATCTCGACAATGGCGAGAGCTGGCGCGAATCTGCCACTTATGCCCCGGGGGATCGGGCTGTTGTGGCCGATCTTCCCTTCGGTCGGCTTGGCTTTGCCATCTGTTACGATTTGCGCTTCCCGCAACTTTTCCGGGCGTTGGCACGGGCTGAGGCCCAGGTGCTGACCGCACCGGCCGCCTTCACGCGCCAGACTGGTGAAGCGCACTGGCATGTTCTGGTGCGATCTCGTGCCATCGAGAATGGTGCCTTCATGATCAGTGCTGCTCAAGGCGGGTTGCACGAGGACGGACGCGAGACCTACGGCCATTCATTGATCGTCGATCCCTGGGGACGGATCCTGGCCGAGGTGAGTGGAGACGCACCGGGTGTTGCGATTGCCGAACTGGACCTCGATCGGGTGGCCGCGGCGCGCGCGAAGATTCCAAACTTGAAAAACGCGCGTGATTTCTCGGTGGCGCGTATTTCGGGCGGCGCTTCGACTGAGAGGAAGGCTTCATGATCAGTTTTAACCTGATCTGCGAGCACGACCACGCATTCGAAGCATGGTTTCGCAACAATGCGGATTTCGATGCGCAGAATGAACGCGGTCTCGTTTCATGCCCGCATTGCGGCACTTCCAGTGTGCAGAAAGCTCTGATGGCCCCGGCGGTTTCGACCGGCAAGCGACGCGAGCAGATCGCGCTCGCCATGGGCGAGCAGCAGAAGAAAGCGCTTGCCCAGCTTAAGGAACTGTCGAAGAAGGTGCGTGAAAATGCGGATTATGTCGGCGACCGGTTCGCCGAGGAAGCGCGCAAGATTCACTTCGGCGAAACCGAAGCGCGTGGCATCTATGGTGAGGCGACATCCGAAGAAGCTGCTTCTCTACTGGAAGACGGCGTCGAGTTCATGCCGTTGCCGCTGTTCCCCGACGATCAAAACTGATGCCGTTCAAGCGAGGGGTTTTGTCGCGGCGACCATGTAGTTGACATCCATATCGCGCGACCGCTGCCAGCGGTCGCCGAGCGGATTGTAGACAACGCCGGTGCGGTCGACGATCTTGATACCCGCTCCGGCGAGACCCTCTTCCAGTTCCTTCGGACGTACAAGCTTCTCGTATTGGTGTGTGCCGCGGGGCAGCCATCCGAGCACGTATTCCGCGCCTATGATTGCCAGTCCCCAGGCTTTCAGCGTGCGATTGATGGTGGCAACGAACATCAAGCCGCCGGGCTTCAGCATGGCGCCGCACTTGGCCAGGAACAGATCCACGTCGGCAACGTGCTCGACCACTTCCATGTTGAGAATGATATCGAAGCTTTCACCGGCGTCGGCCAGGGCCTCTGCGGTGGTGGCGCGATAATCTATGGAAAGCTTGCTCTGCTCGGCATGAATCTTTGCGACTTCGATGTTGGTTTCGGAGGCGTCTGCACCGACCACCTCTGCACCGAGACGCGCCATGGGTTCGCACAAGAGCCCGCCGCCACACCCGATGTCGAGCATGCGAAGGCCAGCAAAGGGCTTTGCCGCGTGGGGATCGCGGCCGAAATGAGCCGCTACATGGTCGCGTATGTAAGCAAGGCGAACAGGATTGAACTTGTGCAGGACCCCCATCTTGCCGGCCGGATTCCACCATTCAGCCGCAAGCGACGAAAAATGCTCGATCTCTCGTTTGTCGATTGTCGTGTGCTGCGCTTCGGACATGGAAAGCCCCTCGCTGGGTGTTGCTCTAGCCTGGACCATGAAGTCGGGATGTGGCGACGGATTGTCAAGTCGGGAATTGTCACACGATCCTCGGTGGGTCTGTTTGCGAGAATGGCACCGTTCACGACCGCGTGGTTTTTCGGGCTTTCGAACGCCGTTTCACATTGCTTGCAGATAATGGATCTTTTGGGTATGGAGTGCGCGGCGCAGGGTGGGGCTCCGCTGCTGCGTCGTGTTGTGGCCACTTCTTCTGGGTGGTTGGAATTTCCGAGCAAAGGCACTCCGTTCCCATGGCGCGCATCGTGATGAAGTTCGGCGGAACCTCCGTCGCCGATATCGACCGCATCCATAATGTGGCGCGCCATGTCAAACGCGAAACGGATGCCGGGCACGAGGTCGCCGTTGTCGTCTCGGCGATGTCCGGCAAGACCAATGAACTGGTTGGCTGGGCGCAGGCTATGCCCAAGGCGACGGGTGCTGAATCTCCATTTTTCGACGCGCGCGAGTACGACGCTATCGTTGCATCGGGAGAGCAGGTCACCAGCGGCTTGCTGGCGATCGCTCTCCAGTCCATGGGGGTTGACGCCCGTTCCTGGCAGGGTTGGCAGATTCCGATCCGTACCGACAACGCACATGGTGCAGCGCGCATCGAGGATATTGACGGCAGCGAGATCGTTCGTCGCATGGGAATGGGCCAGGTTGCCGTCGTCGCTGGTTTCCAGGGCATCGGTCCTGACAATCGCATCGCAACGCTTGGGCGGGGCGGTTCCGACACCAGCGCCGTTGCTGTCGCTGCTGCGGTGAAAGCTGACCGATGCGATATCTATACCGATGTTGATGGTGTTTACACCACTGATCCGCGCATCGAGCCAAAGGCGCGCCGCCTGCCGAAAATTTCGTTTGAAGAAATGCTCGAAATGGCATCGCTTGGAGCCAAGGTGCTGCAGGTGCGGTCGGTGGAACTGGCGATGGTGCACAAGGTCAGAACCTTTGTCAGATCGTCTTTCGAGGATCCGGATGCGCCGGGTATGGGTGATTTCGACAACCCGCCCGGTACGCTCATTTGCGATGAGGATGAAATCGTGGAACAGCAAGTCGTCACCGGCATCGCCTACGCCAAGGACGAGGCGCAGATATCGCTTCGTCGCGTTGCGGATCGCCCAGGCGTGTCTGCCGGCATTTTTGGCCCGCTGGCCGAGGCCAATATCAATGTCGACATGATCGTGCAGAACATTTCCGAGGATGGTTCGCGCACGGACATGACCTTCACTGTACCCTCAGGGGATCTGGAGAAGGCTGTCGCTGTTCTGGACAAGGTCCGTGAAACGATCGGCTTTGACGCGATCCAGTCGGAAGCGGGACTGGTCAAGGTTTCAGTGATAGGCATCGGGATGCGCAGCCATGCCGGCGTCGCGGCAATCGCCTTCAAGGCCCTGGCCGAGAAGGGTATCAACATTCGTGCGATCACCACGTCCGAGATCAAGATTTCGATCCTGATTGACGGTCCTTATGCAGAATTGGCCGTCCGCACTTTGCATTCTGTCTACGGTCTCGATAAGCAGTAGAAAACAACAACCCGAAAACCGGCTTCTGCCTGGCTCCTGCAAGCGGCTGGCATTGGCCAAGGGAGAGGGGTTCGATGCGAGATTCTGCCGGCGGCCCGAGGGTGCTGTTAAGGCGATTGCGGGAATTGATGGCCGAGGCGCTCGATCCACAAGAGCGGCTCGACCATATCGTTCGCGAAATTGCACAGAACATGGTCGCCGAGGTGTGCTCGCTCTATGTGCTACGCGCCGATTCGATGCTGGAGCTCTATGCGACGGAGGGTCTAAACCCGGGCGCTGTTCATTTGGCACAGCTTCGTCTGGGCCAGGGCCTTGTCGGCACGATCGCCGCCAGCGCACGCCCGCTCAATCTCTCCGACGCGCAAAAACACCCGGCTTTTACCTATCTGCCGGAAACGGGTGAAGAGGTTTATCACTCGTTCCTCGGGGTGCCCGTACTCAGGGCTGGCCGCACACTTGGTGTTCTCGTGGTGCAGAACCGCACCATGCGGCATTACCGCGAGGACGAGATCGAGGCTCTGGAAACGGTGGCAATGGTCATTGCCGAAATGATCGCGACCGGCGATCTGGCAAGACTGACGCGTCCCGGCATAGAATTGGATCTCAGTCGTCCCGTGAGCATGACTGGCCTGCCCTTCAATGAAGGGGTCGGACTGGGGCATGTGGTGTTGCACGAGCCACGCATCGTCGTCACTGCGCTGTTCAATGAAGACAGCGACGTCGAGCTTGGCAGGCTCGAAACCGCACTCGATTCGCTCAGACTTTCCATCGACGACATGCTTTCTCGGCGCGATGTTGCCTTCGAAGGCGAGCATCGTGCGGTTCTCGAAGCCTACCGGATGTTTGCCAATGACCGTGGCTGGGTGCGGCGGCTGCAGGAGGCGATCAACAACGGTCTTACTGCGGAAGCCGCGGTCGAAAAGGTGCAGAGTGACATGCGCGCGCGCATGATGCACATGACCGACCCCTATCTGCGCGAGCGAATGAGCGATTTCGACGATCTCGCCAATCGCCTGTTGCGCCAGCTCATGGGGCGGGGTCCGGATGCGCTGGCGGAAATATTGCCAAAGGACGCCATAATCGTTGCTCGTTCCATGGGGGCAGCCGAACTGCTGGATTATCCCCGTCAGAAGCTGCGCGGGCTCGTTCTGGAAGAGGGCGCCCCCACAAGTCACATTGTTATCGTTGCCCGCGCCATCGGCCTGCCGACTGTCGGTCAGGTAAAGGGTGCCGTCTCCATGTCGGAGAATGGTGATGCGATTATCGTCGATGGCGAGGACGGGCAGGTGCATCTGCGCCCGCAGGCGGACGTCGAGGAAGCCTATGCCGAAAAAGTGCGTTTCCGTGCCCGGCGTCAAAAGCTTTATCAGGAGCTGCGCGACCGCCCGACAGAAACGAAGGATGGAGTTCCTGTCGACTTGATGATGAATGCAGGGCTCGCCGTCGATCTGCCGCAACTGGCACAGTCGGGCGCTGCCGGCATCGGGCTTTTTCGCACTGAACTTCAGTTCATGGTGGCGGCAGCTTTTCCAAGGGTCGAGGCGCAGGAGCGACTTTACCGGGAAGTGCTGGAAGCGGCCGATGGCAAGCCCGTCACGTTCCGCACCATCGACATTGGCGGCGACAAGGTGCTTCCTTATTTCAAGGGCGCGCAGCATGAGGAAAACCCGGCGCTGGGCTGGCGCGCCATCCGACTGACGCTGGACCGTCCCGGATTGCTGCGTACGCAGATCCGTGCGCTTCTCAAAGCGGCAGGCGGGCGTGAGCTGCGCATGATGTTGCCGATGGTCACCGAAGTGAGCGAAGTGCGTCAGGCCCGCGACATCATTGACCGGGAGGTGCGCCATCTTTCACGCTTCGGCTATCTCCTGCCGACGCGGCTCAAGATCGGTGCCATGATCGAGGTGCCCTCGCTTCTGTGGCAGCTTGAAGAGCTGATGCAGGCTGTGGATTTCGTTTCCGTGGGCTCGAACGATCTGTTCCAATTCGTTACGGCAACAGACCGTGGCAACACACGCATCGCCGACCGGTTCGATCCTCTGAGTGTGCCCTTCCTGCGCATTCTGCGCCAGATCGTGCGCGCTGGCGATAAATCGGGAACGCCGGTGACACTGTGCGGTGAACTGGCGGGACGGCCGATTTCGGCAATGGCCTTGCTCGGAGTGGGTTTCCGCTCCATCTCCATGGCGCCGGCGGCCATCGGCCCGGTAAAGGCAATGCTTTGCGAACTTCCCCTGTCGGACCTCTCGGTCGTCATGGAGGAAGCGCTTGCCAATCATAGCGCGTCGACAGATATTCGCGCGTTGCTGCGCGATTTTGCGAACAAGCACTCAATTGCTCTCTAGAACTGACAGGCTTTCCCGTCGATGACCGACTTGCCGCGCGACCGCATGGACCAGGTATTGAAACGTTTCGAGCTTATCGAAACGCAAATGGCGGCCGGCCCGGAGCCTGATGTGTATGTGAAGCTCGCATCCGAGTATTCGGAACTGCAGGAGGTTGCGGGCAAGATCCGGGAGTTGCGTCAGGCAGAATCAGAACTCGACGATCTCAAGTCAATGCTCGCCGATCCGGCCACCGACAAGGAGATGCGCGAGCTCGCTGAAGCCGATCTCGAGGATGTCGAGCAGCGCATCGAGGCGTTGCAAGAAGAGATGCAGATCCTTCTCCTGCCGAAGGACGAAGCCGACGACAAGAACGCCATTCTGGAAATTCGAGCGGGCACGGGCGGCGATGAGGCCGCGCTCTTCGCAGGTGATCTCTTCCGCATGTATGAACGTTATGCCTCGGAAAAGGGCTGGCGGGTCGAGGTGGTGTCCGCCAGCGAAGGAGAGGCGGGTGGTTACAAGGAAATCATCGCCACCGTCTCGGGGCGCGGCGTGTTTTCCCGCCTGAAGTTCGAATCCGGCGTTCACCGGGTGCAGCGCGTTCCGGCCACGGAAGCGCAGGGGCGTATCCACACGTCCGCGGCCACCGTGGCCGTATTGCCGGAGGCCGAAGAGATCGACGTGGACATCAAGCCGGACGACATCCGCATTGACACGATGCGCGCCTCGGGTGCCGGCGGCCAGCACGTCAACACCACCGATTCGGCGGTGCGTATCACACACATCCCGACCGGGATCGTCGTGTTGCAGGCAGAGAAGTCTCAGCATCAGAACCGGGCCCGGGCCATGCAGATCCTGCGCGCGCGGCTGTTTGACATGCAGCGCATGAAAGCGGCTGACGAGCGCTCTGAGGCACGACGTCTACAGGTTGGTACCGGCGATCGTTCCGAGCGCATACGCACCTATAATTTTCCGCAGGGGCGGCTTACGGATCATCGTATCAACCTCACGCTCTACAAGCTGGATCGGGTGATCGAAGGCGATCTCGATGAAGTGATTGATGCTCTGATCTCGGATCATCAGGCAAAGCTGCTCGCGGAAACCGGGGCAGATGGCTGACGCGGAGACGCTTGGCGCGCTTCTGTCATGGGCGCGAAGTGAGCTGGCGCGTGCCGGTATTCCCGAGGCAGCACTCGATGCGCGTCTTCTGGTCGAGCATGTCACGCAGACCACACGGCTCGATGCCATCGCGCGCCCCGAGAGCCCGGTCAGCGAGGCAGAGCGCGATCTCGCGCAAAAACTCATCGATCAGCGCATCGCCGGCAAACCCGTGCACCGGATCCTTGGCTTCAGGGAGTTTTACGGGCTCAATTTCAAGCTTTCCGACGAAACGCTGGAGCCTCGTCCCGACACAGAAACGCTCGTTGAACTGGTGCTGGAAGAAGTACGCCGTCTCGGCGGTGAGGATCATCCGTGGCGCATTCTCGATTTGGGGACCGGCACGGGGGCGATTGCCCTTGCTCTGCTCAGTGTCTTGCCTGAAGCCCGCGCTATAGGCGCAGATATTTCTGCCGGTGCGCTTGCAACTGCACAAGCCAATGCCGATATGAATGGTTTCGGGCACCGGTTTGAAGCGCGATTGTCGGACTGGTTCGGCAATATTGACGGTCGGTATGATATCATCGTCTCAAATCCGCCCTATATTCGTGAAGATGATTGGTGCGACCTTGCCATAGAGGTCCGAGAACATGATCCGCGACGCGCGCTGGTTGCCGGTCGGGATGGTCTGGATGCATACAGGCGGCTTGCTGCCGAGAGCTCGGCATTTCTGTCGTCAGGTGGCTTCCTCGCCGTGGAGATCGGGTACAACCAAAAGGAGAGTGTGGCTGGCCTTTTCACGGAACACGGCTTCCGTTTGAAAACGCACGGTCAAGACCTCGCCGGGCATGACCGGGTGCTGGTTTTCGCTCAGGAAACACCTCGTGAACAAGGTTGAAAAAAAGCTTGGCATTGCAAAAGAATGCCGCTAGGTTCCGCCTACCGGATGGGACGAAGCAGACAGCACCGTTATCGATTCGGTTCCCGAGGACCAGCTGTCGTGAAGGGCGTTTATCGCCTCTGCTTCTTTGCGGGGATTGTCCGGCAACTGATTTGAAGCGGAACAGCAATGGCGTTGGCGCCCGCAGAATGCGGTGCGGCATAGAGCCAAGGGGAGATGTGAGACTGCTGGCTTCCCGCCATCGTCCGCCATCTGAAAAGAGTATCGTTTCAAAAATCTGTCTCGAACAAGCAGTCTCAAAAACCAAGAGAGTCGAATGAGGCCACAACAGCAGAACAGGCGCATGCGCGGTCGCGGCAACAACAACCGCAAAGGCCCAAACCCTTTAGCGCGCAGCTATGAGAGCAATGGCCCGGACGTGAAAATCCGCGGAACGGCACAACAGGTGGCAGATAAGTATGCTGCTCTGGCGCGCGATGCGCAAAGTTCCGGTGATCGTGTGATGGCCGAGAATTATCTGCAGCATGCGGAACACTACAATCGTATCATTGCCGCTGCCCAGGCACAGTTGCAGCAACAGCAGCAGACGCGTGAAAATCGTGACGATGCTGATGATGGCGACGAGCAGGATGCTGCCGAAGCCAACAATGGTGGCCACAAGCCTCAGCGCCAGAAACGCGTCGACGACGGTTCCGGCCCGCAGCCCGATATCCAGGGTGTGCCGGCCGAGCTGGCCCTGAACGGCGAGGAGAGCGGCGCTGGCAATGGTCACGCGTCTGGCGGCATGAACGGTAGCGCAGACGATGAAAAGCCGAAGCCTGCGCGTCGCAGCCGGAAACCCGCAGCCGCCAAGTCGGAAGATGGCGATGAGGCGCAGGAAGGCGAAAAGCCCGCCAAACGCCCCCGTCGGACCCGTGCCCGCAAGAGCGAGGATGCAGACGGCGGTGATGGCAGCGGTGATGGCAATGAAACAGCGCCTTCCGCCGCTGTGCCGGAAGAGATTGCAGCTCAGGGCTGAACAAAGCGTTCTTTGAAATAATGACGGCGGGGCTTCCCCGCCGTTTTCATTTGGTCTCCATCTTGTGCCGATAGGGATATGTTCCCATATCTCAATCAGTTGGGCTTGCCACACCGGACCGTGATAATCTGACCGCATCACGGTTTATGGGAGCCCGTCGCATTAATCGTTGCCGGTGCTGCAAAGCAGGCTGGCAGGGAAATGGAGACACTTATGAACTTTGAAAAATACTCAGAGCGCGTGCGCGGATTTGTTCAGGCTGCACAAACCTTTGCGCTCACCAGCAACCATCAGCAATTTACCCCGGAGCACCTGCTCAAGGTGCTTGTTGATGATGAAGAAGGCCTTGCGGCATCGCTGATCGAGCGTGCAGGTGGGCGGGCTGAGGATGTGCGCCTCGGCGTCGAAGCGGCGCTGAAAGCTATGCCTCAGGTGGAGGGCGGCAACGGCCAGCTTTATATGGCTCAGCCGCTTGCGAAAGTTTTTTCGACTGCCGAGGAGCTGGCCAAGAAGGCCGGTGACAGCTTTGTCACGGTCGAGCGTTTGCTGACCGCGTTGGCGGTCGAAAAATCAGCGAAGACCGCTGATATCCTTGCACGGGCAGGGGTGACCCCGACGGCACTCAATCAGGCTATCAACGATATTCGCAAGGGCCGCACTGCCGATTCGGCGAGCGCCGAACAGGGATATGATGCGCTCAAGAAATACGCGCGTGATTTGACTGCGGACGCCCGTGCCGGTCGGCTCGACCCTGTCATTGGCCGCGATGACGAAATTCGGCGCACGATCCAGGTTCTCTCCCGTCGTACCAAGAACAACCCGGTTCTGATCGGAGAGCCAGGCGTTGGCAAGACGGCCATTGCCGAAGGGCTCGCCTTGCGTATCGTGAACGGCGATGTGCCTGAATCTCTCAAGGACAAGCAGTTGATGGCGCTTGATATGGGCGCTCTCATTGCCGGCGCGAAATATCGCGGCGAATTTGAGGAGCGGCTGAAGGCCGTTCTCTCGGAGGTGACGGCGGCCGACGGCAACATCATTCTCTTTATCGACGAAATGCACACGCTTGTCGGTGCCGGCAAGGCCGATGGCGCCATGGACGCTTCGAACCTGCTCAAGCCTGCGCTTGCGCGGGGTGAGCTGCATTGCGTGGGCGCCACGACGCTCGATGAGTATCGCAAGCATGTAGAGAAGGACGCAGCACTTGCGCGCCGTTTTCAGCCGGTTTTCGTGAAAGAGCCGACTGTTGAGGACACGGTTTCGATCCTGCGTGGTTTGAAGGAGAAATATGAGCAGCACCACAAGGTGCGGGTTTCCGATTCTGCCTTGGTTGCCGCCGCTACGCTTTCCAACCGTTATATCACCGACAGGTTTCTGCCCGATAAGGCCATCGATCTGGTGGACGAGGCAGCGTCCCGACTGCGCATGCAGGTGGATTCAAAACCGGAGGAGCTTGATGAGATTGACCGGCGCATCATGCAGCTGAAGATCGAGCGTGAAGCGCTGAAGGCGGAGAAGGACGAGGCCTCGCGCGATCGCCTCGCCAAGCTCGAAACCGAGCTGACCGATCTGGAGGAAGAATCGGCGCGCCTGACCAGCCGTTGGGCTGCCGAAAAGGATAAGCTCGGCCTTGCTGCAGATCTGAAGAAGCAACTCGATGAAGCGCGCAATGAACTGGCCATTGCCCAGCGCAAGGGTGAATTCCAGCGCGCCGGTGAACTGGCCTATGGACAGATTCCGGAGCTCGAGAAGAAACTGGCCGAGGCTGAGGCTCAGGGCGAGGAAGAAGGCGCCGCCGGCATGGTCGAAGAGACCGTCAAACCGGATCACGTCGCCCACATCGTTTCTCGCTGGACCGGCATCCCTGTTGACAAGATGCTTGAAGGAGAACGCGAAAAACTTCTCCGCATGGAAGATGAACTCGCCAGGCGCGTCGTTGGCCAGGGAGAGGCCGTACAGGCTGTTTCCAAGGCTGTCCGCCGTGCCCGTGCAGGTCTTCAGGATCCCAACCGGCCGATCGGCTCATTCATGTTCCTCGGCCCGACAGGCGTCGGCAAGACGGAGCTGACAAAGGCGCTGGCCAGTTTCCTCTTCGATGACGAGCAGGCCATGGTGCGTATCGACATGTCGGAGTTTATGGAGAAGCACTCCGTGGCCCGGCTTATCGGCGCTCCCCCCGGCTATGTCGGCTATGAGGAAGGCGGTGTCCTGACAGAGGCGGTCAGACGCCGGCCTTATCAGGTCATCCTTTTCGACGAGATCGAGAAGGCGCATCAAGACGTGTTCAACGTGCTGTTGCAGGTGCTCGACGACGGACGCCTCACGGATGGCCAGGGCCGCACGGTGGATTTCCGCAACGCCCTCATCGTGATGACATCCAACCTTGGTGCCGAGTACCTCGTCAATCTTGGTGAAGGCGACGATGTCGACAAGGTGCGCAGCGAGGTGATGGATGTGGTCAAGGCCTCGTTCCGGCCGGAATTCCTGAACCGGATCGATGAGGTAATTCTCTTCCATCGTTTGCGTCGTCAGGACATGGGACAGATCGTTGAGATCCAGTTGCAGCGTTTGGAAAGCCTGCTTGCGGATCGCAAGATCACGCTCGATCTCGATAGCGAAGCAATCGAGTGGCTGGCCAACAAAGGCTACGATCCTGCCTATGGCGCGCGCCCTCTAAAGCGCGTGATCCAGAAGGAGCTTCAGGACCCGCTGGCAGAAAAGATCCTGCAGGGAGAGATATTCGACGGGACCACGGTGAAGGTCACGGCAGGGTCCGACCGGCTTATTTTCCGGCCTGGCAAGGCCTCTGTCGATGAGCAGGCCGGTCAGGCTGCATAAGCACAATGTAGGGGAGGGCGGCCCATGCAGATCGAACAATACAACGCGGTTTGCGGTGCCCTCCCTCACACGACCCATGTCGTTCAGTGGGGCGGCGCGCATGTCTGGAAGGTGGGCGGAAAAGTGTTTGCCATTGGTAGCCATGCCGGCGATGGAACGCTTGCTGTCTCCTTCAAATGTTCTGAAATCGCATTCGATGTTTTGAGGGAACAGCCGGGCCTGCGTCCTGCACCTTATCTGGCTTCGCGTGGAATGAAATGGATCCAGAGACAGTCTGTTGAAGCAATGGATGATGATGCCCTTGCGGATTATCTGGCTGAAAGCCATCGGATCGTGGCGTCGGGGCTGACGCGTAAGGTCAGGCGGGAGTTGGGATTGGACCCGGTTTGACGGCGCCGCGAAATTGCCACAACCCTCGCCATCTTCACGTCCGGTTCATCTCCTATGGTAAATCATTCGTCAAATGGGCGAATCGCTCGCGAGGCGAACAGCCTGTCCGTGTGGGATGAGTCGAGGGGCGATGAACGTGAAACTGAATTTGCTGACCGCTTTGTATCTGGTTGCCGCGCCGTCCTCAGCATGGGCCGTGATGCCGGAAGTCGAGTTGTGGCGCGATGGCGCGGCATTTCACTCGAACAACGGGCGTGCAGGCGGCCAGGCTATTCTTGATGCCGAGCCGTTGGAAACCCCCGTCCAGCTCGTTCAGAATTACGATTTCGACGTCTATATAGATCAGTATGGTCGTGAAATCATCGTGGACGCCTTTACCGGCGAGGTGGTGGAAATCCGCCCACCGGCGCCGGACCGGAGGCAGTATGATCGTCGACCCTCGCGCCCTCGCGAGTTCGACGGCCAGGTTTATGATTTCTCTGATCCCCGTGAGGTCGATCGATATCGGCGTGACCGCGGCCGGGCGCGCAATGCACCCGACAATCGCTATTCGGACCCCTATGCGAACGCGCCTCGGTATGACGATCGTGATGTTTATCCGGAGAACCCGAACTACGGTCGTGAACCCATCGAGCGGTCTCCGCTTGATGCGCCAAGCCCGCGTGACAACATGGCTGCAATCCCCGACGAGCGTTCCGGGGTCAATAATTCCGGATCGGGTGATGCTTCCGGTGCGCCGGTTCTGCCAAAAGACAACGCGGTGGTAATGCCGCGCGGGGTCAGTGAAGATGTGACCCGCTTCCAGGTGCTGCTCGACCGGGTCGGTGCTTCACCCGGCGTGATCGATGGGCACACGGGTGACAATGTAAACAAGGCGATCCGGGCTTATCGTGAGATCACGGGACAGACGCTCAGAACTTACGACAAGGAATGGATCGAGGCCGAGCTGGAACGCACAGGCGGCCCGGCCTTTGAGGAATACACCATCACCGCCGAGGACGCCGCCGGGCCTTACATTGCGTCCGTTCCCGCAGACTATGCCCACAAGGCGCAGCTTGATGCCTTGTCCTATACGTCCGTCACCGAGATGCTCGCAGAGCGCTTTCACATGGATGAGAAGTATCTCATCGCGCTCAATCCCGATGCCAATTTCAATCGGCCAGGCACGATCGTCAAAGTGGTCAATGTCGGGAAGCCCATGAAAGCGAATGTCACCCGCATTGTGGCAGACAAAAGTGCGAAGCAATTGCGGGCCTATAATGAGGACGGTCAGCTTGTGGCCGCCTATCCCGCTACCATCGGTTCATCTGATACGCCTTCACCAACGGGTACGCACACGGTAACCCGGATCGCGCTCAATCCGGAATACACTTACAATCCGAAGATCAATTTCAAACAGGGCAACAATGACAAGGTGCTGACCATTCCGCCGGGTCCCAATGGGCCAGTGGGGTCTGTCTGGATCGCCTTGTCGAAGCCGACTTACGGTATTCACGGCACACCGGATCCATCAAAGATCGGCAAGACTGCTTCCCATGGATGTATCCGATTGACCAATTGGGATGCCGAAGAGCTTGCAAAGCGCGTCAAGCCAGGGGTGACCGTCACATTCGTTGAATGATGACGGAGCCGCCGGTCAGGGGCTGTGTTCGTAGGGAGCTCTCAAGCGCGAGGGCTCCTGCTTGGCTCCATGACGCCCGCTTTATCCAGCAGATAATCGTCCATTCGCCTGACGGCTCAAGCTCGACGAGGCCTGGCGTTGTAATTAACTGCCGCTCGATGCCACCGAAAGCGGGGCGTCCTCGTTCTCTTTCAACAATTCATCAATGCGGCTGCGCTCGCGTTCGAAAGCCAGCAGATCTTCACCCTTGAGGCCGCGATTGTCGGGCAGGCGCACACGCATCGGATCGACCTTGGTGCCGTTGACGATCATTTCGTAGTGAAGATGGTTTCCTGTCACGAGGCCGGTCGCGCCGACATAGCCAATGACCTGGCCCTGGCGCACGCGCGCGCCCGCCGTCACACCTTTGGCAATGCCGCTCTGGTGGTTGTAGGAGGTCTTGAACCCGTTATTGTGTCGAATAATGGTCTGGCGACCATATCCGCCGGCCCATCCTGCCTTTTCCACCACGCCATCGCCGGCAGCGATGATCGGAGTGCCGCGTGGCGCGGCCCAGTCGACACCCGTATGCATCTTGCTGTAGCCAAGAACCGGGTGACGCCGCATTCCAAACCCTGATGTGAAACGACCGTTCGGGACGGGATTTCTCAGCATGAAGCGCTTTGCGCTGCGGCCATCCTTGTCGAAATAGTCGACGGTCCCGTCGTCAAACTGGAAGCGGTAGAAGGTGCGCGTGGTGCCGCCAAAACTCGCCTTCACATAAAGCAACTCGGACTGATCTGTGGCATTCTTGTCCGCGTCAGGGGCGGAGAAGAAGACCTCCAGCTTGTCGGTGGGCGCAAGGCGCGACTGGAAATCCACATCTGCTGACAGGAGTTTCACCAGGCGCTTCGTCATGTCCGGCGTCAATCCATAAGCGTAAGCTGCGCGGTAGATCCCGTCATACACTCTCGGAAGATCGGATCGTGGCATGCGGCGCGGCGCGGTCGGGTGGTCAAGCGCTGCCAGCAAAACCGGATTCATTTCCGGTTCTTCCGCCGGCACATATTGTTCGCGGTCATCCAGGGCGATGGTGACAATGTGCTTGCGGCCTTCATAAACGCTGGTGCGAACCACCCGGCTTTTCTCTCCGCGCATCTCGACGCCCACACGCAGCAAGGTGCCCGCCTTCAGGTCGGGAGCATTGAGAAGCTTGGTGATCGCCTCGACCATCCCGTCCACATCCGTGCCCTTGTAACCGGACTGGGCGAAAACATCGGCGATCGCCCGTTCGGTTCGAAACGGGATCAGGTCCTCGGCGAACTCGGGTGCGGTTTCACGTGCGGTTCGGGCTGCAATCGATACATTCTCTGGAATGATCCGGGCGCTGAAAGCTGCCAGCGCCTGCGTTGAGAGCGTGTCTCCAAAACGCTGCGGATCCACGTAATGCAGCGCTGCGACCTGCACGTCGCCGTCCGTCAGGATCGCGCCCGTGTTGCGGACTGCCACCTCAACCTCCTCCGTGCTCAGGCTGCGGGCGGTGCTGAAGTCGGAAGAATGCAATGGGAAATCATGGCTTTTGAGGCTGACTTCGCTTTCCACCTTGGCGCCGTAGATCAATCCGGTCCGGGCGGTGCTTGCTGCGCCATCCTCGGCGAACACCGCAAGCGGGTCGAAAGGCGGGTAATCCTTTTCCGTCGGATGATTGGCCGTGAGTGCCATCTTGGCATAAACGAAAGGCAGTGTGCGGATCACATCGGTGTCACCGCTGCGCATGACCGTGGAGACTTCCATCATGCGGCGGTCTTCGCCGCGGCTGATGGTATGTGGGGTGACAAGCCGGGCGGTTTTGGCGGCTTCGCCCTCGGGATCAGACATCTCGCCGAGCAGGGCGATCTCGGGAGGCGTGGCAAGTTGCTGCCTTCCGTCGAGCGCGGCAGACAGGGCAACCCCCATGAGAACCGTTGAGGTGACACCGGTCAGGAATGTGCCGATCAGCCAGCGTGCGGAGATTTCGCGCCGATCGGGAGGACCGCTGCGTCCATCCGCTATCAAAGGGGCGTCATCGCCGATGATCTGTTCCAACGGGCTGTTGCTGCTCATTACCGATAGCGTCCTGATGTCATGGCATTGTTCTTATGGTCTTGTGCCCATGGAGCGGTGCGAAACACACAAAAGGCGCGCCCTGGTTCGGTGAACAAGCAAACACTGCGTCGCATCGCTGCGCCGGAGAACGATGATGAAAGAGGCTCTTCCCCAACCCTCTCAGTCATGAATACCTGATCAATATAATGAGCGTCCAAATGCGTGATCGGGACGCTTCCGCTCAGTGAAATCACATCCCGCATCTATTTATCAAATTCGACTCTAATGTGACGATGCGATGAATGGCAACAGTTAGCGGAAACTGCCCGCGTCACGAGAATTTCCGGGCGGGGAAATGCGTGTCGTAAAAAATTCAAAAAAGTTGGAATCGGGCGTTGACACTCTGCGGCTGTCCGGCCTATATACGCCTCACCAACGAGGGCGGCACGCCGCTGGCGGCGCTGAGGTTCGGCCTTGTTGGAGAAATC
>NZ_JACKZY010000004.1 GCF_020833685.1 Nitratireductor sp. B36
CCAGCCCCCCCGGGTAGCCTCACGCCAGCTTCATTCAACCACGTGCAACAGTGAATTGCTCACCTTGTGCTCGATCCCCCGTGCCTCCACGGCCAGGGGCAGCTGTAAGACAAATGATTCCGAACAAACGAATCGCGAAGGCCCACCGTTGAATGTGTTGATGAAGCCGTATTGCGCGGGTTTGCCGAGCCCGGTGTCGTGCCACTCGACACCACGACGCCGTTGCCAAACGAGGATGGCACTCGATGTCAGTTCCGACCCATTGTCGCTGACCACCATGCAGCATAGCCGCGCTGTTCTGCGATGGCATCCAGTTCCTGAGCCACGCTTTCGCCCGACAGCGCGTTGTCGATGATCGTTGCCCGTCACGCGTGGCGGAAGCTTTCGATAACGCACAGGATACGGAAGCGTCGTTCGTCAAAACGCGTACAGGACACAAAGTCGAGTGACTATCTCTGGTTCCCTTCTTCCGGGATCGCCATGGATCCCCGTGGGCCCAAGCCCCGCTTACGGATGCCGGGTTTGCAGCAAAGAACAACCGCCGACATAGCGGCTTGGTATTCGTTCAAGATACCGATGTTCTGTTCTTCCGAGAATAGCGAGCGCTTGATGAACTGTCTCCTTCATTGAGGAACAGGCTTGCGCATAATCGAGAACATCTCAGGCGAGCAGGTCATAAGCGTCCGCGCCCGGCGCTGTCCGCACTGCCTAGAAAGACAAAGGCTCCCGCGCCCGGCCCGCGCCATCGTCTTCCCTCCAGCCCAAAGCATGTGAGAGCCGCGATGCCGACATCGTGGTCAGCCGGATAATGTGTTCAAGTTCAGATTCCTGAATCCTGAACGCCGGAGCTACCACGTGCACCGTTGCGACCACTGAATTGTCCAGAGTAAAGACGGGGGCGGCGCACGATACCTGATGGTCGCTGACCTCACCGCGGCTGACACAATAACCCTGGCGGCGAATCCGTGTGAGCTCGGCAAGAATGGCTTTGCGGGAGCGTGGCGTGTTTGCAGTAAGCGCGGCGGGTCTCAAGGGAACGCATTTATCGATGAACGCCTGTGGCTGGAAGGCCAACAGACACTTGGGCGAACCTGCATAGAGAGGACGACGGCGTCCCACATTCGCGTGCACCCTCAGGTCCCGCGAAGGCTCGGCCTTCGCGACGCACAAGGCTTCCATGCCATCGATCGTCCTCAGCTGCACGGTCTCGTTCACCCGCTGGCACAGTTCTTCGAGAATGGGCGTTGCCAGGCGGATCATATCAGTTTGCGAGCTGGCGGTGATTCCCAGAACCAGCATGGCATCGCCCAGGCCATAAGCGCCGTCTTTCGTCCGCTTTACGATCTGACGCTGTTCCATTGTATGCAACAATCTATAGGCGCGTGACTTGTTGAGCCCTGTTTTTCGGGCGAGATCCGTCACGCCGATGTTCGGCTTTCGGGCCACTTCCATAAGAAGGTCCAATGCCTTATCAACTGATTCTACTATATAATTTTGCATAGCGCTCTTAATCGAAGTCGATCTCTTTCAGGGTATTTTATGCGTTTTATCTGACGAAACAAGTGCAGAATAAGTTTGACAGCCTCGTTTGCTCGACTGTTTACTCAGGCCTGTTGAAGAACACGAAGTTCAAAAAATCGCGGCCGGTCGAAGGCCACCGCGAAACAACCAGGGGGAAGAGATTGACCAAATTCATGACCCGGCGGAGTTTTCATGCCTCGGTGATTGCGCTGATCGCTGCTGGCGCCATTCCCGCATCCGCTCAGGAGGCCGCGCTTTCAATCGGCATGGCCGCGCCCATCACCTCGCTTGATCCGCATGAGGATTCCAACTCACCGAACAACGCCACCAGCCGCCACATCTGGGACAGTCTGATCAATCGCGGCGGCTCGGCGGAAAACAAACCCCAGCTCGCAACGGAGTGGGAGGTCGTCGACGACACGCACTGGCGTTTCAAGCTTCGCGAGGGTGTTACCTTTCACGACGGCTCATCCTTTGACGCTGAGGACGTCGTGGTTTCGCTCATCAGAGCCCGCGACAAGGAGAGCCAGGCCTTTGCCTCCTACACCCGCAACATCGCCAACGTGACTGCCGAAGACGACCACACCGTCGTGGTCGAAACGACGGTCCCGGATCCGATGATCCTGAATTCGCTCAGCCGCATTCGCATTATCAGCTCGGAATTTGCCGACGCACCGGTTTCCGATTTTGAGAACGGTCCCGCGGCAGTTGGTACGGGCCCCTTCAAACTGGTCTCCTACACACCGGGGGACCGGATCGAACTGGAGCGGAATGAGGATTACTTCGCCGGCCCGGCGGACTGGTCCCGTGTGACCCTGCGGCTTGTACCCGACGATGGTGGCCGTCTCGCGTCCCTTCTGGCCGGGGATCTGGATCTGATCGAGAACCTTCCTGCAGAGGGTGTGGCGCGGGTCGAGTCCAATGATGATCTGAAAATCATCCGCGGTCAGTCCACCCGCCTCGTTTATCTTGGTATGGATGTTTCGCGCGATCAAACACCCTTTGCCACCGCAAAGGATGGGTCGCCACTGGACAGCAACCCCTTCAAGGATGCTCGCGTACGCAAGGCGCTGCTGATGGCGATGAACCGCGAGGCCATCGTTGATCGTGTCATGCAGAAGAACGGCACGGTTGCCCATCAATTCGTTGCCGAGGGCTTTTTCGGACATTCCGACGAGGTTGAGGAGGTCGGCTACGACCCGGAGGCTGCGAAGGCCTTGCTTGCCGAAGCTGGTTATCCAGACGGTTTTGCCCTTACCATTCACGGCCCGTCCGGACGTTATGTGAATGACAGCGAAGTCTTGCAGGCCGCAGGCCAGATGTTCTCGCGCATCGGCATCGACACCAAGGTGGAAGTGATGCCCTGGTCGGTTTATTCAGGCAAATATTCCGATGGTGAGTATTCGCTCTTCCTTGGCTCCTGGGGCGTGAACACCGGAGAAGTCTCCAATCCGGCGCTGGCTCTTGTGGCAGCACGGAACGCTGACAAGGGCACCGGACGCTACAATGGCGGAGGCATCGATGTTCCCGCGATCAATGAGCTTCTGGATCAGGCGACGTCCACGCTCGATGAAGAGGCAAGAGAGCCTCTCCTTCAGAAAGTCTCGGCGGCGACGTTCAACGATGTCTGGCTGTTGCCGATGCACTACGAGAATGTGGTGATGGGTGCGAAGAACGGCATCGAGTTCAAACCGCGCGGGGACAAATACACGCTCGCTTATGAAGTGCACAAAGCAGGCGAGTGACGCACACTTCGCGGGAGGCGCCTGGTTCGCCTCCCGCATAGCTCTCCCATTATAGGGCGTTCCTTCGGGCCCGCCTGCATTAAACATCTCAGGAGTACACATGCAGGAGCTTGCATCCAGCGGTGCGGCTTTGCGCGCGCGCGCCATCTATGACTATGGTGAGACCGCAATCATAGCGTCCAGCATCGATCCCCGGTTCCACATGATGCTCTACGTCCCCCCGGCGGCGGCCGAGGGGAAAAAGGTCGATTTGCTCGTTGCCGTCCACGGAACCGGCCGAACCTCGGCTTTCGAGTTTCGTGACGGGTTCGCGGAATTCGGTCTTTACAATGACTGCGCGATCCTGTGCCCGATCTTTCCGGTCAATGTGCGCGGTGATGGAGCGCGCTCGGGCTACAAGTACATGCAGGAAGGCGACATCCGTTACGACAAGGTTCTTTTGTCCATGGTCGAAGAGATGTCCGGGAAGTATGGGCAGGACTGGTCGAAGTTTGCGATTTTCGGCTATTCGGGTGGCGGTCATTTCGCGCACCGCTTCGCCATCCTCCATCCAGAAAAACTATGGGCTGCAAGCATCGGTGCACCTGGATCAGTGACGCTCCTCGATCCGGACCGCGATTGGTGGGTTGGCGTGCGGGACGTGGCCGAACGCTTCGGCAAACCCTTCGATGCATCAGCCCTCGCACGCGTCGCAGTTCACATGGTTGTCGGTGATGCAGATCTCGAAACCTGGGAGATCGCCCATGCACCCGGCTCGGCCTATTTCATGGAAGGCGCCAATGACGCCGGTGCCACCCGACCCGAACGGCTGCGCAGTCTCAAGGCTTCCTTCGAGGCGGCCGGGGTAAATGTGACTTTCGACCAGCTTCCGGGCGTGGCGCATGATCGGATGAAATGCATCGGCCATACGAAAGCTTTCCTGACCCGCACTCTCAAGGATATGCGCGCATGAACCGCAACGCTACGATTGTTGCTCCGCAACCAGAGGCAGTCGAGGCCGGCGCCGAAGTGCTGGAACGTGGCGGAAACGCCATTGATGCGGCACTAGCATGTGCGTTCGTTCAGGGCGTTGTCGATCCGCAGATGTGCGGCATTGGCGGCTTCGGATCGATGCAGGTCTACATGCCGGATCGCGGCATCCACGAGATGCTGGAATTTTATGCGCTCGCCCCCTCCGCGGCGACACCCGATATGTGGCTCGACAAGCTTCTGGGCCAAAGCCGGGACGGGTTTGGCTTCATCCTTGAAAACAACATCTCCGAGATCGGCTATCTGGCCTGTTGCACCCCTGCTTCGCTCAAGGGATATGAGCGCGCCCTGAAAGATTACGGCACCTGGGATTGGGGCGACCTCATTGCGCCAGCCATCAAATATGCCGAAGAGGGCTTCAAGATTCGGCCGCACATGCACTGGTACTGGACCAAGGACCAGACTGGTGACGGGCAGGTGAACACGCTGGACAAGCTGCGATATTCGCAAACCGGTCAGCGCGTCTATTTCCACAGCGACGGCAGACTTCGCGAGGTCGGCAACATACTGACCAATCCTGATCTCGGGCGTACACTGCGACGGATCGCAGAAAGCGGCTCTTCAGACATATTCTATCACGGTGAGATCGCCGAGCAGATTGCGGCGGATTTCGCGGCCAATGGCGGATTGATCGCGATGGATGATCTCGCACAGTACGAAATCACCAAAGCAGCGCCGGTTTGGGGCAGCTACCGCGGTCGCCGGATTGCCTCCAGCCCTCCGCCGGGTTCCGGCTTTCCCATGATCGAATTGCTGCACATTCTGGAAAACTTTGATCTCGCCGCGATGAAGCACGGCTCCACAGACTATGTGCGCACGCTGTTCGAGGCGATGAAACGCATGACCATCGACAAGGACAAGCATATGGGCGACCCCGCCTATGTAGATGTTCCGGTGGAGGAGCTGCTGTCCAAGGAGCACGCTGCGGAACTCGCCGCGCAGATCAAGCGGGGAGAGCGCGCCAGCGTGGAACGGCTTGATATGTCGCAGCGGGACACCACGCATATCTCGGTGGTGGACAAGCAGGGCAATGCCGTGGCTTTGACCCATTCGCTGGGAAGCCCCTCCGGCGCCATCACGGAGGGGTTGGGCTTCATGTACAACGGCTTGATGAGCCGCTTTGATCCGCGACCGGGCAAGGCCGCATCGATTGCACCCCGCAAGCGCAGGGCGAGTTCAGCGGCACCGACGATCGTGTTTGAAGGCGACAGTCCCTCGATCGTCATTGGTGCACCCGGCGGCAGCTACATTGCGCCGACGGTTGCCCAGGGGATCATCAACATGATCGACTTCGACATGAACATCCATGCCGCGGTTTCCGCACCGCGTTTGGTCGGCGTGTCCAACAGCATAGACATCTGCAACCGCATCCGGCGTTCGGTGGCTGAAGAGCTGCGTGAGCAAGGCTATGAAGTGTTGCGCTCGCCACAAGCTTATGCGTTCGCCGCGCTGCATGGTATCCGGATAACGGACGGGGTCTCTTCCGGCGCTGCAGATCCGCAGCGTGACGGTATGGCGATCAGCGTCGACTGAGCCGGAAAGCGACAACAAACCATGGTCACCACCCTCATACGACGTATAATTCAGGCTGGGTTCGTCATTCTTGCGATGACGGTAATCGTTTTCCTTGGTGTGAACGTTATCGGCAACCCGGTCGACATTCTCATCAACCCCGACCTGAACCAGGCTGAGCGGCTGCGTGTGATCGAGAGCCTGGGGCTGGACCGCCCGTTGTGGCAGCAATATCTGAGCTTCCTGCACGGTCTCACGGAAGGGAATTTCGGCAACAGCTTTGTCTATTCCAAGCCGGCGCTCGATGTGATTCTTGAGCGCTTGCCCGCGACGCTGGAGCTGGCGCTCTGTGCAATGGTGATCGCGATCGTCGTTGGCCTGCCTCTGGGGCTCTATGCCGGCCTTTATCCGAACCGGGTCTCCTCACGGGTTATCATGACCGGCTCCATTCTCGGCTTCTCGCTGCCCACCTTTTGGGTGGGGCTCATGCTGATCCTGCTGTTTGCCGTCCAGCTCGGCTGGTTGCCGTCCAATGGGCGCGGCGAGACCGCAATGTTGTTTGGGGTTCGCTGGTCTTTGCTCACGTGGGATGGGCTCTCGCACCTGCTGCTGCCTGCATTGAACCTCGCCCTGTTCAAGACGTCGCTCATTCTCCGGCTTACCCGGGCGGGCGTGCAGGAGGTCATCATGCAGGATTACGTCAAGTTCGCCCGCGCCAAGGGTTTGCGGGAAAACCGCATCATTCTGGTGCACATACTGAAGAACCTGATGATACCTGTCGTAACGATCATCGGACTGGAGTTTGGCTCTTTGATCGCGTTCTCCGTGGTGACCGAGAGCATATTTGGCTGGCCGGGCATGGGGAAGCTCATCATCGACAGCATCAACCTGCTCGATCGCCCGGTAATCGTCGCTTACCTGATGATGATGGTGGTGCTCTTTGTCTCGCTGAATTTCATCATTGATGTCTGTTATACACTGCTGGACCCGCGGGTTCGGCTGGATGGCAAAGGCTGAAGCGCCATGGAGTCGAAAATCGCCACTGAAGCTGAAAGCCCCACTGCACAGACTGGTCAGCGCCCGATCAGCAGGCGTATCTGGCCCGCGCTGCGTCACTTCTTCTCGTCGCCGGCGGCACTTGTCGGATGCATCGGTTTGGTTGTCGTGCTGTTCACCGCCATCTTCGCGCCGTGGATCGCTCCCCAGAACCCCTATGATCTGCTGCAACTCGACATTATGGACAGTCGTCTGCCCCCCGGTTCGGAGAGTTTCTCAGGTGTGCCCTATCTGTTGGGAACCGACGGCCAGGGCCGCGATATCCTTTCCGGCATCATGTACGGGCTGCGCACCTCCCTGATCGTCGGCATTGCGTCGGCATTCGCGGCCGCACTTATCGGCACCACTTTGGGGCTCATGGCTGCTTATCTTGGGGGACGTACCGAGAATTTCATGATGCGCCTGGTGGATCTGCAATTGTCCTTCCCCACCATTCTCATGGCGCTGATGGTGCTTGCGATCCTGGGCAATGGCGTGACGAATGTCGTATTGGCAATCATCGTCGCGGAATGGGCGACCTATGCCCGCACGGCGCGTGGGACGGCGCTGGTAGAACGGGAGAAGGAATACATCGATGCGGCGCGCTGCTTGCGCGTTCCCGGTCGTCGCGTGCTCTTGCGCCACCTTCTGCCCAACTGTCTTGCCCCGATCATCGTGATCGCCACCATGCAGGTCGCCCGCGCCATCGGGCTTGAAGCGACCCTTTCCTTTCTGGGGCTGGGCGCATCAGTCACCCAACCCTCCTTGGGAATGCTGATCTCCAACGGGTACCAGTATCTTCTCTCTGGTCTCTACTGGATCAGTTTTTACCCTGGCATCGCCCTGCTCATCACGATCGTATCCATCAATCTGGTGGGTGATCGGCTTCGCGATGTGCTCAATCCGAGGAATGCCCGATGACCGCGCTGCTTGAAGTTCGCAACCTCGTCACCGAATTTCCCGGTGAGGCGGGAAACGGCCTGCGCGCGGTGGATGACGTGTCGTTTCGTCTGGGGCGCGGTGAGGTGCTGGGGCTGGTGGGCGAGAGTGGTTCCGGCAAAAGCGTCACGGGGTTTTCCATCATGGGGCTGGTGGACTGGCCTGGGCGTGTGACGGGCGGGCAGATCCTGTTTGATGGTGAGGATATCGCCAATGCTGACGCGGAAACCCGCCGTTCCCTTAGGGGCCGACGTATCGCCATGGTGTTCCAGGATCCCATGATGACGCTCAATCCCGTTTTGCGGATCGGCACGCAGATGACCGAGGCATTGCATGCCCATGAACGCATGAGCAGCGCGGCTGCGCGTGAGCGGGCCCGTGATGCGCTGGGGCTTGTGGGTATACCCAGTCCGGAGGAACGCCTGGACGCCTATCCTCACCAGTTCTCGGGCGGTATGCGTCAGCGCGTGGCGATCGCGATTGCACTGCTTCATCGACCCGATCTCATCATCGCGGATGAGCCGACCACCGCGCTCGACGTCACCATCCAGGCACAGATCATTTCCGAGTTCCAGAAATTGACGGAAGATCAGGGGACGGCGGTCATCTGGATCACCCACGATCTCGCAATCGTTTCCGGTCTCGCTGATCGCATTGCGGTCATGTATGGCGGCCGCATTGTGGAGACGGGCAATATCGAAGATGTACTGGTCGCGCCCAAACATCCTTACACGCACGGTTTGATCCGCTCTGTGCCTTCACAAAACAGTCGCGGCCACAGATTGGCGCAAATTCCCGGGGTGACACCAAGCCTCGCGCGGATGCCCGAAGGATGCGCGTTCCGCACCCGTTGTGAGCGCGCAACAGACGCCTGCACCGCGCGGCCGGGACGCTTTGGGGACGTGCTGGCCTACCACCGCTGCTTTCATCCCCACGAGGAGGCTTTGGTATGACAATGGCAGAGACCGTCGCCGGCGCCTCCACGCCGCTGCTTGAACTTCGCCAGGTGTCCTGCCGTTTTGGCGCGCGACCTGACCTTGCTGCCCGGATTGCAATTGCACTCGGTGCGGCCAAACCTTTCCCGATTATCCATGCGCTGGACAAAGTGGATCTGACGATCCGCAAGGGGGAAGTGCTGGGTCTTGTCGGAGAGTCCGGTTGCGGGAAGTCGACGCTCGGCAGAATCGCCGCAGGAATATTGCCGCCATCGGCGGGACAGGTTTTCTGGAAGGGTGAGGACCGGGCCACGTTGCGTGGAAGCCGGCAGCGGGATGCCGATCTCGAAGCGCAGATGATCTTCCAGAATCCGATGGCAGCGCTCAATCCAAGGATGACGATCGAAAAACTGGTGGCCGAGGCCCCAAGCATCCATGGCCTTATCAAAGGCAGCACCAGCAGCTATGTGGATGACTACCTGACCAAGGCGGGGTTTGATCCGGCGATGAAGAAGCGCCTGCCGCACCAGTTTTCTGGGGGGCAGAGGGCGCGGGTCAACATTGCGCGTGCGCTTGCGGTACAGCCGGATTTTCTTGTCTGCGATGAAAGCGTCGCAGCGCTCGATGTGTCCATTCAGGCGCAGATACTCAATCTGTTCATGGATCTGCGAGAGCAGCTGGATCTGACCTATCTGTTCGTCAGCCATGATCTGGGGGTCGTGGAGCACATCTCCGACCGGGTTGCGATCATGTATCTTGGACGGGTCATTGAGGAAGCGCCTGTGGCCGAGATTTTCTCCCGGCCAAACCATCCCTATACCCAGCAATTGCTGGCTGAGGTGCCACGCATCAGACCAGGAAAACGACGCTTTGCTGCAATGAAGGGGGAGCTGCCGAGCCCCCTCAATCCGCCGAAAGGCTGCCACTTTCATCCGCGCTGCCCGCACGCACATGAGCGATGCAGAGTAGAAGTTCCTCAAAAGCGCGAGATTGCCCCGGGGCACGTTTCGGCATGCCATCTGAACGACAAGCAGGCGGTATGAGCGGAACAGGACGCATTCCCGGCTTCATCCTTGCCTTGCTGCTTGGCGCCACGGGCGGAGCGCTCTTCACCTGGATCGGGATGCCGCTTTCCTGGATGCTTGGCTCGATGACCGCCTGCGGCATTGCATCAATCATGAGTCTGCCGGTTCGCGGTTCCACTCTCGCCCGCCCGCCCATGTCGGCCGTGATCGGAACCATGCTGGGTTCCCAGTTCGGGCCGCACACTCTGGAGAGTGCAGCGATGTGGTGGCCGGCACTCCTCGCATTGGCCGCTTATCTCGCGGTGGCGGCTGTTCTGTGCAATGTCTACCTGCGCCGCGTCATTCATCTCGATCGGCGCACGGCCTTCTTTTCGGCAATGCCGGGCGGGCTCGTTGATATGGTGTTGCTTGGCGCGGAAAAGGGCGGTGACGAGCGGACCATCGCTTTGATGCACTCTTCACGCATCTTTCTGGTTGTGCTGAGCCTTCCGCCACTGATGACGTTGATTACGGGAGCTGATCCGGGCGCACGTGTGGCAACCTGGCGACCACTCTCCGACATGGGATCGGCTGATGTGTTCTGGTTCATCGCAACACTCGGGGCCGGGATCGGGCTCGGAAAATTGCTGCGATTGCCGGCGCCATATCTGATAGGTCCAATGCTGGTGAGCGCGGGGCTGCATTGGACGGGTGCCTCTGGTTTCGTCGTGCCAAGCACGGTTATGGCCGTAGCGCAGGTGGTTCTTGGAACCGTCGTCGGTTGCCGCTTCGCCGGCACCGCGCCAAAGCGCATTCTGCATATTCTGATGACCTCTGCCGGCGCTACGGCAATCCTGCTTTCGGTGGCCGTCATCTTTGCTTTCGCACTCCATCGGATCATTGAAGTGCCGGTCGAAGGAATCCTGCTGGCTTTTGCACCCGGTGGGCTTGCTGAGATGAGTCTGGTTGCGCTCGCGTTGAATCTCGAGGTGGCGTTTGTGGTGGTCAGCCATATAAGCCGCATCGGTATGGTCATTCTTGCGGCGGGCCTGCTCGCATCCAGGGATTGAACATGGTCTGGTTGAACCACTTCCGGCCATCATTATGGCCGGAAGGTTTCTCCAGACAGTCTAGCGGCAGAACACGTTTAGCGTGCCGCTGAGACCACCACTTCGATCAAGGTGTCCTTGCCCAGCTCGGCCACCCCGATCGTCGCTCTCGTGGGCAGGTGTTCCGCCGGCATCCATTCCAGCCAGGCCTCGTTCATACCCTCTTTTTGCGAGAAGTCGGAGATGTAGATCATTGCGGTGAGAAGGTTCTCCTTCGAAGATCCCACCTGTGCCAGGAGGGCATCGATCTTGGCGCAGATCTGTTCTGTCTGCCCTTTCATATCCAGCGACTTGTCATCGGCGACAAGGCCTCCGAAATACAAGACGCCATTGTGCTCGACGACCCGATGGTTGATGCGGGTCTGAATATGTCTCTTGATCATGAGAGTTCCTTCTGTGCTCTGGTTGGATCTTGCGGAAAGCGCTTGATTGAAAATGGCTTGATCGGAGCCTGGGTGCTGCCGGTGGCGATCAATTCCGCCATGATGTCGCCGACTCCCGGTCCGAGCTGAAATCCGTGAGCGGAGAAGCCAAAGGCGTGGAAAGCACCCGGCGCGTGTGCCGCGGGCCCGATAACCGGTATGCCATCCGGCATCAGCCCCTCGATTCCCGCCCAGGAGCGAACGATCTGTGCGCCACGCATCACGGGGAAGATGTCCATCGCGGTCTGCGCGGAATGACGCAATTCGGACATCTGCATATGTGTTCGATTGTTTGCCGGCTCCGGCACTCCCGGTCGGCCACCGCCGATAACGACTGTGCCGTTTGGCATCTGTTTGAAGGAGAGCGGACGGCCCGCCGCTCCGACGACCGCGGTACAGAATGGGCGCAGTCGTTCCGTGACGATCATCATTGGAGCATAGGCTCTTACGGGGGCATGATCGCCGATCTGCCGTGCGATCTCGCCTCCCCAGGCCCCGGCGCAATTCAGAACGAAACGCCCTGTAAACTCCTGCGCTCCAGCTTGCACCTTCCACTCCTCTCCGGACCGGGAAACGCGTTCGACAGGCGTGTGCTCCAGAACACGCACGCCCATCTGTTGGGCCTTGCGCTGAAAGGCGAAGGTCGTTTGGTATGGCTGGGCAAATCCGTCATCGAGAGATGCGATGGCACCGACACAGTGTTGGGCGACCGCCGGCAGATACGTGCGCATTGTCTGCCGGTCCAGTATCTGCTCATGGGTGTAGCCCAGGCTGTTGAGTTCCGCGACGCGCCCACGCAAGGTTTCGAGCTCTTCTGCAGTTTCTGCGACCTTGATCTGCGGAGACGGTTGAAAACCACAATCGTCATCCAGCAGGTCCGCGATGCGGCGCCAGATGGACATGGAATGAAGCGAAAGCGGAATTTCCGCGACGTGCCTGCCGAGCTTTCGCACGCCCCCGGCGTTCACTCCCGAAGCGTGCCGGGCCACCGTGTCCTTCTCGAAAACGATGACCTGAAGACCGCGCATCGCTGCGTGCAGAGCTGCGGAGCAGCCATGAATACCGCCGCCGATCACAAGAAGGTCGGCGGTCCTATGCTGAAGTGATGCCATCGCCATGATGTAGCCTCAGAGCGGTTCGTCACGCGTCGGTTCGCGTTCGAGCTGAGCCAGTTCGGAAAGGAGAAGTGGTTTCAGCGGTGGGCGCAGGCGATAATATCCGATGGACTGCGGGTTCTCCTTCCGCCGCTCCGCTATGATGGAGCTGACCGCGAGCCCGCACATCCGACCCTGACAAGGTCCCATGCCGCTTCTCAGGAAGGATTTGATCTGGTTGGGGCCGGGCGCTCCGAGATCGACAGCTTCGCGGATGGCCCCGGCGGTCACTTCCTCGCAACGGCACACGAGAACGTCGTCGTGAGGCACCATGACTTCGTCAGACGGCGCGTAGAGCGTCTCCAGAAACGGCCTGATGGCTTCGTCGCGGCTGAGCTTTTTCTGCAGCGCCCGGATTTGGGTGCCTTTGTCGTCCCCCAGCTTCTGCGCAACACGAAGGGCGACAATCCTGCCTCGGATTTCTGCGGAGTTCGCCCCGGCTATTCCGGCTCCGTCGCCTGCGACGAAGACGTTCTCCACGCTGCTTTCGAAAAACGCGTCCAGTTTTGGAATGAAACAGCGCTGGCTCTCACTCCATACATGGTCGCAGCCAAGCAGACGCGTTGCCTGCTGATTGGGGACGACACCCTGGTGCAGCGCGACGCTGGTTGTCTCAATACGGTGTGCCCTGCCGTGGGCGGAAAAACACACTGCCTCGGCGCGTTGGGCGCCTTCTATGCGAATATCTCGGGCGCCGGTGTAATGCGGCACGCCAGCGCGCCGGATTTGCCGCATCATCGCCATGCCCTTGCGCAAGTAAGAGAGCGCCGAGAGCGCACGCGGAAGATGCCGGGCAGCCTTGAGGTAGTGGCTTCTGTCGATGGTTTCGATAATGGCCTTCGGTGGCCCGCCCGCCTCGATCATCTGTTGTGCAAGCAGGTAGAGCAGAGGCCCGCTTCCGACGAGCACGACATCGTCGCCCACACCGCCATGAGCCTTGAGGAGGATCTGCAACGCACCTGCTGTCGTAACGCCCGGGAGGGTCCACCCGGGCATTGGCGTGGGGCGTTCCACCGCGCCCGTTGCGATGAGGAGATGCCGCGTTGAAATCTGGGAAGAGCCGCCATTACGCGAATAATCGATGCTGAGATCGGGGTTTATGTTCCAGACAGTGGCTTCAGGAATGTAAGTGGCGTTGGAGGCGCGAAACGCCTGAGCGATCGACAAGCCTTTCCCGTAATCCGGGCCCAGCAATTTCCGACGTTCCTCCGGCACGGTTTCAATCCCGCGGTAGATTTGGCCGCCGGGAGCGGGCTGTTCGTCAAGCAGGATGACGGAAAGGCCGGCATTTGCGGCTTCCGTCGCAGCCGCCATTCCCGCCGGGCCGGCACCGATAATGGCAAGGTCACACGCATTCATTCGATTTCAACTCCAATGGCACCTTTCTGGCGGCGCACTGACATGCCTTCGCGCACGGCCACCATGCAGGCCTGGCGGTTCGGAACCCCGTCAATCTCGACCAGGCATTCAAAGCACACGCCCATCAGACAGAAGGGGCCGCGCTGGCTTTGGGAAACTGGCGTGTCGCGGAAGTGGGTTTCACCTGCAAGCATCAGCGCGGAGGCGACGGTGTCCCCGGGGGCTGCATCGATGGAACGGCCTTCGAAGGTGAAGGAGACCTTTCCGTTTTTGGGGGCGTTAATGCGCTTGAACATTCAGTCTCTCTGTAGAAAAGGCAGACATGGGTTCTTCCAGCCGGCCGCGAGCGATCATGGGGGCGAGCGTGCGTGCGTGCGCACCCGCCAGGGTGACGCCGGAGTGGCAATTCACCGAGAAAACGCCTGGATGGCTGTCGGATTGTTGGTAGATGGGAAAGCCATCCGGGCTCATGACGCGCAGCGCCGCCCACGAGCGCACAAGCCGCAAATCCTTCAGAAAGGGGAAGGAGCGGATTGCCCGGGTCGCGATATCCGCCATGATGCCGGTGCGCGAGGTCAGGTCAAAACCTGCATCCTCGTGGCTGTCGCCGAGAAGGAATGAGCCCTCGTCAGTCTGCCGGATGAACACAGTCGGCATGGAGAATTTCATCTCCGTGCGCTCGGTTACCAGGATCTGCCCTTTCTGAGGAAAAACCGGAACCTCCAGGCCGACGAGAGGGCCAAGTTTGCGGTTTCCAAGGCCTGCAGCCAAGACAACCTTGGCTCCTTTGAAGGAGCCCGCCGCGGTGGTTACGCGGTAACCGGAGCCATCTTTTTCAATGTTCTCGACGCGTGCCTCGTTTCGATAGGCCCCGCCGAAACGCGTGATGCTTTCGTGCAGTGCTCTCAAAAGGTAGAGCGGACTTGCATGTCCATCATGGGGTGACCAGCTTGCGCCCACGACCTCCGGGCCGATGCCGGGCAGCATCTTTATCAGCTCGTCACGCTTGATCATCACTGCCCCGTAATCGGAGCCGTGGACATTGTGCATGCGCTTGATGAGAGCGGATTGCCGCTCCCAGGCTTCCTCTGAGAGGCAGAGATGGACACCACCGGCCTTGTGATAGGCGGTGTCGACGCCGGTCTGTTCCTGAAGCTCCTCGGAAAAATCAGGCCACACGTCCGCCGAATGCCGGCTCCACCGTGCGTATTCGGGCATGCCTTCGCCTTTGGACTGGACCCAGACAAGACCAAAATTCCCGCGCGAGGCCCGGAATGCCACATCGCCTTCGTCCAGAACCAGAACCTTTTCGCCAAGCCTGCCAAGCCCGTGGGCCACGGCTGCGCCGACCAGGCCACCACCGACAACGATTGTGTCGTAGTTCATCGCGCTTCTCCTCCGATCAGCAGCCTGTCCAGTCCGTAGAGCTTGTTGACTGCGAGCATCAGCAACACCGTCAATAGGATCACCATTGTTGATATCGAGGCGATCAGAGGATCAGTCGTCTGGGTGATGTGCGAGAAGAGTCGCACCGGCAGTGTGGTGGTTGACGGGTTCACGATGAACACTGTCACGGTGAGTTCGTCAAAGCTGGTTATGAAAGCCAGCACCCAGCCTCCCACCACGCCCGGCAGGATGAGCGGCAGTGTCACACGGCGAAACACTGTCCAGTGCGATGCACCGAGCGAGGTTGCGGCCATTTCAATGGATCGATCGACCCCCGTGACGGAGGCTAGCACCAGCCGCAGCACGAAGGGCGTAACGATCACGGCATGGCACAGAACGAGCCCTAAAAAAGTGCCGTTGATATCGAACAGGCTCAGAAAGCGCAGGAACGCGACACCAAGAACCACGGTCGGCACCGTGAGCGGCGACAGGAAAAGCGCCTGCAATGCGTCGCGCCCGCGGAAGCGCTCCCGCCCGATAGCGAGTGCCGCCGGCACGGCAAGAAGCGTCGACAATGTGGCTGATGCCAGTCCAAGCTCCAGGCTGATCCAGGCCGCGTCGATGAAATCGGGATTGTCGAGGATCGCCTTGAACCAGCGAAGCGAAATCGCGCTCGGGGGGAACTCCAGATAGCCCGTGGGCGTGAAGGAAACCCCGATCACCACGAGGAGCGGGCCCATCATGAACAGTGCGAAGAGGGCATTGAAACAGAGGGCCAGAAAGCCATTGCGATTCATTCGAAGACCCCCGAATAGCGGCGTTCCACCAATTTGTTCCAGGCGATCATGATGGTCAGGACCGACACCAGAAGCAGGATCGCGATAGCGGCACCCAACGGCCAGTTGAGCGTGTTCAAAAACTCGTCATAAACAGTTGTCGAGACCACCTTCACGCGCCGCCCACCCAGCACTGCCGGGGTGGCGAAGGCGCTGGCAGAAAGCGAAAACACGATAAGCGAACCGGACAGAACGCCAGGCATGGCCTGCGGCAGAACGATGCGCATGAAAATGGTGAATGGCCCCGCGCCAAGCGATTCCGCCGCCCGCTCGGTGGCGGGATCCTGGCGCTGAAGCGCGGCCCAGACTGCGAGGATCATGAACGGGATCATGACATGAACCAGGGCGACGACAATCCCGGTGGATGTGTACATCATGCGGATGGGTGAGGTGATAAGCCCGATGTCACGCAGGAATTCGTTGATAACCCCCTTGTTGCCCAGCAGGATCGCCCAGCCCAGCGTGCGCACCACAACAGATATGAGAAGAGGACCGAGCACGATGAGCAGCATGAACGAACGCCAGGCGGGTTTCATGCGGAAGAGAATATATGCCTCCGGTAGCCCGAGCACGGCGCAGATGGCCGTGGTGATGAAGGCAATCAGAAAGGTGCGGCCGAAGATCTCGTAGAAATAGGTGTCGCTCAGCACCTCGGCGTAGTTCTCCAGCCCGAACGTGTTCTCGATGCCTCCATAGAAAGAGAAGCTGTTGAAGCTGAGCAGGAAAGTCATCGCCAGTGGCGTAACGAGCAAGGCCGCGAAGAGCGTCAGTGCCGGAGCACTGAGAAACCAGGGTGTCGCTTTGCCGGAAACCGTCATGATGCCTCTCCGCGTGGTAGGAGCCGCATGGCCTCCGGCTTCCAGGAAAGGTGAAGGCGTTCGCCTATGCCGGCCTCGCGTCGACCCAGATTGCGCTGCATGACAAGCAGTTTTCCGATGGGCGTATCGACCCGGAAAAGCCAGTGATCCCCCAGGAACACCCGCTCGACCACGTCGCCGGAAAGGGTTGCCTGGACCTCATCGGTCAACTCGATACGTTCGGGGCGAAGTGAAAGCTCGACAGGCCCGTCCGGCAGATCAGTGTCGGGACCTGGAAGGCGGACATCGTCAATGATGATGTCTATCTTCTTGCCCTTTCTCCGCAGAACGGCCGGAAGGCTGTTTGTCTTGCCGAGAAATGTCGAGATGAATGACGTTGCCGGCTTCTCATAGACGTCGAACGGACTGTCTTCCTGAATGAGGCGTCCGCTTTGCATGACCGCGACCCGGTCGCTCAATGCCATGGCTTCCGATTGGTCGTGCGTGACGAGGAGAGTGGTGACCCCGGCCTCCTGTTGAATTCGGCGGAGTTCAAGCTGCATTTCCTCGCGCAGCTTCGCGTCGAGATTTGAGAGCGGCTCATCGAGCAGAAGGAGCTCCGGCTCGATCACAAGCGCGCGGGCGAGCGCCACACGTTGCCGTTGTCCACCACTCATATTACGCGGGAAGCGGTCTCCCAGGTGTGACAGGTGAACAAGGTCGAGCGCATCGGAAACGCGCCGCCGCCGCTCGTCGGCTGGCACATTGCGCATCTCCAGTCCGAAACCCACATTCTGTTCGACCGTCATGTGGGGGAAAAGTGCGTAGGTTTGAAACACGATGCCAAGCCCACGTTTCCGCGCCGGGACGGCGCCGAGATCACGGCCGTTCAGCATGATCTTGCCGGAGGTGGGTTGGGTAAAGCCTGCGATCATCTGCAGCGTGGTCGTCTTGCCGCATCCCGAAGGCCCTAAAAGCGAGACGAACTCTCCGCGCTCGATGCTCAGATTGAAGTCCTCGACGGCGACCACCGCATTGTAGCGCTTGTTTAATGCTTGAAGCTCAAGAAAAGCCATTGTCAGCCCGTGATTGAAAGCTGGTTGATCCATCATCGCCGCGCCCGCAGGGCAACGTCAGCCCCGGGGGCGAAGCCACCCGGTCTCCGCCAGATGGCGGCAGCGGTAACTTCGCCCGGAACGGGGATGACGATTTCCAGGGTTGCGATCAGCGTTCGATTTCGCGTGCCCAACGCTTGGTCCACTCTTCGCGGGCCGGGTTGATCGTGTCCCAGTCGACGGCAATCAGCTTGCCGATCTGCTCAGGCCCGTAAGGAAGCGAGGCAGCCAGCTCCTCCGGCAGCTCGGCATTCTTGTTGACCGGACCAGAGCCCATGGCATCGGCGAGGCGCACCTGGATTTCCGGTTCTAGCAGGAAGTCAACGAAGGCGTTGGCCAGATCGGACACATCGCTTTCGACCACTGGACATGCAGCCAGCATAAGAGCGACAGCGCCCTCCTTGGGATAAGCGAACTTTGCCGGAAAGCCTGTGTCGGCAAGGGACTTTGTACGGCCCGAACCCCAGATCGAGAGGGCGATTTCCTCCGATTGGAAGAGCTCGGACATCTTGCCGGATGAAGGCTCGAACACCAGGATGTTGGGCGCGACCTTTTCCGCCATGGTGCTGAAGCCAGGGTCGATATTCTTTTCCCCGCCACCATTCAGGCGCGCCATCATCACAAGCGTGTGCAGGCCATATGTATTCGAGATCGGCGGGATGGACAGGATCTGGCTGTATTTTTCGTCCGCCAGGTCCATCCAGCTTGACGGCGGCTCCCAACCTTCGCGTTCAAACCACGCGGTGTTGTAGGTAAAGCCGGTGGCCACAAAGCCGATCCCGATCGAATTGGGCCCAAGCTTCGCGATGTCATAAATGTCATCGCCCGGTGTGGAGGATGTCATGGGCGCGCAGAAGCCGAGAGCGTCGGCCTGATACATCGGACCGTCGTCAAGAATGACAACATCCAGCTCCTGATTGCCCTTCTGCGCTTGGAGTCGTGCAAGGTTCTCCGTGGAGTTTCCTGGCACGAATTGGATCTTGACCTCATGTCGGCTTTCGAATTCAGGGATGATGAGTTCCTTCATCAGCGTTTCGAAAGACCCTCCATACCCCCCGACGGTCAGCGTCTTCTCCTGCGCCAGTGCAGCCCCGGTGGCCAAGACCGAGCAACTCGCAGCCAGCATTCCATGCGCCAGCGATCGCCAAATCCTATTCATTGTCTTCCCCTTTGTTCTTGTGCGGTGGCGCGCCTATTCAAAGGAGACGGCATCTGAATTTCAAATCATATTATTTGCCCTCGGTATTCCAAAAGGTTATGTCTTTGCGATGCGCAAAACCAATGTCCGACAAATCGAAGCCTTCAATGCTTTCATGACGAGTGGCTCTGTGACCAAAGCCGCAGAGGCGTTGCATGTCAGCCAGCCGGCTGTGAGCAAGCTATTGAAACTTTTCGAGGATTCCTGCGAGATAAGGCTGTTCAATCGCGAGACGGGCCGTCTTGTTCCGACACCCGAGGCACGGGTGCTCTACACGGAAACGGCCAAGCTGGAGGCAGGTGTGCTCCGGGTGCACAAGGCTGCGCGGGAGATTCGCGAGTTCGACCGGGGGCAGCTAACGATTGTCGGGTTCCCTGCCATCGGTCTTCAGCTCATACCGCGTGTTGTGGCCGACATGCTTGGTCGTGACACGGGGCTTAAAGTCACCCTCCTGACGCGCACTTCACCCAGCATTGCGGATGTGATGCTCACGCGATCAGCGGATTTCGGCCTTTCGCTGGTGCCTGCCACCCACAGCATGCTTCACTGCGAACCCTTTGCGCAGTTGCCGATGATCTGTGCGCTTCCGGCAGACCATCACCTGGCCAGCAAGCAGGTGGTTTCACTGCGGGATCTTTGTGACGACCCGTTCATCGCGCTGGGGCGAAGCGACATGTCTTACCCGGCAATCTATGAAGCCTTCCACGCAATCGGGATCAGTCCACGTGAGGTTGCCGAGGTTCAAATGCTGGAAGCCGCCTGCGCCATGGTGAGTGCCGGTTTTGGTGTCTCGATCATCTCCAGTCTGGCCCTCGTTGCGCCCCAGGACCCCAGAGTCGTCTTCCGCCCGCTCGCCGAGCGCATTGAAACGTCCATCTGGCTGATCACGTCGCACGTGCATGAGTTGCCGCTCGTGGGACGCGAGGTGATCAACCGCATACGGGATGCGGTTTCCCGGATAGACATATCCCAAACGCTCATTCCAGCTTCCAGGAACTGATTGATGAAAGAGGTGGCTTGCCGGAGCGGCGGCTTTGCGAGATAGAGGGCCCGGAGGGTCGCTGTGACACAGGATAAAAGCCGCAAGGTTACGATCGCGGAGGTTGCCAGACTGGCAGGGGTGGGCACGGCCACCGCCGGCCGGGTTCTGGGCGGCTATGGCTACAGCAGCGAGGATGTGCGCAATCGCGTTCAGGAAAGCGCCCGCAAGCTCGGCTATCGACCCAACCAGCTTGCGCGCAGCCTGATCACCGGCGTGACCAAGACGATCGGTGTCGTTGCCGGGGATATCCAAAGCCCGTTTTATTCCAGCGTTCTCCGTGGGATCTACGATGTTTCGCGTGCCGAGGGCTTCGGCATTCTGCTGACCGGCAGCGATGAAGACCCCCAGAAGGAGATTGAGGCCGTAGAGCTGCTCATCCAGAAGCAGGTGGATGGTCTGATTGTTGCCCCGGCTCAATTGTCAGGCGCGAAACACCTTCAGGCTTTTGTCGCCACAGGGAAGCCCCTGGTCCAGATCGACCGTATTGTCGAAGGATTGGACACCGATGCTGTGACTGTCGACAATGTGTCGGCGTCCAGACGCTGCACGGCTGAGCTTATTGCGGCCGGCCACCGGCGCATCGGTATCGTGGCCGAACTCGAATGGTGGCAGGGCGGGAATCTCGAGGATTTTATCGCCGGCGTCTTGGCGGGCACGGTCTTGCCGGATCATCTGTTTCCCAGTTGGCAACGCCTGCTTGGCTATCTGCAGGCGCATCTGGAGGCCGGAGTATCCGTCGATCCGGCACTTGTGGCACGTGTCGGCACCTATTCGGTCGATGCTGCCACTGAAGCCATAGCATCCTGTTTCCGAAACACTGCCCCCCCCACCGCGTTCTTCTCCACCGATGGCCTGATGTCTGCTGCGCTGATGGGCGTATTGAAGGAAAAGCGGCTTTCGATTCCGGAAGACATCTCACTGGTGTGCTTCGACGACCTCGACTGGATGCAATTCCACGAGCCGACGATCAGCGCCGTTGTGCAGCCGACAAGAGAGGTCGGTGAAAGAGCCGCGCGGCTGGTGCTCGACCGCATCGTCGATGGCGCGCGGTCGCCATCCCGTTCTGTGTTGAAGGCCGACCTGATTCGGAGAGAGTCTATTCAGCCGCCGGCGAGCTCTGGTTGAGCGTGGCTCGCGCCATCTCGAGTTGTACCGGGAGATCGATGGGCACCCCATAGCCGACGGCCCCATAGTAGGAGCAGGTTTTGGCAGCCGCCGCGGCAGCGGCCGACAGCGTGTCGCCTGGATTTTCCTTCGTCATGAGACCGACCAGGGTTCGGGCGATGAAAGTGTCGCCGGCGCCAAGAGTGTCCACCGCCTCAACTGAAACAGCTTGCATGTCGTATTGCGTGTCGCCGTTAAGGAGAACGGCGCCATCGCGCCCTCGGGTTGCCAGCACCCATTGCGCGCCTGCATTTCTTATCGTTCGGGCAAGCTCCACCGCATCCTTCTGTGAGAGATGGCTGGTGGAAACGGACGCCAACAGGCACAACGGAGCGACTTGAGCGATATGGTCCGCTTCGTGACGAACGGCAAAATCATAGGAAAGAGCTGTTCGCTGAGCGATCTCCGGAAGCCATGGGTCAAGCGCGCTGCTTTGGCCCACATGGGCAACGTCAAATCCTGACAGGAAATCGAAATCGTCCATATCGGGGATGAAGCGCGAGACGCCGAAATCATTGTTGAGGAACACCCTGTCCCCGTCCACATGGCCGATGACACAATAGGCCGTGATACCTTCGACAGTGCGCAGTCGTTCTATGCCAACGCCTTCCTGCAGCAGAACATCGCGCATATGCCTCCCCGCCGCGTCGTCGGCCATAGCGCCGACATAGGCGCTATCGGCGCCGAAGCGGCGGGCAAAGACGGATACATTGTAGCAATTTCCTCCCGGATACATCAGCCCGTTGGAGAGGTAGCAGTCGACATCATTGTCTCCGATCGCCGCGATTCGAACCATTTTTCTCTATTCCGATTGACAAGATGTGAGAACGTTCCCACAATGGCCCCATGGTGTCAACAAGGTCTCCGGTAAGGGGAGGCTGTGCAGAGGAATTGGTATGAAGCGTGAATTGAGCCCGGATGTGCAGATGGCCCTGGAGGCGATCGGGCAACGCGAGATCACCCATGTGTTTCTGGTTGCTTGCGGTGGATCCCTGTCGATCATGTACCCGGGAAAATACTTTATCGATCGGCATTTCGAGACGATCACGTCCGATCTCTACAATGCGGATGAATTCATTTGCCGCCATCCCCGTCATCTGGGCGAGAAGGCGCTGGTGATCCTCTGCTCGCAGACGGGCACCACGCGGGAAACCGCGAACGCTGCCAGGTTTGCGCGTGAGAACGGCGCTGTGACCGTGGCCATGACGCTCGATCCTCAATCCCCTTTGGCCGAGGCGGCAGACCATGTGGTGCGCTACGATGCGCCCTACACAACTGGTGTTCCGATCGACCCTGCAGACAGCAATTACGCTGTTCTCTACATGATTTTGGCGGGCCTTTTGCGCCAGCGGGAAGGGCGCGATGTTGTCTCCTCGCTTTTGTCCAGTCTCGGCAATCTGCAGTCGGCCATCGATCAGGCAAAGAGCGTCTATGAAGATCGCTTCGAAACCTATGCGGACCGGTTCAAGGACAGTTCGGTCATCTACACCGCGGCCAGTGGCGCCGATTATGGGGCGGCTTACTCCTTCGCCATCTGCGTGTTGATGGAAATGCAGTGGATCAACTCGCAGGCCATTCATGCGAACGAGTTCTTTCACGGGCCTTTCGAGGTCGTCGATGAAAACACCAATGCCATTCTTCTCATAGGGATGGATGAGACGCGGCGCATCGAAGAGCGCACGCGCGACTTTCTCTACCGGTTCGGTGATCGCGACAGGATCATGGTTCTGGATGCAGCCGAGCTCGATCTGAATGGGATCGACGCGGCGTTCCAGGGCTATCTCGTGCCACTGATCTTCTTCGATGCCCTTTGGGGGTTTGCCTACAAGCTCGCCCAGCGCCGCAATCACACCATGCTCGAAGCGCGGCGCTACATGAAGAAGATCCACGATTACTGAGGGGAAAATCTGAGCGCGGCGGTGGAAACATTGCCGCCGCGAACGCAGGGAGAAGGCGCTCATTGCATGAGACGGGCGCGCCAAAACGGAGGAGCAATCATGGGGAACAGAAACATGAACTTGATCAAACGTCGAACCATGCTGGGCAGCATGGCAGCTGGCGTGGCGATGGCGGTTTTACCTGCCGCTCATGCCGCGGAAGTCACCTTGCGCATTGCCTCGGTCAATCCGCCCACAGCGGATTCGGTTGTCATGGTGGAAAAGGTAGCCGAACGCATCACCGAGCGTACTGAAGGCCGCGTCGCCTTCCAGCTTTTTCCTTCGGGGCAGCTTGGCTCGACCAGTGATTCACTGGAGCAGGCAAGCCAGGGACAGCCCATAATCACCTTTACCTCGGCCTCCTTCATGGCCACTTTCGGCGTACCGGAACTGTCCGTCGTTGAAGGCCCGTTCATCATTGACGACAGTGAACAGGGGGAGCGCCTCGCCAATTCGGACCTGATGCAGGGCTACTATGACCAGTTGGCTGAAAAGGCGGCAATCCGGGTTCTTGCGATCAACTGGTTCGATGGGCCCCGTCACATGATCGGTGATGCACCCTATGTGGAGCCGTCCGATCTGAAAGGTGTGCGGATGCGGGTGCCACCGGTGGAAACATGGCTGAAGACATTCGAACCCCTTGAGGTCATTGCGACGACGGTCGAGGCGGCGGAGGTCTACTCGGCTTTGTCGCAGGGCGTTGTGACAGCTGCCGAGGCGCCATTGACCGGCCTTCGTGCGAGCCGCTGGTATGAACCGGCAAAACACCTCACTTTGACCGGGCATTTCAACCTCTTCACTGGATGGGTGATGAGTGAGGCTGCCTATCAGTCGATCAGCGATGAGGACCGCGCGATTCTCGTGGAGGAGTTCCGTCAGGGCGGGCGCGAGTTGACAACTCTGTCGGAAGAGAAGGCCGCGGAGATCCGCAAGGAGTTTGAAGCCGCTGGCGTCACGTTCCACGAGGCCGACATCGATGCCTACCGCAAAGCGACGGCTGGCTTCTACAATAGCTTTCCGCAATGGCCTGAAGGGCTCTACGACAAGGTCCGTGCCGCCGCTACCGGAAATTGACTTGAGGGTCGCTTGAGGGTCGGTGGTGTGTTGGGGCAATCCGTGATTGCCATCGACCCCAAGTGAACGGCGGTGGTGTTCTCAACAGCGGGACATCGTCGCCGATCACTTGACCTGACAACATAACAATGCGGGCGAGGGGATCCCGGGAGGAAAGGTGAGGGGAGTGCTGCACAGGTTCTTTTCCGTTGTTGGTTCGGTCATCCCGGCCATTCTGCTGGGCGTTGTTCTGCTGGTCGTAAGCGCCAATGTTCTCGCGCGCGGCTTGTTTGGCCTCACCTTTCACGCAGCGCATGATCTCGCGCTGGTGGCCTTTGCCGGTGTCGTGTGGTTCGGCGTCGTCGGGGCGGCCCTCAATGGCCAGCTCTTTGGGGTGAGCTTTTTCTCCAACCGCTTGCCACCCCGTTGGCGCCTTGCTGTGCAGTTGCTGGTCCACGTCATTGTCACCGTCATTGCACTCGCGGTGATCGATGCCGCACAGGCACAGATCGCCACGGCGCGCTTTACACGCTTTCTCGCTCTGGGTTGGCCAAAATGGATCGTCTCTGCAGGACTCCTGGCAGCCATGGCCGTGCTGATCCTCGTTCAGATCACACAGGCGTGGGAGCGTTTGAAGGCGGGTCCGGAGGATCGGCCTTGACCCTCATTGCGATTGTCTTCCTGCTGCTTCTTGTTCTCGGAACACCGATCGCCTTCGTTCTGCTGGGAACATCGGTCGCCTATTTCGCCGTGAACCCGATGATGGCGAGCATTGTGGCTCAACGCATGTCCTCGGCACTGGAATCCTTTCCGCTTCTGGCCGTCCCCTTCTTCGTGGTCGCGGGCGCCGCCATGGCCCGTGGCGGCATTGCCGAGCGCCTTTATGGTTTTGCCAATGCGCTGGTGGGGCATTGGTGGGGTGGTCTGGCGCAGGTGGCCGTGATGAACTCCCTGTTTCTGGGTGCGATGTCGGGATCATCCAATGCCGACGCCGCGATCGATGCACGCACCATTGCTCCGATCATGCGCGACAAGGGCTATTCCAACGGTTTTGCCTCCGTCATCAGTGCGGCATCCGGCGCCATTGCGCCGATCATGCCGCCAAGCATTGGCCTCATCATCTACGGCTTGCTCACCAACACTTCGATCGGGCGGCTTTTCCTTGGTGGGGTCGTTCCGGCCTTCCTGATCACGGGCGCTTTGTTGCTGACGGTGCGGCTGATTGCCAAGCGCCGCGGATACCGGCCGGAACGCGAGACGAGGGCACCCGCGACCGAAGTTTTCAGCCGTGGCCGTGCTGCCCTGTGGGCGCTCGCCATGCCTGTCATGCTCATCTTCGGTTTGCGAACCGGATGGTTCACACCCACGGAGCTGGGCGCGATCGCGGCCATCTATGCGTTCGCCGTCGGCCTCGTCATCTACCGGGGGATAGGCCTCGGAGATACTTATGCATTGCTTCGCGAATCCGCCCACACCACTGCCAGCGTTCTGTTCATCGTCGCCTCTGCAAGCGTGTTTTCGATGATCCTTGCCCTGGAGCAAATTCCCCAGCAGATCGTCGGTGCGCTATTGCTTGTCTCCGACAATCCGCACGTGGTCCTTCTAATCATCATGCTGGGGCTGCTTGCTCTTGGAACGGTTCTGGAAGGGTTGGCTCTGCTCGTCATTCTTGCGCCATTGCTTCTGGAGGTCACGCGCCTGCTCGGGATCGATCCCGTCCATTTCGGCGTGCTCCTCGTTTTGAACACAACCATCGGGTCGCTGACGCCGCCGGTTGGAACGGTTCTCTATACGGTTTGCGCCATCACCCGTTGTTCGGTGGAGGAATACACCCGCGAGGCCTTACCGTTCCTGGCGGCGCTTATCGCGGTTCTGCTTCTTCTGGCCTTCTTTCCGCCGCTGGTCACAGCCCTGCCCAACCTCCTGTTCTGAGACGTCTCATGCGATACATCGATGCTCAATCCGTGCACGAAACCCTCGACTACGCCTCCTTGATCGATGCGCTCGAACAGGCGCACCGCGGCGTCATGCCGGAGACGGCAAACCTGATTGCGGACGAGCCGAACGGCGGTGCGAACAAATTCGTGACCCTTGTCGGCTGGCAGCAGAAGGATGTCATCGCAGTCAAGATGGTCGGGGTATTCCCTCAGAACCTGTCCCTCACGCCGCCACAAGCCTCGGTGCAGGGCCTCGTATGCGTGTTTGATGCCCGCACCGGTACCCCCCTTCTGGCCGCCGATGGCGAGGCCATGACCTTTCGCAAGACAGCCGCCGATTCCGCCCTGGGCGCTCGGCTTTTGGCAAGGCAGGATGTAGAAACGCTGCTGGTCGTCGGGGCAGGCGGGCTTGCGCCACATATGATCGAGGCCCACTGCACTGCCCGGCCCGGCATAAAGCGTGTCCTGATCTGGAATCGCACGCATGAGCGGGCGAAAGCGCTTGCCTTGTCGATTGAGGGCCCGACAAGCGCCGAGGCTGTCAACGACCTCGACGAAGCCGTCCGCCTGGCCGACGTCATCTCCTGCGTCACAATGGCGGAGGAACCGCTGGTGAAGGGGCGCTTGCTGAAACCGGGTGCCCATCTTGACCTCGTGGGCGCTTACCTTCCGCACATGCGCGAAACGGATGATGATGCCATGAAACGCGGCACGATCTTTGTTGATACCAGGCAGGGCATGGAGGGGGCGGGCGATCTGGCGCGTCCGGTCCGCGCCGGCGTGATTGGCTGGGAAGACGTGCAGGCCGATTTCTTTGATCTCTGCGCCGGCCGGAAAACCGGACGACAATCACAAGAAGAAATTACTGTGTGCAAGAATGTCGGCGGGGCCCATCTGGATCTGTTTACCGCCCGGCTTCTTGCAGACCGCGCCGGCTGATTGACGCATCGTTTCTCTTTCGCAGAACCTGCTTGTCCCTGGTGACAATCCATGGCGGGATAACCGCTTCCCGATGGTTGAGCGTGTTGCGCTGCGCACGCTTCGCCGGTAGGGTCACTGGTGCATGCGGTTCCGCATTCTGCGGATGAAAAGGGAACCCGGTGCGATCTCCCTTGGGGGATCAAATCCGGGGCTGCCCTCGCAACTGTAAGCGGCAAGTTCTTTCCAATGCCACTGGCGCAAGCCGGGAAGGCGGAGGGAACGTCCGAGCCGCAAGCCAGGAGACCTGCCTCATGCATTGACCATGAACGCCGGACGAGGTGCGCCGGCAGGAGGACCAGCATGCATGCAGGCACGGCCTTGCCGGCGACAAAACGGTGTTTCACGTTCGATTTGACTCGATATGTTATACCATTTCGGATAAACGATCCCCGATCTCGTGATTTTCTCTCTGGGGGTGCCTTGAATGCGCGTTGATCTGGCCGGGTTCGCCCGCGAAGGGACGCTGGGCGATCATGCCGCCCTGATGCGCCTCGTAGAGCGCGCCGACGCGCTGGGCTTTGGCGGTATCTGGTTCAATGAATTCCATTTCTCCCGCGACAGGCTGCCCTATCCCTCCACGCTGCTGCTGGGGGCAGACATTTTGGCGCGGACCGAGCGCCTGCGGTTCGGCACGTCGATCCTCGTCCTGCCGCTCTATCACCCGCTTCTTCTGGCAGAACAGATCGCGCAGCTCGACTTTCAGAGCGGCGGTCGGATCGATGTGGGCATTGGACGAGGCACGGAACCTTCAACATTCAGTGCGCTGGAGATTGAGCGGGACGAAGCGCATCCGCGCTTCTGCGAAGCACTGAGAATCATGATTGAGGCATGGACAAAGCCACATTGCTCCGCCGATAGCGGTCCATGGACATTCTCCAATGTCGCAGTGGGGCCACCTCCGGTTCAGAAGCCGCATCCACCCATCTATGTTGCTGGCGTCTCGGAGGAAACCGTCGACATCGCCGCGCGGCACGGCTTTCCGCTGCTTCTCAGCCTGGAGCCCAATGAGGCGCGGCAATTGCCCGTGCTTCATGCTGCGCTCAAACGGCATGGCGGGTCGCGTGCGGTCCTCAAAGCCTCCTCGCTTTCGCGATACGTGGTGATCGCACCGACGCGTGCTGAGGCCAACGACCGGGTCGACACACTCCTGGAGGTGCTGAACAGGCGCCGCGCCGAACGGGCACTGTCGCGCGGGCTCAAGCCGCCAAAGCCACGCAGCCGCACTGAAATGCTGGCCGATTTCACCATCGCGGGAACGCCTGAGGACTGCCATTCACAATTGCAGGCGCTTTCCGCACGCACGGGATCGCAAAGCATCCGCTGCCTTTTCAGCGCCAACGGCCTGATCGCCAACGATGTGGCGCTCCAGGGGATGGAGCTCTTCGCCAGAGAGGTTCTCCCGCATCTGGAAGGGCAGTTGCCCTCTACAACCCAATCCGACAACGCCGCCTATGAGCCGGCTTTCCAAGGAGTTTGTTCATGAACCGTATTGCGGGTTTCCGCGCGCTTGCTGCCGCAGGCGTCTTCATCATTTCGGCCCCTGCGCTCGCAGGCGAACCCGGTTTTCCCTATACGGATGAGAATTGCGGGGTCACCACAGTCTATGAAGCACCCCCGACGCGGGCCGTGACGCTCAGCAACAATGCCACGGAGTTGATGCTTGCTCTTGGTCTTGAGGAACGCATGGCAGGCACTTCCTACATGGCAAACCTGAAGATCAGCCCGCAATATGAGGAAGCCTATAACCAGGTTCCGGTGCTGTCGCCGCTCGTCGCCACCACGGAGCAACTCATCGAGGTGGAGGCCGACTTTGTTTATGCCGGCTATCCTGACGGGTTCAGCGAGAGCCGGCATACGCGCGACCAGTTGCACGATCTGGGAATGAAAACGCGGCTCAACACCGAAGGGTGCAATCTCGGAAAATTCGGTTTCGATGAGCTCTATGAAGAGATCCGATCCGTGGCGGCCATATTCGGCGTTCGGGAGCGTGGCGAAGCGCTGATCGCCGACATCGAGGAGCGGCTTTCCGCCGTGGAAGAGAAGCTTGCTGGCGTGAAGGCCTTGCCGGTGTTCATCTTCAATGGCGGCGAATCGGCGCCCCGTGCTGTTCTCGGAAACACCATGCTGTCGCATGTGGTGTCGCGGGCCGGTGGTGAAAACATCTTTGGCGACGTGGCAAATCGTTATGGGCAGGTCTCCTGGGAGCAGATTGCCGAGCGCGCGCCGGTTTATATCGTGGTCTATTATTCCGGAACCGCCGGCGGGCAGGTGGTGGGAGATCCGGCCGGCGAACTGGGCAAGGGCCGGATCGAGACCCTGAAAGCCAACCCGACGGTGAAGGGTGTGCCGGGCATTGCCGGCGAACACTTCGTGACGATCGATTCCGTCTGGGGACAGCCGGGGCCGAGCTCCATTGATGCGGTGGAGAAGCTGGCGCGTGCCTTCCACCCAGACCGCATGGGCGATTAACGGGCCGGGCGGAACCGAAACATGCACGCACCCGTCCCGAAGCAGAACGATCCGGACAGCCATGAAGCGCTGCTGGCAGTATTGCAGTCAGCGCCACCCACCCATGGGGTGAATATTCGTTCAATGAGTGTCGCACCCTCAGTGGTTGGCGGGGCTTCGGGCTACGCTCTGGTCATTCTCCTTATGGCGACGTTGCTTGCAACTGTGGCCGTTGCCGGGTTGATGCTCGGTTCCGTGCCCATTCCCGGCGGGACGGCCGTTGCCATCCTTGCCAATCTCGCTCTCGGCGACACTCTGGTGGAGCCCTACTGGCGCGCCGTCCATGAGACAATCGTTGTCCAAACCCGCATGCCGCGCGTCGTGCTTGCTGCTCTGGTTGGTGCAAGCCTCGGTGTTACTGGAATGACCATCCAGTCAATCGTGCGCAACCCGCTGGCGGGCCCGAGCATTCTGGGTGTTTCGTCCGGTGCGGCAACGGGAGCGGTGGTGGTGATGCGTTGGGGGCTCTTGGGCTTCGGCGTGTTCACACTGCACATTTCGGCCTTTCTGGGCGGGCTTGTCACGCTCTTTGCTGTGTTCTGGGTGGCCCGAACGGGCGGACACATAACGCCGACCCGCCTTGTGCTGGCCGGTGTGGCGATGAGCGCGATCCTCAGTGCGCTTACAAGCCTGATCGTGCTTACATCACCCGATCCACAGCTTGCCTCACGGGTGCTTTTCTGGACGCTGGGCGGGTTTGGCACGGCACAGTGGAAACTGATCCCCGTTCCACTTGCCGCACTGGCGATTGGGCTTGGCGTGATGCTGGTGCAGGCCCGACGGCTCAACCTCCTGATGGCGGGAGACGAGAGTGCGGTGGCGCTCGGCCTCAATGTCCAGCGCTTTCGCCAGACCATGTTCGTGCTCGCGGCAGCGCTTATCGGCATCACCGTCGCCGTGGCCGGGGTCATCGGTTTTGTCGGCCTCATCATGCCGCACATCGTGCGGTTTCTTGTCGGGGCGGATCATCGACGCGCATTGCCTGCGGTGGCACTGCTGGGCGCAAGCTTCACTATTGGTGCCGATCTCGTCGCCCGGACGGTGATCGCACCACTGGAACTGCCTGTCGGGATCGTCACGGCGCTGGCGGGCGGTCCCTTCTTCATCTGGCTCTTGCGGCGCGATGCGCGTGGACTGGGCGGTTCACGATGAGTGTTCGGCCCGGCACGCTCGATCTGCGGTCAGTCACCGTCAAAGCCGGCAGAAAAACTTTGGTGGACCGTGTGTCGATCCATGTTCGCGAAGGCGAGATGGTCGGCCTCATCGGACCGAATGGGGCGGGAAAATCGAGCCTGTTGCGCACCGCTTATCGCATCAACAAGCCCGCCTCAGGCACGGTCCATGTGAATGGGGAGGACGTCTGGCGCCAACCCACAGAATGGGTGGCGCGCAATGTGGGTGCCGTTCTTCAGGACATGCCGGCAGACTTTCCGTTAACGGTGCGCGATGTGGTGGCCATGGGGCGCTCGGCGCACAAGAAGCTCCTGGAGCCAGATACGGCCCATGACCACGCACTTCTTGCGGCGGCGATTGCGCTGATGGGGCTGGCTCCGTTTCAGGATCGCGCTTTCCGCACACTCTCCGGTGGCGAACGTCAGCGCGTTCTCGTTGCACGAGCCCTGGTGCAACAGCCGAGCATCCTGGTGCTTGATGAGCCGACGAACCATCTCGACATTCACCACCAGCTCCAGCTCCTGCATTTCTTGCGTGGGCTCCAAACCACTGTGGTGGCCGCGCTCCACGACCTCAACCTTGCCGCCATGTTCTGCGATCGTCTTTGTGTGCTCGATCAGGGCCATCTGGTGGCTGAGGGAACACCTGAATCTGTTCTCACATCGGATCTGCTTCGGCGCGTCTACCGCATCGAAGCGACCATCGCTCGGCATCCGGAGACGGGAAATGTCTGGGTCATGCCATCGGCAGCGCCGCCCATTGGATAGGCGCGAGGGGTTGGCCGGGTTTGGATTGGACGACCCAACTCCTGGTATAATTAACGCTGTCTTAAGCGCTGCCACGCTTTATGGAACAGGCGCAACAGGTTTCGCCTTTACAATGACGCACGAGCAAGACTTCCCTACCTTTCACGGCGCAGCGCGCATGGTTCGCCGCCCGACAGGATATGTGTGAAGCGATGAACAGCGTTGCAGAACAGCGTTGGCATGGATCGTCATCCCTGGCGCGTATGGTCGCGACAGGTCAGCCCTCAACTGTCATCGCAGCGGTGCTGCTCACGGTATTGATGGTTTCATTTCGGCCGTTTCAGCCTTCTGGTGCGCAACTCGCCGGGGATGGTGGTGACATCGTCAATCAGCTCGGTTTCGGTGCGCTGGGTGGGATCGCCGTGATGTCACTTCTGATGCTGGTGGACCGACGGGTGCTGGTATCGTTGCTCAGCCCCTGGTGGCTATTGCTTCTGGGGTTTGTGGGCCTTGCCACTCTCAACACTCCGGCGCCGAGTGACACGATCCGTACGGTCGCCTTCTCGATCATTGGAATTGTCACGGTAGCAGCGGTCCTGACACTGCCGCGCGATGCGGATGCGTTTTCGAGTGTTCTGGCATGTGCGGGTTTTGTGATCCTCGGCCTTTCCTACTTCGGTGTTATCGCTCTGCGCGACGTGGCCGTTCATCAGGCCTATGATCTGGAAGCACAACATGCCGGCCTTTGGCGGGGCGTCTTCACACACAAGAACATCGCCGGGCCAGTAATGGCTGGTTTGGCCTTTGCCGGCCTTTATCTTTGGCGACGCGGATGGCGCTGGTCTGGCGGCTTAATGGCTCTTCTGGCGATGATCTTTGTCTTCCACACCGGGTCCAAAACAACCACCGCCACCGTTCCGTTGGCGGGGATGCTGATCGCGTTGCCTGGCATATTTGGTCTCCGGTTTCTGGTGCCGCTCCTCGTGGTCACTGCAGTCAGTGCGCTAGCGGTCGCCACCCTCGGCATCGTCTTTATCGGCCCGGTCAGGGAACTGGCCGCGACACTTGCGCCTGACCTGACCTACACCGGACGAACACCGGTCTGGGATTTTGCCGGCGACATGATCGCCCAGAGGCCGATCTTTGGATACGGTTTCGACAATTTCTGGCTGACAGAGCTCGTTTTCACCTCAGACCAGCCGTTCGACCGACCTTGGGATATTCGCGGCATTGTGCATGGCCACAATGGCTATATCGATATTGCTCTCGGTATGGGGCTTCCCGCCCTTGCTGTAGCTGTTTGCGCTTTTCTTCTCGTGCCGCTCCGCGATTACATGCGCACACCGCATTATCGCGAAAACATCTTTCTCGCCGACTTCTTCATGATGGTGGTGACGTTCAGCATGTTCAACGCATTCCTCGAAAGCTTCTTCTTTCGCCGGACGGACCCGGTGTGGATGTTCCTCGTTCTGGGCGTCTTGGGGATGCGGCTCGTGGCACGTTTCAAGGTACCCACGCGTTCAGCGCGCTGACGAGGTCTTTCACCTTTCCGGTATCGCGTCGCATTGCCGTTGCTCGCGTCGGATGCCAGACCTTGCCTGCTGCATAACGGCGCACCATTCCATCCACGCTTGTCAGAACACATGCGCGCTCGTACATGAATTTCAGTAATTTCTGAAATTCATGTCAGGATGGCACGTTATGAACCTCCCACCCCTCCTGCAATCCTTCGTGTTGCACTTTGGAGAAATGGGCAGCCGCTGGGGCATCAACCGCACGGTGGGGCAGATTTATGCGCTGCTTTACGCGTCTTCCAAGCCTCTCTGCGCGGATGACATCGTCGATGCATTGTCCATTTCGCGGTCCAATGTCTCCATGAGCCTGCGCGAGCTTCAGGCTTGGAATCTCGTTATCCTGAAGCATATTCCCGATGACAGGAGGGATTATTTCACGACACCGGACGATGTCTGGCAGATTCTGCGGACGCTGGCTGAAGAGCGCAAGAAGCGCGAGGTCGATCCCACGCTTTCGGTCCTCCGCGAGCTTCTGATGCAGACACCCGGCAGCGAGGAAGAGCGCCACGCCCAGGCCCGCCTCGCCGAGATGCAGACCCTCATCGAGCAGTTGACGAAGTGGTATGACGATGTGAAGCATCTGGAAACGGAGCAACTGGCGACCTTGCTGAACCTCGGTGCAAAGGTAACAAGACTGCTCGACGCCAAGGACCGCATTGTCTCGCTCGGCCGCAAGCGCACGGAGCCGAAGACGTCATGACAACGCTCGACGCCGGCATTGGAAGACGCCCCCAGCGGGCATCCGGGCGTACCGCAGCGGTGATGCCGCAGGCCCAGCCGGGCAAGGTTGCGGAAACCTTGTCTGCACGCGGTGGGATCAGCAGAGCTGCAGTGTTTCTTCAAGGGGCTGCGTCGCTGCTCTGGCTTCCGCAGGCGGGTCTGCTGGCGCTGGCGGTCGGAGGCATTGCCGCCGGTAGAGACGCTTCCACGGCATGGCTGCCGGCCCTTGGCATTCTTGTTCTCGGCATCGCGCGTGCGGTGATGGATGGCGCGGGCAGTCGGCTGGCATTTCGTCAGGCGCGGAGCCAGTTGAGCGTGTTGCGCAACGAGGCGGTCGCGGCCCTTGCCGAAACCTCGCCGCTCGATGCTACGCGGCCGTCATCCGGGCTTGCCGCAAGCATCCTTGCCGAGCAGGCTGAGGCCATTGTGCCCTATTTGGCCCGCTTCCGTCCGGCGCGCTTCAAGGCGATAATCGTGCCCTTGGCGACCCTTGCCTGCGTTTTGGTGTTTTCGTGGGCGGCGGCGCTGGTGCTGCTCATCGCGGCACCGCTGATCCCGATCTTCATGGCTCTGGTCGGCTGGCGCGCCAAGCAGGCAAGCGAAGAGCAACTCGCCGAGATGGGCAGTATGAATGCCTTCCTCATGGACAGGCTGCGTGGACTGACAACGATCCGCAGTTTCGACGCCGTGGATCGCACGGCAACGCAGCTGCGTGCCAGTGCCGAAGACCTTCGAAGCCGCACGATGGCCGTGTTGCGCATTGCGTTTCTTTCCTCCGCCGTGCTGGAACTCTTTGCCGCACTCGGCGTCGCCATGGTTGCCGTCTATGTTGGGTTTCACCTGCTTGGTGAACTGAATTTCGGCGCATGGGGCGGCAAGCTCTCTCTGGCCGAGGGGCTGTTCATCCTGCTTCTGGCGCCGTCCTTCTTCGAGCCGCTGCGCGATCTCTCCGCTGTCTGGCATGACCGGGCATCGGGCGAGGCTGCTTTCGACGCGTTGAAGAAGCTGGCCGCGTCGGGGCGAAAGACCCTCGTCGCGTCTTCCGCGAAGGGCGGTCGGATCGGGACTGGCGGGGCGCTGTCGCTGTCCGTCGAAAAGCTTGTCTTCCACCACGCGGAAGGGGCCGCCCCGGTCTTTCACGATTTCGACCTTGAGGTGGAGCCCGGCGAGCGCATCGCGCTTGTTGCGCCGAGCGGCGAGGGAAAATCCACACTGCTTGCGCTCATTGCGGGACTGGTCGTGCCGGAGAGCGGGACCATTCGCATCGGCGGACTGCTCGTGGATGGCGCAAATGCCGCACACCTGCGCGCCTCCATCGCCTGGATCGGGCAGGATCCGCACATCTTCCCCGGCACGATCAGGAGCAATGTAACAATGGGCCGCGCCGATGTGGATCCGGCGCGCGTTTCGGCGGCGCTCGAGGCGGTAAGCCTGTCGGACCTTGCGGCTCGGCGCGGGCCGGCGATGATCGGCGAAGGCGGCTTTGGCCTTTCCGGTGGCGAGGCACTCCGGTTGGCGCTGGCGCGCGCTAGCGCGACGCCGCAGGCCGGTTTGGTTCTGGCCGATGAACCGACCGCTCATCTCGACCGTGAAACCGCGCGCGAGATCAACGAAAGCCTTTTGCGCGTTAGCAGCGGCAAGACGCTGGTCGTTGCCACGCATGATCCCGTGCTTGCCGCCCGCATGGATCGCGTCATCACACTGAACGCACCCGAAACGGCAGGAGCCAGGTCATGACCGGCAATCGCAATCTTCGCGCTGTCGCTTCGCTCTTCTGGTCCGGCAACCGCAACAGGCTTCTGGCCGGCGCACTCCTATCGCTTGCCACCGTTTTGTGCGGCATCGCGCTTCTTGGGCTCTCGGGCTGGTTCATCACGGCGACGGCCATCGCCGGGCTTTCGCTGGCGACAGCCCTCGCATTCGATGTGTTTGCACCATCCGCCGGCATTCGCTTCCTGGCGCTCGCCCGCACGGCATCGCGCTATGGCGAACGCATCGTCACCCATGATGCAACGCTGGAAGTGCTGGCCGAACTGCGCGAAAGGCTGTTTCGCGGCTGGGCGGTCGCAGGTGCCGCGCGCGCCATGGCAGCGCGGCCGGCCCGTCTACTTTTCCGGCTGACCAACGACATCGACGCGCTGGACTCGCTTTACCTGCGCGTGCTCGTGCCGCTGTTCTCGGCAGCCGGTGCGGCCGTTGTCGCCGGGCTGGCGCTTGGGTTCATCGACATCCGGCTTGGCGTCGCTTCTACCCTGTTCCTGCTGGCGGTTGGGATCGGTGTCCCGGCGCTCGCTGCGCGCCGCGCCAAAAAGCCGGCACGCCGCCGCGCGCACGCGCTTGAGGTTCTTCGTGCCCGCAGCATTGACCTTGTGCGCGGGCAAAGCGAGCTCGCCATGGCCGGGCGGATCACGGCCCAGCGTGAGGCAATTGCCAAGGCCGACCGGCGCCTGGCCGAGGCCGACGATGCGATGAACAGGACGGAAACGAGCGTCAGCATCACGCTCGGCATCGCTGGCGCGGTGCTGATCGCCGCGATTCTGGTCGCCGGCGCGGGACTCGCGGAGGCCGGGCGCATCAGCGCACCCGTCGCCGCACTGGCACTGCTCATCGGCCTGACCGCGACAGAACCGTTTGCTGCCCTGCGGCGTGGTGCTGTCGAGCTTGGTCGCACACTGACAGCCGTCCGCCGTGTCGGGCCACGGCTGAGAGCACAAGATAATACGCCGGCAAATAATGAACCGGACGCCGCGCAGGCGGCGGCATATCTGACGCATGTTACCGCGGCGCACCCGGGTGCGGCCTATCCGGCGCTTGCCGGTGTTTCGCTGCAGATCGAACAGGGTGAACGCATCGCGGTGATTGGTGCTAGCGGGGCCGGCAAGTCATCGCTGCTGGCGGCTCTCGCCGGCGAGATGACGCTCGTCGATGGCGCGGTCGCCAGCCTTCCCTCAATCCTGTTTACACAGCGCACGGAGCTGTTCAGCGACACGCTGCGCGGCAATCTCGCGCTGGCCAACCCAAGGGCCAGCGACGACGAGATGCATGCCGCGCTGGAAGCGGCAGGCCTGTCACGTTTGCTGCAACGCTTGCCGAATGGGCTCGACACCATGCTGGGCGAGGGCGGGGCGGGTCTTTCCACCGGGCAGGCCCGGAGGCTTGCGCTGGCCCGGCTGTTGCTGCGGGACGCGCCGGTCTGGTTGCTCGACGAGCCCACCGAGGGGCTGGACCGTGAAACCGCCAACGACGTGATCGCGCGGGTAGGACGATTTGCGGCCGGCAGAACGCTCGTGGTGTCGACACACATCCGCCGTGAGGCCGAAGGCGCAGACCGCATTCTGCGCATGGAACGAGGTCGCATCCTTGCCGAGGCGCGCCGCGGCACCGCTGAATACAGTTTTCTGCTCGACGGTCTGAGACCGGAATGAGCGCTTCCCCCCGACGACCAAAGGAGCCGGACAGCCGGATGGTACAATGGAACTGAACATCGTCGATCTCTCGCGGTTGCAATTCGCGATCACCGCGCTCTACCACTTTCTGTTCGTCCCGCTGACGCTCGGACTGTCGGTGCTGGTCGCCATCATGGAGACGGTTTATGTGATGACGGGCCGCACCATCTGGCGGCAGATGACGAAATTCTGGGGCACGCTCTTCGGCATCAATTTCGTGCTCGGCGTCGCCACAGGCATCGTCATGGAGTTCCAGTTCGGCATGAACTGGAGTTATTACAGCCACTATGTCGGCGATATCTTCGGTGCACCTCTGGCCATTGAGGGCCTCATGGCCTTCTTCCTGGAGGCGACCTTTGTCGGGCTGTTCTTCTTCGGCTGGGACAAACTCTCCAAGCTTGGCCACCTTGCCTCGGCATGGGCGGTCGCCATCGGCTCCAATTTCTCGGCACTCTGGATCCTGATCGCAAACGGCTGGATGCAGAACCCCGTGGGTTCAGCCTTCAATCCACAGACCATGCGCATGGAAGTCACGGATTTTTACGCCGTGCTCATGAACCCGGTGGCGCAGGCGAAGTTCGTTCACACCGTCTCGGCCGGTTATGTCACGGCCTCGGTTTTCGTTCTGGGCGTCTCCGCCTGGTACGTGCTCAAGGGCAGGCATCTGGAGCTTGCCAAGCGCTCAATGACTGTTGCTGCTTCTTTCGGTTTGGCGGCTGCTCTCTCGGTCGTGGTGCTGGGCGATGAAAGCGGCTATCTCGCCACCGAACATCAGAAGATGAAGCTCGCCGCCGTTGAGGCCATGTGGGAGACGGAGCCGGCGCCGGCTTCCTTCACGGCGTTCGGCTTCCCGGACCAGGAAGCACGCGAAACGCACTATGCCGTACACATCCCCTGGGTGATGGGCATCATCGCGACGCGCTCGCTTGATACGCAGATCCCGGGCATCGATGAGCTGGTCGAACACGCGGAAGAGCGCATCAGAAACGGCATCGTCGCCTATGATGCCCTGCAGAAAATCCGCGCCGCCGGCAGCACGGATGCCATTCCCGACGATGTGAAAAATGCATTTGAAGAAAGCGGTGCGGACCTCGGATACGCGCTGCTTCTGAAGCCCTATCTCGATGATCCGCGTGAAGCGACGGACGCGCAGATCGCGCAGGCGGCAAACGACACGGTTCCAAACGTGCCGACGCTGTTCTGGACCTTCCGCATCATGGTTGGTCTGGGCTTCTTCTTCATCCTGTTGATGGGAGTGTTCTTCTATCTGTCGGCGCGGCACAGGCTCGACCGCTATCCCTTCCTCCTGCGCATCGCGGTCTTTGCCATCCCGCTTCCGTGGATCGCCGCCGAATGCGGCTGGATCGTCGCGGAGTTCGGGCGTCAGCCATGGATTATCGAGGGCGTTCTGCCCACGGCCGTGGCGGTATCGAACCTTGGCGCTTCCACGGTGCTGATGACGATCATCGGCTTCTCGCTGATCTACACCGTGCTGTTCATCGTCGAAATGACGCTGATGCTGCGCGCCATTCGCAAGGGGCCTGAACCAGACGAAGAGCCCGAGGCCGAGTTCGGCCCCCGCGCCTTCGTTCCGGCGGAGTAAGAACAATGATCCTGCACACTCTTATCGACTATGAAACGCTGCGTGTGATCTGGTGGGGGCTGCTCGGCGTGTTGCTGATCGGCTTTGCCGTCACAGACGGTTTCGACCTTGGGACCGGAACGCTCCTGCCCTTCGTGGCGAAGACCGACACGGAGCGCCGCGTCGTGATCAACGCCGTCGGCCCCGTCTGGGAAGGCAATCAGGTCTGGCTGATCCTGGGAGGCGGCGCCATCTTTGCGGCCTGGCCGCCGCTCTATGCGGTGTCCTTCTCGGGCTTCTATCTGGCCATGTTCGCCGTGGTCTTCGCGCTCATCCTGCGTCCCGTGGCGTTCAAATATCGGTCGAAGCGCGAGAACCCCGCCTGGCGAACCACCTGGGACTGGGCGCTGTTCATTGGCGGATTCGTGCCCGCGCTGATCTTCGGCGTTGCGGTGGGCAATGTCCTGCAGGGGGTGCAGTTCCGGCTCGAGAATGACCTGCGGATATTCTACGAAGGCACGACATTGTTCGAGTTGCTCAACCCGTTTGCGCTCCTGTGCGGTCTGCTCTCGGTGGCGATGCTCATCATGCATGGCGCATCCTGGCTGATGGTGAAGACCGAGGGACCCGTTGCCGCGCGCAGCCGCACATTCGGCAGCATCGCTGCCATTGCCACGATCGTGATCTTTGCGCTCGGCGGTCTCTGGCTTTGGGCTGGCATCGATGGTTACCGCATCACCAGTGCCATCGTCACCGACGGCCCGTCCAACCCGCTTGCCAAGGCCGTTGTGCAGGCAGAGGGGGCATGGTTCGACAACTACGCAGAATATCCATGGATGATGATCGCACCGGCCCTCGGTTTTGCCGGCGCGGCCCTCGCGCTCGTTCTGTTCCGCGCGCGGCGTGAGGTGCCGACACTTCTGGCCAGCGCGATGTCGATCATCGGCATCATATCCACCGTCGGCCTGTCGATGTTCCCCTTCATCCTGCCGTCTTCCATCGCACCGGGAGCCAGCCTGACGGTGTGGGACGCCTCGTCGAGCCACCTAACCCTGTTCATCATGCTGGTTGTCACGGCGTTTTTCATTCCCTTGATCGTCGCCTACACGAGCTGGGTCTACAGGGTGCTTTGGGGCAAGGTAGACAAGAACGAAATCGAGCAAGGCAAGGGGCACGCTTACTGAGCGCTGCCGTGAGACAAAAGGAGTTCACGACATGTGGTATTTTGCATGGTTGCTTGGCTTCCCACTCGCCGCAGCTTTCGCTGTGCTCAACGCGATGTGGTATGAGCTGATGGACGACGCGGCGAAGAAAAAAGAAGCCAAAACGCAATGAACCGCCAGACGCCGGCCTCGCGCCGGCGTTTTGCACTCTGCGCTCAGTCGGCGATCTGTCCGCCTGCCGGGCGTTTCATGATCACTTCGCGGTGCGGATAGGGGATCTCGATCCCGTTTTCCTTCAGCGTGTCCCAAAGCGCGAGCAACACTTTGCCGCGCACATTGGTGAGCCCCTGCTGTGGATCGCGGATCCAGAAGCGCAGCACGAAATCGAGCGAGGATTCACCGAACCCCGTCAGCCAGCAGACCGGCCTCCGGTCCGCGTCCACACGGCCGACACTCATGGCCGCTTCGATGGCAAGGGCCGAAACCTGATGCGGGTCGGCCTCGTAGGAAACGCCAAACGGCACGTCGAGGCGCACCATCTCGTCGCTGAACGACCAGTTGATCACCTGCTGGGTGATGAAATCCTCATTGGGAATGAGATATTCGCGACCGTCGCGGGTGATGACCGACACGAACCGCGCCCTGAGCTCGCGGATCCAGCCGAATGTATCGCCGAGCGTGATCGTGTCGCCCGGTTTGATGGACTTGTCGAGCAGGATGATGATGCCCGAGATGAAGTTGGAAACGACCTTCTGCAGACCGAAGCCAAGCCCCACGCCGACTGCGCCGGAAAAGACGGTGAGAGCGGTCAGGTCCACACCGACGGTGGATAGCGCGATAGCACCGGCGGCGATGACAAGACCGATCTTGACCAACTTGCCCAGTAGCACGCGGATGGATGGGGTGAGCTCGTCGGATCGTTGAACACGCTCATCGAAATAATTGCCAAGTGCGATGGCGAGCCAGACCGTGCCCGTGAGAAGCACGGCCGCTTTGAGCAGCACCAATGCGCTCAAACGGGTCGTGCCGAGTGGCAGGGCCAGCGTGTCAAGAAATGCGGCTGCCTCGTCGTCGACGCCGAGAATGACAATGGCCGCATAGGTCCACGCGATCCAGCCGATGGTTCTGGCAAGCAGCCGGTTGCGGATGATGCGCGACACCACCGAGGTGAAAAGCCAGGCGAGCGAGAGCGAGAGGGCAAGCGAGAGCAGCAGGGTCCGGCTCGGCCAGGTGAGCGAGCGCAACACCGTCAGCACCACGAAAAGCAGGATAACAAACAGGATCCAGTCGGTGCGCCGCATCAGCGCCACGATGACGCGCAGGAGACCCTGATGGCCCTTGATGCGTCGAGCGCGCGCTTCAAGGCTGTTTTCCAATCTGCGTGACGCCAGCTTTGCGACAATGAACAACAGCCCAATGATCGCGAGCTGGTAAAAGGTCCAGGGATTGGCGAGATTCACGAGCTTGGCTTGCACCCAATTCGCAATCTCGATCAAAAGGTCCACGAACGCCATCCCTGCAGTGTAGAGCAAATTCTGTCGGTGTGGAAACAGAGCGCGCCGCAAAACTGCGGCTAAAACAATCAGATGGCGTTATGGTGCCAAAACGCATTGTCGCGTGGCCGGGGCCTGTCATGATCCAAAAGGGGACATCGGACGAAGCGCTGTTGCTGGGGATAGACACCGGCGGCACCTACACAGATGCTATTCTGTTCTGCGAGCGATCGGGGGTTGTTGGCAAGGCGAAAGCGTTGACGACACGGCACGATCTGGCAGAAGGCATCGCGGGTGCTGTTGATGCCGTGCTGGCGAAGGCGTCCGCACCTGTGCGCCGGATTGGCCTCGTCTCCATGTCGACGACCCTCGCCACCAACGCGCTGGTGGAAGGTCAGGGCGGCCGCGTCGCGCTGGTGATGGTCGGGTTCTCGGAAACCGATCTTACCCACGCAGGGTTGCGCAATGCACTGCGGTCCGACCCGGTAATATTTTTACCGGGCGGACATGACGTGCACGGCAATGAAACGCCGCTGGAGATGGGGCGGCTTGAAGCTCAAATTGATGCGCTGGCAAAAAATGTGACGGCCTTTGCCGTCTGTGCCTATTTCGCGGTACGCAACCCTGCTCATGAGATTGCTGTCAGGGACTTCATCCGTGCTCGCACCGATCTGCCGGTCACGATCAGTCATGAGCTTTCCGCCCAGCTTGGCGGCCCACGCCGCGCGCTGACAACCCTTCTCAATGCGCGGCTCATCGCATTGATCGATCGCCTTGTGGTTGCCACTGAGAGTTTTCTCAAACAGCGTGGCATTCGCGCTCCGCTGATGGTGGTGCGGGGAGATGGCGCGCTCGTTTCGGCGGAGTTCGCCCGCAGCAGGCCCATCGAGACCATCCTGTCCGGCCCGGCTGCCAGTCTGGTCGGCGCGCGGTACCTGACAGGGCTCGACCGCGCCATCGTTTCCGATATCGGTGGTACGACCACTGACATTGCCGTCCTCGAAAACGGTCAGCCACGCATCGATCCGCAGGGGGCGACTGTGGGCGGTCATCGCACCATGGTCGAGGCGGTGGCAATGCGCACGTTCGGGCTTGGCGGAGATTCCGAAGTGAGCATCGAGGAGGGCGGGTTGAGCGGTCGCCTTGTGCTCGGACCACGCCGGTTGATCCCTTTATCACTGGCCGCTCATCTTCATCGAGAGCAGATCCTCAACGTTCTCCAGAAGCAGCAGAGCAGATCTCTCACCAACCGTCTGGATGGGCGGTTCGTGTGCCAGAGTGGTATGCCGGCGCGCCACGCGGCGGGCCTCTCGCAGAACGAGGGTGCCCTCTATGCTCGGTTGGGGCAACAGCCGGTTGCGCTGGAAACAGTCCTTCATTCGAGCGCACAGCTGGCGCCGCTCAACCGCCTCGTCGCGCGTGGTCTTGTCTCCTTGATCGGCTTTACTCCGACCGATGCCGCCCACGTTCTTGGGCAGCAGACCGGATGGGATGCGGAGGCGGCGCGTCTTGGCGCAGCGCTCTTCGCCAGACGACGCGATGGCAGCGGGCAGCCGCTCGCATTGGATGCGGATGCCTTCTGCGAACGTGTGCTGGCGCTTCTTGCGCGCCGCTCTGCCGAAGCTGTTCTTGAAACGGCTTTATGTGAGGCCGGACTCGACGGCAGATCGCTCATCGAGCACGAGCTTTTACGCCGGGCGCTCGACGGGGAGCAGAGCGTTGCGCGTTTCCAGGTTTCGCTCGACCGTCCCGTAATTGGCTTGGGAGCCTCTGCACCCTTGCATTACTCTGGGCTGGGAAAATTGCTCCGCGGGGATTGTGTGCTGCCAGAGCATGCAGATGTGGCCAATGCCATTGGCGCTGTTGTTGGCCGTGTGAGTGTGAGATGCGAAGCGCATATCGGGCAACCGCGAGAAGGCGTCTACCGGGTGCGCGTTGCGGAAGAATTGCATGATTTTGCAGATGAGGAAGAGGCAATGGCCTTTGCCGAGCAGGTGCTGAAGCGCGATCTGCGCGACAGGGCACGTGGAGCGGGCGCTGAACAGGCCGAAGTGCACGTCACCCGAGAGGTCAATGCAGTTGATGTCGAGGGCGTGCGTCGGTTTCTGGAAGCGCGGATTGTCGCGTTGGCCTCTGGGCGTCCGCGAATGACACGCAACCGCGTCTGAGATTGAAACTTCTTTCGCCATCCGACGAATTGACCCCGTGCCGCTGGCGTGGTGAAAGCAGTGCATCATGTCTGACATCGGGAAGAGGAGTGTCTGCCAAATGGAAAATCGCGTTGAGCTTCATGGGTTGAAGGTTGCGGAAGAGCTGCGTGATTTCGCCGTAAAAGAGGCGCTCCCCGGCACGGGTGTAGACCCCGACAAATTCTGGAAGGCGCTTTCGGATATCGTCCGCGATCTGGCGCCGAAAAACCGCGCCCTGCTCGCAAAACGCGATGCGCTGCAGGAAAAGATCGACGCTTGGTACAGGGAAAACGGCGCACCTGCCGATCAGGAAGCCTATCAGGCCTTCCTGCGCGAGATCGGCTATTTGTTGCCGGAAGGTGAGGCCTTCTCCGTCTCAACACAAAATGTCGATCCGGAAATCGCCAGCGTCGCCGGTCCTCAACTCGTCGTGCCGGTTATGAATGCGCGCTATGCGCTCAACGCGGCCAATGCGCGCTGGGGCTCGCTCTACGATGCGCTTTACGGCACAGACGCCATTTCCGAGGAGGACGGCGCGGAAAAGGGCAAGGGTTACAATCCCAAGCGCGGTGAAAAGGTCATCGCCTGGGCCCGCGCCTTCCTCGATGGCAGCGCGCCGCTCGATGGTGTTTCCTGGACGGAAATTACCGGTCTTTCGGTCGTCGATGGCCAGCTTGTTGCCAAGACCGATAGCGGTGAAGCGCGCCTGAAGGATGCTTCGAAATTCGTCGGTTATCGGGGTGGGGCCGATCAGCCGACCGCCGTTCTGCTCGCCACCAATGGCATGCATGCGGAGGTCGTGATCGACCGCAACCACCCGATTGGCAAGACCGACAAGGCGGGCATTGCCGATGTGGTGCTGGAATCGGCTCTGACCACGATCCAGGATTGCGAGGATTCCGTTGCCGCCGTGGATGCGGAAGACAAGGTTGTCGTCTATCGCAACTGGCTCGGCCTGATGAAGGGCGACCTCGAAGAACAGGTAACGAAGGGCGACAAGACCTTCACCCGCCGCCTCAACCCCGACCGCGAATACACCGCGCCCGATGGCGGCACGCTCACGCTGCCCGGCCGTTCGCTGATGCTGGTGCGCAATGTCGGTCACCTGATGACCAATCCGGCCATTCTCGACGCCGATGGCAACGAGGTGCCGGAAGGCATTATGGACGCGCTCTTCACCGCCGCCATCGCGCTGCACGATGTCGGGCCGAATGGCCGCCGCATGAACAGCCGCGCGGGCTCCATGTATGTGGTGAAGCCGAAGATGCACGGGCCTGAAGAGGTGGCCTTCGCGGTGGAATTGTTCGGCCGCGTCGAGAAAGCACTCGGCATGGCGCCCAACACCATCAAGATGGGCATTATGGACGAGGAGCGGCGCACCACGGTGAACCTCAAGGAGTGCATCCGCGCCGCGCGCGAGCGGGTCGTCTTCATCAACACCGGCTTCCTCGACCGCACGGGCGACGAGATCCACACCTCCATGGAAGCCGGCCCGATGATCCGCAAGGGCGACATGAAGCAGGCCGCCTGGATCTCGGCCTATGAGAACTGGAATGTCGATATCGGCCTTGAGTGTGGTCTTTCCGGCCACGCCCAGATCGGCAAGGGTATGTGGGCCATGCCCGATCTGATGGCGGCGATGCTGGAGCAGAAGATTGGCCATCCGAAGGCCGGTGCCAACACGGCATGGGTGCCGTCACCCACGGCGGCCACCCTCCACGCCACGCATTATCATCAGGTGGATGTGCATGCGGTGCAGGCCGAGCTGAAGAACCGCAAGCGCGCTGCACTCTCCGACATCCTCTCGGTGCCGGTGGCCACGCGGCCCAACTGGACGCCTGAGGAAATCCAGAAGGAGCTCGACAACAACGCGCAGGGCATTCTGGGCTATGTGGTGCGCTGGATCGATCAGGGCGTCGGCTGCTCCAAGGTGCCGGACATCAACGATGTGGGCCTGATGGAAGACCGCGCGACGCTGCGCATTTCCGCCCAGCACATGGCAAACTGGCTGCATCACGGCGTCGCCAGCAAAGAGCAGGTCATAGAAACGATGAAGCGCATGGCGGCGGTCGTCGACCGGCAGAATGCCGACGATCCGCTCTATCGCCCGATGGCGCCGGATTTCGACAAATCCATTGCCTTTCAGGCGGCATGCGACCTTGTGTTCAAGGGGCGGGAACAGCCCAATGGCTACACCGAGCCGGTTCTGCATGCACGCCGCCTTGAACTCAAGGCGCAAGACAGTGCAAGTAGAGCATCATGACCCGCTGATGGCGCATCGGATTCGCCGGCGGTAACAACAACAGGTCGCCGGGCAGTGCCTGAATGAAGATTCTTGCAATCGATACCGCGGCGGCGCTCTGCGCCGCCTGCGTTCTTGAAACCGATACGGATGAAGAGCTCAGTCGGCACGTGCTGGACCTGGGCAAGGGGCATGCCGAGCATGTCATGTCGGTCATCGAAGGTGCGCTGAAGACTGCCGGTCTCAGCTATGAGGCACTTGGGGCGGTGGCCGTTTCGGTCGGTCCGGGCTCCTTCACCGGCGTGCGGGTCGGCGTATCCGCCGCACGCGGTCTGGCGCTTGCGCTCAATGTACCGGCCATTGGCGTTTCCACGCTGGAAGCACTTGGCGCGGAAGCGCGCGAGACGTTTCCCGGGCGTGCCCTCCTCGTGGCGCTCGGGCAGAGGGCACCAAACCTATTTGCCGCAGGCTTCGACAGTGAAGGGCGCGTTCTCCTCGAACCTCAGAGCCAGTCAGCTGAGAAGTTGGCGGAATGGGCCTTTGCCGAGAATGCAGTCGTCTACGGCGTCGCCGCAGAGCTTGTGGCCGCGGCGGGCTCGCCGGCGCTCGACATCCAGCCAGCCGGCGCGACAGCGGATATTCTGACCTTCGCGCGGCTGGCGGCTGCGAAGGGGGCGGGCAGCGAGCCGCCAAAGCCTCTCTATCTGCGCGCACCCGACGCTGCCCCGCAGCGGAATTTCGCGCTCCCGCGGAAGGAAGGCTGATGGCGCTCTTTCCGAGAAAGCGAGAGTTTGTCGTGCGACCGCTGGAGGTCGCGGACAGCCTCGTTCTGGCCGACATGCACGCCGAAGATTTTGCTCGCCCGTGGAGCGATGCGGAGTTTGAAGCGCTGCTCACACAGGAGGGTGTTTTCGGTTTCGCCGTCTCCGAACTCGGCAGAAAGCCGCCGCAGCTCGCCGGGTTCGTGCTTGCGCGACAGGCCGCGGATGAGGGCGAAATCCTCACCATTCTCGTGACGCGCAACCAGCGCCGCCACGGCCTTGGTCGTCAGTTGATGGATGCGGTGCTCTTCAGGATGCACAGCGACCGTGCCGCCGCCCTGTTCCTTGAAGTGGACGAAACCAACATGCCTGCCATCGCGCTATACCGTCGCCTCGGCTTCCGGCAGGTCGGAGGGCGGCCCGACTATTATCGCGATGCGAACGGCAGGCCCACAAGTGCGCTGGTGATGCGCCGCGACCTGCGGTAGCCTGCAACCTGATGTTCAGCACGCTACATTTCCTCATCGCAATCGTCATTGTCACGGTCTACACACTGCCGCTCATGGTGGTGCAGGAGATCGCGCTCAGAACCGGATTGTTCAGTGACCGCATCGTGCCGCGCCTCTGGCACAGGCTCACCCTGCGTGTCCTCGGTGTGCGCGTGCGTATGGAAGGGCGTCCGTCGCGGGCGCGCCCGCAGATGATCGTCGCCAACCATGTCTCCTGGCTCGACATTCTGGTGCTCGGGTCACTTGATGGCGTTCATTTCATTGCCAAGTCGGACATGCGGAACTGGCCCATTCTGGGCACATTTGCCCGCCAGCAGCGCTCCGTTTTCGTGGAGCGCGAGCGCCGCCGCACATCGCCGGAGCAGGCGCGGGAGATTGCCGAACGGCTTTCCGACGGGGATCCGATGGTGCTTTTTGCCGAGGGCACGACCGGTGATGGCAACAAGGTCCTGCCATTCAAGAGCACGCTTTTCGGCGCAGCGCAGCTTGCTCTCGGGAAGGATAAAAGCGGGCAGGTGACAATCCAGCCTGCAGCCATCGTCTACCTGGCAAGCCATGGGTTGAAGCTGGACCGGCGCGAACGCTCGACCATTTCATGGATCGGCGACCTGGATCTGGTGCCCCATCTCCGTCTTGTCCTTGCCGCGCGGCCTCTCGATGTGGAGGTCCGGTTTGGAGCGCCTCTCCCATTCTCTGCCGCAGGCGAGCGGAAAAAAATCGCGCGTGAAGCGGAAGACCAGGTCCGCGCAATACTCGTGCAGGCGCTGCGGTCGTAAGCCGCAGCGCCCGAAATATCTGGTAGCAAGATAGCTGCGCTTATTGAACGGAAGCGACGGCGCGCTCGATCAGTTCGGCAACCTCGTTCGGGTGGCTCATTTGAACAAGATGCCCGGCGGCGATCTCGATCGTTTGCGCGCCCGAGCGCTCGGACATCCATTTTTGCAGCTCCGGTGAGACCGTGCGATCCAGCGTCGCAACAGCCGACCAGGCTGGCAGATCATGCCATGCTGCTATTTTTGCCGTCTCGGTCATGATCTCAGCGTTCGCCGCAGCCTGCGCCCTGACCGTATAGGCTGCGTCCGCAGGTGAAATCCCGTTTGCCACGTCCTTCAGCCAGACATCGTGTTTCACGGTAAAGTAGCCGTCTTCCGAGATCGTCAAAGCATCTGCGGCCATGGCAGATGGCATCGACGCATTCAACGATGCAAGGCTGTCGCCGACCTCAGGCTGGAATGCGGCGACATAAACAAGCGCCTTTGCAGCCGGGTCCTGAGCGGCCTGGGTGATGACCATTCCGCCGTAGGAATGGCCGACAAGAACCACCGGCCCCTCTACCAGTTTGATGGCGCGCCGTGTTGCCGACACGTCGTCCGACATGGACGTGAAGGGCAGTTGCACAATCCGTGCCTCCAGCCCCTTTTCCACGAGCTTTTCCAGAACGGGACGCCAGGCGGACCCTTCCATCCCGATCCCGGGGACAAGAAGCACCTTTGGGGTGTCGGCCAGCGTTGGAGAAGCGGTCATCACGGCAAGCGCGACCATGGCGGTCTTTAGAAGTTTCATGGGACACATCCTTTCGCAAAATTGTCTGCGTGCTGGATAGAAGTCCCGCGCAAAGAGCACTACACTGATAAATCTGATATGGTTATTCATATGAGATGATAAATGGATCGCCAGGATCTGTCCGCTCTGATCGTGTTGAAAGCCGTGGCGGAAGCGGGAAGCTTCACGCGGGCCTCTCGACAACTCAACCGGGCGCAATCAGGTGTCAGCCAGACGATCCGGGAGCTCGAGGCCCGGCTTGGCATCGCGCTTCTGGCGCGCACCACACGCAGTGTGCGCCTCACGGAGGCCGGGAGCAGGCTTCTCGAAGATGTCGGCCCGGCGCTGATGCAGATATCCGACAGTCTCACGCGCGCAAAGAGTGGAGCCACCGAGCCAGCGGGCACGGTGCGCATAACCACGTTGGAACATCCCGGACAGACCATTCTCGTTCCGGCAATCGCCGAACTTCAGAAACGTTATCCTGCAGTCGAGGTCGACCTGCATGTGAGTGACCGGCTTACAGATATCGTGAATGGCGGTTTCGATGCCGGTGTTCGGTTGGCGGGTCATCTGGAAAAGGACATGGCAGCGCTCCCCATCAGCCCCGATCTCCGTGGCGTGGTGGTGGGATCGCCTCGCTATTTCGAACGCCATGGAAAGCCACGCGAGCTCGAGGATCTGAGACGTCATGATTGCATCAATTATCGGCTCGCCACACATGGGGTTCGCTATCGGTGGCTGTTTCAAAAATCAGGCAGGCCGATAGAGGTTGCCGTGTCGGGTACGCTCACCGTCAATGGGACGGCGGTTCTGCTTGAAGCGGTGCGCCGTGGCATAGGCCTCGGATATGTGTTCGAGCCGCTGGCTGCAGCGGATTTGGCGGAAGGGACCCTTGAAACCTGCCTCGAACCCTATGCGCCATCCTGGAGCCGTTATCACCTTTACTATCCTGACCGGCGCCAGAAATCTCCCGCATTGAAGGCGTTTATCGAGGTGCTTCGGCGACACAGGCGCGCCACATGGCAAAAACCGTCTGTTTTTTGACATGCAAAAGCGTTAGGAAGCGCGGTATGGAACAGAATTCTTTGCATCATTCCGGCGCAGCCGCTTCCGATGGAGAGGCCGTCGCCGCCCCGGCAGCCAACAAGAAGGTTTTCGTGAAAACCTATGGCTGTCAGATGAATGTCTACGATTCACAGCGCATGTCCGATGCGCTGGCGGCAGATGGCTATGCGCCAACGGAGCAGATCGAAGAGGCGGACCTCGTTCTTCTCAACACCTGCCACATCCGCGAAAAGGCGGCGGAGAAGGTGTATTCCGAGCTCGGCCGCATTCGCCAGCTCAAGGAAGAGCGCAGCCTGGCCGGTCGCGAAATGGTGATTGGCGTGGCCGGATGCGTGGCACAGGCCGAGGGGCAGGAGATTCTCCGCCGTGCGCCTGCCGTGGATCTGGTGATCGGGCCGCAGACCTATCACCGCCTGCCCAAGGTGGTGAAGCGGGCGCTCGGCGGTGAAAAGATCGTCGAGACCGAATACGCCATCGAGGACAAGTTCGAGCATCTGCCGCAGCCACAGAAACGCGTGGTGCGCAATCGCGGCGTGACGGCATTCCTCACTGTTCAGGAAGGCTGCGACAAGTTCTGCACCTTCTGCGTGGTGCCCTATACGCGCGGTTCGGAAATCTCACGCCCCGTGGCGCAGATCGTCGCCGAGGCAGAGCGCCTGGCCGAGGGCGGCGTACGCGAAGTGACGCTGCTGGGGCAGAACGTCAACGCCTGGCATGGCGAGGGTGCCGATGGACGCGAATGGGGGCTTGGCGAGCTTCTGTTCCGGCTGGCGGAAATCCCCGGTCTCGACCGTCTACGCTACACGACCAGCCATCCGCGTGACATGGACGACGCGCTGATCGCCGCCCACCGCGATCTGCCCAAACTGATGCCTTATCTCCACCTTCCGGTGCAGTCCGGTTCCGACCGCATCCTGAAAGCGATGAACCGCAAGCACACGGGCGATGATTACCGGCGGCTGATCGACCGCATCCGCAACGCGCGGCCAGACATCGCCATGTCGGGCGATTTCATCGTCGGTTTTCCCGGTGAGACCGACGCTGATTTCGAGGACACGATGCAGCTGATCCGCGACGTGACCTATGCGCAGGCCTTCTCGTTCAAATATTCGCCGCGTCCGGGCACGCCGGGAGCGGATCTGGGCGATCAGGTGCCCGAAGCGGTCAAGGATGAGCGGCTTCAGGCGCTGCAGGCACTGCTTGTCGAACAGCAGCGCACTTTCGTTCAGAGCTTGGTCGGCAGCGAGATGGACGTGCTTCTGGAAAAGCCCGGCCGTCAGCCGGGGCAGCGTGTTGGCCGTTCGCCTTGGCTTCAGCCTGTGATTCTTGATGAAAAAGCGGGCGAAATCGGTGACATTATTCATGTTCGAATCACGCAGGCCGGCCCAAACAGCCTGTTTGCAGAGCCGGTGTCGTAAAGGAGAGGCGTTTGACCGCCAGCACTGAGTTGAAGAACATGCCCTCCGGGGCCTCCGACATGGCACATATCGTGCTGACCTTCGATGACAACAAGCTGGCCAGCGCCCTTTACGGGCCCTTTGACGAGAATCTGGCCCAGATTGAGCAGCGGCTCGGCGTCGATATTCGCTCCAAGGGCAATCAGCTCACCGTCAAGGGGGAGAGCGTTGCTGCCGCACAGGCGCGCCGCGCGCTCGATTATCTCTACGATCTCCTTCAAAAGGGGACAGAGCTTGCCCCCTCCGATGTGGATGGCGCCGTGCGGCTTGCCATCGCCGCCGATGAGCAGCTCACCTTTCCGACCATGGAGAGCAAGGGAAAGCTCGCCGCTGCACAGATTTCCACACGTAAGCGCACGGTGCATGCGCGTTCGGCCAATCAGGACGCCTATATGCGGGCGCTGGAGCGCTCGGAGCTGGTGTTCGGCATCGGCCCCGCCGGTACGGGCAAGACCTTCCTTGCGGTGGCCTACGCTGCCATGCTTCTGGAGCGCGGTGCGGTGGACCGCATCATCTTGTCACGGCCGGCGGTCGAGGCCGGCGAGCGACTCGGCTTTCTGCCGGGCGACATGCGCGAAAAGGTCGATCCCTATCTGCGCCCGCTCTATGACGCGCTTTACGACATGATCCCGGCGGAGAAGGTCGAGCGCGCTCTTGCGGCTGACGTGATCGAAATCGCGCCGCTCGCATTCATGCGCGGACGCACGCTGGCCAATTCGGTGGTGATCCTCGATGAGGCACAGAACACCACGCCGATGCAGATGAAGATGTTTTTGACGCGGCTTGGCGAGAACGCCCGCATGATCGTCACCGGCGACCCGAGCCAGATCGACCTCCCGCCCAACACGAAATCGGGCCTGGTGGAAGCGCTTGAGGTTCTGGGCGATGTGCCCGGCATCGTCACCGTCCGCTTCGACGAGAAGGATGTGGTACGCCATCCGCTGGTGGCTGCGATTGTCCGGGCCTATGACAAGAAGGCGCGGGGCTGATCCGCGCAGGCTGATGGACGATATTCCTCCTGCCGGTGAAAAGCCGGAAATCGTTGTGGACGTCGCTATCGAGGCGGGTAGCTGGGCATCGGAAACTGCGCTTCAGGCGCTGGCCGGGCGAGCCATTCGCGCCGCCGTATCCGTGATTGGATCTGAGCCGGATGAGGGCGGTGCGATCAGCCTGCTCTTTACCGGCGACGCTGAAATCCAGGTGCTGAACCGGGAATGGCGCGGCAAGAACAAGCCCACCAATGTGCTTTCTTTTCCAGCGCCTGAGCTGATCAATCCGGGAGATGAATTGCAGCCCCTTGGTGACATTATCCTGGCGTATGAGACCGTCGCGCGGGAAGCAGCAGAAGAGGGCAAGCAGTTCGATCATCATCTGACGCATCTGATTGTTCATGGTTTTTTGCATATCATGGGATATGACCACGAGACCGATGAAGAGGCTGAAGAAATGGAAGAATTGGAGCGCAAAGCGCTGCGAACACTTGCCATTTCCGATCCCTATGCATAACTGAAAGGCTCAATTGAACAGACGGCCATGACAGAGAACACGATGATCGCGACGGGGGACATGCCCGCCAGCGAGACAAAGTCCCCCGAGGAGGGGGAGGAGGGGTCTAGTTGGCCTCCCCAACGAAACACCGGCAACCGCCAGTCCCTTTGGGAGAGAATGATGGCAGCGCTGGGCATTCGAAATGGTTCCTCGCTGCGCGACGATCTCGCGGACGCGCTGGACGAACACACACACGATACGGCGGCCTTCTCCCCTGGTGAAAGGGCCATGCTCAAGAACATTCTTCGACTGCGAGAACTGCGTGTCGAGGATGTTATGGTGCCGCGCGCCGATATCGAGGCAGTGGATCTCAATACAACGCTTGGCGAACTTTTGAATGCGTTCGAGCGGTCGGGACATTCCCGCATGCCGGTGTACGGCGAGACGCTCGACGATCCACGTGGCATGGTGCACATCCGCGATGTGGTAACCCACATCACCAAGACGGCAAGAGCCAAACGAGGCCGGGCGAGAAAAACGCCTGAACCGGCAGCGTTTGATCTAGGTAAGGTGGATCTCGACCGCTCTATCGGGGAACTCAGCCTCCCCCGTTCCATTCTTTTTGTGCCCCCTTCCATGCTCGCATCGGATTTGATGGCGCGCATGCAGGCGTCACGCACGCAAATGGCTCTCGTGATCGATGAATATGGGGGAACCGACGGACTCGTTTCGCTGGAAGACATTGTTGAAATGGTCGTCGGCGATATCGAAGATGAGCACGACGATGACGCGCCCCTGATCGAGCAGGTTGGCGAGGATGTTTTCGTTGTGGATGCCAAAGCGGAGATCGAAGATGTGGCCGAAGTGATCGGCGACGATTTTCATGCTGAAGAGCATTCTGAAGACGTGGACACGATTGGCGGCGTGATTTTCAATGTTCTGGGGCGGGTCCCGGCACGAGGCGAGGTGGTTCAGGCCATTCCGGGATTTGAATTTCAGGTCATGGATGCTGATCCGCGTCGGGTAAAGCGTGTGCGCATCGTGCATAATCGGGCGTCTGAACGTCGGAGAAGATCGCTGCGAGCCGGCGACAATTTGTAGCTCCTGACTTCCAAACCCGCGATACGGTTTCAAAGCGCGGCAAACTGCTGATACTGCTTGTCGTGTGATTCGGGTTTCGCGGATGGGTGCATGGAGAGCCTTGCCGGACGGGTTGTGTTGCTGAGTGGATGGCGCCGGTCGCTCGTCGCCTTTCTCGCGGGCGGGTTTGCGTCGCTGGCGCAACCGCCATTTGACTTTTTCGCTGCCTGCTTTGTGTCCTTTCCCGTCCTGGTTTGGCTGCTGGACGGCGCGGTCGGTGAGGGGCGCGGCCTGCGTGCGCTTGTAATTCCAGCGTTTAAGACGGGTTGGTGGTTCGGATTCGGATATTTTATGCTTGGGCTCTGGTGGATCGGCAATGCATTGCTGGTAGACGCCGGAAATTTTGCTTGGGCTGTTCCTCTTGCAATTGTTGGATTGCCTGCTTTTCTTTCGATATTCTACGCAGTTTCTGCGGTTTTCGCACGCTTGTTCTGGCATGATGGAATTCTGAGGATAATTTCTCTTGCATTCTTTTTTGGTGTTTCTGAATCGATAAGAGGGATAATCTTCACGGGATTTCCTTGGGGCGCGATCGGCTATGCCGCCATGCCCACCCTCCTGAGTATGCAGTCGGCTAAGGTATTTGGGCTGGCAGGTATGAACTTCTTGGCAGTCCTGGTGTTTTCAATGCCAGCCTTGCTGGGGACACGTCGGCATCTTCTGATTGGCAGTATTACGGCTATCGGTTTGGTCTCAATACAGTTTGCTTATGGTTATCTAAGTCTTTCGAGAGAAGTTAAGGCTAATGATTTTTTGCCGGTACGCATCGTTCAGCCGTCCATCAAGCAGACCGAGAAATGGGATTCTTCAGAACAAACACGCATCTTCAACATCCTGCTGGACCTTACCCAGCGTCAGGTCGCGAGTGGGACGGAGAAGCCCGAGCTGATCGTCTGGCCGGAAACAGCCGTTCCATTTCTGTTCACTGAGCGGCCTGAAGCCTTGGTCCAGCTTGGCGAAGCGCTGGACGAGGGGCAACTTCTTCTGACCGGAGCCGTTCGGGCTGAGGGCGATGATGGTCTGGGGAGAACCCGCTATTACAATTCGGTTGTCGCAATCGCTCAGGACGGAACGATCGTTGACGCTGTCGACAAGGTCCATCTCGTTCCTTTTGGCGAGTATGTACCGTTTGCCAACCTGTTGAATAACCTGGGTATTGAAGAAATCGTGCAGTCGGCAGGGCCGTTCACGGCGGGTGGCGCGCGCCGCCCTATCAACCTTGCCGAGGGCGTTCGTGTGATGCCTTTCATATGCTACGAAATCATTTTCCCGCACTTGGTCTCTGCGGTAGCGGATCAGTCGGATGTTCTTCTCAATCTCACGAATGATGCCTGGTTTGGGATGACACCCGGCCCATATCAGCATTTTAGACAGGCCCGCATACGCGCTGTTGAAAACGGCCGTCCGCTGCTGCGCGCGGCCAACGCCGGGATTTCCGCTGTGATCGACTCTTCAGGCCGCATTATCGATGCTTTTGACCTCAATGTTGTGGGTAGCCTGGACGTCCAAGTGCCTATTCAGAAGCCTGAGAAACTTTATTTTGAAAATCCGGGAACCAATGGAATGTTTATTGCGTTTGGTTTTGGGGCCGTGCTTTTCGGTTCAAGTATTGTTCGACGTCTGAGAGCGAATTGACATCGTCCCTTTCGGCTACGCATAGTGTGTAAGCCGACTACATCGGAATTCGATTTGACAGGCTTGGGGCTCTGGGAGGTCGAAGAGGTAGATCGGTCAATGGCAACCCCGTGCCGGATGGCGAGGGAATATATGAACAAGAACAAGAAAAAACCGAATCCGATCGACATTCATGTTGGAGGTCGGATCAGACTAAGAAGAAACATGCTTGGCATGAGCCAGGAAAAACTTGGCGAAAGCCTGGGTATAACTTTCCAGCAAATACAGAAATACGAGAAGGGTACGAATCGCGTCGGCGCGAGCCGGCTGCAAGCAATCGCATCGGTTCTCAGTGCTCCCGTGTCGTTCTTTTTCGAAGGGGCGCCAGGCGAGGAAAGCGAGGCCGGAAGAGGCATGGCGGAGGACGGTGCCGATTTTGTCGTCGACTTTCTCAACAGCAGCGAAGGCGTTCAGTTGAACAGGGCGTTTGCAAAAATTTCTGATCCGAAGGTACGCCGCCGTATCATCGATCTGGTTAAGGTTCTGGCTGTCGAAAACCAGGATTGAAGGTTTGCCTATTCAACGATGAACGCTCTCCAAGGGCGTCGCTGATGCACAGGGAACGGGTAAATCCGTTCCCTGTTTTGCTTTGTGCCGCAACCGTTGTGCTTGACCTGACACAGTGAGCTTGGCTAACAGGGAGGCGCCTGTTGCCGACAGATTGATCGGCTTCTTCTCAGAGGGGATACCCGTGGCGCGCAAGAACTATCTCTTTACAAGTGAATCCGTTTCCGAAGGCCATCCCGATAAGGTCTGTGATCGCATCTCCGACGAGATCGTCGATCTGGTCTACCGGGAAGCCAAGAAATCTGGCATGGACCCATGGAAGGTCCGTGTCGCCTGCGAAACTCTGGCCACGACCAACCGTGTCGTGATCGCCGGTGAGGTGCGCGTTCCCGAGACGCTCCTCAAGCGAGACAAGAAGACCGGCGAGATCGCAAAGGACTCGCAAGGCAATCCGCTTATCAATCCGTCGCGTTTTCGCTCGGCTGCGCGCCGGGCTATCCGCGCCATCGGCTACGAACAGGACGGCTTTCACTGGAAGACGGCGAAGATTGACGTGCTTCTGCATGGCCAGTCGCCGGACATCGGCCAGGGTGTCGACAACGCAGCCGATCGGCAGGGTGAAGAAGGTGCAGGCGACCAGGGCATCATGTTTGGGTATGCATGCCGTGAAACGCCCGACCTCATGCCGGCGCCCATTTATTACTCGCACAAGATTCTTCAGCTTCTCGCTGATGCGCGCAAATCCGGTAAGGGTGACGCGGCAAAGCTTGGCCCCGATGCCAAGGCTCAGGTCACTGTACGCTACGTCGACGGTGAGCCGTCCGAGGTAACGGAGATCGTGCTGTCCACCCAACATCTCGATGCGTCCTGGAACAGCACCAAGGTGCGTCAGGTGGTCGAGCCCTACATCCATGAAGCGCTGTCTTCGGGTGGAATCAAGGTCGCAGAAAACTGCAACTGGTACATCAATCCGACTGGGAAATTCGTTATCGGCGGTCCCGATGGAGACGCGGGTCTGACGGGCCGCAAAATCATCGTCGACACCTATGGCGGCGCAGCCCCGCATGGCGGCGGCGCTTTCTCCGGAAAGGATACAACCAAGGTGGATCGTTCGGCAGCCTATGCCGCTCGCTATCTCGCGAAGAACGTGGTTGCGGCCAATCTTGCTGAGCGTTGTACGATCCAGCTGTCCTACGCTATCGGCGTAGCGCAGCCGCTTTCGGTCTATGTGGATCTGCACGGCACCGGCCGGGTGTCCGAAGAGGAGGTCGAGATTGCCATTCGTGAGGTGATGGATTTGTCACCCACCGGCATTCGTCGCCACCTGGATCTCAATCGCCCGATCTACGCCAAGACAGCTGCCTACGGTCACTTCGGCCGGAAAGCCAGCCGCGATGGTTCTTTCTCCTGGGAGCGCACCGACCTGGTGAAGACCCTCAAACAGGCAGTCGCAAAAGCCGCGTGAAGCGGCTTTTACCAGCACCGGAAAAACCGAATGGCTGAAGAACGGCGCAAACGGGCTACCGAAGCCTTCTTCGGCCGTCGGCATGGCAAGCGCCTGCGTCCAAAACAGGACGCGGCGCTTACCGCACTTCTTGAAAACGCTCTGATAAAGCTCGACGCTCCCTCACCGGATCCCGCGGCCTTGTTTCGCGCCCCGGTCGAGCAGGTCAGGCTTGAGATCGGCTTTGGCGGGGGCGAGCATCTGCTCAACGAGCTTTCCCGTTTTCCTGGCACCGGATTTATAGGGGTAGAGCCCTTTGTCAATGGCATGGCCAAGCTGGCCGCCGCGGTGGAAGAGCAGGGCGGTGTGCCAGCGAATCTAAGGGTTTACAACGATGATGCGACGATGCTGCTGGATTGGCTTCCCGAGGCATCCATCGCCGGAATAGATCTGCTTTACCCCGATCCCTGGCCCAAGAAAAAGCACTGGAAACGGCGCTTCGTGAACCGCATAAATTTGGATCGGTTTGCCCGGGTGTTGAAACCGGGTGCGCGCTTTCGCTTCGCGTCCGACATCGACACTTATGTCGACTGGACACTGCAGCATTGCGAGGCGCATCCCGCGTTTTTCTGGCAGGCAGAATCTGCAGATGACTGGCGCCTGGCTTATGAAGGCTGGCCTGGTACGCGATATGAGGCGAAAGCTATCCGCGAAGGGCGGACTCCCGCCTATCTGACATTTTTGCGGGTCTGAGAAGGGCCTATCGGCCGCTCATCCCGTAAAACCGCTCCGGGTCGATACCAAGCCGGCGCAGGTCGGCATCTTTTGCGCGACGGCGATTTCGCACTGCAGCAGAAACAGCCACCGCGCTTTCGATCACGCCGAAAAACTCACCAATTCCTGAGATGAACTTGCGGGTAGACATGGGGTTACCTCTTATTGTGCATTGCAGCACAATCTAGCGCGGAACGTAGTTGGAAAGAAGCTATGTTCCGGCAAGGCTGCTATGCATTTGTGCGCTGCATCATATCGCGGGCGAATGGTTCCTCTTCGGCTCTCGTCATGAGCTCTGCTCTTGAAAAGAATTGCCATCTCGGCTATATCCAGCTCAAATTCTTGGTCGCTATGACGGAGAGTGGGTCCCGCCGGTCCCGCTCTTTTTTGTTAGATGCGGCCGTCCGGAGGTTGGATGACGGCAGTTTCAGAAGACAGGAACGGCGATGATCGCCTGATCCGCGAGAGCGGAATCGAGGCGCGTGTCGCCGCGATCATCATTCCTGTTCTTGGAGCAATCGGTTATCGGCTTGTGCGCGTCCGCATGACGGCACAGGACGGGGCCACGCTGCAGATCATGGCTGAACGGCTCGATGGCACCATGACTGTCGAGGACTGCGAGGAAGTCAGCCGCGCGCTGTCACCCGTTCTTGATGTAGAAGATCCGATCGACACTGCCTATCAACTCGAGATTTCCTCGCCTGGTATCGACCGTCCGCTGGTGCGCAAGGCAGACTTTGCGGCCGCCCAGGGGCACTTGGTGAAGATCGAGACCTCGGTGCTGCTGGACGGGCGCAAGCGCTTTCGCGGCTTCGTGGTCGAAAGCGACGAAGAGACTGTGACAATCGAGCCGGAAACGGCCGAGGAAGAAGGGGATGAAGATGTCCTCTTCGGAATTCCCTTCGAGGCAATTGCCGAGGCGCGGCTGGTCCTGACGGACGAGCTTGTGCGCGACGCCTTGAAGCAGGAGAAGGAAGAGCGCCGCGAACGCAAGCGCAATCGCCGCCCTTCTGCATCGGAAAGGGCCGCACAGCGGTCCGCAAAACAAAACGCAACTGAGCCGGCCGGGAACGAAGAACCCGGATCCCACGCCGAAGGAGAGTGACATGGCAGTCAGTGCGAACAGGCTGGAGCTTCTCCAGATCGCCGACGCGGTGGCCCGCGAGAAGTCCATCGACAAGCAAATCGTCATCGCCGCCATGGCCGACGCCATTCAGAAGGCAGCGCGGTCGCGTTATGGTCAGGAGACCAACATCCGCGCCGACATCAACCCGCAGACGGGTGAGATGAAGCTTCAGCGCCTGATGGAGGTTGTGGAGAACGTCGAGGAGCCGGCACGCGAAATTTCTGTCAAGGATGCGCGCACGCGCAACCCGGATGCTCAGCCCGGCGACTTCCTTGCCGAGCAGCTTCCGCCGATGGATTTCGGTCGCATCGCCGCCCAGTCCGCCAAGCAGGTCATTGTGCAGAAAGTGCGCGAGGCCGAGCGCGACCGTCAGTATGACGAGTACAAGGACCGCATCGGCGAGATCGTCAACGGCACGGTCAAGCGCGTCGAATACGGCAATGTCATTGTCGATCTGGGGCGCGGCGAGGCGATCATTCGCCGCGACGAACTGATACCCCGCGAAATCTTCAAATATGGCGACCGCGTCCGCGCGTATGTCTACGATGTGCGGCGCGAGCAGCGCGGCCCGCAGATTTTCCTGTCGCGTACGCATCCGCAGTTCATGGCGAAGCTCTTCACCATGGAAGTGCCGGAGATTTATGACGGCATCATCGAGATCCGTTCGGTGGCTCGCGATCCGGGCTCCCGCGCGAAGATCGCGGTCATCAGCCACGATTCTTCAATTGATCCGGTTGGCGCATGTGTCGGCATGCGTGGTAGCCGCGTTCAGGCGGTTGTTGGTGAGCTGCAGGGCGAGAAGATCGACATCATTCCTTGGAACGAGAATGCGGCCTCCTTCATCGTCAACGCGCTACAGCCCGCCGAAGTGGCCAAGGTTGTGCTGGATGAGGATGCTGAGCGTATTGAGGTCGTGGTGCCGGACGACCAGCTTTCGCTGGCCATTGGCCGCCGTGGCCAGAACGTGCGTCTTGCCTCGCAGCTTACAGGCTGGGACATCGACATCTTGACCGAGGAAGAAGAATCGAGCCGCCGCCAGAAGGAATTCACCGAGCGCTCTTCTCTCTTCATGGAGGCCCTCAACGTCGATGAGATGGTGGGTCAGGTGCTGGCTTCCGAAGGTTTCACCAGTGTCGAGGAAGTCGCCTATGTGGACTCTGGCGAGATCGCATCGATCGACGGCTTCGATGAGGAGACCGCCGAAGAAATCCAGACACGCGCGCGCGAATACCTCGAACGCATCGAGGGCGAGCTCGACGCAAAGCGTCAGGAACTGGGCGTCGAGGATGAATTGCGCGAAATCCCCGGCATGACGACCGCCATGATGGTGGCTGTCGGCGAGGATGGCGTGAAGACCATCGAGGATTTCGCCGGTTATGCGGTGGACGATCTCGTCGGTTGGAAAGAACGGAAGGATGGCGAGACGACGTTCGAACCGGGTGTTCTTTCCAAATTTGACGTTTCGCGCGCGGAAGCCGAGCAGATGGTCGTGGCCGCGCGTCTCAAGATGGGCTGGATCACTGAAGAGGACCTCGCTGCCGAAGCTGAAGCCGAAGAGGCTGCCGAGGGTGAGGAAAGCGCAGATGTTTCCGAGGGTGCACAGGCCCCTGAAGCAGCAGAAGGCGCGGAAGCCTGATATGGGCGTTGTCGAGCGCTTGGCGGTCGTCCGCGTGACGTCTCTGGTGCGCTCGACAATTCTTGTTTCGCCGCATCTGTGTGGGGCCGCGTGATGGCGCGCGGCAGCTGGATGCTCTGGAGTTGTTGTGGACGATATGAACGATCGCACATGCATTGTCTCGCGCAAGGCGCGGCCCGCGGAGGACCTGATCCGGTTCGTCGCGGGACCGGACGGCATGGTCGTACCCGATCTGAAGCGGAAACTCCCCGGGCGCGGTTGCTGGGTCACGGCTGATCGGGCTCATGTCGATAAGGCGGCGGAGAAGAACCTCTTCGCCCGAGCTCTGAAAACATCGGTTACGCCACCAGACAATCTGGGCGAACTGGTCGATGTTTTGCTTTCAAAAGCCGCTCTGGGTGCTCTTGGGCTTGCGCGGAAGGCCGGAGCCGTGGCATTGGGTGCAGCGAAGGTCGAGGCATCGGTGCGCAGCGGCAAGGCCTATGGTGTGCTGCACGCTCGCGAAGCCTCACAGGACGGGGTTCGCAAGATCACGGCCGCTCGTCATGCAGTGGCCCATTTGGGCGGACCAGCTATCCCGGCATACAAACTCTTTTCCGAAGAAGAAATGAGTTTGGCATTGGGGGCAACAAATGTGATACATGCTGCCGTGTTCGGGCGGGACGCGGGCAAGGCGGCGCTGAAACGCGTTAGTGCGCTCGAGACTTTTCGAGGCGAATGCGCGGACAAACCGGCAGCGGTTGCAATGGGCACCGCAGAGGATGTGGAATGACGGATACGAAAACCGGTGACGACAAGACGCTGAGCGTCGAGAAGAAGAAGACGCTGACGCTGAAGCGACCCTCCGTTGAGCAGGGCACTGTGCGGCAGAACTTCTCGCATGGACGCTCGAAGTCTGTCGTTGTCGAGACGAAGAAGCGCAAGTTCTCGCGGCCGGATGAGCGCCCCGAGACAACACCTGCGCCGGCGCCGGCTCCAGCAGCGGCAAAGCCGAAGCCTGCCGCACCACAGCCTGCGCCGCAGCGTCAGCGCGAGCGTCCGCGCCCGGCATCGGGTGGAAACCGTTCTGGTGTGGTGCTCAACGAGCTTTCCAAGGACGAGATCGAAGCACGGCGTCGCGCTTTGCAGGATTCCAAGGTGCGCGAGGCGGAAGAGCGCAAGCGCGCTGAAGAGGAAGCAAAACGCCGCGCTGAGGAAGAAGCACGCCGCGAGCGCGAGCGTGAAGAATCCGCACGCCGCCAGGCCGAGGAAGAAGCGCGTCTGAAAGCGGAGGCGGAAGCACGCCGTCAGGCAGAAGAAGAAGCGCGTCGTCGAGCGCCGACACCGGTTGAAACCAAGCCTGAGCCGGAGGAAGATTCGGACGATGAAGGCCGCTCGAAGAGCAAGGGCGCACCGGTCAAGCGCGCGGCACCAAAACCTGAGACCCCACGCCCGGCAGCCAAGCCCCGTGGAGACGATCAGCGTCGCCGCGGCAAGCTGACTCTCAATCGCGCTTTGTCGGACGATGGCGAGACACGCGGACGTTCACTCTCTTCCATGCGTCGTCGTCAGGAGAAGTTCAAGCGCGCGCAGCACCAGGAGCCGCGCGAGAAGATCTCTCGTGAGGTGGTGCTTCCTGAAACGATCACCATTCAGGAACTCGCTCAACGCATGACCGAACGCGCTGTGGACGTGATCAAATTCTTCATGAAGCAGGGCCAGATGCTGAAGCCCGGTGATGTGATTGATGCGGACACCGCCGAACTGGTGGCCGAGGAGTTCGGTCATACCGTGAAGCGCGTTGCCGAATCCGACGTGGAAGACGGCCTCTTCAACGTTGAGGACAAGGCAGAGGATCTGAAGCCGCGTCCGCCCGTCGTGACCATCATGGGCCACGTCGATCACGGTAAGACGTCGCTGCTCGATGCCATTCGCCATGCGAATGTGGTGTCTGGCGAAGCTGGAGGTATCACGCAGCATATCGGCGCTTACCAGGTCGAGCAGGGCGGCCAGACGATCACCTTCATCGATACTCCCGGCCACGCCGCATTTACGGCGATGCGTGCACGCGGTGCAGAGGCAACCGACATCGCCATTCTCGTGGTGGCTGCCGACGACAGCGTGATGCCGCAGACCATTGAGTCCATCAATCACGCCAAGGCGGCAGGTGTTCCGATCATTGTGGCGATCAACAAGGTCGACAAGCCGGAAGCCGATCCCAACAAGGTTCGCACCGAACTTCTTCAGCATGAAGTGTTCGTCGAATCCATGGGCGGTGAGGTGCTCGACGTGGAGGTCTCCGCCGTCAAGGGAACCAATCTCGACAAGCTGCTGGACGCGATCCTGCTGCAAGCCGAGGTGCTGGAGCTCAAGGCCAACCCGGACCGCTCCGCGGAAGGCGTTGTCATCGAGGCCAAGCTCGACCGTGGCCGCGGTTCGGTTGCTACGGTTCTGGTGCAGGCTGGCACGCTTCGCACCGGCGACATTATCGTGGCTGGCAATGAATGGGGCCGTGTACGCGCGCTCGTCAACGATCGCGGTGACCAGCTGAAGGAGGCTCCGCCCTCCATGCCGGTTGAGATCCTCGGTCTTCAGGGCACACCGCTGGCGGGTGATCGCATTGCCGTTGTCGAGAGCGAGGCTCGCGCCCGCGAGATCTCGGAGTATCGCCAGCGCCTTGCTCGCGAGAAGTCCGTTGCCCGCCAGGCCGGTCAGCGCGGCTCGCTCGAGCAGATGATGTCGCAGCTCCAGGATTCAGGCCTGAAGGAGTTCCCGCTCATCGTGAAGGGCGACGTGCAGGGCTCGATCGAGGCCATTGCCGGTGCGCTCGACAAGCTCGGCACCGACGAAGTCCGCGCACGCATCGTCCATTCGGGCGCCGGCGCGATCACCGAGAGCGACGTGTCTCTCGCCGAGACCTCCGAGGCCGCGATCATCGGCTTCAACGTCCGCGCCAACAAGCAGGCGCGCGATGCGGCTGAAGCTGCCGGCATAGAGATCCGCTACTACAACATCATCTACGATCTCGTGGATGACATCAAAGCGGCCATGTCGGGCCTCCTGTCGCCGGAGCGCCGCGAGACCTTCCTCGGCAATGCCGAGATCCTCGAGGTCTTCAACGTGTCCAAGGTCGGCAAGGTCGCCGGCTGCCGGGTCACCGAGGGCAAGGTCGAGCGTGGTGCCGGCGTGCGTCTTATCCGCGACAGCGTGGTGATCCACGAAGGCAAGCTGAAAACGCTCAAGCGCTTCAAGGACGAGGTGTCCGAAGTGCCGGCCGGTCAGGAATGCGGCATGGCGTTCGAGAACTATGAAGACATTCGCCCCGGCGATGTTATCGAGGCCTATCGCGTCGAAATGGTCACGCGCACGCTATAGTGCACGCACGTCCTGGTTTCACGGGATGGGGCACCACCTGCCTCATCCCGCATACCGGCGTCTGGCGCTCCAGTTTCCATAATTTGCCGATATCCGCGATGCGGATACAATAGGGTTTTCCCGCAAGAAGGTGCTCCATGCCGTCTTCCGCCCCCTCTCAACGCCAGCTTCGCGTCGGCGAGCAGGTGCGTCATGCAATCGCGCAGGCTCTCCAGCGCGGCGATGTAAGTGACGATGCGCTCGCAAACACCGTTGTGTCCGTGTCCGAAGTGCGCATGTCACCGGACCTGAAGATCGCCACTGCCTATGTGTCGCCGCTCGGTGCTGCCGACAAGGAGGCGGTCGCCGCGGCGCTCAACCGCCATGCGCGGTTTATCCGCGGGCGTATCACTCCCGCTTTGCGTCAGATGAAGTACATGCCGGAATTGCGCTTTCGGGTTGACGACAGTTTCGAGAATTTCAACAAGATCGATCGCCTTTTGAAGTCGCCGGAAGTGGCTCGCGACCTCACTGACGACAATAAAGACGAGGGTGACGATTGATGGCGCGGCGCGGCAAGCGGAAGGGACGCCGTATCAACGGTTGGCTGATCCTCGACAAGCCGGCGGGTATGGGGTCGACCAACGCCGTTTCAAAGATCAAATGGTTGTTCAATGCGGAAAAGGCGGGCCATGCAGGCACGCTGGATCCGCTTGCCTCGGGGATGTTGCCGATCGCGCTGGGAGACGCGACGAAAACCGTACCGTTCGTGATGGATGGAGCGAAGGTTTATCGTTTCAAGGTAGCATGGGGTGAGGAGCGCGCGACGGATGACCTGGAAGGCCCGGTGACAAAAAGCTCAGACGAGCGTCCCACAGAAGAAGCCATTCGTGCTCTCCTGCCCAACTACACCGGCATCATCATGCAGACACCTCCACAGTTTTCAGCCATCAAGATCGATGGCGAACGTGCCTATGACCTTGCACGCGAGGGCGAAACGGTCGAAATCGCCGCGCGTGAAATCGAGGTGGGGCGGCTCGATCTGGTTTCTTCCACCCCCGATGAAGCGCTGTTTGAAATCGAGTGTGGCAAGGGCACTTATGTACGCAGCATCGCCCGTGATCTGGGTCGAGACCTGGGTTGCTTTGGTCATATCGCCGAGCTGCGACGCATGGAAGTTTATCCCTTTCTCCCCGCGCAACTCGTGGAACTCTCCGCATTGGAAGATGCGGCAAGAGAGGGGGACCGGGAAGCGGGCGATTTTGCTGCGCTTGATGAATATCTTCTCGACATTGCCACTGCGCTCGAAGGTTTGCCCGAAGTGGCGGTCAACGACGATGCCGCGGCCCGGCTGCGTCTGGGCAATCCCGTGATCGTGCGCGGCCGTGATGCTCCTGTAGAAGCTCCGGAGGCATGGGCCAGCGCGCGGGGCCGCCTGGTGGCGCTCGGGGTGGTCGAGGCAGGGATGTTCAAGCCCAAACGGGTTTTTGCCGCATAAAATAGTTAGCCAAGTGATTTCTTACGATCGGCGAGGCAACCCTTGGCCGTTTTGTGCATTATGTACCGAGATGATCAACGGGACGGGTACTGAATGCAAGCGAGAGATGATGCGCTTCCGGAAACGTGGTCAGAGCGCATGAGGGCTTTCGCATCGGGCCCGAAATCCATTGGCTTTTTTCTGTTTTTGCTGATTGCGGTGACGGTTATCCCCGCGATTGGCGTTTCAGTTGTTCTGCTTCAGCGAAACAACGAGGCGCAGCGTGAGGTCGTAACAACGCTTGCTGAAGCCATGGCCGGTTCCATCGCCGAGGCCATAGACCGCGAACTGAGCGGTATGGCGACAACCCTGCGTGTGCTTTCGACAACGCCTTCGCTTTCCAGCGGCGATATGAAGGATTTTTACGACCGAGCGAGACTCGCCCTCGCCGGCAGTGGCTCTTATCTGCGGGTGCTTGATGAGAACTACAGGCTGCTGATCAATACGGGCGTCCCCTATGGCGAACCGTTGGAACCCCTCAAGGAGCCTGAAACTGCCAAGGCGGCGCTGGAAGGAGGGGTAACCCTCACCTCCGGTGTCTTCTTCGGCAAGCTGGACGGGAAGTGGAGTTTCAAGGTCGTAAAGCCGTATTTCCCAGAGAGCGGCCCGCCCCGAATCCTCGTAATGACGCGCAATGCGGATTCACTGGTTGATGTTCTGTCTCAGCAGATGCTTCGCGGAGGCTGGAACGCTTCTGTGGTTGATAAGAACAACATCGTCGTTGCGTCATCCTTGATGACATCGGATGTCGGAAAGCCCTTCTTTCTGGATCTCGAGGGCACCGGCATTTATCATGAGGCCGAGCCGGCAGAAGAGCGCGAAGGCGGTACCTACACCACGATTGTCGATGAATCTGGTGTCAGCGGCTGGAAGGCTGTGGTCTGGGCTTCGACAGCGTCTATCGAAGAACCCATGCGCCATTCATTGCGCATGCTGCTGGCCGGGGGACTGCTTGTGATCGCCATCGGCGCTTTCGCTGCCTGGTTGCTCGGTCGACAGATTGCAGGTCCCGTGCGTCGTCTTGCACGCGATGCCCGCCGGCTGGGCGCCGGAGAGCCGGTTCACGCGATCGAATATCCAATTGCGGAAGTTGCGACCGTTTCCACGGCTTTGGCAGAAGCGGCTCTCGACCGCGAGCAGGCGGAGAATGAAATCCGCCTCCTTATGCGCGAAGTGGCGCATCGCTCGAAAAACCAGCTTACGGTTGTTTCGTCCATGGCCAAGCAAACCGCTCGCAGTTCGCGCACTTTTGCCGGATTTCAGGATGCGTTTCAAAAACGGCTTTACGGTCTTGCGCGCTCGACCGATCTGCTCATTGCCGGCGGTGCCGCGGGTGTGGAGCTGCGTGAATTGCTGGCGGCACAGGTCGATCCTTTCCGGCCGGACAGCGCCGAGCGTTTCAAGATGAGCGGTCCCAAATTTCGGCTTGCCAATCAGCCCGCGCAGACAATCGGCCTTGCCGTGCATGAGCTCGCGACCAACGCGTCCAAGTACGGCGCGTTTTCAAGCGATACCGGCAGTCTCGAGATCTCATGGAAGATCAAGGACGATATGTTCATCCTGACTTGGCGCGAGTTTGTGACGAAGGGCCGTAGACGCAATGTGCGTCGACGCGGATTCGGAACCGAAATTATCGAACGTATGGTCGGCGGTACGCTCGATGCAGAGATTTCCCGCGTCTTTCACCGTGATGGGCTCGAATGCGTGTTCAAGATTCCGGTTGACAGGCTTGTTCCGGATTTTCAGAAAAAGGCCATGCAGGCGGAAGAAGCCGGCTGAGAGCCGCACTGGATAATGTTTGGGCTGGTAATTCCATGCGATTTCGCATATATGCCAGCCATCATTGCGCTTTGACTGCGCATTGTTACATGGCCCCGGCTGGACGACATCCCGGCTGAGGGCGTCCCTTTTCCCCAAATTCGAGAAAGGAAGCCGATGTCGGTTACTGCAGAGCGCAAACAGGATTTGCTGAAAGAATTTGCCACCGCCCAGGGCGATACCGGTTCGCCGGAAGTCCAGGTCGCTATTCTGACCGAGCGGATCAAAAACCTCACCGAGCACTTCAAGGACCACAAGAAGGACAACCACTCCCGTCGTGGTCTCCTGAAGCTCGTTTCCCAGCGTCGCCGCCTCTTGGACTATCTGAAGAAGAAAGACGAAGGCCGCTACAAGACGCTGATCGAGAAGCTCGGACTGCGGCGCTAAGCTGATTTGGCCGGCGGACATCAAGGGGTGTCCGCCGGTCTCATTTGGGCATGCAGTCTATATGTGTGCCCGACGGCTCCGGCCAGATGCGAAAGTGACAGCGGCTGTGCCGCCGTCCCGCATCCGATAGCCGGATAGCCGGGGCCCCAATGGACAGGTCATGGGGCAGGATTGCAGGATGCTTGCGGTCAGATTGGCCGAGACCGAGCCTCCCGTTGTCTTGCCCGTGGCTCGTTCGAAAAATGAAGCCAGACCGAAGGGCAAACGCGGCCAGACAATGGCGCGCCCTTCGGCGTAAAAGGACAAGATATGTTTAAAGACCACAAAGTTGAGATCGAATGGGGTGGGCGTCCGCTGACCCTCGAAACCGGCAAGATCGCCCGTCAGGCTGATGGAGCGGTTCTGGCCACCTACGGAGAGACAGTGGTTCTGGCCACGGTCGTTTCCCAAAAAGAGCCGAAGCCCGGCTTCGATTTCTTCCCGCTCACTGTGAACTACCAGGAAAAGACTTTCGCCGCCGGCAAGATCCCGGGTGGCTATTTCAAGCGCGAGGGGCGTCCGAGCGAGAAGGAAACGCTCGTTTCTCGCCTGATCGACCGTCCGATCCGCCCACTCTTCGTCGATGGCTACAAGAACGACACCCAGGTGGTTGCCACCGTTCTTCAGCACGATCTTGAGAACGATCCCGACATCGTCGCCATGGTCGCCGTATCGGCTGCTCTGACGCTTTCCGGTGTGCCCTTCATGGGCCCGATCGGAGCTGCACGCGTTGGCTACATCAATGGCGAATACATTCTGAACCCGCATGTCGACGAGATGGAAGAGACCAAGCTCGACCTCGTCGTTGCCGGCACGGGCGATGCCGTTCTCATGGTCGAGTCCGAGGCTCAGGAGCTCCCCGAGGATGTGATGCTTGGTGCGGTCATGTTCGGCCACAAGGGCTTCCAGCCGGTGATCGACGCGATCATCAAGCTCGCCGAGGTTGCTGCGAAGGAACCGCGCGAGTTCACGCCGCCGGATCTCTCCGAGCTGGAAGGCGAGATGCTGAAGATCGTCGAGAACGAGCTTCGCGAAGCATACAAGATTACTGACAAGCAGAAGCGCTACGACGCTGTTGACGCTGCCAAAGCCAAAGTTAAAGAGACTCTTCTGCCGGAAGGCGAGGAAGAGACCAAATGGTCGGCCGAGCAGGTCAATACCGTCTTCAAAAGCCTCCAGGCCAAGATCGTCCGCTGGAACATTCTTGACACCGGCGGCCGTATCGATGGACGTGATCTGAAGACGGTTCGGCCGATTGTCGCTGAGGCCGGGATCCTTCCGCGCACCCACGGTTCGGCCCTCTTCACCCGTGGTGAGACGCAGGCCCTTGTGGTTGCCACGCTCGGCACCGGCGAGGACGAGCAGTATATCGACTCGCTCACCGGCACCTACAAGGAGACCTTCCTCCTTCACTACAATTTCCCGCCCTATTCCGTGGGCGAGACGGGCCGCATGGGTTCGCCCGGCCGCCGTGAGATCGGTCATGGCAAGCTTGCATGGCGCGCCATCCATCCGATGCTGCCGGCCGCGGATCAGTTCCCCTACACGCTGCGGGTTGTCTCCGAGGTCACCGAATCCAACGGTTCGTCTTCCATGGCGACCGTCTGCGGCACCTCGCTCGCCCTTATGGATGCCGGCGTTCCGCTGGCCAAGCCGGTTGCGGGCATTGCGATGGGCCTGATCAAGGAAGACGAGCGCTTTGCCGTGCTCTCCGATATTCTGGGTGATGAAGATCACCTCGGCGACATGGACTTCAAGGTCGCCGGCACGGATGAGGGCATCACCTCGCTGCAGATGGACATCAAGATCGATGGCATCACCGAGGAGATCATGCAGATCGCCCTCGACCAGGCCAGGGACGGGCGTCTGCACATTCTCGGCGAGATGGCCAAGGCCCTTTCGGAAAGCCGTGGCGAGCTGGGCGAGTTCGCTCCGCGCATCGAGGTCATGCAGATCCCGACCGACAAGATCCGTGACGTGATCGGCTCCGGCGGCAAGGTGATCCGCGAGATCGTCGAGAAGACCGGCGCCAAGATCAACATCGAAGACGATGGCACGGTCAAGATCGCTTCGTCCAACGCCAAGGAAATTGAGGCGGCGAAGAAGTGGATCCATTCGCTTACGGCAGAGCCGGAAGTGGGCGAAATCTACGAAGGCACGGTCGTCAAGACCGCCGACTTCGGCGCATTCGTCAATTTCTTCGGTCCCAAGGACGGTCTCGTTCACATCTCCCAGCTCGCTCAGGAACGCGTCGGCAAGACCACCGACGTCGTCAAGGAAGGCGACAAGGTGTTTGTGAAGCTGATGGGCTTTGACGAGCGCGGCAAGGTTCGCCTCTCCATGAAGGTTGTCGATCAGGAGACCGGCCAGGAGATCGTTCAGGAAAAGAAGAAGAAGGAAGAGGCTGAGGACGCCGAAGGCTGATCCCGCTTCCCCTTGAACATCGAGCGGGCGCGCGTCTTCATGGCCGCGCCCGTTTTCACATCCGGAACCCACATGAACGATACGCCGCTTCCAACACTTCTGTTTCCTTTTGATCGCGGGCTTCTCGATCCGCCAGGCAAGGATGATCGCATTCTTTTCCTGGGCGCGCCGGGGGCGTTTCATCTTCCTTCCGATTTTGCCGGAGACATGACAGCCGTCCAGGGCTATCGACCCGACTTTCTCGCCTTGCAAAGGTCAGGAATCCCGGTTTGCCCAGAGCCGGAAGGGGAGGGTTACGACATGGCACTGGTGCTGCTTGGCCGTCACCGGCGCGAAAACGAGCACAGGCTGGCCGAAGCGCTCAAACGGACCCGATCGGGCGCCTGCATCGTGGCCGCCTGCGCCAAGAAGGATGGTGGCGGCAGCGTGCGCAAGCGCTTGGGCAACCTGCTTGGCCTCGAGGATCATGCCTCCAAACATCACGGCGTCGTCTTCTGGCTGCGCCGCCCGGACGAGGTTGCCGAGGCTCTCGACGCACTCGATGGGGGTGATGAGGTGGCAGACGGGTACATCACGGCAGCTGGCGGCTTCTCTGACGATGGCATCGATCCCGGCTCGGCCTTGCTGGTGGAATGCCTGCCGGAAGATCTGTCGGGCGCAATTGCCGACTTTGCGGCCGGCTGGGGCTATCTATCGGTTGCGGCAGCTGAGCGCGCTTCGGGTGTGAAAGGCATCGATCTCTATGAGGCGCATCATGCTTCGCTGGGGGCGGCCCGGCGCAATATGGCCGGGAAAGCACCGCAAGTTCCGGCGCGCTTTTTCTGGCATGATCTCTTGGGGGAGCCGGTCGACGAGCGCTACGACGTGATCCTCATGAACCCGCCTTTCCATCGCAGCCGCGCAGCGGAGCCGGATATGGGGCATGGCATGATCGCGGCAGCGGCAAAGGCGCTCAAGCCACGCGGGCGGCTCTTCCTCGTTGCCAACAGGCAGCTCCCCTATGAAGAGAGCCTTGAAAAGCATTTCGCGGCACAGGGTGAGCTGCGCCGCGATACGGTCTTCAAGGTTTTGTGGGCCCGGAAATAGCGGACCAGTCTCATCGACCTCAGTCGTCGCCGGTGGCCGCACTCAGTCGTTTCAGCTCTTCCATGGTGGGCATGGAAACCGTGTTGTAGCCCGAATCCACATAGTGGATCTCGCCGGTGACACCCGATGAAAGGTCGGAAAGCAGGTAGAGCGCCGAGCCGCCGATTTCGTCGATCACCACGGTGCGCCGCAGCGGTGCATTGCGCTGCTGGTAGGAGAACATGTAGCGCGCATCGGAGATGCCGGCCCCCGCCAATGTACGCACCGGGCCAGCCGAAATCGCGTTGACGCGAATATTGCGCGGACCGTAATCGCTCGCCAGATAGCGCACGCTCGCCTCGAGTCCGGCCTTGGCCACGCCCATCACGTTGTAATTGGGCATCACGCGGGTGGAACCGGCATAGGTGAGCGTCAGCATCTGCCCGCCATTGTCCATCAGCTCCGCCGCCTTGCGGGCGACTTCCGTGAAGGAATAGCAGGAGATTACCATGGTGCGCACGAAGTTCTCGCGCGTTGTGTTCGCGTAGAGACCCTTCAGCTCGTTGCGGTCGGAAAAGCCGATCGCGTGAACGATGAAATCCAGCGAGCCCCACTCGTCCTTAAGCCCATCGAACACGGAGTTGATCGAGGCGCTGTCCTCCACATCGCAAGGGAAGAGGAGCTTCGAATTCACCTTCTCGGCCAAGGGCTTCACACGGCGTCCAAACGCCTCACCCTGATAAGTGAACGCCAGTTCCGCGCCGTGCTCTGCAAGCTTCTTGGCAATGCCCCAGGCAATCGAGTGATCGTTGGCGACCCCCATGATGAGGCCGCGCTTTCCTTTCATCAAACCGTCCATGGACCTAAATCACCCTGCGTAACGCTGGAACACGAGCGTGGCGTTGGTACCGCCGAAGCCAAAGGAATTGGAAAGCACCGTGTCGATCTTTGCATTGTCGATACGGCTGCGAACGATCGGTGCGCCCTCGAACTCCGGATCAAGCTCGGTGATATGCGCGCTTTCGCCGATGAAGCCCGCCTGCATCATCAGTATCGAGTAAATCGATTCCTGCGCGCCTGCTCCGCCAAGCGAGTGGCCCGTCAGCGATTTGGTTGACGCAATATGCGGCATTTTCTCGCCGAAAACCTGCCGGATGGCGTCGATCTCGCGGGAATCACCCACAGGCGTCGCTGTGCCATGCGTGTTGATGTAGTCCACATCGCCCTTCACCGTTGAGAGCGCCTGTTTCATGCAGCGCACCGCGCCTTCACCCGAGGGAGCCACCATGTCGTATCCGTCGGAGGTCGCGCCATAACCGGTCAGTTCGGCATAGATCTTCGCGCCGCGTGCCTTGGCGTGCTCCAGCTCTTCCAGAACGAGAACGCCAGCACCACCGGCAATCACGAAACCGTCACGCGAAACATCATAAGCGCGCGAGGCGGTCGCCGGCGTGTCGTTGTGTTTTGAGGACATGGCGCCCATGGCGTCGAACAGGTTCGACATGGTCCAGTCCAGATCCTCATGCCCGCCGGCGAACATCACGTCCTGTTTGCCCCACTGGATCATCTCCGCGGCATTGCCGATGCAGTGCGCCGAGGTCGAGCAGGCCGACGAAATCGAGTAGTTCACGCCGTGAATCTTGAACCACGTCGCAAGTGTGGCTGAAGCGGTGGAGGACATTGCTTTCGGAACGGCGAATGGCCCGATGCGCTTGGGCGAGCCCTTCTCAAGCGTGGTTTGCGCGGCTTCAAATATGGTGCGGGTGGAGGGGCCGCCAGACCCCATGATGATGCCGGTGCGCTCATTGGTGATGTCGCCCTCTTCGAGGCCGGAATCGGCAATCGCCTGTTCCATGGCGACATGGTTCCACGCACCACCCTTCGAAAGGAAGCGCATGGCGCGCCGGTCGACCACTTCGGCCGGGTCGAGCGTTGGCGCACCCCAGACCTGACAGCGGAAGCCGTGCTCGGCAAAGTCTTCCGAAAACGAGATACCCGATTTTGCTTCACGCAGGGAGGCGGTGACCTCCTCTGCGTTGTTGCCAATCGAGGAAACGATGCCGAGACCGGTAACGACGACGCGTCTCATAATGCTCTCCTTGGGCCACTCCAGGTGGCCGCCAGTCAATTGGTTGAAACTCAGGCTTCCTGTTTGGCCAGCCCGACACGGAGGTCCGTGGCAGTGTAAATCTGCTCGCCGTCAGCCTTCAGCCAGCCATCGGCGGTGCCGAGAACGAGGCGGCCTTTCATAACGCGCTTGAAGTCTACGCCGTATTCGACGAGCTTCGTCTCCGGCGTCACCATCCCCTTGAACTTCACCTCCCCGGTAGAAAGCGCCATGCCCTTTCCAGGCAGACCCAGCCATCCGAGATAGAAGCCGGTCAACTGCCAGAGCGCATCAAGCCCAAGGCAGCCAGGCATGATGGGGTTGCCGGGGAAATGGCACGGAAAGAACCAGTGGTCAGGCTTGATGGCGAATTCAGCCCGAACATAACCTTTGCCGAACTCGCCGCCTTCTTCCTGAATATCGGTAATGCGATCGAACATCAGCATGGGTGGAGCGGGCAATTGCGCATTGCCGGGGCCAAAAAGCTCACCCTGCGCGCAGGCCAGAAGGTCTTCGTAATCGTAGCTGTTTTTCGTTTGCGCCATCAATCGCCATCCCGTCGGAGGCCCAGGTTGCCCCGGGGCCGTGCTTTTCATTCTCCGAACTCCCTATCACAGCTTGTTTCTTGCTGGAAACCGCAGTTGTGGGAATCTGCGGTGCCTCTTTTGACTGCAGCCGGAAAACTGTCGCCGAAAACCGGCGCTATTGATCGCTTTGAATGGAGCGAATATATGTCAGAAAGCAAAGACTGCAGCGAGAGCCCCGCCATGGGGCGGGTTTCGGGCAACAGGAAAGACGGACGGATTCATTGTCGATCTCGAATGAAACGCAGAACATTTCGCTCGAAGAGCGATTGAGGGATGCGGGCCTGCGTCCCACACGCCAGCGTGTGGCACTGGCCGATCTTCTGTTCGCGGCTGGTGACCGTCATGTCTCTGCTGAAGCGCTGCACGAGGAGGCACAGAAGGCTGGCTTCTCCGTGTCATTGGCCACGGTTTATAACACGCTCCATCAGTTCACGGATGCGGGCATGTTGCGCATCGTCCAGGTAGAGGGCGCACGCACCTATTTCGACACCAATGTCTCGGATCACCACCATTTCTTCTACGAAGATGATGAAACGGTGTTCGATATCCCCTCAGGACAAGTCGAGGTTCGCCACCTTCCGGAGCCGCCCGAAGGCACGGAAATCGCCAACGTGGATATTGTGGTGAGATTGCGCCGCAAGCGCCACTAAGACAGGCTGCGTCGTCAGTCTTTTACGGTTTCGCCTGGATAAGCGCCCCAGATCAGCGACTGGTCGACCCAGCCGGAATGGCCTGCGAACTCCATCTCGCACCAGTCACCGTTGCAGGCCTTGATCGAGCCAATGGCACCGGGTTCGACGCGCGCAACGAGGCGTGCATCCTCGCGGGGATCGGCTCTGAGTTCGATGTCGGCCTCCTTGCCCTTGAACCATGGAGCAGCAATCCCGGTACGACGCCCGGAAAGAAGAGCCTGGTTGATCCAGCCTTCTGCCCCCTCGGCATCGCGCACGCGCCGCCAATTGTCATATTCCTGAATGATCTCCATCGGCAGACCGGATTTCAGATACATCCAGTTGACGGCGTAGTTGAGCCCCGGGCCGATACGCATGTTCACACGGCTCGATTTCAGGCTGACGAAACGCGGCAATGGGAGGCCGCTCGGGCCCACCTTTGCATTCTGTTCGGTGTTTGCCTGCGCTTGTGTCGAAATCGGCATTGCGGTCAGCATTGCAGCGAAGAAGGTGGCAAACAGCAAACGGAATGGCGCCTTGGCCGGCATTACAAACTCCCGGTACCCGTGTTTTGGCGGAACGAGCTCTTCCACCCTTTTTCTTTGTCTTGGCGGCCCCCGCTTGATAGAGAGAGGGCAGCCTGGCTCGGCATTGCAGTGTCGCGCATCTTGGTTAAAGAGGTATCAACAGGGCGTTATTTTGGAGACCATATGACCGTCAGGAAGAAGCCTCTCGTCGTCATCACCCGAAAACTTCCCGACCAGGTTGAGACACGCATGCGCGAGCTGTTCGACGCGCGCCTCAATCTCGACGATAAGCGCATGACGCAGCCCGAACTCGTGGCCGCAGTCAAGGAAGCCGACGTTCTTGTTCCCACGATCACCGATCGTATCGACGCAGCACTCATTGCGCAGGCTGGCGAGCGGCTGAAACTCATCGCCAATTTCGGCAATGGCGTCGATAATATCGACGTGGCAGCGGCGGCCAAGAAAGGCATCACCGTCACCAATACGCCCAATGTGCTCAACGAGGACACTGCGGACATGACCATGGCGCTTATGCTCGCTGTGCCGCGTCGCTTGACAGAAGGTGCGGAGCTCCTGCGCAGTGGCGAAAAATGGGGCGGATGGTCTCCCACCTGGATGCTCGGGCATCGCATCTGGGGCAAGCGTCTTGGCATTGTCGGCATGGGCCGCGTGGGGACTGCTGTCGCACGGCGCGCCAAGGCTTTCGGTCTCTCGATCCACTATCACAACCGTCAGCGTGTGGCGCCTTCCATTGAAGATGAACTGGAAGCGACATATTGGGACAGTCTCGACCAGATGCTTGCCCGCATGGACATCATCTCCGTCAATTGCCCTTCGACACCCGCCACCTTCCACCTTCTGTCCGCGCGACGGCTCGAGCTCATGCAGCCGCGTGCCTACCTCGTGAACACGGCGCGCGGAGACGTGGTGGACGAGGATGCACTGATCCGCTTGATCGAGGAAGGCAGGCTCGCGGGCGCAGGGCTCGACGTGTTCGAGCATGAGCCTTCAGTCAATCCCAAGCTCCTGAAACTCGCTCAGAAAAACAGGATCGTCATCCTGCCCCACATGGGATCGGCCACCATCGAAGGCCGCATCGATATGGGTGAGAAGGTGATCATCAACATCCGCACCCTCTTCGATGGCCACCGCCCACCGGATCGCGTCCTGCCCAGAAACGTCTGATCGCGGGGCGCATGCGATCTGGTAACAGTGGCATTGTGCGTGGTTCGACAAGCTCACCATGACGGAGGCTGTGTCTGGCAGAAAACCGTTCTTCTGAGGCGCTTCTGGCGCGCCTTGGCAGCGCATTGTCCCTCCATGCAGCCATTGCCATCCCTCATGGTGAGCTTGTTGAACCACGCACAACGCCACTGCAACGGGTCACGGTGCGAGCAAAGCCCGTTCCCACCCGCAGCAAAAAACGCCCTCAGCCGGTGCGCCGTCTGTATTTTACTGTTTCGAAACGGGCCGCCAGCGCATCATAGAGCAGCAGGCGCGCTGTGAGCGGTTCACCGATACCCGTCACCAGCTTGATGACCTCCATGGCTTCCAGCGTTCCCATCACGCCGGTCAGCGCGCCGACAATGCCTGCTTCCGCGCAGCTGGGCACGAGGCCGGCGGGTGGTGGTTCGGGAAAGAGGTCACGATAGCCCGGCAGGAAATTGCCGTCGGCGTCGGCTTCGTACGGTTTGAGCACCGTCAGCGACCCGTCGAAGCGGCCAACCGCGGCCGTCACGAGGGGCCTTTGCACCGCCTCGCAGGTATCGGCGAGCAGATAGCGCGTGTCGAAATTGTCCGATCCGTCCACCACCATGTCGTAGGTGGCGATGATCCCGGCAGCGTTCTCCGCATCAAGCCGGATAGGATGGGTCTCGACCACAACGTGCGGGTTGATGCGGAGAACGCTCGCCTTGGCGCTCTCAACCTTCTCCATGCCGACACTGTCCGTGTCGTGGATCACCTGTCTCTGCAGGTTGGAAAGCGAAACCGTGTCGTCGTCAATCACGCCAAGTGTGCCGATGCCGGCGGCGGCGAGATAGCAAAGCACCGGCGCGCCAAGCCCTCCGGCACCGATCACCAGAACACGGGCCTTCTTCAGCTTTTGCTGGCCCGCTCCGCCGATCTCGGGCAACACGATATGGCGGGCATAGCGTTCTAGTTCGCTTTCGGTAAGGGGAAGGGGAGATGCTTCGGCCATGCGGTGATCTTATCCAGAGACAGGGAACGTGTCAGCGTTGTTCGTGGATCGAGCCGGCTGATACGGACAAGAACTGGGCGCGCCCTTCAAGCGCGGAAAAGAGATTGGCCTCAGTGCCTGTCATGAAGGCCTGGCAGTTGAGTTCTTCAAGAATCGAAAAGAGCGCTGCCCGCCGGTCGGGGTCAAAATGCGCGGAAATCTCATCCAGAAGCAGAATGGGAGCGGTTCCCGAGAGTTCGCCCGTCAGCCGGGCATGGGCGAGGATCAGCCCCACAAGCAGCGCTTTCTGCTCTCCCGTCGAGCAGCGCGCCGCCGGCATGTCCTTGGGCACGTGCCGCACCATCAGGTCACTGCGATGTGGACCCTCAAGCGTACGCCCGGCGGCACGATCGCGCGGCCGCTGGTCGCGCAGAACGGCGCGGAATTTCTCCTCCACATCGACGGCGGCATACTGTCCGATTGCGTGGTCGATGGTGCCCTCCAGGGCAATCCCGGCGGTGGGAAACGGGCCATCTTCGGGCAGGCGTTCGTTCATGGCTGCGAGAAGACGCACCATCTCGGCGCGCGCGGCGGCAATCGCCACGCCGGTTTCGGCCATCTGCGTTTCTATAGCGTCGAACCAGCCGCTATCGCGCGAGTCTTCCGCAAGCAGCCGGTTGCGTGCGCGCATCGCCTTCTCATAGTCGAGAGCGCGCCGGCCGTGCGCCGGGTCTATTGCCAGCACCAGACGGTCGAGAAAGCGCCGCCGGTCGCCGGCAGAACCGGTGAAGAGCGCATCCATGGCCGGTGTCAGCCACAGGACGCGCACCCATTCGAGCATGGCATCGGCAGTCCGCGCGTTCTCGCCGTTGATGCGCAGGCGGCGTCCACCCGTTTCCGCTCCCGGCTGCAGGCCTGCAGTGCCGGTTCCGATCTCGCATTCGCCGAACGGGCCTTCGAGCTTCGCATGGATGGCAAAGCCCGTTCCGGCACCTTCGCGCGCGACATCGTCAAGCGTGGCGCGGCGCAATCCGCGACCCGGGGAGAGAAAGGAAACGGCCTCGAGCAGGTTCGTCTTGCCTGCGCCGTTCTCGCCGGTCAAAACCACCGCCCCCGGCGAAAGATCGAGCGCCAGGGCATGATAATTCCGAAAGTCGGTGAGGCTCAGCCTGGTAACGTGAACCTGGGCTACGGCCTGCCTGCCGGGTGTCTGGGCGACCAAGGGGAAGCCAATGCCGGCGCGCTCTAGACGCGCATCGGCATCAGAACGTAGAGCGTGCTTTCGTCGCCTTCGTCCTGCACCAGTGTGGGCGATCCGGCGTCAGCCAGAAGGAAGCGCGCCTCACTGCCCGAAAGCTGTGCCGCCACATCCAGAAGATAGCGGGCGTTGAAGCCGATCTCGATCGGGTCGGCTTCGTAGTCGGCTGCCAGTTCTTCCGTTGCCGAACCCGAGTCCGGATTGTTCACCGTCAGCGTCACCTGTCCTTCGGCAATGCTTAGCTTCACGGCTCGCCCGCGTTCCGAAGAAATGGTCGACACGCGGTCGACAGCCGACGCGAAGGTCTGACGGTCGATCACCAGCTTCTTGTCATTGCCGGTCGGAATGACGCGCTGATAGTCGGGGAACGTGCCGTCAATAAGCTTCGAGGTGAGAATAACGCTGCCAATGGTGAAACGGATCTTCGTGTCGGAAAGCTCGACGGTCACGGCCACATCCGGGTCATCGACCAGTTTCTGCAGTTCACCCACTGTCTTGCGTGGAATGATGATGCCCGGCATGCCTTCGGAACCGGCCGGAGCTTCCATTTCGGCGCGCGCCAGACGGTGACCGTCCGTCGCAACCGAGCGCAGCTTGAGACCGCCATCGGCTTCGATCGTGTGCAGGAAGATACCGTTCAGATAGTAGCGCGTCTCCTCGGTGGAGATGGCGAACTGGGTCTTTTCGATCAGCCCTTTCAAGGCCTCTGAATCGAGCCGGAAAATGTGTGAGAAATTGCCGGCAGAAAGTTCCGGAAAATCCGATTGCGGCAGACACTGAAGGCGGAAACTGGAGCGCCCCGCGACCACGGACATGGCGTTGCCGTCCTCATCGGTCTTCAGCATCACTTCCGCGCCATCGGGCAGCTTGCGCACGATATCATAGAGCAGGTGGGCGGGCACTGTCGTAGCACCGGCCTGTTCGATGGTCGCGCCTGCAGCCTCGGTCACTTCCAGGTCGAGATCGGTCGCCTTCATCTGCAGGCTTGCGCCGTCCGCATTCAGAAGCACGTTCGAGAGAATCGGAATCGTGTTGCGGCGTTCCACCACGCGGTGAACATGGTTCAAAGATTTCAGGAGGGTGGAGCGTTCGAGAATAACACGCATGACCAATCAATCTCACTTGAATGAAGAAAAGCCCTGCAAACATGGCGCATGTTCAGGACAGCCGTGAACAGGCTTCGATTTCCGTCAAAATGACAGGAAATCGACAAGAAACGCAAGCCTTTCACGGCGTTACGTCCCGGTTCCACCGGGTTTTTGGGGAAAACACGCCGCCCGGTGGAAGGCAGGACGGAATGGGAACACAAAAAGACCGGCGAACTTGCCGCCGGTCTCTCAAAATCACGCCGTCAGGGGGCATCAAAGGATGCCGCAGCCCTGATCGCCTTAAGCCTGATCGCTGATGAGGCGTTTCAGAAGCTCGATTTCCTGCGCGAGCTGCCTGTCACCGTCGGTCAGCCCTTCGATCTTGCGCACTGCATGCAGCACCGTCGTGTGATCGCGTCCGCCGAAACGACGCCCGATCTCCGGCAGGGAGCGCGGGGTCATGACCTTGGAAAGATACATGGCCACCTGGCGTGGCTTGACGATGGTGCGTGTGCGGCGGTTCGACAGTAGCTCCGTCTTGGACACATTGTAGTGTCGCGCGACGATCCGCTGAATATCTTCAATGCGAACCCGCTTTGGCTCTCCGGCCCGGCAGACATGCCCGAGTATCTCGTCAATCCGGTCGATGGTGATCTGCGGTTCAAAGGAATGACGGAAAAGGAGCTGGTTGAATGCGCCCTCCAGCTCGCGGCCGCTTCCCGTCACCGAACGCGCCACATGCACCAGGATCTCTTCGGGAATTTCGAGCGAGCTATCCTCTGCCTGTGCGCTTGCAAGGCGCTGCTTGAGAATCGACAACCGCATGGCGAAATCGGGCGCCCCGATCTCAAGCGACACGCCACCGTTGAGGCGGGATTTCACGCGCGGTTCGAGCGATTCCAGTTCTGAAGGCGGCCGGTCAGCCGCGACCACGACCTGTCGCGCGCTGTCGAGCAACATATTGAGCAGATGGCAGAACTCGTTCTGGATGGACTTGCCCTGCAGGAACTGCATGTCGTCGATGATGAGAAGATCGATGTCGCGGAGTTGCTCCTTCAGGGTGAGAGCGTTGTTGTCGCGGATCGCGGTGGCGAAACGCCACATGAAATACTCTGCGGTCAGATAAACGACACGCGCCTGCGGCTTGCGGCGCAGCGACTCGGCTGCAATCGCCTGCAGCATGTGCGTCTTTCCGAGCCCCACCGAGGCATGAAGAAAGAGCGGGTTGAAGCGGATCGCGTTGGAGTCCGATTCCGCTACCGTCCGCGCAGCGGCGCAGGCGACGCGGTTGGAGGCGCCTTCAATCAAGGAATCGAACGTGTAGCGACTGTCCAGCGGCGAGCCCAGAATGTTCGAGCGTCCGTCTGCCTCGGGGAGTTTTGCAGGATTTGCGCGAGCGGAAGGGTTTCCTGCCAGAGTGCCGGAAGCAAGCGCTGTTTGCGGTCGGGTCGAAACCTTGCGGGCCGCAGCCGGCTTGCTCTCTTGCGTGGCCCGCACATTGCGTGTGGCGGTTCTCACGACAATCTCGACCTTCAGGGTGTCGGGTGCTTCCTGCTTCCACAGCTCGGTGATCAGGTCGAGATAGTGTCCGTTGATCCAGGAGCGCAGGAAAGCCGTGGGAACGGAAATCCGCACGCTGCCTTTGGATGCCTCCATCAGCTTCATACGGCCGAACCAGCTGGAGTAGACCTCGCTTCCAAGACGCGCACGGAGCTGCGTTTTCACGCGCTCGAAGATCGCATCGGATGGACCCGCCTTACTCTCGTTCTTTTTAGTCTCTGCTGTCTCTTTGCCCTCCTGCTGAGACATCTGCTCCTGAAAAGAAAATCCCCCCGTCGTTTCCCTTTCCGCGCCGCTTTGCATTCCTCGTGTCCCTGTCGTTTTGAGTGGTGTTTTTTACGGATGGGTCCGCGCCTTTCGGCGATTTACCCCTACCCAGTCCGCATTTTTATGATGATCGTATGTCCGCCTGGCCTCTGCCCAAAAACTCTCCTTCGCTCTCTACAGCCCTAAGGTCGCTGTTGAAATACAATATTTCAATCACCGGTTGTTTTTTGCCCGGCGATCATGCCACTTGTGCTCGTCTGATCTTGACGCGAATGCGCCATCAGTGGATCCCCGACAAGCGAGCTGACGAGGCAGCTTCCGAGAGCGCACGAAACACCCGCGCGGAAAAAAAACCGCGTCGCAATAGGTGCCGATTTGGGCTTAAGTCGCCGGGCTTTTCCTGCCCTCTCGATGGCCTGACATTACCGAAATCCTTGTGGAAAGGGCAAGGGCAGGGCTGCCGCTTTTTTCTCGAATCTGGTCTTGTGCGGAGCGCAAAAATAGGCATCGCCCGCGGGCCGGCTGGATAAGCCTTTTGGATTCAAAAGCCTTTTCCAGATAAGTGTGTTTGAAGAGCGCGGCGAAAAAAAATCATAAAAAAACACTTGACATTTCAGCCCGCATTTCGCGCTCGCCGTGACATGAGCAACCTGTGGATAAACCTCTGTAACCATCGGAAATGTTTCAGGAAAATCACCTGGCGCAAAAATTAACGTCCTGCTTATGTGACGAAAATAATACGATTCTCAAACACTTACGGTCACATATCAAAAAAGGCCACCCCGCAACAACACAGGGTTGTCGAAAGGCGGCCTTTCTGAAGGGCAAAGAAAAACCCGGCTGGATGGCCGGGTTCATCGAAACGCTTAATGAGGCGTATTAGGCGCCAAGTGCCTTCACGCGCTGGGCAAGGCGTGAAACCTTGCGGGAAGCCGTGTTGCGATGCAAGACGCCTTTGCCGGCAGCGCGCATAAGCTCGGGCTGAGCTGCCTTGAACGCGCTTTCAGCTGCTGCCTTGTCGCCGGAGGCCAGAGCTTCTTCGACCTTGCGAACGAAGCTGCGCACACGCGAGCGACGGTTCTTGTTAACCGCAGTGCGGCGAGCAATCTTGCGCACCGCCTTCTTGGCCGAAGTCGTGTTGGCCATGTTTCCTCTCTTGTATCTACAGATCCTGCCGCGATGAATGCCTCGCGGGCGCAAAACAAAAAGGGCAGCCGCAGGGCCACCACAGTCGTGGCGGCTTATAGTGGAGCTTTCGGCCAACGTCAACGCCTATTGGCGTCTATACCCTCCACCTTGCTTCCGCGCTCAGCGATTCTTGAAATTGGCAGAGCGCTTTTCTGTAAATGCTGCCATCCCTTCCTTCTGGTCGTCCAGTGCGAACATTGCGTGGAACACCCGTCGCTCGAAGCGCAGGCCCTCGGCGAGAGTGGTTTCATAGGAACGGTTCACGGCCTCCTTGGTCATCATCACGGCCGGTAGAGAGAACCCAGCGATGGTTTCTGCCGCCTTCAAAGCCTCTTCAATCAGCTCTCCGGGGGGCACGACCCTCGAAACGAGGCCGGAGCGTTCCGCTTCCTCCGCCTCCATGAACCGGCCTGTCAGGCACATGTCCATGGCTTTCGACTTGCCCACAAAACGGGTCAGCCGTTGCGATCCCCCCATCCCGGGCATGACACCAAGCGTGATCTCGGGCTGACCGAATTTCGCGTTCTCGGCTGCAATGATGAAGTCGCACATCATCGCGAGCTCGCAGCCCCCGCCCAGCGCATACCCCGCAACCGCAGCGATGATCGGCTTGCGCACGCGCGTCAGCCCTTCCCATCCTGCGAAGAGGTCTTCCATATAGGCGTCCACATAGGACTTCGAAGCCATTTCCTTGATATCGGCGCCAGCCGCAAAGGCCTTTTCCGACCCGGTGATCACGATGGCGCCTATTCGGGGGTTCTCGTCGAACGCCTCCAGTGCACCCACCACTTCCTCAAGCACTTTGGAATTGAGCGCATTCAGCGCCTTCGGTCGGTTCAGCGTGATCAGCCCGACCCGCTCCCGCGTTTCAACCAGAATCGTCTCATATGCCATGATCTGAATTCCTCTCCGTTTTCCTTGAATTGCTAGCGCTGGCAGGTCGGACAATAAAAGGTAGACCGCCCGCTCTGCACAATGCGGCGAACGGTGCCGCTGCATTCCTCATGAGCGCATAATTGCCCCTCTCGGCCATATACCTTGAAGGAATGCTGAAAATACCCCAGAGATCCGTCTGCTTTCACATAATCACGCAGGGATGACCCGCCTGCCGCGATCGCCTCGGCAATGACAGCCCGGATCGAAACCGCCAGTCGCTCGCATCGTTCGGATGGTCCGCGTTGGGCGACGATTGTGTCGGCGCTGCGTTTCGGTGAGAGTCTTGCCCGCCACAATGCCTCGCAGACATAGATATTGCCGAGCCCGGCAATCACGCGCTGATCCAGCAAAACCGCCTTCAGCGGTGCTCGCTTCCCTCGCAGACGCTCAGCAAGCAACGCACCATCCAGAGTGTTTCCAGTTGGTTCGACGCCGAGCGTGGCCAAAAGCGGATGGCTGTCCAGCGGCCCCTCCTCATGCAGAAGCATGAAACCGAACCGACGCGGATCGTTGTAGATGACACGAAGACTGCGCCCGTCGCCCGCCGTCAGATGAAAGACCGCGTGGTCGTGCTTCTCCGCTTTCGAGCGCGGATGATGAAACGCGCCGGGGGTATGTTCCCTGTCGTCATCCTCATCGACACGAAACGATCCCGACATGCCCAAATGGCAAACCACCACCTCGGAGGTTTCGAGATGGATCAGGAGGTACTTTGCCCGCCGGCCAAGCGCGATGATCTCCTGTCCGCGAAGCCGCTCGGCAAATCCCCTGGGAAATGGAAAACGCAGATCCGGACGCCTGAGCTCCAGGGAATCGATATGCGCTCCCTCCATGATCGGCTGCAGTCCGCGGCGGACGGTTTCGACCTCGGGCAACTCAGGCATTTCGGGTAAGCTCAATCAGCAGAGATCGCCCATGAGGCGCGGTGAGGAAGGCGGTATGCGGCTCAAATTGACCAACCAAGCTGACCGGTTCTTGGGCTGGGGAAAGCTGTTTGCCGAGAGGCTTCGGTACAAAAAGGAATGCGCCCACCATATTCGCTCACTGTTGCTGGCCCTCGTCAAAGACATAGAGCATTTCACAACCGGGTGGAATGACCCGATCTCTCCATACATGCTGACATTCCAGGTGAGCGAATGTTCCGTTCAATCTTCTCGGGATGAGACGGATATCGGAAGGGCTGTTTGCCAGGGGCTTGTTTTTGCGGGTGATCCCTTACCCGTTAGCAATCGTCGCAGGGCACAGTGCTGCTCATGCGCGGACGAAGGTAGAAACGTTCGCTCATCTGCAGATTGTCGAGACCAGCCATTGCCGTCAGACCGGTCGTTTTGGTGCCGTCCTTCGACCAGGCGAGAATGGGTTTATACCCGAGCGCAGCGGTCGCACGGATGTAGAAAGCCCCCTTGATGTTCAGTTCGGCGGGCAGTGTGGTGGTGCTGCCCTTGGGCAGACCGGTGGATGCGGTTCCATTTTTGAGTTCACGCGACCAGACAACCTTGATCTTCGGGGTGGTCTCGTCGGTGACCTGGATCGCGGTGAGCGTCATGGTCGGCATCGTACGATTGTAGGGCTTCAGAATGGCGCTACCGATCTTCATCACGGCATCGATCTCACTGGCTGTGATCGATGGCTGTTGCGCGACAAGGTCACCCGCCATGTTGGCAGCGCGACTGAGCTTCTTGTTGACGTCGATTGCCTGACTGAACTCCAAGGTCAGAAAGTACATCGCAAAGAGGATGGGCGCGATGATGGCGAATTCGATTGCAGCAACGCCCCGCTTGTTGCGCGCGAAGGCCCCCAGAGTGGATAAGAATCCGCCCCGTATGGCGCCCGTTGTTTTGTGATTGATTGTCATTGCCTGGTCCCCCAACGACCTATTGCCAACAGTTAGAACGGCTCGTTTTGCCAGGTGTTCGATGAGAAAAGCAGAAGCTTGCCGTCAGGAAGCCGATCTGCCAGCAGGTTTGTTACCACCGGCCAGCGGTAGTAGACGCGCATCATGTTCTTCGTGAGTGCCGGACCCAGATCGGTTTTCGTATCGATGCTTCCGTCGTCATTGAAGCCGAGGCTCGATTTGGCGGCGTCTTCGAATGTGTCGAATTGCCTTAGATCGACTTCGAGCCCAGGACAGGTCTCCGACATCAGTATGGACATGCGGTCGCACAGCAGGTCGCGCAGTTTCGTCTCGTTCAATTCGCTGGCTCGTACCTGGCCGGTACGAAACAACCGAGCAACGTCGTCCGTTGCGTTGGCAAGCAATTGCTGCGCTGCAAAGCCTATGCAGGCCTCCAGGATCACGAAGATCAGGAAAAAGAACGGAAGACCGAGAAAGGCAACCTCGATGGCTGCCACGCCTTCCTCGTTCTTGATAAAACGGCCCAGCACACGGCGCCGATTTGGCGCGCTGCGCGCTTTGCCTTTTGTCTGATCGCCCATAACCGACCCCTGAAGTGTGCGTTGTCAGGGAGGACTATAACCAGCCCCGGTTGCATTCCGGTTTTGACGGCAGGTCAAATTGCAGAGTTTTTGTTTACGCTCTGCAAACCTTCTCCCGGACTGGTCCGAGCGCTCATCAAGCCCGCATCGTCGTGCGCCCTATTGGTTGGCGCTGATCTCGGCTTCCGAGGCCCGCTCAGCGTCGGTCTTGTAGGAACTCTCGCAGTAGGGGGTGCAGGAAAGCGTCTGGACATTGGCACGGCGGTAAATGCGCACGGAACTGGCCGACTGCCGGCTGACCATAACCTGTTCGTCGACGATCGGCTGGCCGTCGATGTCGAGTACGACGAGATTGGTCACGCCGAAACCCTTCCCCGTGAGAACGATGGTGGTCGCGTCCTGCACGGCTGCGTCAGCGATTTCGGGGTTGCCGATCACGATCGTGTCGGCTTCACGCGCGAGTTTGACGATTTTCGCCTGGTTCATCACAACTTCGATGGCTGCCTCGTTTGCCGAAGTTATTCCCGGCAGCGCAATCAGACCAGCGGTCAGGAACACTATTTTCAAGGCAGTTCCGGTTTTGGAAAATACGGCGCGCATCACCCTGCTCCCCACGTCAAGCTGAAGAGAGTATGAACCTGATTGGTGAACCAAGGGTTAAGTGCCCGCTGAGCGAGTGGGAAAGTTCTCGGATTCTCGTTGTTATATATAAAGAGTTCCGGCGAACCATCCGCCGCCGTGTACTTTATGAACGTGTTAACCAACACCCGCGCTTTCAGGCGGCAAGGTTTTGGTAAGGGTGTTTCTTAAGCAGGTTGAAAGAGCTCCCTCGTATGGTCAGGCCATCCGATCAACACAACAAAAAACGTTGACGGTCTTGCTGAACAAAACGCGGAAGAGGAGTTTTCCCAAATGGCTAATCTGTTTGCACGTTTCATGAAAGACGAGTCCGGCGCAACCGCTATCGAGTACGGCCTTCTGGCTGCTCTGATCGCTCTCGGTATCGTTGCTGGCGCCACTGCACTCGGCGGCAAGCTGAGCGACACCTTCCAGGGCATCGCAGACGACCTGCCGGGCAACTAAGAACGTCCGACTGGATTGTTCCAGAGATTGGGGCCGCTTCTCTACTGGAGGAGCGGCCTTTGTCGTTTCGCGTCACAAATCGTCAATTCATCAAGTTTTAAGCGGCGATCGGGATAATCCAAGGGAAACTGAGGTGTCATGGCATGCTTGAAGCAATCGTTCTTGTGGTGTTTCCCTTCTGTATGGTTTTTGCCGCGGTCTCGGACCTGCTGTCCATGACCATAGCGAACCGTGTGTCCGTGTTGCTTCTTGCCACTTTCGCTATCGCCGCGCCGATGATCGGCATGGACTGGGCACAAATCGGATTGCATCTGGCGGCAGGGGTGCTCGTTTTGGCGGTGACGTTTGCCCTTTTTGCCTTTGGCGGCATGGGTGGCGGAGATGCAAAACTGATGGCAGCCACCGCAATCTGGTTCGGCTTCAGTCCGGTTCTCATACAGTATTTTTTGACCGCAGCGCTGCTGGGTGGTGCTCTCACGCTCCTGATCCTCAAATTCAGGAACTCGTACATAGGCTACGTCTCGGTCAACAACGTCCTGTTGCGGAACCTCGCGGATCACAAGGCGGGAATCCCCTATGGCATCGCGCTGGGCACTGCCGGTCTTTTCGCCTATCCCGAAACGCCGTTTGTTCAATGGGCGCTCGCCAGTCTGGCCGGGGTCTAGCAACCTGACCTGGACATCCAAGGCGGTGTCCTCGGAAACGGCAGAACTTCAAACAGGTCTATACGCCCCGATCTCCGGTCGGGGCGTTTTCGCGTTTCGCAATCCCGGAAAATAGCTCAACTTTGAATTAATCATTTTTGTAAGGTTCGCGTTAACCATAATTTGACGATTGACACTCCATTCTCCGCTTCACGCAACGGAAGTCCGAGTACAAGGGGCGGAGTCATGAGCAAATCCCGGATCGTCATTTTAGGTGTGGCCGTGCTGGCTGCCCTTGGCGCCGGTTATGTCGCCAAAAATCTGACGGCACCGGCTCCGCAGCAGCCCGTCGCAAGCGCGGGGCCAGAAGAGCCGGCGATCGATCTGGTCGATGTTCTCGTCATCGGACAGGATGTCCCGATGGGAACCGAGCTCGGCAGCGCCCTGTCCTGGCAGTCCTGGCCTGCGGACAACATCAACGCCAACATGATCACCAGAAACGATAGCCCCGAGGCGCTGGAAGAGCTGCGCAGTTCCATTGCGCGCGTGGCACTCTATACGGGGGAGCCACTCAGGCGTTCCAAGCTTATCGGCGAGGGGATGAGCTTTATGTCGGCGATCCTGCCTGCGGGCAAACGTGCCGTGGCAACCCAGATTGCTGCTGATACTTCAGCTGGCGGGTTTATCCTTCCCAATGATTACGTCGACGTCATCATGACGCGCCGCTCGCAGGAGAACGGCACCGCGAACGGTTTCATCACCGAGACCATCCTCAAGAACATCAAGGTTCTGGCGATCGATCAGACCATTCAGGAAGACGAAGAGGGACGCCGCGTCAAGGTGGGCGAAACCGCGACACTCGAACTGACGCCTGAGCAGGCGGAGATCATCACGGTTGCGCAGCAGATGGCTGATCGTCTCACGCTTTCACTGCGGGCAATTACCGATACGAACGAAACATCGGAGAATGACGGGTCCTACCTCGTTTCAGGCAGAGGCAGGGGCAACAGCGTCCGTCTGATCAAATCCGGTGAAGTCACCGAAGTGGGGACCCGGAAATGACGAACCGCATGGATGATGCCAGGGCTGTGAAACTGTCGGAGCGGGGTATGGGCAGCACTCTAAAACTGACCGCGCGTCTCCTGTTGGGGTGCGTCACGGTGTTGGCCGCACAAGCCGCTCTGCTGGATGGCGCGGCCTTTGCCCAACAGAATGTTGTAAAGGCGCGTGGCGGCCCCAGCGTGAACCAGCGGGTAAAGCTCGGTCTCAACAAGTCGCTTGTGCTCGACCTGCCGAGCGACGCCTACGACATTCTGGTTGCAAATCCGTCGGTCGCCGACGCCGTGACCCGCACCGCACGGCGCATCTATCTGTTCGGCAAGCAGGTGGGCGAGACCAACATCTTTGTGTTTGGCGCCAATGGCGAGCAGATCGCAAGTCTGGACCTTGCGGTGGAACGAGATGTCGCCGGCCTTGAAGAGTATCTCAAGCGTTTCATTCCCAACTCCGATATCGATGTGGAGTTGATAAACGACAACGTGGTCCTCACCGGAACGGTTGAAACACCGCTGGACGCCGCTCGCGCCGCGCAACTTGCGCAGATCTTCGTTACCGGCGGTGAGGCCACGACCGGTCAATACTCGCAAAGCGCGGCCGCACCCACCGATGGCGGCGGCGTGGCGATCAACAACCCGGATCAGAAGCGCCAGACGAGCCGGATCGTGAACATGATCCAGATCATTGGCGAAGACCAGGTCACGCTCAAAGTCACGGTGGCCGAGGTCAGCCGCTCCGTCATGAAACAGCTTGGCGTGAACATGATCGGCTCGGGCAGTGCCGACGGGATCTCCTGGGGCGCTGTGGTGGACAATGCCTTCGGGCTCGGCAAGCCGCTTTCCCCCACACAGTTTTCGGTCGGCGGATCGCTTATTGACGCCTATATCAATGCCATGGAGCAGGCGGGCGTGATGAAGACGCTGGCCGAGCCGGCGCTGACAGCAGTCTCCGGCGAAAAAGCCACTTTCCGCGTCGGTGGCGAATTCAACATCGTCACCTCGCAGGAAATCGATCCCGATACGAACGCGTTGAAATACGAGGTCGAAAAGATCGATTATGGCATTGGTCTGGAGTTCCTTCCGACAGTTCTTTCTGCCGGCCGCATCAGCCTGAAGATCCGCACTCAGGTTTCCGAACCCACCATGCAGGGATCCCAGACCTTCTTCTCTGGTTTGGGACGCGGCCAGCGCTACCGCAACGCTTCGAGCATGAACGCGATCTCGATCCGCAAGCGTTTGGCGGACACCACGGTCGAGCTGCCGTCCGGCGGATCGATGATGATCGCCGGCCTTGTACAGGACGACGTCCGCCAGGCGTTCAATGGGGTTCCCGGACTGTCTAAGGTCCCCGTCCTTGGCGCCTTGTTCCGAAGCCGGGATTTCGTTCGCAATGAAACGGAACTGGTGATCATCGTAACGCCGTATCTTTCCAAGCCGACGGCCCGCAACGCATTGGCGAAGCCGGACGACAATTTCACACCCGCCAGCGATGGCGCGGGAATGTTCCTTGGCCGGGTCAACCGCGTCTATGGAACCATGAAAACCAACCTGCCCAATGGCCGCTATCACGGCGTTGTCGGCTACATCTACAAATGAGCTGGGGAAGGGTTATGCCGGGGGTGGTCATGATGAAGAACACGACACGGAACGCATATCGGGCCAGGCTCGCCGGCACGGCAATTGTTATCTGCGCGGCTGTAGCCATGGCCGGCTGCGCCGCAAAGCGGGACTCGGTCATTGTGGGTTCCATACCGGATGACTATCGCACCAATCACCCGATCGTCATCTCGGAGAAGGCGCAGGAAATCGATCTGCCGATTGCCGCTTCAGCGCGTAAGATGACACGGGACCAGATGGGCACACTGGCAGGTTTCATGAATGGATATGACCGCCGCTCCGGCGGCACGGTTTCCGTGCTTGTGCCGTCGGGTTCCGTCAACGAGCTGGGCGCCTCCAACGTTGCGTCTCAGATCACCCGTTTGCTTCAGAAGCAGGGGGTTCCGCCGGAAAATATATCGGTGATCTCCTATCAGGCGCTTGCGCCGGACACGGCCCCGCCGATCCGGGTCTCCTATCCTGTCGTCAAGGCTTCCACCACGCCGTGTGGCCGTTGGCCGGAAGACATGCTGGAAACGACAGATAACAAGCACTACGCGAATTTCGGCTGTTCCTTTCAAAACAACCTCGCCGCACAGGTCGCCAACCCCAATGATTTCCTTGGGCCGCGCAAGCAGGGCGAAATCGATGCCGAGAACCGAATGGGCGTGATCGACAAGTATCGTGGCGCTGAGAGCATTTATAAACCTGGCCAGGTGTCCGAAGACTTCCGGGCCACCAGAGAGATCGCGTACTAGGCGAGGGGCATGACATGAGCAATCTGGCCTATGAAACGGACCACGAGGATCTCGCTCCCGAGGATGGCGCGTCGCCAGCGCTTCAGAAGTTGCGGCCGATCCCGAGGATCTCGATCCAGGCATTCTGTGAGACGGACAGCGTTGCCAATCCGATCGAGCGGGCAGGCGAAGACCGCCGCATGGCGAAAACCCATCTCAAGGTGCACATGGGTGGTGTCGCGACGGCCGTTGAGTTTTATCAGACAGCGGCGACGCCGAACCTGGTTATTGTAGAATCCTCCAGCGAGCCGCGAGAATTGCTTGCCTCGCTGGAGCAGTTGGCGACGGTCTGCGACCCCTCCACGAAAGTCATCATCATCGGTCACTACAACGATGTCTGGCTGTATCGGGAGCTGATCCGAGCAGGCATTTCCGAATATGTGGTCGCGCCGATCTCGATGGCGGACATTGTCAGCGTGATCGCGAACATCTTTGTCGATCCAGAAGCCGAGCCGCTTGGACACTCCATTGCGTTTATCGGTGCAAAGGGTGGGGTTGGTTCGTCCACCGTAGCCCACAATGTGGCGTGGTCGATTTCCAACCTGTTCGAGAACGAAGTCGTGGTCGCCGATTTGGATCTGCCTTTCGGCACGGCCAACATCAACTTTGATCAGGATCCTGCACAGGGCATCGCTGAAGCGGTGTTTTCGCCTGAGCGCATCGATGAGGTCTATCTGGATCGCTTGCTCGCCCAGTGTGCGGAAAGACTCTCCCTCCTGGCGGCGCCCTCGACACTCGACCGCGTGTATGATTTCGATCCCGAGGCTTTCGCGCAGATCATCGACACCACGCAACGCACGGCGCCGGTCCTGGTTCTCGATGTGCCGCATGCCTGGAATGGCTGGACGAAGACAACCCTGGCGCAGGCGGACGAGATCGTCATCACGGCCACGCCCGATCTCGCCAATCTGCGCAATACGAAGAACCTGATCGACACGCTGAAGAAGCTGCGGCCCAACGACAAGCCGCCCGTTCTTCTGCTCAATCAGGCCGGCATCCCGAAGCGGCCCGAGATATCGCTGGAAGACTTTGCCGAACCGCTTGGCGTGACGCCGGCCGCGACCATTCCCTTCGAGCCGCAGCTGTTTGGCAATGCGGCCAACAACGGTCGCATGCTCGGCGAAATGGACGCCAACAGCCCGATTGTCGAGACAATCAATGAACTCGCCCATGTGCTGACGGGTCGGCGTGATGTGAAGCCGAAGAAGAAGAGTGGCTTGTCCGGCATCCTGGGCAGGTTGAAACGCAAAAGCTGATACGGATTGGTAGCGTCAGATGTTCGGAAAGAGAGGGGCAGGCGTCCCGCATACCACAGCGCCGCACACCGAAACCCCGAAAACCTTTTCGGGCGGCACCGACGTATTGACGCCGGAACGGCCAGCTCCCGCGAGCCTGCAGAACACGGCGCCAGCGCCGCAGGAACCACCTCGGCCGCGTGTGGAGGCCCCCAGACCCACTCCATCCGCGCCACCCCCGCCGGCACGATCGCCTCAGCCCCCCCGCGTGCGCAGCGAATCTTATTACGACACCAAGAGCCAGGTGTTCTCGGCGCTGATCGAGACCATCGATCTCTCGCAACTCGCCAATCTCGATCCTGATAGCGCGCGCGAGGAAATCCGCGACATCGTCAACGATATCATCGCGATCAAGAATTTCGCGATGTCCATCTCCGAGCAGGAAGAACTGCTCGAGGACATCTGCAACGATGTGTTGGGTTATGGTCCGCTCGAGCCGCTCCTGGCGCGAGACGATATCGCCGACATCATGGTCAACGGTGCCGAGCATGTTTACATCGAGGTGAACGGTAAGGTCGAACAGACCGGCGTACGCTTTCGCGACAACCAGCAGCTGCTCAACATCTGCCAGCGCATCGTCAGCCAGGTCGGCCGCCGCGTCGATGAATCAAGCCCGATCTGCGATGCGCGCCTGCCCGATGGTTCGCGTGTCAACGTCATCGCACCGCCACTTGCCATTGACGGCGCGTCGCTGACCATTCGTAAGTTCAAGAAGGACAAGCTGACGCTCGATCAGCTTGTGCGCTTCGGAGCCATCTCGCCGGAAGGCGCCGAGATTTTGAAGATCATCGGTCGCGTCCGCTGCAACGTTTTGATCTCGGGCGGCACGGGTTCGGGCAAGACGACGCTGCTGAACTGTCTGACCAGTTTCATTGATCTCGACGAGCGCATCATCACTTGCGAGGATTCCGCGGAGCTGCAGCTGCAGCAGCCGCATGTGGTCAGGCTAGAAACGCGCCCTCCCAACCTCGAAGGCGAGGGCGAGGTCACCATGCGCGACCTCGTACGCAACTGTCTGCGCATGCGCCCTGAGCGCATCATCGTGGGCGAGGTGCGCGGTCCAGAAGTCTTCGACCTGCTGCAGGCGATGAACACGGGCCATGACGGTTCGATGGGCACCATCCACTCCAACAATCCGCGCGAGTGTCTCAATCGTATCGAATCCATGGTTGCCATGGGCGGTTTCACGCTGCCGCAGAAAACGGTGCGCGAAATCATCGTCGGCTCGGTCGACGTCATTATCCAGGCAACGCGTCTGCGCGATGGCTCGCGCCGCATCACGCACGTCACCGAGGTGATCGGGATGGAAGGCGATGTGATCATCACGCAGGACCTCGTTCTCTATGACATGAAGGGCGAGGACGCGAACGGCAAGATCATTGGCGAGCACGTGTCGACCGGTATTGCACGGCCGCATTTCTGGGATCGTGCCCGGTATTATGGTGAAGAGCAGCGTCTGGCGAATGCGCTGGAAGCGATGGAACGGAAGACCGACTAACGTGCCGGTGGCTTTCTGTTCCGGTTTGGGCAGGTAAATCCATGTTTGGAATGGACATCACACTGATTGCGTTTGTTCTACTGGCCGGCTGCAGTGCCGGGGCGGTGGCTTATGCGCTGATGTTCAACAACATCACGGCAGAGAAAAAAGTCGGGCGCCGGCTGGACTCCGTCAAGCGGGCGCAGACTGATCAGGTCTCCATCAAAGCCTCGCGTGACCGTGTTGCCGAAACGGCGAAGCGCCGCAAATCCATTCAGGACTCGCTGAAGGATCTGGAAGAGCGGCAGAAGAAACGCGACAGCAGGGTTCGCAAGCCCCCGCTCAAGATGCAGCTCAAACAGGCTGGGATGAATGTGACACCGGAGCGGTTCTACATCATTTCGGCCATCTGCGGGTTGGTGTTCACCCTGGCGGTTTTCGTCATGGGTGCTCCGCTGCTTGTGCTGCCGGGGGCCTTGATTGTCGGGGCGCTGGGCTTGCCGCGCTGGTTTGTGTCCTGGCGCCGCCGTGGTCGCGTGAAGGCGTTTCTGAACGAGTTTCCAAATTCGCTCGATGTGATCGTCCGTGCTGTAAAGTCGGGCTTGCCGATCAATGATGGCATACGCTTGATCGCCAGTGAGGCTCAGGAACCTGTGCGCACCGAGTTTCGCCGGATCGTGGAAGCCCAGCAAATGGGCGTTTCAACACCGGAGGCTTGCGTACGCATGGGCGAAACGATGCCGTGTCCGGAAGCGAACTTCTTTGGCATTGTCATTCAGATTCAGTCTCAGGCGGGCGGCAATCTCTCCGAAGCACTGTCAAACCTGTCTCGCGTTCTCCGCAACCGCAAGAAAATGAAGGCGAAGGTGCAGGCGCTGTCGATGGAGGCCAAGGCATCGGCCGTAATCATCGGGGCTCTGCCTTTCGTCGTCGCTTTCCTCGTCTACCTAACCAGCCCGAGCTACATCATCCCGCTCTTTACCACCAGCGCGGGGCATCTGATTCTCGGCTTCGCTGCCATGTGGATGACGATCGGCATTCTCGTGATGCGGAACATGATCAATTTCGAGGTTTAGACAATGCCTTCAAACGTCATCGGAAGTATTATCGAACCGAGTTTCCTGATCGCGCTTCTGGTCGCGGTGGCGGTTTTTGCCACTCTTTTCACGCTCCTGCCGGCTTTCGGCGGCGACCCGCTGAAAGCGCGCATGAAAAGTGTCGCGCTTGAGCGCGAGGAATTGCGGGCGCGGCAGCGCGCGCGTCTTGCCGCCGAAGCTGACAAGCGTCGCCGGGGCCTGCGCGAGCATCAGTCGGAAGGCATGCGCGCCATCGTCGACCGGCTCGATCTGCGCCGTGCGCTGGCCGATGACGCGGCGGTGGCGAAACTGCGCACGGCAGGCTTTCGAGGCCAGAATCCGCTGACGAAGTTTCTCTTCTTCCGGCTTATTCTCCCCTTCGTCACGCTGCTTCTCGCAATCGTCTATATTTTCGTCCTCGGAGGGCTTCCCGAACAGCCCTTGTTCGTGAAGCTTTTCGTTTGTGTTATTGCTGCCTATGCAGGCTTTTACGCACCTGTGCTCTATGTCAGCAATCTGGCTTCGAAGCGAAAGAAGTCGATCCAGATCGCGTGGCCCGACGCCCTTGATCTGATGTTGATCTGCGTTGAATCGGGCATGTCCATCGAAGCGGCTTTTCGGCGCGTGGCAGACGAGATCGGCATTCAGTCGGTCCCGTTGGCCGAGGAGCTGGTGCTGACGAATGCGGAACTCTCCTTCCTCCAGGAACGTCGTCAGGCCTACGAGAACTTTGCTTCTCGTACAGGGCTCGAAACGGTGAAGAGCGTTACGCAGGCTTTGATCCAGGCCGAGCGCTACGGCACGCCGGTGAGCCATGCCCTTCGGGTGCTTGCAGACGAAAGCCGGGAAATGCGGATGAACGAGGCGGAAAAGAAGGCTGCGGCTCTACCGCCGAAACTCACCGTTCCCATGATCCTCTTCTTCATTCCCGTTCTGTTTGCCGTAATTCTCGGGCCGGCAGGCATCCAGATCAAGCAACAGGGGCTGTTCTAAGCGCACCAAAAAGGCCGCTCGAAGCGGCCTTTTTAATTCTGTTCTCATTTGAAAGCGTTGCTACTGGCGCTTCTTTTTTTCGTCGTCCGAGATCTGGCTCCACGCATTCTGCTGCGCGAGCATGGAACGAAGATATGCAACATTGGCCTCGGCCTGCTCGGGCGAAAGCTCCTGCCGAGCCAGCTGTTCTGCTTCGTCAAAACGCCCCTGAAGCCCGACGACGAGCGCCAGGTTCTGCCGTACACGGCTGTCGGCACCGGAAGCCTGTACGGCTTGGCGCATATAGTGCTCGGCTGATTTCAGGTCACCTTCAAGCAGATACGACATGCCCATGTTCGAAAGCACGGAGGGTTCACCCGGCTTGAGGTTGAGAGCCTGACGATAAAGCGTCCGGGCTGCATCTTTCTGTCCGAGTTGATCCAGAATAGCACCCTCGGCTGATTGCAGCCGCCAATCGGGGTATTCCGGGGTCTGTGCCCGGCGTACCGCGTCGAGCGCTGGCTGAAGCTCACCGGCGGCAGCCAATGCCTTGCCATAAGCGGCCAGAACGTCGCGGTCCTTGGGGTGGTCGATCGCAAGTTTGCGCATCACCGCGAGAGACTGGTCGACCCGCCCGGTCATCTGAAGGACAGAAGCGTATTGCAGTGCGGTGCCTTTGTCCTTGGTGTTCTGGGTGTAGGCGCGCCCAAGCGAATCGGCGGTGCCCCGCAGCTGCGATTCGCTCATCGCTGCAACATTGGACACCGGCTTGGGCGTACTGCGGCTAATCGAACCGGTTGTGATCCGATCCTTCGCGCAGCCAGCCACTGACACCGCCATGATCAGCGCAATCGCCGTTGTGGTGATCCTGTTTACGGTTGCATTCGTGCGCCGTTCGGTAAACATCTGCGCGCGCCCTCCGGTTGGCTTCGGCCGTTTCCCGGCCCACTCTCACCAGAGAGAAATATTCTGTTAACCCTAACGGAGCGTTAAAACGCGCCGCAAAACGCAAATGAGGAGACACCAAATGCCCGTCACGCTCCTGAACTCGCCAGAGGCTTCATCCTTGCCCGTATACGCGGTAGAGGCGGATGCCCTGGACGCCTGCCAGGCGCCAAAGGCAGCGATCGCCTGGGCGAAGGCAAACGGCTTTTCAGGGGCTGCAGCCACGGTTTTGACGATACCGGGCGAGAGTGGCGCTTTGGCCGGTGCATTTTTCGGGCTTGGCAATTCAGATGCAGCCAACCCGCTGGCTGCCGGAGCGTTGGCACGGCAACTGCCGGAGGGCGATTGGCACTTTGCTGATGTGCCGAAACAGGCGGAACTTGCACTCCTCGGCCTGTTGCTCGGGTCCTATGCATTCACACGCTACGGTAAAAAGCCGCGCAATACACTTCGCTTCCGCGTGCCCGAAGGGGTTGATGCAAGTCGCGTCGAGCGGTTGGCCAACGGCTGCATTCTCGCACGCGATCTCATCAACACGCCTGCAGGCGATATGGGGCCTGATGCGCTTGAAGATGCCACCCGCGCACTCGCCTCGGAACATGGTGCGACGCTCTCAGTGACGCTTGGTGATGACCTTCTCAAGGAAAACCTGCCCATGATCCATGCGGTCGGCCGCGCTGCTGAAGCCGCACCACGTCTCCTCGATCTGAAATGGGGGCGGGAAAATGCGCCCAAGGTCACTCTTGTAGGCAAGGGGGTCTGTTTCGATACAGGCGGTCTCGATCTCAAACCCGCCGCCGGCATGTTGCTCATGAAGAAAGACATGGGCGGCGCCGCGAATGTGCTCGGCCTCGCTTCGATGATCATGGCGGCAAAGCTCGATGTTCGCCTTCGTGTCCTCATCCCGGCAGTGGAGAACGCAGTCGCAGGAAATGCTTTCCGTCCGGGCGATGTGCTGACCAGCCGTAAGGGGCTCACCGTGGAGATCGGAAACACCGATGCCGAAGGGCGGCTGGTGCTTGCTGATGCGATGGCCCTGGCAGATGAGGAGGAACCGGAACTTCTGATAGACATGGCGACGTTGACCGGTGCGGCGCGCGTCGCGCTCGGGCCCGATGTGCCGCCTTTCTACACCGACAATGAGGCGCTTGCAGACGCCTTGGCCCAGGCCTCCGAGAGCGTTGCCGATCCACTCTGGCGCATGCCGCTGTGGAAGCCCTATCTCTCGCGTCTGGATTCTAAAATCGCCGACATCAACAATGTCTCACTCGATGGCTTCGCGGGCTCGCCCATTGCCGGCCTTTTCCTTGGCCGTTTTGTGGAGAAGGCGAAGAGCTGGGCGCATTTCGACATTTATGGCTGGAATCCGGCCGAAAAGCCGTATGCGCCGGTCGGCGGGGAGGCGCAGGGCATCCGCGCCATCGAACGCGTGCTTGTGCAGCGCTACGGAGCTGGAGCCTAGCGAAGAAGCGGCCGGCGCTTGCGCCGGCCTGTCTTTCACGGCATGAATGGAACGGAGCCGAAACGGTTATTCTCTCCCGCAAAGGCAGGCCCTGAAATGTCCATCCAGCTGAGGCCAAGCCAGGCATTGCGTCTTTGGCAGCAGGTCAGCCTCGCCGAGGTTCGCGCCAAGGAACCGGACCTCACCGAGCGCCAGCTTGCCATCCTTCTTACGATCTATCTGGATCCGCCTCCGCACACCGTGCGCGGCCTGGCCGGGAAACTGGATGTCTCCAAACCCGTCATCACCCGCGCCCTCGACACGATGGGCGCGCTCAAACTCGTTTCCCGCCACCGCGACCCGAATGACCGCCGCAATGTCCTGATCAAGCGCACCGTCGAGGGCGCCCTGTTCGTGGAGCGGTTCGGCGATGTGGTGGTGGCAAAATCCGCGGAGCTACCCTTATGACGACACTCGACCGCCGCCTGCACGCCCACCGACCGGATCTTGCCGATGCCCGCTTGGAGGGTAAGGTCGACGCAACCCGTTTCACGGCCGGCACACCCGCCCGCATTGGGACACCCGTTGCCGATGTGCACAGCGCTCCGCGTTCCGACGCAGGCATGGACACCCAGTTCCTCCACGGGGATGCGGTGCGCGTGTTCGAACAGCGCGAAGGCTGGGCCTGGGTGCAGGCAGAACACGATGGTTATGTCGGCTATGTAAGTACGAATGCACTTGCCGACACCGATTTCACGCCCACGCACCGCGTCACCGCCCAGCGCAGTTTTGTCTATCCCGAGCCGGAATTGAAGAAACCCGCAATCGCCGCTCACAGCATGGGCGCCGCTGTCAGCGTGAGCGAGATTGTCGAAAACCGGGGTACGCAATATATGCTTCTCGCATCGGGTGGCGCGATGATTGCTGGCCACCTGCAACCTCTCGCCTCACACCAAGAGGACTACGTTACGGTCGCAGAAATCTTTCTGCACACACCCTATCTGTGGGGTGGAACGAGCGGTTTCGGCATTGATTGTTCCGGTCTGGTGCAGCTTTCCATGCGCATGGCCGGAAAAACCGTGCTCCGCGACACGGACATGCAGGCCGACAGCATCGGCACGCTGATTGATCCTGCCGAGACCGCGGTTCAACGCGGCGATCTCGTTTTCTGGAAGGGCCATGTGGCCATCATGCTCGATCACGAGATGATGCTTCATGCCAACGGCAACACCATGACCGTCGCACGTGAGCCGCTGAGCGATGCCATCGAACGGATTGAACGGTTATACGGTCGTCCAACGCATTACCGTCGCCCTTAATACCCGGCGTTGCGGTCGACGAGGTTTTTCAATGCCTCACCACGCTCAAAGGCGTCCATTTGTTGCAACATGGGAGGCGCCAGATGTGCCGGGTCTGAAGTGGCCGCCGCATGCGGCGTCACGAAAACCCTGGGGTGCGACCACAGGGGGCTTTCCGGTGCCAGCGGTTCGCGCTCGAACACGTCGAGGCTCGCTTCCTTCAGCACGCCCGCTTCAAGCGCCTTGAGGATGTCGATCTCGCGCTGCAGGCCGCCGCGTCCAGCATTGATGAGGCAGGGGCCGCCCAGTGGCCCGTCCTGTCGAAGCCGCGAGAGCAGTGAATAATTGACGATGCCGTGGGTTACGGCTGTCAGTGGCAACAAGACCACCAGGATGTCGGTCGCGTTGAGGAAGGGGGTCAACCCGTCCTCTCCATGAAAGCCCCTGACACCCTCCACGTCCTTGGGTGTACGGCTCCAGCCATTCACCGAAAAACCAATCGCACGCAGTGCCTTCGCGGCGCGTGTGCCGAGCTGACCGAGCCCCATAATGCCGACCGAAACCTCGTTGGCTGGTGGCTGCCGCGGCTCGTGCCAGACCTTCCGGACCTGTTGTTCCCGGTAGACGGAACCCTGCCTGTGATGATCGAGCACACGCCACGTCACATACTCGCACATGTACTGCGTGAGATTGTCCGCCACCACACGCACGATGGGCACATCCGGCGCCTGATCATCGGCGAAGATGTGGTCCACACCCGCGCCGATCGAGAAGATGACTTTCAGGTTCGGCAGTCTGGCAAGTACGCCGGGCTGGTGCTTCCATACCACAGCGTAGTCAATGGAAGGGTCCTCCGTGCCATCAGGCTCCAGAACGACCTCTCGCTCTTTCGAGAGAAGGTCGTACCAGCGTTGAGGATTGAACCCTGTCACGGAAAGAAGGACGCGACCGCGTTCCGGAGTGCTCATCGTTTGCCCCTCGATATTTATTCGCTGACCACGCCTCCGGGCGTGGCTTCGATGTTGAACGCGGCTGCGATCAGCGCGCGTGTGTAGTCGGTTTGTGGCGCATCAAAGATCTGCTCCGCCGGACCGGCCTCCACCACCTTGCCGGCGCGCATGACGATCACCTCATTGGCAAGCGCGCGCACCACTTTCAGGTCATGACTGATAAAGAGATAAGCCAGATTGTGCCGCTTCTGCAAATCACGCAGAAGGTCCACCACCTGCGCCTGTACGCTCATGTCGAGCGCCGAGGTGGGCTCGTCCAGCATCACGAAACGCGGTTTCAGTACCATGGCGCGGGCAATGGCGATACGCTGGCGCTGACCGCCGGAGAATTCGTGCGGATAGCGAAACCGGCTGTCGGGGTCGAGATCGACCTCTTTCAGAACATCGACGACCATCGCGTCGCGTTCCTCGGCCGAGAGGCCAGGCTGGTGAATGCGCAGCCCTTCCTCGATGATTTCGGCGACGGACATGCGCGGGCTGAGCGAACCGTAGGGATCCTGAAACACCACCTGCAAGTCGTGCCTGTAGGGACGCATTTGCCGAAACGAGAGTTGATCGATCTCCGCGCCCGAAAACTGAATATGTCCCTCGGAGCCGATCATGCGGGCAAGCGCCAGGCCGAGTGTCGTCTTGCCGGAGCCCGATTCCCCCACCACACCGAGCGTTTGGCCGGCACGTACTGTCACGTCGACGCCGTCGACACCCTTGATGTAATCCACCGTGCGGCGCAGCAACCCTTTTTTTACAGGGAACCACACCTTGATCTCGTCGCCTTTCATCACGGTTTCTGCAGTCGGATCCGCCTTGGGCGGGCGGCCCTTCGGTTCGGCTTCGATAAGGTGGCGTGTGTAGGCATGTTGTGGGTTGGTGAATATTTCTTCCGTCGGCCCGCTTTCCACGATCTTGCCGTCCGTCATCACGCAGACCCGGTCTGCCACCTTGCGCACGATGCCCAGATCATGGGTGATGAACAGCATCGACATGGATTTCTTGCGCCGCAGATCGGCCAGAAGCTCCAGGATCTGCGCCTGCACTGTCACGTCGAGCGCGGTGGTCGGTTCATCGGCGATCAGGAGGTCGGGCTCGTTGGCGAGCGCCATGGCGATCATCACGCGCTGGCGCTGGCCGCCGGAAAGCTGGTGCGGAAAGGAATCGAGCCGCTTTTCCGAATCGCGAATGCCCACTTGATTGAGCAATTCGAGGGTCCGCTCCCGCGCCGCCTTGTCGCTCATTCCGCGATGCAGTTTCAAGACCTCACCCACCTGGCGCTCGATGGTGTGCAGCGGGTTGAGCGAGGTCATCGGCTCCTGGAAGATCATGGAGATCTCGTTGCCGCGCACCTTGCGCTGTGTCGCTTCATCGGCGGCAAGGATGTCCACCCCATTGTAAAGGATTTCGCCGGAGGGATGGCTCGCCGCGGGATAGGGCAAAAGCCGCAGGACCGAAAGCGCCGAGACAGACTTGCCGGATCCCGATTCACCGACCAGAGCGACGGTCTCGCCGCGCGCGATGTCGAACGAGATATGATCGACCGCAAGTGTCTCCTGAGCCCCTTGCCTGAAGGCAACGGATAGATCGCGGATCGAAAGGAGAGGGGCTGATGTCATGGTCGCGATTCAATGATTGCGCGGAGATTTTCCGCTGTAGGCAGGATGACCGAGAGCTCGGGAGAAAAACGCTCTCCACGCCAGCGATCGTTCTTTAACCGAACCTGGCCGGGTATACGCTTGTCGGCGGTCAGGAAATGGCTGCACTCGAATCCGATCGCCGAAGCGAGATGGATCGCATCGGGCAGCTTCACGGATTTGAACTGTCGGCGCACGAGGGCAGCGCTCCACAGGACCTCCCGTGTAACAGGCCTCACATCCAGCCAGGAATTATCCTCCACGATCCAGTTGTCGTAGAGCTGAATGAGGTCATCATCCTCGTCCCGGTAGGGCCCAACCAGAAGCTCCGCCAGCGCCAGTTCGCTCGTACATAGAAAGCGTTCGCCGCCCTGCATCTGTTTCTCGATCAGATTGTAAAGCAGTGTCTGTATTTCGCCCTGCACTTCGGCGAGTTCGATAAAGATTGCGGTGTCGAGATAGAGCCTGGTGAACTCCATCAATCGTCCCACTCATCGCGCAGCGCCCGAATGCGTCTTGCCGCGTCTTCGCTGGAAACGCGTCGGGTCTGGCGAGCGCGAACGCGCTCGATCTGCGCCAGCAGTTCCTCCGGCGTGCGTGGTGGAGCTTCTCGCTTAACTTCTTCTTCCACGGTCACTTTCACCAAAGCGTCGTGGGGAATGTCCTTGCGCAGCTCCTTGGGCAATTTGGATGCCCTATAGTGATTGACGGTGACCACACCCATTGTCATCTCCTGCATCCAGCCCGTTCAATATAGGTCATCCGGCCCATCATTTGAACGTCTTCCGCGGGTCGAAGGCGTCGCGCACGGCTTCGCCGATGAAGATCAGGAGCGATAGCATGATCGAAAGGCTCAGGAAGCCGGCGATGCCGAGCCATGGCGCGTTGAGGTTGCGCTGGCCCTGCCGCAGAAGTTCACCCAGTGATGGCGAGCCCGGCGGCAGGCCGAAGCCCAGAAAGTCGAGCGATGTCAGTGTCGTGATCGAGCCGTTCAGGATGAAGGGCAGGAAGGTGAGGGTGGCCACCATCGCATTGGGCAGAAGGTGGCGGAAGATGATCGTGCGGTTGGAAACGCCAAGCGCCCGTGCCGCACTTACATATTCGAAATTGCGCGCGCGCAGGAATTCGGCGCGCACCACGCCGACGAAAGCCACCCAGGAAAAAAGCAGCATGATGCCGAGCAGGATGAAGAAGCCCGGCGGCAGAACGGCGGCGATGATCAGGATCAGATAGAGCACCGGAATGGAGGACCATATCTCGATGAAGCGCTGGAAGAGAAGGTCTGTCCAGCCGCCGAAATAGCCTTGTATCGCGCCGGCGCTCACGCCGATCAGCGCCGAGGCACCGGTCAGGATCAGGCCGAAAAGAACCGAGATACGGAACCCGTAGATCACCCGCGAAAGCACGTCCCGCGCCTGGTCATCCGTGCCAAGCCAGTTCCAGTTGCCGGGCGTGCAGGCCGGGTCGTCCACCCCCTGCAGATAGCGCCCGCAACGCTCTTCCTTGGTGTACATCCAGGAAGGCTTGGCAGGTGCAGCTTCGGGAATCTCGTTGTTCACCGTTCGGTAGGAATAGCGGATGGGCGGCCACACCATCCACCCATTGGCCTCGATCTCCTCGGAGATGATCGGATCGCGGTAGTCGGTTACAGCAAGGAAGCCCCCGAATTTCTCTTCCGGATAATCCACCATGACCGGGAACAGAACTTCACCCTTGTAATAGGCGAGGATCGGCTTGTCGTTGGCCAGGAATTCGGCAAACAGCGACAGCACGAACAGGATCAGGAAGATCCAGAGAGACCAGTAGCCGCGCCGGTTGGCGCAAAAGTTCTGCCAGCGGCGCTTGTTGATCGGCGAAAGCCACGGCCTTCTGCCGGGGCGACGCACCGCCGCCACTTCGCTTTGCACCTGAATATCGGACATCACACATCCCTCCGCTCGAAGTCGATGCGGGGGTCGATCAGCGTGTAGGTCACATCGGAGATCAGGCTGATGACCAGACCGAGCAGCGAGAAGATGTAGAGATTAGCGAAGACCACCGGATAATCGCGGTCGATCACCGAGCGGAAGCCCAGCAGGCCGAGCCCATCAAGGGAGAAGATGCTCTCGATGAGCAGCGAGCCTGTAAAGAAGGCGGAGATGAATGCACCGGGAAATCCGGCGATGATGATCAGCATGGCGTTGCGAAAGACATGGCCGTAGAGCACCTGCCGTTCGGACAGCCCCTTGGCGCGCGCGGTCACCACATACTGCTTGCGTATTTCATCGAGAAACGAGTTCTTGGTCAGAAGTGTCGTCGTGGCAAAGGCGGAAAGCACCATGGCCGTCAGCGGCAGGGCAAGGTGCCAGAAATAATCGAGAATGCGCGCCGGCCAGGAAAGGCTCTCCCAGTTGTCGGAGGTCAGGCCGCGCAGCGGAAACCAGTCGAAGAAGGAGCCGCCGGCGAAAAGAACCATCAGGAGGATGGCGAACAGAAAGCCCGGAATGGCATAGGCAACGATCACCACACCGCTGGTCCACACGTCGAATGCCGATCCGTCCTTCACCGCCTTGCGGATGCCGAGCGGAATGGAAATCCCGTAGGAGATCAGCGTGATCCAGAGGCCAAGCGAGATCGAGACCGGCATTTTCTCGAGGATCAGGTCGATCACCGAAATGTCGCGAAAATAGCTTTCGCCAAAATCGAACCGCGCATAATTCCAGATCATGAGCGCGAAGCGCTCGAGCGGTGGTTTGTCGAAGCCGAACTGCTTTTCAAGCGAGGCGATGAACTCCGGATCGAGGCCCTGCGCGCCGCGATATTTCGAGGTCACGCCGCTGCCTTCGACAGACCCACCGTCAAACCCCTGATTGCTGAAATCGCCGCCGCCGCCGGAAATGCGTGCATCCGCGCCGCCCGCCTGTCCGGTGATCTGGGCGATCACCTGTTCCACGGGGCCACCGGGTGCAAATTGCACGACGATGAAGGAGATGGCCATGATGCCGAAAAGAGTCGGGATCATAAGAAGCAGTCGACGGAGGATATAGGCGCCCATCAGTCAGCCGCTCTCTTCACGTTGGGGATTGAGGAAAAATCTGCCACGCCGCCCTTACGCCTTGCCAATCGCTCTCGCCTTTTCTTCCTCGAACCACCACAGAGATTCCACCGGGAAGAAGTAATCCGGCTTGTTCTCGCTGTAGCCGAACATGTCCCAGTGGGCCACGCGGTGATTCGTCAGGTGCCAATTTGGAATCCAGTCGCGCCTTGCACGCAAGACCCTGTCCAACACCTTTAGCGTGACGGTCAGTTCGTCGCGGCTTTTCGCCTTACCGGCAATTTCGATCAGTTCATCGACCACCGGATCGGCTGTGCCTGCAAAATTGTAGGTCCCTTCGACACTTGCCGTGCGGGAGTGGAATATCTGTTCGAGCCCGTTTGCATCCGGTGTGGCGGTCAGCCCGATCGCCATGGAGATCATGTCGAAATCGAATGCACTTTGCCGGCTTTGATATTGCGAGGCATCCACCACACGGGTGGACGCATCGATGCCGATGGCCCGCAGGTTCTCGCCGAAGCTCGCATCCTGCCGCAGGAAGAGTTCATCCCGCACCAGATATTCCAGTGTGAAGCGCGTGCCCTTTTCATTGTGGAGAACACCGTCACGCGGGGTCCAGCCGGCCTCCGTCAGAAGCTGGCGCGCGCGTCTCAGATTGTTGCGGTCGCGGCCGGATCCGTCGGAGACCGGTTGCTTCACCGCCTCTCCAAACGCTGCCTCCGGCGCCTCGCCGCGAAAGCGGTCGAGCAGCGCCTGCTCCTCGGGCGAGGGATCCCCCTCGGCCATGTAAGGCGAGCGTTCGAAAAACGAGTGCGACCGCGCATAGGCGTCGTAGAACAGGTTTCGGTTGGTCCATTCGAAGTCGAAGCACAGGCTGATGGCTTCGCGCACCCGCACATCCTTGAATTGTTCACGTCGCTGGTTGAGCACGAGGCCATAGAGTTGTGGGCGCTTCTCACCGGGGATTTCGGTTTGAAGCACGCGGCCATCGCGAATGGCGGGAAAATCGTACCCCGTCGCCCAGACGCGCGATGTGAACTCCTCGCGCCAGTAGACATCGCCCTTCTTGAAAGCCTCGAACCCGGCATTGCGGTCGCGGTAGAAGTCGATGCGGATCGTGTCGAAATGGTTGAACCCCTTGGCTGGGCCGAGATCGCGCGCCCAGTAGTCTTCCACGCGGTCGTATTCCACGTAGCGCCCGGCCGAAAAGCGCCCCACCTTGTAGGGGCCTGAGCCGAGGAGGGGCATCAGACGGGAGCTGTCGAAACCGTTTTTCTCGACAAACGCCTTTGAAAAGATCGGGAAACCCGCAACGGTGAGAATATTACGGCGTGATTGCGCACCGGAAAACCGCAGATGAACCAGATCGGACCCTTCGGCCGAGGCCTCTGTCATCTCGGTGAGTGGCAGCTGCAGCTGCGGGTGACCCTTCTCCTTCAGCAGGTCGTAGGTAAAGGCCACGTCTTCGGCGGTGACCGGTGAGCCATCATGAAACCGGGCCTCCGGGCGGAGTTTGAAGGTGAACCCGTTGCGGTCGTCGGAAAGCGTCACGCTCTCGGCCAGAAGCCCGTATATTGCATCGGGCTCGTCATAGGCCCGCACCATGAGGGAATCGAAACAGATCTCCATGCGCGGTGGCGCATCGCCGGTGCGAACAAAGGAATTCAGCGTATTGAAGGTCAGGACGTTTTGATTGAAGAACCAGTACCCGGGCTGAAAATTGAACGTGCCGCCTTTTGGTGCATCTGGGCTGGCGTAGTCGAAATGGTTGAAATTCGGCGCATATTTGAGGTCGCCGAACGCAGATAGCCCGTGCAGTGGCGATCCGGTCTCCACATCGGCAAACACGTCGTGCGGTAGCAACGGGAGGGCGATCGCCGCACCGGCGAGCGACAGGAAGTCCCGGCGCGGTAGCTTTTCGCGCCCGCTCAATTCTGGCTCCGGTATTTCGCGGCCAGCGCTTTTTCGCGCTCCGGATCGATCCACCAGGAATCAAGGTCGACGCCGGCATATTCGGGCTGCTTATCCGGCATGCCGAACTTGTCCCAGTAGGCGATGCGAACATAAGGCGCATGCCACTGAGGCACCCAATAATAATTCCACAACAATACCCTGTCGAGCGCCCGGCTTGCCGCAACAAGCTCTTCGCGGTCCTGCGCGTAGATGATCTTTTCAACGAGCGCATCCACGATGGGGCTCTTGACCCCTGCAAGATTGCGAGTGCCGGGGGTGTCTGCCGCCTTCGATCCCCAGTATTCGCGTTGTTCGTTCCCTGGTGAGAGCGAGTTGACGAAGATGCTCGCCACTGCGTCGAAATCGAAATTGCGGATGCGGTTCACATATTGCGACGGGTCGATGATGCGCAGCGACACGTCGATACCGATCTTGCGCAGTGCCGCCATGTAAGGCCCGGTCGTGATTTCGTCAGTGGGGCTGTTCCCAAGAAACTCGATGGTGAATTGCTGGCCGGTGCCATTGTTCGTCATCTTGCCGCCCTTGATGCTCCATCCCGCTTCGGAAAAGAGCTTGATGGCTTCACGCAGATAGGTCCGCTCCGCCTGCGGATTGTCATAGACCGGGAGCTTGAACGCGTCGGTAAACACTTCCGGCGGAAGCTTGTCCTTGAATTCCTCGAGAATCTCCAGTTCGCGTCCCTCTGGCAGGCCGGTCGCGGCCAGCTCGGTTCCTTCGAAATAGCTGTCCGTACGGGTATAGCTATCGAAGAAGAGTGTGCGGTTCATGTCCTCGAAGTTGAAGGCGAGCGTCAGCGCTTTGCGAATCCGGCGGTCCTGAAATTTGGGGCGGCGCGTGTTGAGAACGAAGCCTTGCATCGGCTCCGCTCCGCCCGTCGGAAATTCTTTCTTGATGACGTCGCCATCCTTGACCGCCGGAAATGTGTATTCCGTCGCCCAGCGGCGCGAGCGGTTCTCCACGCGAATATCCTGCAGGCCACCCTTGGTGAAGGCGAGCCAGGCGGCATTCTCGTCCTGAATATAGGTGTATCTGCGGCGATCGAAATTGTAGCGCCCGACATGCACAGGCAGATCAGCGGCCCAGTAATCCTCCACCCGCTTCCAGACAATCTCTGAGCCGGGTGTAAAGCTCTCGATCATGTATGGGCCGCTTCCAAGCGGCGGCTCGAGTGTGGGCTGCGTAAAGTCACGCTTTTTGCCCTCGGCGTCTGTGCCTTCCCACCAGTGCTTCGGCAGCACGGGAAGATCGCCCATAATGTGCGGCAGTTCCTTGTTGCCCGCCTGGTCGAAGCGAAATTCCACCTCGCGTTCGGACAGGGCCACCGCTTCCACAACGCTGGAAAAATACCGCGTGTGTTGCGGACTGTGCTTCTTGAGCATGTTGAGAGACCACACCACATCGTCTGCCGTAATCGGCGTACCGTCATGCCAGCGCGCCTTGGGATTGATGCGGTAGGTGGCGGATGAGTTGTCCTCGGGATGTTTGAACGCTTCGGCAACGAGCGGGTAGCTCGTGCTGGGCTCGGTCAAAGACTGCTGCATCAGCGTGTCCCAGAGAAAACCGCCGAAATAGTTGAGACCGGCTGCCTGGGTACCACGCACGATGAACGGGTTGAAACTGTCATAGGTGCCAAGCGCAACGGAATTCAGCGTTCCACCCTTGGGCGCGTCCGGATTTACATAGTCATAGCGCTCGAACGTGCCTTCTTGGCTTTCGGACTTTATAAGCGACGAACTGGTGAGCCATTCGTCTTCGGCGCTTGCGGGATGGCTGGCGAACAGAAGAGCCGTGGCGAGGCAGACCGCCCTGGTTGCTCTTGCACCGATCACCCGCATGGCATTCTCCTCATTGTGTTTTGGTTCCCAGCCGAAAGGTAGACCATCCCCCACGCATGGCAAGGGCCTAAGCTCTCTCCATGAGATGCTTTCGGGCAACAAAAAAGCCGGTCGAAACCGGCTTTTTCAAGCTCTGCAAAATTAAATTTTCGTTAGTTGCCGGATGTAGCGTTTTCTTCGCCTTCGGCGGGAGCTTCTTCTGCAGGCGCCTCATCCGTGGAGGTTTCCTCTGCAGGAGCAGCTTCTTCGCTGTTCTGCGTCTCAGCCGGAGCTGTTGTTTCTTCAGCCGGGGCGGCCTCGCCTTCGGCGGCGGGAGCAGCCTCCTCGCCTTCCGCCGGGGCGGCCGCAGCATCATCGCCACTTTCAGCTTCAGGCTCTGGCAAAGGTGCAGGGCTGGAAGCGTGCTGGCGCAGATAGGCGATCAGATCGGCCCGGTCTTCGATTTTCTTCAGACCGGCGAACGCCATCGCGGTTCCCGAGATGAAGCCCTTGGGGTTGGTCAGGAAGTGATCCAGGTTTTCGTAAGTCCAGGTCACGCTACCGCCCTGCGCGAATTCCTGCATGGCTGCAGAGTAACCAAAGCCTTCATGGCTTGCGACCGGCCGGTTCACGATCTCCCAAAGGTTGGGACCAACCTTGTTTGCCCCACCTTCATCGACCGTATGGCATGCCTGACAGCGCTTGAAGATATTCTCGCCTTTGCCGGCGTCAGCGGAGGCGAGAAGCGGCGCAATGGATTCCGGCTCGGCCGGCCCCTCGGATGCGCCTGCACCAGCGTCCTCGGCCACCTCGATCGCATAGCCCGGTGTAGCAGGTGGCGGCGACGAGAAAATCGCGTCCGAAAGAATGCTGACCGAGAAGATGACGAAAACGGCGCCCAGAAGCGCGCCGAGGATTTTGTTGAGTTCGAACGAGTTCATACGCCCTGAGGCTCCCTATTCCGGACGCTCGCGGCGGCGAGAAGAAAGAAACTTCAGCGCCAATGTCCCCCGCGTTCGGCCGTTGCCGGTAAAATCGCGCGGAAACTAGGTCTTTTGCTCCGCGCATGCAACACATATAAGGCACTTCCCAGTGAGACTTTTTGCCACTTTAGCAATTCAAAAGAGTTCCGGCCTCCATGTCCAGCCTGATCATAATTCCCGCGCGTATGGCCTCGACCAGATTGCCGGGCAAGCCATTGGCCGATATCGCGGGCGCGCCGATGATTGTGCACGTCGCTCGCCGCGCAAGCGAGAGCGAGGCCGGCGATGTGGCTGTCGCAACCGATTCGATGGAGGTGGCCGTGGCAGTCCAGAAAGCCGGTTTCACCGCCATCATGACGCGCACGGATCATCAGTCCGGTTCCGACCGCATCTTCGAGGCGCTGGGCAGCCTTGATCCGGACGGTCGCTTTGAGCGCATCATCAATCTGCAGGGCGATCTGCCCACCATCGCCCCGGAGGACATTCGCGCTGTCGCAGGCCCGCTGAGCGACCCGCAGGTGGATATCGCCACCCTCGGCGTGGAGATTCGGGATGAGGCAGAAAAAACCAATCCCAACGTGGTGAAGATAGTGGGCGCCCCCCTGGACAGCGATTCGTCCCGCTTGCGGGCGCTTTACTTCACCCGTGCGACCGCCCCCTGGGGAGACGGACCGCTCTATCATCATGTCGGCATCTATGCCTATCGGCGCGCGGCGCTGCAGCGTTTCGTTTCTCTGCCCCCCTCTGTCCTGGAAACGCGCGAGCGGCTGGAGCAGTTGCGGGCGCTGGAGGCGGGTATGCGCATTGATGCGCAGATCGTCGCATCGGTGCCGCTGGGTGTAGACACCCCTGAAGACCTGGAGAGAGCCAGGCAAAGACTCGCATTGAAAACGGACACATGATCATGGCAGCCAACACAAACAAAATCGCTTTCCAGGGCGAGCCCGGTGCAAATTCCGACACAGCCTGCCGCAACATGTTTCCTGACATGGAGCCGCTTCCCTGTCCGACCTTTGAGGACTGCTTCACCGCCGTCGAGACCGGCGCGGCCGATCTGGCGATGATCCCGATCGAGAACACGATCGCCGGACGGGTGGCGGATATCCATCATCTTCTTCCGCGTTCGAAACTTCATATTGTCGGTGAATATTTCCTGCCGATCCACTTTCAGCTCATGGTGCTGCCGGGTGTGAAGACCGAGGAGATCAAGACGGTCTACAGCCACATTCACGCGCTCGGACAATGCCGCAACATCATTCGCAAGAACCGCTGGAAGGGCACGGTCGCCGGCGATACCGCAGGTGCCGCCCGCCTCGTCGCAGAGTTGGGCGAGCGCTCCAATGCCGCACTTGCGCCACGGCTGGCATCCGAACTCTATGGTCTCGACATCGCCATGGAGAATGTCGAGGACACCGACAACAACGTCACCCGCTTCGTTGTCCTGTCCAAGGAGGAGAAGCAGGCAGCGCGGACCTCCTCCGAGCAGCTCATGATGACCACGTTCATCTTCCGGGTGCGCAACGTTCCCGCCGCGCTCTACAAGGCCATGGGCGGTTTTGCCACCAATGGCGTCAATATGACGAAGCTTGAGAGCTATCAGCTTGGCGGGAAGTTCTTTTCCACCCTGTTCTACGCCGATGTAGAAGGGCATCCGGACGACCGCAATGTCGCTCTGGCTCTTGAGGAACTCAGCTTCTTCTCGCGCGAAGTGCGCATCCTCGGCGTTTATGAGGGGCATCCCTTTCGTGCCACGCAGACGGAAGATGACGATTAGTCATCGGGGCAATATGTTCACCCTGCGAGCACCCAGTCGCGTATGAGTGTGTTGGCTATCGCGCCCGTGGGCGGCACGCGGTAGCCCTCCGGATGCTTGTTGTCCAGCATGAGCCGGACCTCCTCGCGGGAAAACCAGCGGCATGCCTCCAACTCGTTTTCGTCCATGGTGACCGCCTCGCTCTCGGCCTTTCCATAACAGCCGATCATGAGCGAGTAGGGAAACGGCCAGGGCTGGCTGGCATGGTAGGCGACAGAACCCACAGTTATGCCGGCCTCTTCCTGCGTTTCGCGCCGCACCGCAGCCTCGATTGTCTCGCCGGGTTCCACAAATCCCGCAAGACAGGAAACCATGCCCGGTGCGAAATGAGGGCTGCGGCCCAAAAGGCAATGCTCGCCACGCACCGCAAGCATGATCACCACCGGATCGGTACGGGGAAAATGATCACGACCGCAAGCCGGGCAATGTCGCTTATAGCCACCGTCGCGCATCTCGGTCTCGCTGCCGCAGCGACCACAGAACCGATGGCTCTCGTGCCAGGCTAGCAGCGCTGCTCCCTGCGCCAGCGCGCCAAGTTCAGAGGGCTGCAAAAGTCCCTGCGTATAGATGGAACGATAGTCGATTGCCTTGAGAGGCCCAGGCAGGTTTTCAATATCTGCCGTCGAGGGTACGGCCAGAACCGGCTTTCCGTCCTCATGGCCAAGAAGCACCGCACCCTTCAGGTCGGCTGCTAAGCGAGAGGCTTCGTCTCGTGGAAAATAGGGATTGAACGCCTCGTCACCGTCCACACGCATGAAAAGCCGCCCTTGCGAAAACAGAAGCAGGCGCGCGTTCGGGCTCTCCAGCGCGCGTTCCCCGGCATCGTCTGTACGGGCTTCAGCCTGTCGGTCGATGCGGTTTCCGGAAAAGGCGACGCGTTGGCTCGCTTCGTCGCGTGGGGTGTCGAAAAATGGAAAGGTCATGAAGGGCGATCTACCGGGTTTCAGGAAAACTCATAGCTTGCCGCGAATCGTCTCGGCGAACTGGTGCAGGTCTTCGCGGCGATAGGGCTCACGCACGCCATGTCCCCAGACAGGGCCGGGCCATCCGGGGTCATCCTCGCTGCGCGCCACCACATGGATGTGCAACTGCCGAACCACGTTGCCGAGTGCGGCGCTGTTGATCTTCGTGCAGCCGGTCAATTCTTTCAGCATCTGCGCGACCATGTTGGTCTCGAAGCTGACCATGGCCTGATCGAGAGGTGTCAGGTCATGGATTTCCTCCGCACCGGGGCGCTGCGGAACCAGAATGAGCCAGGGCCATCTCCTGTCATCGCACAGGCGCAATTCACACAGGCCGAGCCACATCACATGCAGGCTTTCAGCCTCCAGCTTTGGATCAAGCTCGAAACCCTGTTTTGCGTCTGGTAGCATCGGCTCTCCTCATTTTGCTCGTCAACGCTAGATGCAGCCGCCTGCGCCTGCAAGCGAATGATTGGCCAAGGTCACGAAAGCGCGTCTCTTGCCCTTGCATTTGTTCTCACAATTTCCGATATGGGGGCCGGGAGGTTGGTGGTGGACGCGCCACTCGCCAACCGGGTCAGGTCCGGAAGGAAGCAGCCCTAACGAGCCAGGCACGGGTCGCCGTGCCAGCCTCCCACCTTCTTTTCTTTCTCAGGCCGCATTCACCGGATATCAGCCTTGCCGTCCACATTGTCCATTGACGCAGAACCTTGTCCAAGGGGACACTGCCGGCGTCAGGACAAAACACGGAGCGCGAGAAGGCAATGAGCGAGGCCGGCACCAAGACAAGCGAAAAGGCCGGCGGCGCCTACCGGGTTCTGGCGCGCAAATACCGCCCCAGCGATTTCACCGGACTGATCGGCCAGGAGCCGATGGTGCGCACCCTCACCAACGCTTTCAATGCCGGGCGCATCGCGCAGGCATGGATGCTGACCGGTGTGCGGGGCGTGGGAAAGACGACGACGGCGCGCATTCTGGCGCGTGCGCTCAACTACAAGACCGATACGATCGACAAGCCGACGGTTGACCTCTCCACCGAAGGCGAGCATTGCCGCGCCATCCTCGAAGGCCGCCACGTGGACGTGGTGGAGATGGATGCCGCTTCGCATACCGGCATCGACGATATTCGCGACATCATCGACCAGGCACGCTACGCACCGGTTTCCGCGCGCTACAAGGTGTTCATCATCGACGAGGTTCACATGCTCTCCAACCAGGCCTTCAACGGCCTGTTGAAGACGCTTGAGGAGCCGCCGCCGCATGTGAAGTTCATCTTCGCCACCACGGAAATCCGCAAGGTTCCCATCACGATCCTCTCGCGCTGTCAGCGCTTTGATCTGCGTCGCATCGATGCGGCAATGATAAAGGCCGATCTCGCCCGCATCGGCGGGCTGGAGGGGGTCGAGGCCGAAGACGAGGCTCTGGCCATGATCGCGCGCGCCTCCGAAGGCTCGATGCGCGATGCCCAGTCGATCTTCGATCAGGCGATTGCCCATTCCTCCGGCAAGGTGACTGCGGAAACCGTGCGCGACATGCTGGGGCTGGCCGACCGAAGCCGCATCATCGGCCTGTTCGAACATCTGATGAAGGGCGATGTGGCGGCCGCCCTCGCCGAATTCCGTGCGCAGTACGATGTCGGGGCCGACCCGGCGACAGTGCTCAACGATCTGGCCGAGTTCAATCATCTGGTCACCCGTCTGCGTTTCGTGCCGGAAGCTGCCGAAGACGCAGCACTTTCCGAAGACGAGCGCACGCGCGGTCTCGAATTCTCCAAAACGCTGTCCGTGCGCGTTCTCTCGAGGACCTGGCAGATGCTGCTCAAGGGCATTCAGGAGGTGCAGACCTCCGGCCGGCCCATGGCTGCTGGCGAGATGGTGCTGATCCGCATCGCCCACGCGGCCAGTCTTCCGACACTCGATGAGGCGCTAAAACGGCTCGACGATATGCCGGCGGGCGCAAGCAATGGTCAATCCTCGTCACCAACCGGAGTGTCTCCCTCAGGGAATGGCGGCGGTGGCGGCGCCATGGCTTCTGCCGTCGCCACGCAACACGCCCCCGTGTCCGGCGGCGGTCAGACAATGCGCCTGGTTCAGCCCGAATCGGCGGCGGTGCCGATGCAACAGCCGGCCGCGGTGCCCGAGGAGATGGACGCCGTTCCGCTCAACTCGCTTGAGGACATCGCCAAACTCGCCGATGCAAAGCGGGACATGGCCTTCAAGGTGCTGCTCAAGCGGTGTGTCCGGCTTGTCTCTATCGAGCCTGGCCGCCTCGACATCAGTCTAACCGAAGATGCCCCCAAGACGGTCATGGGCGACCTGACCAACCGGTTGAAGGAGTGGACCGGCCGTCGCTGGATCGTCTCGCTTTCGAGCGAGGCTGGCGGGCCGACGCTCGCCGAGCAGGAAGAGGGGCGTCGCGAGAGCGCAATCGCCGATGCAAAGGCTGATCCGGCGGTTGCGGCGATCCTCAACAGCTTCCCCGGTGCGAAGATCATCGATATCCGTATCCCTGACGCAACCGACCCTGATACGGTCGATGAAACAGCCGATGCCATCGATCCGATAGACCCGGACGATGATGACGACGACGATTTTTGAATGAATTGGAGATCAAAATGCGCGATCTGATGGGCCTCATGGGCAAGGCCAAGGAAATGCAGGCCAAGTTTCAGGCCATGCAGGAAGAAATGGCCGAAATGGAAATCGAGGGTCAGGCTGGCGGCGGCACGGTCAAGGTGACGCTGAGCGGAAAATCCGAGATGAAGGCGCTGAAAATCGACCCGTCGCTTTTCAAGGAAGACGATGTGGAAATTCTCGAAGACCTCATCCTTGCTGCGCACAATGATGCCAAAACGAAGCTCGAAGCGGCCATTCAGGAGAAAACCCAGGAAATGACCGCCGGCCTGCCGATCCCGCCCGGCATGAAGCTGCCTTTCTAGCAGCAAGAGTGGCCGGCCTCGTCTTGGCCATGTGTGGGCGGAACAGTCATGTCAAAATCCATCGCCGGACCGGAAATCGAACGTCTTATCCAGCTTCTGGCCCGCGTGCCGGGGCTTGGGCCGCGTTCGGCCAGGCGGGCAGCCCTTCATCTGATCAAGAAGAAGGATCAACTCTTCGCCCCGCTTGCGGCGGCGATGGCCGAAGCCGTCGACAAGGTGCGGATCTGCTCCACCTGCGGCAATGTCGATACCAGCGATCCCTGCACCCTGTGTACCGATCCGCGCCGCGATAATAGCACGATCATCGTGGTGGAAGACGTGTCCGATCTCTGGGCGCTGGAGCGCGCCGGCGCCATGAACGCGCGCTACCACGTTCTCGGCGGCACGCTCTCTCCGCTTGATGGTGTCGGTCCGGATGATCTCAACATCAAGGGGCTGGTCAGTCGTGTGGCCGAAGGCGGCGTGTCGGAGTTGATCCTCGCCGTCAACGCCACGGTCGAGGGGCAAACCACGGCCCACTACATCACTGATCAGCTTGCCGGGATGGAGGTGAAGGTCACACGCCTTGCCCATGGCGTTCCGGTGGGCGGCGAACTCGACTATCTGGATGAGGGAACGCTCTCGGCGGCGCTGAAGTCGCGCACGAGCTTTTGATCAACGGGAGAAACGCCTTGAGATTTTGTCACGCGATCCGCCTCACCACCTTCCTGCTCATGAGTCTGATCGCCCTGCCAGCCTTTGCCCAATCCATCGAGGCGCAGTTCCGCAACTGGTTGACGAGTGATCTCTGGCCCGAGGCGCAGCAGCGCGGCATTTCTTCTGCCACTTTCAATGCAGCCTTTGCCAATGTTTCCCCCAATCTGAAACTGCCTGATCTCGTTCTTCCGGGACAGGGCAAGCCACGGAGCGACACCCAGCATCAGGCCGAGTTCCGTGCTCCATCCGCCTATTTCAAACATATTGGCGGCGTTGTTTCGGGTGGCCGCTCCCGCGCCGGTCAGCTTTCCGGCGTTCTTGCTGCGATCGAGAAGCGTTATGGCGTTTCTCGCGGCATCCTGCTCGCCATCTGGGGGCGTGAATCCGGCTTTGGTCGCGCCAAGATCCCTTACGACGCCTTTGAGGTTCTCGGCACCAAGGCGTTCCTCGCCACACGAAAAGAGATGTTCCGGCAAGAGGTTCTGGCGGCACTCGAAATGGTGGAGCGCCGGGGCGTTTCACCACGGACCATGCGCTCCTCCTGGGCCGGTGCGATGGGGCAGCCACAGTTCATGCCCTCGTCCTATCTGAAATACGCGGTGGATGGCGACGGCAATGGCACGGCCGACATCTGGAATTCCGACGCAGACACTCTGGCCTCCATCGCCAATTATCTGGCGCAGCATGGTTGGGTTCGGGGGCGTGACTGGGGTTTTGAAGTCACTGTCCCGCAATCCGTGTCCTGCGCTCTCGAAGGGCCGGATCGCGGTAAGCGCATAGCAGACTGGCAGGCGCTCGGCATTCGGCGTGTCGGTGGAAAGGCTTTCCCCGAGCACGAGCTCACGGGCGAGGGGTATCTCATGATGCCTGCGGGACGCTACGGCCCCGCCTTCATAGTCACGCCGAATTTCTATCGCCTCAAGGATTACAATGAGAGCGATCTCTATGCGCTTTTCGTTGGCCATGCCGGCGACCGTATCATGTATGGCAACAGCGAATTCGCCACATCATGGGGCCGGGTTGGCGGGTTCAGCCGCGGTGATGTTGCCGGAATGCAGCGCGGCCTGGAACGGCTGGGATATGATGTCGGCGGGGCAGACGGTCTCGTGGGTTTCAAGACGCGCCGTTCCATCGGTGACTGGCAGCAGAAGAACGGGATGTCACCCACTTGCTTTCCCGCAGGAGATACGATTCGTCGCCTGCGTTGAAGATGGGTCTTCTGTTTACGATCTTTGTACAACGGGATGGAATCGTTCCACAAATCGGCTAATCTGCTTTCGGGGATTGAGCGGAGTTTCCGCACCGAAAGTCGAGAGAGGGTAGACCGTGTTCATTGCAAAGATCATGTCCCGGATGGGCGCACTCGCGGGCGCCGCGATTATTCTGGCGAGTTGTACCGTCGTAGTCGAGGAAGGCCCCAATCGCCCTCGTCCTCCGCGGCCGGATCGGCCACAGATGTGTACGATGGAATACAACCCCGTCTGCGCACGACGCGGCGGAGAGCAGCGCACCTTCGGCAATGCGTGTTCGGCGCGCGCGCAGGGTTTCAGGATCGTGCGCCCAGGCACCTGCCGGCCTCAGTCGAACCGGCCAGGCCGTCCGCAGGCCTGCACGCGTGAATACAGGCCTGTTTGCGCCCGCAAGGGCGGCCAGCGTCGGACATTCGGCAATGCGTGCAGCGCGCGTGCTGCCGGCTTCCGGGTCGTTCGTCCCGGTCAGTGCTGACCATCTAGCCGCGCCGCTTCTCCAATATTGAAAGGAGCGAGCGGCCGGCATCGAGAATGTGGGCGCGGGTGAGGTCGGCAGCCTCAGCCGCGTCGCCTTTCCTGCAAGCCTCGAATATTGCCATGTGCTCCCGGTTTGCGCGCTGCGCGCCGTCGGTCAGGGTAAGCTGCGCGCGAAGATAGCGGTCGACCCGGTCGAGTGAGGAGCGGATGATTTGCAGATGGTAGGGGCGGTCTGCAGCCTCGTAGAGCCCGTAGTGGAAGTTACGGTTTGCTTCCCCCCAGCTTCCGGGATCGGTGGTCTCGGCAAACGCCTGCAGGTTTGCCCGGGCGGCCTCCAGCTGCTCGCGTGTGAGGCTTGGAACGGCAAGTCGGATCATTTCGCTCTCAAGCAAGGCACGAAACTCGAATATCTCTTCGATCTCTGAGACCGAGAGCGCCGCCACCACCGTCCCCTTGAAGCGCTGCGTGGTCACCAGGCCGTCCTGTTCCAGGCGCTGAAGAGCCTCGCGCACGGGAATGCGGCTGGTGTTGAACATCTGCGCGATGTGATCCTGCCTCAGATGTTCTCCCTCTGCCAGTTCACCCTCGATGATGGCTTTGCGCAGGGCTTCGAAGACCAGATCGGTGGCCGAGGCCGTTTGTCTGATGTCGATTCTGTCCAGCTTCATCGTGTCGATCCCGCCTGAGGCATGTTGGCATCCACCGTCTCCGTGTCTGTGCGTTTGAGACACGCAAACGCGAGTCCTGCAGCTGCCGATTTTACAATTGTATATTGGATCCAATCTGAGTTAAAGATTTCTCCGCGATGTTTGGTTGGGTTCTCATGATCCGCCGGTAGGTGGCCCGAGAGATGTCTTATGTGCAAACGGCAGGCTGGCATAACGAACCATCGCATGACTGGCAGACCACGTGTGCGTTAGGCTGCCCGTTGAAGTGAGACGGCCAAACAGAAACTGATTGAATTCGGGGGTATTCCACCAATGGCGCTGAGTGAAACAGGCACCAACCATTTCAAGAACTACATTGCCGGCGAGTGGATCGAGGGCAATAGTCAGGTTGAAAACATCAACCCGTCTGACACGCGCGATGTCGTTGGGCTGGCAGCGCGCTCCGGCGCAGCCGACCTCGACCGCGCCATCGATGCGGCACATGACGCGGCGCCGGGCTGGGCACGGTCTACCCCGCAGCAGCGCTATGACATTCTCGATGCCGTCGGCAATGAGATCATCGCCCGCAAAGACGAGCTTGGCCGTCTGCTTTCGCGCGAGGAAGGCAAGACGCTGGCAGAAGGCATTGGCGAGGTGGTGCGTGCCGGCCAGGTGTTCAAGTTTTTCGCAGGAGAGGCCGTCCGCCTGCCGGGCGAACGTCTCGATTCCATCCGTCCCGGCGTTGAGGTGGACATGCGCCGCGAGCCCATGGGCGTCATCGGCATGATCACCCCGTGGAACTTCCCTATCGCCATCCCGGCGTGGAAGATTGCCCCCGCACTCGCCTATGGCAATGCGGTCGTGCTGAAGCCGGCCGAACTCGTGCCGGGTTCCGCCTGGGCGCTGGCGGAAATCCTTTCGCGCTCCGGTCTGCCGGAAGGCGTGTTCAATCTGGTTGCGGGCCGCGGTTCCGAGCTTGGCCCGCGCATGATCGAAAACCCCAAGGTCCGCGCAATCTCCTTCACCGGCTCCGTGCCCACCGGGCGCGGCATTGCCGCAGCCTGTGGCGAGCATCTGAAGAAGGTGCAGCTCGAAATGGGCGGCAAGAACCCGCTTGTGGTTCTGGACGATGCCGATCTCGACGTGGCAGTGGGTGCGGCACTCAACGGTGCATTCTTCTCCACCGGGCAGCGCTGCACGGCCTCCAGCCGCCTCGTCGTAGCGGAGGGTATTCACGACCGCTTCGTCGCTGCCCTGACCGAAAAGCTGAAGACCCTCGTCGTCGGCGATGCGCTCGACCCCAAAACCCAGATGGGCCCGGTGGTCGATGAAAAACAGCTCGAACAGAACCTGTCCTATGTCGAGATCGCCGGCCAGGAAGGCGGAAAGCTCGCCATCGGCGGCGAGCGCCTGACGCTGGACAAGCCCGGCTTCTACATGGCGCCCACACTCTTCACCGAGACCAGCAACGATATGCGCATCAACCGCGAGGAGGTCTTCGGGCCTGTCGCCAGCGTTATCCGCGTCAAGGATTACGAGGAAGCGCTGCACGTCGCCAACGACACGAGCTTCGGCCTCTCTTCGGGCATCTGCACCACCTCGCTCAAATATGCGAGCGATTTCAAGCAGAAGTCGGAGGCCGGCATGGTCATGGTCAACCTGCCGACCGCCGGTGTCGACTACAACGTGCCTTTCGGCGGCACGAAGGGCTCGAGCTTCGGTTCGCGCGAACAGGGGCGCTACGCCGTCGAATTCTACACGACGGTGAAGACTGCCTACACGCAGCCCTGATCGGAAGGAGCGGAGGATGGGCAAAGCCCGTTCGCAAGGAAACGCCGATGTCGCCATCATAGGCGGCGGGATCATCGGCATCGCCACTGCGTTCCGCCTGGCGCAGGCCGGCCGGCAGGTCGTACTCATAGAGCGCGATGCGCCGGCCAATGCCGCGAGCCGGGGCAATGCCGGTGCTTTCGCCTTTCCTTCCATCCTCCCGCTGGCGTCACCCGGCATTCTCTTCAAGGCGCCCAAATGGCTGTTCGATCCACTGGGGCCGCTCTCCATTCCGCCGGCGGAGTTCCCAAAGGTTCTGCCCTGGCTTCTGCGCTTCTTCCGCGCCTCCATGCCAGACCGCATCGAGGCCAGCACGGCGGCGCAGGCGGCCCTGAACCGGCTTTCCGAAACAGAAACCGCAACCCTCACGCGGGAAGCCGGGCTCGACCATCTGGTGCGCCATGATGGCGCTCTGGAGCTTTATGAGAGCGAGGCCGCATGGCGCGCCTCGCTGAAAAGCTGGGAACGTTGCGAAAAGGCCGGCGTCGAGATCGAGCACGTGGAAGGCGCACGCCTCGCCGAATTGCAGCCGGGCCTCTCGCCGAGATTGGTAAAGGGCGTGTTCCTGCCGCAGTGGAAAACGGTCAGCGACCCGCGCGACTATGCGCTTGCCCTGCTGGAAGCCGCCCGGGCGCGGGGCGTCAAGCTTGTCGCGGGAGCGGTCTCTCACCTTGCTGTTAGCACCGAAGGCGTCATGGTCACTCTTGAGGGTGGTCAAACCCTCAAGGCAGCCCATGCCGTTCTCGCCGCCGGGCCGTGGTCGAGCAAGCTCACTGCCCTGCTCGGTGACAAACTGCCCGTCACACCCGAACGCGGCTACAACACCACGCTGCCGCCCGGCAGCTTCGACCTGAAACGGCAGGTCATCTTTCCCGCGCACGGCTTCGTGGTCACGCCGCTTGCCACAGGCATCCGCGTTGGCGGCGCGTCCGAGCTTGCCGGCTTCGATGCCCCGGTCAATTACAAGCGCGCACGGAACATGCTCGACAAGGCCGCCGGTTTCCTGCCGGGTCTGAAACGCGAAGGGGGAACGGAGTGGATGGGCTCGCGCCCCTCCATGCCCGATTCGCTTCCGGTCATTGGGCGGGCCTCCTCCAGCCCCCGCATCCTCTATGCCTTCGGCCACGGCCATCTGGGGCTCACCCAGTCGGCCGCCACGGCTCGACTCATCACTGATCTCATCCTTGAACGAACCCCACCCATCGACATATCGCCCTTCCGGCCCGGCCGGTTTTGACAGGAAAGCATCATGGCGGTCAGCACCTTCACCTGTATCGACGGCCACACCTGCGGAAACCCCGTGCGTGTGGTGGCCGGCGGCGGCCCGCAGCTCCAGGGTTCCACCATGCTGGAGCGCCGCGCGCACTTCCTCGCCGAATATGACTGGATTCGCACCGGCCTGATGTTCGAGCCGCGCGGCCACGACATGATGTCCGGCTCCATCCTCTATCCGCCCACGCGGGAGGATTGCGACATCGGCATCCTCTTCATCGAAACGTCGGGCTGCCTGCCCATGTGCGGGCATGGCACGATTGGCACCATCACCATCGGCATCGAAAACGGCCTCATCCGTCCGCGCGAGCCCGGCGTGGTCCGTCTCGACACGCCGGCGGGCCTTGTCGTTGTGGAGTACGAGCAGAACGATCGTTTTGTCGAAAAGGTGCGCCTCACCAATGTGCCGGCCTTCGTTCATGCGACCGGTCTCACAGCCGAGGTCGAGGGGCTTGGCGAAGTCACGGTCGATGTCGCCTATGGCGGCAATTTCTACGCCATCGTCGAGCCGCAGCCTGCCTTCGAGGATATGGCGAACCACACGGCGGGCGAGCTCATAGGCTGGAGCCCGAAACTGCGCGCCGCCCTCAACGCGAAATACGATTTCGTGCATCCTGAAAAGCCCGACATCAAGGGCCTGAGCCACATTCTGTGGACCGGCAAACCCACTCGGCCTGAAGCGCACGCGCGCAATGCGGTGTTTTATGGCGACAAGGCCATCGACCGCTCACCCTGCGGCACGGGCACCTCGGCGCGTATGGCGCATTGGCATGCGAAAGGGCTCCTGAAACCCGGCGACGATTTCGTCCACGAAAGCATCATCGGCTCCATGTTCGAAGGCCGTGTGGAGGCCGAAACGCAGGTTGCAGGCAAGCCCGCCATCGTGCCTTCGGTCGCCGGCTGGGCGCGTGTCACGGGCTACAACACGATCATGATCGACGACCGCGATCCCTATGCCCACGGCTTTGTTGTCGTTTGAGGAGAGACCATGAAAATCACAGCTATCCGCGCCTATCAGGTCGACCTGCCGCTGAAGGAAGGGCGCTATTCATGGTCGAACGGAAATTTTGTCGAGGTCTTCGATTCCACCGTCGTCGCCATCGAGACGGATGAGGGCATCACCGGCTATGCCGAATGCTGCCCGCTGGGTTCGGCCTATCTGCCGTCCTATGCGCGCGGCGTGCGGGCCGGACTTGAGGAAATCGCACCAAAGCTGATCGGCCTCGATCCCACCAATCTCGGTCTCGTCAACCGCAGCATGGATGCGGCACTCAACGGCCACCCCTATGTGAAAGCGCCGCTCGACATCGCCTGCTGGGATCTTCTCGGCAAGGCAAGCGGCCTGCCGCTGGTCACGCTTCTCGGCGGCAGTGCGCAGGACGAGGTGCGCCTCTACCGCGCCATCTCGCAGGAAGACCCGGATCAGATGGCAAAGAAGATCGCCGGCTACAAGGCCGAGGGCTACACCAAGTTCCAGCTCAAGGTCGGCGGCAATGCGGATGACGACATCGCCCGCATCCGCGCCTGCCGCGAAATCCTCGACGACACGGACATTCTCGTGGCCGACGCCAACACCGGCTGGACGCGGCACGAGGCAGCACGTGTGGTCGATGCGGTGGCCGATCTCGATGTCTATATCGAGCAGCCATGCGCCACCTATGACGAGTGCCTGTCGATCCGCCGCCGCACGGCAAAGCCTTTCGTCATGGATGAAAACATCACCGGTCTGGATATGCTCGTACGCGGCCTGGCCGACGACGCATTCGACGTCATCAACCTGAAAATCTCCAAGGTCGGTGGCCTTTCGAAGGCGCGCACCATGCGCAATGTGTGCGTGGCACACGGCATCCCCATGACCATCGAAGACACATGGGGCGGCGACATCGTCACCGCCGCGATTGCCCATCTGGCGCAGTCGACCCCGTCCGATTTCGTCTTCTCGGCAACGGATTTCAATTCCTACGGCACAAAAGCCATCGCCGCCAACGCGCCGAAGCGCGTCAATGGCGGCATGAAAGCGCCGTCCGGGCCGGGCCTCGGTATCGAGCCTGATTTCGAAGCGCTCGGCGCGCCAGTCCTGTCGTTTGACAAAGGCGCTTGAGCCATGCGCTCCAGCCGGGTCATCCACATCGTCTCCTGCCATGCCGAGGGCGAGGTGGGCGACGTCATTGTCGGCGGGGTGCTCCCACCGCCCGGGGATACGCTGTGGGAGCAGCGCAGTTTCATCGCCCGAGATCAAAACCTGCGCAATTTTGTGCTCAATGAGCCGCGCGGCGGCGTCTTCCGCCATGTCAATCTTCTCGTCCCGCCAAAGAATCCGGCAGCCGATATGGGCTTCATCATCATGGAGCCGGAAGACACGCCGCCCATGTCTGGCTCCAATTCCATCTGCGTCGCCACCGTGCTGCTCGACACGGGCATCGTGCCCATGACCGAGCCCGAGACGAAGCTCGTTCTGGAAGCGCCGGGCGGTCTCGTTCAGGTGGTTGCCGAATGCCGCAACGGCAAGGCAGAGCGCATTCGTGTCACCAATGTGCCCTCCTTCGCTGACCGTCTGGACGCGCCTCTGGAGGTCGCGGGTCTCGGCACGCTCACGGTCGATACCGCCTATGGCGGCGACAGTTTCGTCATCGCCGATGCTGCCGCACTCGGCTTCTCCGTCACGCCGGATGAAGCCCGCGATCTGGCCGAAACCGGCGCGAAGATCACAAGGGCTGCCAATGAGCAGCTTGGCTTCACCCATCCCGACAACCCGGAATGGGATCACATTTCCTTCTGCCAGCTCGCCCTGCCGGTCGAGGAAACCGCGGATGGTCTTGTCGGGCGCAACACGGTCGTCATTCGCCCGGCCAAGCTCGACCGGTCGCCGACCGGCACCGGATGCTCCGCCCGTATGGCCGTGCTCTATGCGCAGGGGCGCATGAAGGTGGGAGATCGGTTCACAGGCGTGTCTGTGCTCGGTTCTCGTTTTGAGTGCAGCATCGTGAGCGAAACATTCGCAGGAGATAAGCTGGCTATCATACCTGAGATCGCCGGACGAGGGTGGGTCACGGGGACCCACCAACTGATGCTCGACCCGTCCGATCCATGGCCGCACGGATACCGGGTTTCAGACACTTGGGCAGACAATTAAAGTTTTAGGAAAAATTTACCCTGTTGCTCAAACATGGCCGAAGTGCCTCATTTCTCGGAACAAATCCTCATCTGGCGGTTTAACTCCATAAGTGCGATTTGAAACGATTGAGCAAGGACAATGACGCGACACGAAAAACGACAGGAGCGCCAGAGCGACGCAAATCGCGCTGACACTGCGCGCAGTGTCAGACAGCGTCTTGGCCACCCTGAAAACACGCGGTTTCTGAACAGGATGCCGCATTTCTCGCTGGACACCGACATGCCCGAAGAGTTTCACGACCTTCTCGGCAAGCTCGATGAAGCCGAGCGACGCGCCGGCTGATCCATTTCAGACCGAAACGGTGAATCAAAACAGGGACGGGGCCTGAGCCGCACCGTCCCTGTTTTCAAATCCGATAAAATCAGGCGATGCCTGATCGTCAGCCCTCAGGCTGCGCGGCGCTTCTTCGGCAGAAGGCCTTCGCGCTGGGCCTGTTTGCGGGCCAGTTTGCGTGCGCGGCGGACAGCTTCGGCACGCTGGCGTGCGCGCTTTTCCGACGGCTTTTCATAAGAACGGCGGGATTTCATCTCCCGGAAAACACCCTCGCGCTGCATCTTCTTCTTGAGCACTTTAAGGGCCTGATCGACATTGTTGTCGCGAACGATAACCTGCAATGGACTTCCTTCTTCAGTTGGCGTTTCAGTGGTTGAGCGTGGCCAATGCGCTGAAAAGCGCGAAGAACAGCTCTCGATCAATCTTATTCTACATCGGTGCAAGGGCCTGGCATCAGCCGGCGCAAAGATGCAAAGGCGCCCAGGCGAAGGGGCGACTCAAGATGGGGCGCACCATAACAGAAGTTATGCGGAATGCACCCCTTGGCAGAGATATAGGTCAGAAATGGGAGATTTCGAGATGAAATGACGCAGAATGCCGCGCAAATCCCGTGAATTCTTTGGATTTCCTTGGAAAATCACGCGGAAATACGCCTCCACGCATAGGAACCGGGCGCGGCCGCTGCCTTCGCCGCAGGTTGATAGTAGAGCGGAATGCCGGCTTCTTTCCCGGCCTCCAGTTGGCTGATCGTGAAGGCATTGACGATCTCGAGTGTGGAAAACCCGACCCGGAACATGTGTGCGACCTGATCTATCAATACGTCGCCTGTTGCCCGGATTTCCCCACGATACGCGTGGCGGCTGCGCAAGAGTTCCGCCTTGGAATAACTGCGCCCGTCGTTGAAAGCAGGAAAGGCCAGCGCCACAAGCGGGAGGTGCTCGAGATGCGGCAACAGTAGATCCAGTGGTTCGCCCGGCTGCAGCTCCACACCAATCCGGCCCGCGGCTTCCTCGCGCGCCTCTTCCTCAAGTTCGAGGTAAGCAGCCAGCGGCACGATAAAATGCTGGCCGTCGCCCGGCACCGCGGCCTCTCCACGCCTCTCCCAGATGTTCTTGCGAAATGCCCTGCCGTCCCAGAGCTTCGGATGCGGTTCATTCATGAAGCTGTTCCTAACGCGATGGAGAGAGCGCGGCCTCGAGGCCGGGCAGGTGAATACCGCATTCGATCTTGGCTTGCCCCGCCCAGCGCCCCGCACGCGGGTCTTCTCCCGGGCTGACCGGGCTGGTGCATGGAAAGCAGCCGATGGAAAGATAGCCGAAAGCCACCAGCGGGTTCTGGCGCAGCTCATTCTGGCGCATGTAGTTGGCCTGATCCTCAGTGGTCCACCGCGCCAGGGGGTTTACACGAATCCGGGGTCCCACCGCCTCGAACACGGGCATCTGGGCGCGGGTCGCAGCCTGAGCGCGCTTCCGGCCGGTAAACCATGCGCGATAAGGCTCGACCGCACGTGCCATCGGCTCCACCTTGCGGATGTCGCAGCAGAGATCCGTGTCGCGTTGGTGAAGGGTCCCATCCGGGTCCTGCTCGGCGAGCGCCTTGGCGCGCGGAGCGACGATCTTGAGATTGGTCAGCCCGAGGTCGGCGACCAGCTGATCACGATAGTCCAGCGTTTCACCGAAATGCTGGCCCGTGTCCAGAAACGCCACCGGAATCCCCGGATCGACTTTCGCGATCAGATGCAGCAAGGCGGCCGAATCCGCCCCGAAGGAAGACGTCGCTCCGATGCCGCCCGCATCCCGAAACAGATCGATCGCGACGGCGATGATTTCTTCGGCGGGAAGATAGCCATACCTATCGTTCAGCGCGATAGCGAGTTCGGTCGCATCGCCACTGGCGGCGAAATCGCGATCAAGCTGCCTTGGCTTCGTGGCCATAAAGGGCCTCCTTGAATGGTGCGGGGCCAAGCCTGCGATAGGCGTCGAGGAAACTCTCATTGCTGTTTTCGCGTCGTGCGAGATAGGTGTCGACAATGGTCTCCACCGCGTCGGTGATCTCGTCGGGCGCAAAGCCACGCCCGATGATCTCGCCGATGGTCGAGCCCTCACGCGCCGAACCGCCAAGGGTTACCTGGTAGAGCTCCGTGCCCTTCTTCTCGACACCGAGAATGCCGATATGGCCGACATGGTGATGCCCGCAGGCATTGATGCAGCCGGAGATCTTGATCTGCAGATCCCCGATTTCGTCCTGCCGGGCCTGAGAGGCAAAGCGCTCAGAAATTTCCTGCGCCACAGGGATGGAGCGGGCATTGGCCAGCGCGCAATAATCGAGCCCGGGGCAGGCGATGATGTCGGTGATCAGCCCGGCATTGGAGGTTGCCAGCCCGATCTCGACAAGTGCGGCATGAAGCGCAGGAAGATCGGCCCGCGCCACATGCGGCAGGATCAGATTCTGCTCATGGCTCACGCGGATTTCGTCATTGCCATACTGCTCTGCAAGGTCGGCAATCGCGTCCATCTGTACGTCAGTCGCATCGCCCGGCACCTCGCCGATACCCTTCAGCGAAACGGTCACGGAAGCATAGTCGGGGTTGCGATGCGTGTGCGCGTTGCGGCGCAGCCAGTCGGCAAAACCGGGGTTGGCCTTGACCGCTTTGCTCACCACCGCGTCGCCTTCCGGGCGTGCTTTCAGCTTTGGCGGTGCGAAATAGGCTTCTATGGCGCGAATATCGGCCTCGGGCAGCTTCAGCTCGCTTTCGCGGAGCTCGTCGAACTCCTTCTCCACCTGCGCCTTCAGCTCTTCCGTGCCGGTCTCGTGCACGAGGATCTTGATCCGGGCCTTGTATTTGTTGTCGCGCCGTCCGTTCAGATTGTAGACGCGCAGGATCGCCGTCACATAGGTGAGCAGGTCGCGCTCCGGCAGGAAATCGCGGATTTTCTTGGCGACCATGGGTGTGCGGCCAAGACCGCCGCCGACAAACACGGCAAAGCCGAGCTCGCCTCTGTCATTCTTCTTCAGATGCAGGCCGATATCGTGCACTTCGATAGCCGCACGGTCACGTGCCGCGCCCGTCACGGCAATCTTGAACTTGCGCGGCAGGTAGGAGAATTCCGGATGCAGCGATGACCATTGCCGCAGGATTTCGGCATAGGGGCGGGGGTCCGCCACTTCATCGGCCGCCGCACCGGCAAAATGGTCTGCTGTCACATTGCGTATGCAGTTTCCGGAGGTCTGGATGGCGTGCATCTCCACCTCGGCGAGCTCTTCCAGAATGCGTGGAATGTCGACCAGCTTCGGCCAGTGAAACTGCAGGTTCTGACGCGTGGTGAAGTGGCCATAGCCCTTGTCATAGGTGCGCGCGATATGCGCCAGCTTGCGCATCTGGCGCGGCGAGAGGGAGCCATAGGGAATGGCGATCCGCAGCATATAGGCGTGCAGCTGCAGATAAACGCCATTCATCAGCCGGAGCGGCTTGAACTGGTCTTCCGTCAGCTCACCCGACAGGCGGCGCTTCACCTGGTCGGTGAACTCCGCAACGCGGGCTTTCACGAAGGCTTGGTCGAATTCGTCGTAACGATACATGAAACGTGACCTGGCTTTAGGCGGCGCTGAGCGCAGCATTGCGCGCTTGCTTGCCGATCTCTGGATGAATGGAAGGCCCGCCGGCGCGGATGCGCTCGCGCAGGCGTTTGGGGAGGATGCGGCCCTCGACGATCTCCACGTCGACCAGCGTGACGTCGATCACGATGTTGGCGGCAAGAGCGAGGTTCCCGGCAGCGGCAATGCGCGCCTCATCCTCGGGATCCCTGGCCACATGGGCGGCATCGATCGTGTCGACCCAGCGGTCGCCGGCTCCCAGCCACACGGTTTCACCATCGGTCAGGCGATTAGCGGCTACAATCTTCATCACGCGCGCTCCAGCTGGTGCTTGTGGGATGCGAGCGCTTCCGAGCGCTCGAAATTCGCGCCGGCCACTGCATCGCCGATCAGCGTCATCACGGGGCCGGTCAGTTCGTTGCGGTCTGCAAGCGAGGGCAGGTCGTGAAGCGTTCCGTGCAGGAGCCGCCTGTCGTTGCGACTGGCGTTCTCGATCACGGCCACGGCGGTGTCCGGCGAAAGTCCTGCCTCGACGAGACGGCCCGCCACATCGGCAGCCACCGAGCGCCCCATATAGACGGCGATGGTCGCGCCGGAGACGGCGAGGCTCGCCCAGTCGGGCAGGGTGCGGCCCTTCAGGTCATGGCCGGTGGTGAACACGATGGAGGAGGCAATGCCGCGCAGCGTCAGCGGCAGCTCGAAATCGGCAGCGGCGGCGAAGGCGGCGGTCACGCCCGGCACAACTTCATAGGAGACAGCCGCTTCACGGAGTGCCGCCATTTCCTCACCCGCGCGCCCGAAGATCAGCGGATCGCCGGATTTCAGCCGTACAACGCGCTTGCCCGCGCGTCCCAGCGCCACGAGCAGATCGTTGATCTCCTCCTGGCTCTTGGAGTGGCAGCCCTTGCGCTTGCCTACGGAGATGCGCTCTGCATCGCGTCGGCCCATCGCCACCACGGCCTCCGGCACCAGCGCGTCATAGACAATGACATCCGCCTCCATCAGAAGGCGCTGTGCGCGCAGTGTCAGAAGGTCTTCCGCGCCGGGACCGGCGCCCACCAGCGCGATGTGGCCCGGAATGTCTTCACCAGCCGCCAGAAGGCTGGAGGCGCTGCGGCGGGCAGCGGCCACGTCTCCCCGCTCGACCGCGCGGGCTGTGTCGCCGGTGAAGAAGGCTTTCCAGAACCGGCGACGCGCTAGGCCGCGGGGCACCAGCCGGTCGACGGCGTCGCGGTATTGTGTGCCAAGTTGGGCGAGTACGCCAAGCGATGGGGACAGCATCTGGTCGACGCGCGCCCGCACCATTTGCGCCAGCACCGGTCCGGCCCCCTCGGTCCCGATGGCCACCGCGAGCGGAGCCCGGTTCACAAGGGCCGGTGTATAGAAATCGCAAAGCTCGGGCCGGTCCACTGCGTTGACGGGGATGGAGCGAGCCCGCGCATCCGCGACAATGACGCGATCCTGCGCCTCGTCGTCGGTTGCGGCGAAAACAAGCGCTGCGTTTTCGATGTAGCGCGGAGCATAGGGCGCGCGGATCAGATGGGCTCCATTTTCCGCCGCCCATGCGGCGAGCGCTTTCTCGGGCGCGTCTGCAACCAGCGTGAGCGCCGCTTTCGACTGGCCCAGCAACCGCGCCTTCGCAAGCGCCTCATCCCCATTGCCGACAATGACGACAGCACGGTTCTCTACCCGCAGGAACACGGGGAAAGCGGCAAGCTTTTGGGTCTTAGTCGTCATGGTTTGCGAGCCTTCTCGAACGATGCCCGCAATAATGGCGGTTTGCAGCGTCGCCTGAGAAGAAACACACTCGCTGCCGCATGAATGTGACAAGATTGCTTTTTCACCGCACCGCTTCGCGGCAGCAAATCCTTCCCCGAGCATATGAGGATCCCCATATCCGGTGTGTGGAACGGGAAGCGAGAGGCTGCGTTTCCTCAGGACCGTAGAAGCAATGGAGATTGATATGGCTGAGTTCCGGCTCGTACACGATGCTTGGGTTGTCGTCGCCGATGGCGAAAAGGCGCTGTTTCTTCGCAATGAGGGCGACGCGACTTATCCCAATCTTCAGGTGGTGCGAACGATCCATGAAGAAAATCCGCCAAGCCGTGAGCAGGGCACCGACAAGCCGGGACGCTTCAACGACGGCCATGGGGTTCACCGCAGCGCAGTGGACGAAACCGACTGGCACCGTATCGAGAAGGAGCGTTTTGCCGCCGACGTCGCCGAGCGGCTATACAAGCTCGCGCACAAGGGCAAGTTCAGCAAGCTGGTGCTCGTCGCCCCGCCGCTGGTGCTGGGCGAGTTGCGCAAGGAGATGCACAAGGAAGTGGAAGACAAGGTGATCGGCGAGGTCGCCAAGACGCTGACCAATCACACGGTCGGCGATATAGAAAAGGTGCTGATGCAGTAGATGAGGTGGGTTGGGCGGCGCCAACAAACGCGCCGCCGAAGCGCCATTGAGGGGCACCACCAAAATCGATCACGCTCAAAGGTATTAAACGTGCTGGCCGCCGTTGATGTGAATTTCCGAGCCAGACACATAGGACGACTGATCCGAGCAAAGGAAATAGATCGTCTCAGCCACTTCCGACGTCTGCCCAAGCCGGCGTAGCGGGATGGTCTCGACGATCTTTTCCGTTCCGGGGGAGAGTATGGAGGTTTCGATCTCGCCCGGTGCGATGGCGTTGACGCGAATGCCATGCGGACCGAAATCGGCTGCCATCTCCCGCGTGAGCGCCACGAGCGCTGCCTTGGAGGTCGCATAGGCGGTTCCGGCGAAAGGGTGCACGCGGCTGCCGACAATGGAAGTGACGTTCACAACAGAGCCCTTCGCGTTGCCCAACTCCTTGAAGAGCCCGCGCGCAAGCATGATCGGTGCGAAGAAATTCACCTGAAACACATCGCGCCACATATGCATCGGCGTTTCGATGGAGTTCATCCTTTTGCCGCCTTCGAGCTTGGGCGAAATGGCGGCGTTGTTGACCAGCGCGTCCAGCCGTCCGCCATTCGCTTCCAGCCGGTGGCGAATTTCGGCGATGGCAATGCCGACGTCTTCCTGGTCGGAAAGATCGACTTTGATATGATCTTCCGGCCCGGCAGGCCACGGGCAATCCTCCGCAAAGGCCTGTCTTGAGCAGGTGATCACCCGCCAGCCTTCCCGAGAAAAACGCTTCACCGTCGCGTGGCCAATACCTCGGCTCGCACCTGTCAAAACCAGTGTCTTGCGTTCGTCGGCCATGCCCTGCTCCCTGTTCCGCTCCTATGTAAGCGAGAGTGGAGGCGAATGCGATAGGCAAAAGCGGACTGGCTGGCTCTAATTTCCGAGAATGATGTCGAGGATGGAGGTCTGCTTCCTCTGCACGCCACCCCCCACATTGGCAGGCGGTACGGGGCGGCGAACGGAAGCGGTGTGACCCGGATCGCCGCCGGAAGGCACCGCAGCGGGCGGTGTCGGGTGCCCCTGCGGGGCCTGCGTCCCGCCACCAACGGATGCCTGCGGGACCGGGGGTGTCTGCGGTTCCCTTGCCGCAATGCCGGGCGCCGGAGCGCCAGGGCTCCAGGAGCCTGGCAAGCGTTTCACCGGTCGTCCCTTTTCCGCTTCCTCCATGAATGCCTTCCAGGCAGGAACAGGCATGGAGCTGCCGGTTGCCTTCGTTGCCTTGGAGGCGTCGTTGCCAAACCAGACGCCCGTCACCAGATCGGCCGTATATCCGACGAACCATGCGTCGCGCGATTGCTGGGTGGTTCCCGTTTTGCCTGCCGCCGGGCGACCGATGTTCGCCGCGCGCGCACTGCCATATTCCACGGTTTCTTGCATCATCGCATTCATCATGCCGATGATCTCCGGGCTTGCCACCCGTGTCATGCGCGGGCGGTCGTGCTGGTATAGCACCTTGCCGGACGATGTGGTGATGCGCTGCACGAAATAGACCTCTGGCCTGTAGCCGCCGGTGGCGAAGGGCAGATAGGCCGCGGTCAGTTCCAGCGGCGTTACCTCCGAGGTCCCAAGCGCGATGGAGGCATTGGCTTTCAGGTCGGATTCGATGCCCATTCGGTGCGCGAGCTCGACCACGGATTTGGGTCCGACTTCCATGGCGAGCTGGGCGGCGACCGAATTGAGCGAACGCGCGAGGGCTTCTGAAAGCGTCACCGGACCATAATACTTGCCTTTGTAGTTTTCCGGCGTCCATTTGCCGATCTTGATCGGCGCGTCGTTGCGCACGCTATCAGGCCGCCGGCCCTGCTCGAGCGCGGCCATGAAGACGAAGGGCTTGAAGGCCGAGCCCGGCTGCCTGCGCGCCTCGGAAGCGCGGTCGAACTGGCTGTTGGCATAGTCATAGCCACCCACCATCGCCCGCACCGCTCCGGTGGTGTCTATGGAAACGAGCGCGCCCTGGCTGACGGCGAGCTTGCCGCCTTTCTCGTCGATCAGGCTGCGAATGGTCTTTTCGGCCTGCTTTTGAAGACGAAGATCGACCGTGGCTTCCACAATGATGTCGCTCTTCACATCGCCGATGAGCGCCGGCAGTTCCTCCATCACCCGGTCGGCGAAATAGTGCTCCGAGCCGGTCCAGTAGGCCGCAGCGCGCGTGGCGGGTCGGCTCATGGCGGTGGTCATCTCGCTGTCGCCGATCATGCCCTGGTCGCGCATGGCGGTCAGCACCACCTGCGCCCGTGTTTCGGCGGCCTGTGGGTCGCGCGCGGGCGACAGGCGCGAGGGGGCTTTCAGAAGGCCGGCCAGGAGCGCGGCTTCCGAGAGCGTGACATCCCGTGCGGACTTGTTGAAATAGCGCCGCGAGGCCGCCTCCACACCATAGGCGCCCGAGCCGAAATAGACACGGTTCAGATACATTTCCAGGATCTGGTCCTTGGAATGTTTCTGCTCCAGCCACAGCGCCAGAAGCACCTCCTGCACCTTGCGCTCAATCGTCCGGTCGGGCTTCAGAAAGAGGTTCTTGGCGAGCTGTTGCGTCAGAGTGGAGCCACCCTGTGTCAGCCGTCCAGCCATCACATTCTCCGCCATGGCGCGGGCAAGGCCGATCGGGTCCACACCGAAATGCGAGTAGAATCGGCGGTCCTCGATGGCGATCACGGCCTGCGGGATGAAGGGCGACATTTCGTGCAGGCCCACCGCCTCGCCACCTGTCATGCCGCGATTGGCAATCATGTCCCCGTCAGCCGAAACAATTTTCACATTGGGTGGTCGGTCGGGAATTTCCCACGTGGTCGCTGAGGGCATCTTGGCGCCATAGTAAGCGGTGATGCCGGCAGCGGCGATACCGCCCCACAGGGCCAAAACGAGCGACCAGTAGACGGCGGTGCGCAGGAAGCTGAAGAAGCCAGCGCCCCCGCCATTCTTGCGCCGCGGGCTGGCGCGGCGAGCGGTTTTCGCTCCCTTGGCGCTCTTGCCTTTGCCCGGCCTGCGCCGCTGGCGTGAAGGCACGACGCGGTCGCCGTCACCGAGTTTCAGATCGTCGCTGCCCCGGCGCGCCGCTGGCGCGTCGAAAGTCGGCTCGATCCTTCGGTTTTTCGTCCTGCGCGCCATACGTTCACAAACCCCGCAACCCTGCACCCGCACATCTCATTGCGGGCACAGTAAAAGGCAGCGGTTTAAGGCGCAGTTAAGTCAAATTAAACAAAATCGGCCGGGCAGCGCTCAGCTATGGGCGAAAATGTCTGCCTCTTCCCAGCCCATCAGGTCCAGTTTCGCCCGTGTCGGCAGAAAGCGGAAACAGGCTTCCGCCTCGCGTGTGCGCTTCTCGCGCTCAAGCCGTACGATCAGCTTTTCGCGCAACTGATGCAGGTAGAGCACGTCGGACGCCGCATATTCGAGCTGCTCGGGCGAAAGCTCCTCGGCTGCCCAGTCGGAAGACTGCTGCGCCTTCGAAAGCGACACTCCAAGCAGTTCGTTGCAGAGATCCTTTAGCCCGTGGCGATCCGTATAGGTACGGGTGAGGCGCGAGGCGATCTTGGAGCAGAACACGGGCTCCGGCATCACGCCGAAGCTGTGATAGAGCACCGCCAGATCGAAACGCGCAAAGTGAAACAGCTTGGTGATTTTGCGGTTCTTCAATAGCGCGACGAGGTTCGGCGCCTTTTTCTGCCCGGCATCGATCTGCACCACATCGGCCGTGCCGTCGCCCGGCGAGAGCTGGACCACGCACAGCCGGTCGCGGTGGGGCTTCAGTCCCAGCGTCTCCGTGTCGATGGCAACGGCATCAACATTGTAGTTGCTGAGATCGGGCAGGTCGTTCTTGTGAAATCGGATCGTCATGGCGTGTCTTCCAGGCTTACTTGCTGCTCAGGGCATCGAGAATGCGGACCCAGGAGCGCTGGCCGCGATGGAACGAATTCAAATCGTATTTCTCATTCGGCGAATGGATACGATCATCCTGAAGGCCGAAGCCGACCAGAAGTGTTTCCATATCGAGCATACGGCGGAACTCGCCGGCAATCGGAATGGAACCGCCCATGGCGATTGCCACTGCGGGCTTCGGCCATTCGTCGCTCAGCGCACCCTGCGCCTTCGTCACCAGCGGCATGTCATAGTCGAGCTGGAAGGCGGGCGAGCCGCCATGCGGATGAAATTCCACGCGGCAATCGGCCGGCAGGCGCTCTTCGACGAATTTGCGGAAGGCGGTGCGGATCTTGTCCGGGTCCTGCTTGTGCACCAGCCGGAACGAGACCTTGGCGGAAGCCTCAGCCGGAATGACAGTCTTGAAGCCTTCGCCGGTGTAGCCGCCGGTAATGCCGTTCACTTCCGCGGTTGGGCGCGCCCAGACGAGCTCGAGTGCCGAGCGGTCCTTCTCGCCAAAAAGCTTTGAAAGCCCGATCGGACCGAGAAAGTTTTCGGTCGTCTCGCCCAGCCCTTCCCAGCTTTTCAGGATTTCCGCCGGTGTTTCCTCAACGCCCTCATAGAAACCGGGCACGGTTATGCGCCCGTTCTCGTCATGCAGGTCGCCCAGAATGCGGGCCAGAACCGTGATCGGATTGGCCGCCGCGCCGCCGAAAAAGCCCGAATGCAGGTCGCGGTCAGCCGCCTTTATGGTGATTTCCTCGCCGACAAGCCCGCGCAGGCCGACGCAGACGGCGGGCGTCTCCGGGTCCCACATGGCGGTGTCGCACACCAGCGCGTATTCGGCTGAAAGCTCTGCGCGGTTTTCTTCCAGGAAGGGACGCAGCGAAGGCGAGCCGGATTCCTCTTCGCCCTCGAACAGAATGGTGATCCTGCAGGGCAGCTTGCCATGCACCGCCTTATAGGCGCGGCAGGCTTCCACAAAGGTCATGAGCTGGCCTTTGTCATCGGAAGACCCACGCCCGATGATCGCCTTGCGGCCGGGTTCGATCTCTTTCACCGACGGGTCGAACGGATCATTGTCCCACAGGTTCAGCGGGTCGACCGGCTGCACGTCATAATGCCCGTAAAAAAGCACGTGCGGCCCTTCGCCGTCATGATGCGCCACCACCATCGGATGGCCTGCCGTGTCACGCACGCTGGCCTCGAAGCCGATTGTCTTCAGGTCTTCCACCAGCCATTCGGCAGCCCTCCGGCATTCTGCCGAGAAGGCCGGGTCGGTGGAGATCGATTTGATCTTCAGGAGGTGGAAAAGCCGCTCCAGACTCTGATCGATGGAACGATCGAGCTGATCGAGAACCGGGGCGATATCGGACATGGAAAGCTCCTGAAGACTGTTCGGAGAAGATATTGAAGCGACCTAACACATACCGGCAGTGATGAGGAAAGGAAAAAGGGCCGCACAGGCGGCCCTTCGGATTGGTTCAGTCGAAAACGGGCACTGCCTCAGTAAGGGCAGGCGTTATCGCTGAGGAAGTTGTGCACTTCGATCTCGCCATCGATGATCTTCTGCTTGGCCTCTTCAACCGCGGCCTTCATCTCGTCCGTGATGAGATCCTTGTTGTTGTCGTCCATCGCATAGCCGACGCCGTCCTCGGCTAGGCCGAGATCCTGGAGGCCGTAGCTGAACTCACCGTTTTTGGCGTCCATGAAGGCATTGTAGACGGCGACGTCCACCTGCTTGACCATCGAGGTCAGAACCTTGCCCGGATGCAGGCCGTTCTGGTTGGAATCGACGCCGATGCCGAGCTTGCCGGCATCCGCTGCCGCCTGGAGCACGCCAACGCCCGTGCCGCCCGCGGCGTGATAGATCACATCCGCACCCTGGTCGATCTGCGTGCGCGTGATCTCACCGCCCTTGGTCGGGTCGTTCCATGCGGAAGGCGTGTCGCCCGTGTAGTTGCGGATCACCTTGGCGTCGGAGCGTGCAGCCTTTGCGCCGCCCACATAGCCGCACTCGAACTTGCCGATGAGCGGAACCTGCATGCCGCCGACGAAGCCGACCGTGCCCGTTTCCGAGGCGAGTGCGGCGAGCATGCCGACGAGATAGGAGCCTTCCTGCTCCTTGAAGGTCACGGAGCGCACATTGGGCGCGTCGACTGCGTCATCGATGATGGTAAAATCGGTATCGGGATATTCCGGCGCGACCTTCTTCAGGTAATCGACCCAGGTGAAACCCGCCATGACGATCGGGTTGCGGCCGTTCTCGGCGAAGCGGCGCAGGGCCTGCTCGCGCTGGGCGTCGTTGGAGATTTCGAACTCCACATATTCGATCCCGGTTTCTTCCTTGAACCGCTCGGCGCCGTTATAGGCCGCCTCGTTGAACGATTTGTCGAACTTGCCACCCAGATCGTAGATGAGAGCCGGAGCGATCTCATCCGCAAATGCGCTTGCGGACATCGCGGTAGCGGCCAGAAGGCCGAGAACAATACGCTTCATGTGATCCACACCCTGTCGGTTGTCTTGTGTTTCCGTCTACGCCGCACGAGCGGGCAGCCTCGAATGGCATATCCGCTCAAGCACTCTTGCGAGCGTCCCGCAACGGCCGTGGACCATCGGGAACGGCATGGAGAAAGTCTTCCGCTCTCCCCTTACGGGCACTCTTGCACGGCTGAAATGAAAATTCACGCGGAATTTTGACCGTTCGGAAAAACGACTTGAGATGGTCTTGCAGGCTGCGCAGCACGCGAAGCAGCGTCAGTCTGTTTGCTGCATTCAGGCAAGAACAGTCCGCCGGCGTCGGTATCCGACAATGTAGAAAATGAGAGAAAGAGCGAAGAAGACCAGCCAGCCCGGCAGGGTCAGGATCTGGATGATCACAGGGTCCCAGATGAAGGGAAATGTATAGCGCTGGATGACTGCCTGCGCGAGATTGAGTGTGTCGGGCGATACAGCGTACCAGCTTTCGCCCAATGGCGTGAACGTCAGGGCGTCAGCGGCGATGGAGCGTGTGGCGTCGATCACGGCCATGACAACGGCGATTGCAAGAGCGAAAACAGCCAAAATCCGAAAGAACAGACGAAACATTCAGGCCTCACCTCTGTGCCGCTGCCGGCATGGGCCATCAAACCACAAAACGACCCGTGCGAGACATAGGCCGGGCGACCCGACTTGGCAATCACCTTACGGAAAGTTGAGAGTAAGAGAGGGCCAGGCGCAGGAAAGTGCGGCAAATTGCAAAACTGTCACAGACTGGACTTGGCATTCTCGATCAGATCGACTAGATGACCCTCGCGCAGCCGATAAAGCTGTGCCGTGGAGAGGTGGCCGAGTGGTTGAAGGCGCACGCCTGGAACGCGTGTATACGGGAAACCGTATCGAGGGTTCGAATCCCTCTCTCTCCGCCATTTTCCAATCGAGCCCTGAAGCGCACCCGGTGTAGCCGGTCGCCGCTTTTTGGATTTTTGTCAGCGCTTTTTAGACCAGTCACAATTCTTCGAAGCCCCGTCAAAGGGTGTTTGAAGGGGCTTCTGGCTCAGTCCTGATCTTCGGCCGAGTAAATAATCAGTTCCTTCGCCCTCGTACCGTTGCCGGCTGAGATGGAATAGGTCAGCTCGGCGCCCTCCATATCAAACCCTGAGAACAGTTCCCGGATCTGCGGCACATCGTTGATCGAGAGGATGAACCGTCCCTTAAGCTGGCCGAGCCGATCGGCCATGAGGGCGAACTGGTCGCGGTCGAACAGGGCGCGGCCGTAGTCGCCCTCCGAGCCGTAATAAGGCGGGTCGAGATAGAAGAGCGTATCCGGCCGATCATAGCGCTCGATGAAGTCCAGCCAGTCCAGGTTCTCGATGACGACGCCCGCCAGGCGCTCATGCGCCTCTTCCAGCATGGGAGCCAGCCGAGTGAGGTTGAAGCGCGACGGGCCGTCCCGGTTCACGCCGAAGTTCTGCCCAGCCACCTTGCCGCCGAACGCCAGACGCTGGAGGTAGAGGAAGCGTCCGGCACGCTCCAGATCAGTCAGCGTGGCGGGGTCGCTCGCCTTCAGGCGTTCAAACTCACGGCGCGAGGTAATCTGGAAGCGAAGCGTGTCCATGAACTGCGGATAATGGCGCTGAAGGATGCGGAAGAGGTTCACCACTTCGCCATTGCGGTCGTTGATGATCTCGGCTTGGGGCATCTGCTGACGGCGGAAGAAGACGCCGCCCATACCGACAAACGGCTCCGCATACAGCGAATGAGGCGTAGCGGCGATGCGTTCGCAGAGGCGGCGGGCGAGAGCGCGCTTGCCGCCGATGTAGCCGGCCACGGGCCGGACGGGAGTGACGGGTGAGTGGTCTTTGTTGTGAGGCATACTTTGTTAGGAAGAATCAGCCACATTGCCTCCGCTCGAAAGAGCGGCGGGTGCGACGGTTATGCTTATTCGCTGTCGGGCGGGATTGGTTTGGCGATCGACCCGCTGCCGGGGCTTTCCGGCCCCCGTCTTACGTCTTTCCGGTTTCCGGTGCCTCCAGCTCGATTGTAGTCATGTATGTGTCATCGTAGCGATGCTCGACGCTGGCCGCGCGCCACTCGCCATTGGCTTCCCTGCGCATGCCCGTGATGATGATCGGCGTGTCGGCCATCACCTCCGGCATGCCGGCAAGCGTGATTGAGCCCGAGCCGGTGGCGCGGCCGAGGCGGCTGCCTTCGGCACTGGCCGCTTTCTGTGCCTCGGCCGCGTTGGCGAAGGTCGTTCGAAGGCGCTTCACGGGGCCTTTGAGGCCGGTTTCAAAGTCTTCGTATTTGATCTCGTTTCGCGCCCGGTCGTACCAGCCCGCCTGTGTCTTGCCGTAGCGCGGCCGGGGCTCAATCGAGAAGGTGCCGCTCTCGCAGTCGCTCTTGTCGATGGAAATAGGCGGCAGAACACCACGCTCCAGAAAGAGGAAGCGGTTTCCCTTGACCGAGAACTGGCCGCCGCAGCGGTCAGCCAGGCGGGTGAGGAAGTCCACGGTCGATTGCTCGGTGCGGGCGATATAGGGCAGCTGCAGCCCGGCAAGGCCGGGGCTGATCTTGGCTTCATAACCATGGCGGCCAGCCAGCTCCTGGACGATGTCTCCCACACTCTTCTCGTCAAAATGTTCAGACAGGGGTTCCTTCACATCGGAACGCATGTCGGCCGAGCGACAGGAGAAGCGGAGAAACTCGCCGCGCGGGCCGAAGGCGTAATCCGCCTTCTCGAAAATGAAGACACCCATCTTCCATGTGCTGGCACCGCGAAAGCCGAACCTAACCGAGATCTCGGCACCCATCTCGGGAACCTCGATCAGGTTGTTCTCGTCATCGAACTCCAGCTCGCATGTGTCGGCTTCCTGGCCGGGCGCGTCGTAGATCGAGGCAGAGACCAGGAGAGAATAGAAGGCATCGCTCACAGTGCGGCCGGCGACGCTCACTTCAATGAATGGATGCGTGCGGATCATCAATCCCAGAGCCTCACGGTTGCGGCTTCCTGGATGATGACGAACTCCGGCATATTGATCTCCGTGCCGCGCGGCAGCACCGGACCGAGGCGCGCAAGGCCCGGATTGGCCACCAGCGTGGCCTCCATAAAGCCGGGCAGCTTGCCGGCTTGCCGGCGGTCTCGCAGATGCGCCAGGGCGTATTCAAAGCACACCTGATCGAGCATCATGTCTTCGAGCGGAACCCGAACACGCCCTGCAGGGATGATACGGGCGCTCATGAGAACAGACCCACTGGCGAGCCGCTGCCAGGTGCGGGCGCGACCTCGATATCGAAGCTCAGCCGCCGCCCATAACCTTGCCGGTTGATGCTTGTCTGCCGGTCACGCACCGAGAGGATCACCACGCGGCCGAACACCTGCGCGGCTGTGGCGACAGCGATCGACCAGCCGATCATGAGAACCGGGTGGGCAGCGGCCTGGGTGGCGCGGATCGCTTCGAACTCCTGCCGGCCGCCGAACTCGTCCGGATAAAGAAGGCCGGAGATCCTGATCGGATCCTCGCCATAGCCGGTGAACTGCCGGCCTGGCCGGTTGCCAAAGCGGGGAATGGCCGGCCAGTGCGTTTCAGTCTGCCGCTCGATCTCCTGAAAATTGAGCGGCGCGATCTCGAAGATGTGCGGGCCAAGGGCAAGCAGTGGTGTCATTCCTCTGTGCCTCCCATTACTCAGTGCCTCCATGCAATGCGCCGGTTCGCGCGGTGGCGATCGAGCTGCCCACGCCGCTGCCGGCGCTCGCGCGGGCTGGCTGGGCTGAAGAGAGCCTTGAGGCTGCGGCACCGATGGCGCGGGCGGCTTCTTTCAGCAGGTCGGCAGACTGCGCCGCGCCCTGTTCGAGCGCGGAAGCGGCTTTCCGGCCTCCCTGCTCGACGGCCGTGCCGCCGCGCGCCAGACCATAGGACGCCTGCGAAGCGGCCCGATCCATCCCGGCAAGCATCTGGTCGAATGCGCCGCCGCTCGCGCCCTGACCGGCATCTGCGGCATTGGCCGTGTTGGCACGGCCGCTGATGGCTTTGGAGCGCTTCTGTGCAGCAGCGTCTTCCGGGCTCTCGTTGGTCATCCAGGACGGCAGGGACGGCAGTGTGAATTCGAAGGAGAAGGCATTCTTCAGCCACTCGACCTTTGACTGCACCCATGCCTCAAGCTGCGCCCAGCCCTCGGTCAAGCCGGCAAGTGTTCCATCCACGGCGTTGCCTGCAAGCCCCGATGCGACGGCAACCAGGTCCGAGGCCCATTTGCCGACATCGATGGTGGCCTGTGCATACCAGGCCTCGACCGCGCCCCAGCCTTCAGTGATGCGCGCGAGAAGCACCTCGGCTGGAACCTCACCAGCCTCCATGCCCATCTGCTCGTTCGACCAGTCTTTCACCGACTGCCACAGCTTGCCGAACGAACTCTGTTCTACGCTCTCTTCAAGCTTCTTGAACGCGGCCTGGTTCTGCCGGATTTGCTCAAGCCGCTCTTCAGGTGTGCGGCCCATGTCGTCGAAGAACTCGAAGGCCAGCGGGATCACCCAGCTCGCTGCCATCCCGGCGCGCAACGCGTTGGGCAACCCGCCGACCTTCGACACGAGTTTGTCGACGCCACGCCATGCGAGACCGGCGGCGCGGCCGACACCCCGAATTGAACCTGAAACGAGACGCCAGCCGAGGGCCACGTTCCGGCCCGCCTCGTTGAACTTGAGGAAGAAGCCAAGAAGCCTGATGAGGGGCAGGCGCACGGCGGCCACGGCAAAGCCGATCAGGCGCGCGCCAATCGCGAAGGCCATCAGCGCTGCAATCGTCTTGACGATCGCGCCGGTCAGCTCCGGGTTGGCAGCGGCAAACTCTGCAAATCTGTCGATGAGCTGGCCGAGTTGATCAGCCAGCGCCAGAGCCTGTGGCAGAAGCTGATCGCCCAGGACGATTGCCATGCGGGTCAATTTGCCAACGAGCAGATCCCACTTCTTCTCTGCGCCTTCGGCCTGCTTGGCTGCTTCCTCGACCGCCGATCCGGCATAGGCCGTCTTGTCTGCAACCAGGTCTAGCGCCTGTGCGAGCAGATCAGGGTTGCCGAGCAGCTTTGCGAAATCGTCCGCGAAGTCACGGCCGACCAGCTCGATCAGGGCCTCCATGCCTTGCGGTTTCTTGGCCAGCGTTTCGAACAGCTGGATCAGCGCGGCCGGCGCGTCGGTCTCCATCGACTTCAGGAAGGCTTCGCGGTTCATCCCGACCGATTGGAACGCCTGGTCGATCTTCTTGCCGCCCGACAGGATCCGGGTTGCCATGGCGGTGAAACCGCGCGCTGCTGTTTCGGGCACGATGCCGGCGGCGATCATGGAGGCACCGACAGCGGTTGCCTCGGTTGCCGTCAGCTTGAAGATGGCTGCCGCGCCAGCGGAACGGTTGGTGAAGTCGGTGAGCTCGCTGGCCTTCGCGGCCATGTTGTTGGAGAGGTGGTTCGTGGCGTCGCCAAGATCCTCGATCCCGTCCTGGTTCAGCTTGTAGACGTTGCGCAGCTTGGCAAAGCGCTCACCGATCAGGCCGCCAGCCATGTCGAAGGCCACGGCCGCGTTGGCAACGTATGTGGTGAAGGCTTCCAGATCGCTTTCAGGAACACCGCCCTGTGCAGCCTCGGACATCAGCTCGACCAGCTCGCTCGCCGCGATCGGGATCAGCGCCGAGGTGTCGAGCGCGAACTTGCGAAGCTGGCTCAACCGGCTTTCGGTGACGTCGAGCACCTTGTCCAGGCCACGCATGGACTGGTCGAACTGCCCGGCCTTAACGATGGGGGCGGCAAGTGTCATCGCCATGCCGAACGCACCGAGCAGTCGACCGCGTGCGTTGTTTAGCGCCGTTTCGGCATTCCTGGTCGCGGTCTCGATGTTGTCTACGGAGAAGCCCTCGCGGATCGCTCCGCCGAAGCCGCGCTTGAACTCGTTTGCCTTCTCACGGATCCCGCCCAGCGCGCCCGCGATCTTCTTCGCGGGCGCGGATGCCTGGTCAATGAGGCGGATGAGAAGGGAGACGTCCATCGATCAGGGCTCCGGGAAGCGGGCTTGCAGATGCCGGGCGAGATGCGCGTGAGCGATGACGAGTTCGATCCAGTCCGTCTCGTCTAGCTCGTGAGGGAGTTTCCGGAACTGGTGTCCGATATCTGCCGCCACGCCGTAGACGCTGCGGACTGGAGTCCCGGAAAAAAACCGAGAAACGCGGTCCCAAGCGCCGGCAGGTCGATCACGTCGATGTCATCGATCACGGAAGCGGGTTCCTCGCACATGTCGGCGATGAGCTCGGTCAGTTCGTCCAGGCGCTCCACCGTGAAAAGCCCTGCGACCAGCTTGGCGAGCATTTCCCGGCCGCCGCTTTCCACCTTCGCCTGGATGCTGGACGCCGCATCATCGCCATCAGCCAGGAGAAGCGAAAGAAGGTCGCCGCCGACCATGGCGGCAAGTCGTTTGGTGTGCCGCGTCTTGGGGCGGCGGATGGTGATCGTGCTGCGCTCGGCTTCCTTGCCGTCAGCGTCCTTCACGGTCACCGGAACCTGAAGGGGAACTTCGATCTTCAGTTTCAGGGCGTCATTCTTGCTCATGGCGCTCACCCGAACAGGATACGGCGGCGGGTTTCGTTGACCGGCGCGAAGTTGCGGATGTCCCACCCACCCTTCTTGAAATTGAAGCGGTGCATGACGCGGCTGTCCCAGTACTCGGTGTAGCTCCAGATCGATTTGATCTCGTGGTCATAGCCGGTGGCCTTGCCGCCTTCGAGCTGCTCGCCCTCGATCTTCGACAGGCGACCAGTGATGTCGACCGCATGTTCGTGTTCGGTGCCGTCCTCTTCCGAGATCACCAGTTTCTTGCCGGTGAAGTTGTTCCGGACACCGGGAGCGCCGCCGAACAGGCCGAGCGTTTCCGGCGTGTGGCTCTTCAGCTTGAAGGGCATGGTGAGCGCTTTCGTGCCGAGCCCGGCGACCTCGATTTCGAGGTCGGAGCCACCGGGCTGAAAGTTCTCCATGATCTCTTCCAGCGTGGGCAGTTTCAGCGTCTCGATGTCGAGCGCCAGGTTGGTGTTGTCGTTGACGTAGAGCGTGAAGCCCCGGACGATGCGAAGGGTCATGAAACGTGCTCCCGTTAGCCGGAGATGTAGTCGGCGATGCTGCCGGAGAACTCGACCGAGATGCGGCGCTGGATGTCCTCGGCGAGCGTGTCGAAATAGTCTTCGTTGCGGCGCGAACCGAAGATCAGGTCTTCGAGTGGCGGCGTCTCTTCCGCATCGAATTCAACACGCAGCTTGCCATCGCGCAGCGAGGCGTTGGAGTTGAGACCGCGATCCCAGAACACATTGCCGCCGAGGATCGCGCCGACCACCGTCAGTTCATCGAGGAACGCTTGCAGAGAGCGCATGACCGCCAGGACATGCTGCGATGAAAGGTTCTCATCATTGGCCCAGGGGCGGAAAGACGCGACAATCGCCTTCTCGATGGTGGCGCGGGTGCGCACGACATTGATGAACTTCCAGAGCGGATCATCCGACGCCGTGCGGTTGCCCCACAGGATCCGGCCATTGGCGGCATACTGGCCACCGACGCCCTGGACGACGCGCGCGGGAATGAACGTGGCGATGCCGGCCTCATTGAGGAGGTTCGCCTCGTGATCGATCTCGCCGTCGAAATAGGTGATGGGACGGGCCGTGCCGAGAACGCCGAGCGCCTCCTGGTTGGACGGTGACCAGTAGGGACCGCCCTTCAATTTGTCCTTCTTCACGATCAGGCCGGCCGCGAAGGGAGAGGCGGGTTTGGAAACAATGGTTTCGCCGCTTGCAACCCGCACGAACGGGTCCAGTAGGTAGGTGTAGCGCGATGAGAAGTCGGCGCGGTAGGCGAGGCTTGAAGCGCTGTCGGTGCCGCCCGTATCGATCACAGCCACCGCCTTTAGCTTCGCGGCCACTTGCTCAAGGGCATCTGCCACCGGGTTCTTTGCGTCGGCCACGCGGCCGGCCGAGTATCCCGGTGCGAGCAGAATATCCGGCTCGACCCCGACGTGCCCTGATGCGTAGGAAAGTGCGTGGACGCCGGTCATGGACGCGGCCGAGCCGATCAGGTTTGCCCTGGTGGCGTCTTCATCGGCCCCTTCCTCGACACGGACAAAGACCATGTGACCTTCCACACCCTGGGCGCGGACGGCGTTCACGATGTCGATCGCGTTGCCAGTTGCGCCCAGGGCGGCAACCTTGTCGGTCTCATGCGTGAAGAAGGCAACGGGCTCGTCGGGCGGGAACACGTTCGCGTCGGCATCCGGCGCGACAACGGCCGCGCCGATGGACGAGACATCAGCTACGGCAATCGGGCGCGGCTCGTTTCCGGACTGGATGACGCGGACGCCGTGGTTGAAGGGGGCAGTGGCCATAAATCGCTCTCCAATGCCGTTTGAGACGGGTTCAAAGGCTTTGAGAGAGGATAGGTTTTGGTTAAAGAGAAGCGCCCCTGACAATGTCAGGGGCGAATATAGGCGCGAAAGCTTCTTCCCCGCATGTTAGCGGCAATTCAGCTCCACGCCAAGTTTACATACTGTGCTTATTTGCGGAGTGGTGCGTTGAACTCGGGACATGATCTAAAGACGTATCTAATCAATTTGGACCGCTCGCCGGAGCGATTGAAATTCATGAAGGAGCAACTGGTTAGGCAGCATGTTGATTTCGAAAGGATACGAGCTGTTGATGGCCGGAAGCTTGACATGCATCAATACCAGAATGCTTGCATAACGCCGGGAGAGATCGGGTGTTTTCTTAGTCACCGCATTGCTTGGCGCACACTGTGCAACAGTTCAGATGCGTTCGCCTTAGTGCTCGAAGATGATGTGCATCTCAGTGACGATTTTGCTCACTTTGCAAAACATGCTGCTTGGATCCCCGACGATGTAGCGTTCATAACGCTGGAAACTACACATCAGTTAATTGATGTTTCACGGAAATCTAAACCCGCCACTGGGGGGCGGATACTTCAGCGAATCATAAAGAATGGAACGTGCCTCGGCGGGTACATCATCAGACGAGATTTCGCCGAGTATCTACTCAGTGATGAAGGGTTCTCAATGCCTGTTGATGATTGGGTTTTTCTACAGCGCACGATGAACGCCCACAGCCTCTATCAGCTTAACCCGGCAATTGTTATCCAGAATCGAGCGTATGAAGGGCCTTCACAATCCGTTTTAAAGAGTACCATTGCCGGAGAACGGATGCGGAGAGTATGGCCTCAACAATCGTTCTGGAAACGCCTCAACCGCATGCTATCCAAGCCGGTTGAGCAGAACATTAAGAAGCTGGTCGACCTTTTAATGCGCCGTGAAACCGTGAAAAGGAAGATTGGCTTTCACTAGCTATGTCTGAGACTTCCAAAGTGCCGTAAAAACTACAAAAAGGTAACATTTCACATGAAAATTGCCCAACGTTCAGGTCTTGAGAACTGGCACAACAGAATCTTCGTTTTCTGGTTCGGCTCTTCAACGATGTCCGACCAACGCGCACGCTGTTTCGAAAGTTTAAAAAATACTGAATGTGAGATCGAGTTTGTCGATAAGCATAGCTTGGAAAAATATATTCTTCCTGGTCACCCGTTACACCGGGCATTCGCGCATTTGTCACCGGTTCACCAGTCCGACTATCTCCGAGCATACTTTATGCACCACTTTGGTGGAGGGTACTCCGACATTAAGATGACATCTCAATCGTGGCGGCCAGCGTTTGATGTGCTCGGCCATTCCGATGCATTCGGGGCCGGCTATCAGGAGGTTTTTGGGGGTATGGCGAGGTTTCACAAGAACCGTGTCAAAGGACATGTGTTCTACCTTGGTCGCCGGTTACCAAGTCTTGTCGCGCTGGGAATATACAAACATCACAAACGCAATCGCAAACGTGCAATCGGCAATGGTGCTTTTATTTTTCGACCTGGGACCATGTTCACCAGCACTTGGTTGTCGCACGTGGAAACCCGACTGACCTTACTTTACCCGCTGTTGCTGCAAAACCCGGCAAAGAATGCGAAGGAGCGCCCCGGTGAAGATTATGGCGATGGTCCCTCTCGCTACCCAGTGCCTTGGTCATTTCTTCTTGGTGATATTCTTGGCCCGCTCAGTATCAAGTTTTCAGACCGGCTTCTTCAAGTAGTTCCAGCACCTTCCTTTGTGAACTACGAATAGTTGTTCACGAAGCAGAGGCCAACCACATAGCGTCGACCTGCTCAGGCGTAAGAGCCAAATAATCTGCGATCTGCGCAATCAAAGCGTGCGTCCGCTCGAATGAGCCGGCATACTCCCATTCCACCTGCGCTTTCTCGCGTTCCGCCAGATCGGTGATGGCATCTACGGCCTCTTGAACAGATGCGAGCGCGATACCGTTCGCTATAAGTCCTAAACGGAGTTCGCGCGCCGACAGTGAAGGCATCATCGCGCGAAGCTCTTCAGAAGTCGGTGAGGAATAGGGTGTGATGTATCTACCTTGGGCGATCCATTCCGCAACCGCCAGAACAACCTGTGGTGACAGACCGAAGGTATCTTCCGGAACAACTCCATACTCGGCATCGGTCACAGTCTCGATGAGTTCTCCCGTTTGCGGGTCTAAGAGCTCGAAATCTAGCGTGGCCACAAAAACATCAGCCTTGTCTGTGGCGCGCACAGCCTTCAGGGACAGGAGATTGGGCTTCATTTTTTATACTCCTATGCGACTCTCTGCGCCATTATGCTCCAAGCACCACCGCCAGCGTATTCGCCGCGCGAACGCCATGTACCGCTAAGAACGGCACCGCCGCCATTTGTCGAAAACCGGTTGTCACCCCACAAACGGACTGACACTGAAGAGTTCCTTATTGCGCCAGCATCGTGGAGCAGCAAAACTTGGCCGACTGGAAAGTTAGTGTTGTTCTTAGCGCTGCCGGAATACATCAATTCAGGCGCCAATGCAGAGGCAACTTGAGCAGGTGTCGACGGTCGAATGTAGTTGTTCGAACCGGTGTCGATCTGCGTCATGAAGAACCCAATGTTTCCGTTCGTGCTGTCATATTCCGAACGGAAGAGGCGAGCAGAAATATCACCTGAACTGTCGCGTTGCGCGTAAGTGTTTCCACTAGCGCTGGTGGAGCCGGATATACCGTTAAGCTTGGCGCTATCGGCTGCTTTACCACCGGCAGGTAGAAAGGCAGATGCGCTCTCAACGGCGGCAGAACCAAGACCTAGGTTCGAACGGGCTGTGGCCTTGTCAGGCAGATCCGAAAGGTTGAGCGACTTCACAAGCTTGGTTGCCAGTGAATTCGTTACCGTGGTGGCGAAGTTTGGGTCGTTTCCCATCGCCGTGGCGAGTTCCTGTAGCGTGTCGAGTGCACCCGGCGATCCGTTGATCAGCGCATTGATTGCGGCATCGATGTCGGCCGCCATCTTCGTGTCGATCTCGGTTTTCGTGTAGGCGTCGGTGATCCCGAACCCGGCGACTGTCGTCGGCCGCCCTGTCAGGTCACCATAAGCGTGCGTGTGCGCGTCGTAGGCCGCATTGAGCGCCGCCAGGGCATCGCTGATTTCCTTTGCCTTGGTGTCGGCCTGATCCAGCGCGGTTGCCACGCGCTGGATCTCGACAATCTGCGATGCGCCGGGCGTTCGGGGTTTCGGCCAGTTGTAGTTTGCGGTGTTGGACACCTTACACCTCCGTTGTGACCATGCGCAGGCCGCTCAGATACGGGCGCGCCGCCGGCGTGCCGGTCAGCGTGATCCGCGTCTTCGCGTCCTGCGGCGCATAAGGGGTTCGTTGATAGGTCTGCTCCACCACGCCGTCGCCAAGAGGGCGCGCACTGGAGACAGAGGCCGCTACGAAGTCACCGGGTTCTCCGATCTCCACGGTCACCGTGGAGCCGGTAGGCAGGAACGCATCGAACGTCACCGACGTTCGGTCGGCTCCGTCAGCCTCGACCACGCGGCTTTCATAGTTGGCCGAGGTCTGCAGCTCTCCTTCGATTAGCTGCACGTCTGGGAAGAGAAACGGTGTCGTCACTTCGGTTCCCGTCAACACGGCCGCCACCTGGATGGTTTCATTCTCGATGAACTCGTCCAGGCGAATGCGCTGTCCTGGCGTTGCAGTGATCACCTCCCCATTGGGGCGCGTCAGGCGGATGGTGACATCCGCTTGGTTGTCTGGATACTCGACCCCGGCACTTACGATGATGTCGGACATCTTCGTCGCCGTGAACGCGCCAACCGGCACTGTTTTCTCTACAGGATTGAACCGCGCTGCGAGCAACTGGAACCACAGGTCCGTCTCGTTGTGGGGTGTCCATGTCGAAGCGTTCGAGGAAGAGAGCAAAGCGCCGACAACGAAGGGCTGTTCGGTTACAACCTCGCCGCTTTGATCGATGCGCCCAACACTGGCTACTGCAAGTGAATGCTCAGGGTCGTCTGTCAACACAACGAACGCAAACTCGCGACCCCGCTCGAGAAAAACTGGAACGGAGAAGGAGGCAGTGAAAATCTCGCCTTCTTCGATGTCCGTGCCGGGCACGAATGCCTCTGCCAACACGATCCGGTTGGGAATGCCCACATCTGTCTGACGGAGCTGGACCAGTATTGCGTTCGTAGCAGACCCCTTCTTTGCACACCTCAGGCGGACACCCGTGATGCAGCGGTCATTTGCGAGCGTGAATGTCTGAGCGAGCGGGTCGTTGCTGCCGTTGTCGCGCTGGTTTGGATCGACAGAACGGTCCCAGCCAATCGTAGCAGTGGTATTGTTGATCACCTGCGGTGGATTGATCGGCTGCGGCATGTCCGCTGTTGTCGTGCCAAGGGTGGAAACCAGGCGCCATTCCTCAACGGTGATCGTGCCCCGGCCGACATAGGTCGTTGATGCCCGCGTGCCAGCGCTCCCGAAGAACCGGACGAGCTTCGCGCCTGCGGGAATGTCTGCTGGAATGTCGAAGCTCCCGGTGACAACGCCATCAGCATCGGCAGGCGTGTGGCCCGTCAATGCGATCTCGACATCATCGAATGTCGCGCGCTCGATGACTTCGTCTTGGATGAACCCTTCCAGCCTGAAGTTGACGGCTCTTTGCCTGATCATGCCGGCCGGGCGCGTGGTCGTTCGGACAAGCTCCACTTCCTGTTCGAGCGAAACGCCTGTGATGGCCTCGCCCTCTGCGGCCTCAAACGCCTGGGACTGCGGGGACGTCCATTGAGTTTCCGTTTCGGTCCAAATGTCCGACGATGGCTCAAGGGTAGCGCGACCCGGCATCGGCGTGAACGTCGCATAAGGGTTGATATTCATCCCGTGCGTGTGGCGGAGCTGCGAGATGATCGCTTCATTGGTGAAGTCCAGGTGCTGGACGGAGATCAAGGCGGGAAACTCATGGACCTGGGCAAGAACCGGCAAGCGAAGACGCCCGCCAAAGCTCGCAGCTGTCTGTGCTACACCCTGATCGCGCATGTCGTCGTCGAGGAACGGATCAACGAAGACACCACGTTTGGCGGAAACCTCACGAGCCGTCACGTCTGCTTTCAGGCGCTCCTGCGCTACCAGATCATAGATGTCGAGCAACGCCCGCTTCATGGCGTTGATCTCGCTATAGGGGACGTTGCGAACCGCCGACTGGACGATGGTCGGTGCGATGCCCCAGCGATTGATTACGCGCGCCAGTTCCAGGTGCGTCGAAGGGATGATCGCGGAACGGGGACGGGAGAGCGCGGAATTGCCTTTGACATAGGTGAGCAAACCCGACTGATCCATTGCGATCACGTCAATGCGCGGCAGCTTGTAAGTGTAATCGACCAGCGCGTTGGTGCCCTGTGTCGCGCCGGTGACTGTCACGGTGTCGCGGGTCACGAGGTCGGGAGCGACGTTCTGGTAGTAGCGATATTTGACAGTGTAGGATGAACCGGGGTTTGGCTCGGCACCGCCTGGCGACCAGTCGATCTCTCCAGCGGACAGCAGCCAGTCTGCCGGAGAGGTGTAGGTCGTGCCGCCCTGTTTGATTTCAAGAACGCTCTCGACCGAAGCGTTAGTCAGGGCGTCTGAAGCCCCGGAAAATGCACCGTGAACCACCGTTTCCGTCGTCTCCACGATGATGGTGATTTTCGAGACATCTGCGATGGGCGAACGCGAGAGCGTGAATGTCTGTGTGCCGCCGCTTGGCTCGGTGAATGCATGCGGCTCGGCCGAGACCTCGCGCAGGTCAGGTTCTTCAGGCACACGAAGTCGCAGGCTTTGAGAACGCGGCAAGCGTCGGCCACCCACATAGGCGACACCTTCCGAAACAGTGAAGACCTGTTCGCCCTCTCCGTTAAGACCGAGTGCACCGACCTCGCAGCCGGAGAAAACATAGGCGCCATTGCTTTCCGAACTGTACGCAGCGAGCGCCTGGTAGATTTCCGAATATTCGGTGTTGGTCTCGTTGGTGATGATGGTGCCGTCTTGCATGTTGAAGACGGAAACCAGAGGAGCGCTCTCTCCATCCACCGACGTTCCCCAAAATGCATCGAAGCGGATCCGCGCTGCGCCGGGTTCCACGTAGGACTCACTGCCCTGCAGGTGACCTTTGAGGCCAGGGTCTTCGACATCGGTGACCACGCTTTCCGTAAGGCGAATGCCGATCATCACGGTCCCGGTGGCGGGCAGTTCAAACTGCGCGGCTTCGACATCGTGAACGAGACCGCCGACATAGATCGCGCATTCGGGCAGACGCACAGTCACGCTGATTTCGCCCTCACCTACGGGGGTGACGACCGGATCGTCACCACGCACAATGCGACCATCCTGAAGGATGTATTCGGCGACACGGCGCAGCTTGTCATCAGCCTGCGATTGCATTTCGTTGAGTTCGGCCGATTGCAGATATCGCTGCTCATCGGGGAACGCGACCGCGAAGTGCTTTGTGCTTCTGTCGAAGCGGTCAGTGTATCCGGGGCGCTTGATCAAGCTCTGAGTCATGAGGCGGGCCTATAGCGTGATGATGTAGGTGAAGCGCTGCTCAAGCGATCCGTCCCGGATCACCGAGTTGAACCGATCGACCTGCATGAGCCGGCCATAGTCGACGATGTCCGCATCGGGGATGTACATCTGACCGGCCGGCACGGCCGGGGCGAGTTCGGTTCCATGGAAAAGGCCGGTTTCGCGCAGGGTGTGGCCATCGCCGTCAGCAAGGTCGAGCTTGAAGTCAAGGAATACGTAGCGCGTCGGTTGTGCAGAGAACGACCATTTGGAACCGTCCGCCATGGTGATGCCACCGGCCGGATCCTCTGCGGCGAACTGGATGTCGCGAAGGCGCGTGACGCCGACCCGGTCAACAAGGTTTGTGTCAGTGGGGGAAGGCGGGACAGGTACCGTGTCCCAGGCCACGTCACCTTCTCCCACGCCGAGAAAGAAGGTCTCGCCAAGAAGCAGCTGTGCAGCTACCTGTCGACCACCGAGTGTCCATATTGCCATATCTAGTACCTCACTTGCACGCGCGGTGTCGGCTGCTCGAAGGGCAACTCGACGAAGGGCGCATTCTGGAAAGAGATGTTCTTTGTGGTGTCGGCAGGCTGTGTTGAGTAGCTAAGGCTAAGTGAAGAGCGCTGCTCGGTACCGGCGGCCGCGTTGGTGCGCCGCCGCCGCCAGTGGAACGTGGCCTTCAGGCCGGCCAAGCCGATACCTGTTTCGGCGTCAGTCCTCTCTCCATGGCTCACCCGAAGAGAAAAGACAGGACCGCCATCATGGATGCGGACGCCCGACCACGAGTTGAGAAGGGCACCGCCGTTCAGCCGCGATCCGTTGAGAAGGAAAGCGCGCTTGTCGAAGCCGGCCGTGACGCGGGCGAGTTCGGAGCGCAGTGGCTTGGTGGCGCGCGCCACTTCCGTCATCGGTCTGGCGAATGCGGTGGAACGACGCTCGTCCGGAAGATGGACCTGGAACCACCACCATTTGAAACGAAGAGGCGACATCTCCTCGATCTCGCCGTCGCAGCCGACCCATCCGAGCGCTCGGTGCATGGCAGAAGGAGTTCCCCGGCTGCGCTGCCAGAGAATGCCTTCGGAAAGCGCAACACGCAGATCCGGCAGATAGTCGGCAATCTCGGTAAGCCCGTACTCCTCGATCATGTAGGGCAACAGCGCATCGGTCGGGTTGAATTTGAAACCACGTAGTGCCTCAATGGCAGGAGCGAGCTCCGGCGAGCGATCGAGCGCTTCCGACAACGCGCGTTCGTACCGCGTCGCGTTGTTTGGTTGAAGGTGGCGGCGCTCGCTCAATAGTCCCGCCCCATGAATGTCAGATCGATATCACCGAGCGCGATGGCGGTTCCCGGCGCAGCGACAACCGGGGAGGAGGGAACCTCAATCTCGACCCGTTTGACGCCGGAAACGTGGAGCCGGGCCTCGATCCAAGATGGTTCAAGGTCAAAGCCGATACCGGTCTCCCGCTCCCAGGCCGCGCGCAACTCATCGGCAAGTCGATCGAAGGTCGCCATGGGAGCGGAAGGCAGCAGCCAGATGCCCGCTTTCACGGGAAGGGTCTGCGACACCGCCGACTGCACCACGATCGTGTCATTCAGGAGCCGCACTCGGTCGCTCTGCACTTCGGCGCTCACGGCATCGAGCATTGCCGCATCCGGGACACCGCCGGCTTCGCTTGAAAGGACGGCGACATGAATGATCGGCAGGAATACATCGCGGAACACGGCGACATCGCGGATCCGGACGTCCGCGCGCCTGGCGGCCTGAGCATACCAGAAAGATGAGCCACCAGGCGAGCGCGCCTGAATGGCAAGGCTGGTGCGCAGGCGAAGCGCGTCGTCGCGCTCGTCAGCAAGCCGGGTCACGTCATAGAACGCGGCCACGTGATCGAGGTCGGAGCCGCTTGAGAAGGCAACGAGATTGGCCTTCGCCGCGTCATTGATTGCAGCCCGGAGAAGGTTTTCCCTGAAGCTGTTTGTCTCGCCCTGAATAACGGCCGGCTCATAGGCCGTGTTCTCTACATCGAAAGGAATGCCGGCGGCCCGAAATCGCGCCTTCATGTCCGCCAGCACTTCCGTAAGAATGGCCTCGACATCGAGCGCTTTGATCATCTCGGGTGGTGGTAAGTGCGAAAATGGGTTTGCAGTCGTCATGCGATTGCTCCCTGAATGTCGAGCCGCGCCTGCCGATCTTCGCGGATCGAGAAATCGCCGAGATGGCCACGCGGGAAAAAGACGCCGTCAAGCAGGAAGACAAATCGGCCGGAGCGGCCGGCTTCGACAAGCTCGACGGTGCGCAGACCGAAGCCGGGTTCGCCGCTGTCGGGATCCGCGAGCGCTTCGGCGATGGCTACGTAGACTTTGAAGATCGTGCGCGGGTCGGCATTCTGGTCCTGGAGTTCCGGAACGAGGCAGCCCAAGTGCCGGCGAATGACACGGGACGCGATGCGGGTGGTCAGGCACTTGCGGATCGACTGGACGCAATGGTCCCAGCCGGTCAGCAGCATGCCCGTCTCCGCATCGGTTCCCGTGCGCATCGATCAGTCCTTCTTAGTCTTGGAGTTTGAAGTCGCGGCGGGCTTGGCCTCCTGCGACTTCTTCTCGGGCCGGCGCAGTTCGCCGAGGATCAGCGGATAGCGCGCCTGCTCTTCCGTCAGCTGCAGGGTCTCGCCCGCGCCGGGATTGCGCATGCCAGCGACGAACGCGCCGGCCTTTTCGGTGACTTCAAAGGGCTTTTTATTGCTCATTTAAGGGACCTTTCAGTGCGGTGTTGAGGTGTCAGCAGCACCGGGTTCCACGCCGCCATGAACGTGCGTGTCGCCAATGTTGCGCTTGTTGTGGAAAAGGTTTTTGCTCTTCAGCGTGATGTCGTTTGCGTCGATCTCGACTGCGCCGTTCTTGAAGCGGATCGCGCAATTGCCGTGTGCCAGGACGAACTCCCCGTCTTCGGCGGGGTTCTTGGCGTCGTCGGTGTAGCCGTCGCGGATGGCGATGGATTGCGGGCCAAGCTCGCCATTGGGAGAAAACAGCCGCAGAGGGTCGCCGACCGCGACCGGGAAATGCGAGCCGGTCGAACCGGCCGCTTCCTGAACTTGCACCCATGGCGAAAGGAACGGCTTGCCGGTGCGCCCATCTGGCGGCAACAGCTCCAGGCGCACGCGGTCACCGTCGATCTCTGCCACCTTTCCGGTCATGTGCGCGGCGGCGTGCCGGCGCTGCAGGTCGTCTATCGCCTTGTAGATATGACGGAACTCTCCGGCGAGGATCCGCAGGTCGCGCCTATCCATTCGACCCTCCCGCTTCGGGGATCCAAAGTTCGTCGTTCACATAGAGCTCGGTCAGCAGGTGCTGCTCGTCATCAAAGATGCCGTCGCCCAGATTGCGCAGACGCTGTGTCCACTCTACGGCTATGATCGCTGCGCCGCGCTTCTTCAGCTTGACGGTGACAAGCGGCTGGATCTCGACTTTCTCGGGTGCTCCGAGTTTGGTGAGACCCCAAATCTGCGCCGAGTGCAGGAGCACCACGAGCGCCTCGGCGATGGTCCATGCCTGCGCGTCGCGCTCTCTTCCATCGGTGATAATAAAGGCGGCGCAGGAAAGGTTCGCCTCGACCTCACCACCGGCCTGGTCACTTATACCCGCCTTCAGGACCGCTATCCGCACGGCCGGTGAAGGGATGATGTTGGTCTCCAGATCATCCAGGTTGAAGCGGCCGAACTGCTCTTCGCATTGGCGCAAGGCTGGCATCGCAGTCTTCACCGTTGTGACCACGGCGGCGCGGAACGCATTGATGCGGGCGGCAGCGTCGCTCATTGCAGCAGCCTCCCGACCCAGTCTTCTGCGGCCTCGACGATGTCACGCTGATTGTCGGCCGACAGACCGAGATATTGCCTCCTCGGCATGGTGACGCGGCTGGTCATCACAAACTTGTTGCCAATCTGGAAGGCCAGCGCGTCGGCATTCTTGGGCGTGATGACGCCGCCGTCCTGGTGGATCCGCGCATAGATCAGGCCAGTGCCGACAAGCGAAGTGGTCTCTGTTGCTCGATAGTCGATCGAGGCCGAAAGAGCGCCGCTTTGGTAGAGGATCGACGTGCCGGCGTGGTTGGGCTTCCAGGCCGAACCGTCCGGAGCTGTCTTCTCTTCCTCAATGCGGCGGCGGGTTTGCTCCTGGACGAGACGGCCAATGCCCTCCATCAGCTCCAGGCGCGGCGCATCGGCGATGCCTTCGATGGCAAGAATGGCTTCGTCGAGACCGTGAGCGGTGACGTCCAGGACGGCATTGCTCATGGCAGGTTCTTCCGGGAGAAGACGCGCTCATTGGCCGTGAAGGCAGCGCCGCCTGACGATGTGGTCGGATCGGTGGAGACGGATGGTTCGTCTGCGCCGAGACCGGCTTTGCCGTCCGCTATCCGCTCAAGCATCTTGATCGACTGCTTGTAGCGGTCCTCGATCGTGGTGGTCAGCGAGGTGTGCCGGATCGCAAGGTTGTAGACGGCGATGTTGACCGCCGGCATGACAAGCGCGGCGGGATGGCCTTCCAGTGGCGTCTCGTAGCGCGCAGAGAGGTGAACGTCGATCTCCGCGCTTGCCTGGGTAAGTGCGTTGCCGATCGCTTCGGCCGCATCGACATCGAGCGGCAGAAGATCGATGACGAACTGTTCGCCCCAGATCTGTTCGATTTCTGCGCGGGTCGCGTAAGCCATGGATCAACTCGTCTGAAGTGCGGGTTGGAGCGGCTACGGCGCCAGCCGCTCCTGCGGTCGATGAGCCCACCGTAAGACGGCTGCAGGCGATGCGCCGGACGCCTGCGGGGCTCTTTCTCGGGAGTTATTCGATAGCGCCGAGCGCTCTGAAGCTGGCGAGCGTGTCTTCACCGATGTCTGCAGGAAGCTCTGTGCCGGCGCTTTCGCCAGGGCCGTAGGTCTTGCCCTTGTATCGAACGAGCTGCTTGGCGATCGGGCCGGATCGCTTGCCGCTCGCTTTTGCGGGCGGGTTCGGCTGTGGCGCGGGCGTGGTCTGTTCATTCTCGCCGCCGGCGTCATTGGCTGACTGCCCGCCCGCCTGACCTTCGCCCGGCTCCGGCTGTGCGGTGGGTGTGACCTGATTGTCGGACGTCTCAGCGCCGGCTCTGGCCACTTCGGTCTCCTTGCTGCTGGTCGAACGGTTTCTGCGGTTGCTCATCATCTGCCTCCGGGGTTTGCGAAAAGCCTCGTTTGAGGCCATTCGGAAATCCCGGCCGCGCCATCGGCGGCGCGGCCGGCAAGTGAGTTGGAACGTCAGCTCACGGCGTTCTGGATGAGGTAGCCGACATCTTTGGCCACCGTCAGTTCGCGGACACGTTCACCGACGCGCACGCGTTCGCCGCCTTCAAGGCCGATATCCTTGTCGACCTGCGATCCCGCGATCCGACCGCCATACTCGGCGGTGAAGCCCCATGTGATGACATTGTCGTTGGATGCGCGCTTCGACGGGTCCAGGTAAAGGAGCTGGATAGACTTGCCCCAGACACGGCTGAGCGAGACTTCCTTGCCCTTTTTGGCAGCGTTGACGAAGGCCGCTCCGATCAGGACGTTCTCCGGCTCGATCTCGAAAAGGTCGGCGAACTGCGCCTTCGTGATCGCACCGTCTTCCGTGAGCCCGCCTTTCACCGCTTTGATCAGGCGCGGGTGACGCTTGAGCTTGGACCAGGCCGGCTGCCCCATCACAATATGATTGGGCCGATAGACCAGCGTCTTGTCCATGCCCTCGTCGATCACGCCATAGGGGTCGGAGCTGTTGCTTCCGTAGTTGTCGAACTGGTCGGAAGCGGCCAGCGCGATCTTCTTGTCGGCAGCGTAGTTTTCCGGATCCTGCACCACGGCGGCGGCGCGAATCTCGCGACCGAGTTCGATGAGGTCGGTCAGGCCCTCGGTTGCAGCCGCGCGCGGATCGAACTTCGAACGCTTCTCGGCACGGGCACGGGCGGCTTCGCGGATGTCCGAGAACGGGATAGCATCGTCCAGGCCATAGTCTCTGACGGATGCATCCTTCTCGGTGGCCGTGAACTCAACCTGATTGACGCGACCCTTACGGCCGACCTCGGTTTCCGGAACGGTGAACCGCTCGCCGAGCGGGAACTCCGTCCACTTGAAGCTCTCCGAAAGGACCGGAAGCGGCGGCAGTGCGCGGCGGCCGATAAGCGTGTGCGCAGGGTTGCGATAGCCAATGGCGATCGCCGTCAGGGTGGGGTCTGTGGGAAATGGGCGGTTCATGTGTGAGTGTCCTCGTTGAGAATGCTGGCTCAGGCCGGCGTTGCCAGAATGCTCGGCATGACGAGGACGGGGATAACCTCATCCACCTCGCCGTCAGCCATGGCGATGGCAGCCACACGGACCACGGTGCCGGTGACCGGCGTTGCCTCGACACCACGGCCTTCGGCATCGCTCGTCAGCGGATCGCCGAACGACACCGTCCCGCCGAGCTTCAGCTCTGCCCAACCCACCTGTGTCAGGTCGACCATGCTGCCGGCCTCTGCGCCCATTGCATTGCTGATGCCGATGGAGGGATCGGTGTTGGCCGAGGCGGTGTTGACCTCGCCGTCAGCGGCGGCGGATACGATGCGATTGCCGGCGACGATCAGCGCGGCACGGAAGCTCTTGATAAGCAGCGGGGTCATGCGCGCTTCTCCTTCTTGTCTTTCACCGCGAAGACCGCCTCGAAATAGGAGAGCGTCACGCCTGCGGCGCGCTGCTCTGCCTGGTACCGGGTGGCCTCAGCCGCGAGTGCGGTTGCGTCGACTTCCTCTTCCTCGGTCTCGGCAGCTTTCTCTCCCAGCCGGGATGGCTCGCAGATGACCGGAAGCGTGGCAGCCAGCGCCTTGAACCGCTCAAGACCGCCATCGGCCTGGCACATGGCGCGATAGGTGTCGCGGGACGCTGGCGTGATCTTGCCGGCGCTCGTTGCTTCGTCGAGCGCGATATCGATATCGCGCTCGACATCCTTTTTCTGGAGGGCGGCCAGGGCCGTCTTGGTGTCCTCAAGCGACTGCTGCAGGGCCGCGACTTCGGTCTCGGCCGGCGCGTTCTTCAGGGCGGTGGTTGCGGTCTCGACTTCACCCTGCAAGGAGGCGATCGCGGCGAGCGCATCCTTGTGTGCCGCCTTCTTTGGATCGAGCTTCAGTTCCTTCAGCAGCGCCGTGCGCTCGCTGTCACGGGCTGCGATCGCGGCGAGAACTGCCTTTTCGTCAGCATCCTCGTCGAGGCCGAGCGCCTTGGCGATAGCCTTCATGTCTTCTTTCTCCTGGTTGTTTGCCTCACGGCTGAGTGCGGTCATCTCTAGGGCAGGCCGATTGACGAGGCCCGCACCGAGGAGACGCGTGATCTTTCCGTTCTTCAGGTGGTTGAACGCCGGTGAGAGGAAGCGGTACTCGCGCGCCGCCACCATGGCGGCCGCCTTGTCGGTCCACTCAACCTTGCCCCATACGGCACCGCCCCGGTTCTCGACCTGGACGATCCAACCTGCGGCCGGTGCTTCGAGCCCTTTCGTCGCCAGATGGTCCTGGGCGTGCTCGTAGTCGATCGGGAGAGGGGCGCGGTTTGACGCAAAGGCGGCAATCACTGCGTCGGGATCCGCAATCCAGCGACGGCCGTCACGCGCCTTCAGCTCCGGGCCTGCCGGAAACAGTTGCACCCACTCTGGAGCCCCGTTTATCGAGGCTGCGAGATCGGTTTTGAAAATTGCTGTTGCGGTCGCCGTGTTCATGGGCGACAAATTGAATGCTTCGCGGTTCCGTGCCGCCCCTGACAATGTCAGGCCGACGCATCAACTCACGATCAAATTTGAGGGGTGTTCAAAGCCCGCTGACGCGCGTCAGGGGTGTTCCGCGTGTCACTGGCCGCTTCAGGCGTCCACGCGCGCCTGTGACGCTGGAAATCGAAGGTGCCATATGGCGGCGGCAGAACGGCCAGCCAAAGGCGCTTCCTCGTTGTTTAACTAGATGCTGGAGATTTCAAGTCTTTCGTCGACCTTGTTTCGGGGAACCGTATATCCAGAGCCCTGCTGAGCTCCGCATGTAGCTTCTCCTCGTCGCGGTCGGGCGATAGCTTCTTAAAAAGGATCACCTGCGCAAAGATTTGACACAGGTCATGACGGGTTGGGGGTATGTAGGGGAGCTTCTCAACTCTCATTCTGCCGAAATCGTATAGGCGATCCGCTAGGTAGTAGAACGTCATTAGGTCGACGCCCATTGTGCCTCGATAGTTCATCGGCCTCGAGAACACTGGTTCACTCACTCGGGCATCAAACGCTTGCGCATGGAAAACCAACTCTTGGATGCTCTCGTATGATTGCTCGTCCACATCGACGGCACCCTCCATGAGCGTATTTAGAGCGCTAAAGGGCGGGTCAACTCTTTCTGGTGGGGCGGTTGCGATCCATTGCTCCAAACAAGCGTCAAGATAATTGTGTATCTCTTGCAGAGCATGAGGCGTACGGATACGGGCTGCCTTTGTTCTTCGTTCCCGTTCCAAACGGTGTCGCCGGCGCTCATCTAGCAACTGGCGATAGACGAACGACGCACCAATTAGTGCTAAGCCACCAGCAATTAGGGTCTGCCATTCGTGCAGAAATGCGATGATCGCATTTTGCTTCTCGGGACCAACGAGTAATTCACCCAAAGTGCCGGCGATTTTACCGATCTGGACATGCAGTGCACCAATAATTTCAAGCAACTGTGGCTCCATCAGAACTTGAAAACCCGCAAGGGGTAGCGCATATTCGTTTCAGGCGCGAGCCAGTTTCACCAGGACGGCCTTGCCGGATCTGTGAGGGATTGACGACCCTCCGCGCCTTTTCCCTCACTCGATCAGTTTCCCACGCTTCTTCGCAGCTTCGACCACATCGTCGATGTCCTTCGCACTCTTGCGATGGAACGAGGTGAGCCACCATTCCCGACCCTGATCAGTGGATTTGATGACGACGCGCCACCATTGCTCCGATGCGATGCCGAGAAGCACGAGGCTATTGCGTGAATGAAACACGTGCTTCGGTTCAATGATCACCGATATCGCATCGCGGAAACTCTGAATGCCGAGACTGCGCTCCGGGTCATCATTGAGAATATGGGCGGCGCTGGACGGCGACAGGCGGATGGTGGAGGTTTTCGAGCCGGCCACTTCCATGAGCTCACGGCCGAGCTGAGCGACGGGAAGGAACGCTCCTTTCGGTAGCCTTTCTTCGACAATGGCGCGCATGAGGGTGGAACCGACAATATCCTCGATAGCGACCCGGCGGCGGTTCTCGGTGAGACCCGCCAGCTTCCCATAAAGGAACTCCGACGCATTGCGGGCACGGTGCTTCCCCGGATTGCTTGCCCAGCCGGGATCGATCCCCAAGGGAACCATCTCGGTCGTTCCGCTTCGCTTGTTCTTCCAGGACCGCATGATCACCTGCGGGCCTTCCATTCCATCTTCCCAGCCGAGCCTGCGCGCCTCGCGCTCCGAGATCTGGCGCACGCCGCACTGGCAACCCCAGCCGTTGGGCGGATAGTGCGTGTTCCACCACGGATCATCGACCGGCAGAACGATGCCGACCCAGCCTTCATGTTCCTTGCGCCGGCGCTCCGCCCGGCTGAGCGTGTAGAGAAGGAACGGCAGAAAGCGCTTGTTGCGTTGCGTGCGCTCCCATTCGCCGGCCGCATGAGCCGTGCGCGTGTTTGCCCAATAGATGGTGCGCAGCCGGCGCGGGCTTCCCAACTGGACGACTTTCAAAGCGCCGTCTTTCGGATCTTCCTGGACGTGCCGGCCCCACCAACCTTTCTGCTGAAGGATCGGCGTGAGCTGCTGCTGAAATGTCTCGAAGGGGACGCGATTGACGATCGCGTCATCGACGGCCGACCGGATGTCTTCGAGAATGTCGTTTTCCATGGACTTGGCAACCGTCCAGGAGAAGGCGTGTTCTTCCGGTGCAACGTCACGCCAGTCGAAGGATGGCAGCGAGCGCTTGGCCCGAAAGTATCGGACAACCTCGTCCGGGGCTGTCTTGAACAGATCGTCTGTCGACATCCTCTAGCGCCCCTGGCCGATGTCTCCGAGGCCACGCGCTTTCATCGTGAGTTCTGCCAGGCGCTTGGCAAACTCGCTGCCGGCATCGCCGGACATGAGTGTGTCCAGGCCCTCACGCAGCTCATCATAGTTCCCGGCCTCTTCAATGAGGCTTCGAAGGGGCTTCAAGAGTGGGTCGAGATCCATTTGCCAATGGTTGAGCGCATCCTCGATAAGAAGGTCCAGCTCGTCGCGTTCGTCTTCAGCAAGCGCGTGATAGCCGCCACAATGGGCGCAGGGCGTCTGTTGCCGTGCGGTGGCCTCTTCTGGTTTCTCTGGCGGCTCTTTGCCAGGCGCGCCGGCCGCTGCCGGGTGAAGGAGCTTCTCCCCCTTTTCGGGAGCCTCGAAGCCGAGCCGCTCGCGCATGCCGTTCGCACCAACCTCGAGCCCCAGCGGAACAAGCCGGTCGATGACGTCTGCCAGCGTCTTGATGTCTTCATTCTCGGTGATCGGGATTACGACAACCGGATAGCGATCCTGCGGTCCGTAGTTCAGATCGACATAGGGGCGGATCAGATCCCGGTTCATCGTCACGCAGGTCTGGCGGGCATCGGCACGGGCAATGTCGTGGCGCACATTCTCGTGCACCTCCGCCTGCGCGCGGGACGAGCCGTCATCTGTCGACATGGTCTGGCCGAGGACGCCCTTCGAAATCTGCTTGTCCAGGTAATCCGTCATCGCCGAGAACAGATTGTTCCCGGAGGAACCGCTGACCGCGACGAACTCGATGTCCATTTCCTTCGGAATGATCGCGGCCGCATCCGTGGAGATGTCACGCACCGCCTGTAGCAGAACCCGGCGATCATCCATGCTGGCGCCACGGCCGAACTTGCCGACGCGCAGCGGCATTCCGTAAACCTCAAGAAACGCCATCCAGTCTTTGAGGCTATAGTGCTTGAACAGGAAGGCCCAAGCGACCAGGCGTGCCAGGCCGCCACGGATCGGCAGGCCGGATTTCAGCTTCGGCCTATGGATCGAGAATTGGTAGGGGGGAAGTTCCAGTCCGCGATAGTGGTCGGGATGCTTGAGGCGCAGTGTTCGGCCGTCGATCTCGTCAATCAGAAAGTGGCGCTGGTCACGCCATTCATACCGGATCGGCGACCACTCCTTGCCTGCCCGGTCCCAGATCGTCTCAACCACTGAATAGCCCTTGCCCAAGCCATCGAGCAGGTCGGCCGTGTAGTCGTCGGGAAATGCCGGTTGCTCGATCAACTCCTTGACGGCCTGGGCGATCTTCTTCGACTGAGCATCGTCACCGCCGGCGACCACGATCGGTTCGACACCAGTTATAGCGAGCTTGCGGGTGCCGAGAACGGAGCGGTAGTGGAGGTCGCGCTCTTCCATTTCATCGGCGAGCGTGAAGAACCGATCGGGCCAGCCTCGGCCAGCCTGGTTGAGAACACTTGCCATACCAGCTGGGTCAAGGCCGGCAATGATGGTCTCGCTCCAGACGCTTCGAACGCTGCCCATAGTTGGGGCAGCGACTTCTTCTTTCAGATTGCGGGTCGAAACGGGATTGCCCCACTGGTCGATGATCCTGGGCGGACTGGCCATCAGAAGAGACCTCCCTTGAGAGTTGGAACAAAGCCGCTGCTGGAAGCCTGTTCGAACATGTCGACGCGTTCGTCGGCGCGCTCGCCAACGGGGACGTAGGCGAACTCTTCCAGGTCGGCGCGAGAGGCGTAGTAACCGAGCGCTCCGGCAATCGCTGTGTCGCCGTGGCGATCCAGTCCGTCCGATCCTTTGAAGCGGTGATTGTCTGGCACCTTGATGATGCCGTTCACATAGGACAGCGATTGATGATCGCGGAGCACGTCCTCGTGGCGGGGCAACAGGATCGTGCCGTCAGAGAACGCTTCGACATAAGCCGGCATCTCTGTGCGGTACCAGCTTTCCGAGAGCTTCACCTCGACCACGGTCGCACCGTATTTCTGTGCGGCCTTCTCTGCGAGATAAGCGCCGTTGCCGGTCGCATCGAGCGCGCCGCCCACGAGACGCGGCAACCGGTCCACCACGTAGTAGAGGATCTCGCGCTGCTGATCGAAGGGCACGTTGCGCAGCTCCAGGACAAAGCAGGTGCGGCGAACGAGATCGCTCCCGATCTCCAGCGGCAGGATGACTGTCGCATCGCCCGAACGGGCAAAGTCTTCTCCAAAGACATGCGCTCTTCGCGGGTTGAGCGCTTTCAGAAGCGGGGCCAACTCGCGCTCGCAGAAGTCACGCGCATCGGCCGTCCGGACATGCTCCGGCGCATTCTTGAAGTCGTCATCACAGACCCAGCGGACAATGGGAATGCCGGACGTCATACAGGCTTCGATCTGCACGCGGGTCAGTGCCGCGCCCTCCGCCTCGGTCGGTATGGCGTCCAGCTCCTGGCGCATTTTTGCCTTGCGTGCACCGTAGGATGCACGGATCTTCCGCTCCCATTCCGCCTCAGCCTCAGGAGACCACTCTTCACCCTTGATCAGGCATACGCGTTTGAACAGGCCATTCTCCACGGCCTTGGCAAACGGAACGTGATGGATGCTGTAAGGCGGCTCTCCCGTTGCGCGGACTTCGCGGATAAGTTCATTGAACGCATTCAGAACGCCGTTGTGGGTGGAGATGATCCGGATGCGGCCGCCCCAGATCAGCAGGGCGTTGACCGCATCCAGGACGAGGCGGACATCCTTGTGGAACGCCGCCTCATCGATGACGACGACACCCTGAAGGCCGCGAATGTTGTCGGGTCTGCTCGAAAGGGCCTCGACCCTGAAGCCGGATGCGAACTGGATGCGATACGCGGCGATGTAACCGGTGGAACCATCTTCACGCCGGTCCTCGAACATGAACTCCTGTACCGAGACCAGCTCCTTCGCCACGGTCTGCGCGAAATGCTTCACATAGCCGATGAACTCGCGGCCCTTGTCCTTGGTGTCGCCGATGTAGAAAACGTTGTCGCCACCGGCCGATCGTTTCGCGGCTGCAATCAACGTGTCGTCAAGTGCTTCGGCAAAGGTGATGCCGGTGCGCCGCCCCTTCTCGCAGATCTTCAGGTCACTTCGATCTTCGAGCCACTCGGCTTGATGCCGCATCAAGACACCATCGGCGAGCGCGTCGAGATCAGCAGGGATCTCCGCACCGCGCGGCAGCTCTTCCGGTAGATCATCTGGAGACCGCGGGATGACCGGGTCCACCCATTTGGTTTCCATCGGGTCAGCCATCGTTGTTCGCCTTGCCAGTGGGCTTGTCCCGTACACCGAGGAAGTCGCGGCGCAACTGTCCAATGGTGTCTGCCGAAAGGCCGGTCTCGCGCCCAACCTTCTCGATGGCCTTTGTCGCCTTCTCTGCGAACTCCTTCTCGACCTTCTGCCGCCGCGTGGTTGAAACGGATTGGGCGGCGGTCGCAGCGCGCAGTGCGTTCGCCAGTTCCATGGCTCCCTTTGGATTGACGCCTGCCTCACCGGCCTGCTGCAGGGTTTCGAACACGAGCGTCTTGATTGCCTCGGCCGCGATGAGCGTCAGGTCGTCAGACGCTTCTGCGTCCATGCGCTCGGAGATCGTGGCAGCAATCTCGCGGGTCTGTTCCAGGCGGCGTGACATCTGCGCCACGCGGATCGAATAGCGATTGAAGGCCGAGAAGGACGGGATGCTGAAGCCGAGGCCGGTTTCTCCCTGCAGGGCGATGAGCTTTTCCTTGAACTCGGCATAGATGTCGAGCTGCGTTCTATCCCGGCCGGCGAGCTGCTCGGCCGCCCACGAGATCGCCTCGGAACATTCCTCCGGCAGGAGGTCGATTGCCGAAAGTCGGCCACGGCCCTTGCGCGCCATGCTCAATGCTCCGGCGAGGGCTTCGCAATCCCCTCGATCACGATGCGCCGTTCGACGTGATCGAGACCGGCACGCGAAATGGAGGCGATGAGAACGGTGCCGGCCTCAACGAGCGTGACCGCGCCGAGTTCTTCCAGCGCCCGCAGTTGCGTGCGGACCCAGTCTCGTGAACGGCGGTGACCGAACGTGTCGAGCACGGAGGTCAGCATGGTCTCGTTCATGCGGCCGTCGGTCTGGCGCGACAGTTCCTTGAGGATGATGAGCCGGGCATCGGCCTTGGCGAAAGCAGCGTAGTTCATCAGGCTCTGCTCTTGTTCTGTTCAAGCAAGTAGGCTTCGACACGCGCTGTGGTGCGTGCCGACTGCTCGGCTGATGTGCCGATCTTTATGATCTCCGCCGACATGTCTTTCAGCGTAAGCTCCAGGCGGTGGACGGCATCCTTGTCCGGTAGATGGCGCATTTCCGTCTCGATCTCCTGGACGCGGCTCTCAAGTGCCTTGGCCGCTTCGTCCAGGTCGGCAATCTTCTTGGAATTCTGCTTTGCGCCGGACGTCAGGAAGGTCGAAACCGAGGTGCCAAGCGAGATGATGAGTGCAGTCGCCGACAGCCATGGCATGAGGTCTTGCAGATCCATCAGCCACGCCTCCCGCGCTGACGCTCTTTTTTAGTCTGGCAGGCGAGGCATCGGTCTGCGGATGGCATGGCCTGCCGTCGCGCGGAGGAAATCGGTTCATCACAGTCGACACAGAAGGTCCGCCCCCTGGCATTCACGGCGGCGCGTGCCCGGCTGATCCCGGCATCCCGTTCCTGTGCCGTTCGCAGCTCGGCGAGTTCGAAGGCAGCATTGCCGAGCTTCATGGCTGACGACCTCGCATGGACTTTACCGCCTCGATCGCGCTCGACCCCAACGCCTTTACCGTATGGCCGCCCATGTAAAGCGAGATGAACCATGTGGTGAGCGTGAGCAGGATTGCGTGATCGACCAGTTCGATAGGCCAGCCCCAGGCATTCATCGCCGGACCGACAACAATGCGCCAGATCCAGAAGAAGGCCAGCAGATACATCCAGCCCCAGCGCCAGGCGCTTTGCCAAAACCCCTGTTCGGTTTCTGCCTGGAGAAGCGCGAACTGACCGTCGAGCCCCTTCGCCCAAAGGGCTATGATTTCGGGCATGGTCGTTTCGACGTTCCGAACGGCGTCTTCCAGTTCCTTCTCATTGGCCTCCGGGAGCTGTTCGACAGGCACGCCGACCCGCTTAGCGACTTCCTTGACCACCGTTTCGGCTAGTTGCCCGCCGGCCGGGCCGAAACGATCTCCGAGTACCTTGCCGACCAGTTTGGCCCCGACCTTGCTGGCGATCCCGGCGATGACGCCACCGATAAGGTTCATCAGAAGCTCCTCAGAAACTTCGCGGTGCGCGGGAGGTGATTGGCAATGCGGGCCGCGATCATGTCGCGATAGTGCCAGGCGAGATAAAGCAGATAGACACCCGCGATTGCGCCGCCGACCGCGCCAATCCACTTCAGGAGCGCCGGATCGAGCGTGGTCGGATCGGGAAGGCTGGTGCCGGGTGACACGGCTTCACCGCCGCCCGCCACGACCGCTCCACCGGCCGCGCCACCGGCACCTTTTTTCGCGCTCTTGCGCGCATCCAGCTCGCGCTGCAGCGTGGAAAGTGTGGCCTTGCCGATGACTCCATCGACTGTGAGATCGTATTTTCGCTGGAAGTCGGAAACAGCGATGAGACTGATCCGGCCGGGGGTCGTACCGGGGTCGTAGCCAATGCTGCGGAAACCTTCCGCGATCTTGTCGATTTCGCCCGGCGTCAATGCGATGGCCACACCGGCAAAAGCCACGTTCGGTTTTGCCGGGTTTCTGGCGATCGAGATGTGCGCCGGCCACTTGTCGAGCAGAATTATGTCCGCCTCCTCACGGCGACGACGCTTCAGGCCCGGCAACACGCGCCCGCCCCCCTTCACCCAGAGCATGATTTTCGCACGGGCTTTGGCGGGATTATTGTTCCGGAACGCTTTCACCCAGGAAGCGCGATGGATGGCGCCGGTGTTGTAATCGAACGAGGTGGAACCGTCGAAGACATGCTGCGCCACTCTGCCGAGAGCCTTGCGGACGCGGGGCTCGTAGTTGCGCTTCAGCGCCAGGGCAAGAAGGCGAGAGGCTTCCTTTCGGGTGATTACCATGCCGGCCCTCGGAGTGACGACACCGCTGGCGGCGGTCAGTCCTCCGCCAATCGTCCAGATGCCAACCGGATCACGGTAAGCTTTGAGAACGACCCCTTCGGCGCTTTCGAGGTATTCGATCCCTTTCGGGCTAATCGACTGCATGGTGAGCTCCGGCACGTTCGAACGAATTGGATTTCGTGCGAATGTGCCAGCCGAGCGCAGGCATTCACGCCCTGACAGCGTCAGTGGGAAGGCGGGTGTTTTGAAGAAATCATGATGGGCAGCGCGATGTGTGATCCATCGCTGAGGATCTTAGAGCAGCTTTCCCTGCCGATCGTCAATCTCGTCGTCATCGCGCATCCGGGCACGTGCACGAAATGCGGACCTTTCGTGCATGCCGGCCGCGCGCGCTGCCTGCGGTGCGGACATACCGGCCTCCAGCGCCCTGTGCAAGCGAAGTCGCTGTTCGCTCTGTTTCGCCAGCGGGATCGGAATGCGCGCGCCTGTGTTGCCGACGCGGAAATGGTTGCAGATTTTCGAGGCTGCTTCCTTGCCAACCAGTTCGGTGAGCCAGTGGCCGTCTTCCGCTTCGCGTGGGATGTAGATCGTGGTGCCGCCCTGTGTGCGGGCAAGCGCCCAGGCAGCCTCTGCGCCGGCCACGTCCGCAATCTCGGCGAGGATGGAAGGAAGGCTCGATCCAATGCTGCTCATCGTTCGGCTTTCATCTTCAACTGGAGGGCTATCTGTTGCGTGGTGAGGGTTCTAAGCCGGGCCGTGAGCTCGACGCGGCGGTGACTGTTCGGACGCATACGGTCGATGCGCTCCCGCAGTGACTGGCGCTGTTTCTGGATCACGTCGATCTCGTGCCAGTTGAACAGCGGCAGGTTGTCTGCCTGCGGGAGCTGTTGCATTTCAACCTCCTGCCCGATCAAGGGGGATGGCGGTGCATGGTTTCATGACCAGAGGCTCGTGCGGGTGAGTGTGCCGATCACACGTTCACCAAGGCCCCTGCCGAATGCTCTAGCCTCGGCATCGTCGATTGATCCGCAGATGATGCTGCCGCCATAGGTGCGTTCATCTGCACGGAACTCCGTGAGTAACATGACCTCTCGCGCAGCCAGAGCATTCATGCGCTCAAGGGGTATGCCGAAGAGGTCGTCAAACGGAACGCCATCAGCAACCGGCCGGTCAGGATCGACGCGCACTTCATCGCTCATTTGCCCTGCGCCTCCCGGATCTGAACGCCGAGTCGGTTCATCACCGAGATCCAGTCGTCGCTCTGCATGAACCTGGCATCGAGCTGAAGCTCGGTCGCCATCCAGTTCTGCACGCTCCGATTTTCGGCGAAAGACGGATCGAGCTTCTTCAGTATGAAGAACTGCGCTGCAGCGATGCGATATCCATCGCACTGCATCCAGTCGGGGAGAAATCTCTCCATCAGCCAGTTGACGCCCGCCTCGCGCGCCATCCAAGCCTTGATGCCCTCAATCGCTTTTCGGGCATCTTCTGGATGGTGCACAAACCTGACGTGATCAATTCCGGCCTGACGCTTCACAAAGGCGATAAGCGCGCGGTCGCTCCGGTCACGGACGATGCCAAGGTTCCATGCGGCGATCCAGAGCGCCTGCAGCTTCTTCGCATATTTGCCTTTGAGGCCCTTTTGAGAGGCGCTCGAACCGGGTTTGAAACCCTGATTGCGGAGAACCTCAATCACGCGGCGCTGCTCGTTTGGGGTCAGCTTGGCTGCAGAGTTCTTTCCCGTCTCGCGCATCAGCAGTGCGCGATAGGTGTCATCGTCGAGACCGAGCTGTTTCTTGGCAACATGGATGGCTGCAAGCGCATTCATGATGTCCATTCCTTGTCAACGCCGGAACCAAATGCGAGAAGAAGTCTGTCGTGATGATTGAGGTCGTAATGAACGATACTGTTTTCATGGCGGTGAGCTGTCTTATGTTCACCATCGTTGGCATCATAATTGGATTGGCGTTGGCTGACACCAGTTCTGGAACAACGTTTCTCAAAGATTGGCAACCTTTGGTGACAGGTATTCTCGCGGTTGCTGCCGCGATTTTTACAATCGTCCAAATGCGACGCTCTGATCGCCTGCAGGGGCGACGTCACGAACAGGTGATCGCGTTGAGCCTCAGAAGCGATGCATTGAAGATTCAGCAGGCTTCCGATCCTCTTGCAAAGTTGCTGAAGGGCTGGGCGGACGAGACCCAAAGTAGACTGGAGGCGATCAAGAAGGAGATTGACTCCGATGATCCGCAACCGCCCAGGTGGGAAAGCATAGACCTTTTCGAGAGCAAGGTACGGCAGATTGAGGGGATAATTGCTTGCCCCGAACTTGATTATGCCAAAAGCCTGCTTGATCCGAGCACCCTCAATCTTATTGAAAATATCCGCGCTAAAGCACCCTCGTTGGCAAAGCGGACATCCAAGATTATGAAATTGCAGCGGAATGGCAGCTTGCTGGGGAACGCAAAGGCGAACATTCGTGCGAGGCAGGGGAGAGCGGAGAAAGGCGAGCAATTCGAACCTGCTCCGCCCAGCTCGGACGAACTGGATCAAATCAGAGCCGATTTCCCATTTGTTTTGCCAGTGATCGAATACGCGCAAAAACTCAGCGAGCAACTCGAATTCACTAACGGAGAGTACTCTAAGCATTTGCCGAGGTCTTGGATGAATGAGGTTTCTGACGAGAGGTGAACTCATGCTTTTGCCAGATCAATCGTGACCGCCTCCCATCTGTCTTGGACGGTTTGACGGCGATAGAACCGCACATACTCCTTCGATCCGGTAACGCGCATGGCTTCACGAATGGCACGCATGGCTTCCATCCAGCGTGGATCATCGATGTCGAGCCGGAGCAACATGAAGATCTCGGCGCGGTTGACCTTGCCTTCCTTATCAGTGTTGAAGGCGCGAGTGATGATCGCACGGATCTTCGGGTCGCTGTCAGCTGCCCACTCGATCAGACATTCATCCAGGAGCTTCTTGGCCACCTGTAGCTGCGGCCCGAAATCGATGAACTCTGAAACCTGCACGCTGACCTTCATCAGTCCGTCAAACGTCTGATAGGTCCGGTTGCCCTTCGGCCCGCCTTTTGTGGAGTTGTACTCCTGCTCCAGCAGGGCATCGAACTCGCCGAGGTCAGTCATGGTGTGACCACGGAACCGCGAGATCTGCGCCGACAGTTCATCCGCAAAGGCCATTATCTTTCGGACGGTCTCATCTTCGAGCCGATCGGCAGGTCGGATTGTTTCAATCGGGACCAGGTTGCCCTTGGCGTCAGGCATATAGCGCTTGCCCTTGACTAGCACTTCGCCGGTTTCAGGGCGTTCTTCGAGAATGACAGCTTCCATTTTTCTACTCCGGGTGCGTGTTGTTCTGATCGCGCAGCGCGATCATCAAATCGGTGATGCGGTCGACCTGCGTCTGGATGGCGTGTTCCCGCTTATTCTCCTGCTGGTCATCGCCGCTCTGCTCTCGCTTCAGTGCACGCACGAGCGTTTCCGCTTCGATGGCCACTTCCTAAAAGCGCTCGGTGGCATGAGCAAGCGCGACCACTTCGGACGTACTCGCGGCGACGGCATTGCGGCGCGGGTTGGAGATGATCTTCCCAGCGAGGTCGATGATGTCGACCTGCGATGCGAGTGAGAGAAGGGGCTCGGTCATTACGCTGCTCCTTCAGGGTCTGACGTGGGAACCGGTCTCGGAATGATCGGGAAGAGCGCGAGATTGGTACCCGGCCTGTCGACCTCCTGGGTGATGTTCCACCACGCCGCAGCCGAATTGCGGACATGACGGGCAATCTCGATCTCTTGATGCTTCGCGGCCTGGAACAGCAGGTCGCAACACACCTGAAGCGCGCGCGCATGGGCAGGCTCCAGGACGCGGCGTGAATGGCAATACGGCGTGAGTTCGGCCTTGAGTTCCCGAATGCCGTCTGAGACTTCCATCCGACAGAGTTCGCTCATGACTTTCTCCTAAAATCAGGACGGATGATCACGCCGCAAGGGTCGGTGACGAGGCCCCGAAGGGCCTCATCAGCTTCGCTCTCCATAATCTCACGACCGAGCCGCTCGCTTTCTCCGAGCCGATGCACGCGCAGCTCCTGCTCCTGGCTGGCTGTAAGGTCCGAGATAAGCCGGAGTTGTTCGGCAAGCTGCGCGGTCACGGCGGGCGTGAGGCGAACTCCGCTTTTGGAGTGCTGGCGGAAGTAATCGGCGAGCCGCGAAAGCTCTGTTGAAGCTATAGCCGCCATGATCACACCATGTCCTCGACGTCGCGGTTCTTCCAAGCGGCTCGAATGTGATCGATAGACAGTGTCTGCCCGCTGCCGATGGAAAGCATCGAGGCGAGTTTCATGGTCTTGTCGATCTGCCGCATGGCGCCACCCTTCATGCCGATGGCGACCAAGAGGTTAACGGCGTCGGGGTCCTTGACCTTCCATGCTTCGATGAACGCCTGCAGATCCTCTTTCCTTGGCTTGTCGCGTTTGAGGCGTTTCCCGAGCCGGCTCTTGAGCTGTGCATAGGAAGGACCGTCACTGCGCTTGGCAAAGCGGCCATAGATCTCGCTGTTGCCGACCAGCGCGATACCGCAATGATGGTTGTCGGCGAAGTGGCGCAGCTGGTTGATCGCGTCATCGACAAGGTTCTGAGCTTCGTCGACGATAAGCAGGGTCTCACCACCGGCGCGCTCAAGGCGTTTACCAATGGCGCGTGTCAGGCGTGCCGGGTTGTGGACCTGGACGTCTAGCTCCGAGGCAAGTTCGACCAGCATGCCGTGAACCGTCTTCGTGTGTGGCGACATCGTGGCCATGAAGACATTGGCGCGTGTGTCGCAATAGTGTCGGCAGGTGGCCGTTTTCCCCGATCCGGCATTCAGCGTAATCATGACGAGGTCGCCTGTGGCCTGCGCCCAGGTGAGCGTTTCCATGATCTCGAAAGCAGTTCGCGTCTTGATAAACGGAGGAGAGGACGGAATGCCGGACGTCAGGTCACCAGCTTCCGCCACGGCGTCCAGCCACTTGGCGACTAGAAGGTTCTGGTTCTCCAGACGACCGGCATATTTGCCGGAGTACCATTGCGAGAAGGTACCTTCGGCCATGCCGATGCGACGGGCGATCTCAGCCTTCGAGAGCTTCATCGACGTAGCAGTTTCAATCACTCGGTTGATTAGCGTGCGCCACTCCTCGATATCGCTGGCCGTTCTATTGGAGAGCGATGCATCAGGCTCTGCGCGTGGTGGCTCCCAATTGGTGGCCGTTGCCGTTTTGAGTTGGCTTGTGCCCAAGAATTCATTCATCTAAAAGGTTCCTGTACATTTTGGCCTTTAGGCCGGTTATTGGGCGGGATTTCTCCCGCCCTTTTTTTCGGAACCGTACTCACTACACTGCGGTTCATTCCCTTTCGGGAATTCGAGGATCGAGGCGTTGCGCGTCATTCGCAGCGCCCGAGAAAGACTATCTTCAAACTCATCTTCGCTGATGGCTGGCGCTGCCGCGCGAACGGCGAGATTGCCGGTTGCGATGCGCGTGACCTTCGGGCGTGGAGCGGGCGTTTCCCGCTCCTCGCGCTCTGCCGGGCCATGGGCGAGGATTGCCGCGAGCTGCTCGGCCGACAGGCGCGCATGCGCCCGGCGTTCAGCTGCGACGGCCTTCTGGTAATCGTTGCGCGCCTTGGCGTGCGTTCGAGCGGCCTCAGCATCGTAGAAGCCGGCATCTTCAATGCACTCGGCCTCACAGATGAGTGCGTTGCTTTCGTCATAGACCTTGAGCGGCCGGGTCAGGTGATCCGGGTCAAAGCGGACGGTCAGGTATCGGCCGGCATACGCATTCAGTTCACGGCTCCAGTACCGGTTGCCGTAGAAGTGGATTTCGCCGCTGCCCTTCTGTGCTCGGATACGATCTGCTGCCAGAAGCCAGAGGGCACGCTGTGCCGACGTCGGCCAGCGCACAATGGTGGCCGGGTTTTCGAGGCTCGCCTGAAAGGTCTCATCGAAGCTTCGGCCCGCGCACGAGCGCGCCGTGCGGCCGGGGCGAGCGTTGTGTTCCGCGATCTGTTGATCGACATGCTCGCGGAAGGCTTCGAGTGGAACCGCGCGCGAGGCGTAGTTCTCGGGCTTCGCGTCCGGCTTGTTTCCGGTATATGCACCCGCGCAGAAGGGGTGCCTGGCGATGTCGTCGGCCAGATCCCGGAAGGCGCGCTCGATCGGCTTTGACTGGCCGGAGAATGGCTGCGCCCACTTGAGCTCGATGCCAAGCGTTGTGATGAGGCCCTGCGGTTCCTCCTCGCGGACCTTGTAGCGATAGCGGGTGCGCGAACCACCGGTGATCCACTTCGATGCAAAAGCCCGGCCATTGTCGAGCGTGATCATGTCGGGGATGCCGTAGCGCTCCACCATGTCGCCGATGACGAGACGCACGGTCTCTTTGTTTTCGCTTTCGGAGATGCGCCACGCGACGAACTTGCCGGAGAAAATGTCCTGAAGCGCGATCAGCATGACGCGGGTGATCCGGTCATCTGGCATTTTCACGAACACGTCGAGCTTGTGGCCGTCCATGTTCACGGCCTGCATTGCGTGCAGGTCGGTGCGGGAGCGGCGCTGTGCGGGATACAGGGTTTTGACCTTGTCCTTTCCCGAACGCGCCAGCACCTGAACCGCCTCTGGCACTTCGGCATCAAGCCGGCGGCGCAGAGAACGCTCGGATGGTATTGGCGACCAGCCTTCCTTCTTGGCGGCTTTCTGGAGCCGCCGATAGCAACTAGAGAAGGTCGGTCTCTCAGGCCGCAGAAAATCAGATTTGATGTAGTCCCAAGCGCGCTCGTCGATGCCGGACTTTTGGGAGCCGTTTCCGTGCGTGGGGGCCAGCGCTGCGAGCCAGTCGGAGCGATCATAGCCGAGGCACATGCCCTGCCAGTTGTAGAGTGTGGCTCGGCTGACGCCGGCCTGCCGCGCCGCGACGCTGACAGCAACAGCCGGAGCGATGCCCGCATCTTTCAGCTCGACCACTTGGAGGACAGCCTTCAGGCGGCGTTCACACTCATTTTTCGCTTCTCTTGAGAGGGCTTCGAAGAACGACCAGATCCGCGCCCGGTTCTCTGCTTGAGCGTTGGTGTCATCATTGGCCGTGGCAGAGTGGATGATCGTCAGCCGGGTCTGCGCCGCTTTAGGAAGAAGCAGGATGCTGTACTCCCATCCGCCGCCCCGGCGAGCGACCTTGCGGGCCAGTCCTTCCTTCGAGCGCCAGCCCTCCGCCTTGGCGAGTGCATCCAGCCCCTGCCGGGTCTGAGGCATGTCGGGCAGGCGGGCCGCTGCGAGTTCGGGGATCGTGAACCAGTCCTTCATGGACGCCCCCGTCTTTTGATGGCCACTGGCGTGGAACGCAGTGTCTTGATGGAAGCTGCGATCTCGCGCTGCTCCTGCTGAAGGCGTGCAATCTCGGCGAGGCGCGCCTCATCCCCTTCAAGCAGCGTCAGGCCATCTTCGGAGACCACCATGTCCCATAGCCAGACCGCTCCGGTCGCGCGGACGAACGCCTTGAACCGGATGAGGCTAATGTCATGGCCCTCCTTGCTCTCAGCCGTGTAGGCGTCGAGTGAGGCTTTGGAGATGCTGGCTAGCCCGAGATACTGCGCCATACGGGCGGCGATCGTCGGCCGATCATATGGACACTCACGGATGGCTTGAGCCATGGCGCGCTTCAGCTTCGAGCGAAAGCGCGCCATGTCGATCTGCTCGGCTCGCGCACGTACTGGAAACAAAGGCGCTTGGAACAGATCAAACTGGTCAGGATGCCGCTTGCTCATGCGGCATCTCCATCATCAGCCCCGATATGCTCAATAAATCGCGCCTTGGTGGGGGCGCTGGCTCGCTCCCATGTGCCAACGAGCCGCGCGAAGATCTCTTCCTGCGGGTCAGCTTTCTTCGGTGGAGTTGGATTGCTCGAAATGAGCTGCAATGCCTGCTTCAGGTCGCCGGTTTCGCGAAATGCAACCGCTGCGCTGCGCTGCAGCTTTGGCTCAAGTTTCGCAAGCTTGAGAAGGGCAGACTGGTTGTCGGCCACTGGCGTGCCCCGCACGGCGTGGCGCACATCAGGGTGCAGGTTTCTGGAAATCTGGCCGAGCAGCTCAACCGAGCGGGGTGAGAACCCCATGCGTTCGGCGACATGGGTTGAGAAGCCAGCTCTTGCTTCATCTTCGATCAATTCCGCAATGTTTGCGGATTTGCGAAGATCCGGGTTTCCGCGCTGGACCTTCCCGTGTTTTCTTTCCCATGTGTCTCGGTAGGTCTGAACAAAGATAGCGCGGTCGAGGGCTGACAGATCGTTGCGAAAGAGGTTCTCTTCGACCTCAATCAAAACCGCCTCGTCCTTATCCGCTGACACAATGATCGCCTCAATTTCGGCGTCATCGAGCAGCTGGATCGCGCGGAGCCTATGCGCACCAGCCACCAGTGTGTACTTCCCGCCTTTGGATGCAGGCGTTGCGCGAACGGTAATAGGGTTCAGCAACCCGTGCTCGACGATAGAGGCCTGAATAGCCAGTGCATGGTCGTCTTCCACGGCCCGTAGCCGTTCCGGAACGATGATCTCAGAAATCGGGATAAGCTTGTAGTCGGCCATTATGCAGCGTCCTTCAGCTTCATTATTTCGCGGTGGTAGATGTGGAGCGCCCGGTCGGACATGCGCTGATAAGCATGATTGAACACCGGGCACTGCCGGCGCTTCGTGACGGTCCACATGGCGAATGCTATGCGGCCGCGATTGCGGTCGACGAGTTTGGACGTCCGCCGCTGTGGCACGTCGAAAGCGTCACGCATCAGGGTAAGTGCTACCTGGCGGGCGAGCGCTGCATCGAGCTTCTCTCGCGGCGGCGCAACGATGTCCCTTATGGCGAGGTGCGAGAAGTGCTGCTGCGAAGCCCGGAAGCAGCAAGCCAGCATCAACTGGAGCCGTTCATTCTCGGAGTGGAGATTGATGCTGCGGGTCATTGTGTCACCACGAACATGAGAATGCCGAAGCTGGCGCAGAGGGTTGCCAGAGCGACCACAAGCGATTGCACAAAGCGGCGCTTCGCATTGTCCGCCGCGTCGAACGGTGTGAACGGGTTTGACCTGTCGAAATTGGCCGAACGATTAGACGTTGCCGCAAAGGTCGCGTTCACCGAGGATCGTGGTGTGACGCTGACAGCAGGCGAGCGGTCGACAGCCGGGGTGAGGGGAACTCCCGCGACCACCTTGCCGGATAGGTCCGGACGCAAAAGGCTAGAGCGGCCCCGTGTGTTGAAAGTGCCACAAGTCATGCAACCGCCCTCCGGTCCTTGTCGGAGGTCGCTTTGCGAGATGACGTGGAGCCAAACTCTGGTTTGAAGATGCGATTGCGGGTTTTGGGATACCTGTCGGGAAAAACCTTCTCGACCGGCTCCTCCAGGAAGTCAGCTATCGCCCTTTCTGCTGGCTCGTTGGGCCGTGTCCAGATATTCTTTACGCCAGAAGTGCTAAGACCATAGCGCTCGGCAAGGCCGGTGAGGGTCATGCCTCTACGGCGCATATGGGCAAGGATAGAATGACGGTCCCACCTGGGAATTGTCATCGGCTTCTCCTCAAGGAGCGGATGCTGCAACATCCGCTTTTTGTTGGTTTGTGTTGTGCAATTGCCGCCTGAAAGATCAGGCGACTTAGATAGGGGTAAAACGGATATTCGTTTTTGTAAAGCGGAAATTCGTTTTACGAGGGTATAGGATTGGCGAGGCCTGAGTCTAAGCCGAAAACGCCGGTTGCTGCGCGTTTGAGAGAAGTTCGTCGATCGCTTGGAGATCCCGATCGTGAGGTGATCGCCCAAGCTGTAGGCGTTAGCAAAAGCACTCTTGCGTCGTATGAGCGAGGTGAAAGTGAACCGCTGGCTTCTGTCTTGCGTGCCTACAACGAGAAGTTTGGTGTGAACCCGACTTGGCTTGTGCTTGGCGCAGGCGATATGTTTGCCGTTCCACCAACGCGCATGGAGAGAGACGCGCTAGAGCCTGCATTTATGAAAAGGCTCGCGGGTATCGTTAATCGCATTCACCGGGAGGCTGGCATCCGACTACGGCCCGAAGACGTCGCGTCCGAAACGACCAGTTTTTACAATGAGCTCGCCCGACGCGTAGACGACCTTAGCGATCATGAGGAGGTTGAGGTGGTGTTGAAACAGGTGGAGCATCTTCTTAAGAAGCGCTTGTCTGAAGCAGTGGCCAGTCCAGGCACTGGTAAACGCTCGGCCTGATGATAGTAAATGCGTGCGCGTGTGCGCCTATGGGCGCGCTGGAGTCGCCATGGAGCCAATTCTTCTGTTGTTAGGTTGAGTGGAGAGACGAGCCGGCTATCTTGTCGGCGGCAACTCGTACGGAGGCACCAGTGTCCCGGTGTGCGAGAGCGTTCGACGATCTTCGGTTTCGTAGAACTGCGGAGTGTTTGTCATTTCAGAAAGCTGCCTTCATCCCTAATGGTGGAACGTTATTGGTGCAGATATTCTGTTGTAAATGGATCGCAATTATTTGGTTCAATAGTTCAGATAGGCCGCAGGAGATTGTTTAAAGTCCTCAGGTGCAAGTCGACGCACGGCACGGATACCGGATCAGTCGATTGGGCGTAGCCGAAAATAGGCGGATCTGAGCTCAAAACTACGGATACTGCATGAAACTTGAATGCCTGCTACTGGTGAGACGCAACCGGCAGCCCCTTTCTAAAATGCGCCGAGCAAACCTGAGCAATGGCATCTTTTGTCCAACACAATCCCAAAGCGGCTTCACCTTCGCTTTCTGGGATGCGTCCACTATAAATTCCGATGAACTCCGTTGCTTCAGACCCGAAGATGTTCACATCGTCTCGGTACCAGAAGTCCGGGTCGTCAAGATCGATTGCTTTGTAGGGATCTTTGGCGTCCCACATGCCTCTAAATCGCGCGAATACAGGTGAACCAGACATTCCCTGGCGAGTGTAACCGTCTAGAAAAAACGCTGGAACTCTACGCCCGCCCACATCGACGTTGTAGAATGGCTCCGATGCAATGAATGTAGATTTCCAAATAGGAAGTCCAAATCCCGTTTGGAGCCCCCGAGGAAAACCTATGACAAAAGCTAGTTCGCCCGGAAGAACCGGCACCCGAGCGCCACTGATCATGTTCACGCTATTGTGCATGAACTCCGGTTCTTGGTCGGGTTTCGGGTGAGCAATAGCGACAACGTCACAACGCTGATGAGGATGCTCAAGCCATAATTTGTCGAGTTGTGCTTCAGGATCACCATAGATTTCTACCCTTCGGCTAACGATCCCAAAATTTCGCGTGTGATTGGTGGTGGAGGATTGCCACGACGCAGTATGGACCTCGATCCATAACGGCGTCCGCCCTGATTTGTTGAGATTGTCCCCGCTGAAGAAGTCTTTACCTGTTAGATTATGCCAGTTAGTCACGATGAAACGCGTTTCATTGTGCAGGTAATGGAATGCTGTCCCTGTCGATATCTCGCCGCCCAAGTCATGCATAGAAATTTTGAAAGGGGCCTGTGAGTAGGTTGATCTCACTCCGTTCTCTGGCATTAGACTCTCCGTCAATAGTTGGACACTCGACAAGGAGAATTGTCTAACATTGCCTCGAAAAGTTTCAGCAACAATTATGGTATGGGCGCGCAGACCAATACGTCATAGCTGCTCCGGCTAAGATTGGGCGTAAGCTACATTGTCGTTGTCGCTCAAAAAAACGCAGCTTGTTGAGCTTTTCTCCAAACCGGAAATTGGCGCACATCCATGGTTGTGACAGTCATGTGTTCGGTAGCATTATGAGAGTGACTTTTGCTTCTTGAAATCAAGCTTCTCACCGGGGTCATAGGGCGTATTCCTTTGGATTGTATGGAGATTTCTAGCTATCTCCGCCAAGACTCCCGGCATTTGCATCTAAAATTTGCCTACTGCCCTATTGGCGCTGCCTCAGTGCCAGAACTGGGTTCTTTTCTAAGAGCGCCTTAAAAGGCGCTTCTACAACGGTTTGAGGGCTGTCGAGGTTTTGCAAGCAGGCGTTTTAAAGGCGAATTGTCGAAGTGCCCGAAACTCTCCGCCATCGCCTCCAGATGTTGCAGCTTTCGGCACGCACTCTGTCAAAACGATGTGTAGCTCGATCGCGCAACTGTACCCGCAAAGCCTTGAGTTTCCGCCATTCCCCGGCCGTTCCCGCTTCATCCCGCAATTCCCCGTATTGTCTAATGGCTGGTGTCAAACAACACCCGGCGCCTGATCGAACTAAGCCTCCTCGTCCTCAAGGCGGGCCTCGTCCAACGCGGCGACGATAACCGCGAGATGATCTAAGGCGCGCTCATTTGGATGGCAGAAAAGCTCCAAAGCGCGGACGGCGAACGAGCGCGAGAATTGTGGGCGGGAAACAGGAAGCAGGTGTTCGAGGCAGGCCTGCCAGGGGCAACACTCCCCGCGCCTGATAGCAACAGGCAGACCAATTGCAGGCCTGTGAAAACCAGGTAGAAGCATTGCGTCCGGAAGACGACGTTTCGCCTTCCATGATGAATCCGCGACCGATCTGCGACCATAAGTATTTACAACCCGCTGTACGCGCACGGGATCCGGCCGGCTCCCGGCGGCTTTAAGTCTATGCTTGCAATTTGCATCGGCCTGCGGATGGCGGCAAGTTTGCAGGAGAGGCAAGCCGGTTTGGGGGACAACTGGACGTGACAAGAAAGTCTGCGGGCACCGCCAGGAGACAATCGAGGACAACGATATCGCGCCAGTCAGGTGATGTCCTGGCCGCAGAGCACAAATCGGTCGTCTGGATCACCGCGCCCGCGGGGAGCGGAAAATCCGTCTTTGCCATGCAGATGTGCCGCCGGCTCGGCGGGGCATTTGTGTGGCTGCGTGCCGAGCCGCGCATGGCCGATATGGGCGCGTTCCTGACCTCTCTCGAGTCGGCGTTCCGCAATGCGTTTCCGAAATACGATCTGCCCGCTCTGGCTTCGCAGGACATCGCATTCCCCGTGGACTACCTGCGGCGCTTGATCGCCGCCGGTGGCTGCGGCAACCGTATCACCGTTGTGCTGGACGATCTCCACGTTTTGCCTGCCGAAGCTGCCGTGCATCAGGCGCTTGCCGATGCGGTCAGTGATGATACCGGCGACATCCGAGTTGTTCTGGTTTCGCGTGAGGCCCAACATCCTGCATGGTTGAGGCTCAATGCCATCGGCAAGGCGATGGTGGTCGATTTCGACATGCTGAAACTTAACGAAACCGAAGCAGATGAACTGATCAGCGCGTTCGATGGCGATTGCAGCCGCTGGTCGGCGCCGGAACTGGTCCGCGCCTCCGGCGGGTGGATGCTCGGTGCATGCCTGCTACTGCAATCTGCGATGTCCAGGGCTGACGATGCCGCCGACCGACTTGCGCCCGATTCAACGGATCTGCTCGATCTCATTGTCCATGAACTCGTTGAGCCGCTCTCCGAGCCGGACCGCATCATGCTTTGTCGGGCCGCACGGTTGCCCAACCTGCCGGTCAGGATTGTCGCGCACGCGCTCAATCTGCCGCGCGGCGACAAACGGTTGGCGAGGCTGGCGGACAGATTGCTGTTCGTCGAACGGGACGGCAGCGACCGGTTGCAGATTCACGACCTTCTCAAGGCAGCACTTCACCACCATTATTCAGACCTCGTCGACGCAGCCAAGACTGCCGAACTCGGCTCAAGGGCCGGTCAGGCGCTGCTTGAAAACGGGGACGTGGGCGAAGGATTGTTGCTCTTGTCGGCGTCGGGCGCATGGGATGCCCTAAGGGATGCGATCGCTGAATATGCGCCGTCGCTTGGCGAACAAGGTGAACTCGGCGTCATCCTGGCCGCGCTGGAACCTATGCCGGAAGCGGAATTGGAAACCAGCCTGGCACTGCGCTACTGGTATGGCGAATCCCTGCTCGGCGTTAATCCGGCCAAGGCGTGCGAGGTCTTATCGGCCGCGCTTGATGCGGCACAGCAATGCCATCAGCAGGAGTTGTTGATCCCGATCTGGACAGCACTGATAGATTCCATATGGTTTAAATGGACAGATCTCCACCTGCTGGATGATCTGATCGTCATGCTGCCGCAGTTAACGCAATTGGCGAGAAAGCTTGGGCCGCGCAGCGAGGCATCTCTGGCACGCGGGGCGTTCGTCGCAATGCTGCTCCGCCGACCCGATCATCCTGATTTTCCGTTCTGGGAACAGTGTAATCTGGACTTCTATTTCCAGACCTTGCCCCGTCACGAAACCATCAGGCGCGGCATTCAATTGATGTTTCGTTATTGCTATTGCGAGGGCCATCGCTGGAAAGCCGCTCAGGTCCGGACGCGACTGAACCAGGTCTTTGACGAGGAGTTGGCGCCTGCTGTCGACATCTGCGCGCGTCACTTTGTTGCCGCCGAGTTCCTGTCGATTTTCGATGCTTCGGGTGACGAGACATTTCGCGCAATGGAGAGCGGAATCGAAGCCAACGCGAAACATCAGCAGCAGTTTTTCGATGGCGCGCTCCTGAATGCTGCCCTGTATAAGGCGCTAACCCTGGAAGATCGCGATAGAACGCGGCGTTACCTGACCATGCTTTCCGTTCGTGTCGGCCCCCAAGCTCCCCCGCCTTACGTCGCCTTTCATCAGCACTTTATTGCCTGGGATCATTGGCTCAGCGGAGAGTATGATGCAGCACTCGCGGTTATTCTGGGCGCGCACCGTGCAGGTGAACGGATCGGGATGGCTTTGTTCCCCGTTCTCTATGGCAATGCCGTTGCCGCCGTCCTCCAAAGCTTGGAGCGCCGGCGCGAGGCCCTGGCATGGCTGCGCCGTGCACGCCGGGCTGCGGCCAGGCAGAACAGTCCGCTGCTCGTCTTTCTAAGCGGGCTGCGCGGGGCTTTCCTGGCGTTGAAGAGCATCAATCCTGATCGCGCGCAGCCCTATCTGCGTACGGCGCTCGCGGCGGGCGCCACAATGCGGTTCTATCTTCATGCCTGGACGAGCCGGGCCGAAATGGCCGAATTGATGCGCTTTGCGATCCTCAACGATATCGAGACCGACTACGCCAATGAATTGATCCGTGTGCTTGGTCTTGCCGGAGAAATACCGTCCGAGGCAGATGGTGCCCGGATACAGATCGTTTCGCTCGGACGTTTCGACGTTTTGGAGGGCAGTATATCGCGCCTGACTTCGGGCAAGCTCCCGCGCAGCCCCATTGCGCTCGCCGTGCATCTGATTGCGGCGGGCCAGGATGGCGAGTCCAGCGAGGCCCTGGCCGACCGGCTCTGGCCGGAGCTCGATGCGACCGACGCGCGCAAACGGATGAAGTCGACCGTCTACCGCTTGCGGCAGATGATCGGAATATCTGAAGCCATTGTCACGCAGGGCGGCCGCATCGCGCTCGATCCCGATCATGTTTCCATCGACGCGTGGGATCTGATGGCGCTGGCAACGGCGCCCGGCTGGACAGCGGAAGCCCGCTATACGGAGGCGCTCCGGCTTTATCGCGGACCATTTGTCTACCACTATGCCGACGATACGGGATTGATCGCATACGAGCACAAGCTTGAGGAAGCGGCGATAAACGCTTGCGCGGCCTTTGTCCGCTCGCTCAACGTCTCGGGGGACTGGCCGCGCGCACTGCGCGTATCGAGGGAGGGGTTGGAGCGCCTCGGCTTCCGTGAAACCCTCTACGACTTGGCCACCGAAGCCGCCGAACACCTCGGCGTCGAGCTGGATGTCGACGCGCTGGAAGCAGATGCAAGGGCCGGCGATCAAGCGTAACAACACGTTCGCAACTCTGTTGCCAGTTCGCAACATCCAGCCGCAAACCTGAGAAAAATCCGGCCCATCGAATGGGCGGCTCGATCCGCGACCCATCCGCGACCCCGGCCCTCTATGCCTCAATCAACCGGATTCGCCGCCTACCGCAGCGAATGGATTGAAGCATTGAAGAGGGGCACCGGATGGTGGTGAAGGTGATCGCAAGAATGAGTTTCAATGAATTGCCCAGGGCGCTGCTTTGCTCGACGGCAATTGCGGGCTGCCTGCTTGGCGCCAACGTCCCGGCCCTGGCGCAGGTCATCAATTGGGAAGGGGACACCTCCTCCGACTGGGGCACCGCCGACAACTGGGATCTGGGAACGGTTCCGACAGGGAGTCTCGACGTTTACCTCAACGGCCAGGGTATTGATCCGGTTATCGATGGTGGCGTGATGGGGGGACCAGCCTATGCGGATGACATCTTTTTCGGAACTGTGCCAGGAGGGGCGGGTAGCCTGCTTATCGACAATGCTGGCCAGTTGCTGAGTGCCACCGCTCGTGTCGGGGAAGCGGCCAGCGCCCAGCATGTCATCGCGCTGAGAGGCGGTTCGTCCTGGAGCGTTTGGGGGACGATCTATCTCGGCACCGTGTCGCAGGGCAACCTTGTTGTCAGCGATGGCAGCACCATGACGAGCTCCGATGCTGTATTGGCTGAGGGGCCGAATACGTATGGCATCGCGTCTGTGTCGGGTATCGGCTCGTCTTGGAATGCCGGCGAGGATCTGATTGTGGGACGGCGTGGGACGGGCCAGCTCTTCATTCAGGATGACGGACAACTCCAAGCAGAATATCTCACCATTGGCGAGAATTCCGATGGCGTCGGTACGGTCGTGGTCCACGGAGACGGCGCGCAACTGCTTGTCGACTATAGCATTGATGTCGGCGAAGAGGGGCAGGGGCTGCTGACGATTGCCAATAACGGCTATGTGTCCAGCACCGATATTGCCAGGATAGGCCGGGAGGCCGGTTCTTCGGGCGCGGTCGAACTTTTGTCCGAGGGGCGTTGGGATCACGCGGGCATGCTCGTCGTCGGCGACCAGGGGGAAGGCTATCTGACCATCGACGCTGAAAGTGAGGTGAACAGCGCTTCCGCCGTAATCGGGCGGAACCTCAATTCCGCCGGCGTGGCCACGGTTGAGGGCACCTGGGTCAATACAGGCTACATCACTGTCGGCCAGTCGGGCTTGGGCGAGATGCGTGTTCTGAATGGACAGGTCGAGAGCCAGTACGGCATCATCGCTGACAACGCCGTCGCAAACGGCAGCTCGGTCTCTGTGGTTGGAGATACCGCCTCCTGGAATGCCAATGATGCGCTCTATGTCGGTCAGGGCGGTACCGGCCGACTTTACATTTACGACGGCGGCACTGTGACAGCCGACGAGGTCGAGATTGGCGAAGGCAGTGGCACGGAGGGCACTGTCCTTGTCGCGGGAACAGACTCGCTTCTCGATGTCGGCTTGGTGCTTTCGGTTGGCGTTGATACCGTCGGCGGACTGCGTGTCGCCAGTGGCGGCAGGGTCACCACCGATAGGGCCCGTATCGGATGGGACGTAGACGGGCAGGGCACGGTGGTGGTCGATGGAGACGGCTCGACCCTGGATGTGGGCGAGAACCTGTACGTAGGGTGGAGTGGGACTGGCCGTGTCGAAGTGTTGAACGAGGGGCAGGTCGAAGCCGACTTCCTCATCATTGCCGAGAACCCCGATAGTGCCGGTCATGTTTTGGTCGATGGCGCGGGATCAGAACTCAGTGCCGACGAGGTGCTGATTGGCTGGGAGGGCGCCGGCGAACTGACGATCAGCAATGGCGGTCGGGTAACCAGTACGCGCGGCTATGTCGCCCAACTGGCCACTTCCTCCGGTTCCGTGACGGTGACCGGTCCAGGCACGTCGTGGTGGTTGACCGGTGCGGGTGGCAGTTTGTTCGTCGGTGAAGAAGCGGCGGGCACACTGACCATCGCCGACGGGGGATTGGTGAATCAGAATTCCGGCGATGCACATATCGGCGCCGGCACCAACCCTGCCGGTTCCGGCAGCGTTCTGGTTACGGGAACCGGTTCGCAATGGATGACGACAGGGACCATCTATGTCGGATCGACCAATGACGGCTCCGTCACTATTGCCGATGGCGGCGCTGTGACAAGCGGAGGGCTGGTCATCGCCTCTGACAGCGGCGTTGCCGGAACCCTCAACATCGGTTCGGCATCGGGCGATGCCGCCGCCGGCGCGGGCACGCTTGCCGCAGGCATGGCCTTCGGCAATGGCGACGGCACGCTGGTATTCAATCACACCGACACGGGCTACAATTTCAACACCTTTCTGGCTTCTTCCGGCGCCGGGATGCACCGTGTTCTACACGAGGCGGGCGAATCGATCTTTGGTGGTGATTGGTCGGCCTTCAATGGCACCACGACGGTCTCGGGCGGCACCCTCCTGGTTGACGGCGCGCTCAACGGCACCATCGATGTGGATGGAGGCGTTCTTGGCGGCTCCGGGGACATCGGTGATCTGGCGGTGAACGCCGGGGGTACACTGGCGCCGGGCAATTCCGTTGGTACGATCCATGCGACGAATGCCACCTTCAACGCGGGCTCGACCTATACGGTCGAGCTCAACGATGGCGGGTTCGTTGAAGGAATCAACAACGATCTGCTGACCGCGACAGCTGCGGTGACGATCAATGGCGGCACTGTGCATGTAACGCCGGAGAACGGCACCGATGATGGCTCGACCTATACGCCGGGCACCTATACCATCCTCGCTGCCGGCACTCTGACTGGAGCTTTCGACAACGTAATCGACGACTTCGCCTTCCTCGACTTCGTGGATAGCTATGATTACGCGCGCAACGAGGCCTACCTGACCTCACGTGTCGCGGTGACATCGTTCTGCCTTTCCGGGATGAGCCCCAATCAATGCGCGGCTGGCAAGGGTGCGTTCTCGCTCGGCAGCGGCAATCGTGTGTTTGATGCGGTGCTCGGTGTCTCCAACGCCGAAGCACCCATCGCCCTCGACCACCTTTCCGGTGAAATCCACGCCTCTGCCCAGACCGCACTCCTGGAAGACAGCCGGTTCCCGCGCGAGGCGGCGATGGACCGGATGCGTCTCGCACTGGGCGGTGTGGCGGCCGACAATAGCGCACAGATCGAGGATCGGATTTCCGAAAGCTTTGGCCTGTGGGGCCAGGGCTTCGGATCCTGGAGCCGGTGGGGCAGCGACGGCAATGCCGCCGCGTTGGACCGCACCATCGGCGGGTTTCTGATGGGCGGCGATGCGCTGGTCTGGGACAATGCGCGCATTGGTGTGCTGGGTGGCTATTCCCGCTCAAGTTTCAGCATCGATGACCGGTTGTCCTCGGGCACGGCCGACACCTATACGCTGGGCGTCTACAGCGGCGGGGAATGGGGGGGCTACACCCTCACCGGCGGGGTCGCTCATAGCTGGCACAGCCTCGACACGGTGCGCTCGGTGGCCTTCACGGGGTTCTCGGATAGCCTTTCTGCATCCTACGGCGCCCGGACCCTGCAAGCCTGGGGGGAGGCCGCCTACAAATTCGAGGTGGGCTCTGCCCGATTTGAACCCTTTGCCAACCTCGCATACGTCAACCTGTCAACCGATGGATTTATTGAGACCGGTGGTGCTGCGGCACTCACGACCGCTTCCAATGGTGTCGAAGCGACCTTCACCACGCTGGGCGCGCGCGCTGAGACCGACGTGGCGCTCGGTGACATGGAGGCCACACTGAGCGGCATGCTGGGCTGGAGGCATGCCATCGGCGGCGCACCGGGTGCGCAGATGGTCTTTGCCTCGGGTGGCAATGGCTTCTCCATTGCGGGCGTGCCGCTGGCACAGGACAGTCTGGTGCTCGACGTCGGGTTCGCGGTGAACTTCACCGAGGATGCCACGCTGGGCCTCGCCTATGGCGGCCAGTTCGGCTCCGGTGTTCAGGATCACTCGGCTAGCCTGAGCCTGAACGTGCGGTTCTGATCGCCGGCGTTGTTGTTCAGAGGTACGCCCATGAATACTGCATCCGCCGCCGAAGACCCCAGGCGACGGCTGCATTTCTTTCTGCCAACAAAGACCATCACCATGTCCCGTATAAGATCCGGCCTTTCTGCCACGACCGCTGTCGTCATTTCCACCTCAATGGCCTTCGCACAGGAGACGGGCCTGCCCGGCAATGCCTCCAGCCTGCGCGAGGGCCATGGCGACTGGCAGGTGGCCTGCAAGGTGCCCGGAGGCAGCGTGCGGTGCGTAATGTCACAAACCCAGGTAAGTGAGAACCGCCAGAGGGTGCTCAGCATCGAACTGACCGGTGCTGGCGACAGCAGCGCGGCGCGCGGTGCGCTGGTCCTGCCCTTCGGCCTGGATCTCGCCAGCGGCATCACCTACCGGCTCGACGAAGGAAGCGCCGGTGCTATCCAGCCGTTTCGCACCTGCCTGCCGGCGGGCTGTATCGTCGATGTTGCATTTGACGCGGGCACCGTCGCTTCGCTGCGGGACGGCAACCAGCTCAACGTGATCGCCACGGCCGATGGCGGTCAGGAGCTCATCTTTTCCGTCTCGCTCTCCGGGTTTTCGAGTGCCTATGATCGCGTGGTCGCTTTGGTCGAAGACGAATAGACAATCCCCAATACGAACGGAGGAAATGGATATGATGCGATTTGGCTTGGGACTAAAAACAGCACTTTTGTTCATGACATTGACGGCGCCCGCGAACGCACAGTCAATTGGCGGCGTTTATGAGGCCGTAGGGACCAATCTCGATGGCTCATCCTATCGCGGCACGGCAACCATCACGCTGACCAGCTCCACCACCTGCAAAATCAGATGGCAGACCGGAGGGACAACGTCGCAGGGCATCTGCATGCGCAACGGTTCCGCATTCTCCGCAGCCTATGTTCTGGGTCGGGCGATCGGACTCGTTATCTACAACGTACAGCAGAACGGTACGCTCCAGGGAATATGGACGGTCGCCGGATCGGAGGGAGTGGGTACCGAGATCTTGACGCCCAGATAAGCGGCAGTCATGCTCAAGGTTCAGATTGGCACGGGGTTCACGGCCACCTGAGCGAGCTTCACCGGGAGTGTTGGCATCGAAGAAGCGGTTTGGCGGCCGATCATCGGTCCGGGCACCGTCGGGTTGCACAGCGCTATGTGGCCGGACTCCAATCCCAGACACGCCCTCCTGCGCCTCCTCGGTTGCGGCCCGCCACTTATCACCGTGTCCTTTCCGAATCCAACCCGTAGCCTATGCCGGTCGAGTGCAGCGACGCTTCTTGCAGCGGGCGCGCTAGGCGGTGTGGCGTCTCAGCGATTTCCCAAACGCCGCCAGAAGTTCAGCAAGTCCGCATTCAAAGTCGTTGAGCATTGCTTGCTTGGAGCGCTGCTGTCCTGCGGATCCATCCCGGCTGGCCACCGCGAGAGCCGCACCATGCGTATAGTCGACGAGTATGTGCGTCCAAAGCAGGGCATTGTCGTGTTCGTTTAGCAAACGGGTCAGTTCATCGGTGATCCGCCGGGCGTGTTCGGGAAAAATGGCTGGCTGGGCAAAGATCGCCAGGGTCAATGCCGGATAAAGAACAACTTTGGAGTAGTAAGCCGTGAGGAGAGCGTGTGCGCGGGCAAGATCATCACCCGTTTCGGGTGTTGCCACGTCCGCATATGCATGCTCTGCCAACGCCTTGATCAGACCATCGCGATCTTTGAAGTGGTGGTAGATGGTCATGGGGTTGATGCCCGCGCGCGTTGCCAGAGCACGCATCGTCAAGCCGGTAAGGCCCTCGGCATGGAGTATTTCCAAGGCTTCCGAGAGAATGCGATCGGGAGAAACAGTCCTTCCGTCGGCGGGTGGCCGACCGCGCCGCCTTGCGATCATTTGATGACCTCATAGCGAGACTGAACCAGTCCGGAAGGGAAAGATCTTGTACCCTTGTGTGCCAGAGCCACATCGCGGGGACCACCGCCAAATAGAGGCCGTCCCTTACCCAGAAGGATCGGCACGCGCGTGATCACCATGTCGCTGATCATGTCGCGTTCGAGAAAGGATTGAATGACCTGCCCGCCATCCACATAGGCACGGCGTGCACCCTCGGATGTCAGCATCGCCATCGCCTCTTCAGGGGATTTGTCCGAAAAGCGTACCTTTCCGCTGAGTTCATGCGGCACGTCTTGTGGCGCAAGCCGTCTCGAAAGAACCAGCACCGGACGGTTGTAGAACCACGCGCCCATGCTTCGGACTGCTTCATAGGTGCCGCGCCCCATCACGATGACGTCGATGTCTTTTATGAAGTCATCATAGCCATGATCTTCCTCAGCCTGGTCGTGCTTGAGAAGCCAGTCGATATTCCCGTTTTCACGGGCAATAAAGCCGTCGAGGCTGGTGGCAATGAATACGTGACCAGTGACCATTCGAAAACTCCCTAATTATACAATGTATAAATAAAGAAAGTTCCATATGTGTCAATCAGCCCGCCTGGATGTGCTCTCCCGTTCAACTCAGGAATCGGCAGAGCGCAGCGCCTTGTAGACCCTGCTTGTTGGGGCGATGCCCATCGTGTTCGCGCAGAAAGCGACGGCATCAAGCAGCGGATCGAGCGCGATGCCGGTTTTTATGCCCTGGCCATTCAGAAGATAAACCACATCCTCTGTCGCCACATTGCCTGCAGCGCCGGGCGCGAACGGGCAGCCGCCAAGGCCCCCCGCCGCCGCGTCCACCGTGCGGATGCCCAGCCTCACCGCCTCCCAGACATTGGCGATACCCATGCCGTAGGTGTCGTGGAAATGCGCTGCCATCTCATTTATCGGAATGTCGGTTGCCACCGCTTCGACCACGGCGGCGATGCGCGCAGGCGTCGCCTTTCCCAGTGTTTCGCCGAGAGCGATCTCCTGGCAACCCATGTCGCGCAGCGCTTTGGCCACCGGCGCAACGGCCGTGGGATCCACCGGGCCGGCATAGGGACAATCGGTGATGGTGGAGACGTAGCCGCGGACGAAGACACCCGCATCGCGCGCCCGCGCGACGATGGGTGCAAAGCGTTCGAGGGAGGCGGTCACGGTAGAACCGATGTTCTTCTCGGCGAAAGCATCGCTCGCCGCCGTAAAAACGGCGATGGCGCGCGCGCCTTCCAAAAGCGCCTGCTCAAGCCCGCGCTCGTTTGCCACCAACACCATGTCGCCTGTGTGTCGTGATGCGGACACTGCCTGCATGACCTCCGCCGTGTCCGCCATGCGTGGCACACGCTTTGGCGAAACGAACGCGCCCACTTCCATCCGTGTTACGCCGGCGCTGCGCAGCCGCTCGACCAGTTCGATGCGGTGGGCGGTTTCGATATGCTCGTTGCGCGCCTGCAATCCGTCGCGGGGAGCCACCTCGACGATGGAGACCTGTGTGCTCACCGTTCGCCCCGAATGCGGTTGAGGATCTCTTCGGCCAGATCCTGCCGCACCTTGCCGAGGGCTTTGAGTTCACTTGCCACCAGATCGATCTCGTCACCGACCGCACCGACCATCAGCGCGACATTCTGCGCGTGCAGCGCCATGTGCCCCTTCTGAATGCCGGTCGTGGCAAGCGCGCGCATGGCGGCAAAATTCTGAGCAAGACCGATGGAAACGATGATGCGTGCGAGTGCGTCGGCGGTTTCGACGCCGAGCAATTTCAGATGGGCCTGCGCGGTCGGGTGCACCTTGGTGGCGCCGCCGATCAGGCCGACCGCCATCGGCATTTCCAGTATGCCGACCAGGTTGCCGTCCTTGTCCTTTTCCCAGCGCGACATGGAGCGGTAGCGGCCCTCGCGCGCGGCATATGCGTGTGCGCCGGCCTCGATGGCGCGGGTGTCGTTGCCGGTCGCCAGCACGACAGCGCTGACGCCGTTCATGATGCCCTTGTTGTGGGTCGCCGCGCGGTAGGGGTCCGCATCGGCGAAACGATAGGCGGAAAGCATATCGTCGCGCACCTGTGCGCCGCCGATCTCGTCGAGTGTCCACACCGCACGTGCGCGCACCACGCGACGGTCTGCCAGATTGGTAAGAATGCGCAGCAACGTCCGGGCGCCGGTCCATTCGGCGAGCCTTGGGGCAAGCGCCTCGGCCATGCTGTTGACCGCATTGGCGCCCATCGCGTCGCGCGTGTCGACGATGATGTGCACGATGGTCATGGGCCCTTCGACGCTGTCGATGACGCGCACGTCGATGTCGCGGAAACCACCGCCGAATTTGACGAGAAGCGGATCGGTTTCGTTGCAGATCGCCCGGATTTCATCGATCTTCTCATAAACCTTGAGACGGACATTCTCGGGGTCGCTTGCGCCGAGAAGCTGGATCTGCGCGGCCATGACGGGTCCGCTGCCCGAGGTGAAGAAGCCGCCGGTGGAGCGGCATCGCTTGGCCGCGTTGCAGACGGCGGCCACGACGGAGGATTCTTCCGTCGCCATCGGCACCAGCACCTCGCGTCCGTCGACGATCATGTTGGTGGCGATGCCTACCGGAATCGCCATGGTGGTGATGGCGTTTTCGACGAGGCGATCAGCAAGCTCGATTTGTCCTTCGGCTGCTGCCGCGAGGCTCGATACGGCCTCGTTGCCGAGCTGCGCCTGTCGCGCAACAGCCTGAAGCCGCTCCGCTGGTGACATCTTGTGAAGGCCTTCAATACGGGACGATTGGGCGTCGCTCATTATGTGTCCTGTGGTTACTGAATCATGGTTTTGGGAAGCCAGAGCACCAGCTCCGGGAACAGTGCGCAGATCAGGATGCCGAACGCCTGAAGCAGCATGAACGGGATGATGGCCCGATAGACCGTCCCCATGCCGATCCCGGCCGGCAAAACGCCCTTCATGTAGAAGAGCGTGTAGCCGAAGGGCGGCGAGATATAGGCCATCTGCGCGGAGACCAGGAACAGGATGCCGAACCAGAGCCGGTCGAAATCCAGAAAGTCGATGACCGGCAGGAAGACGGGCACGCAAAGGAGGATGATGCCGATCTCGTCAAGGAACATGCCTAGAAAGAACAGGATCGCCAGCATGACGGCCAGCACGATCCATCGATTGGCCTCCATGTCCTGAATGAAGCCGAGCAGGAAGTCGGCACCGCCGGTACCGGTGAAGATCGCGACAAAGGCCCGCGCGCCGATGGTGATCCAGAGGATCATGGTCGTGACCTTGACCACATCCATGCCGACCCCGCGCAGCAGTTCCCAGCCGAAACGGCGCTCGATCAGGGCGGAAACGAAGGCCAGCGCCACACCCACGGCGGCAGCTTCGGTCGGTGTCGCAATGCCCATATAGATGGTGCCCAGAACGCCGATGATGATCAGCATTGGCAGGATGAGCGACTTCAGCGCCGCGATGCGCATGGCCCAGGTGATGCCCTCATTCTCTTCCGGGCGCGGCGCAATAGTCGGGTTGAGTGCGGCCCGCAGCACGATGTAACCGATGTAAAGCGAGGCGAGCAGAAGGCCTGGAACGACACCGGCGATGAACATCTGGCCGATCGAGGCTTGCGCGGTGACGGCATAGACGATCGTGATGACGGAAGGCGGAATGAGGATACCGAGTGTGCCGCCGGCGCAGATCGTTCCGATGGCCAGCTCCGGCTGGTAATTGCGCTTGAGCATGGAGGGCAGGGCGAGCATCCCCATGGCGGCCACGGCCGCGCCGACAATGCCGGTCATCGCCGCGATGATCGTGCAGATGGCGATGGTGCCGACGGCAAGCCCGCCGGGCAGGCGGCGCGACCACAACTCCATTGCCTTGTACAGACTTTCGATCACGCCGGAACGCTGCAGCACACTCGCCATCATGACGTAGAGCGGAATGGCGAGCAGCGATTCCGACTGCATCGTGTCGAAGAGGTTGAGGACGGTAACAGACAGGGCTGCCGGTCCCCAAAGGGTGATCGTGAAGACAAGGGCGAGCGCGCCCAGCGTGAAGGCGAGCGGAAGGCCGGTCAGAAGCAGCCCGACCAGGCTTGCGAACATGATGAGCAGAACGAGTTCGGAGCTCATGGACGCGCCTCCGGGCGTTCATCATTGCGCAGGGCCGACACTGCCTCGACAAGCGCCTGGGCGCACAGCATGACAAAGGCGAAAGGCACCACGAATTTCAGCCACCAGATGGGTGGGTTCCAGGCAGAAAAGCTCGTCTCTCCAAGCGACCAGGCGTTCATCGCCAGCGGCCAGCTCACGGCAGCGAAAACCGCCGCGAATATGGCGATCACGAGAAAGGCGAAGACATCAAGCATGCGGCGCGCCGGCGCAGGGGCCTTCTCGCTCACAATGTCGACCGCCACATGGCCGCGCAGATGCAGCAGGTAAGGTCCGGCCAGCATGAAATGGGGGCCGAAGACAAGCGTGCTCGCTTCCATGGCCCAGACGGTGGGCGCATCAAAAGCATAGCGCGCGATCACCTCGTAGAGGAGCATAGGCACGACCGCGAAGATGATCACCGCGGCGACAACGAAAAGAACCCGGTTCACACCGGTGACAAAGGCGCAAACTGCCTGCATGGAACTGATATTCAGCCTGGGGTTGGTAGCGGGCGGCGTTTGGCCGCCCGCCTGAAACAAGGGTCAGATGAGACCGAGTGACTGCATGAAATCAATCTGGCTGTCGACGATCTTTGTCGCCAGCGGGTCTTCCTTCGTTGCAGCTTTCCAGGAATCAACCGCCTTGGAGCGGGCCTCGGCCACATCGGCCGGATCGAGATAGATCACCTCGACCCCCTGTTCGCGGTATTTGTCGAGCACCTGGCTGTTCTGCACGATGATGCGCTGGCGCAGGGACCCGGAAATCTCGCGGGCCGCGACGGCGAGAGCCGCCTTGTAGTTGTCCGGCAATGCGTCATATGCCGCCGAATTCGCCACGTAGCTGGTCGCCGTGGTCGGCTGGTGGACACCGGGCAGAATGATGAATTTCGCGACTTCTGCGAGACCTGCCTCATAGTTGGCAGTGAGATCGCCGCGGTCGGCGAAGTCGATCAGGCCCTTTTCGAGGCCGGAATAGACTTCCGCCGTCGCCATCGGCGTCACCGCCACACCGAGGTCCCCCATGACGGCGGAGGCGAGGCCGACAAAACGGCCCTTCTTGCCGGCCATGTCTGCAATGCTCTCGATCTTGACGGTCGAATGCATCGGCTCTTCGCCATAGACGGTCGGCGCGACGTAGGTGAGTCCGGCCTTGCCATAGGCTTCACGGGCCATGTCCAGGCCGCCGAGTTCATAGAACCAGGCTTCATACTGGTCGGGATCCGGGAAACCGAACGGAATGGTCGAGGTAAAGGCGAAGGACGGAATTTTTCCGGCTTCATATCCGTCAAAAGTCTTCATCATCTGAAATGCGCCGCTGCGGACCGCATCGAATGCCTGATTGGCCGGCACGAGCTGGCCTGCCGAGAACAGCTTGATGTCGAACTTTCCTCCGGTAAGTTCGGCAACCCGTTCGACGAACTTCTTCTCGAACTCAAAGGGTGTGGTTCCGCCGTCCCACAGCGCTTGCATGCGCCATTGCACGGTCTCCTCTGCGCGTACCACTGCCGGCATTGCCAGCGTTGCTGCGCCACCCAATGCAGAAGCCGTCAGAAAACGGCGCCTCTTCAAATCTGTCATTGCTTCCTCCCAAGACAGCAAGTTTGATCATAAAGCCAAATTGTCATAAAATTTATTGGGACAATCAAGGGACAGTTTGGCGCAAATTGGCGATGACTGTCCCAGTTTTGAAAGTGGGACAATACCTGATGACCGCCACCGATACACGCTTCTCTCGTGTCGATCGCATTGTCCAGCACGTGAGTGCGCTTCTCTCCGCGGGTGCTTATAAGCCGGGTGAGCGGTTGCCCTCCGTGCGCCAGGCTGCCCGTGAGCATGGTGTTTCCAAGAACACGATGGCGGAAGCCTATGACAGGTTGGTTGCACGGGGGCTTCTCGAGGCGCGGCCGGGGTCGGGTTACTACGTTGCCCAGTTCCAGCTCGACCGGCCTTCGCCTCCCGCCCCGCATGTCGCTGCGGCGGTGGATGTGGTTTCTCTCCTGCGGGAGCAGCTTGACCAGCACTATGAGGTGCGCCCGGGTGATGGCAGGCCGCCGGCCTCGTGGATGGAGGGCGCGGAGCTCAAACGATATTTTTCCAGCTTCAGGACGGCAGACGTCGACACGGTGGATTTCGGTTACGGCAGTTCCTGGGGGTATGCGCCCCTGCGCGAGCGTCTGCGCGTCCTGCTTCTGGAGCGGTCGATCACCGCCCAGCCAGACGGGCTTCTCCTCACACACGGGGTCAATCACGGGCTCGACCTGATCATCCGGCATCTTATTGAGCCGGGCGATACGGTGTTTGTCGATGATCCGGGCTACTATCCGCTGTTTGCAAAGCTGACGCTTGCCAAGGCGAAGATCATCGGCATCTCCCGTGGTCATGACGGGCCGGATCTGGAGGACCTGGCAGCGAAGCTTGCGCTTCACAGACCAAAGGTGTTTTTCACCCAGTCGCTGGCTCACAACCCCACCGGCAGCACCTTGTCTCCGGCGGTTTCGTTCGGCCTTATGCAGCTTGCCGAGCGCTGGGGGTTTCTGCTTGTGGAGAACGACGCTCTGGCGGATATCTTGCCCGCGACACTGCCGCGCCTCGCATCCCTCGATCAGCTCAACCGGGTTCTGTATGTCGGCACCTTCTCGAAAACGCTTTCAGCCAGCCTGCGCTGCGGTTTCGTCGCCGGCGATCCCGCGATCATCAGCGCTCTAGGCAATCTGAAGATGCTGACCACGGTGGCCACCTCCGACTATGTCGAGCGGTTTGTGTTTCATCTCATTCAGGGCGGCCAATATCTGCGGCATCTGCGAAAGCTGAAATCCCGCGTCGAGGAGGCACACAAGACCTCGCTCGCGCGACTTGAGGCGCTGGGCCTGACGGTCCGCAAGAGTGTCTCGCCGGGCTTCTACCTTTGGGTGGAGTTTCCCGATTCAATAGACGAGATGGCGCTGTGCCGCGCAGCATCGGAACAAAGCATATTCCTTGCACCTGGCAGCGTCTTCCGTCCGGGCAAATCGGTAAATGGCAAGGCAGCGATCCGGGTGAATGTTGCCTACGGCGCGCATCCGCGCTTCCTTGCCTTTCTGGCGGACCAGTTAAAAAACGCGCCTCGTGGCTAGAGGCGCGTCATGCAGACAGGGGCTGTCCCGCGGTGCCTACCCCCGGATCTGCGCCTTGCGCGGCAGGTCGGAGAGGATCTCCGCACCGTCGGCGCGCATGATGACGATCTCTTCCAGCCTGAGGCCGAATTTTCCGGGCAGGTAGATGCCGGGCTCGATGGAAAACACCATGCCTTCGTCGAGAACGGTCTCGGAGGTAGCGGTCATGTAGGGCGGCTCGTGGATGTCGATGCCGAGCCCATGGCCGGTGCGGTGGGTGAAGTATTCGCCATAACCGGCTTCTGTGATCACGTCGCGTGCGGCCTTGTCGATGGCTTTCGCGGCAATGCCCGGTTTTGCGGCGGCCAGCGCAGCGGCAACTGCCCGCTCCACGATGGCATGGACCTTCTCAAACTCCGCATCGGGCTTTCCGTAATAGCCGACGCGCGTCATGTCGGAGGGGTAGCCGTCCAGCCGCCCGCCCGTGTCGATCAGCACCGCGTCGCCTTCCTTCAGCTTCGTGTCGCCGGTGTGGTGATGCGGGAACGCGCCATTGCCGGCAAAGCAGACGCTGGTGAAGACCGGCACCGCACCCGCCGCCTTGTAGACGTCGCGGATGGCTGCCGCCACTTCCAGCTCGGTGACGCCGGGCTTCAGCGCATCGAAACCGGCCATGGCGGCGCTGTCGTTCAGCACCGCGCTCGCCTTCAGGCGCCTGTATTCGTCTTCGTCCTTGCGGGCGCGCAGGTGGCCCACCGTGTCGTCGGTGAAGCGGCGCTTTGCACCCGGCAGCGCGTCGAGCAGAAGCAGCGCGAAATCGGCGCGCATCGTCTCGTCGATCACGACGCTGGGAGCCTCCGGCAGGTTCGATGCCTTCAAAAGCGCGGCAAGGGCGGCGTCCGGGCCGTCATCGTCGCGCCAGGGGAAGAAGGGCAGGTCGGTCTTCTGGCGCGAGCTGTCGACATTGAGCGCGGGCATCAGGAAGCCGGCATGATCCTTCGAGACCAGCAACATGACAGGGCGTTCATCGCCATGCGGATCGAGGCCCGCCACATACATCATGTGGCTTGAAGGGCCGATGGCGACGAGATCGGTCTCGGTTGCGCGCATGCGCTCGCGCAGGGCCTCAAGCCGCCGGTTGGAGGTGGTGGACATGGACAAACTCCAGAAATGAGAGAGAGGCGCTTTGAAAAGAAGAGAGGCCGCCACGGCTGGCGGGGCGGCCTCGAATGATGCGGCTTTGATCAGTCTTTCGTGACGAGCCGGTAGTAGACGAAGTCGGAGGTGGCGCCGTTCACATAGCCGTTCACCTTTTTGTCCATGGCGACCTGATAGGCAGCCTGGAACATGATGACGATCGGCGACTTGGCCTGCACCTCCTTCTGCAGCTCGACATACATCGCGTTGCGCTTGTCGGCGTCGGATTCGGCCAGTGCTGCAGCGGTCTTGTCGTTCATCTCCGTCGGCACGGCCCAGGCGTTCCGCCATGTGGTGGTGGCCTGGTAGTTGTCGTCGGAATTGTCGCGGTTATAGGCGAAGGCCTTCGCGTTGGAGTGCGGATCCATGAAGTCCGGGCCCCAGTAGAGCAACATCGCCTCGTGGCTGCGCTCGCGATACTTGGTGATGACCTGCGAGCCCGTGCCGGGGATGATGTCGAAATTGATGCCGGCTTCCGCAAAGCTTGCCTGCAACGACTGCGCCATGTCGGTGAACGGCGTCGAGTTGATGACGTCGAGCGTCACGTTGATCGGCGTTTCCACACCGGCGTCGGCAAGGATCTGCTTCGCCTTCTCCGGGTCATAGGTGTAGGGCGTCTCGTCATAGGAGCCGGGAAAGCCCTTCGGCCAGAAGGCCTGATGGATTTCCATCTGTCCCTTGAGGAAGCTTTCGGTCATGCCTTCGTAGTTGACGAGGTAGCGCGCGGCCTCCCAGACGGCCTCCGGCTGCAACGCTTCCGTCTTCTGGTTGAAGGAGACGAAATGCACGGCGGCCTGCGGATAAGTCTCGACCTTGATGTTGTCGGCGCTGATGCCGTTGATCTGGTCCGGCGTCAGGTTGCGGGCCATGTCCACATCGCCCGACTGAAGGAGAAGCTGCTGGGTTGCTGCTTCCGCCACGTGACGGATGATGACGTTCTCGACCTTAGGCGCACCCTTGAAGTAGTCGGCATTGGCGCCCATGCGCACCAGCTCGCCTGGGCGATAGGCCGTCAGCTTGAACGGGCCGGAACCGGCAGAGTTCGAATTGAGCCACTTGTTGCCCATGTCGCCGTTTTCTTCATGCTCCATCACCGTCTTTTCATCGACGATGGAAGCCGGGCGGGCGGCCAGCACGTTGAGCACGAAGGCAGGCGAGAAGTCGCCTTCATATTTCACGACAACCTTGTTGCCGTCGACGGTGACCATCTGGTCCACATTCTCCGCCGTCCAGCCGAGCTGGGCGAGAATGAACGCCGGGGTGAGGTTCAGCTTGATGACGCGGGCAAAGGAAAACGCCACGTCTTCCGCGCGCACCGGGTTGCCCGAGTGGAAGGTCGCGCCGTCGCGCATGGTGAAGGTGATGGTCTTTGCTTCCGCATCGGCATCCCACTCGGCTGCAAGGCCGGGAGCGAGCACCGTCGGGTCTTCGGCGTCATACTGAACGAGACGGTCATAGATGTTGGTGACCAGCTCGCCCGACGAGAACTCGTAGGCCTGTGCTGGATCGATGGCGACGATGTCGTCGATGTTCTGCGCGACGACCAGCACATTGTCCGGCGTGGCTGCGAGCACATGCTGCGAAAGCGGCATGGTGAGGGCGGCGGCAAGGAGCGCCGTCTTGAAGAGCTTCATCATGTTCTCCTCCTTTTTGGATCAGGAATTGCTCTTGGTTTTTCTTGGTGGTTTGCCGGAGGCCTTGTCCGGCGAAACCAGTTCGATGCGATTGTTGGCCTGGCCATTGGCGCCGAACACGGTCAGCGTGCCGGTCCACAAAAGGCGGGCCGGTGTATCGGTGGTGTTCTTCCAGGCATGCGGGGTGTTGCCGCGATAATGCAGGCTGTCGCCGGCCTTCATCACCATTTCCTCGCCGTCGAGATACTGGGTGATGGTGCCTTCGAGAATGTAGATCAGCTCTTCGCCCTCATGGCTCACTGTCTCCGAGGAATAGCCGGGAGGCACGGTAAGCACGAAGGAGGATAGCTGGCTGCCGGGAAACTCCGTCCCGAGCCGCTCATAGATGATAGAGGAGCCGGCGATTGAAAACTGCTGGCGGCTTTCAGCCCGCGTCAGCCCGTCCTCGGCGCGGGGCTGGGCGACGAAATAATCGAGCCCGACACCCAGCGCGCGGGCAATACCGGCGAGCGAACCGAGCGTCGGCGTGGCGTTGTCGCGCTCCACCTGGCTCAGATAGCCCACGGAGAGGCCGGACGCCTCTCCCAGTTGCTGCAGGGTAAGGCCGAGCTGCTTTCGGCGAGCGCGTATCAGCACACCAATTCGGGTGTCGACATCGGGTGTGGCGCGGGCCGGCTGCGTGCTCAAAGATTTTTCCCCCACAAAAATTTTTTTGATGTAACCAGATTTTTTTGTATGATCCAAGCTCTTTTTTAAAGGTTCTGCAGGGCGCGAGACGGGTTTTTGCGCCGCAAAACTGCATGAAAACAGGATGTTGGCTTCTTGGTGGTGCGCGCGCCGGCTTGCAGGTCAGCTAGGGGAGAGGGGGCGCGTTTGGGGCATCCATTCAAAGAAACCGCGGCCAGAGAGCGAAAAAGCCATGGCGTTTGAACCATCCACCGGGGCTGCCGGCGCACGCATGGGCATGCTGGCCGGCCGTGCCTTTGAGGGCGTTGCGAGCGTTCTGCGTTTCGTGGTCGTCGTTGCCGGCACATTTCTCGGCCTTCTGGCCATCACCTTCTTCATCGGTCGTGTCGTCCCGATCGATCCCGTGCTCTCGGTCGTTGGCGACCGGGCGACACAGGAGGTCTATGAGGCAGCACGTCAGGCCATGGGCCTCGACCGCCCGCTCATCGTGCAGTTCTTCGCCTATGTGGGTGATGTTCTGACAGGCGATCTCGGCATGTCGATCTCCACCGGGCGTCCGGTGGTCGACGATCTGGCGCGCGTCTTCCCCGCGACGCTGGAAATGGCCACCATCGGCATCATCATCGGTGTCGTCTTGGGCGTGCCCATGGGCGTGGTAGCCGCCACGCATCAGGGCAGCTGGATCGATCAGGTGATCCGCGTGCTCGGTCTGCTCGGCTATTCGGTGCCTGCCTTCTGGCTCGGCCTTGTCGGTCTCGCCGTCTTCTATGCGGGGCTTGGCTGGGTTGCCGGTCCGGGCCGCGTCGATATCTTCTATGACGGCCTGCTCGATCCCGTGACCGGGCTTTATCTCATCGACAGCGTGATCGCCGGCGAGTGGGACATCTTCTGGAACGCGCTCGACCATCTGATGCTGCCGGCATCGATCCTCGGCTTCTTCTCGCTCGCCTATATCGCCCGCATGACGCGCTCCTTCATGCTCGACCAGCTCGGGCAGGAATACGTCACCACGGCGCGCGTAAAGGGCGTGTCCGAGCGCCGCGTCATCTGGCGGCATGCGTTCTATCCGATCCGCATCCAGCTCATCACCGTGATCGGCCTGTCCTATGCAGCACTTCTGGAAGGGTCTGTGATGATCGAAACCGTGTTCTCGTGGCCGGGCATAGGCAACTATCTCACGACCGCGCTTCTGACCGCCGACATGAACGCCGTTCTCGGCGCGACGCTGGTGATTGGCGCTGTCTTCATCATGATCAACAAGATTTCCGATGTGCTTTACCGCATCCTCGACCCGAGGGCACGCCGATGATTGACTGGCTTCTCGACGATTCCCCCACCTCGCGCCTGCAGGCCAATATGGGCCGCGCATGGCGCGTCTGGACCGCACTGTTGCGCAATCCGCTCGCCGTTGTCGGCGCGCTGATCGTGCTGGTGCTGGTCGTCATGGCGATCTTCGCACCGCTGATTGCGCCCTACTCCCCTATTGGGCAGGATCTCGCAAACCGCCTCATGCCGCCCTCCGCCGAGCACTGGATGGGCACGGATGAGCTTGGCCGCGATATCTATTCGCGCGTTGTCTATGGTGCGCGCATCACGCTTCTGATCGTCACCATGGTGGCCGTCATCGCCGCCCCCATCGGCCTCGTGGTCGGTGCGGTGTCCGGCTATTTCGGCGGCTGGGTCGACCGCGTCCTGATGGGCGTGACCGACATCTTCCTCTCCATGCCGAAGCTCATTCTGGCGCTTGCCTTCGTGGCAGCACTCGGGCCGGGCATCGAAAACGCCATCATCGCCATCGCCATCACCGCATGGCCGGTCTATGCGCGCATCGCTCGCGCCGAGACGATCACATTTCGGGATTCGGAATTCATCTCGGCGGTCAGGCTGCAGGGCGCTTCGGCGACGCGGGTCATCCTGCGTCACGTGCTGCCGCTCTGCGCGTCCTCCACCATCGTGCGCGTCACGCTCGACATGGCGGGCATCATTCTCACCGCCGCCGGCCTCGGCTTCCTCGGTCTCGGTGCGCAGCCGCCGCTTCCTGAATGGGGCGCGATGATCTCGCGCGGACGCAACTTCATCCTCGATCAGTGGTGGGTCGCCACCATGCCGGGCTTTGCGATCATTCTCGTCAGCCTCGGCTTCTGCTTCCTGGGCGATGGTCTGCGTGATGTGCTCGATCCCAAGCAGGGAGAAAAGCAATGAGCGCACCGCTGCTTGAAATCGAAAACCTGACCGTCACCTTCCCGACGTCCAGGGGACCGGTCGACGTGGTGAAGGGCATTTCCTTCTCGCTTGGCCGTGAGCGACTGGGCATCGTCGGCGAGTCCGGTTCCGGCAAGTCGATGACGGGTCGCTCCATCCTGCGGCTCATCCGCAAGCCGGGCCGCGTGACGGCGGACCGGATGACCTTCGACGGCATCGACCTTCTGTCGCAGAGCGAACGGCAGATGCGCGAGCTTCGCGGCGCGCGCATCTCCATGGTGATGCAGGACCCGAAATTCTCGCTGAACCCGGTGATGACCATCGGCGAGCAGATCGGCGAGGCGCTGCTTACCCACAAAAAGCTGCCGCGCAGCGAGCTGAAGGCGCGGGTGCTTTCCATGCTGGAAGCCGTGCGCATCAACGAACCGGAGCGGGTGGCGAACCTCTATCCGCACGAGGTTTCGGGCGGCATGGGCCAGCGCGTCATGATTGCCATGATGCTCATCCCCGAGCCCGACCTTCTGATCGCCGACGAGCCGACGTCCGCGCTCGACGTCTCGGTGCAGGCGCAGGTGCTCGACATCATCGACGATCTGGTGACCGGCAAGGGCATGGGGCTGATCCTCATCAGCCACGATCTGAACCTCGTCTCGCGCTATTGCGACCGCATCCTCGTGATGAACAGCGGCGAGATCGTTGAAACCTGCAAGGCCAGCGATCTCAACCAGGCGACGCACCCCTATACGAGGGGGCTTCTTGCGGCCATGCCGCGCATGGACGAGAACCGCGACGAACTGCCGGTGCTCGACCGCAGCACCTGGACCACGGGAGCGGGCACATGAAGAACGCCGCAATTCATCTCGAAAACCTGTCGATCAGCTACGGCAAGACGCCGGTGGTGTTCGATGTCGATTTCTGGGTCGCCGAGGGCGAGAGCTTCGCGTTGGTGGGCGAGTCGGGCTCCGGCAAGTCGACCATCCTGAAGGCGATCAGCGGGCTTGCGCCCGACTGGACCGGCAAGATTTCCGTGCTTGGAAAGCCGCGCGGCCATGCGCCGGACCGGGAGTTCGCAAAAGTCTGCCAGATGGTGTTTCAGGATCCGTATGGATCGCTGCATCCGCGCAAGACGGTGGACGATTGCCTGGCCGAACCGCTGGCCGTGCACGGCATCGGTGGACGCGACACGCGCGTGAAGGACATGCTCGACGCGGTCGGTCTCGACCAGCGTTTCCGCTTCCGCTTTCCGCACCAGCTTTCGGGCGGCCAGCGGCAGCGCGTGGCGATTGCCCGCGCGCTGATGCTGGAGCCGCGCGTGATGTTGCTCGACGAGCCCACCTCGGCGCTCGACGTCTCGGTGCAGGCGGAAATCCTGAACCTCCTGAAGAAGCTTCGCCGCGAGCAGGGGCTCACCTATCTGATGGTAACCCACAATCTGCCCGTGGTTTCCTTCCTCTGCGACCGGATGGCGGTCATGCGTCATGGCCGTGTTGTCGAGATCGCAGAGGTGGATGCGCTGAAGACGGGTCGGCTTTCCGATTCCTATTCGCGCGAACTCTACGCCGCCAGCGGCGGCACGCTCCAACCCGCATAACAGAGACTGAAAATGACCGACTACACCGGCCCGCTGGCCGAATTCGACCGAGCGCTTTCACGCGCCACGACCCCGGATGCCCCCTTCGATGCGCTTTTGGAGCTGACGCGTGCCGTGGTTGGCACGAAGCTGTTCACCTTCATGACGGCAGACATGAAGACGGAAACGGCAAGCCGTTCCTATACCTCGCATCCAGAAGAATATCCGGTCTCCGGCACCAAGCCGATCCATTATGACCGCTGGTTCGAGACGGTGCACAAGAAGCGCGAGTGCTTCGTCGCCAACACGCTGGCCGACATCGACACCGTGTTCCCCGACGCCACGCTGATCGGCAAGCTCGGCTGCGGCTCGGTCATCAACCTGCCGGTGGTGCTGGGCGATACGCTGGTCGGCACCGTCAACATGCTCGATGTCGAGCATCACTACACGCCCGAGCGCGTGGCGTTGGCGAAGGCCTGGCTCTCGGTGCCGGCAAAGGCTGCCTATCTCGCCAGCCGGGCATTGAGCTAAGCCGTTTCCCACCTTTGCCTTGGGGAAAAATAGGGTATACGTGCCGCGGGCGGCAAAGCCGCCTGTCGCACAACCCGAGGAAGAGTGAAGATGTCGAACCGCGTTGCCTGGCACGAATTGTCGAAACTGTCCGCTGACGAGCGCAAGACGCTGCTGACGCGAACGGAAGACGATCTCACTCATTTCCTCGAAAATGTCGCTCCGATCATCGACGCGGTCCGGCAAGAAGGCGATGCGGCGCTTTCCCGGTTTGCGCGCCTGTTCGACAAGGCGCAGGTGGACCCTCACGAAATTGCGGCGACGGAAGAGGATTTCGATGCCGCCTTCAAGGCGCTCGATCCCGAGATGATCGAGACGCTGGAATTCTGCGCCGACAACATCCGCCGCTTTCACGAGGCACAGCGGCCTGAAGAAATGTGGATGAAGGAAATCCGCCCCGGCGTTCTGGTCGGCGAGCGCGCCACGCCCATCGACAGCGTCGCGCTTTATTCACCGCGCGGCAAGGGCACATTCCCTTCGATGACCCTCATGACAGCGATCCCCGCCGTGGTGGCCGGCGTACCCATGCCCATCGTGCTCACCCCGCCCGGGCCTGATGGCAAGGTGGATGCGGCGACGCTGGTTGCCGCGCGCATTGCCGGTGTCAGGCATGTCTACAAGGCCGGTGGCGGTCAGGCCGTCGCCGCCGCCGCTTATGGCACGGCCACAGTGCCGCGTTGCGCCAAGTTCGAGGGGCCGGGCAGCCCGTGGATCGCGGCAGCCAAGCGCCTTCTTCAGGGGCAGATCGCCTCGCGCCTTCCTGCCGGCCCCACCGAGAGCATCGTGCTTGCCGATGAGACAGCTGATCCCGAAATCGCAGCGCTTGATCTCCTGGTCGAGGCCGAGCATGGCAGCGACAGTTCCAATTTCCTGGTCACCTGGTCCCGCGAGATCGCGGAAAAGGTGCGGGAGGCATTGCCAAAATACTGGGCCGAGATGAATGCCGAGCGCGTGCGCTATTCCTCCGATGTGCTGGGTGGAACGAGCGGCGGCATCGTGCTCGCGGACACGCCCGAACAGGCGTTCGACTTCATCAACGACTACGCGCCGGAGCATTTGCAGATCCTCTCGAAGACGCCGTTCGAATATCTGTCCCGGGTCCGCAACGCATCCGAAATCCTTCTGGGCGAGTATGCACCAGGCTCCATGGCCAATTATGCGATGGGTCCCAACGCGGTTCTGCCCACTTCGGGCATGGCGCGTGCGCATTCGCCGCTCGGCGTGCACGATTTCATGAAAACCTCGTCCATTGGCCATGTGACGGCGGAAGGCTATGCCGAATTCGCCCCCCACACCCTGCGCTTTGCCCGCTACGAAGGTTTCGACGCGCACGGAAACGCGGTGACCAGGCTCAGGAACAATCACGTGGAGAAGAAGGGCTAGAGCAGGCGCTTCGGCAGAAAACGGTAAAAAACGTATTATAAAGGTCTCCGGGTCATCCTCTTAGCCTCCCGTTGAGTGACGACATACAAACAGGAGGCTCTGATGTATTGGAGGGGCGGCCATCCGTTTCAACACGGCGCAGTTGATGAGACGCTCAGAACGTTGCTTTGGAAAGCGTTATCGCTGGTCCGTTATTGCCTGCTCCCGGTTCTGCTGTTGGTGCAGCCGGCTCCCGCGCAGGAGCCTGCCCCGGAAATCGTCCCCCAGGCTGAGATCGCCCCCCAAACTCAGATAGGCATCTTTCAAAGTCCACCCTTCGTTTCCGGCGCACCCGGCCGTTATGAGGGGATGGCGATTGAACTTTGGGAAATGGTGTCTGCCGAACTTGGGCTGACACCCCGTTACACAGCCTATCCAACCCTGCGCGAACTGGTTGCGGCGGTCAGTAGCGGGGAGGTCGATGCTGCGGTCACCAATCTCACCATCACCCGGCGGCGTGCCGAGGCAGTTTCATTCAGCCAGCCCTGGTACGATTCGGGAATGCGCATCATGGTTCCCGACGAGGGAACGTCCAGCTTTGGAAGCGTCGTGTCGGGCTTGCGCAATGCGGGCCATTTGCGTGCCTACGCATGGCTGGTGTTGGTGATCGTGGTGTCCACCATTCTGTTGACCCTGTTCGACCGCCGTTTCGACAAGGACTTCCCGCGTCGATGGAGGGAAGGGATCGCAGAGAGTTTCCACCATGTGATGTCCATTGCGACCACTGGCAAGGCTTCGCGAAAAAACCTGTTTGGTTGGGTGGGGCGGATCTGGTCCGCTCTCTGGTTGGTCTGCGGCGTGGCGGTGGTTGCATATATTACATCGTCTGTAACGAGCGTCATGACCGCGGTTTCTCTCGAACAGCAGATTGATTCTCTGGCTGATCTTCCCGGAAAAACCACAGGTGTCATTGCCGATAGCTCGGCTGAGGACTATCTCGCCGAACTCGGCATTGCGACACGCCCCTACAAGGATCTCGACGCAGCCGTTGCGGCGTTGAAAAGCGGCCGTGTGGATGCGATCGTCGGCGATGCTCCCGTTCTGGAGTATCACGCACACCACAATCCGGACGACGAAATGACGGTGGTGGGCAGTCTCTTCCACCCCGACAAATATGGCTTCGCTTTCCCTCATGAGAGCGCGTTGGCGCGCCAAGTTACCTTGAAGATACTCGCATTGCGGGAAAGCGGAGAATTGGAGGAACTGCGCCTCAAATATTTCGGCAGCACGCCCTAGATCGGCCGGGCCTTGTTGTGCGCATTCAATGGCGGTTGACATCGGCATGAGCAAGGCGCATTTCAGCCACCCCTCGCACGCAACTCACCGGTGATCCTATGCAGCCTCTTGCTTCGCTCGGCGAGCGGATTGTCATTCTCGGCCCGTCCAACGCTGGAAAATCAACGCTGGCTCTCGCCCTGTCCGCAAAACTCGGTTTGCCGGCGGTCCATCTCGATCAATTGCAACATTTGCCCGGCACCGACTGGCAACCCCGGTCGGAGGCCGAGTTCAAGGCCCTGCATGACGCAGCGATCGAGAAAGACCAATGGGTGATGGAGGGCAATTATTCCCGTCTCATGCCGCAGCGCCTGGCTCGTGCCACCGGCATCATTCTCATCACATCCAGCCCGTGGCTGCGCATCGGTCGATATCTGAAGCGGACCCTGATCAACCGGGCTGATCGCGCCGGGCATCTGGAAGGCGCCCGGGACAGCATCAAATGGGAGATGATCCACTGGATCCTCGTCAAAACCCGCGACAGCGACAAAAAATATGCGGAAATTGTCCGCGCCTCGGGCCTTCCGGCCGTTGAATGCCACACAGCCCGCGCGCTGAACGAACTTTACCGCGTCTGGGGGTTGTCCTCTCCGGTCATGAAACCGGAAGCGCGCGGCACACCCAACCCCGGAAGCTGAAGCCTGCATAGAACAGTTCCACATCTCCAAAGCCCGCTTCCTGAAGCAGGGCTTCATCTTCTTCGGGTGACAATGCCGGCAAGCTTTTCCGCATGGCTTCGATCTGCGCAATCACACGGTTTGACGCCTCCCCCGAAGCGGCGTGAAAGCGGGCATTGCGTCTTAGCCATTGTTCGCCGGCAGATGTGTCTATGGGAAAGGAGTGGTGCGCCACCACAAGCGGTGCGCCTGGTTTGAGCCGGTGACGCAGCGCCCGCAGCGTGTCGAGTCGGGCAGCGCGCGGCAGGAAATGAAGGGTGAGAAAGCAGGACGCGCCGTCAAAGCACCCATCGGGCGCGTCTTCGATATAGCCTTGGTGAAAGGTGACCCGGTCCTGCAGAGGACCGAGCGTGGTGCGGGCCAGCGCCAGCATATCCGCGGAGGGGTCGACCCCCTCGAAGCGCCAACCGGGATACGCCCGTGCGAAACTGCGCAATTCAAGCCCGCCGCCCGCACCGAGCACGAGGATGTGCCCGTTCCACGGGGCATGCTCCGCCAGAAGAATGCCTGCCATCCGGTGCATGTCGGCGAGACCCGGCACCTGGCGCGTCACGCGCTCCTCATACCCCTCCGCCGCAGTGGTGGCTATCATGTGTGAAGGAGGCATGCAGGTCCTATCCGGGCCAGACCAGCGAGCGGTGAACCTGTGCGCCGGCCATCGCGCCGTCTGCCACGGCAAGCGATACGGAATGCGGTGCCAGCGCGACATCGCCACAGGCAAAGACGCCCGGAATGCTGGTTTCCTTGGATGCATCCGTTTTGATTTGCGTCCCCATGGGCGTCTCCTGAAGCGCGCAGCCGAGCGCCACCGGAAGGTCGCTTGCAGGCTCTACACGCGGCGCGACAAAGAGACCGGAAAAGGAGAGCTTCCGACCATCTCTAAGTTCCACATCCGCTTGCCCGGCAATCCGTGAAATTCCGGCTGTTTCGATGTTCACGCCGCGCTGGACGAGCCGGTCGCATGTTTCAGGGTCCAGCGTCAGCGCATCGTTGGGCAGGAAGGTGACGGCCCCCCACTCGGTCAGAAGCTCGGCCTGATGGGTCGACATGGCACCACTGCCGATCACGCCGATACGACCCCTGTTCAACTCATAGCCATGGCAATAGGGGCAATGGAAGATACTCCTGCCCCAGCGCTCCACCATCCCGTCGATGGCCGGCAGATGATCGCGCACACCCGTGGCGAGAATCACGCGGCGGCCGGTATGGTGCGCCCCATCCGCGCATTCCACCACAAAACGGTCGCGCTCGCCGGAAACGGCAGTAGCGTTTCCGGTAAGGATGCTGATGGTCTGATAGGCTTCAAGTTGCCTTCGGGCCTCCAGTGCGATCTCCGCCGCGCCGGCACCGTCGCGGCTCAGGAAGCCGTGGGAGTGGTTTGCAGTTCTGTTTCGTCTTCGGCCCGCATCGACGATCGTAACCCTGCGTCGGGCTCTTGCAAGTTGAAGTGCCGCAGCCATGCCTGCATAGCTACCGCCGATGATGATGACATCCTGATCCATCGTCTAGCGTCCTTGTTTTCGCTGCTCGGCGTATCGGCGCGAGAAATCGGCGGCGAGATCGGCGAGCGTGATTTCTGAAAAGCGTTCCAGGAGAAGGGCTTCTGCCTTGATGAACGTGTCGTCGAGTGCTGCGTTGACTGCCTGTTCCACCAGGCATTCGGGTGTCTCATTGCGGTTTCCCATCGCAAAGAACGCCGGTTCCCCAAGGGCTGAATGAAGCTGGCGCAGCGTCACGGTGTTGAGATCGACCGCGATACGCCACCCGCCAGAATGCCCACGATCCGACGTCACAATCCCTGCTTCGCGCAGAAGCCCCATGGTACGTCGCACAACCACGGGATTGGTGTGCAGACACTCGGCAAGCTTGTCGGATGTCATCGGCCCGTCCTCTTCGGCCATGTGAAGAAGCGCGTGCAGAACGGAGGAAAGGCGGCTGTCTCGTTTCATGTAACTTATGTAGTTACGATTCGAGGCGCGCGTCAAGGAGCGGGATCTGAAATACGTTTAGAAAATGTTTGAAGACGTGAGCAGCTTGTGGAACGACGCTCAGGCCTTGCCCACACACCCGCCGCAATTTCCGCGGATCTCGATCGTCGTCTTGGCCGGTCTGAAACCGTGTGCGCGCGTCCAGCCGTCGAGGCGGTCCTTGACCACATCGTCGGAAAACTCCTCCACCTTGCCGCAGGCCTCGCAGATGGCAAAGGCGATCAGCTCCTGTTCATGGCAATTGGGGTGCGCGCAGGCAACAAAGGCGTTGAGACTTTCGAGCCGGTGCACCAGTCCCATCTCCGTCAGCTTGTCGAGTGCGCGATAGACTTGCAGAGGCGCGCGCAGCCCGTCATCGCGCAGCCGGTCGAGGATCGTGTAGGCACTGAGCGGCGCCTCGGCGCCCGACAGCGTCTTCATCACCAGCGTCTGGTTACGGGTCAGATCGGCACTCATGGTTTGGTCTCCGCGGAGGACGTTTCCGTTTTCATCACGGGGGAGGGCGCGAGGCTGAGCACAAAGAGCGCGAGCGCCGCCACCACGATGGACGGACCCGAAGGTGTATCGAATTGCAGCGAGGCCGTCAGCCCGCCGGCCACGGAAATTGCGCCGATCAACGCGGCAAGCACGGCCATGATTTCGGGGCTGCCCGCAAAGCGTCGCGCGGTGGCGGCCGGGATGATCAGCAACGCCGTGATAAGCAGGATGCCCACCAGCTTCATGGCGATGGCGATCACCGCTGCCATCAGCAGCATGAAGATGAGGCGCGAGCGTTCCGGTCGCAACCCTTCGGCCTGAGCGATATCAGGATTGACGGTCGCAGCCAGCAATGGTCGCCACAGCCAGACAAGCAGGGCAAGAACCAGGCCGCCGCCGCCGTAAATGATCGCGATATCCGTTCTCGATACGGCAAGAATGTCGCCGAACAGAAAGCCCATGAGGTCCACCCGCACCCAGGTCATGAAGGCGACCATGACAAGACCGAGCGCAAGGGTTGAATGCGACAGGATGCCGAGCAGAGCGTCCGTGGAAAGCGCGCGACGGCGTTCCAGAAGGATAAGCGCCAGCGAGGCAAGTGCAGCCACCAGAAAGACACCCACCATAAGGTTGATCTCCATCACCAGCGAGAGCGCCACGCCCAGCAGCGCGGAATGCGCCATGGTGTCGCCGAAATAGGCCATGCGCCGCCACACGACAAAACAACCGAGCGGACCCGTGACAAGCGCAAGCCCGATACCGGCAAAAAGCGCGCGGATGAAGAAATCGTCAAGCATCGCGGCCTCCCTCTACTGACGGTTCGGTATCCGCATGATCATGATGGTGGTGGCCGTCGTCGGGATGGCAATGCGCGGTTATCGTCCCATCGGCGTGGCGCACACGGCCATCGGCCAGATGCGTGTGGTCATGATGGTGGCGGTAGAGCGCCAGCGATTCTGCGGCGCGCGTTCCGAACAGTTTCCTGTATTCGGGACTGTCCATCACGCTTTGCGGTTCCCCGCGGCAACACACATGGCCGTTAAGGCAGATCACCGTATCGGTATCGGCCATCACGATGTGCAGATCGTGCGAAATCATCAATATGCCGCAACCGGTCCGGTCCCTGATGTCGCGGATCAGCTCATAGAGCGCCACTTCTCCGGTAAAATCCACGCCCTGTACCGGCTCATCGAGCACCAGAAGATCCGGCTTGCGAAGCATGGCCCGCGCCAAAAGCGCTCGCTGAAACTCGCCGCCCGAAAGCGCTGCCACCTGCCGGGCGGCCAGATGCGCCACGCCGGCCGCCTCGAGCGCCCCGGAAATCTCCTTTCGGCCTGCCGAAGCCGTGAGCGTCATCAGTCGCTCCACGCTGAGAGGCAGTGTCCAGTCGAGCGCAATTTTCTGTGGCACGTAGCCGATCCGAAGGGCGCTTGCGCGGTGCACATGCCCCTCGTTCGGCTGAATGACGCCGATCGCTGTCTTGGCCGTCGTGCTCTTGCCGGATCCGTTCGGGCCGATCAGCGTGACTATCTCGCCCCTTCTAACGGCAAGATCCACGCCGCGCACCAGCCATCGCCCACCGCGATTGACGCCAGCATTGTGCATCTCCACCAGCATGTCGCCACTGGGTTGGGCATGTGTTTTTGATTTTTCCAGCATGGTCATTTTTCCGACTTGTCAGCGGATATGGCACACGTTATAGCGTAACGCAAGGATGTGTAATGTCATAACATTATTGTTAAGATTGCATTTGCGATCATGCATTCGCCCGTTCGTTCGACGCCTGACAGGAGCCAGCCATGAAATCCTTCCGCCTCTTACTCGCCGCTGCATCCTCCCTTGCGCTGCTGGCACCGGGAGGGGTCACGGGCGCGTTCGCAGCCGATCAGGAAGTTGTGACTTCCATCAAGCCGGTTCACTCGCTGGTGGCCGGGGTGATGGAAGGTGTCGGCGAGCCGCAGCTCATCCTGCAGGGCGCCGGCTCGCCGCACACCTATTCCATGCGCCCCTCCCAGGCGCGCATGCTGGCCGCTGCCGATGTCGTGTTCTGGGTCGGCCCCAATCTGGAGGTCTTTCTGGCAAAACCGCTTGAAACACTGGCTGGCGAGGCCAGGTTGGTGACGCTCTCCGAAAGCGAGGGCATCAAGCTGCTCCACATGCGGGAGGGCGGTGCGTTCGAAGCGCATTCCCATGGCGATGAAGACGGTCACGGTGATCATGAGGAAGGCCATGGTCACGAGGAGGGTGAGAAGGATCACGCCGAAACGGACCATGCCCATGACGACCATGCAAATGACGACCATGCACATGACGACGATGCACATGAGGGACACGACCACCACGATCATGGCCCCGACGCCCACATCTGGCTTGATCCCGAAAATGCGAAAGCCATCGTCAGCGCCATCGCCGAGGCCCTGAGCGAAACCGATGCGGAGAATGCCTCAGCCTACGCTGCCAATGCGGCGAAGCTCAACGAGCGCATCGATGCTTTGAGCGCGGAGATTGCGGACGAGCTCGAGCCCGTCAGGAACCGCCCCTTCATCGTCTTCCACGATGCCTATCAGTATTTTGAAAAGCGTTTCGGCCTTGCCGCTGCCGGCTCGATCACCGTCAGCCCCGAGGTCATTCCCGGCGCGCAGCGCGTGGATGAGATCCGAACCAAGGTTCGTGAACTCGACGCCGCCTGCGTCTTTGCAGAGCCCCAGTTCGAGCCGAGGCTCGTGGAGGTCGTGACCGAGGGCACCAATGCCAGATCCGGTGTTCTCGATCCGCTGGGCGCCGAGATCACCGACGGACCAGACCTCTATTTCGAATTGATGCGCGGCATGGCGTCGTCGTTCAAGAGCTGCCTCGCCAAGTAGCCGGTTCTCCGGCCACCGCCAGCGATCTGCCAGCAAAGCTGCCGTCGCCCTCAAATGCGGGCGCGGGAGCTGGCATCAGCCGCCACGTCGGCTGACCTGCCGCGACAGACCGCCTGGACGAGACCAAAACACTCAACCCAAGCTTGTAATGTTATAACAAACAGGAGAATAGTAATGCGCCCATTCTATCATCTCATGAAACCGGGGGTGCTTGCCCTTGGCACCGCACTCGCCACCATACAGCCCCTTCACGCGGATGAAAAGGAAGCCTGGCGGCTGTTCATCGCCGATCACAGCGAACCGGTTCTGCGCGCCCTGGACGCGGAGAAAGGGGAGGTGCTCGAAACCTTCCGGCTCAAGGCCCCGGCACGCATCTATGCGACCGAGAGCAATGAAACCGTCTTTGCCGTGCAGCGCGATGCGAACACGGTTACGGCCTTCTCCACCGGCATCCATTTCGATGATCACGGCGATCATGCGGATATGGAGGTCACGGCACCCAGGGCGCTGGAGGGCTCGATCAATGGCGATCAGCCAGTGCATTTCGTCGCGCATTTCGGTGAGATCGCGCTCTTTTTCGACGGCGAGGGTGTCGCGCGCCTCGTATCGGAAAAGGCGGTTTCCGAGGGAAAGCCCGACATGCGCGAAATCAGGACCTCAGCCCCTCATCACGGCGTTGTCATCCCCTATGGCGCACACGCGATCGCAACGGTGCCCAACAGCAAGGATCCGAGCGAATTACCCGAGGGTGTTCAGGTGGTGGATGCAAAGGGCGCAGCCATCGGCGAGCCCGCTGCCTGCCCCGGTCTGCACGGTGAAGCGACCTCCGGCAACATCACGGCAATCGCCTGTGATACGGGGCTACTTCTCATCACGGGAGGCCGCAACGATGCCCCGGAAATCCGCCACATCGCCTATAGCGATGGCCTCCCGGAAGACCTCAAGGTCTCGACCCTCGCCGGCGGCAAGGCGCTGCAGTATTTCCTTGGAAATTTCGGCAAGTCCAATCTCGTGCTGATCGACCCCGAGGATGAAGACGCCTTCCGTCTGATCGAGCTCCCGGTACGCGCCGTGCATTTCGTGGTTGATCCGGTGCGGCCCAAATTCGCCTATGTCTTCACCGAGGACGGCAATCTCAACCGCATCAATGTCCTGTCCGGCAAGATCGACCGGTCGCTTGAGCTCACGGAACCCTACTCCATGGACGGGCACTGGTCCGATCCACGCCCGCGCATCGCTGTCACGCATGACGAGATCATGGTCACCGACCCGCTCAAGAGCGTTGTCCATGCCATCGATGCGGTTAGTTTCGAGAAGGCCCGCGACATCGCGGTGGAAGGCATGCCCTACAACATCGTCGCCGTCGGCGGCTCGGGCGAAAGCCACGAAAACCACTGATCGCAGATGATTGCAAAGACAAAGCCCCGCTGTTTCCGGCGGGGCTCTTCATTGTCATGCCGCGTTGCGGTCAGTGGCGGGAAAGCCAGTCGTCGATCTCGCGCTCGGCCTCTTCCTCGGCCTTGCCATAGCGTTCCTGCAGCTTGCCGGCCAGCTCTTTGCGATTGCCGCGAACGACATCCAGGTCGTCATTGGTGAGCTTGCCCCACTGCTGCTGGACTTTGCCCTTGAACTGTTCCCAGTTCCCTTCGATCTGATTCCAATTCATGTCGGTATCCTTCCGTTTTGGAAAGGAGTGCACTCCGGTTGAGATCATCGGCCTAGGTGCCTCGATAATGCTTGAGCCATCATGTGGTTCCCGCCTTGTTTTCGCCATACGCCGATTTGAACGCCGGGGCTCCCGTCCCTAGATTAAGCGGGAAAGGAACCTTTGATGGAAAGCCAGCCCGCGCCTTTCGTGCCGCCTGCGCCGCGCCCGCGCACCAGCCCACCCTCGACCCTCCAGATGATGCGGATCGTCTATCGCAATCCGCTCGAACTGTGGGGTGAGCCCTCCTACAACGAACCGTGGATTTCCATCGACAACACGATCGGCGGCCCGCTCGTCATCGCCAATGATCCGGGCCTCATCCGCCATGTCCTCGTCGACAACGCGAAAAACTACCGGATGGCCCGCGTGCGCCAGAAGATCCTGCGCCCGATCCTGCGCGATGGCCTCTTAACGGCCGAGGGTGCGGTCTGGCGCCGTTCACGCAAGGCCATGGCTCCGGTCTTCACCCCGCGCCACATCGCCGGCTTCGCTAAGCCGATGCTCGAGCGCACCCAGGCCTTCGTCGCACGATACGAAAACGTGAACCAACCGGTCGATGTCTCCCGCGACATGACGCTCCTCACCTTCGACATTCTCGCCGAGACGCTCTTTTCCGGCGAGATCGCCGGCGAGCCCGGCAGTTTCGCCCATCAGGTGGATCGCCTGTTCGAGACCATGGGCCGCGTCGACCCGCTCGATCTTCTGGGCGCACCCGACTGGCTCCCGCGCATCACGCGTCTTCTGGGCCGCAATTCGCTAAAATTCTTCCGCGACATCGTTGCCGAGACGATGGCCATGCGCCGCGAGAAGATGGCGTCCGGCCACGACGTGCGGGAAGACTTTCTCACGCTCCTCCTGCGCGCCGAGGGGCCGGAAGGCCTCACCCGTGCGGAGATCGAGGACAACATCATCACCTTCATCGGTGCCGGCCACGAAACCACGGCGCGCGCTCTCGGCTGGACGATCTATTGCCTCGCCTCAGCCCCGTGGGAGCGTGAAAAGGTCGAGGCCGAGATCGACGCAGTGCTCGCACACGAACCCGACCCGGTGAAATGGCTCGATGCCATGCCCTTCACCCGCGCCGCCTTCGAGGAGGCGATGCGCCTTTATCCACCCGCGCCCTCGATAAACCGCGAAGCGCTCGCGGAAGATGGCTACCGCGATTTCACCATCGTCAAGGGTGCACAGGTGCTCGTCATGCCGTGGACGGTCCATCGCCACCGGCTCCTGTGGGATGAGCCGGATGCCTTCATGCCGTCGCGTTTCCACCCCGGGAACCGCGAAGAGCTCGACCGCTATCAGTATCTGCCCTTCGGCGCCGGCCCGCGCGTGTGCATCGGCGCCAGTTTCGCCATGCAGGAGGCCGTCATCGCGCTCGCCATCCTCCTCTCCCGCTTCCGCTTCGACACGCTGCCGGACACGAAGCCCTGGCCCGTCCAGAAGCTCACCACCCAGCCCCAGGGCGGCCTGCCGATGCGCGTGTCGCGGCGCTGAAACGCGCGCCCCCCATTCACCATTCACTCCCCCATCACCGCCTTGCCTTTCAACGGCGGTTGCATAAAGTGCAACCCGTAGCGACCGGGGGAAGCATGGACGTCGAGGCATTCATAGAGCGCTGGACCGCGCGCGAGGGCGGGGCAGAGCGCGCCAATTACGCCATGTTCATCACCGAATTGTGCGATGTGCTGGGCCTGCCCCATCCCGATGTCGCCGGCTCCGAAACCGCGCTGAATGACTATGTGTTCGAGCGCGCCGTGAAACCGCGCCGGAGCGAAGGCACCACCGCCCCAAAGCGCATCGACCTTTATAAGAAAGGCGCCTTCATCCTGGAGGCCAAGCAGTCGCGCATGAAACAGGGGCGCGGCGCCGAGCAGCCGGCACTCTTTGCCGAAGAGCCCGCCCCGCGCGGCAAACGCACCGTCGCCCGCGGCTGGGACCGCATGATGCTGGAGGCGCGCCGTCAGGCCGAGGATTATGTCTTCCGCCTCGATGCCAGCCATCCCGCGCCGCCCTTCATTCTCGTCTGCGATGTCGGCCACGCCATCGAGATCTTTGCCGATTTCACCGGCACCGGCCGCGCCTACGACCAGTTTCCCGACCGCCGTGGCTTCCGCATCTATATGGAAGATCTGCGCGACGAGGCGATCCGCGAGCGCCTGCGCAAGATCTGGACCGATCCCGAAGCGCTCGACCCCACGCGCGAATCCGCCCGCGTCACCCGCGAGATCGCCGAAAGGCTCGCCGCCGTCAGCAAGGCGCTGGAGAAGAAGCACCCGCCCGAAGAGGTGGCGCATTTTCTCATGCGCTGCATTTTCACCATGTTCGCCGAGGATGTGGCGCTCCTGCCGGAGGCCTCCTTCACCGGCCTTCTGGAAGACTGCACCAAATCGCCCGATGCCTTCGTCCCGCTGGTCGAGGACCTCTGGAAAAAGATGGACGCGCCAAGGCGTGACGACCGTTTCTTCTCCGCCTTCCGCACCCATCTGCGCCATTTCAACGGCAATTTGTTCAAGAATGCCCGCGCCTTCCCGCTGGGGCGGGAAGAGATCGGCGAGCTCTGGCAGGCGGCAAAAGCAAAATGGACCGAGGTCGACCCCGCCATTTTCGGCACGCTGCTCGAACAGGCGCTGGAGCCCACCGAGCGGCGCAAGCTCGGCGCGCATTACACCCCGCGCACCTATGTGCAGCGTCTGGTGGAAGTCACCGTCATGGAGCCCCTGCGTGATGACTGGCGCAAGGTGCTCACCCGCGCCGAAACCGCCAAGGAGAGCGGCAAGGAAAAGGATGCCGTCAAGCTGGTCAAGGCGTTCCACCATCAGCTTTGCGAAACCCGCGTGCTCGACCCCGCCTGCGGCACGGGCAATTTCCTCTATGTCAGTCTGGAGCTGATGAAAAAGCTCGAAGGCGAGGTGCTGGAAACACTGGCCCGCCTTGGCGAGACCGAGGCGCTGGGGCTGGAGGGCGAAACCGTCGATCCGCACCAGTTTCTGGGTCTGGAGATCAACCCGCGCGCCGCGGCCATCGCCGAGCTTGTCGTGTGGATCGGCTATCTGCAACAGCATTATAAAAACCGCGATGGCCACCCCGCCGAGCCGATCCTCAAGGCGTTCAAAAACATCAATTTCGGCCGGCGCGAGGGCTATGACGCGGTGCTGACATGGGATGGCCATCCCGTGCCGACAATCGTGGAAAAGGATGGCGAGCGCGTGGAAACCTGCCCCAATCCACGCCGGCCCGACTGGCCAGAGGCGGAGTTCATCGTCGGCAACCCGCCCTTTGTCGGCGGCAAGGACATTCGCTCGCGCATGGGCTCGCTCTATGCCGAGGCGCTGTGGGCCGCGCACAAACACATGAATGAGAGCGCGGATTTCGTCATGTATTGGTGGGACCGCGCCGCCGAGCTTCTGACGCGAAAGAAAACCCCGCTGCGTCGTTTCGGCTTCGTCACCACCAATTCCATCAGCCAGGTGTTCCAGCGCCGCGTCATGGAGCGCCACCTCAATGCCAAAAAGCCCATAAGCCTCATCTATGCCGTGCCCGACCACCCCTGGACAAAGGCAACCCGCGACAGCGCGGCGGTGCGCATCGCCATGACCGTGGGCGCAGCCGGCAGCCATGAGGGGCTTTTGCGCGACGTGGTGCGCGAGGCGGCGCTGGACACCGACGAGCCGAGAATCGTGTTTGAAAACCGGGTGGGGAAGATCAATTCGGATTTGAGCGTGGGGGTGGATGTGTCTGCTGCGGAAGCTCTGTTGTCCAACACTGGGCTCAGCTCTCGCGGCGTTATGCTTTTTGGTGCGGGGTTCATCGTTTCCCCACAAGAAGCGCAGCATTTGGGTCTGGGCGAAATAGAGGGTCTGGAGAAACACATACGAGAGTACCGCAATGGGCGTGACCTTACCTCCAAACCTCGTGGGGTTATGGTGTTGGATTTCTTCGGCCAAACTCCAGAGGAAATCCGTTCTCGCTATCCTCGCTGCTACCAGCACCTACTTGAGAAGGTGAAAACCGAAAGAGATCACAATCGTGATCGCGCAATTCGGGAAAGTTGGTGGGAGTTCGGCCGTCCCCGCAGCGAGATACGCCCGGCACTCGAAAACCTCCCCCGCTACATCGCAACCGTCGAAACCACGAAACACCGCGTTTTCCAGTTTCTCGATGCCTCGATCTTGGCGGACAACAAAATTGTTGTCATCGCCTTGGCATCCGCCGTCGAACTGGCGCTTCTTTCTTCGAGGTTACATGTCCATTGGGCTACCACCTTGGGAGGTTGGTTAGGATATGGAAACGACCCCGTTTACATAAAATCCCGCTGCTTCGACCCCTTCCCATTCCCCGATCCCTCCGATGCCCTGCGCGAAAAGCTCCGCGCTGCCGGAGAAGAACTCGATGCCACGCGCAAAAAGGTTCTGGCCGAGCATCCCGATCTCACCATGACCGGGCTTTACAACGTGCTGGAAAAGCTCAAATCCGGCGAGGCGCTTTCGGATAAGGACGAGGATGTGAAGACGCGCGGCCTCGTGCTGATCCTCAAAGAGCTGCACGAAACCATCGACCGGCTCACCGCCGAGGCCTATGGCTGGCCGCACGATCTCTCCGACGAGGAAATCCTCGAACGTCTGGTCGCGCTCAATGCCGAGCGGGCGAAGGAGGAGGCGGCAGGGCATGTTCGCTGGCTGCGGCCGGAGTATCAGATCCCCCGTTTCGCAAAGGGCGCTGCCGCAAAAAGCGGCGAGCTGGCGCTCGATGCGCCGGTGGTCGCCATCGACAGGGACAGGCCCTCCTTCCCCACCGATGCCTACGAGCAGCCGCTTGCGGTGGAGCGTATTCTTGCCGTCGAGGCCCGCCCCATGGCGGCAGCCGAGATCGCCCGCCAGTTCAAGCGCGGCGGCAAGCGCATCGAGGGCAGGGTGGAGCAGCATCTGCGCACGCTGGCCGCCTATGGCCACGTCACCGCGCTGCCCGACGGCACCTACGCCGCCCGCCGCGCAGCCTGAGCCCCCCCACTGCTTCGTCGTCCTCGGGCCCGACCCGAGGACCCATGCCGCAACACCGGGGATAAACGAAGCCCTGCAGGGAAATGCGCAAATTTTTCTCACCCGCCCCCCGTCACCCTCGCAACCGCATGGCTCCCATGGTCAAACCACGGGACGACCACGCGGTTGAAGCGCGTTCCCTACTCGCTATTCGCTACTCGCTCTTTTCTCCCCACCCCCAAAATCTCCACTACACTCCCCCCATCGCCCCTGTCGGGAACCGGGTCCGGAGCCGGGGATCAGGAGGGGCGACGGCAGCCTCCCCCTCGGGTTCGGTGACCCGAGGCCTGTGAGGGCCCGCGAAAGGCCGGCGGCCGGCATCATGTCGGTTGCGGAAAAGCCGCTAGGGCAAAGTTTGCCCGAGTGACCGGCCGGCAGTCGGGACAGCGGCCGGCGGGGCGCGCTTTTCGCGCCACTTATTTCACAACAGAGAGGCACGAAAAACGCGCCCCGTTTCCCGAACGATGCAAACCCCGGCGGAACCCCGCGCGGCAACGATGGAGCATGCCTTGAAATGCCCGCGCCACACCCCCCCCCCCGTCATCCCGGGCTTGACCCGGGACCCATTGGAAGAATGTGCAGGAGCACGGCCCGGTCCTCACCCCGGCACCACCAGCCGCACCCTCTGCGGCACCCGGCCACGCCTCTCAATGGGTCCCGGCTCTCGCTCCGCTCGGCCGGGATGACGACGATGAAGCGCTCACCCCACTCCCGTCATCCCGGACCTGACCCCGAACCCATTGGCAGAGCGTGCAAAAGCACAGCCCGCTCCTCACCCGCGTCCCTGGAACAGATTCTCCACATGCACCGGCCAGCGGCGGGGGAGCACGGCGACGAGGTCGAAGCGCAGCGAGAGGCGCGCGTGGTCGGGCTGGCGCGCAAGCCAGAGGTCCGCCGTGCGCTCGATACGGATCTGCGCATGATAAGACACCGCATCCATCGCCGCCTCCACGGTCGGGCGTGCCTTCACCTCGACAATCGCCACCACATCGCCGCGCCGGGCGATCAGGTCGATCTCGCCGAGTTTCGTTCGGTAACGACGAGCCAGAATGCGATAACCCTTCAGCCGCAGCGCCATGGCCGCCAGCCACTCGCCGCGATGGCCGAGCCGATAGGCCTTCTGCCGCGCCTCACTCTGCATCGCGCTCGGCCTTCAGCGCAAGAAGCCGCTGATAGAGCTCGGACTTGCGCCCTCCGGTCATGCGGGCAGCCTCGCCGGCGGCTTTCGAGGCGGACATCTCACCGGAGAGCGCCATGAGCAGCCGGTCCATATCTTCCGCGCTTGTTTCCTCCTCATCCAGGGGCGGCGCCACGCACACCACCACCTCGCCCTTGGGCGCACCGGTGTCGGCATAATGGGCAGTAAGGTCGGAAAGCGCGCCACGCCGCAGCTCCTCGAAGGTTTTGGTGAGTTCGCGCGCCACGCAGGCCTGCCGCGTGCCGCCGAGCACCTCCGCCATGGCGGCCAGACTGTCATCGAGGCGACGCGGCGATTCAAAGAACACCAGCGTCGCCGGCGTCTGGCGAAAGGTTTCAAGCCGCGTGCGGCGCTGCCCATCCTTCACCGGCAGAAAGCCGGCAAAAAGAAAAGCATCCGTCGGCAGGCCGGAGGCCGAGAGCGCTGCCAGCACCGCAGAGGGGCCGGGGATGGGCACGACGCGCAGACCCTTTTCGATTACCTGATCCACGAGACGATAACCGGGATCGGAGACGAGCGGCGTGCCGGCGTCGGAGATGAGCGCAACGCTCTGCCCCGCCTCCAGTGCGGAAAGAAGGCGCGGGCCGGCCTTGTCCGCATTGTGCTCGTGATAGGCGGTGAGGTTCTGGCCGATGCCGTAGCGGGCAAGAAGCACGCGCGAAACGCGGGTGTCCTCGCAGGCGACGATATCCGCCCCGGCAAGCACTTCGAGCGCGCGCAGCGTGATGTCGCCCAGATTGCCGATGGGCGTCGCCACGAGATAGAGCGCCGGCTCGAGCGGCCCGGCACCGATGCGGGCGCTGCCAACGACGAAACTTTTTTCCCCGCGCGGGTTATCCATAACTCTTTGATCCTTATTCGCTCATCTCTTTGACATGGAGGCATGTGGGTTGCAAAGTCGCGCGCTGAATTTGGGACGGAAGCGACATATGAAAGTTTGGACATCGCCCGGTCGCAGAGCCGGGATCCTCTCGCTGGCGCTTGCCGGTCTTCTGGTGCTCGGTGGCTGCGTGGCGGGCGATGTGCCCTACGGCATGCCGCAGCCGGGCGCTCAGACCATTGCCACGCAGGCGGTCGTGGACAATGCGCCGCGCGTGCCCGCCTCGGGCGAGGTGATCGGTACGGGAGAGACACGGGTCGCGCTGCTTTTGCCGCTAACCGGCGAAGGCAATGCCAGCCGCATCGCTGCCGAGCTGAAGAACGCCGCGCTGCTTGCGATGGACGACGTCGGTCTCAACGCGCTTGAACTGGTGGTGAAGGACACGGGCGGGACCACGGAGGGCGCTGCAATCGCCGCTGCCCAGGCCTCCGCCGAAGGTGCGGCTGCCGTGCTGGGTCCGCTCTTTTCGGCCAATGTGCGCGCCGCTGCCCAGGCGCTCGGAACATCGCAGACCCCGATGGTCGCGTTCTCCTCCGATCGCGCCGCGGCAGCGCCCGGCGTCTATCTCAACTCCTTCTTGCCGCAGGGCGTGGTTCAGCGCACGCTCTCCTATGCGGCAGGGCAGGGCGTGCGCAGCGTGGTGGCGATCCTGCCCGAAGGGGCTGCCGGCGATATTGCGGAAGCTGAAGCGCGCCGCACCATGCTGTCCATGGGTGGCGAGGTGACGGCGGTTGCCCGCTATGCCTATGACAACATGTCCGTCTATGAAGCGGTGCAGGGCGTTGCCGATGCGGTGCGCGCAGCGGATGCCGTGTTCATCCCCGATGGCGGCACGAGCCCGGCGACCATCGTCTCCACCATGACCGAATCCGGCATCGACATTTCGGGCAAGAAGCTTCTGGGGACCGGACAATGGGCGAGCGCCAATCTGGCGGATCCTGCCCTTCAGGGGGCATGGTTTGCCGATACGGATCAAGGGCGGGTAAGCACCTACAAACAGCGCTATCAGGCACGGTTCGGCGCCGAGCCGTCATTGACCTCCGCGCTTGCGTACGACTCCGTTGTGCTTGTCGCCAACATTGCCAAGGGCGGCGGCGGAATCCCGCGACATGCCTTGGAAACGCCGGTCGGGTTCAATGGCTATACGGGCCTTTTCCGCTTTCTGGCCGACGGCACGACCGAGCGCGGATACGCCATCTATGAGGTGCGGGAAGGCAAGGCCGAGATCATCGATGCTGCCCCGTCACGGTTTGGTGGAGGCAGTTAGGCGCTATCGGGCCAGATCGGCGACAACCGCATCCAGAACGATCATGCCCTTCGGCGTCGCGCGCAGCCGGGTGTTGCCGACAGGCTCGACAAGGCCTTCCTCCTGCAGCACCGCGATGCGCGCATTGGAGAGCGCCCGGCCCGAAAGCGCTTCATAGCGCGGCAGGTCGATGCCCTCGACGAGCCGCAGCCCCATCAGCAGGAACTCATCGGCTTCCTCCTCATGGGTCAGCACCTCGCCGCCGATCACGCCATGACCCTCGGTCTCGACGCGTTCGAGCCATGTCTCCGGCATCTTTTCGGTAAACGTCACATGACGGCGGCCATCTTCGACAAACCGCCCATGGGCGCCGGGGCCGGCGCCGACATATTCGCCATAGCGCCAGTAGACGAGATTGTGCCGGCTCTCCGCACCCGGGCGGGCGTGGTTGGAAATCTCATAGGCCGGCAGCCCCCGTGCCGCCGTCACTTCCTGAGTGATCTCGTAAAGTCGCGCGGCATGATCCTGATCCGGCATGGCAAGCTTTCCTGCCTCATGAAGAAGCTGAAAGCGCGTGCCTTCCTCGATGGTGAGCTGATAGAGCGAGAGATGATCAGCCGCGTGGCCGATGGCCTGTTCGAGCTCGCTGGCCCAGGCTTCCTCGCTCTGATGCGGGCGGGCATAGATCAGGTCGAAGGAGAGGCGTGGAAAAATCTCACGGGCAAGCCCGATCGCCTTCAGAGCTTCCTCGACATTGTGCAGCCGTCCGAGAAATTTCAGATCCCGGTCGTTGAGCGCCTGAACGCCGAGCGAAACACGGTTGACGCCGGCCGCGCGGTAACCGCGAAAGCGATCCGCTTCCACGGAACTCGGATTGGCCTCCAGCGTCACTTCGATGCCGTCGGGCACGCTCCAGTTGGCTGCAACGGCATCGAGCAGCGCACCGACCGTTCCGGGTTCCATCAGCGAGGGCGTTCCCCCGCCGAGGAAAATGCTGGTAACGGTACGGGGGCCGGTTCGCGCACGCATGGTGGCGAGCTCGCGCTCAAAGGCGGCGGCAAAGCGGCCCTGGTCCACCGGCTGGTGACGCACATGACTGTTGAAGTCGCAATAGGGGCATTTGGCCGCGCAAAACGGCCAATGCAGATAGACGCCGAACCCCGGGCTATTGTCAGGCGCGGAAATCACACCGCGCCCAGTCTGGCGCGAGCGAATTTCTGGAAGGCGCGGGCGCGATGAGAGAGCGCATGGTCATCGCCCGGCTTCCAGCCATGCTTTTCCTCAGCCGTCATCTCGCCAAAAGTGATGTCATAGCCGAGCGGTTGAAACACCGGGTCATAGCCGAACCCGTCTGTACCGCGCGGCGGCCAGACCAGATGGCCTTCTGCTTCACCGCGATAATACTCGGTCTCCCCGTCAGGGAAGCAAAGGCAAAGTGTCGCGACAAAACGGCCGGTGCGTTTCTCCGGCGTTGTGGCCCCGTTCTCGCAGAGCAGCTTCTCGGTCTTCTCCATAGCCATCATGAAGTCGCGGCTGCCGTCGTCCTTCGTGGCCCAGTCGGCGGTGTAGACGCCAGGCGCGCCATCCAGCGCATCAACGCAAAGGCCGGAATCGTCGGAAAGCGCCGGCAGGCCCGTCGCCTCGGCGGCTGCAAGCGCCTTGATGCGGGCGTTCTCTTCAAACGTCGTGCCGGTTTCTTCCGGCTCTGGCAGGCCAAGTTCGGCAGCCGAGCGCACCGTGTAGCCGAAGGGAGCCAGAAGGTCGGAGAATTCCCGCAGCTTGCCCTTGTTGTGGCTGGCGAGCACGAAAGTCTTGTTTTCGATCGGTCTCAAGTCAATCCCCAGATACGTGGCTCGGCGAATTCGAGCGAATTGCCGAAAGGGTCACGAAAATAGATGGAGCGTCCGCCTCTCGGCCATTCGAAATCTGCCTCGATGGCAATGCCAGCCGCTTCAAGATGTGCCTTCCAGCGATTGATCTCTTGGGCGGTCGCAGCAAAACAAAGATGCCCCGGCCCCTGGGCTCCGTGTGGCGGCACGGGAAGCCGTGCGCCGGCAGCAGGCGGCTCGGCGGTCACTGCGGGGTCGAACAGCAGAAGCACTCCCTGGCCGCAACGGAAGAACACATGCCGACCCTCGACTTTCGCGATCCTCTCAAGCCCAAGCGTTTCGCCGTAGAAGCGCTCTGCGTGGTATAGATCGCTCACATAAAGCGCGGCTTCGAGGATTGCCGAGGGTTGCATGGTCCGCCTTGCGCCCGTTCAGGAGATGGCCATCTTCTGCATGTCGACGAGCTTGGTGATACCCTTGCGGGCAAGTCCCATCAAGGCTGCGAATTCGTCCTCAGAAAAGGGCTCTCCCTCGGCCGTGCCTTGAATCTCCACGATGCCGCCCTTGCCAGTCATCACGAAATTGGCGTCGGTCTCAGCAGCCGAGTCCTCAGCATAGTCCAGGTCGAGAACGGGTGTGCCGTTATAGATGCCGCAGGAGATGGCTGCGACATGGTCTTTCAAAACCTTATCCCGGCTGACCATCTGGCGCGCTTCCATCCAGGACAGGCAGTCCGAAAGGGCGATGAAACCGCCCGTGATGGCCGCAGTGCGTGTCCCGCCATCAGCCTGAATAACGTCACAATCGATGGTGATCTGCTTTTCGCCGAGAGCCTGCAGGTCGACCACCGAGCGCAGCGAGCGGCCGATCAGGCGCTGAATTTCCAATGTGCGACCGCCCTGTTTGCCGGAGGAGGCCTCCCGGCGCATACGGTCGCCGGTGGAGCGCGGCAGCATACCGTATTCTGCCGTCACCCAGCCCTGGCCGGAATTGCGAAGCCATGGCGGCACCCGCTCCTCAAGGCTTGCTGTGCAAAGCACATGCGTATCGCCGAACCGCACCAGACACGACCCCTCTGCATGTTTTGAAAAGCCGCGCTCGAAACTGACGGCGCGCATTTCATCGGGTTCGCGTTTGGAAGGGCGCATGAGCGATTTCTCCAGTGTCATATCATGTTGTCGGCCAGTCTTGCCGGCTTGTAGCTTTCCGCATTCATGAACGCAAAGGAATTCCGGAAATGGAGGGAGAACCATACGTATACCTCCAAACAAGACTGTTGTTTTCGCGGCAGTCACGCTTATATTCAGGCGATCAGAGGTCGCGAATGACGAAACCGGTCTTGGACAGAGAATTTCAGGAGCACGCGCTGCAATCGCTGGACAGCCGTTCCCGCGAGATTTTTCGGGTCATCGTTGAAACCTATCTCAGAGACGGTGAGCCGCTTGGCTCGCGCAATCTCTCGCGCATTCTGTCGACACAGCTATCCCCGGCAACAATTCGCAATGTGATGAGCGACCTTGAGCAGCTCGGGCTCATCTATGCTCCGCATGTCTCCGCTGGACGCATGCCCACGCAGCAGGGGCTTCGCTTTTTCGTCGATGCGTTCATGGAAATCGGGGACCTTTCCGACAATGAGCGCCGGATCATCGAGACGCAGGTCAAGGCCTCCAGCAGCGGGCATTCTCTGGACCATATGCTGACCGAAGCAAGCCAGCTTCTTTCCGGCCTTTCGCGGGGTGCTGGCGTCGTTCTTGCGACCAAGTCTGAGGCAGCGCTTAAACACATCGAATTCGTGCAACTTGAGCCGCGTAGAGGGCTAGCCATTCTCGTTTCGCAGAATGGTGACGTGGAAAACCGGGTGATCGACCTGCCCGAAGGGGTCACCATTTCGCAATTGCATGAAGCCTCGAATTTCCTGAACGCGCATATTCGTGGCCGTACATTGGCGGAAACACGGGCGGAGCTTTCGCGACTTCAGGAAGAAACGCGTGCCGCATTGGATACGCTGTCGCAGGAACTCGTGGAACAGGGCCTGGCCGTATGGGCAGGCGCTGAAAGCGGCCAGCCGGCGCGGCTGATTGTGCGGGGGCGGGCCAATCTGCTTGAGAACCTGACTGCGGAAGCAGATCTGGAACTTCTGCGGCGCCTGTTCGAGGATCTCGAGACCAAGGAAGGTCTGATCCAGCTTCTGGACCTGGCAGAAGAAGGCTCTGGTGTGCGGATCTTCATTGGCTCGGAGAACAGGCTTTTCTCCCTCTCTGGTTCTTCGCTCGTCGTGGCCCCCTATCGCGATCAGGAATCACGTGTGATCGGCGCTTTGGGCGTTATCGGGCCGACGCGACTGAATTATGCGCGCATTGTGCCAATGGTGGATTACACGGCACAAATTGTCGGGCGATTGCTCCGATAAGTTTTCAACCGGGAGGATCAATGTTCGGCCTTATCGGCAAGATGCGTGCGCATCCAGGTAAACGCGATGCGCTACTGGAAATTCTCTCGAAAGGCACGGCATCCATGCCGGGCTGCCTGAGCTATGTGATTGCCCGCGATCCCGAGGATTCTGACGGGATTTGGATTACAGAGGTCTGGGACAATGAAGATAGTCACAAGAGGTCTCTCACCTTGCCGGCAGTTCAGGCGGCGATCGTCGAAGCGCGTCCCTTGATCGCTGGTTTCGACAGCAGTGTGCGAACGGAGCCGGTGTATGGGATCGGAAACTGAAACCGTCGCCCCTTGATTTTGCCGTCGCGAACCTCGATATCGGACGCAATATCCGAGCAATTCTAAAACCATAGACGGACTGACATGACCAATCAGGCTAAGGACAACGAACAATCCAGAACCGAAGCGGCAGATGATCCGAACGTTAAAGCGTTCGAGGAAAATGCTGGCGAAGAGGCGGTTTCGGAAGAAGACGTCCTTGTGCGGCTGGCCAAGGAAAACGAGGAGCTGAAGGAACGCGCCCTTCGCCTCGCCGCCGAGATGGAGAACCTGCGCAAGCGCACCGCCCGCGACGTTGCCGAGGCGCGCAGCTATTCGATCGCCGGCTTTGCCCGCGACATGCTGACGGTTTCGGATAATCTGCGCCGCGCGCTCGAGGCTGTGCCCGCAGAGGCCCGAGCCGCCGGCGACAGCGGCCTTTCCTCGCTGATGGAAGGAGTGGAGATGACCGAGCGTTCCATGCTCTCCACCCTGGAGCGCCACGGTGTGAAGCAGATCGATCCCAAGGGCGAGCGCTTCGATCCGCATTTCCATCAGGCGATGTTCGAGGTGCCCGATCCCGAAACCCCGGAGAACACCGTCGTTCAGGTGGTTCAGCAGGGCTATGTGATCGGCGAGCGTGTTCTGCGTCCCGCAATGGTCGGTGTCGCCAAGGGCGGCCCCAAGGCGGGAGCGATCCAGAACGGCGAGAATGCCGGCGCCGAACCTGGTCCGCCCAATCCGCAGGCCGAGCGAGACGCCTGATCTCTGTCGCGCCGCATTCTGAGTGCGGCAAGTGGAAGTGAGGCAAGCACTCACTTCCTATTCAGGGGGGCTTCGGCTATCCAGAGCATGGAGGCCCCCATGGATTTGATTCAGCTTCTCGATTATGCCGGCGTGGCCGTTTTTGCGGCTACAGGCGCTCTTGCTGCCTCGCGCAAGGAACTTGACCTCATTGGCTTTATTTTTCTTGCAGGGGTAACGGGCACTGGCGGCGGCACCCTGCGCGACCTCGTGCTTGGTGTGCCGGTTTTCTGGGTCGAGAACCACACATACATCATCGTCTGCGCCCTGGTTGCGGTCCTCGTATTCTTTGCTGCGCCGCTCGTGGAGTATCGCTACAGGCTGCTGCTGTGGCTGGACGCCGCGGGCCTTGCCGCCTATTCGGTTCTGGGGGCGGCCAAGGGGCTGGAGGCTTCCGGTTCGGCCATTGTCGCGTTGGTCTCAGGTGTCCTTACAGCGACCTTCGGAGGTATTTTGCGCGATGTGCTGGCTGGGGAGCCCTCAGTGCTTCTCAGGCCTGAGGTCTATGTCACCGCGGCACTTGTCGGGGCGGGCGTGTTTACCGTGGCCGGCTTTGCCGGAATTGAGGGTGCAATCGCAGCGCTGATCGCGGTCACGGCGGCATTTCTGGTGCGCGGTGGAGCCCTCCGGTTCGGATGGACCATTCCGCGCTATCGTTCCCGCCCCGGCCGACCGCCCGAGGAGCTAGAGTAGGCCGGCCTGCTGCGCCTCGTAGCGAAGGTCCTTTTGCGGACGCGGGCCGATCTGCTGAATGACGAGACCGGCTGCGAATGAGCCAAGACGGCCGCATTCGGCGAGGCTGTGTCCGTTGGTGTAGCCGTAGAGGAAGCCCGCCGCGTAGAGATCACCCGCACCAGTCGTGTCGACCAACTCGTCGATCTTCGTGGCTTCGACTGGGATGGTCTCGTTATCCGACACGATAACCGAGCCTTTCTCGGAGCGGGTGACGATCGCAAGGCGGGTATCCTTGCGGATGGCCTCCACCGCACTGTCGAACGACGAGGTCTGATAAAGAGACAGCAATTCGTGTTCGTTGGCGAACACGATGTTGACCCTGCCTGAACGCATCAGCTCCAGGAATTCGTCGCGATAGCGATCGACGCAGAACGGGTCAGACAAGGACATCGCCACTTCGCGGCCCGCCGCATGCGCAGCATCGGCGGTCATGCGGATCGCTTCCTTGGCACGAGGCGGATCCCACAGATAGCCCTCGAAATATGTAACCTTGGAACCCTTCGCCTTGTCTTCCTCCACGTCTTCCGGGCCAAGCTCCACGCAGGCGCCGAGATAAGTGTTCATGGAGCGCTCACCATCGGGCGTGACGAAGATCATCGATCGCGCCGTTGGTGGATGACCTTCGAGCGGTCTGGTGTCGAAGGCGACACCCTGAGCGCGGATGTCATGCGCGTAGATTTCGCCAAGCGTGTCGTTTGAAACCTTGCCGAAGAATGCTGCTTTTCCGCCAAGGCTGGCGATGCCGGCTGCCGTGTTGCCAGCACTCCCCCCGGAGGCCTCGATGGCCTGCCCCATACGCTCGTAGAGAAGGGTAGCACGATCAACATCAATCAGGTTCATCGCACCACGAATGATGTTGTTTTCTTCAAGAAACGCTTCGTCGCAGCGGGCGATAATGTCGACAATGGCGTTGCCGATGCACAGCACGTCATATTCGCTCAAATTCAGATCTCCAGATATGCAAGGGAAGCGTTTTTGTCTCTAGGCTCCCGGCGGTTTACCGGTTTGAGCGTGATTTGCAAGCCATTGGTGTGAACGCTTTTGCTTGCGCCGGCCCGAAAGGCTTCCTATCTCGGATGGGAAATCAAAGTTCGAAAGGCCTTGGCTTTCCATGATCTTCGACGCGGCGCGCGCCGCTATCAGCCGACTTTTCTCCAGAGAGTTTCGCAGCGTGTTTTTCAAGACGCTGGGGCTGACGCTTCTGGTGCTTGCCGGGGTGTGGCTGGGAGCCAAGGAGCTTTTTGAGTACATCGCACTGCCGTGGCTTGACGCATTTTTTCCTGACCTTCCTTCCTGGCTGGGTTGGATGAGTTTCGTCGCGCTGATCGCTGCCGGTCTGGGGCTCGCTGCCGGTCTGGCGCTTCTGATCGGGCCCGTGACCGCTGTGATCGCCGGACTATTTCTCGACGATGTGGCCGAAGTTGTCGAAAAGGAAGATTATCCGCAGGATCCGCCGGGCAAGGCGCTGCCGCTGGGCGCTGCGATCGCCACATCGATCAAGTTTTTCGGTATTGTCATTCTCGGAAACATCGTCGCGTTGTTCCTGCTGCTCGTCCCAGGCATCAACATCCTCGCCTTCTTCCTCGTGAATGGCTACCTGCTTGGCCGCGAGTTTTTCGAGTTCGCCGCCATGCGGTTCCGCAGTGAGCCTGAGGCGAAGGCGCTGCGCCGTCGCCATGCAGGTACGATCTTTCTGGCCGGTCTTGTTATCGCGGGGTTCCTCGCCGTCCCGATCCTCAACCTTCTGACGCCGCTTTTCGCAGCCGCCATGATGGTCCATCTGCACAAGATGATTTCACAGGAGGATGCGGCCCGCGCTGGGCAGAGTGCAGAGCAGCGCGGGTAGTCGAAGCCAGCGATCAGGCCTGTGGTGCCAATTCCACCAGCGGCGCAGGTATTTCGGTCGTTTTCTCAGCTGATTTGCAGATGTCCGCAATGACACAGGCCACGCAATCGGGCTTGCGCGCCTTGCAGACATAGCGCCCGTGCAGGATCAGCCAGTGATGGGCGTGGCGCATGAATTCGGCCGGGATAATCTTCACCAGCGTATCTTCCACCTGTTCCGGTGTCTTGCCGGGAGCAAGCCCGATGCGATTGCCGATGCGCAGAATATGCGTGTCGACGGCCATGGTCGGTTGGCCGAACGACATGTTGAGCACTACATTGGCCGTCTTGCGGCCCACGCCCGGCAGGGTAACGAGGGCCTCGCGGCTGTCGGGCACCTCAGATCCATGATCGCGGATCAGCGCTTCGCTAAGCGCGATGACGTTCTTCGCCTTGTTGCGCCAGAGCCCGATGGTACGGATGTATTCACCCACCCGTTCCTCGCCGAGTGCCAGCATCTTCTCCGGCGTGTCGGCAACCTTGAAGAGATCGCGCGTCGCCTTGTTCACACCCGCATCTGTCGCCTGCGCCGACAGCACGACGGCCACCAGGAGCGTAAAGGCATTCACATGCTCGAGCTCGCCTTTCGGCTCCGGCCGCTGAACCGAGAAGCGACGGAAAATCTCGTGGACCTCCTCGGGCGAATAGACGGTTTTGCGTTTGCGGGAGCGGGCGGGTTTGCGGGGCGCGGCAATTTTCTTCTTGGGCTTTTCCATCGTGCTTCTATAATCGGGATCATGGCCGAAACAAACAGTGCAGATGCTCCCGTCTTTCAGGCGTTGCTGACGCCTTATCGCTCTCTGGGTACGCGGGGTTTCGCGGTGCTGATGGGCGTTCTTCTGTTTGTCTGGCTGACCATCGGCGCGGTGTTCCTCAAACTAGGCGCCTGGCCGGTGTTTGGTTTTTTCGGGCTCGATGTGCTCGCGATTTATATTGCCTTCCGGCTGAACTACCGCGCTGCCCGCGTGCGCGAAGAGGTCCGCCTGTCGCGCACCAGCCTCGATATCCGCAAGGTGCCGCCCTCGGGCAAGGCTGAAGAGTACCATTTCAACCCGTTCTGGACACGGTTTCGTATCGACCGGCACGACGAGGCCGGCATCACCGACATGGCGGTTGAGATGCGCGGCAAGCGTGTCTCGCTTGGCAGTTTTTTGAACCCGGACGACCGGGAAAGTTTCGCAACGGCCTTCGGAAAGGCGCTCGCCACTGCAAAAGGGCCGTGAACTCGGCAGGAATCGGGTGGTTGGCCGGTGTGAAAAACGGCATGGTCATGTTCAGGAAGAATGTCATGTGGCACCAACGCTAAGGCGGGTGCCGGGAGTTAGCGCCATGAACATGCAGACGGCTTTGTTGCAACGCGACGTCACACCGGAAGGCAGTGACTATGAGGTCGTGCGCCGCGTGATCGAGAAGATCAGCCTCGACTATCGGGACCAACCTTCGCTGGAAGAAATCGCACAGGAGGTTGGTGATACGCCGAACGGTCTGCAGAAACTGTTTACGCGCTGGGCGGGGCTATCGCCCAAGGCGTTTCTGCAGGCGGTGACGCTGGATCATGCGCGTCGTTTGCTCGATTCAGGCATGCCGCTGCTCGACGCGGCACTGGAGCTCGGCATGTCCGGGCCAGGGCGGCTGCACGACCTGTTTGTCACACACGAGGCGATCTCACCCGGTGAATACAAGGCGCGGGGTGCTGGCCTCACCATGCGCTACGGTTTTCATCTCTCGCCCTTCGGTCAGGCGCTTGTCATGGTGACGGAGCGCGGTCTGGCAGGACTTGCCTTCTGCGATCCGGGCGATGAGCGCGCGGCATTCGAAGATATGGCGTCGCGCTGGCCGAACGCCGATTACGAGGAAGACATGGCTGCCACTGCACCCTATGCGGCGCGGGTATTCGATCCCTCGCGCTGGCGCGCGGAAGAACCGCTGCGCGTTGTGTTGATCGGGACGGATTTCCAGGTGCGGGTGTGGGATGCGCTTTTGAAAATCCCGATGGGCCGGGCCTGCGCCTATTCCGATATCGCCGAGCGGATCGGCAAGCCCACCGCCTCGCGCGCCGTGGGTGCGGCGGTGGGTGCGAACCCGGTTTCCTTCGTGGTGCCGTGCCATCGCGCGGTGGGCAAATCCGGTGCTCTGACGGGCTATCACTGGGGTTTGACGCGCAAACGCGCGATCCTTGGCTGGGAAGCGGGGCAGCTTTGCCAGGCCGATTGATCGAGCCTTGGATGTTGGAGTTCGAATGGATTTCACCATGCTGCAAAATGGTCTAGGTTCCCCGCAAATCTGCGTGGGAGTGTGCCTTGATCGTCATTATCGGTTCCATCAATCTCGACCTGATTGCAACCGTTCATCGCCTTCCCAAGCCGGGCGAAACGGTGCCAGGTGACACGTTCGTCACCGCACCGGGTGGCAAGGGGGCAAATCAGGCGCTGGCTGCAAGGCGCGCCGGTGCCAAGACCCGCATGGTCGGTGCAGTCGGAGACGATCCCTTTGCCAGCGAGGCACTGGGCCTTCTGAAAGCTGCGGGCGTCGATCTTTCCGCAGTGCATCAAGCGAAAAGTGCGACGGGCACGGCGCATATCCTTGTTGACCGCGAGGGTGAAAACACCATTGCGGTTGTTCCGGGTGCCAATGCCGACGTTTTGCCGGGGCACGTCTCACAGGCAGCGCTTGCCGCCGGCAATCACGTGCTGCTCCAGCTTGAGGTTCCTATCGAAACGGTGGCTGCGGCACTCAAAGCTGCGCGCAAGGCCGAAGCAATCTCCATACTCAACACGGCACCCTATCGGCCGGAGGCGACAGAGCTGCTTGAGGGTGCAGATTATGTGGTCGCCAACGAAACGGAATTTGATCTTTATGCAGAGGCACTCGCCCTCCAGGGTGAAAACCGTCGTGCGCGCATGGAAGCATTCGTCGCCAAGACCGGTCGAACCGTCATTGTGACGTTGGGGGGTGAAGGAGCTTGGGCTGCAACACCGGATGGTTTTGTTGCCTGTCCCTCCATGAAGATCACACCCATAGATACGGTCGGTGCGGGCGACACGTTTTGCGGGTATCTGGCCGCAGGCCTTTCCGAGGGGTTGGATCTCGAGCTGGCGCTGCGGCAGGCGACCGTGGCCGGAGCGCTGGCCTGTCTTAAGCCGGGTGCACAGCCGGCCATTCCGTTGCGGAAGGATGTCGACAACGCACTATCGTGAGTGAGAATTGGTCGGCGGCGCGGCTTATAACCGCGCCAGACGCTCCGTCAGCAGCGTAAAGAAGCCGTCGGCATCCACGTCTCGCATGACAAGGGCGTTCTTCGGCCGATCGGTCACCTGCCACCAGTCGACCACAGTCATGCCCATGGTGAGTTCGGAGCCGGTCTCTACGGTTACGTTGCAGATGCGTCCTTTGAAGAGTTCAGGCTTGAGAAGGTAGGCGATGACGCAGGGGTCATGCAATGGCCCCCCATCGGTACCGTATTTTTCTTCATCGAACCGCTCAAAGAACTCCAGCAATTCAGCGCAGGCCTCACCGACCCTGGTGCCGAGGTGACGAATGGCATCAATGCGCGCACGTGTGGTAAGGGCCTTGTGCGTGACGTCCAACGGCATCATGACAACCGGTACACCCGAACGCAGCACCACATCAGCCGCATGCGGATCGACATAGATGTTGAATTCGGCCGTGGGCGTGACATTGCCACCCTCGAAGAAACCGCCACCCATCAGGACGATTTCGCGGATACGAGAGGCGATCCGGGGCTCTCGGTTGAGCGCGAGTGCGATGTTGGTGAGGGGACCGAGGGGGCACAGGGTGATTTCGCCCTCCTCATGAGCCATCAGGGACTCAATGATGAAATCGACGGCGTGTTTTTCCTGCAACGGCATCTGAGGCTCCGGCAGGTCAGGCCCGTCGAGCCCGGTCCGGCCATGCACATGCTCTGCCGTCACCAGTTCCCGAACCATGGGGCGAATTGCGCCTGCGAAAACGCGCGTTTCGGGTTTGCCGGCCAGTTCGCAAACTTTGCGGGCATTTTTCTCCGTCAGGGCCAGCGGAACATTTCCGGCCACGGCCGTGATACCAAGCACATCCAGTTCCGGACTGCCCAGTGCCAGCAATATGGCCAGCGCGTCGTCCTGGCCCGGATCCGTGTCGATAATGATCTTGCGCGCTGACGTCATACAGAAGCTCCAAAATGCTTGAAACGCGTGTTTTGAGCGACCATATCAGTTGGGAAGAGAAAAATGCCAACCGGGTTTTTCTCTATCCACGTCGCTCTTTGAGGACTGTTTGAAATGACGCGTATGACTCCTTTTTCGAACCCGCTTCTGCTTGGGTTCGACAGTATGGAAAAAACGCTCGAGCGCATTGCGAAATCGGGCGATGGCTACCCGCCTTACAATATCGAGCGCATCCGCGCAGAAAACGAGCAGGGCGTTAAGCTTCGTATCACGCTGGCTGTCGCTGGTTTCAGCGCAGACGATCTGGATGTTACGACGGAAGAGAACCAGCTTATTATCCGTGGCCGCCAGGCGGACGAAGGCGAGCGCGAATATCTTCACCGTGGTATCGCAGCGCGCCAGTTCCAGCGCATGTTTGTGCTTGCGGAAGGGATGCGGGTTCTAAACGCCGAACTGAAAAACGGCCTTCTGTCCATCGATCTGGACCGCCCCGAACCTGAGCGTCTTGTACAAAAAATAAACATTTCCGTGAAAGACTGACATACTGGTCTTATTCGGGAGGAACCCGGGCGGGCTGACCCGTTCCGGAACCTTGGGCTCTTCAGCGGGTTGGTTTCCCAGGGAAACGCCTGCGCTAAGGAGGCTTGCATGACCGAACATGAGCATAAATTGGCGATTACTCAGCAGCAGCTTGCACACATCGGCGAAGGCGCAGTGGCCTATATGCGCGAGATGAACGCCGAGGATTTGCAGGGCAAGTTCCCTGGTATGCCCGATCTGAAGCCGGGCACGCGGTTATGGGCGCTTTTCGGTGCCGATGGGCAGCCGATTCTGTTGGCGGATGCCCGTGATGCAGCACTTGCAGGTGCAATGCAGAATGATCTGGAGACTGTCAGCGTCCATTGAGGCGTAGCTTGAACACGGCAGGGGCGTGTGCCGGAGGCCGCGCCCCTCTTCGCCTCTGTAAAGCCGCTCTCTGGGCTTGACAGCGGGGCCGATCTCCCGGGGAATGGTTGGCGCGCTTTTGGCGCATCAGAACGGGAGGGGTGGCCATGCCGGTCGGCAAAAACAGATTTCCACTTCTTGATGTTTGGGGTGGACCGAAAGAAAGGGGCCGTCAAATAGGCGCCGCCTTCGGCGAGCGCATTGCCCAGACACTCTCCATCTACAAGGCATATTTTGCGCGGCCCGACGAGTCTCTCCTTCCTGTGGCCGCTCATTTTCGTGGTGTTATCGACAGTTTCAACCCGCAGTATTCAGCCGAAATCGAAGGGATTGCGGAGGGGGCAGAGGTGGATCCATTGTGGATCTACGCTCTCAATGCGCGCAGTGAGCTCCTTGCAGCGCTTTCAGCCTCGGAATGCACCGTCGTTCACTATTCCGGCACACCTTTTGTCGGGCAAAACTGGGACTGGTCCGAAAAGCTTGAGGATCTGGTCGTCTTGATCCGCTCGGAGGACGAACGGGGGCGTCGTTTTCTCACGATGACCGAGCCGGGCATTCTGGCAAAGGTGGGATTGAATGATGCAGGCTTCTGCGTCTGCCTCAATTTCCTCCCCACTCCAAAACAAACCAACGGGCTACCCTCGCACGTACTCTTGCGCGCGCTCCTGGATGCGGGGTCCTGGACAGAGGTGGAGGAAACGATTGAGCGTGCCGGCACCGGCCGGTCCCTGAACCTGCTGGTCGCCAGTGCGGACGGGCGCAGTATCAACATCGAATATGAGGGTGATACCGCGCGGCGCATAGAGGCTGGTGGCTCTGCCACGACCCACACAAACCATTACCTGACCTGCGATGCCCCTGTGGATGCCGAATTGCTGGAAAATTCGACAGCTCGGCTCGACCGCATCCGCGCCCTGACGGCGTCTGGCACGCCGAGGGACCTTGCTCGGCTCAAATCGGTTCTTTCCGATCAAGAGCACCCGGAGCACGCAATCCTTGCACCCTACAAAGACAGCGACGGGTTTCTCGGTCGAAAGGGCACTGTGTGCACCATCGCGATGGATCTGTCACAAAGGCTGATGCATATCCGACGCGGCAATGATCCCGACAATCCGTTTCACCAGTTTCCGGTGATGGAAAAAGAAACGGCCCTTTCCATGTGAAAAGGCCGTTTTCCGGCTGAACCGGTAATTCTGTCGTCAGAAATGATTGGTCAGGCCGCGTTGGAAGCAGGCGCCTGCGCCAGGAAGCTGTGAATGGCGGCAGCATCTTTTGTGCCGCGGATCTTCGCGGTGTTGTCTGCGTCACGCAGCACACGCGCAATACGAGACAGTGCTTTGAGGTGATCCGCACCGGCTCCTTCGGGCGCAAGAAGCAGGAAAACGAGATCGACGGGCTGGTCGTCGATGGCCTCGAAATCGACCGGGGTCTCCAGGCGCGCAAACACGCCTGTGATGCGGTCAATGCCGGGAAGTTTGCCGTGCGGGATCGCAACACCGTTGCCGACGCCCGTTGAACCCAGGCGTTCTCTCTGCAAAATGGTGTCGAAAATTTCGCGCTCCGGCAGCCCGGTCACGCCGGCAGCTTTCTCAGCCAGCAACTGCAGGAGCTGCTTCTTCGAATTGGCCTTCAGGGCGGGGATCACGGCCTTCTGGTCGATCAGATCGCTCAGATCCATGTCTATGCATCCTCTGCTTCGTCTGTTCGCCTGTCATGTTGCTGCATGACAGGCGCTGAGGCTGGCACGGAACCTATGCGCTTGCCACTGCCGATGGATCGATCCAGCCGATGTTTCCATCAGCACGGCGGTAGACAATGTTCACTTCGTTGTTTCCGGCATTGCGGAACACGAAGACGGGATTGTCCTTGGTGTCGAGCTCGATGACGGCGGAGGCGACAGACATGGTCTGCAGCGCCATCTTCGATTCGGCGACCACGGTGGGCGCGTAATCTTCCGGGACCTCTTCTTCATCTTCGGCCACCGGCGCCATGACGCGATACGCAATGTCCATCGGATCGACATTCTGGCCGTTGTTGTGGGACTTCAGCCGGCGCTTGTAGCGGCGCAAACGCTTTTCGATACGCTCGGCGGCTGCATCGAAAGCGGATTGCGGCTCCTGCGCCTGGCCGGTGCCCTGCAACACCATGCCTGTGTCGAGATGGATCATACAATCGGCGGCAAAACGAGAACCCGACTTTTCAACCGTCACGCGACCGGCAAAACCACCATCGAAATACTTATCGACGGCTTCGCCGATCCGCTCCTCGATACGCGAGCGAAACGCCTCGCCGATGTCCATATGCTTTCCGGAAATACGTAAGCTCATCTGAAAACAGACCTTTCCTGATCAGACACCGAACGAATCGAGTTTATACGTGTGGCTTGCATGTACAAGGTGCCGCGGCGGATTGTGATGTAAGTCGGCCGCGTATCCCTTCTTCGGTTGCTGGCACTGCGGACAAAAGTCGAAGGCTCTCAAGGCCTGGTAGTCCATGCGGGCGGGCTTCTAGTGGCTTCCGCCGCCCTTGTCAATTCAACCGCAGGCGCAATCAGCCGCGCGGGCCTGCCGCCGCCAGCATCTTCTTCTCGCGGCGACGCTGCACCGACGACGGAATATTGAGCGCTTCCCGGTACTTGGCGACAGTGCGGCGGGCGATGTCGATGCCCTCTTTGCGCAACATGTCCACCAGCGTGTCGTCGGAAAGGACCGCTGACGGCGCTTCGGCTTCAATCAGCGAGCGGATGCGATCACGAACCGATTCCGACGAGTGCGCGTCGCCGCCGGACGCAGAGCCAAGCGCCGATGTGAAGAAATACCGCAGCTCGAATGTGCCGCGCGGCGTCATCATGTATTTGTTTACGGTCACGCGACTTATCGTCGATTCATGCATTCCGATCGCTTCTGCCACGGTGCGCAGATTGAGTGGTCGCAGATGACTGACACCGTGGACCAGAAACGCGTCTTGTTGGCGCACGATCTCGGAAGCGACTTTCACGATGGTCTTTGCCCGCTGGTCGAGGCTGCGGGCGAGCCAGTTGGCGCTTTGCAGGCATTCGCTCAGAAACTGGCGTTCGCCTTCGCGGGCGTGACGGGAAACCTTCGCGTAGTATGGCTCGTTGACGAGAACCCGTGGCAGGGTTTCAGGATTGAGCTCTACCGTCCAGCTTCCATCGCTTGCCGCCCTGACGACGATGTCAGGCACGACCGGGTCTGCGGTGCCACCCGAGAACGCCATGCCGGGCTTGGGGTCAAGCGCCCGGATTTCCGAAAGCATGTCCGCCAGATCTTCTGCATCCACGCCGCAGAGGCGCCCGAGTGTACGGAAATCACGCTTGGCCAGAAGTTCGAGATTTTCCACCATCGCCTTCATGGCTGGATCGTATCGATCCTGTGCGATCAACTGCAGTGCAAGGCACTCGGCCAGATCACGGGCGAAAAGACCCGGCGGATCGAATGTCTGGCAGATTGAAAGCGTTGCCTGAACGGTTTCAGGTGATGCGCCCACGCGTTCAGTGAGCTCTTCAATGTCGAGGCTCAGATATCCCGCCTCGTCCAGGCCATCGGCGAGTTCATGGGCGATGAGCATCTGCGCCGGATCGGTAAAGGCCAGCGCGATCTGGCCATTCACATGGTCGCGCAGGGTGGGGGCGGCGGCCGTTGTGCTTTCCAGGTCAAAGGCGGTGCCACTGCTGGTTTGGAGCCCGTTGCCACTCGCCGATTTCCATTGTGCTGAGAGGTCGGAGCCAATGCGCTCCTTTGTGCCCGGATCGTCCGGAAACAGGTTCTCCAGTGAAGAATCCAGTTTTTCTGAAATGAACTCGGCTGTGCTTTCGCGCAGTTCTGGCGCACTTGGCCCGGGTTCAGTCCGTTCTTCCGAATTGGTTTCGCCGCGCTCCAGCAACGGATTGCGCTCGATTTCGGAATCGAGGAAGCGCTCAAGCTCCAGATGCGTCATCTGCAGCAGCTTGATCGACTGCAGCAATTGCGGCGTCATGACGAGCGATTGCGTCTGACGCAGATGGAGTTTTGGCGCAAGCACCATTAAAAACCAGCCCCGATTGAGCCCGACAGGGAGTGCCGAAACGAAGCCGGATTCAATTGGCCCGACTTTTGCTTGTCAAGTTGAAAGGCAGGGATGGTTAAAGTGTGAAGCCTTCACCAAGGTAAAGGCGGCGCACATCGGCATTGCCAACGATATCGTTGGGACGTCCGTGGGTGAGCACCTGGCCGGCATGAATGATGTAGGCCCGGTCGATCAGCCCCAATGTTTCGCGCACATTGTGATCGGTGATCAACACACCGATGCCGCGGGCGGTGAGATGGCGCACAAGCTGCTGGATGTCAGTCACTGCGATCGGGTCGATGCCGGCGAACGGCTCGTCGAGCAGCATGAAGTTGGGGCGGCTGGCCAGCGCGCGGGCGATCTCCAGCCTTCGCCGCTCGCCGCCGGAAAGCGCCACCGATGGCGATTTGCGAAGATGGCCGATGTTGAACTCGTCAAGAAGTGCGTCGAGGTTCTTGTCGCGTTCCTTGCGGCTGGGCTCGACCACTTCGAGGATGGCCCGGATATTCTGTTCCACCGTCAGGCCGCGGAAGATCGAGGCTTCCTGAGGCAGATAGCCGATCCCCAGTCGCGCGCGGCGATACATGGGCATGCCGGTCACATCGTGCCCGTCGATATGGATCGTGCCCTGATCCACGGGAACAAGGCCGGTGACCATGTAGAAGCAGGTGGTTTTGCCGGCACCGTTGGGGCCGAGCAGGCCCACGGCCTCGCCCGCGCGCACACCGATGGAAACCCCGCTGACGACCTGGCGGCCCTTGTAGGCTTTGGTGAGGCCGCGCGCGATAAGCGTGCCCTTGTAATTGGGCAACTTGCTGGTGGCGGGATTTTCCGCCGCGGGCTGTTTTGCCGCCCGCTTCTTACGCAACTTGGAAATCAATGTGGGTTACTGCCTGTTTTGTGAGCCGGGGGTGAGCAGCATCTTCACACGGCCGCCCGAACCACCGCCCTTGCAGCCATCGAGCTTTGCCTGCCCGCTCTTCATCTGCACTGTGAGGCGGCAACCGACAATCACGTTCTCGCCTTCCGAAAGCACCACCTCCTTGCCCGAAAGCACAAGCACTTCGCTTGCCATGTCGAAGGTGGCGCTATCGCCGGTGGCGACCTGATTCTCCGACTTTACGTAGACATTGCCGTCCACCTCGAGCCGGTCGATATTCGCGCTTCCGGTAGCCGCAGAGCCCCCGTCTTTCAGGTAATAGACCTTCATGCGCCCGGCCTTGAGGAGGGTTGGCCCCTGCACGACAGAGACATTTCCTGAAAACACTGCCACGTTTTCGCTCTCGCGCACTTCGAGGCGCTCGCTCTCAATCTGGATGGGCTTGTCACCGGAAAGCTGGAGACCCGTCAGGCGGCTCTGGGAATCCTGGGCAATTGCGGCAGACGATATTCCCGTCAGGAGAAGCGCGCCCGAGGCGAGCCTTGAAAAGCTTCCGATGCGCATTGTGTTCCTCTCCGTTGATTGGTCATCGCGCCGGTGACCGTGATTCAATTTCCCGATGCTGACGCCGTTTCGCGAAGCCGCGACGGGTCGATTGTAACGCGAACGCGTTTATCGAATACAAACACTTTGCCACCGTCTTCCGCTGCGAAGGAATCGGCTGCAATCTTCGTTCCTTCAAGCTCGATTTCCACGGGCTTTGAGGAGGCAAGGCTGCTGTTTTCGATGTCGATTTCCGCAGAATCCAAGGTGGCGACAATACCTGAAGTGGTGCGTAGCGAAATCTTACTGGTAATGTCCAGACGATTGTTGCCGCGATCATAGGTGCCGTCACTCGCCTGAATGGTGGCGAAATTATCGGCGTCCACCGGCACATGAGCGCGAATACCCTCCAGTTCGATCACGTCCTCGCCGCCCAGCTTCTGGCGGGCGCGCTCGGCTGTCATCTTGTAGGGGCGATCGTCACTGGTAAAACCGTTCAATTCGGGGCTGGACATGACCAGTGATCCGCCCTCGATGGATGCGCTTGCCAGATCTATCGCACCGCGCGTGCCCGAGAAGATGTAGGAATATCCGGCAAACACAACGGTGATCACAAGAGCCACCGCGGGAAGAACGCGTTTGAGAAGTCGCACACGCTGCGAATGCCGGGATGCCTGCTCGAAGGCTTCCGCACCGCGCTCGCTGCTACGGATTGCCTGCCCGCGCCCGCTCTTCGCCGCCGTGGCGCTGCTGTTGACTGATTCAATCATTCTATTTTTCCGTGTGCGCTACAGCGGACCAATGAACCGATCAGGGCTGAACCCTCCGGATGCTTACCGATCACGATCCGACGAGGAGCGCACGATCCATGAGGCGATACAACCCAACCCGGCTTCCGACCGAAACAGCGCAGCCACAAAACCCCGAGTTCCAAACTCGCCCCTTCTTACTCCATTCAATCCCAATATGGCTATTTTTGGATTAACGACAATGATTTAGGCGCAATTTTTGCGGCTTTCTCGCCCATGGCGTGTACTCGACGCAAAATCTTGTACAAAGGCGGTGGTCCCGGATTGGCCTTTGCACTAAAAGGCGCTTGGTCTGGACCGAAACCAGGTGAAAGCGAGGATGTCATGTCCACTCGAGCGGATGAACTGATCGACCGGCGGCGATTGCGGCGCAAGCTGACATTCTGGCGGATCGTGGCCTTTGCCGTCATTGTGCTGGCGATTGCGTTCGCCACACGTCAGATCATGGGAAGCGCAGTGGATGTTTCCGCAAACCACATTGCGCAGGTCAAGATTTCCGGAACGATCTTCGAAGATGACGAATTGCTGGAGCGGCTCCAGCGCATCCGCGAGGCCCCATCGGTAAAAGGCGTGATCCTGACGATCGACTCGCCCGGCGGCACCACAGCCGGGGGCGAGGCGATCTACGAAGAGGTTCGACGCCTCGCCAGCGAGAAGCCGGTGACAGCGCAGGTGGGCACACTGGCAGCATCGGCCGGTTACATGATCGCAAGCGCGACCGATCATATCGTTGCGCGCCAATCCTCAATCGTTGGGTCCATTGGCGTCCTCTTCCAATACCCGGATGTCAGCGGGCTGATGGACAAGCTGGGTGTAAAGCTCGAAGAGATCAAGTCATCGCCTCTGAAGGCAGAACCGTCGCCTTTCAAGCCGACAAGCGATAAGGCACGAGCGATGATCCGCGCCATGATTCTCGACAGCTACGATTGGTTCGTGGACTTGGTCACCGAGCGCCGTCCGTTGTCGCGGGACGAAGTCTTGAAACTTGCCGACGGTTCGGTATTTACCGGGCGTCAGGCGCTTGAGAACAAACTGGTCGATGGGCTTGGCGGCGAACGTGAAGCAAAAGAGTGGCTCGTTTCAAAGGGTCTCAGCGACGATCTCGACATTGTCGAATGGAAGAAACGCGAAACTGCCGGCAGTCTCCTTCTGCCTCAGATCGCTTCCCGCTTCCTCGGAGTACCCGAAGGCGGTGCCGACATCCTGCGCGAGCTCGGTGCCGACCGCATCTTCCTTGACGGTCTCCTATCGGTCTGGCAACCTGAAATGAAAAGGTTGACTGACTAAAAAAGCAAGCAAAATCATCTTTGTGTCACAGACACACGGTGCCAAACAGGGCAACTCAGCGGCGGAAAAGAATCCATGATCAAATCAGAGCTCGTGCAGACGATTGCCAATCGCAACCCGCATCTCTATCTGCGTGACGTGGAAAACATCGTCAACGCGATCTTCGAGGAGATTTCTGACGCGCTCGCGGAAGGAAACCGCGTCGAATTGAGAGGTTTCGGAGCATTTTCCGTGAAGAACCGCCCGGCCCGCACTGGTCGCAACCCGCGCACCGGCGAGTCCGTCGAAGTCGAGGAAAAATGGGTCCCGTTCTTCAAGACCGGCAAGGAATTGCGTGAGCGACTGAACGCGGAGAAAGACTGATCGGTCTTTCTCGAAGCCTCCAGAATTTAACAGTGGGTTGAAATGGCCAACCGCATCATTCTCGTACTCGTTCTCGTGCCGTTGGCAGTGATCATCATTGCTCTGGCGGTTGCCAACCGCGCCCTCGTGCCTTTCACCATCGACCCGTTCAATCCCGGCAATCCCGCGCTGACTGTCCATTGGCCGCTCTTCACCTACCTCTTTGGCTCTGCGGCGCTGGGCATGGTGATTGGCAGTCTTGCCACCTGGGTCCGTCAGGGGCGCTACCGCCGCGATGCACGTGAACGCAGAAAAGAAGTCGACAAGCTTCGCAAGGCTCCGCCTGTGGTCGCGAGCAATGCACCGCAGATCAAGCATTCCGCTTCGTGAGCGCTGTACGACAGAGCTGAAGCTGGTTGAGGCTTTGTTGCCTGTCGTGCGCGGCTATGGCAGAAGCGCGGGCGTGATCGCCCAGTTTCGGAGACCCGATTGAAGCCAGCGCGCCCCAAACGCCGGAACGAAGACCGGCGCAGCCCCAGGAAACACTCAGCGCCGAGCGAGAAGCCGCAACGGCAACCCGCGACAAGTGCTCCAAGTGCTCGTCTGGCGCCCCCGCGGCGCAGCAGTGCCCTGCCGGATGAGCGCCTGCCCGTCATTCTCGAAGTGCTGCCCAATGAAGACTATGCGCTACTCGATTCCGGCGGCGGGCAGAAGCTTGAGCAATACGGCCCCTATCGGATCGTGCGGCCTGAGGGGCAGGCGATCTGGCAACCTGCGCTTGGCCCGGCGGAATGGAACAGGGCGGATGCCATTTTCACCGGTGATACGGATGAAGAAGGCATGGGCCGCTGGCGTTTCCCCAGGGAGCCGCTCGGCGAGACCTGGCCCATGCGCCATGACGGGATCGACTATCTCGGACGGTTCACCTCGTTTCGCCATGTGGGCGTGTTTCCCGAGCAGGCGACCCACTGGTCGCACATGGAAACACTGGTGCGCGAGGCGCGCCGCCCGGTGAAAGTGCTGAACCTTTTCGGCTATACGGGGCTGGCCTCGCTGGTTGCGGCCCGTGCCGGCGCGGAAGTGACCCATGTGGACGCTTCCAAGAAGGCGATCGGCTGGGCGCGTGAAAACCAGGAAATGGCGGGCCTTGGCGACAAGCCGATCCGCTGGATCTGTGAGGACGCCGTCAAATTTGCCGAGCGCGAGGCGCGGCGCGGCAATGCTTATGACATCGTTCTGTTCGACCCGCCGGCCTATGGGCGCGGGCCCAAGGGCGAGGTGTGGCAGCTGTTCGAGGATCTGCCCTATCTGGCCGATCTCTGCCGCTCGATCCTGACACCCAAGCCGCTGGCGGTGGTGCTGACGGCCTATTCCATCCGCGCGTCCTTCTTCGCCATCCACGCCCTGATGCGCGACACATTCGCCGGCGATGGTGGCCGGGTGGAATCGGGAGAACTGATCATTCGTGAGAAGTCGGCAGGCCGCGCGCTGTCCACCTCGCTCTTTTCGCGCTGGGTGGCATCATGAGCGGACATGAAAACGAACGGCGCAGGCCGGGTCAGGTGAAGGAAGTCACCAGCCTCACCAATCCGATCATCAAGGATATTCGCGCGCTGGCGCAGAAGAAGTATCGCGACCGCGAACACGCCTTCATTGCCGAGGGACAGAAGCTGGTGATCGACGCGTTCGATGCCGGCTGGACGATCCGCACGCTTCTCTATGCCAAGGCGGGGCGCGGCAATGAGGCGGTAGAGCGGCTGGCCGCGCGCACCGTGGCATCCGGCGGTCTTGTTCTCATCGTCAGCGAAAAGGTGCTCTCGACCATCACCAAGCGCGACAATCCGCAGATGGTTGTCGGCGTCTTCGAGCAGAAGACGGTTAAGCTTGAAACCGTGAAGCCCGCCGATGGCGAGGTCTGGGTAGCGCTCGACCGGGTGCGCGATCCCGGCAATCTGGGCACCGTTTTGCGCACCGTGGACGCGGTGGGCGCAAAGGGTGTCATTCTGGTTGGCGACTGCACCGACCCGTTTTCCTTCGAGACGGTCCGGGCCACGATGGGCTCCATATTCGCCGTGCCCATCGTGCGCACGGGCGAAGAGGCGTTTCTCGCCTGGCGGAAAGGTTTTGCCGGCCGGGTTGTGGGCACGCATCTGAAGGGCTCGGTCGATTATCGCACCGTCGATTACAAGAAGGGGCCGGTCCTGCTCCTGATGGGCAATGAGCAGCAGGGCCTGCCGGACCGGCTTGCCGAAAGCTGCGACACACTCGTGCGCATCCCGCAGGCAGGGCGGGCGGATTCGCTCAATCTCGCCGTGGCAACGGGCGTCATGCTTTATGAAATCCGGCGCGAGGCGCTGCCGCTTGAAGAAAGGGCCGACGCATGAGCGCGCGCGCCATCGGGTTCTACGCGCTGCTGATCGTGCTCTTCACGGTCGCAGATCAGGTGGTGAAGGAAGTGGTCGAGACGATGATGCCGCTGCATGAGCGGATCGAGCTTCTGCCGTTCCTCTCGCTTCTGCATTCACGCAACACCGGTATTGCCTTCTCCATGTTTTCCGGCATGAGCGACATGGCACTCAGCCTCGTGATGGCAGGCGTGATCCTGTTCATCGGCTATCTCGCACTGCGCACGGGATCTGCCCAAAAATGGGCGCGCCTCGGCTTCGCGCTCATTCTGGGCGGGGCGTTCGGCAATCTCATCGACCGGCTCACCAACGGTTTCGTCACCGACTACATCTATTTCCACACGCCGGTCTGGTCGTTTGCGATCTTCAATCTGGCCGATGTGTTCATCACCGTCGGTGCGGGGCTTGTCATTCTCGACGAGTTTCTCGACTGGCGGCGCGGCCGCACGGACGGCCAGACGCACGCGGATTGACCTCGCGCCCGCCGCGCCGCAAAGTCTGCCATCATCGATGACCGTAACCAGCCGGAGTGAGTGATGGCGGACACGTTTCAAGCGGTTCTGATTTCGCGCGACGAGGACAAGAAGCAGTCCGTCGAGTGGACGGAGCTTTCCGAAGACGATCTGATGGAGGGCGACGTTACCGTTGCCGTGGAGGCAACCACGGTCAACTACAAGGACGGGCTCGCCATTACCGGCAAGGCCCCCGTGGTGCGGCGCTTTCCGCTCGTACCGGGCATCGATTTCGCCGGCACGGTGACGAAATCCACCCATGACGGCTGGAAAGAGGGCGATAAGGTCATTCTCAATGGCTGGGGCGTGGGCGAGACGCATTATGGCGCCTATGCCGGGCGCGCGCGGGTGAATGGCGACTGGCTGGTGCCGCTGCCCGATGGCATGACCCCGAAGGATGCGATGGCCGTGGGCACCGCCGGCTATACGGCCATGCTGTGCGTGATGGCGCTGGAGCGCCACGGCATCACGCCGGAACGCGGGCCGGTGGTGGTGACGGGGGCTGCCGGCGGTGTCGGCTCTGTCGCAATCGCGCTTCTGGCCGGGCAGGGGCATCACGTGATCGCCTCCACCGGACGCGCATCCGAAGCCGATTACCTGAAGGAGCTGGGCGCTGCCGAAATTATCGACCGGGACGAGCTCTCCGGTCCCGCCCGTCCGCTCGGCAAGGAACGCTGGGCCGGCGGCATTGATGCGGTGGGCAGCCACACGCTCGCCAATGTGCTTTCCATGACCTCCTATGGCGGCGCGGTGGCGGCCTGCGGGTTGGCGCAGGGCATGGACCTGCCGGCCAGTGTCGCGCCGTTCATCCTGCGCGGCGTCTCGCTGCTGGGCGTTGATTCCGTCATGGCGCCGAAAGAGCTGCGCATGGAGGCCTGGCAGCGCATTGCCAAGGAACTCGACCACAAGAAGCTCGGCGCGATCGCAAGCGTCGTGCCGTTCAGCGACGTGATTTCGGCTGCAACGGATATCATCGAGGGCCGGGTGCGCGGACGCGTGGTGGTGGAGATGCCCGGTTAAGCCATTCGCTAAAATTCGAACGGCGAGCCAAAAGCTTCCGTAATGCCCGCCGCCTATTGTTCTTGCCATGACAATGGTGGGGAAAGACAAAGGCGACCCGAAGCCGGCAAGGACGCTCTCTCCAGAGCGGCAGCCGCGCAAGAGGATCCGCATCAGGCCACCGGCGCTCGCGCCGGTGCGGCTTCCCGTACCCACACATCATGGCGAGGTGGCCATCGGCCTCGCGATCATCCTGATCGCCGGGCTCAGCCATCTGACGGGCGCCTCGCCGCTGGTCGGCATAGCGCTTCTGGGGCTGGGCGCCCTTGCGTTGGCCCTTGCCTTCCGCGCTTCCACGGCAGACCGGCGCATGGCGACTGCGCTTGCCGAATCCGAGACGGTCAATCGCGGCGAGCTCGAAGAACTGGCCGACCGCATGTGGGAGCTGCGCGAAAGCGAGGAGCGCTTTCACGGGCTGGTGGACGCGCTGGGAGACCTGATCGTCCACCGAGACCGGAGCGGCCGCATCGTCTATGTGAACCGCGTGTTTGCTGATCTGCTGGGCCGCGACCCTTCCACCCTGGTGGGCCGCACGCTGAGCCAGCTTGGCATCGATATCGGCCTCGTGCCGGATGCCGCCTTCACCGATGGTGAATGCCTGAGCTCCACCGATGTGGCGATCCACACGCGTGGCGGGGTGCGCTGGTATTCATGGATCGAGCACTCGGTGCGCGACGACAGCGCGGATTCGGTTTCGCACCGGGCCATTGCGCGCGACATCACCGCCCGCAAGCGGGCCGAGACGGCGCTGATCAACGCGCGCGAACGCGCCGAACAGGCAAGCCGCGCGAAATCGAGCTTCCTTGCCACGGTGAGCCATGAAATCCGCACGCCGATGAACGGCATTATGGGCATGGCGACGCTTCTGGCCGACACGGAACTGACGCTCGAGCAGCGCACCTATGTGGGGGCGGTTTCCACCTCGGCAAGCGCGCTTGTGGCGCTGATCGAGGACCTGCTCGACTATTCCAAGATCGAGGCGGGGCGGCTGGAGCTGGAGCCCCAGGCGCTTCCGGTGAACGAGCTCGTGGAAAACGTGGTCGAGCTTCTGGCTGCCCGCGCCTTTGCAAAGAACATCGGCCTTGGCTGCTACATCGCGCCGGATGTGCCCGAAACCATCACGGCGGATCCGGGCCGGCTTCGCCAGGTGCTGATCAACCTGCTCGGCAATGCGCTGAAATTCACCGATGAGGGCGGGGTGACGGTCGCGGTCTCGCGGGCGGAGAAGAATGGCGCTCCGGCGCTCCGGATTGCCGTTTCCGATTCCGGCCCCGGGCTCGAAAAGGACGACATCAACCGCATTTTCAAGGATTTCGAACAGGTGGACGGCAGCTCCACCCGCCGCCATGGCGGGGCGGGGCTCGGCCTTGCCATCACCAAGCGCATTGTCGACGCGATGAATGGCGCAATCAGCGTGGCGAGCACGCCGGGCGAGGGCTCGGAATTTGCCGTGCTCCTGCCGCTGGGCGCAGAGACGGAAGAGGCGGGCCGTGTCGAGCCGGTGCTCGAAGAGGTCAACGCCGTCATTCTCTCGCCCTTCGCGCAGGAGGCCGAAACCATCGCCATGACCGTGCGTGTGCATGGCGGGCGCGCGGCGATCGCTGCCACTGCGGAGGATGCGGCACGGCTCGCCGAAGAGAGCGGCCGGCCGTTCAACACGGTGCTGGTCGACGCCTCGCTTGAAAGCGACGATGGCGCGCTGATCACCCGTCTGCACGCGCTGGGCGTTGGTGGAGACCGCGCGCTGACGCTGATCACGCCATCGGAGCGCGGGCGGCTTCCCGCATTTCGCGCCAGCGGCTATGGCGCGTTTCTCGCGCGGCCCGTGCGGGGCAGGACGCTGCTGCGCCAGCTTTTGGGGAGCAAGAGCGAGACCACCTGGCCGGCTGCGGAAACGCATGATCGCACACATGATGCCGGAACCATGGGCCGGCGCGCGGGCGGGCTCAACATCCTGGTCGCCGAGGACAATGAGATCAACGCCATGCTGGCGCGCGCGGCACTGTCGCGGGCGGGGCACCGGGTCACGCTCGTCTCCAACGGGCGCGAGGCGGTGGAGGCGGTGAGCGCGCCGGGCACGCGCTTCGATGCGGTGCTGATGGATCTGCACATGCCGGTGATGGACGGGCTCGACGCCATCAACGCCATCCGCCGGCACGAGGAGGAGAGGGGGCTGGCGCCACTGCCCATCCTCGTTCTCACCGCTGACGGGCAGGAAGAGACGCGCAGCGGCGTGCTTGCCCATGGCGCCAATGGCTTTGTGACCAAGCCGCTCGACCCGGACGAGCTTCTGGCCGCGCTGGAACTGCAGGTCACGGCCTGAGAACAGGGGGGGCAGCTTCCTTGTTCAACACCGATGAGGGGACATGCGTAGGTGAGGAATGAGCGGTTCGATTGGGCGGGCTCCGACAGGGGATAGGGGCTGGTGCTTTTCAACGCACACCGCTTCTCCGTGTCTTCACCCTCATCCTGCGCTTGCTGAGCCTGTCAAAGGGCGAAGGGTGGGGTGGAGGCATGCGCGACCCTCGCCACCGCCGCTATACTCCATGCCGCCCTCGCCCTTCGCCCTTCGGCAAGCTCAGGACGCTCAGGATGAGGGCTGTGTGTGTCTTCCCCTTCCAAGCACCGCGTCATCCCGGGCTTGACCCGGGAGCCATTGAGAGGCAGGGCCGGGTTTCGCTGAAGGAGCTGCCGGTGCAGCAGGGGCGATGCCCGGACCGCACACCTGCTTGCCGCCTACCCCCCTGTGACGGTAGTGTCATAGTTCTGTCGCAAGCGACCACTATTTCAGCGTCAACGCCAAGCGGAGGAGAATCAGCAATGCAGGGCATCACGCTGAACCGGGCCCCTCTCGATGACCAGGCCGCAAGGCCGCCGCTCGCCGGCGATGCCGAGAACGCGCTTCTGGGCCGCATCGGCTCGCTCGAAGTGCGCCTTGCGCGCAGCGAGGAGGAGATTGCCGCGGCCCAGAGCATTCGCTACCGGGTTTTCTACAATGAGATGGGCGCGAAAGCGCCGCTCGGCGCGCTGAGTGCCGACCGCGATGCGGATGCATTCGATGCCGTGTGCGACCATCTTCTGGTGTTCGACACCGCGCTGCCGGGTGAGGATGTCGACCGCATTGTCGGCACCTACCGGCTTTTGACGCCGGAGGGCGCGCGCCGGGCCGGAAAATTCTACTCCGCAGACGAATTCGCCATCGAAACGCTGATGGCCCGCCATCAGGGCCGCCGCTTTCTGGAGCTTGGCCGCTCCTGCGTTCTGCCGCCCTACCGCACCAAGCGCACGATCGAGCTTCTGTGGCAGGGCATCTGGGCCTATTGCCGCAAGAAGCGCATCGACGTGATGATGGGCTGCGCCTCCTTCCCCGGCGTCGTGCCGGCGGCCCATGCGGAAGCGCTCTCCTTCCTCGGGCATTTCTGCCAGGTGGAGGCCGAGTGGCATGTGCGCGCCGTCGCCAGCCGCTATGCCCCGCTCGACCTGATGCCGAAGGAAGCGATCCAGACCCGCTCGGCGCTTGCCGCCATGCCGCCCCTCGTGAAAGGCTATTTGCGCCTCGGCGCCCGCTTCGGCGATGGCTGCGTGATCGACCATGATTTCGGCACCACGGATGTGTTCGTGGTCCTGCCGGTGGAGGCGATCTCGGACCGGTATATTAATTATTACGGGGCGGAAGCGCAGCGTTTCGCGGCTTGATTGATGGCCGCGCTGATGCGCGGCTAGGAGTGAGCGACATGAAGGCCGGGTGATGCGTGAGGCGCGTCGCCCGGTTTTTTAATGGTGGGGCGTGTCGTGTTCTGGAAGTTGCGTCTGCGTCGTACAAACAATTTCCCTGATCTGAACGATCTGGTCGCTTATCTTCAGCTTTAAGTAGACGCAAGGTCGAAGAGATTGTTGTTTCAGTTTGCAGAGAGGGGGCGGTAGATATCTAGAAATATATTTAGGAACTTAAAAAATATCTAGTGTCGGTACGTTGGTGGTTGAGAGGAGACCCAAAACAATTGACCTCCATGTAGTGATCCTGCTATTTTTAACATCTGAATGAATAAATTTTCCACTCAAAGAATATGGAGATGTTATGTCTTTAATTTCCATTCGCGATTTTTCTTGCATAAAGCAAGCTGATATAAAAATTAAGAAAGTTAATGTAATTATTGGTCCTCAGGGGTCAGGGAAAAGTGTTGCGACTAAGTTAATCTACTTCTTCAATGATATAATTCCGTCAATAATTTCGAGGGCCGAAGACGGAATGACCATAAACGAGTTCAAGGCGCATATAAAAAGGTCTTTTACTGTTTGGTTTCCGCCGCAAGCATGGGGGGATAAGCGGTTTCAGATTAACTTTAATGATGGGAAATTTGGTGTCCGAATATTGAGGAGAAAAATGGGTGGTAAACTATCGGGCGAAGTGTCTGTTAAATTTTCTCCTTGGCTTGATGAGCTTTACAGCGTTTCCCAGAGTGCATTTAATGAAATAAATGAGAAAATTTATGAAGATGATGATGAGGGGGTTGTTACATCGCATCATATTGAGATGTCTTCCAGAATAAGAGGTGCTATATGGTCTCATATTAGAAGAAGTGCCGATTTTAATGTTGTTAACAATCAGGTGTTCATTCCAGCTGGTAGAGCTTTTTTTACCAGCATTGGAAAGATGGTCGCTGGTCTTGAGCAGGGAGTGAGTCTAGATCCGGCGACGCTCCGGTTTGCGAGGCTCTTTGCGAGCTGGCGGGATCTGCCTAGTTATACTCCGAGAGCCTTAATGGAGGCGGATTTTCAGGACCGGCGCCGTAAAGTTATGATCGAATTCTTTGGCGGAGTCGTTCAAGTGAAAAGGGAGAGTGAGTTCATTGAGATGGAGGATGGTCGAAAGGTTCCCTTCTCTTCTCTGTCGAGTGGTCAGCAAGAACTTCTTCCTATATGGTTTTTTCTTGATAATATTATGTCTATTGATGAGAGAAATAGACACCGAAGCGCGATAATTAATCGAAGAACTTCCGATTTGATTTATATAGAAGAGCCTGAAGCGCATCTATTTCCAAAGGCTCAGTGCGACCTTCTTGATGTTTTGATTTCAAGAGTGACTGGAGGCAATCCTCGCAGGAGAATGATAATAACGACGCACAGTCCGTATTTGATGTCGCGCTTAAATGTTCTTCTAACGGCTGGAAGGCTTTCTCGTAGGAGGAAGATAAATACGAAAATTGGTCTTATTGTTCCGAGAGAATCGTGGCTTAACATTGAGGATTTCTCTGCGCTGAAAATTGATGATGGTGTTGTTTCGTCAATTATTAACGATGATGAGGGGCTGGTGGACGCTGTATTTCTGGATGAAGTATCCGATGTTATATCTCAGGATTTTGAAAATCTTTTGGAATTGGAGGGGGGGATATAATTATGTGTATAGATGTCGTAAGTCACAGTAAGATAAAGGTGGAGGAGAATAGGAAGAAGGTTGTATTTTTAAACAAAGAGCGTGAATCTTATGAGGTTGGTAGGATAGATGGTTGTTTAGTTTCGGAGGGGGTTAGGGCGGATTATTTTGTTTCAAACAAAGAAAAAACGGTCCTTATAGAGCTTAAGGGAATTAATATTTCTCACGCTTGTGAGCAGTTGTTTGCGGCGATTGAGCACAATAACGTAAAAAAGAATATAAAAGAGAATGTTGGATTTATTGTGGTTTGCTCTAGATTTCCAAAGGCTTCAACTACTGTCCAGCGGGCAAAGACGAAGGCGATGAATAAGTATAGGGCGAAATTCAGTGTTTTCTGTACGAGGGTAGAGTTGAATATTTCTGATTGTTGATTGGGTTGTTCTGGTTGTCGTGAGAGCAGACGTTTGGGTGATACGTTTTTCATGTTACCGAAGCCGCGCTCACGCGCGGCCCCATAGAATCTCGCCGCTGTCACAGCTCAAACCGCCGCATTATAAGCCGCAATCGCCGCCATGTTCACGATATCGGAATCCTTCGCGTTGAGCGAAACCACCTGAACAGACTTGTTCAGCCCCACCAGAAGCGGGCCGATGACGGTGGAGCCGCCCAGTTCCTGAAGCATCTTCGTGGAGATGGAGGCGGAGTGGAAGGCGGGCATGACCAGCACGTTGGCCGGGCCCGACAGGCGGCAGAAGGGATATTGCTGCATCAGGCTCGGGTTCAGCGCCACATCGGCGGCCATCTCGCCATCATATTCGAAATCGACCCGGCGCTTGTCGAGGATCTTCACCGCCTCCTGCACACGCTCGGAACGTTCGCCCGGCGGGTGGCCGAAGGTGGAGTAGGCGAGCATCGCCACGCGCGGTTCATAGCCCATGCGGCGGGCCTGTCCGGCGGCCTCCTCGGCAATGTCGGCCAGCTCCTCGGAATTGGGCATGTCGTGCACCGCCGTATCGGCCACGAGCACGGTGCGCCCGCGGCACAGCGCCAGCGTGACGCCGATCACCCGGTGGCCGGGGCGCGCGTCGATCACGCGGCGCACATCGTCGAGCACGGTGGAATAGTTGCGCGTCACGCCGCTCACCATCGCATCCGCATCGCCCAGCGCCACCATGGTTGCGGCGAAATGGTTGCGGTCGTTGTTGATCAGGCGCTGCGCATCGCGGAAGAGATAGCCCTTCCGCTGCAGGCGCTCATAAAGATAGTCGGCATAGATGCTGTTGCGGCGCGAAAGCCGCGCATTGATGATCTCGATGCCGGATTTGGAAAGATCGACGCCCGCCTGCCGCGCCGTCTCGCGGATCTGCTCCTCCCGGCCGAGAAGAATGGCGGTGCCAAGCTTCTGGTTCACATAGGAGGCGGCAGCCCGCATCACCTGTTCTTCCTCGCCCTCGGCAAAGACCACGCGCTTGGGCTGGCGGCGCACCCGGTCGTAGATGCGCTGGAGCGTCGAGGCGAGCGGGTCGCGGCGGGCCGAAAGCTCGTTTTCGTATTTCTGCATGTCGAGGATGGGGCGACGGGCAACGCCTGAACCCATCGCCGCCTTTGCGACAGCCACCGGCACCGCCGAGATGAGGCGCGGATCGAACGGCACGGGGATGATGTAGTTGGGGCCGTATTTGGGGCGGTTGCCCTGATAGGCGGCCGCCACATCGTCCGGCACGTCCTTGCGGGCAAGCTCGGCCAGCGCCTCGGCGGCGGCCACCTTCATCGCGTCGTTGATGGTGGTCGCGCGCACATCGAGCGCGCCACGGAAGATATAGGGGAAGCCGAGAACGTTGTTCACCTGGTTGGGATAGTCCGAGCGGCCCGTCGCCATGATGGCGTCGGTGCGGATTTCGGCCACTTCCTCCGGCGTGATCTCCGGGTCGGGATTGGCCATGGCGAAGATGATCGGGTTTTTCGCCATGGACTGCACCATGGCCGGCGTCAGCGCGCCCTTGGCCGAAAGGCCGAAAAACACATCCGCCCCTTCCAGCGCCTCGGCCAGCGTGCGCTTGTCGGTTTCGACGGCATGGGCGGATTTCCACTGGTTCATGCCTTCCTCGCGGCCCTTGTAGACCACGCCCTTCGTGTCGCAGAGGAAGACGTTTTCCGGCGCAAGGCCAAGCGATTTGGCAAGCTCGATACAGGCAATGCCGGCAGCCCCCGCGCCATTGCAGACAAGCTTGGTCGTCTTGATATCGCGGTCGGTGAGGTGCAGCGCGTTGATGAGGCCGGCAAGCGCGATGATCGCCGTGCCATGCTGGTCGTCATGAAAGACGGGAATGTCCATCAGCTCGCGCAACTGGCTTTCGATGATGAAGCATTCAGGCGCCTTGATGTCTTCCAGATTGATGCCGCCGAAGGAGGGGCCGAGCAGCTTGACGCAGTTGACGAAGGCGTCGGCGTCTTCCGTGTCGACCTCGAGATCGATGGAATCCACATCGGCAAAACGCTTGAAGAGGACGGACTTGCCCTCCATCACCGGCTTGGAGGCAAGCGCGCCCAGATTGCCGAGGCCAAGGATCGCCGTGCCGTTGGAGATGACGGCCACCATATTGCCGCGCGTCGTGTAGTCGAAGGCGCGGCTCGGGTCTTCGGCAATGGCCTGAACGGGCACGGCCACGCCCGGAGAATAGGCGAGTGACAGGTCGCGCTGTGTCGCCATCGGCTTTGTGGGGGTGATTTCCAGCTTGCCGGGTCTGCCGGATGAGTGGAAGTCCAGCGCTTCCTGCGGGCTGACGGATGGTCCCTGACGTTCGGACTTTTTATCGTTGGGCATGTCGGCTTGTTTCCTCCGGGAGACGGGCTCTGGCTTATGCTTTCTGTGGAGTTTTGCCAGTGACGGGTGCATAAGGCTACACTTTTGCCCAGTAAATGGCCAAGCAGATTGAAGCTGTTGATTTGAAGCCAGTACAAAGCCAATTCAAAGGCTGGGAGCCCTTCCTTGAACGACGAAACGCCCATGCGCCACAACGCAATGCAGGCCGCTGCCGGGGCAACGCCCATGATGGCGCAATATATCGAGATCAAGACGGCCAATCCCGATTCGCTCCTGTTTTACCGCATGGGCGATTTCTACGAGCTGTTCTTCGAGGATGCGGAGATTGCCAGCCGCGCGCTTGGCATCACGCTCACCAAGCGCGGTAAGCATCAGGGCGACGACATTCCCATGTGCGGCGTGCCGGTGCATGCGGCAGACGATTATCTGCAAAAGCTGATCGGCCTTGGCCATCGCGTCGCCGTCTGCGAGCAGATGGAAGATCCCGCCGAGGCCAAGAAGCGCGGCTCGAAATCCGTGGTAAAGCGCGATGTGATCCGGCTGGTCACGCCGGGCACCATCACCGAGGAAAAGCTGCTCGACCCATCCGAGGCCAATTATTTGATGGCGCTTGGCCGGGTGAAAGGCGGGGATGATAGTCTGGCGCTCGCCTGGATCGATATTTCCACCGGCGCGTTCCGCGTTGCGCCCACGCGGCCGGACCGGCTTCTGGCCGATGTGCTGCGCATCGATCCGCGTGAACTGATCGTGCCCGAGGCCGTCTATTATGACGAGGCCTTCCGGCCTGCCTTCGACGTGCTGGGGCGGGTGGCCAATCCGCAGCCGGCGAACCTGTTCGATTCCGCATCCGCCGAAATGCGCCTGACGCGCTTTTATGGCGTGGCGACGCTGGAAGGCTTTGGCCGTTATTCCCGCGCCGAGCTTTCGGCCATTTCCGGTGCTGTCGCCTATGTGGAGAAGACCCAGAAGGCAGAGCGTCCGCCGCTTGGCCGTCCGGAGCGCGACGATGAGGGCGCGAGCCTCTTCATCGACCCGGCCACCCGCGCCAATCTGGAGCTTGGCCGGACGCTTTCGGGCAGCCGCGATGGCAGCCTTGCCAAAGCCATCGACCGCACGGTGACGGGCGCGGGGAGCCGGCTTCTCTTCGAGCGGCTCATGTCGCCGCTCACCGACCCGGAAGCGATTGGCGGGCGGCTTGATGCGGTCTCGTTTTTCCTTGCCGAGCCGGGCCTGCGCGAGGATGTGCGCAGGCTTTTGAAAGGTGTGCCGGACATTGCCCGCGCGCTCTCGCGGCTGGCGCTCAACCGTGGCGGCCCGCGCGATCTCGGCGCACTCGCCTCCGGCTTCGAGGCCGCGCATGGCGTGGCGGAGCTGCTTCAGGGCAAGGACGCGCCTGCGGAGATCGCCGGGGCGCTGTCGGGTATTGCCGGCCTGCCCATGGAGTTTGCCGCCCATCTGTCGCGCGCGCTGGCGGATGAGCTTCCGCTCTTGAAGCGCGATGGCGGTTTCATCTGCGCTGGCTACAATGACGAGCTCGATGAAATGCGTGCGCTGCGCGACCAGTCGCGCCGGGTGATCGCCGGGATGGAGCGGCAGCTTGCCGAGGAGACGGGCGTCAAGTCGCTCAAGATCCGGCACAACAATGTGCTTGGCTATTATATCGAGGTCACGGCCAACAATGCCGGCGTGATGAATGGCACGGACGAGGCCAAGGCGCGCTTCATCCACCGCCAGACCATGGCCAACGCCATGCGCTTCACCACAACGGAACTGGCGGAGCTGGAAACGAAAATCGCCAACGCCGCCGACCGGGCCTTGCAGATCGAGCTTGGCGTGTTTGAGCAATTGTTGTCCGAAGCCGTTGCTTCCGCTGACTGCATCCGCGCTGCCGCTGATGCTTTGGCTGTGCTCGATGTTTCAGCGGCCCTCGCCGAGCTTGCGGAAGCGGAAAACTACTGCCGCCCGCAGGTGGATGACAGTCTCGATTTTCACATTGAGGGCGGGCGTCACCCGGTGGTGGAGCAGGCGTTGCGCAAGCAGCTTGCTGAGCCTTTCGTCGCCAATGACTGCGATCTCTCGCCGACAGGTGGGGAAGAGGCCGGCGCGATCTGGCTTCTGACCGGTCCGAACATGGGCGGTAAATCGACCTTTTTGCGCCAGAACGCACTCATTGCAGTCATGGCGCAGATGGGCTCCTTCGTGCCGGCGTCCGTTGCCCGCATCGGCGTGGTGGACCGCCTCTTCAGCCGCGTCGGCGCATCTGATGATCTGGCGCGTGGCCGCTCGACCTTCATGGTCGAGATGGTGGAGACGGCGGCGATCCTCAATCAGGCAGGGCCCCGCGCGCTGGTGATCCTTGATGAGATTGGCCGCGGCACAGCCACTTTTGATGGTTTGTCCATTGCCTGGGCGGCGGTTGAATATCTGCATGAACAAAACCGCTGCCGGGCGCTCTTCGCCACCCATTTCCACGAGATGACCGCGCTTTCGGAAAAACTCGGACGGCTCTCCAATGTCACCATGCGGGTGAAGGAATTCGAGGGCGACGTGGTGTTCCTGCACGAGGTGGGACGCGGCGCGGCTGACCGTTCCTATGGCGTGCAGGTGGCGCGGCTCGCCGGTCTGCCGCATGCGGTGGTGGAGCGCGCGCGCGAGGTGCTCCAGCAGCTTGAGGAAGGCGAGACCTCCGGCAAGGCGTCGAAACTGATCGACGATCTGCCGCTTTTCTCGGTGGCGGCGAAGCAGGAAGCGAAAGCGTCGAAGACGCCGGATCGCCTCGGCGAGGAACTGCTGGCGATCAACCCTGATGACATGACACCGCGTGAAGCGCTGGAGGCGCTCTATCGGCTGAAGCAGCTTGCTGGGGAGAAATAGGCTGCGCTACCAATCTAAAGCACATCGCCCCAGTCGGCCTTGCGGGCGGCCTTGAAGGTGCGGCCTTCGCGGCGGGTGACGAGGCGGTCGTCCAGCGCGCCGTCGCTGGTGCACAGTTTCAGGCGCACCATGCCGCTTGCCGTTTTCGGTGGGGCGAGCACGCGGGAGGGGCCCTCGTCGGGCTTGTGGCGAGACACCGCCAGATAGCTGAATTTTTCATCCTCCCACGGCACCTCGCCGCCTTTGGCAGTGCGGTGCAGGCGCGAGCGGGCGACGCGGCGGGAGAAATGACACCAGTCGGGCGCTGCCACCGGGCAGGGCGCGTGATGCGGGCAGGGGGCGAGAATGTGGCCGCCAAGGGCGATGAGCCGGTCGCGTGCGGCAAGAATGCGCTGCCACCCGGCAGGAGTGCCCGGCTCCACGATCACCAGCGTGTCGGCGGTCAGGGCCCAGAGACGGTCGATCAGCGTATCGCGTACCGCCGGAGCAAGCTCGTCCAGAACATAGCAGAGCGTCACGAGGTCGGCGGGCGCGATGTCCGCAAGCCCGCTTTCCACACTGGCGGCATGCCAGTTCGTGTCTATGGCGAGCGATCTTGCCAGCTCTGCTCCCGCCTCGCGCATGGCAGCGCTCGTTTCGACCAGCGTTGCGGTATCGAGCTCCGGCCATTCCGCGCGAGCAGCCCAGAGCGCGGTGCCCGGGCCGGCGCCCACATCGAGCATGCGCGATGGCGCAAAATCCTCACGCCGTGCTGCGGTCTCCGCCAGGCACTGGCGCACCGCGGCATAGGTGGCGGGCAGGCGGGTTGCCAGATAGGCTTTTGCAGCCAGCGCATCGCCCACATGCAGGCTTCCGTCACGGGTTTCGGCGCGATAGCGCTTTGACAGGCGCTGGGCAGCATCCTGTATCTGGGAAAGCGGCGTGCCCTCCAGATATGCGTCGACTGCCTGGCGCAGCGGGGCGGGAAGCTCCATTTGAAACCCGTGTGCTTTCTGTGCGAAACCTCTGCGACATAGCGGCCGGGTGTCTGTGCTGCAACCGCAGTTTTTGACAGCCATTTCGCAGCGGGCGAAAACAGGCTATACAGCGCCGCCAATTCGGGAAACTCATGGCCAAGGTTCCACTTAAGCTCGATCAGATCATAGACGGCACCGCGCTGCGTGCCGAACTATCAGCCTTTGCCGAAGAGACGAGCGGTCCGGAGCAGCGCTCGAAGATTATGAAGGCGCTGAAGGCGCGCATAGCGGAAGGCCGCAAGGCGGCCGAAACCATGCTGATGAATGATGGCGGCGGCACGGCCTGCGCCGCGCGGCTTTCGCATCTCATGGATGTGATCATCTCCGAAGTGCAGCATTTTGCGGCGGCGCATGTTTATCCGACGCAGAACCCGTCGTCGGCGGAGCGCCTGGCGATTGTGGCGGTCGGCGGCTATGGGCGCGGCACGCTGGCGCCCGGATCCGACATCGATCTCCTTTTTCTCTTGCCCTACAAGCAGACGCCCTGGGGCGAGCAGATCGTGGAATATGTGCTCTACATGCTGTGGGACATGGGGCTGAAGGTCGGCCATGCCACCCGCAACATCGATGAGTGCATCCGCCAGGCGCGCACCGACATGACGATCCGCACCGCCGTTCTGGAAGCGCGCTTCATCTGCGGCGAGAAGCCACTCTATGAAGAAATGGTCGAGCGTTTCGACGAGGAAGTGGTCAAGGATACGGGCGCCGAATACAGCCAGGCCAAGCTCGCCGAGCGCGATTTGCGCCATGCCAAGGCGGGCGAGAGCCGTTATCTGGTCGAGCCCAATGTGAAGGACGGCAAGGGCGGCCTGCGTGACCTGCACACGCTGTTCTGGATCGGCAAATATTTTTACCGCGTGCGCCGCGCGGAAGACCTGGTGGGGCAGGGCGTCTTCACCCGCAAGGAATATCTCCAGTTTCGCAAGGCGGAAGATTTTCTCTGGGCGGTGCGCTGCCACATGCACTTTCTCACCGGAAAGGCGGAAGAGCGGCTGCATTTCGATATTCAACGCGATATCGCAGAGCGGCTTGGCTATACAAGCCATCCCGGCCTGTCGGCGGTCGAGCGCTTCATGAAGCATTACTTCCTGACGGCCAAGGGCGTGGGCGACCTGACACGCATCTTCTGCGCGGCACTTGAGGAGGAACAGGGCAAGCATGTGCCCGGCTTCAACCGCTTCTTCATGAACTTTTCGCGCCGCCGCAGAAAACTTGCAGGCACCAGCGATTTCATCGTCGACAATCACCGCATCAACGTGGCCGATGAAGGCGTGTTCGAGCGCGACCCGGTGAACCTGTTGCGGTTGTTCTGGTTCGCAGACCGGCACGGGCTCGAATATCACCCCGAGGCGCTGAAGCTGCTTACCCGTTCGCTCAAGCTGATCGACCGCAATCTGCGCCGCGACAAGGAGGCCAACCGCCTCTTCATGGATGTGCTGACATCCGACCGCGATCCCGCGCTCAATATGCGCCGCATGAACGAGGCCGGCGTTCTGGGCAAGCTCATCCCCGATTTCAACAAGATCGTGGCGATGATGCAGTTCAACATGTACCACCACTACACGGTCGACGAGCACCTCATCCGCTGCATCGGCGTCCTGTCCGAGATCGAGCATGGCGACGGCGAGAAGCTGCATCCGCTTTCCCATTCGCTGATGCCCTCGCTGAAGCCGTGGCGCGAAGTGCTCTACACGACGCTGCTCCTGCACGACATCGCCAAGGGAAGGCCGGAGGATCACTCCACGGCAGGTGCACGCATCGCCCGCAGGCTCTGCCCGCATATGGGGTTCGATCCCAAGGAAACGGAGATGATCGCCTGGCTGGTCGAGCATCATCTCGACATGTCCATGGTCGCCCAGACGCGCGATCTGAACGACCGCAAGACGATCCAGGACTTCGCCGACATGGTGCAGTCCGTGGAGCGGCTGAAGCTGCTTCTGGTGCTGACCGTCTGCGACATTCGCGGCGTCGGCCCCGGCGTGTGGAATGGCTGGAAGGGGCAGCTCCTGCGCACGCTCTATTACGAGACCGAAGTGCTTCTGACCGGTGGCTTCTCCGAAGCGCCGCGCTCCACCCGTGCAGACGAGGCGCGCCAGCGGCTGGCAGGCGCGCTTGAAGAGCACGGTTGGCCCGAAAAAGACATGGAGGACTATCTCGATCTGCACTACTCGGCCTACCTGCTGGCCGTCGATCTGGATGATCAGATCCGTCACGCGGACTTTATTCGGGAGGCCGACAGGGAAGAGCGCCCGCTGGCAACGATGGTCAAGCCGCATACATTCGAGGCTGTGACGGAGATCACGGTGTTCGCGCCCGATCACCCGCGCCTCCTGTCGATCATCGCTGGCGCGTGCTCGGCGGCGGGAGCGAACATCGTCGATGCGCAGATTTTCACCACCACCCATGGCCGCGCGCTGGATACGATCCTGATCAACCGCGAATTCGATTTCGATGCCGATGAGCGCCGCCGCGCCGAAAGCGTGCGCAAGCTTATCGAGGATGTGCTCTCGGGCAAATCCTATCTGCCCGACATGATCGAGAAGCGCGCGAAGCCACGCCGCGGCACCCGGGCATTCAGCGTCGAGCCGCGCGTGGAGATTGGCAACACCCTGTCGAACCGCTTCTCCGTCATCGAGGTCAAGGGGCTCGATCGTCCGGGGTTGCTTTCGGAAGTAACCGAAACGCTCTCCGACCTCTCGCTCGACATTGCCTCGGCACACATCACGACGTTTGGCGAAAAGGTGATCGACACGTTTTACGTGACCGATCTCACCGGCCAGAAGATCGTTAGCACCGACAGGCTGGACACGATCCGTAAGGCCCTTTTGAAAACGCTGGAAAGCGGTGTCGAGCGACCGGCGAGAGGCAAGTCACGGGCGGCTGCCGAATGAGCGGAACGGCGGGGGAGGGAGCCTTGCAGGGCGGCGGCGGGAGCAGCGTTCCGGCATGGATCCCCGGGTCAAGCCCGAGGATGACGAAGAGGAATGTTGTCCGCTTGCTCGCTTGTCTCGGGGCGCTCAGGCTTTCCATTGAGTTCGTCATCCTCGGGCTTGACCCGAGGATCCATGCCAGCGCATCTCAGCATCGCAATTCTATGGACTGCAGCCCCCATCCCGCCCCCAATTTCAGGTCTTCCTACCCATGAGTCTCATCGGAAAATTCGCCAGTGTCGGCAGCGCCACCATGGCAAGCCGCATCCTCGGCTTTGTGCGCGAAGCGCTGATTGCCGCCGCCATCGGTGTCGGCCCTGTAACCGATGCATTCTACGCTGCATTCCGCTTTCCCAATCTCTTCCGCCGATTGTTCGCTGAAGGCGCGTTCAACACCGCCTTCATTCCATTGTTTGCAAAGGAGATGGAGGGCGGCGGCATTGAGGCGGCGCGGCGTTTTGGCGAAAATGTGCTCGCCGTTCTGGTCACGGTGCTTCTGCTGCTTTCCGCTGTGGCCATGCTGGCCATGCCCTTCCTCGTCTCCACCATCATCGCACCGGGTTTTGCCGACACGCCCGAGAAGTTCGATCTGACGGTGATCATGACGCGGATCATGTTCCCCTATCTGTTCTGCATGTCGCTCGTGGCCATGTTTTCCGGCATTCTGAATGCGATGCGCCACTATTTCCTGGCGGCATTGGTGCCGACGCTTCTCAACGTCATTTTGATCGGGGTTCTGCTCGTCGCGCTTTTCTGGCAGTTTGACCCGCGCCAGACGGGCATCTGGCTTGCCTGGGGCGTGTTCGCCTCGGGTCTGGCGCAGCTTTTCTTTCTCATCCAGGGTGCGCGCCGCGCAGGCTACTCCATGCGGGTGCGGCGTCCGCGCCTCACGCCGGGTGTCAAACGCCTGCTTGTGCTCATGGCGCCGGCGCTTCTGACCGGCGGTATCATGCAGATCAATCTTCTGGTCGGGCAGATTATTGCCTCCACACAGGATAACGCCATCGGCCTCCTGAACTTCGCCGACCGCATCAACCAGTTGCCGCTCGGCGTCATCGGCATCGCCGTGGGTGTGGTGCTCCTGCCGGAGCTCTCACGCGCCCTGAAGGCCGGTGATCACGCGGATGCTCAGCATTTGCAGAACCGTTCCATGGAATTCGCGCTGGGGCTCACACTGCCAGCCGCCGTGGGGCTCATGGTGATGCCTGCACCAATCGTTGCGCTGCTTTATGAGCGCGGCCAGTTCACCGCGCTTGACACCGCAATGACGGCGGCGGCGCTCGCCGCCTTCGCCAGCGGCCTGCCGGCCTATGTGCTGACCAAGGTGTTTCAGCCCGCATTTTTTGCCCGCGAGGACATGAAAACACCCATGTGGTTCTCGCTGATCACGGTTGCGGTGAACATCGCGGCAAGCCTGTTGTTTTTCCCTGTATATGGTCATGTGGCCATCGCCGCCGCGACGGCGCTCTCTGCCTGGGTGAACGTGCTTCTTCTGGCCATTACCCTCTGGCGGCGGGGTGATTTTCGCCCCTCGTCGCTCACTCTCCGCCGCATCGCCTTCATGCTGCTTGCGAGCGCGGTCATGGGGGCCGTTGTATGGGCGCTGCTTGCTGCGCTGCCCGGGTTCGTGGGGCACGATCTGTTGATCGTGCGTGTACTCACGGTTGTTGGCATCGTCCTACTGGCAGCCATTGCCTATTTCGGCGTGGCGCTCGCGACCGGCGGCATCGACCGGGCAGAACTGGCGCGTGTTCGGCGCAGACGCGGCAGATAAGCCCCCCAATTAACCGAATGCGAAGGCGCTGCTGATAGCATGCCCTTCGCAACATCGGGGGGAGAAGCATGCAGCAACGTCTTTATTACATCGATTTCCTGCGTGTTTCCGCGTTCATGCTGCTGATCGCATATCACGCCTCCGTCGCGTTCTTCCCGGACATGAAATGGCTCATTGAGGCGCCGGAGGGCAGCGCCACACTGGCCCTGATCATGAAACACCCGCGCGCATGGCGGCTTGCCCTGCTTTTCTTCGTGTCAGGCATGGGAACCTGGTTTGTCTACCGGCGGTGCCATGATCTCACCTTCCTGAAGGGTCGGTTCATGCGGCTTTTCCCGCCGCTGATCTTCGCCATGTGTGTCATCATCGTTCCGCAGGTCTGGTACGAGCGCATGTATGAGAATGGCTATGAGGGCTCGTTCCTCACCTTCTGGCTCACGCGCTATTTCACCGAGGGCAAATATCCGGAGGGGAATTTCACCTGGGCGCATATGTGGTTTGTTGCCTATCTGCTGGTGATGACCGTCGTCTGCTATCCGGTCTTCCGCCTGATCGACCAGCCCTTCATGAAACCGGTGACCGACTGGTTCCAGCGGGTGGCGGGCTCCTCCTGGGTTTACCTGCTTTTCCTTCTGCCGCTTGTGCTCAATCTCGCGCTGTCGCCCTTCTTCCCGCGCCAGACCAATGCACTCTACAATGACGGCGCATGGTTTGCGGTATGGGCGAGCTGGTTCGGGCTCGGCTTTCTTTTCGCGCGATACCATCAAGCGCTGATCGGGAATGTCGTGGGTTTACGCTGGCGAAGCGCGTGGTCTGCGGCGGCGCTGACTTTAGCGCTCTACCTCTTTTCATGGACAGGAGCTGGCGGCTACTTCATCGGCGACTATGAGACCATGACACCACTATACAAGGTGCTGCTGATGGCGCTTGCATGGACGATGATCCTGGCGCTATGCGGGTTCGCCGCGAAGTATCTGGATGCACCGAGTGCCACTGTCTCATGGCTTAACCGCAAGGTGTTTCCACTTTATATCGTCCACCAGACCGTGGTGGTGGCGGCCCTGTATTACGTGTTGCCGCTTGGGCTCGCTGTCTGGACGGAATATTTGCTGGTTCTTGCGATCACGTTCGCCGGCTCTTTCCTGTTCGCCGCGGCGGTTGAGTTGCTGCCCGGGCGCATCGGCCTTCTGGTGGGGCTTCCGCCTCGTGGAAAACCGCTTCCGGCGGGTGGCGCGGAAACGCAATCGATGCGTGGGGCTTGATTGCCGGTTTCGCGTCGTTCATAAGCCATGGCGCGCGGCCTTCGCGCTCCACAGGGCATTCAGGAAAGATCCATGAGCGAATTCAGGGAGCTCGTCTTCTCCGGCGTTCAGCCGACGGGCAATCTTCACCTCGGCAATTATCTGGGCGCGTTGCAGAAGTTTGTCGCGCTTCAGGAGAGCCATGAGTGCATCTATTGCGTCGTCGATCTGCATTCGCTGACCGCGACTATGGCGCATGACGATCTGGCCGACCAGACGCGTTCGATCACCGCTGCCTTCCTGGCGAGCGGCATCGATCCGAAGAAGAACATCGTCTTCAACCAGAGCCAGGTGCTGCAGCACGCTGAGCTCGCATGGATTTTCAACTGCGTCGCGCGCATCGGCTGGATGAACCGCATGACGCAGTTCAAGGACAAGGCCGGCAAGGACCGTGAGAACGCGTCGCTCGGCCTGCTCGCCTATCCGAGCCTCATGGCTGCTGACATTCTCGTCTATCGCGCCACCCACGTGCCGGTGGGCGATGACCAGAAGCAGCATCTCGAGCTGACGCGCGACATTGCGCAGAAGTTCAACAACGACTTCTCAGCCCGCATCGCCGAGCTGGGTTATGGCGTGGAGATGGAGGTGGGCGAAGAGAAGGTGAACGGCTTCTTCCCGCTCACCGAGCCGCTGATCGAAGGCGCGATCACGCGCGTGATGAGCCTGCGTGACGGCTCCAAGAAGATGTCCAAATCGGACCCGTCCGACCTGTCGCGCATCAATCTTACGGACGACGCCGACGCCATCGCCAAAAAGATCAAGAAGGCAAAGACCGACCCCGAGGCTCTGCCTTCAGAAGTGGACGGCCTGGCCGAGCGGCCCGAGGCGCAGAACCTCGTTGGCATCTACGCCGCGCTTTCCGGTGCCACCAAGGCGGATGTGCTTGCGGAGTTCGGTGGGCGGCAATTCTCCGAGTTCAAGCCGGCACTGGCCGAACTTGCGGTCGAGAAACTGTCTCCGATCGCTGGTGAAATGCGCCGCATCCTCGACGACCCGGCTTATATTGACGGTGTTCTGCGTGAAGGTGCTGGCCGGGCGCGCGAGAAGGCGGAAGCGACCATGAAGATGGTGCGCGAGATCATCGGGCTCATCGACGGGTGAGGCCTTTGACTGCCCCGTCTTGCCGAAAGCTCTCTGCGATGGCAGATTGCGCGGAATTGGCGGGTCACTCGCCGGCGAAACAGGACGTGTGAATGGTCTCCAAGCGACTGATCCGCGAGGCGGGACACCGCCGCAAATTCCTTGCCATCATTGATGACACGCCCGAATGCGAACGGGCCGTTGCCTATGCGGCCCGGCGTGCCCAGTCGACGAACGGCGTTCTGGTGCTTCTTTTCGTGATCGAACCCGGCGATTTTCAGCATTGGCTCGGGGTTGAGCAGATCATGCGTGAAGAAGCCACGGCAACCGCCAATGCGGCGCTCGACACCCACGCGACCAAGGTTCGCGAGACCATCGGCATCGAGCCGGAGCTCGTCGTGCGCGAGGGCAAATCCGCCGACGAGATTCACAAGCTGATCGAAGAGGATCAGGACATCGCTATTCTCGTTCTGGCGGCGGGCAGTTCCAAGGAAGGGCCGGGGCCGTTGGTTTCGTCGATCGCCGGCAAGACGGCTGCTTTTCCCATCCCCGTCACCGTCGTCCCCCAAAATCTGAGCGACGAGGAAATCGAAAGTCTGGCATAAGCGCGCTTTGCTTCCCATATGTGCGCTTGAACCCTCGAACGATTCCTCCTATTTTAGAATCATTCCAAGAAACGCCAGATCGGAAAACCACCATGTTCATTCAGACCGAAGCGACCCCCAATCCCGCGACGCTGAAATTCCTGCCTGGCCGAGTGGTTCTGGAGGAGGGCACTGCCGATTTCCGCGAGGCGGAGTCTGCAGCAGAGACATCGCCCCTGGCAGAGCGGCTTTTCTCGGTCACAGGCGTGTCCGGTGTCTTTTTCGGTTATGACTTCATCACGGTCACCAAAGAGGATGGTCCGGATTGGCAGCATTTGAAGCCGGCCATTCTCGGCACCATCATGGAGCACTTCATGTCGGGCCAGCCGGTGATGGCGAAGGCAGGCTTAGGCGGGCTTCCGGTTTCGGAAGATGGAGAGTTTTACGACGAGGCCGACGAGCAGATCGTATCCACCATCAAGGAACTGTTGGATACCCGTGTGCGTCCCGCAGTCGCCCAGGATGGTGGTGACATCACTTTCCGCGGCTATGAAAAGGGCACCGTCTTTCTGCATATGAAAGGTGCCTGCGCTGGCTGCCCGTCCTCCACAGCCACGTTGAAACACGGCATCCAGAACCTACTTCATCATTTCGTGCCGGAAGTCCGGGAAGTCGAGCAGGTGCTCTGATCCCTCTCCTCATCAAGGTTAGGCAAGAAAAAACCGGGCTCCAAGGCCCGGTTTTTTTCAGGGTCGGATCGAGTGACCCTGGTCGCTGAGACGGTTTCTACCGCTTAACGATTACTTTAGCACCAACTTCGGTACGGTTGTAAAGGTCGATGATGTCCTGATTCATCAATCTGATGCATCCCGACGACATTGCTTTGCCAATCGACCGCCATTCCGGCGTGCCGTGCAGGCGATAGCCCGTGTCGCCACCGCGGTTGAAAAGATAGAGCGCGCGAGCGCCCAGCGGATTGGACAGGCCGGGCGGCATGCCCTGGCGCCATTTCGCCAGCTCCGGCTGACGACCGATCATTGCAGAGGGCGGCGTCCATGTTGGCCATTCGCGTTTCATGGCAATGCGTGCTGTGCCTGCCCACTCAAAACCCTCACGCCCCACACCGATGCCATAGCGCATCGCCTTGCCGCCATCCATCACCAGGTAAAGAAACTTGGCGTTGGTGTCGACAATGATCGTGCCGGGCTTTTCCTTGGTTTCGTAGGAAACAATCTGACGGTGATACTGTCGGGGAACTTCGTTGATCGGAATTCGTGGCAATTGATAGCCAGCGTCTTTCACGGTGCCGTAGTCCGAGGTGAAGACCTTCAGGGGTCCGCCCGACGTACAACCTGCGAGTGCCGTTGCGAATCCCAGTGCCGCAGCGATGGCAATCGACTTGAATCTCATGTGTTCCCCCAAACCCGGATATCTTAATTGTGCCTGAAGCGTAGCGTAATTTGAGCACCATTGTTAAATTCTTGGTTAATGAATTGCCAAGGCTTCGGCCGCATTGACGTTGCGTAAGCCTGTTATTGACTCCGATTATTGCAAACAGGCAACACAATCCCCAGTTTCGATGAAAGCGCAGGAGCTGCATCATGAATGTTGGACAGGCCGCCCGCCGCTCGGGATTGCCGGCTAAGACGATCCGCTATTATGAGGAAATTGGCCTGATAGCGCCGCAGCGCGCAGGCAATGGATATCGCGCCTACAGCGATGAGGATCTGCATTTCCTCACATTTCTGAAGCGCGCGCGGGGGCTTGGCTTCTCGATCGACGAGTGCCGGCAACTCATGGCGCTTTATCGGGACAGGGAACGGGCAAGCCAGGACGTGCGCGACATAGCCGTCTCCCATGTGGCGGCGATCGATGAAAAGATCGCTGAACTGCAATCCATGCGCGCGACCCTGAACAAGTTGATCCAAGCCTGTCGCGGCGATGAACGTCCTGACTGCCCGATCCTCAACGACATAGCCGGCGCGCGCTGAGGCTTCAATCAGACGAGCAGGAATGGCATAGTCAGCAGATGCCGATCATCTCTCCGATTCCTCTCAATCCGCTGGCAGATGGACGCCAGTCCGACCGGGCCATGGTTATCCGCCGCGGTGTCCAGCGGCTGTTGATAGCCATGGGGGCCGTGGTCTTGCCGGAAGTGACGCTTGCCACCGGCCGCCGCGCCGATCTCGTTGCGTTGACGAAGAAGGGCGACATCTGGATTATCGAGATCAAGTCGTCAATTGAGGATTTTCGAGTGGATCGGAAATGGCCTGAGTATCGCCAGCATTCCGACCGCTTCTTCTTTGCGACTCATCCGGAAGTGCCGGCAGAGATTTTTCCCGAGGAGTGCGGGTTCATCCTCTCCGATGGCTATGGGGCAGAGATCCTGCGTGAACCGGATGAGCACAGGCTCGCCGCTGCCACGCGCAAGGCAATGATGCTGCGCTTTGCGCGGGCGGGGGCGGCACGTGTCACGGCAGCCGAGCTTGCCGGGATAGAGGTGCCGCTCGCCGATGGTGAGGCAGGCTGAGACTTAGGCTTTGAAGGCAGCACGGCCTGTCGCCAGCGCGTGGTCAAGATATTCCACGCGGTCCTGGCCGAAGAATGCCTCTCCATTGAGCACGTAGGTAGGAACGCCGACAGCATCGGCTTCCACGGCATCTTTGGTGTTCTGTGCGCGAATTGCCGAAATCTCTTCGCTTTGTGCTCTCTCCAGAATGGACGCGGAGTCGAATTTTTCCAGTTCGAGATATTTCGCAAGCGTATCGGGATCGGCGATGTCTTCTTCATTTGCCCACACGGCGGCGAAGACACGCTCCATATAGCTCATGGGATCATGACCCTCGGCGACGAGCGCCGCGATCACATGGTCCGCAAGAGCCGGGTCGACCGGCCAGTGTTTGGGCATTTTGTTGATGGGCATGCCCCGGAAGTCGGCGATGCGCTGAAGTTCCACCATACGCAACCTCTGGCGAACAGGCGGACGTTTCGCCGGTGGCACTGCACCGGAAATTTCCCAGATCCCCATCAGGTTGACCGGTTTCACCCGCACGCTCGCTCCATGCTTGGAAAGAACCGCACGCAGAGGCTGATGCCCCAGATAGGTGAAGGGCGATGCAGATGTGAAATAGTAATCAACGGTGGTCGTCATCGATGTCTCCGGTTCAAACTAGCAGGTCGAAACTATCGGCCCCGGTCGCGCACCGATAGGCTTCAGGACAACACTTTTGCGCGAGCACGCATGCCCTGATGTGAAGCCATGAATGCGCGCTCTTCATCGTTTGGCGGGCGCGGGGCGGCGTCCACACCAAGAGCGCCCATAACCTCCTCGACGGGGACAAAGCCTCTGCCTTTGTAATCATAGACGCCGCCAGTGGTGAGGATCATGGCGGCGACGCGCCCATCGCCAAGCACGAACCGGTGCTGGCCGATAATCTGCGTGCCATCCCAGGTCTCGATTGTGGAGATCACATCAAAACGCTGCCACAGGCGCACCTCGCGCACATAAGCCGTCTGTAACCCGCCAAGCAGAGGTGCCCAGCCGCGCTGGCGCGCGGCACCGATCAGCCCGCTGCGCAGGAAGATGTCGATCCGTCCCATATCCGCCAGCATCATGTAGCGGGCGTTGTTCAGGTGGATGTTCATGTCGATGTCGGTGGGCAGGCAGCGGAACGAGAGTTTGCTCTCGTCGCCCAGCCGGTAGACGCCCCGGCTCTTGCGTGTGGCGGCCACGCGAAGAAGACGCATCCAGACATACATGATTTTCTATCCTGAGAGGTTGGTGCTGCGGCCGGCGCTTGCCCGGCAAAGCAACGTTCCGAAATTGTGCCCTGTTCAACGTTCCGGACGCATTACTGCATCCGGAACGGAGTTTTTTCGCTTTCGCAGCAAAAGCCTCAGGCGGCCTTCTTCTCCGCCGCCTTTTCAGGTGCAAAGCGCTGGTAGAAGGTCTCGCCGCTCTCAGCCATGTCCAGCAGGAGCTTCGGGGCCTTGAACTGCTTGCCGTACTTCTTCTGAAGGCGCTTGGTCATGGCAACGAAGGCCTCCGCTCCCATTCCGTCGATATAGGAGAGGGCACCGCCCGTGTAGGGCGCGAATCCGAAGGCGAGAATGGAGCCGACATCCGCCTCGCGCGGATCGACGACAATGCCTTCTTCCATGATGCGGGCCGCTTCCAGCGCGATCGTAGCCAGGAAACGCTCCTGCAGTTCCTCGACATCGATCTTGTCCGGGTTCTTCTGCGGATAGAGATCCTTCAGGCCGGCCCACAGATGCTTCTTTGCAGGCTTTGCCGGATAGTCATAGAAGCCCTTGCCGTTCTTGCGGCCAAGGCGGCCATGCTTGTCGACCAGCGTGTCGATCAGCTCCATGTGGCGCGGGTCGACGGCTTTGGGGCCGAGATCGCGCACGGTCTGCTTCATGATCTTCTGGGCGAGATCGACAGCCGTCTCATCGGTGAGAGCGAGCGGACCAACGGGCATGCCGGCCATCTTCGCCGCATTCTCCACCATCGGGGCGGGCACGCCTTCGATGACCATGGAGAAGGCCTCCTGCATGTAGCGCAGGACGCAGCGATTGACGTAGAAGCCGCGCGTGTCGTTGACGACGATCGGCGTCTTCTTGATGGCGCGCACATAGTCCATCGCCATGGCCAGCGCCTTGTCGCCGGTCTTCTTGCCCATGATGATCTCGACCAGCATCATCTTGTCGACGGGCGAGAAGAAGTGGATGCCGATGAAGTTCTTCGGGCGCTTGGAGTTTTTCGCCAGACCGGAAATCGGAATGGTCGAGGTGTTGGAGGCGAAGACGGCGGACGGTTTCAGAACCGCCTCGGCCTTTTCTGTCGCCGTTTTCTTGATCTCCGAATCCTCGAACACGGCCTCGATCACCAGATCGCAACCTTCAAGCTCGGCATAATCCTCGCTCGGAGTGATGAGCGAGAGTAGCTTTTCCTTGTCTTCGGCGGTGGCGCGGCCCTTCTTGATGGCCTTGTCCATCAGATCGGCCGAATGCGCCTTGCCCTTTTCGGCGGACGCCGTGTCGCGGTCGATAAGAACGACAGGAATGCCCGCCTTGGCCGTGACGAAGGCGATGCCCGCTCCCATGAAGCCGGCACCGAGCACGCCAATCTTCTTGAACTTCTTGGCTGGTACGTCGTCGGGGCGGCGAGCACCCTTGTTGAGCTCCTGCAGCGAGACGAAGAGCGAGCGGATCATCATCTTCGCTTCGGTCGTCTGCATGATCTCGGTGAAATAGCGCTGCTCGATGGTGAGCGCCGTGTCGAAGGGCACCAGCATGCCCTCATAGACGCATTTCAGGATCGCGGCTGCGGCCGGGTAATTGTTGTAGGTCTCGCGGCGCAGGATGGCGATCGCCGGCGGCCAGAGGTTTGCGCCCGCTGCCGAGTAGACGGGGCCGCCGGGCAGTTTGAAGCCCTTCTCGTCCCACGGCTGAACCGGGCTCAGGCCGTCGAGGATCATCTTCTTTGCTGTCTCGACCAGCTTCTTCGGCGCGGCGATCTCGTGGATCAGCCCCATGGCCTTCGCCTTCTGCGGCGTCAGCGTCTGGCCGGTGGTCAGCATCTGCAGGGCTTCCTGCGGCTTGGCAAGGCGTGGCACGCGCTGGGTGCCGCCTGCGCCGGGGAAGATGCCCACCTTCACTTCGGGAAGCGCCATCTTCACTGCCGGGCTGTCGGCTGCGACACGGCCATGGCAGGCGAGCGACAGCTCGAACGCGCCGCCCATGCAAGTGCCGTTGATGGCCGAGACCCACGGCTTGCCGGAGGTTTCAAGCTTGCGCCAGAGCCAGCCCATGCGGCCGGCATTGTCGAACAGAAGCTTGACCGCCTTCTTGCGGTCCTTGGCCTTTTCCTTCTCGAACTGGCCGAGCATCTTCTGCAGCATGGTCAGGTCCGCACCGCCGGAGAAGGTCTCCTTGCCGGAAGTGATGACAGCACCTTTGATCGCATCGCTGCCGGCAATCTGGTCGATGATCGCGTCCAGCTCGTTCATCACCTCTTCGGTGAAGACGTTCATGGAGCGGTCCGGCATGTCCCAGGTGACGAGCGCGATGCCGTCTGCGTCCACGTCAACAGTGAAATTCTTGTAGTCGGTCATGGTCTGATCTCTCCCCGACAGCTCAAACGCGTTCGATGATGGTTGCGGTGCCCATGCCCGCGCCGATGCACAGCGTCACGAGCGCTGTGTTCAGGTCGCGGCGCTCAAGCTCGTCGAGAACCGTGCCGAAGATCATCGCGCCGGTCGCACCCAGCGGGTGGCCCATGGCGATTGCGCCGCCATTCACATTGATCCGGTCATGGTCGATCTCGAAGGCCTGCATGTAACGCAGCACCACCGAGGCGAAAGCCTCGTTCAGCTCGAACAGGTCGATGTCCGAAAGCTTCATCTTGGCTTTCTTGAGAAGCTTCTCCGTCACGTCGACCGGACCGGTCAGCATGATCGCTGGCTCAGAGCCAATATTGGTGAAGGCGCGGATTTTCGCGCGCGGCTCAAGCCCCATGGACTTGCCGGCCTTGCGCGAACCGAGCAGCACGGCGGCCGCGCCATCGACGATGCCCGACGAGTTGCCGGCGTGGTGCACATGGTTGATGCTTTCAAGCTCCGGATAACGCTGCACGGCCACGGCATCGAAACCGCCCATTTCACCCGGCATCACGAAGGAGGGGTTGAGCTGGCCAAGCGCCTGCATGTCGGTACCGGGGCGCATGTGCTCGTCATGATCGAGAATGGTCAGCCCGTTCTGGTCTTCCACCGGGATCACGGACTTCTTGAAATAGCCCTTGTCCCAGGCATTCTTGGCGCGCTTCTGGCTTTCAACCGCATAGGCATCCACATCGTCGCGTGAAAAACCATACTTCGTGGCGATCAGATCGGCGGACACGCCCTGCGGCATGAAATAGGCGGGGATGCCGACCGAAGGGTCCATGAACCACGCGCCGCCGGACATGCCCATGCCGACGCGCGACATGCTCTCCACGCCACCGGCAATGACGATCTCGTCGGAGCCGCCGGCGATCTTGGCCGCGCCCAGATTGATGGCGTCGAGGCCCGACGCACAGAAGCGTGAGATCTGCATGCCCGGAGCCGCGTTCGCGTAGCGCGCCTCGAAGGCGGCCGAGCGCGGGATCACGGAGCCGGCTTCGCCGACCGGATCGACACAGCCGAAAATGATGTCGTCCACCTTTGTGGTGTCCAGCCCGTTACGGTCGCGCACGGCTTCGAGAACCTTCGCGCCAAGGCGCACGGCGGGCACCTCGTGCAGCGAACCGTCCTTCTTGCCCCGTCCGCGCGGCGTGCGCACGGCGTCATATACATAAGCGTCAGCCATATCGGTCTCCCTGCTTTACCGACCCAACGCCGGGTCGTGCGATTGGTTCAAAGGGTTCTGGCGATCACCAGCTTCATGATCTCGTTGGTGCCGCCATAGATGCGCTGCACGCGGGCGTCGCGATACATGCGCGCGATGGGATATTCGTTCATATAGCCATAGCCGCCATGGAGCTGCAGGCATTCATCGACCACTTTGCACTGCAGGTCGGTGAGCCAGTATTTGACCATGGAGGCGGTGGCGGTATCGAGATTTCCGGCGAGGTGACGTGCCACGCAATCATTGTAGAAAACGCGGCCGACCGTTGCCTCGGTTTTCAGTTCCGCCAGTTTGAACTGGGTGTTCTGAAAGTCGATCACCTTCTGGCCGAAGGCCTTGCGCTCCTTCACATAGTCGAGGGTGACAGCCAGCGCGCGCTCGATCATGGCTATCGCCTGAGCGCCGATCAGGAGCCGCTCCTGCGGGAGTTGCTGCATGAGCTGCACAAAGCCCTGGCCTTCCTCATGACCGAGAAGATTGGCGGTTGGCACACGCACATCGTTGAAGAAGAGTTCCGAAGTGTCGTTGGACTTGAGGCCGATCTTGTCGAGATTGCGACCGCGCTCAAACCCTTCGGCCTCGTCGGTTTCGACCACGATCAGGGATGTGCCCTTCGCGCCCTGGCTCGGGTCCGTCTTGGCGACCACGATGACGAGATTGGCTAACTGCCCGTTGGTGATGAAGGTCTTGGAACCGTTGAGGCGGTAATGGTTTCCGTCCTTCTCCGCCCGCGTTTTCACACCCTGAAGATCGGATCCGGCTCCGGGTTCGGTCATGGCGATCGCGCCGATCAGCTCGCCGCTCGCGAGCTTCGGCAGCCAGCGCTGCTTCTGCTCTTCCGAGCCGTAATGGAGGATGTATGGCGCGACGATGGCGTTGTGGAGCGCAATGCCGAAACCATCGACGCCCACATGGCTGATCGCTTCGATGATCGCGCTTTCATGGGCGTAGGTGCCGCCCGCACCGCCATGCTCCTCCGGCATCGAGGCGCAGAGAAGGCCCGCAGCGCCAGCCTTCTCCCAGCTCGCGCGGTCGAAGATCTCCGCCTTCTCGAACGCTTCGTAGTGAGGCGCAATCTCTTCCATCAGGAAGCGGCTCGCCATGTCATAGAGCATGGCGACGTCTTCGCCGGCCCAGTCGGGCCGGGAAAGGCCAAGTACGGACTGTGGGTCTGCCACTCTACGCCTCCTCGCTGACAACGCTGCGCACTAGCGTAGGCACGCTAGAACGAGCACGGCTTTCATACCAGTCAAAACGCCTCTTCCGGCAGGGCCATCATCGCGTCGGCGCCGGTGGAGATACGGGCGAGGTGCGCCGCCGTTTCGGGCATGACGCGCTCCATGAAATACCGGCCGGTGGCGATCTTGGCCTCAAGGAACGAGGCGTCGCCATTGGCACCGGCGGCAATCTGCTCCTGCGCTTTCTTGACCATTCGGCCCCACATGTAGCCGAGCGCCACAAGGCCCATCAGATGCATGTAGTCATGGGAGGCCGCACCCGCATTGTCAGGCTTCTGTACGGCGTTCTGCATCAGCCAGAGCGAAGCGGCCTGCAGGTCGTTGAGGCCTTTCTTGAGCGCCTTCGTGAAGGGGGCCATCGCCTCGTCTCCACGATGGGCCTCACAGAAATCGCCGACTTCCTTGAAGAAGGCCTGTGCGGCGCGGCCACCTTTGGCCGGCAGTTTGCGGCCCACCAGGTCCAGCGCCTGAATGCCGTTCGCGCCCTCGTAGATCATGGCGATGCGTGCATCGCGCACGAACTGGCTCATGCCATGCTCTTCGATATAGCCGTGACCGCCGAAAAGCTGCTGCGCCATGACGGCGTGCTCGAACCCCTTGTCGGTGAGAACGCCCTTGATCACGGGCGTCATCAGCGCCAGGAGATCGGATGCCGCTTCGCGGTCCTTCTCGTCTTCGGAGAGATGCGCGATGTCGGATTTGAGCGCGGTCCACAGGATCAGCGCACGTCCGGCCTCGTTAAAGGCGCGCATCGTCATCAGGTTACGGCGCACATCCGGGTGGACGATGATCGGATCGGCCTTCTTTTCCGGCGCTTTCGCCCCTGTGAGCGAGCGGCCCTGAAGCCGTTCGCGCGCATATTCCACCGCACCCTGATACGCCGCTTCACCAATGGCATGGCCCTGGAGGCCGACTCCGAGACGCGCCTCGTTCATCATGGTGAACATGGCTTTCAATCCGCCATTCTCTTCACCAAGCAGATAGCCGGTCGCGTCGTCATAGTTCATGACGCAGGTGGCGTTGCCGTGAATGCCCATCTTTTCCTCGATGGCCCCGCAGGAAACGCCATTACGCGCACCGGGCGTGCCGGCATCGTCGACCATCACCTTCGGTACGATGAAGAGCGAGATGCCCTTCACGCCGGCGGGTGCGCCCTCGATGCGGGCCAGAACCAGATGGATGATGTTTTCCGAGAGATCGTGTTCGCCCGCGGAAATGAAGATCTTCTGGCCGGAAATCCTGTAGCTTCCGTCGCCGTTTGGCACGGCTTTGGAAGTCAGGAGGCCGAGGTCGGTCCCGCAATGGGGCTCGGTCAGGTTCATGGTGCCGGTCCAGCTGCCTTCCACCATCTTCGGCAGCCACTTCTGCTTCTGCTCCTCGGTCCCATGCGCAAGGATCGCCGCGATGGCGCCCTGCGTGAGGCCGGGATACATCATCAGCGCCATATTGGCGGAAACCAGATACTCGCTGACGGCTGAATGCACCGTGTAGGGGAGGCCCTGGCCGCCATATTCCGCAGGCACGGAAAGGCCCAGCCAGCCGCCCTCGCAATATTGACGGTAGGCCTCGTCAAAACCTTTCGGCGTGGTCACGGAGCCATCGTCATGGCGGGTGCAGCCTTCCACGTCGCCAACCCGGTTGAGCGGCTGCATGACGTTTTCGGCCAATTTCGCACCTTCGCTCAGGATCGCCTCGACGATGTCCGGCGAGGCGTCGGCAAAGCCCGGCAGATTGTCATAATTGCCGTAGCCAAGAACATCATTGAGCACGAACAGCGTATCGCGCACGGGCGCCCGGTAGGTCGGCATGAGACTCCTCCAGCTCTCGGATTTGCGCGCGAAAAGAGCTTTCGCGCAATGTCGCAAACGCTGTAGCAAATTTTGACGTTTGCGTAAACGTCAAAAAATGACTCGAGACGCGACCAAGCCCCGCGCGGAATCGTTTCAGCGCGGTCGGATCAATGAAAGTGCAGCGGCGCTAACTGAATGAGGGGCGTTTGGTGTCGCCCGCCCGGATGCAGTGGGAAATCAGCCGGCCTGACTGAAGGCCGTAGCGCCTTCCAGGCGAGCCGTTACGTCTGCGATCAGCTTCTTGAGCTCGGAAATTGCATCCTCGATGGAGCGCTGCTGTTTTTCGAGCCGCACCATCTGGCGTTCGGATTTTCTAAGCACGAGTTTCAACTGCTCGACATTGCCCGCCTTACGATCCTTCTCGGGATCGTGCAGATCGAGCACTTCCTTGATATCGCTCAGAGAAAATCCGATCTTCCGGCCGAGCAAAATCTGCTGGAGGCGAAGTTTGTCGTATCGCGAATAAAGGCGTGATGTGCCGATTCGCTCCGGCGTCAGGAGACCCTTGTCTTCGTAAAACCGCAATGCGCGAAGCGTGACGCCAAACTCGCGGGCCATCTCACCAATGCGGGTGTAGTCTTCGGAGTGGTTGGGAGAATCATTTCCCTCGGCGGCCTTTTCGACTGCCTTTGCAATGTTCGTCATGATCACTGTTCCGTATCGAATGAACACTCCGGTGGGGGGCCGGAATGATGCCATGTCTGTTGGTCAAGCGTCGCTGATGGCGAAGATTGTGCCACGCAGACATGATTTGAAGGCGGGCTTATGCGTTGCAGAATACGGCATTACAAGGGCCTGACGCCAAATTGTGAACGTCTTGCCAACAACCTTTTCGACCGATTTCCGCGCGTATGATTAATCCCCGGTAAGAAATATTAACTTCGTGTTTACCATGATCGGGGAATTGTGGGTTCGTCAGTAGACCGTGCCCGTTCGCTTTTGTCGCCTCGGGCATGGCAGCCTGACCGTGGGTGTCTTTGCGGCGTTTGTCTTCAGCCTTCCCGGCGTTCCAAAGCTCAAGGGCCCGCGTGGCAAGGACTATCGATGGCCAACCGGCAACCGGTGGAGAGGCGGGCGTTCCGATGAACAACAAGCGTTCCTATCTGGAAAACATAAATGCCGGTCGTCGGCGGCGGCCAGGGGCGAACGCGTCTCTTGATGAGATAAGCCGAACGCTGGAGGAAATGGAGCATCGCCTCGGGCATGCAACGGGTCGTTTCGACCGAAAAACGGAAGAGAATGAGGTTGCCCGTCGGATCCAGGAACTTTCCGAAACCGTCTCGCAGACCTATGCCCGTCCCATGGAGCGGTCGATGCCACACAGACGTAAGGCACCGCCGCACACGTCCTTTGAGCGCGCTGCGCATGAGCTCGAGCGCAGCCATAGGCAGGAACGCGAAATCGCTTCGATCGGGAGCATTGCCAATGAGCTCAAGACCCTGAGAGCGGACCTGCGGGATGCGATGCGATCCGGGTTGAACGACGAGTTCTCCGTCTTGCGCCGTGAACTGGCTGGCATCATGGCTTCCGTGCCTAACGCCGCGTTGAGCCGCGAGCTTGTGGTCGAGTTCGAGCGCTTGTCCAATGCCATTGGTCAGCTTGCTGAACGCAGCGATGACAAGAATGTCAAAATGCTCCGTTTGGAAATGGAGGAGCTGAAGTCGTCCATCTCCAACCTGGCGCGCGAAGAAACGCTGCGAGCGGTCGATCAGCGCTGGGATGCACTGGATGATCGCTGGAGCGCGTTCGAGGATCGTGTTTCCAGTGATATACGCAAAAGCGATCCGGCGATTGAAATGCTGCATCAGCGCATCGAAGAGATTGCCCATGCGGTCAACAATCTCCCCGAGTCGCTTTCCATCCAGTCGCTTGAAGATCGTGTGCGCACACTGGCCGGCGCGCTTGATCAGCTGCTTGAGCGCAAGCAGCAAAGCAATCCCGAAATCTATGCGGCACTCGACGAGCGTCTGGATGAGATCAGCAGGGCGATCGCTGCCTCTGCTCCCAAGGCGCAGGCGGCCAATTTTGATCCACAGCCGTTTGAGCGCATTGAGGCGCGTATTTCGTCTCTGGCGAACCAGGTGTCGGAATTGCTCGCAGAGCGCGGAGGTGGCGAGGCAGTCGGGCAACTCAGCGACCAGCTCTATTCCTTGTCACAGCGCGTCGATGATATCGCCCGCCGTATCGACATGCCGGAACAGACCGTGGAACGCCTTGCCGGACAGATTGCCGGCATCGCCGAGAAGCTGGACAACGCACCGCAGCCTCAGATTGCGGAGCACATGCTGCGCGGCATCGAAGACCGCTTCGCGCATCTTTCCCAAATGATCGAACAGCGACAGGGCGATGTGGTCGAGCAGAGCCGAACGCTGGTCGACGAGCTGGAACGCCGTCTTCAGGAAATTTCCGCCCGGATCGATGAGCGCAGCCATCCTGTTCAGGATGAGGCGGGCATCATGGCGACGATCGATGCCCGGTTCAACGAACTGGTCGCGCGTCTCGATACAGGCACCGGCGGGGGACGTGGTGATGGTGATGCACTGCGCGCATTGGAAGCTCGCCTTGACGACATCTCCGGACGCTTGCAGGCATCCTCAGCAAGCGCTTCCTCAGTTGATCCCGACGTGATTCGGAATCTCGAAGCGCAGGTGCGCAGCCTTTCCGAACATCTCTCGCGCCCGAATACCGACCTGCCGGAGTTCGAGGATCTGGGTCCGCGTCTGGAGAACATTGAACGGTCCATTCACGAGAACCGTGCCGCCGTTGTGGAAGCCGCACGGCACGCTGCGGAACAGGCGATCGGCGCCCTTGGCAACAGTGCACAGGCTGAAGCCTTCGATCGCGAACTGCGCGCGGAACTGCGAGCGCTTGAGGAACTCACGCGCAAGTCGGACGAACGCAACACCAAAACCTTCGAGGCCATTCACGATACGCTTCTCAAAATTGTTGATCGGATCGGCGCTGTAGAGGGATCTGCCAAAGACGGGGGGCGGGGCGACGCTGCAAAGATTGCCGTGGCAGCCGCCCCGTCGATCTCGCCTGATGAAGACGACCCTGCTGCAACAAGTGCTGCAGACTACGAGCCCGCGTCCAACCGCTCTCCCGCCGAAGCCGCCGCAGCCGCAGCACGCGCTGCATTGGATGAGGATGGTGAGAGGGAACAGGCAAAACCTGGACGTACATCTCTGCTCGGTGGCTTGTCCCGTGCCTGGAGCTCCCGAGGGGACAAGCAACACGTTGAATTGGAGGAGAATGCCGAAGGGCCGGTCGATTTCGAAGTCGATGCAAGTCTCGATGCGGTCGAACTTGATGCAGAGCGCATCAATCAGCCGCTTGAACCAGGCTCAGGCGCCCCGGACCTCAACGCGATCCTGCGCCGCGTGCGTGACGAAAAGAAAGCGCCAGCGCGCGCGGAGACTGACGACGCAGCGAAATCGGACTTCATCGCAGCGGCGCGCAGGGCTGCTCAGGCTGCCGCTGCCGAGGCTGAAATCCTCAAAAAACGCCGCGGCGAGACGACAGAGGAACGCGGGGGCTTCGGTTTCGGCCGTCTCCTGAAACGCTCCAAGAAGCCTCTCATGGTCATGCTCGGAGCTGGTATCGTGGTCGCTGGCGGCTACCAGATGACCAAGATTTATCTGTCGAATTCGACCTCCATACCGACGCCGGTTGCCAGCGATAGCTTTTCGCCGGAAGCAGCATCTGTAGTGGCCAAGGCCGAAGATCGGCCCGTTCGCGTCCTTGATGAAAAGCCGTTGGAAGACGCGGCGGTGAGCGAAAGCGCTGACGAGACCGTGAACACTCTGGCCTCCATGCCGGACATGGATGGTCCCGCCGAGGGAAAATTTGAAGAACCGCTTTCGGTTGCTGAAGTGGACAATACACTTCCAGTGCCAATCTCGGAGGCGGTGCAGCCGGTTTCGCTGGATGAGATCCCCATGGATGCAGGGCCAGTACCCCTTCGGGAAGCGGCTGCTGAGGGAGATCCAAAAGCGTATTTCGAGATTGCCAGCCGTTATGCGGAAGGACGCGGAGCGGCGGCCAACATCTCAAAAGCCGTCGAATGGTACACAAAGGCCGCTGAAGCCGGCTTTGCTCCGGCTCAATACCGCCTCGGTGATCTTTATCAAAAGGGAACCGGCGTCGACCGCGACGCGGCGAAAGCGAAAATGTGGTTCCAGCTTGCAGCACAGCAGGGCAATGCCGGTGCGATGCACAATCTGGGCGTTCTCTACGCCATGGGAGCTGATGGACCGGCCGACAACGCTTCCGCAGCTCGCTGGTTTCTGGAAGCGGCGGAGCATGGCGTCAAGGACAGCCAGTTCAACCTCGGCATTCTCTCTGCCAAAGGTATGGGCGTCCCGCAGGATCTGACGGAAGCGTATAAATGGTTCGCCATTGTTGCCAATGGTGGCGACGCAGATGCTGCAAGCAAGCGCGATGAAATCGCCGCCGCTCTTTCGCCGGACAAGCTGGAACAGGCAAAGAACAAAACGGCTCTGTGGAAAGCCAAATCCGTCGATCCTGCTGCAAACATGGTGGATATCCCCGAATCCTGGCGTGAGAGCAGAGAGCTGACGGCCAGCGTGGACATGAAGAAGGCGGTCACGAACATTCAGCTGATCTTGAACCAGCAGGGGTTTGATGCGGGCAAGCCGGACGGCATTATGGGCGCCAAAACAAAAACGGCGATCAGTGCTTTCCAGAAGGCCAACGGTCTGGCACCGACCGGAGAAGTGGATGAGGCGCTGGTGCGCGCCCTTCTGGAAAAGAACAAGGCCGCGGCAGCTGCCCAGTAAGGCAGCCTGGCGCTTTGAACACAGCCGGCTTTAAATCGCGGTGTGGGTAAAGTCGCCCACATCCGGCGAACGCCCGCGATGTATTTCCGTTTGCGGGCGGGCGTTCGGGCAATGCCACCTGTCCGCCCGCCGCATTATGTGTGTCTGAATGGTCGCAGTTCACGTTTGCCGGGCAAGTCGTTCAATCTTTTCCCGATTTGGTGACAACTCGGTTTGACTTCGAGACCGTCAGAGCGCAGAACGGAAGCACGCATAATGCTTCCACATCTCGCCCGGCCTCTTCGCCGGGCAAACAATTATTCGGGTGCCGCGGGTGGGTATTTATCTCCCAATCGCCGAAATGTCCGTCAACGTGTTCGTGCTGCTGGCCATGGGCGGCGCGGTCGGCTTTCTCTCCGGCATGTTCGGCGTCGGTGGCGGATTTCTCATCACGCCGCTCCTGATCTTCTACAACATTCCTCCCGCCATTGCTGTTGCCACCGGCGCCAATCAGGTGATCGCATCGTCTTTCTCTGGCGCACTGGCGCATTTCAAACGCAAATCTCTTGATCTGAAGCTTGGCACCGTATTGCTGGCAGGCGGCATAGTCGGCGCATCTTTGGGTGTGTCCGTTTTTGCCTATCTGCGGCGTCTGGGGCAACTCGACCTGATTGTCTCTCTGCTCTATGTGGCGTTTCTTGGCGTGGTCGGCGGGCTGATGCTGATGGAAAGCCTGCGTGCCATCAGGCGCTCCCGTGGTGGCCAGACAGTGACATTGCGCAAGCCCGGCCAGCACAACTGGATTCACCGTCTACCCTTGAAGATGCGCTTTCGCGCCTCGAAGCTGTTCGTCAGTGTCATCCCTGTTCTGGCGCTCGGCGCCTTCATTGGCTTTCTGGCGTCGATCATGGGTGTGGGCGGCGGTTTCATCATGGTGCCTGCGCTCATTTACCTCCTCAAGGTGCCCACCAATGTCGTGATCGGCACATCGCTGTTCCAGATCATCTTTGTGGCCGCTTTCACGACGATCATTCATTCCACGGCCAACCAGACCGTCGATGTGGTCCTCGCTTTTCTTCTCATGGTGGGTGGAGTTGCCGGTGCCCAATACGGCGCGAGGGTGGGACAAAAGCTTCGCGGCGAGCAGTTGCGTGCGCTTCTTGCACTCCTCGTTCTGGCCGTGGCGCTTCGTCTGGGCTTCGATCTCTTCGTTCGGCCCGAGAGCGTCTATTCGCTCTCAATGGCAGGGGGGTGAGCGATGCGTTTTGCAATGTTGTCCACGCTTGCCCTTTTGATGCCCATGCTGGCTGCGCGGGCGCAGGACCACATCCCGGAGAATATCCAGATCGGCCTGTCCACGGATCAGGTCTCGATTACCTCGGATTTCAGCGGTGCGGAGCTCACGATATTTGGTGCGCTCGACAACGCTGACCCATTGATTTCCCGGCAGGGGCGATACGACGTGATCGTGGTTCTGGAAGGGCCACCGCGTCCCGTGACGGTCCGCAAGAAAACCCGCGTCGCGGGCATGTGGATCAATACGGAATCGGTGATCTTCCGCGATGTTCCCGCCTCCTATTCCATGGCGCTCACGCGCGCACCGCAGGATATCACGGCCCCCGATGGCTATCGGCAATTGGCGCTGGGTGCAGACAATCTTCATCTTCAGCCGCTGGATTCAGATGGCGACCCGAAAACGATCGAGGAATTCACCCGTGCGCTGCGCGAACGCAAGGAAGCCGAGGGACTTTACTCGACGCGAGCGGGCGCGGTGCGGTTCCTGTCGCAAAGCCTTTTCAGGGCGTCGCTCAGGCTCGCCCCCAATGTCGCGGTCGGCACCCACAGGGCACGAGCCTTCCTGTTTCGCAATGGGATGTTCCTGCGTGAAACCTCGGCGCAACTCACCATCCGCAAGGCGGGGCTGGAGCAGCGCCTCTACCAGTTTGCCCATCAGAACAGCATGCTCTATGGCATTCTTTCCGTGCTGATTGCGATCGTTACTGGCTGGCTTGGGCGGCTGTTCTTCCGCAAGGATTGATCACCGCAGCATGCTGCCGGCAATGGCGTAGATTCCCTGCCGCCCCAGCATGTAGGCTGCCAGCTTCTCACGCATGAAAAGGCCGTTGAATGCGCGATCGAGTACGTTCAGCGTGCCGGTCAGACTGCCAAATGCCGGCATGATGAGCCGGCTACCATCACAGGCGAAACAGGCCCGACGCACACCACGCCCGCGTCTTACGATGCGCGCGCCAGGATGCAGGTGTCCGGCGATCTCGCCCGGGCCCGCACCGCGTGCAGGCTCGTGGCGGAAAGTGAGGCCGTCGATAGCGATTTCCTGAGCGCAGCGGCCGGGCAGGTCGGGTGGCGGCGCGGGATCGTGGTTGCCGGCAATCCAGTGCCAGTCGCGCTTGTCGATGATCTGGAAGAGGTGATCGCGAAAAGGGACAGGCATTTCTGCGGCACCCTCTTCATCGTGAAAACTGTCACCGAGACTGATCACCATTTCGGGGTCATAAGTGGCGACAACCTCTTCGAGCCGCTTCAGCGTTGCAGCGGTGTCGTAGGGTGGCAACATGCGCCCCCGCCTGGCATAAGCCGCGCCCTTTTCCAGATGCAGGTCGGAGACCACCATCAGCCCCATCGCCGGAAAGAAGAGCACGCCCCGCCAGTCGCACACGGCCTCATGCCCGGCAATGCGCACCGTCAGCGCCGTGCTTGCATCGGTTGCGGGTGCAAGGCTGTTCATGCCTCAAGTGCCTCCTGCATCAATTCCTCGCCTGAAAGTCGCGACGCTTCGCCAAGCAGCGCCTCATTTGCATCGCCGGCCACCGCTTCCTTGCCGATTTCGAGCATGATGGGCACGGCCAGCGGGGAAATGCGCGTCAGCGCCTTATGCACGATTCGCCCGCGAATGCGCGACAGCATCTCGCCCAGCCTCCTGACATCGAGCAGGCCCTGCGCGGCGTCCGCCCATGTGGCCTGCATGAGAATGTGATCCGGCTCATGGGCCCGCAAAACGTCGTAAATGAGGTCGGCGGAAACGGTCACCTGCCGGCCGGTCTTCTCCTGGCCGGGGTGGCGTTTCTCGACCAGCCCGGAGATCAGCGCACAATTGCGGAAGGTACGCTTCAAAAGCCAGCTATCGGCGATCCACGCTTCGAGGTCATCGCCGAGCATGTCCTCGTCCAAGAGCGCGGCCAGGCTAAGTTTGCGACTCTTAAGCATGGCGCTCATGTCGTTCAGGCCCCAAACGGCGATCGCGTAATCATTGGCGACAAAGCCCAGCGGATGCGCACCGGCGCGCTCGAGCCGGCGGGTCAGGAGCATGCCAAGCGTCTGGTGGGCGAGCCGTCCCTCGAACGGGTAGAGCACCATGTAGAAGCGGTTGCCACGCGGAAATGTCTCGACCAGAAGGTCTTCGCGGCGCGGCAGAATGGATTTGTCGCGCTGGATGGAAAGCCATTCGGCGACCTGTGGCGGCAATGTCTTCCAGCGCTCCGGGTCGGCCAGCATGGCGCGCACTTCCGCTGCCAGATAGGTGGAGAGTGGAAACTTGCCGCCGGCGTAATAGGGCACCTTGGCATCCTCTCCGCCGCCTGCAGACACGAGGCATTCATTCTCGCGAATGCCCTCGAAGCGCAGCACCCTGCCGGAAAACAGGAAAGTGTCGCCCTGCGTGAGGGTTTCGAGGAAATATTCCTCCACCTTGCCGAGCACGGGGCCGCCGCGCGAGGCGTTGCCACGGCCAGGCCGCACCATGCGGATGTTCAGCATCGGGGATTCGATGATGGTGCCGACATTCAGGCGGTATTGCTGGGCGATGCGCGGATTGGCGATGCGCCAGAGCCCGTCCTTCGTCCTGCGGATGCGGGCATAGCGCTCATAGCTCTTCAGCGCGTAGCCGCCGGTCGCCACGAAATCCACGATGCGGTCGAAGGTCGCCCGGTCTAGCCCGGCATAGGGCGCCGCACTCGCCACCTCGCCATAGAGCTCATCGGCGTCGAAAGGGGCGGCGCAGGCCGAGCCCAGCACGTGCTGCGCCAACACATCGAGCGCCCCTTCCACCAGTGGCGGCGTGTCCTGCGCGCCCAGATAGTTCGCTTCAAGCGCTGCACGGCACTCCATCACCTCGAAGCGGTTTGCCGGCACGAGAATGGCGCGGCTCGGTTCATCCATGCGGTGGTTGGAGCGGCCTATTCGCTGCGCCAGCCGGCTCGCTCCCTTGGGTGCACCCACATGCACGACCAGGTCCACATCGCCCCAGTCGATGCCCAGATCCAGCGTCGACGTGGCGACGATGGCCCGCAGGCTGTTGGTCTCCATCGCCTTTTCCACCTTGCGCCGCTGGCCGACATCGAGCGAGCCGTGGTGCAGGGCAATCGGCAGATTGTCTTCATTGGCGCGCCACAATTCGCGGAACAGAAGCTCGGCTTGGCTGCGCGTGTTGACGAAGAGCAGGGTGGTCCGATGCGCCTTGATCGCCTCATAGACCTTGGGAATGGCATAGAGCGCGGAGTGCCCGGCCCAGGGCACACGCTCCTCCGTCTCCAGAATGGTGATGTGCGGCTTTGCGCCACCCGCCACGGTCACGATATCGGACAGGGCGCCGGGCGTGTCCTGTGGCACCAGCCAGCGGCGCAGTGCTTCGGGTTCGGCGACCGTCGCCGAAAGCCCGATGGTCTGCAACTCCGGTCGCAGGCGGCGCAGCCGCGCAAGGCCAAGCGAAAGCAGGTGCCCACGCTTGGAGATCACCAGCGAATGCAACTCGTCGAACACGACGAATTTGAGGTCCGAGAAGAAGCGCTCCGCATCGGGTGAGGCGATCAGAAGCGCAAGCTGTTCGGGTGTTGTGAGCAGAATATCGGGCGGCGCATGCTTCTGCCGCTGGCGCTTGTGAGTGGGCGTATCGCCGGTGCGCGTTTCCATGGTCACCGGCAGCCCCATCTCGGTCACCGGCAGGTTCAGATTGCGCTGAATGTCGACGGCGAGCGCCTTGAGCGGCGATATGTAAAGCGTGTGAACGCCACGCCGCGCTTCGCCGGGCCGAGGTTTTGGCCGGTCCGCAAGATCGGTGAGCGTTGGCAAAAACCCGGCGAGCGTCTTGCCGGCACCCGTCGGCGCGATCAGCAGGGCGGAGCGGCCGGCCTGCGTGCGGGCGAGAAGTTCGAGCTGATGCGCGCGCGGCTGCCACCCACGCGTGGCGAACCATTCGCTGAAGGGCGCTGGCAGGAAAGGCGCGGCAATGCCGTCAATGGGGTGCGTCCGATGTTCCAAGATGGATTAGAACTAAACCAGAACAGACGGCGCGCCAAGAGGGGCTGTCGGCATCAGCCCGGATATCTGAATCAGGGGCGAGGATCAGACGCTGTCGCTCACCGCGCTCCAGGCAGCGGCGCGGCGCAGAATGTCCTGAAACTTTTCACCCGCTTCTTCCAGCGTGCCTGAATTGTCGATGATTGTCGCGTTTTCCACCGCGAGTTCTTTCGCATGCGCCCGTTCGAGACGGGCCAGAACTTCCTCGCGGGTTTCGCGGCCGCGGCTTGAAAGCCGCTCGGCTAGGACCTCGCGCGATGCGGTCACGATCACGGCGATGACATTGCCATAGCGTTCACGCAGGAGCGGGATGACGGCACGCGAAACATTGGCAACAGCCACATGGCCTTCCCGCACGACGTCGTCCACGCTGGCGGGCAGACCGTATTTCAGCCCGTTCGCCTCCCAGCTTACGGCGAATGCGCCCCTGCTTTCCGCGTCGTCAAAACTGGCGCGCGTCAGGCAGTCATGGGCCTCGCCGGCACCGTCCATCTCGCGCGTGATGACACGGCGCACGAAGGTGACGTCGCTGCCCTCGGGCCCGAGTCGCTGGCGCGCATAGTCCATCACCGAATCCTTGCCGGCGCCCGAGGGACCGGCCACAGCGACGAACACGCCATGCCGTATCGGGAAATCCTGCTCGCCGATGACGCGTTCCAGCGTGGCCGAGGACCTCATGCCACTCGCGCTCCTTCGCGCCAGACCGAGCGCACGATCGGCACATGCTCGTCCACGCGCACGCGGATCACATCGCCGCGCCGGCCTTGTTCGAGAATGCCGCGATCATCGAGCCCGACGGCTTCTGCCGGGTTCTTCGAAACCATGGCGACGGCCTGCGGAAGCGAGATGTGCTCTACCGTCTCGCCCAGAGCAAAGGCGGCCTGAACGAGGCTGAACGGGATGTAATCCGACGACAGAATGTCGAGCGTCTTGCCTTCCGCCAGACTGCGCGCCGAAACATTGCCGGAATGCGATCCGCCGCGCACCACATTGGGCGCGCCCATCAACACCTGCATGCCGGCCTCGCGCGAAGCTTTGGCGGCCTCCTGCGTGGTGGGGAACTCGGCGACGCGCACGCCCTGGGTTGCGGCCTCGTTTACATGCTCCATCGTCGCGTCGTCATGGCTTGCCAGGATGATGCCCTTTTCCCGACAGATGTCGGCAATCGCTTTGCGATGTCTGTTGGAATAGGTCTGCGACTGGGAAACGCGTTTGTCGCAGAACTGGCGGAAATCCTCTTCCGTCATGCCTGTCTTGTTCATGTAGTAGACCTTGTAGGTCTCGATGCTGGTGAACTGGCGCTGGCCCGGAGAGTGGTCCATCAGTGAAGCAAGCTTCACCCGGCTGTCATTCCTGAAAAGCTCGAACCCTTCCAGGCAATCGGGCGCGGAGACCTCGCAGCGCAGATGCAGGAAGTGGTCGGCACGTAACCGCCTGGCTTCCACGCTGTTTTCGATGGCGTGGCCAAGCTCGCGCATTTCCGGCGCGCCGAGGTTGCTGTCTTCATCAAGGCCGATGCGCAGCGCGTCGAACACGGTGGTAATGCCGGATGCGGCAATCTGTGCATCATGCGCAAGCACCGAGGCGATCGGGTTCCAGCGCACTTTCGGTCTGGGCGCGTAGTGCCGCTCCAGATGGTCCGTGTGCAGCTCGACCAGGCCCGGCAGGACGTAGTCGCCCTCCATATCTTCACCAACAGCGGAATTGCCGGCGGCAATGTCGGTGATGCGCCCGTCACGGATCGAGATGCTGCCTTCGATCACCTCATCGGGCAGCACGATGCGGGCGTTTTTTAGGACCAGCTCGTTCGTCATTATCAGGCGGTCTTTCTTGTCTTGTTCCAGCCGAGCGTTTCCAGGGATTTCACCTGGAACGGTGCGCCCGGTTCCGGCTCGATGAACAGGGCCAGCGAGCCAATCTCCAGTGGTTCCGACAAAAGCGGCCCGAAGAAGGCGTCGATCGCCCGTTCCATCCGGGGGGCTTCTTCCTGCGGCACGCGGCCGGTCAGGGTCATGTGGAAGCGAAACTCCTCGAACACATAGGGGTAGCCCCATTTGTGCAGATTCTTGAGCTGCGCCGGCGTGAGGTTTTCCGGATTGCGCCTTTCGAGTTCCCCAACGGTCAGCGGAGCGCGAAACGGCTCAAAATACTCGACGATGCCACCGGCCAACGCATCCAGCCGTTCCGAGCGTTCTTCGGGCACAAGTGCGAAAAAGCCGTCCAGCCTGCGCACCACGGCGCGCGGGATCGTTACCGGCTCCATCTGCGCGCAGAACTTTGCCAGCGCCTGGATCAGCGCCTGCTCGCTCTGACCTTCGGCAAGCCGGAACGGGGCCTTCAGCGTCGCATGAAACCCGTAGCGGCGTGCCGCAGCTGTGTGAAATGAGATCTCCGCCGCTGAAAAGGGCCCTGCATCCACCGGCGTGAGCGATGCGCCGGTAAAGGCATCGCGTCCCAGCCAGCGGGCAGCGGCCCGCGTCAGCGGGTCATCCTGTTCGGGTGTGAAGTAGATTGCGTAGCGCATGAGCTTTTCCTCGCCGATTGCGGTGCAATAGGCGATTTGTGTGACAGGTTAACGAATCCCTCGAAAGGACCACAGAAGCTATCAGCCATTTTCCGCCGCGTCATCCTTCGGCTCCTTGCCTGCCGATGAGACGCTGACGCAGCGTGTTGGAGATGTTGTCGAAGATGAAAACCACCAGCAGGATCAGGATCACCATATAGGCAACGTTTTCCCAGTCCTGATTGGTGCGCATCGCCTCCCAGAGCTTGAGGCCGATTCCGCCCGCACCCACAGCGCCGATGATTGTGGCCGAGCGCGTGTTGGACTCCCAGAAATACAGCGACTGGCTCAAAAACACCGGCAGAACCTGCGGCACGACCCCGTAGCGCTGGACCGAGGATGGTGCTGCACCGACAGAGCGCACGCCCTCCCGCTGCTTGTCGTCGATGTTCTCGAGCGCTTCCGAGTAGAGTTTGCCGAATGTGCCGGTGTCGGTGAAGAAGATCGCCGAAATGCCGGCGAGCGGCCCCGGCCCGAACGCGCGGGTGAAGAACAGCGCCCAGATCAGCATGTCCACCGAGCGCAGGAAGTCGAACGAGCGCTTCAAGAGATGGTTGATGAAACGGTTGGGCATGATGTTGCGCGCGGCCGCAAAGGCGAGCGGGAAGGCCAGGAGCGAGGCGAACACCGTGCCCGCAAACGCCATGACGATGGTCTGCAGCAGCTTCAGCCACACATCGCCATGCTGCCAGTCGGCATTGTTGACAATGTTGTCCCAGGCAATGGCCAGATTGGAGCGGCCTTCCTCGATGCGCTCGCCGAAGAAGATCGTGCCCAGAACCTCGCTGACCGGCATGCCCCAATACGGCGAGCGCGTGTCGAAGAAGAAATTCTCCCAGCCGAGGAAGCGGCGGCGTATCTTGACCTCATCGTCTTCGATCTCCGCACGGCCGGCAAAGCCGAAGCGCACGATAACCTTGGCACCGGGTGCACGCTGGCTTGCCCAGTCGGGCAGGGGTCCCCGCGCATTGACCGCGAGACGCTCCTCGATGTCGAGTTCCAGCGTCTCGCCCTTGTGCGTGACGGTCACGAAGCCGGGCTGAACGCGGATATGCGTGTCGCCACCGAACGAAACATCGGCGCTCACAATGGCTTCTTCACGGGTCACCACCGGTTCCGCCGGAGTGGTGTTCGCGGTCGGTGTTTCGGGTGGTGTGGAGGCAGATGGCATGGCACCAAGAAACCCACCGTCGTCTTTCGCAGCAGGCTTCGTGTCCAGCGACCCGAGGAAGCCGGCCCCGCTGGTTGCGCCGCTGCCGGAGCTGGTGGCCTCAGTTGTCCCCGCGCTCCGGCGTTCGACGGTCGCCGTTTCCGTCACCACCCAGTCCGGTTTCGGATCGTCGCCCAGCGGCGAGAAACGGGGGAAGGAAACATCCAGCGCATCGCCGTCATACTCGATGTCCGGGCGCACCTCATAGGAAACCCAGTCGGCCAGATAGCTTCCTGCGATATCCCAATTGCCGTTGGAGATCACCTGCCCCACGGCAAAGAGCCACCAGGCGAAGATCATATAAAGCGCGATGGCTGCGATGATGAGCGCGGCGCGAAAGCGCTCCAGCAGCGGGCGCTGAAAAACATCCGTGTGGCGCGCGACGATGGCGTTGGCTTCTAGCTCGGTCATGGTCAGCCTCCCCGGCCAAATTCAAAAGCTTGTCTGCCGACGATGCGCCCGCGTAGCCAGGCCGAAAGCTGGTCAACCGCGACGATGGTGCAGAACAGGAGAAGGATGATGGCGAGCGTCTTGGCCTCATGCGTGCGGCTGATCGACAGGCGCAGCGCCTCGCCGATACCGCCACCACCGACCGCGCCGATGATGGTGGAGGCACGGACATTGATCTCGAAACGCAGAAGCGCGTAGCTCAGGAAGTTGGGCATGACCTGCGGCACGATGGCGAACCAGACACGCTCGGTCCAGTTCGCACCGGCAGCGCGCAGGCCCTCCTCGGCTTTCATGTCGGCGTTCTCGACCACTTCGAAGAACATCTTGCCGAGCGCACCGACCGTGTGGATCGACACGGCAATGATGGCAGGCACGGCACCGATGGTCAGCACGGCCAGAAAAAAGCCGGCGATGACGATCTCGGGAAAAGCGCGGAGCAGCTCCATGAAACGGCGCACGAAGAAGCGCAGCCAGCGCCGGGTCGTCAGGTTCGATGCTGCCAGAAAGCAAAGGACGAAGCCAAAGCCGAACCCGATCAGCGTGGAAACCAGCGCGATGTTGATGGTTTCCAGCATCTTGTAGAAATATTCGGGCAGATAGAACGTCTCGGTGAGATAGATCCGTCCATCGGGATAATTGTATTTCAGGCTGCCATCGTCATAGGGCGAGGGCAGGTCGAAAAGGGCGCGCCAGATTTCCCAGCCATCGCGCGGCAGCATCTGGCCCACGAAATCGAACAGATAGGGCAGGCGGTCGAAGAACTTGCCGGCGTTCGATTCATTGGCAAACCAGAGCGAACCGCTCATGGCGAGAACCATGAACACGATGCCGCCAATGGTGTAGAGCCGGCGGCGTCCGGCCAGTTCGCGCCAGTGGCGCTCCACGGCCTGGCCGGCTTCGGAAAGAAGCGGGGAATGGGTCGTTGCTGTCATGTCTGGCACGCCTGTGCGACAACGCCGCCGGCACGGACCGGCGGCGTGTCAGATTGCGGGAAAGGGATCAGGAACCGATCTTGGAGCGACGGGCGTCGATGATCGGCTCGTAGAATGCCGGCGTCACTTCGGTGTAGCCCTTGTAGTCGCCGCCCTGGATGGCTGCGAAGCACTCCGGATCGGCTTCCGGCATTTCCATCATGAAGGTCTTGAACTTGTTCTTCATGTCGGCGTCCATGGAGGTGCGAACCACGACCGGACCGTTCGGGATCAGCGGGGACTTCCAGAGCTCAACCAGATCGTCCATGTCGAGAATGCCCTTCTCGACCATCTTGTGCAGGTTGCCGGAGGTGTAACCGTCGGAGAACTCGCCAACGCCCGAAGCCCAGGTCGTGCCGGCGTCGAACGTGCCTTTCACCACTTCGAGAACGAGGTTCTCGTGGCCGCCGCCAAAGCCGGTCTCGCCGAAAAATTCTTCGATGGATGTCCCGACGGCCTTGGGCAGCGTGACAGCGGGAACGAGGTAGCCGGAGGTGGAATCCGGGTCGGCGAAGCCGAGCTTCTTGCCCTTCATGTCTTCCAGCGACTTGATGCCGGAATCCTTGCGGGCGACCATGACCGAATGATAGCCCGTCGAACCGTCGGTCTGCACCGTTGTGAGGATTGGCTCAACGGCCTCCGGATCTTCGAGATAGACCTTCGCATAGCCCGAAGCGCCGAGCTCGGCATAATCGAGCGTACCGCCAAGCAGGCCCTGGATCACGCCGTCATAATCGGCGGCGGGAAAAAGCGAGACTTTTTCGACACCCAGAACCTCGGGAAGCTTGTCGACCATGCAGGAGAAATTGCGCAGGCGGTCGGCTTCGTTTTCGCCGCCGAGAATGCCGATGCGGAATTCCTTCAGGTCTTCGGCCTGTGCGCCGCCGACCATCATTGCGGTGAGCGCTACGGCGCCCATAAGAGCTTTCTTGAACATGACGTCTCTCCATTTGGGTGCCGGCTTTTCCCGCCGGCGGGTTTTCAGGCAGAGCGGCCCGTTACGCGGGCCAGGCGATCCCGTGGGTCAGACGGCGGCGAGCGCCGGTTGAGCCTGACCGGTCGATTTTCTTGCCGGCTGTGGAGCCGGGACATTGATGCTGGTGGAGGTGATGGCTTCGGAAAGCTCCGCGCCTTCCTCGCCGCCGTAAATGGTGCGCACCGCTTCGCTGGTCAGCGCCTCGGGTGGGCCGTCGAAGACCACAGCGCCCTTGGCCATGCCGACAATGCGGTTGCAATAGGCGCGCGCCGTGTCGAGCGTGTGCAGGTTGGTGATGACGGTGATGCCTTCGCGGGCGTTGATGTCGGCCAGCGAGTCCATCACCACCTTGGCGTTAAGCGGATCGAGCGAGGCGATCGGCTCGTCGGCGAGGATCACCTTCGGTTCCTGCATGAGAGCACGGGCGATCGCCACACGCTGCTGCTGACCGCCAGAAAGGGTGCCGGCGCGCTGCAGCGCCGTCTGCGCGATGTCGAGGCGCTCGAGCGCGGCAATGGCGCGGATGCGTTCCTCGCGGGTAAACATGTTCATCAGGTTGAGAACGGTGGAACGATGATTGAGGCGCCCGAGCAGGACGTTGGTCAGCACGTCGAGACGCGGCACCAGGTTGAACTGCTGGAAGATCATCGCGCAGTCGCGTTGCCAGCGGCGCAGCTCCGCGCCTTTAAGAGCCGATACCTCTTTGCCCTGAAATGAGATCGACCCTTCGGACGGATCGATCAGCCGGTTGATCATGCGCAAAAGCGTCGACTTGCCTGCGCCCGAGCGGCCAATGATGCCGACCATCTGGCCCTGTTCGATTTCCAGTTCCACATCGCGCACGGCCGTGTTCTGTCCGAAGCGTCGGGTGACCTGTCGAATTTCAAGCATTTGCTTATCCCGTTAAGCGCCGTATTGCGGCTCTCCCGCAGGCTTTTCGCCCTTGTCGCTCATTCGCCTAATGGGTGTGGATGAAACCTGCATGTCGCTTGGATGACGGTTTCTTGACAGTCCACAGTGCTGCCGCGCGCAGGGTTGCGTCGTGGCAATGGGGTCTTCTTCCTGGATATGCTAAGAGGCATCATCTTTAGGGAGATGATTGATGGGCACAACGCATTCCGGCACCTGCCTCTGTGGCGCGGTGAGATTTGAAATTTCAGGCTCGTTCGAGCGCTTTTATCTCTGCCATTGTTCGCGCTGCCGCAAGGGATCAGGCTCAGCCCATGCCGCGAACCTTTTTTCGAGCGCGGCGGAGATCACCTGGCTTTCTGGGGAAGAGAATACAGCGAGCTACCGGGTGCCGGGGGCGCGGCACCGGAGGAGCTTCTGCCGGTCCTGTGGCTCTGCTCTGCCGAGATCGGAAGCAGGCGGGGCGATGGTCATCGTTCCGGCTGGGTGTCTTGATACACCGGTTTCCATGAAGCCGACCGCACATATCTGCATGTCCAGTCGTGCGGATTGGGATGATGGGCTGAACGAAGTCCCCCGGCTGGATGGCCTGCCGGGATGAAGCGCGGCGGGGTTACCGCGCGCCGCAGATCCGATCCTTCGCTTCGGCGTATTCTGCCGCCAGGCGGTCCACCAGAGCGCCAGCGCTGGTGATCTCGCTCACCGCCCCAATGCCCTGTCCGCTTCCCCAGATGTCGCGCCAGGCCTTTGCGTCAGCGCTTGCGAAATTCATCTTGGAGGGGTCGGCTTCCGGGAGATTGTCGGGGTCCATGCCGGCCTTGACGATGGAGCCCTTCAAGTAGTTGCCGTGTACGCCGGTGAAGAGGTTTGAATAGACGATGTCGGCAGCACGCGAGGAGACAATCATCTCCTTGTAGTCCTCGGTTGCACGCGCCTCCTGTGTGGCGATGAAGGGTGAACCGATATAGGCAAGGTCCGCGCCCATCGCCTCGGCCGCCAGCACCGCGCCGCCATTGGCGATGGCACCTGACAGAAGCAGCGGCCCATCGAACCACTGCCGGATTTCCTGTACGAGAGCGAAGGGCGAAAGCGTGCCCGCATGTCCGCCAGCCCCCGCTGCCACCGCAATGAGCCCGTCTGCTCCCTTTTCGATCGCTTTTCGTGCATGGCGATCGTGAATGATGTCGTGCAGCACGATGCCGCCATAGGAATGAACGGCCTGGTTCACCTCTTCGACGGCGCCGAGCGAGGTGATGACGATCGGCACCTTGTGATCCACACAGACCCTCAGGTCATGCTCCAGCCGGTCGTTGGAACGGTGAACGATCTGGTTGACGGCAAAAGGAGCAGCGGGGCGGTCCGGGTTTTTCGCATCATGCGCGGCCAGCTCCTCTTTGATCTGCGATATCCATTCGTCAAGCTGCTCCTTGGGGCGCGCATTGAGTGCTGGAAAGGAGCCCACAATCCCGGCTTTGCATTGTGCGGTCACCAGAGGCGGATGCGAGATGATGAACAAGGGCGCGCCGACGACGGGCAAACGCAAAGTGTCGAAAACAGCCGGAAGCGCCATGTTAATTCCCTTCAATTGACGTATTCGTAAACGTCAAAACTTTTACAGCATCTTGGTCCCGGTTGAAAACCTCCATCGCCACATTTTGCGCGCTTCTTGTCTCAACCGGGTTTAATGTCGTTGTGCCGCCGCCCGAGAAAGTCTCGCATCGCGGCAAGCCCGGCATCAATCCCCTTGCGCCCAAAGCCGATGCGGAAGCGCCCTGCTGGGCTTTCCATCAGCTCCGAGTGGTAGACGGAGGCGGGCAGCAACAGCACGCCTGCCTGTTCCACGAGATCGTGGCAGAACTGTTCGACCCCATCCCGTCCATTATATCGGGGATAGGCAACACAACCGCCATCCGGGCGCTTCCAGTCGAAGAGATCCGGGTATTCGGCAAAGAATGCGTCCATTTTCTCAAGGTTCTCCGCGATCAGCGAGCGGTTCCGCGTAAGAATGCGGTCGCGCACTGAAAGCGCCATCACCGCCAGCCGCTCGCTCGGGGCAGAGTTGCAGATGGACAGGTAATGCTTGTAGCGCTCCAGCTTCTGCAAAAGCGCCGTGTCACGGCTGGCGATCCAGCCGATACGCAGGCCCGGCAGGCCATAGGCCTTGGACATGACGTTGAGGGAAACGCCCTTCTCATAGGCTTCCGCTGCCTGAGGAAGGCGTTTTTTGTCATCGCTTTCGAGCAGGCGGTAGACCTCATCACTGAAAAGGTAGAGATCGTGCTCGCGGCAAAGCGCCACGAGGGCTGCGAAATCCTCCTGCGGCATCAGGGCGCCGGTCGGATTGTTGGGCAGGTTGACCGATATCAGCTTCGTGTTGGGACGGATCGCGGCACGCACCGCATCGAGATCGAGCCGCCAGTTGTCGTTCTCCAGAAGCGGAACGCCGGTCACCGCGCACAGCCCCAGCGGCACGGTTTCTGCAGCCTGGTAGTTTGGAACAGAAACGATGGCGTGATCCTCGGGTGAGAGCATTACACGCATGGCCGCATAAATGCCTTCCTCGGCGCCGGCGAAGCAGAGAATGTCACGTGCGGAAAGGCCGTCATAAGTAGCGGCAATGGCCTCGCGCAGGTCCGGCGCGCCCCAGGTTTCCGTGTAGCCGAGCCACAGCCTGTCGAGCTCTTCGCGTGCGGAAGGCCCGGCCATCTGTGTCAGCTCACCGAGCGTCATGCTTTCCATGTCGGAGGCGGTCATGTGATGCCGGGCATTGAACTCCCAGCGGGAAAAGTGAACCTCAAGCGCGAAATCCCGCATTCTGAACTCCTCGGGCATGGTTAGGGTGGAGAAAAACCAGGCTCGACCTCATCAGGGCGGAATAGCCTATTGTTCACACCTTGTTATGACCGTTGATTGCATACTCACCAACGGTTAACCATGTGACAAAGACAGGCAAAGAGGGCAGCCAGCCTTGGACGCGATAGAAAATGCGATAAGAAAGGCGTTCGAAAAGGGCGACGCTAGCAAACGGCCCTTCCGTGAAAAGGTGTATCGTTCTGCCTTTGCAGCGCTGGAGCGCACGCTTGAAGCACGCGACGATCTTTCTGAAGAGGCAAAAACTGCCAGGCGCGAGAACCTGAAGACAACGATCACCGAGATCGAGACAGAGTTCGTTCCCGCCGCCCCACAAGCCGGGGGTCCGCAGGTCTCAAAGCCTGCGCCGCGAGAGCGGCCGGCTCCCTCGCCGCAAGTCGAGCCTGAGGCGCGCAGCGCCCCACGCCCCAGAGACAAAAGCGAGGCGTTCGCTCCACGGATTGACCCGCGGGATCGCAGCGGCGTGTCGGATGATCCTTCTTCTGAAGAGGCGAAACGACGCATTCGTGCGGCCCTGCCAAGGCCGCGGCGCTCTTATGCCATGCTCTTTCTGATCGCGACTGTGGTGGCGTTTCTCGGCTTGGGGCTCTGGTGGACCATGTCCAGTGGCATTCTGATGTCCAGCGATGAGCGGGACACCAGTGTGCGCAACCCGCCGCTTGCCCTGGAGGAAGACAATTATTCTGCGGACGAGGAAACAACAGCCTCCGGGTCGCGAGGAAGCCGCGCGGAGGGCGAATGGATCACCATTTTCGACCCAACCGATCCCACCACCGTTTCTGCGCCGGATGGCGGGAACATAGACGTGATGCGCAATGATGATCAGGTTTTTCTCCAAGTCAGCACATCCGGCGGGGCAGGCATTTCCTTTGATGTAGGGCGCGGCGTTCTGGAGACGCTCGCCGGACGCAACGCCATTTTCAGCATCGAGGCCAGAGCGCAGGACGGGGAGGAGACACAGCTTTCGCTCTCCTGCAACTTTGGCGCCCTTGGCGATTGCGGTCGCACCCGCTACGTGGTCGGGCCAACGCGTTCGGACTATCTCTTCGAGGTCGAATTGCCCAATCAATCGCCCAGCAGCGGCGGAACGATCACCATTGTTCCGGATGCCACCGGCCAAGGTCATGCGCTCGACGTCTTCTCCATCCGTGCGGCCATTGCGACGCAATGAGAGGTGCTAATCTTCGAGCATGGAGGTCAGGGCTTCAAGCCGGTCCGCTTCGGCTGCCGGCTTGTCCCAGCGCAGGCGGGAAATGCGTGGAAAGCGCATCGCCACACCTGATTTGTGTCGCGTTGAGCGATTGAGCCCCTCAAACGCGACTTCGAGAACAAGACCGTGATCGCGCTCGGCGCGGACTGATCGGACGGGGCCGAAACGCTCGATCGTGTTGTCACGCACATATTTGTCGATCTGCTTCAGTTCCTCATCGGTAAAACCGAAATAGGCCTTACCGACAGGTACGAGCTCGGGCGCGTCTTCGGGCCCGGTCCATACACCGAATGTGTAATCGGAGTAATAGCTCGACCGCTTGCCGTGACCACGTTGCGCATAAAGCAGCACTGCATCGATGATGAACGGATCACGCTTCCATTTGAACCATGGGCCTTTGGGGCGGCCGGGAACATAGGAGGAATCGCGCCGCTTCAACATCACCCCTTCAATCACGGGATGCGGTGGAGCACGTCGTTTGGCGTCCAGTTCTTCCCAGTTTGTGAAATCGACGAGCGGGGACAGATCGAAACGATCCTGCGACAGCCCCGATATCCGCTCCTGAAGTGCTGCCCGGCGTTGGATGAAGGGCAGTCCGCGCAGGTCTTCTCCTTCCGCCTGCAGCAGATCGTAGCAGCGGAGGAAGACCGGGTACTCGCCAAGCATCTTCTTCGACACCGTCTTGCGGTTGAGGCGCTGCTGAAGGTCCGAGAAGGTGCCGGTCCGCGTATCCGGGTTTCCGACCAGCAGCTCTCCATCCAGGGTCATTTCGGCTTCGAACGATGACAGGAGGTCCGGAAATGCACCGGATATGTCGTCGCCTGTGCGCGAATAGAGCCGTTTGACACCGTCTTCGCACACTGCCTGAACGCGGATCCCGTCCCATTTCCATTCGGCCGCGTAGTCGGCAGGATCCAGCTTTGAAAGCTCACCGTCGCCGACCGGATGGGCAAGCATGACCGGCCGGAACAGCGCTTTCGCAGTGCTGACAGGCTTTTGGGCTTCGCCTTCCAGCCATGCGAAGAGCGTTTCATAGGGTGGTTCGAGCCCGTGCCAGAGTTCTTCTATCTCGCCGATGTCCTTATTGCCGAACGTTGCCAGGGCCTGCTTTGCAAGCCGTGCTGATACGCCGATACGCAAGCCTCCGGTAGCGAGTTTGATCAGAGCAAATCGGGCAGAGGGATCGAGCCGATCGAGGAGATGCGCCATGACCGAAGGCGCTTCAGCCCGCCCAAGCGTGGAAAGCATTTCTACGATTTCGGAGAGCGGCGGCGGGGTTTCCTCACCCGGGGTGCTTGGCCAAACGAGCGATATGGTCTCTGCAAGGTCGCCAACATAATCGTAGGAATAGGCAAAAAGCACCTCGTCCATTCGCCCGCCGATCAGGGTCCGCAGCATGGCTGGTTTCACAGCGGGAAAGTCGAGGCCCCCGGTCAACGCGGCAAGAGCGTAACCACGATCAGGGTCACGCACAGAACTGAAATGGTCCGTGAGCAGGCGGATTTTTCCGTTCCGCGACGGGGTGAGAACCAGACGGTCGAGCAGATTGGCAAAGTCACGCATCACTCGACCTCGTCTTCGTAGCCGACGAGGTTGAGAGGGCGGGCCTTGATGCCGTTCAGTTCACACCAGCGAACGATGGCTTCCTCGCGGCCGTGTGTCACCCACACTTCGCCTGCCTCCGTTTCTCGGATAGTGGCGATCAGCTCATTCCAGTCTGCATGGTCGGAAAGGATCAGGGGGAGTTCGACACCGCGCTGCTTCGCTCTCTGGCGGATGCGCATCCAGCCGGAGGCAAAGACGTTGAGCGGATCGGCGAAGCGCCGCGTCCAGCGTTCGCCGAACACGGATGGAGGTGCGACTATGACGCGGCCCGCGGCGCGATCGGCAAGGCCTCCTTCGACAGTTGCCGGTTCAAGTTCGCCGAGGTCGATGCCCTGGCCTTCATAATAGCGACAGAGTTTTTCCAAGGCACCGTGAATGAGGATCGGTGTATCGTATCCGCTGGTGCGCAAGAGACTGATGACGCGCTGCGCCTTGCCAAGGGAATAAGCCCCCAAAATGTGCGCGCGATCCGGAAATTGCGTCAATGACGCGGTCAGACGCCGGATCTCCTGCAAGGGGTCGGGGTGAACAAAAACGGGGAGCCCAAAGGTCGCTTCGGTGATGAAGACATCACAGCGCACGGGCTCGAAGGCGGCGCAGGTTTGATCGGGATGACGCTTGTAATCGCCAGAGGCGACAATGCGCAGGCCATTTTTCTCCACAGCGATCTGCGCCGATCCCAGCACATGGCCAGCAGGGTGAAAAGAAATGCCAACACCATCAAGTGTCAGCGTTTCGCCGTAATTGATGGCCTGCCGGCTTCGCGCAAAGTCTGTACCGTACCGCAGCGCCATGATGTCGAGCGTTTCTCTCGTCGCCAGAACGTGTCCATGACCCGCGCGGGCGTGGTCTGCATGCCCGTGCGTGATCAGGGCCCGCTCCACCGGACGCACAGGATCGATGTAGAAATCACCGGGCGGGCAATAAAGTCCCGCCGGGCGCGGCTGGAGCAGGTTCTGCGGCTTCATGGAATGAGAAGATAGGTCATTTTTCAGGCAGTGAAAGACAGACTTGTCAGGAGACATTTCCGGGAGCATAAGCGCTCACCGCCCGCATGCGGGCCTCCTGGAAAACATATCGAATGAAGCCGATTTTCTTCACTTCGGGTGATCTGCTCGCCGATCGCCGTGCGGAGTATGCGGAGATGCTGTTCGAAAGCGGGGATTTCAAAGCCGCTGCCGACCTGATGGGCGAGGCTCTGACCCGTGCGCCGGATTGGGCGGCAGGGCATTTCCGCCACGGTGAGATGCTGGCTGAGGCAGGCGAGGTCGCAGCCGCGCTGGACGCCTGGCGAAATGTCCTCAGGCTCGATGAAATGGATCGGCTGGGTGCGGCGTTGAAGCTGGAGCTTTTCGGTGCGCTCGATGGTCTTGGCGCTGTTCCATCGGCTTTCGTCGAAACCCTGTTCGATCAGTATGCCGAAACGTTCGACACGGCGTTGGTGGACAAGCTCGGTTATCGCGTGCCCGAATTGCTGGAGGAAGCGCTTCTGCGGATCGGAAAACATGCTTTCGCTCATGCCGTCGACCTTGGATGCGGCACTGGCTTGATGGGCGAGCGACTGAGAGCCCATGTCAGCTTTCTTGAAGGGATCGATATCTCGGCAAAAATGCTGAAGCGTGCGGATGACAAACAGATCTACGACCGGCTGGAACGGGCCGATCTCTCCGCACTCACCAAGCTGCCCCGCGAGGCCGATCTGGTGACCGCGGCAGACGTTTTCATGTATCTGGGTTCGCTCGACCGGCTTTTTGCAGCGGCCGGAGCCTCGCTTGCGCCGGGGGCCCTTTTCGTTTTTTCAGTCGAACATCATGCGGGACCGGAGGCAATGGTGCTGCGTCCCTCGCGGCGCTACGCTCATTCCGAGGCGCATTTGCGGGCGGTCATGGGAGATGCGGGATTTGAACCGGTACTGCTTGAAAAGGCAGTGATCCGCCGGGATCGTGGCGAACCCATCGAAGGATTGGTGGTCGTCGCCGAACGGAGAGGGATTGGCGCTGCAGCGGCCAAGGTCGCAGTTCCAGACCACCGAAAAGAGCGCCCGGAAGTCCACTAGGGTCCGGCCCTGGGCACTCAAGCGCCCCCGAAGTGCACCAGATCGCCGTGAGGGATGACCGGATCAACACTCTGACCGGTCACCCCCAAAACTTGATTACTCGGCTTCGTCGGCCGGGCCGGCATTGAGCTGGCCGTATTTTTCCACGCCGATTGTCTCAAGGAGTTCAAGCTGCGTTTCGAGGTAGTCGATATGACCTTCCTCGTCTGCGAGCAGCTCTTCGAACAGTTTCATGGAAACATAGTCGCCCGCATCGTGGCAGTCGTCGCGCGCTTCCTTGTAGAGTTTGCGGGCGTCATGCTCACCGGCGAGATCAGCCTCAAGCACTTCCTTGATGTTCTGGCCGATGCGCAGCGGGCCAACAACCTGAAGGTTGGGATGGCCCTCAAGGAAGATGATACGCTCGACCAGCTTGTCGGCGTGGTGCATTTCCTCGATGGATTCTTCGCGCTCCTTCTTGGCGAGCTTGGTAAAGCCCCAATCTTCCAGAAGGCGATAATGCAGCCAATATTGGTTGACTGCCCCCAGTTCGTGGGTGAGCGCCTCGTTAAGCCGCTCGATGACCTTTTTGTCGCCTTTCATTGAACTTCCTTCCAAAACGCTCGCGCAAAGCGCGTACCTGATCGAGATAGGTCACGGTAGCAGCATTCTGGGCAGCATCAAGGCGTGCATGATAGGCTTCGGTGACGCGGATGATTGTTTCCACGACATTCGGAAAGCACCCACAGCAGCGGCCGCGCTTGGACATGGTGTGGTAGACCTTCGCCGGCACAACAAGCTGCCAGGGATCCTCGTCGAGCATGGCGACGATCGTCTCCTCGAGCTCTTTCTGGGTGATCATGTTGCATTGGCAGACGAGCATGGCGACGTCGGAAACTCCGTGGCTTTGCAAGGTCGAGCCCCGATGCAGAGCCAAAACCTTTGTGCCGGAGTTTGTCGGAAAAGGCGCCCAGCGAACAAAAACGTGTCCCGTCAGAACAGACGGCACACAGCTCAATGGGCAACGACAGACGTCCTGCGATCGAAAGGGGTAAAGGCCCAGACATCATGGACGCATCGCGCGGATGCGGAACTATAGAAACCGCAGGTCTTCGATCCTGTCAATAAAAACCTGACGATTATATTCAGGGAATGTTGCGACCAGATGGCGCGGGCTCAATTCTCGTGCTTTTCCAGAAACGCTTGTGCATCGAGCGCACGGAAATCCTCCAGAGCTTCCCTGAGCTTGCCATGGCTCCAATCCCACCAGGCAAGCGCCTGATACCGTTCCGCCGTCCGCCGGTCGAAGCGCTCGCGGATCGTGCGGGCGGGAACGCCGCCGACAATCGTGTAGGGGGCGACATCCTTCGAGACCACGGCACCGGCACCGACCACCGCCCCATCGCCCACGGTCACTCCGGGCAGGATCGTGGAGCCATGACCGAGCCAGGTGTCATGGCCGACCCTGACCATGTTGTCGCGTCGCCAGTCGAAGAACGCGCCGTCATGTTCGGCATCCGGCCAATAGTCGGCGGAGCGATAGGTGAAGTGATGCAGCGTGGGACGCCAGGTGGGGTGGTTCGTGGCATTGATGCGCACGGCGGCTGCGATGTTGGAGAATTTCCCGATCTGCGCGCACCAGGCGCTGCAATCCTGCATCATATAGGAGTAGTCGCCGAGCACCGTTTCATGAAGGCGCGAGCGCTCGGCCACTTCGGTGTAGCGGCCAAGCGTTGAGTCCTTTACCTCTGCAGTCGGATGCACACAGGGTTTCTCGGAGAGCTGCCTCATGCCGCTTTCCTGTTCGGCGCAAATTCGGTGACGTCGATGATCCGGTCGGCAACCACATCGCGCACATCCTGATCGTGGAAGATGCCGAGCAGTGCCACGCCCGCCTTCTTCTTCTCGTCGATCATGGCAATCACGATTTCGCGGTTGGCCTTGTCGAGAGAGGCGGTTGGCTCGTCGAGAAGCAGGACCGGATGATCGGTGATGAAGCCGCGGGCGATGTTCACGCGCTGCTGTTCGCCGCCGGAGAAGGTGGCTGGTGGCAGGTCCCACAGGCGCTCGGGCAGGTTGAGGCGGGCAAGCAGCTTCTCGGCCCTGCCGCGCGCGGTTTCCAGAACTTCGCCGCGTGCGATGAGCGGTTCGGCCACCACATCGCGTGCGGAAACGCGCGGCACGGCGCGCAGGAACTGGCTGACATAGCCAATCGTGTCACGGCGGATGGCGATGACGGTGCGCGGATCGGCGGTGGCGAGGTTCACCAGATTGCCGTCATGGCTGACGATCACCTGGCCGCTGTCGATGGCGTAGCTGCCATAGATCATCTTGAGGATGGAGCTCTTGCCAGCGCCCGAGGGGCCGCCAAGCACGGCGCATTCGCCGGCGGAGAGCGAGAAGGAGACATCGGCCACCACGGGCAGGCGAATGCCGCCCTGGAGATGCATGGTGAAGCTCTTGCAGACTTCGGAGACGACGAGGGGTGTTGCCATGGTCACACCTGCAAAATGGAGGAAACGAGAAGCTGGGTGTAGGGCGCCTGCGGATCGTCGAGCACCCGGTCTGTCAGGCCGCTTTCGACCACGTGACCGTCCTTCATGACGATCATGCGGTGGGAGAGAAGGCGGGCGACCACAAGGTCGTGGGTGACGACAATGGCGGAGAGGCCCAGTTCGTGAACGAGGCCGCGCAGGAGATCGAGCAGGCGGGCCTGCACCGACACGTCGAGACCGCCGGTCGGCTCGTCCATGAAGACGAGGCGCGGGCCGGTGACGAGGTTGCGGGCGATCTGCAGGCGCTGGCGCATGCCGCCGGAGAAGGCGCGGGGCTGGTCGTCGATGCGGTCGCTGGATATCTCAACGCGGCCGAGCCAGTCGGTGGCGGTGGCGCGGATATTGCCATAGTGCCGCTCGCCCACCGCCATCAGCCGCTCGCCCACATTCGCGCCGGCGGAGACCGTCATGCGCAGCCCGTCCGCAGGATTCTGGTGAACGAAACCCCAGTCGGTGCGCATCAGGAAGCGGCGTTCGGCCTCGCTCATGCGGTAGAGATCGTGGAACGCCCCGTCGCGCATGCGGTAGGACACGGTGCCGGACGTGGGCAGGAGGCGTGTCGAGAGGCAGTTCAGGAGGGTGGTCTTGCCGGAGCCGGACTCGCCCACCACAGCCAGAACCTCGCCCGGCCACAGGTCGAAGGAGATGTCGTTGCAGCCGATACGGTTGCCGTAGAATTTCGAGATGGAGCGAACGCGAAGCAGCGGTTCGTCGGTCATTGGATTTCTCCGCGAATTTTCAAAAGTTTGCGCAGCCCCTCAACCGCCTGCCGGCACCTTCTCCCCGCGAGCGGGGAGAAGGAGGATGGCCGCGATCCAGGCGCCAACATCAAGGCCCCCTCTCCCCGCTGGCGGGGAGAGGGTGAGGGTGAGGGGCGTTGCGCGGCGCTGTCATCGATGCGCTGTCGATTCTCATGTCGCAGCCTCTTCGCCGGACAGATGTCCGCGATGGCCCTCGGCGCGGCGCGCCTCGCAATTGTCGGTGTCGGAGCAGACGAACATGCGCCCGCCGCGGTCATCCAGAACCACTTCGTCGAGATAGACATTCGTGCCGCCACACAGTGCGCAGGGCTCATCGAAGGTCTGGATCTCAAAGGGATGATCCTCAAAGTCGAGACTTTCCACCCGCGTGTAGGGCGGAACGGCGTAGATGCGCTTCTCGCGCCCTGCGCCGAAAAGCTGGAGCGCCTTCGACATGTGCATTTTCGGATTGTCGAATTTCGGCGTCGGCGAGGGGTCCATCACGTAACGCCCCTCGACCTTGACCGGGTAGGCGAAGGTGGTGGCGATGTGGCCGTGCTGGGCGATGTCCTCGTAGAGCTTCACATGCATGAGGCCGTATTCCTCAAGCGCATGCATCTTGCGCGTTTCGGTCTCGCGCGGTTCGAGAAAGCGCAGCGGCTCCGGGATCGGGACCTGGTAGACGAGCACCTGACCGGCTTTCAGTGGTTCCTCGGGAATGCGGTGGCGCGTCTGGATGATGGTGGCGTCGGCGGTGTGGGTGGTCACCTCCACATTGGCGACCTTCTGAAAGAAGGCGCGGATGGAGACGGCATTGGTGGTGTCGTCCGCACCCTGGTCGATGACCTTGAGCACATCGTCCATGCCGATGATCGATGCTGTCACCTGCACGCCGCCCGTGCCCCAGCCATAGGGCATTGGCATTTCGCGGCTGGCGAAGGGCACCTGATAGCCGGGAATGGCGATGGCCTTGAGGATCGCGCGGCGGATCATGCGCTTCGTCTGCTCGTCCAGATAGGCAAAGTTGTACTGGGCAATCTCGTTCATCACAGGCCCCAATGTTCTGTTAGGGGTTTTGGTGTAGGGGTGGTCACAGCCTTTGATGGAGCTTCCGAATGGATATGCCGGACATCAAAACGATCGAGAGTCTCGGAATCGTCGCTCTTTGCATCGGCTTTGCCATCCTGATCTGGCGCGCCGCGCATACGGACAGAACCGGCAATGACGACCATATCCCCGGCGGCTACGACGGCGGGTCTGGCGGCGATTGCGGTGGCGACTGAGGTCATTCGGCGGCCTCCGCCATGGTGACCTTGTCCTTCTGACCCTCTTCATATTCTCGACGCATCTGGCGGACCAGACCGAGCTCGGCCTGGAAATCGACATAGTGCGGCAGCTTCAGGTGCTCGACGAAGCCGGTCGCCTGCACGTTGTCACAGTGCGAAATGACAAACTCCTCGTCCTGCGCCGGTGCGGTGATGTCTTCGTCCAGCTCGCCCGCGCGTAGCGCCCGGTCGCACAGCGACATGGCCATGGCCTTGCGCTCCGACTGGCCGAACACCAGCCCGTAGCCGCGGGTGAACTGCGGCGGCACCTTCTTCGAGCCCTTGAACTGGTTGACCATCTGGCATTCGGTGACGCGGATGCGACCGAGCGTGAGCGGGAAATCGAGTTCCGGCACATCGATCTCCACCTCCACCTCGCCAATGCGGATTTCGCCGGCGAAGGGGTGGTTGCGGCCATAGCCGCGCTGGGTGGAATAACCGAGCGCCAGAAGGAAACCCTCGTCGCCGCGTGAAAGCGCCTGGAGGCGCTGGTCGCGTTCCATGGGGAATTCCGGCGGCTCGCGGGTGATGTCACCGGGTTCGCGGTCTTCCGGCAGGGAGCCGTCTTCCTCGATCAGGCCTTCATTGGCGAGAATGTCGGACACGCGCGGCATGGCTTCTTCGGCTTCGCTGCGCGCCTCGGGTGTTGCCGGTTCGGCGTCTTCGGCCAGTTCCGGGTCAAGCAGACGGTGCGTGTAATCGAAGGTGGGGCCGAGAAGCTGCCCGCCGGGCAGATCCTTGTAGGTGGCGGAGACGCGCCGCTCCACCAGCATGGCCGCCGTGTCGACCGGACGCGTATAGCCGAAGCGCGGCAGGGTGGTGCGATAGGCGCGCAGAAGGAAGATCGCTTCGATCATGTCGCCGCGTGCCTGCTTGACGGCCAGCGCTGCAAGGCCCGTATCGTAAAGCGAGCCTTCGGACATGACACGGTCGACGGCGAGCGAAAGCTGGCTGGCGATCTGTTCGAGCGTGATCGAGGGAAGATTGCGGTCACCGCGCCGACGGTCGGCCAGAAGCCGGTGCGCGTTCTGGATGGCGGCTTCGCCGCCCTTGACGGCTACATACATGGCTCAGGCCTCCTGGCTGGTGATGCGGGTGGAGCGGGGCAGGGCTGCAAGGCCCTTACGGCTGACCAGAATGAGGTCGACGCCACGGGGAAACCGGGCATGGTTTTGTGCCCATTGGCGGATGAAATGGCGCGGCATGGGATGGGGTGCGAGCCGCGCCTCGCTCTCGATGCCGGGCCCGGCGAGAACCAGGCCCTCACCGCCCGAAAGGTCGCTTACCTGAAGAACGAGCGTGGCGGAACGGTCCGGATACTCCTGTGAGCCCTGAGCAAAATTCTCGAGCCCGATCAGGTGTTCCGGATCGGCGGAAAAGGCGAAATGCGCATCGGCTGGTGTGTTCGCAAGCGGCGCGCCGGTGTGGAATGCGAGCCATGCACGGACGGCGTCCTCTGCGGCAAGCGATGAATCGAGCCAGACCGGCGTGTCCTGGTCGCAAAGGGCCAGGGCGACAGCGGCTGCCTCCGGCGTCAGCGGGGCGGGTGGTTTGGCGAGCGCCATTCCCCGGTGGATCGTGCCCGGCTCTGCCATGGCCTGCATGATCGCGCGAAAAACGGTCTGTGCGTCAAACACCGGCTTCTGGAAGCCGCCTTCGATGGCGATGGAATCAAGCATCAGTCCTCTCCCCGAACCATGGTGAAGAAGTCGACCTTGGTGGCAGCCGTTTCAGCGCGTCGCTGGGCGTCGGCCTCGGTCTGGCGCGCACGCAAGGGTGCGAGAATCTTTTCTTCGATCTGATCCTGAAAATCCGGTTTTTGCCTCAGAGCATCGATAAGTGCGGCGACCCGCACCTTCATTTTCTCCCGGCCGAGTGCATAGGCGTGCCCAACCTCTCCTGAGGGCAGCTTGACGGTGGCGCGTGTGACGGTGGCTTCGCCGAAATTGAACGGCGCCCCGCCCCCTCCCATGCGCCCGCGCACAGTCACGAGCCCGGTTTCCGGGCCGCGAAGCGTCTTGGCGTCCTCGGGAAGCCCGGCTTCTTTCCAAAGCGCAAGCAGCTCAGATCCACCGGCCATTGCCAATATTGCCATGGCTTCGCGGCGTTGCTCGGTAAGGGCTTGTCGTTCCTGTCGTGAGACCATGATGGATCCAATCTCGTCATCGCTGAATTTGTCTATTGTTCTAGACAACCAAACATATTATGACTCCTGCCTATCGAGTGTCCATGACGTGTTGATGACAATGCGGGCGAAGCAGGTAGAAAAGCGGTGCAGATGGCCGAAGCGATAATCGAACGACGCAGTGGTGTCGCACTCTGGCGGCAGATCGCCGACCGTATGCGGCGCGAGATCAGCCAAGGGACGCTTGGCAGCGAGGGGCGTATGCCCCCCGAGATGGCTTTGGCCGAACGGTTTGGTGTGAACCGGCACACGGTGCGCACCGCCATTGCAGCTCTGGTGCAGGAGGGCGTTCTAAGAGCCGAGCAGGGGCGAGGCACCTTCGTGGAGGGGCGAAAGCGGCTTGCCTATCCCATCCGCAATCGCACGCGCTTCTCCGAGGGATTGGCCGGCCAGTCGCGCGGGCTGGCGGCCGACCTGCTCGATCATGCGGTGGAAGCGGCACCGATTGATGTCGCGCGCGCTTTGAAGCTTGCTCCTGGCTCGCCCGTTATCCGGCTTGAAACACGCTCGCATGCTGACGGGCGGCCGGTCTCCCGGGCCAGAAGCTGGTTTGATGCGCACCGGTTTTCCGGCATGGCGGAGGCATTTGAGGGCACGCGCTCGATCACCGCGTCGTTCAGGAAACTGGGGCTTGTCGATTACCTTCGTCAGAGCACGACCGTAACGGCGCGGCACGCCGACACCGGTGACCTGAAGGACCTGAAGCTCTCGCCCGGTGCAATCGTCCTCGTCACCATCGCCATCAATGTCGACACCGAGGGCTCTCCCGTGCAGTATTCCGAGACCCGTTTCGCCGCCGACCGGATTGAATTGCACATCCCTGGAGCGGGGACAGAGGCTGGCGGCTGATACCTCGTTTCACCTGACGCTCACCGTGAAGTGACCGTAGCGCGAGGTGGTTTGCGTTGATTTGCAAAGAGCCCACGTGCTCTATCGTCAAGATTTCAATTCTGGGCGAGTCAGGGGATTTGCGTGAGGTCACTTGTTTTTTCAACGGCCATTCTGGCGCTCGGTGCCATTTCAGCAAGCGCTGGTCAGGGCGACCCCAGTCCTGACGACTGGGCTTCCGTTCTCGCAGATGCACGCGGCGAAACAGTCTATTTCAACGCCTGGGGAGGGTCGCAGAACATCAATGCCTATATCGAGTGGGCCGGTGCGGAACTGAAGGAACGCTACGGCGTCACGCTCAAACACGTGAAGCTTGAGGACACCGCAAGCGCGGTGGCCACCGTGGTGGCGGAAAAAGCCGCCGGGCGCGATGAGAGTGGGACGGTCGATCTCATCTGGATCAATGGCGAGAATTTCGCCGCCATGAAACGGCAGGGGCTGATCCTGTCTCCTGGCTGGGCGGAGAAGCTGCCCAACTGGGCCTTTGTCGATGTCGAAAACAAGCCGACCATTCGCACCGATTTCACCGTTCCTGTCGAGGGACTGGAAAGTCCGTGGGGCATGGCGAAGCTCGTCTTCTTCTATGATTCAGCCCGCGTCGAGGTGAGCGACCTGCCGCAGGACTCGGACAGTCTGTTGAAATGGGCAAAGGAAAATCCGGGACGTTTTTCCTACCCGCAGCCGCCGGACTTCATAGGCACTTCGTTTTTGAAACAGGTGCTTGCCGAAACTGTCGAAAATCCCGAAATGCTCCAGAAGCCGGTCGATGAAGAAACATTCGACCAGGTGACCAGTTCTCTGTTCGACTATCTGGACGAGCTCAACCCTGTCATGTGGCGTTCAGGCCGTGCCTACCCACAGAATTACCCGGCGATGAAGCAGCTTCTGGCCGATTCCGAACTCGACATCATTTTCGCTTTCAACCCGGCTGAAGCTTCAAACGCCATCGCCAACGGCGAACTGCCGGACACGGTGCGCTCCTTTACCTTTCCCGGCGGTACGCTTTCCAACACACATTTTCTGACCATCCCTTACAATGCGCCGGCCAAGGCAGGTGCGCTGGTCACAGCCAATTTCCTGTTGTCACCACAGGCCCAGGCCCGCAAGCAGGACCCCGCTGTCTGGGGTGATCCGACGGTGCTGGCAATCCACAAGCTGCAACCGGAAGACCGTGCCCGCTTCGATGCCATCGATCTCGGCGTTGCAACATTGCGGCCTGAAGAACTAGGCCCGGCGCTGGATGAGCCACACCCAAGCTGGATGGAGCGCATCGAAACCGAGTGGAAGCGCCGCTATGGAGTTGGCAATTAGTCTGTTCGCTGGGCGGGTGCCACGGTCGCAGCTCAGGTCCTGGGGCCCATGCTGACGCACCTCGGTCCCATTCTCGCCATAGGGCTCCTGACGGTTCCGGTGGTGTTCGGCCTGGCCGGTACGTTGCTGCCGGCCTTCGGCTATCTGCCGGCCCTGGGCGGAACGTCGTTTGACCTCGAGCCGTTTCGAAGGTTGTTCGCAGAGCCTGCCATCCTCATGTCGGCGCTTATGAGCCTTGCGACCGGGCTCGTCACAGCCGCGTTTTCACTTGTGACCGTGATGCTTTTCACGGCCGCATGGGGCGGCACACGCATGTTTGCGCGCATACAGCATCTCTTGTCACCGCTCCTGTCCGTGCCCCACGCGGCCACCGCATTCGCGCTGGCTTTCCTCATCGCGCCGTCCGGCTTGATCGCGCGCGTTCTCTCGCCGGAGCTGACCGGTTGGGAGCGTCCACCCGACCTCCTGATCGTGCACGACCCGCTTGGTCTTTCCATGATGGCAGGACTGATCGTGAAAGAAATTCCGTTCCTGCTGCTCGTCACGTTGGCAGCACTGCCGCAGGTCAAGCCGAAGCGCATGCGGGCTTTGATCGCATCAATGGGATACGGACGCATCTCCGGCTTCGCATTCGGCCTATGGCCCTCCATCTATCGGCAGATACGTCTCCCTGTGTTCGCCGTCATAGCATTCGCCACCTCGGTGGTGGATGTCGCCGCCATCTTGGGCCCCACAACACCGGCGCCGCTCGCGGTGCGGCTCGTCACCTGGATGAACGACCCGGACCTCTCCATGCGTTTTCTCGCCTCGGCAGGCGCCATTCTGCAACTGGGTGTCACGGCGTTGGCAATCGCCATCTGGATCGGCGTGGAGAAACTTGGCGCGCTCGTGCGCGAGCGTCTTGCCTGTGCCGGGTGCCGGTTTCGACGCGATAGAGCTCTGCGGCTCGGCGCGCTGGCCGTGATGCTCGCGTCGGCGGGAGCGATCTTTGCCGGCATCGCGGCGCTCGCGCTTTGGTCTGTTGCTGGGCTATGGCAGTACCCGGACGTTCTGCCGGCGCGGTTCGAACTGCGCAACTGGATGCGCGTCTTGCCCAATCTCATGGAGCCGTTGGCGACCACGCTGTCGGTTGCGCTCGTCTCCACGATAATCGCCGTGGTGCTTGCCATACTTTGCTTCGCACGAGAGGACCAGATCGCGAGACCGCCGGGGCGGGGGGCACTCACCGTGCTCTATCTGCCGCTGCTCGTACCGCAGGTGGCCTTTCTGTTCGGGCTTCAACTGCTTTTCATTCTCGCAGGTATCGAGGCCACGTGGACCGCACTTGTCTTCGCGCATCTCGTCTTTGTTCTGCCCTATGCCTGGTTGAGTTTGAGAGACCCGTGGCGGGCCTTCGATCGTCGCTATGATCAGATCGCGGCGGGGCTCGGCAAGGGGCCGATGCGGCGGTTCTTTCAGATCCGCCTGCCGATGCTGGCGCGGCCATTGCTCGCGGTCGCCGCAATTGGGTTCTCCGTCTCTGTCGGGCTTTATCTGCCCACCGTTTTGGTGGGAGCAGGCCGACTGACAACCATCACCACCGAGGCCGTGGCGCTCGCTTCGGGCGGCAATCGTCGTGTGATCGGTGTCTATGCCTTCATGCAGATGGTGTTGCCGGCCGCAGGCTTTGCCGTTGCCACGATCGTGCCGGCGCTGATATTCCGCCGGTATCGCGACATGCATGTTTGAACGGAAATGGAATTGGCGGAACCAGGGCTCTTCATCGATGGGGTAACGATTACGCTGGAAGGTCGAGAGATCGTCTCGCTTACCAGGAAGGTCGCGCCCGGAAGCGTGTTGACCGTAATGGGGCCTTCGGGTGTGGGGAAGTCCACCCTGCTTGCCTATATTGGCGGGTTTCTCGATCCGGTTTTTTCGGCGCGCGGCAGGGTTTTTGTCAATGGAACCGAGGTAACGGCGCTCAAACCCGAGGACCGGCATATGGGCGTGCTATTTCAGGACCCGCTTTTGTTTCCGCATATGAGCGTCGGTGCCAATCTGATGTTCGCGCTGCCCGAAACGCTGCGCGGGCGAGAGGCGCGGGCTAAGCGTGTCGCTCAGGCGCTTGAGGGCGTGGGCCTTGCGGGGCTTGAGGCGCGCGACCCGGCAACGCTCTCCGGTGGTCAGAAGGCGCGTGTGGCGCTGGCACGCGTGCTCGCCTCCGCACCCCGCGCCCTGCTTCTGGACGAGCCCTTTTCCAAGCTCGATGCGGACCTGCGCGCGCAGACCCGTGAACTCGTCTTTTCCAAAGCACGCGAAAGCGGATTGCCGGTGCTTCTGGTGACGCATGACGCGGCGGATGCGGAGGCGGCTGGTGGCGACATCGTGCGGATCGGCGCCTGATGGAGAGACTTGAACTTCCCGACCTGCCGGTAACGGAAGTGCTGCCGGCGCTGAGCGCGGCGCTGGAGACGCAGGGCAAGGCAGTGCTGGTCGCGCCGCCGGGAGCAGGTAAGACGACGCTTGCGCCGCTTGCGCTTCTGGAGGCTGAATGGGCATCTGCTGGGCGCATCGTGCTTCTGGAGCCGCGCCGGCTTGCCGCGCGGGCGGCTGCCCGGCGCATGGCGGCGATCCTTGGTGAGGAGCCGGGCCAGACCGTCGGCTACGCGATGCGCATGGAGCGGAAGATTTCCGCCAGAACGCGCATTCTCGTGGTGACGGAAGGCGTTCTCGCGCGCATGATCGTCGATGATCCGGAGCTTTCCGGCATCGCGGCGGTGCTGTTTGACGAGTTCCACGAGCGCTCGCTCGATGGTGATTTCGCGCTGGCACTGGCGCTTGATGCGCAGGCAGCACTGCGGCCGGACCTGCGGCTTCTGGTCATGTCCGCCACGCTCGATGGCGCGCGGGTGGCGGCGCTTCTCGGCGATGCGCCGGTGATCGAGAGCAAGGGACGCAGCTTTCCGGTTGAACTTCGCTACGCGGAACGGCCCGCTGGCGAGGCCATCGAGGACACGATGGCGCGGGCGGTGCGCACGGTTTTGGCGGAGGAGGAGGGCAGTGTGCTCGCCTTCCTTCCCGGTCAGCGCGAGATCGAGCGAACGGCGGAACGCCTTGCCGGACGGCTGCCCGCCGATGTGGACATCACACCGCTTTATGGCGGTCTCGACGGGCGCGCCCAGGATGATGCCATCAGGCCCGCCGCCCAAGGTCGGCGCAAGGTGGTTCTGGCCACGGCCATTGCTGAAACCTCGGTGACCATTGACGGCGTGCGGGTGGTGATCGACAGCGGCCTTTCGCGCCTGCCGAAATTCGAGCCTTCAACGGGTCTGACGCGGCTTGAAACGGTGCGCGTGTCGCGCGCTTCCGCCGATCAGCGGGCGGGCCGCGCGGGGCGCACCGCGCCGGGCATCGCGCTTCGTCTTTGGCGCGCCGAACAGACAGCGGCATTGCCCGCCTTCACGCCGCCGGAAATTCTGGAGGCGGATCTGTCGGGCCTGTTGCTCGATTGCGCCGCCTTCGGCGTCAGCGACCCGGCGTCGCTTTCCTTTCTCGATGCCCCGCCGGCCCCGGCGCTTGCCGAAGCGCGCAGCCTTTTGCAGCGGCTCGGAGCATTGGGCGCGAGCGCTCGTCTCACACCGTCGGGCGAGGCCATGCGCCAACTCGCACTCCCGGTGCGGCTGGCGCATATGGTGGCGCGTGCGGCTGAAGATGGTCATGCGCTTGCCGCAGCGGAACTCGCGGTTCTACTCTCCGAGCGCGGGCTGGGTGGTCGATCCACCGATCTGGATGAACGGCTGCAGCGCTTCCGCCGGGAAAAGGGCGCGAGAGCGGAACAGGCGCGCGGGTTGGCCGCGCGGCTCGCCAGGACCGCAGGTGGCGCGCGCTCCGGCAGTGCCGTCTCTGCGGGCCGCCTGCTCATCCACGCCTGGCCGGACCGCGTTGCCAGGGCACGCGGCGCGCATGGGCATTTCGTGATGGTCAATGGGCGCGGCGGCGTGGTGGCACCGGACGAGCGGCTTGCCGGTGCTGACTATCTCGTGGTGGCTGATCTCCAGGGGCGAGCCCAGAACGCGCGCATTGCCCAGGCCGCCGCCATCGGGGAAGACGAGATCATTGCCGCGCTTGGGGATCAGGTCGAGGAAATCACGGAGACGCGCTTCGACCGGGCCTCGGGATCATTGCGGCAGCGACGCGTCCGCCGTCTGGGCGCGCTGATTTTCGCCGAGCAGGCGCTGCCATTGCCATCAGGCCCCGAGGCCGACCGTGCCATGGTCGAGGCAGTCAGGGCCAACGGCCTTTCGCTTCTGCCTTGGGACAGGGAGGCAAACGCCCTGCGATCCAAGCTTGCGTGGCTCCACACCGCGAAAGGCGCCCCTTGGCCGGACATGTCGGATGAAGCCCTTCTTGAACGGCTTGACGATTGGCTTCTCCCTTTTCTCACGGGAGAAGCGTCGCTTTCAAAGCTGGCGTCTCACAGCTTGCGCGAAGGGCTGACTTCGCTGGTGCCGCACGCGTTCCAAAGACGCATCAGCCAGATGGCGCCCAGCCATTACGATGCGCCTTCGGGCAGCCGCGTACCCATCCGATATGAGGCGGAAGGGCCGGTGCTGGCGATCCGCGTGCAAGAGCTTTTCGGCCTGAAAGAACATCCAACAGTCGCCGATGGCATCCCGCTGAAGCTCGAGCTTCTGTCGCCTGCCCATAGGCCGATCCAGACCACGCGTGACCTGCCTGGTTTCTGGGCTGGCTCGTGGTCGGATGTACGCGCCGACATGCGCGGGCGCTATCCGAAGCATGTTTGGCCGGAAGATCCGGCGAATGCAGCCGCGACACATCGCGCCAAACCGCGTAAAAAATAACGCTTGGAGTGCGGGCGGACTTCCCCCATAACCCCGCCATGCTTGAAGATATCAGGGCCCACGATCCGAGCCACGGCCTGCGGCTCAACACGTTGATCAAACTGCGCTGGCTGGCCATCATTGGCCAGAGTGCAGCGGTGATCGTCGTCGCCTTCGGGCTCGATTTTCCGCTGCCGGTCGGCCTTTGTTTCGCGCTGATCGCGGCTTCCGCATGGCTCAATGTGCATCTGGCCATTCGCTATTCGGTCGCACACAGGCTGGCGCCTCTGGCAGCGCTTGGCATTCTCACCTTCGATGCTTTCCAGCTTGCCGGTCTGTTGTACATGACGGGCGGCCTCACAAACCCGTTCTCGCTTCTTATGACAGTGCCTGTCGTGATCTCGGCGACATCGCTGCCGCTGCGATGGACCGCACTTCTCGGCTCTCTCGTGGTGGCCCTGACCACAGCGCTCGCCGTCTTCCATCGGCCGCTTCCGTGGTTTCCTGGCACAGAACTGGTGATGCCTCTCGTCTATATCATCGGCGTCTGGATTGCCGTGGTGTCGAGCATCGCCTTCACCGGGGTCTATGCCTATCGGGTGGCGAAGGAAGCCCGGCTTCTGGCCAATGCGCTTGCCGCTACAGAACTGGTGCTGCAGCGCGAACAGCACATCTCTGCACTGGATGGTCTGGCGGCGGCCGCTGCCCACGAGCTCGGCACTCCGCTGGCCACCATCGCCCTTGTGGCGCGTGAGATGGAGCGTGCTCTCGGTAAGGACGAGCGCTTTAGCGAAGATGTTACCCTGCTGCGCACGCAGAGCGAACGATGCCGTGAGATTCTGCGTCAGCTGACCAGCCTGTCGTCGGAAGGCGAGGCCCATATGGCGCGCCAGCCCTTTACGTCGCTGATCGAGGAAACAGCCGCCCCGCACCGTGATTTCGGCATCGAAATCCGCCTGGAGCCCGGCGCGACGGAAGGGCCGGAGCCGGTGGGACGACGCAACCCGGGCGTCATCTACGGGTTGGGCAATCTGGTGGAAAACGCGGTGGATTTCGCGCGGGAAAGCGTCACCATCCGCTGGCACTGGGACGCGGACACTGTCGGGCTTCTTGTGGTCGATGACGGCCACGGCTTCCCTGCTGAAATCCTGGATCGGATCGGTGAGCCCTATATGTCGAAGCGCTCGTCCGATGGCAGCAGTGGTGGCGGGTTGGGACTTGGGCTTTTCATCGCCAAGACTCTCCTTGAGCGTTCCGGCGCCCAGATCCGCTTCGGCAATCTCGCCGAAAAGGGCAAGGGTGCATTTGCAGAAGTCATCTGGCCGCGCTCGATCTTCGTCGTGCCGGAGGACAATCTGGATTCAGGCGAAAAGAGTCCTAAATTGGAAAGCTGACAGATTTCGGTTAGAAACATTCCAGGAAAATTAATGTGCTGAACGTGCTGGATATGACAAGCAACACCGTGGAAGACCCGGAAGCGGCCCTGGGTGAAGACCGCTCCCTTCTCATCGTCGATGATGACAAACCGTTTTTGACGCGTTTGGCGCGGGCGATGGAGAGCCGTGGCTTCACGGTAGAAACGGCTGAAAGCGTGGAAGAAGCCATCGCGCGCGCCAAGGCGGCCCCGCCCGCTTTCGCCGTTGTCGACATGCGGCTTGCCGATGGCAATGGTCTGGACGTGGTGGCCACCATCCGGGAAAAGCGCAAGGATTCCCGTACGATCATCCTTACAGGCTATGGCAATATTGCGACTGCCGTCACTGCGGTAAAGCTCGGTGCGGTCGATTATCTGGCAAAGCCAGCTGATGCAGACGACATTTACGCGGCGCTCACCCGGCAAGCCGGTGAAAAGGTGGCGCCCCCGGAGAATCCCATGTCCGCCGACCGGGTGCGCTGGGAGCACATCCAGCGGGTCTATGAAATGTGCGATCGTAATGTTTCGGAAACGGCGCGCAGGTTGAACATGCACCGGCGCACCTTGCAGCGTATTCTTGCCAAGCGCGCGCCACGCTAGGGCTTCTCGGGCAGATACTGATGCCGGAACCGAGCTGAGCCCGGGATATTGCCTCCAGTAGGCAAGCATGGGTTTATGGACAAGTTCCAGAACCAGCGGTAAAACAAGAAACAGGTATTTTTTCCTGTTTCCAAGGTCCCGGAAGGATGGGTAGCGTGCTTTCGCACGACAAGGTTTGGGCAGCCATAGACGCACTGGCTGTGCGTCACTCGCTTTCCGCCTCCGGCTTGGCCCGGAAGGCAGGTCTGGATTCGACTGCCTTCAACAAATCCAAGCGGCTTTCGGCGGATGGCCGCCCGCGCTGGCCTTCGACAGAATCCCTATCGAAGATCATGGAGGCGACCGGCACCACGATCTGGGAGTTTGTCGCGCTGTTACAGCACGAGGGCAAACCATCCGAACCCTATGAACAGCCTTCATCCAGCGTTCCCCTGATTGGCTTTGCACAGGCCGGAGCAGGCGGGTTTTTCGACGATGCGGGTTTTCCGTTGGGAGAAGGTTGGGAGCATGTCGATTTGCCTGGGCCGGCACATGAGGGAGCCTACGCGCTCCAGGTGCAGGGCGAATCCATGATGCCGTTGTATCGCGACGGCGATACGCTGATCGTGGACCCGACCGCGCGCCTGCGCCGTGGCGATCGCGTGGTGGTCAAGACTGCCGATGGCGAGGTGATGGCAAAGGTTCTTTTGCGTCAGACGAACCGGCAGGTGGAACTGCTTTCGCTCAATCCGGATCATCCCAATCGCGTTCTGGAAAAATCGCAGATGGAATGGATGGCACGCATCATCTGGGCAAGTCAGTGATGCGCGGGCCGGTGCGTCGCCGCATTCGGCTTATGGTCGCCGCCGTGATGCTTGCGTCCCTGGGGCTTGGTTCCGCAGCAGCTCAGGACTCGCGGCAGCCGCGTATCATCGCGCCCGAACTCGTGGCCCCACCCCCAATCGATGCCACCGGATTGAAGCGTACAGAGCCGCGCACACCCTTGAGTGAGCTGGGAGCGCCCGCACCTGAACCAAAGCCTCAGGACACGCTTTACTATCGGCCGATCGCAATCGCCGCGGGAATGTTTGAATCCGAGGGACACACCATCACCGTTGCCGGCATCCGCGTCATCGCTCCCGATCAGGTCTGTGATGCAACGGATGGCGGCGCTTGGCCCTGTGGCAAGCGTGCCCGTACGGCGTTTCGGTACTGGTTGCGCGGGCGCGCAGTGGAGTGCCACATTGGGGAGAATGCAGAAGAGGCGGCCGCTGGGGAAGAGAGCGAGAGGCCGATGCGCTGTTCGCTTGCAGGCTATGATGTCGGGACGTGGCTGGTGGAAAACGGCTGGGCGCTGTCCCAGGCGGAAGGCCCTTACGCGGAAGAGGAAAAGGCGGCCCGCGATGCCGGCAAGGGCATCTTCAGCGGCGGGCCGTCTGGTTCCTGATCTGGCGCTGCGGACGACTTCGCCTACAGCCCGCCGTCCAGCGCTGCAGTGATCAGGGCACGCGTTTCCGCGATCCCGTAAAGTGCTGCGAAGGAGCCGAAGCGCGGGCCTCGTTCCTGACCCAAAAGGACCTGGTAGAGCATCTGGAAGAAAGCAACCGAAACACCGGGGCCCCCATTCGGACTCTTGCGCTTGTGGTCCTGATAGCGCTCGATGCCGCGGGCCACATCCAGTATGGCGTTCTGGATCGCTTCGCCGTCGGCATCCGAGGGCAGGGCGGCAAGGGCATCGTTGATCCCGGCCAGTGCTTCTCGTTCGACCTCATCAGGCGCACGGAATGCCTTGGATGGCTTTACGAAATCCTCGAAATAGCGCAGCGCGTAGCCGGTAAGGCGGTCGAGCTCGGGATGTGTCTGCGGTGTGACACCGGGCGCATAGCGAGAGATGAAGCCCCAAAGGACATCCGTATTCTGCGCGTTGGATGCGCTGACGAGATTGAGCAGCAGCGCAAATGGAACAGGGAGTTCTGTGGCCGGCGGATTGCCGTCATGAATGTGCCAGACGGGATTGCCGAGCCGGTTCTTCCAGTCCTGACGGTCATAGGCTGACAGGAAGGTGTAATACTCGTCCACCGCGCGCGGGATCACGTCGAAATAGAGCTTCTTGGCCGCCTTCGGCTTCTGGAACATGTAGAGCGAAAGGCTCTCGGTCGGCGCATAGGAAAGCCATTCGTCGATGGTCAGACCATTGCCCTTGGATTTGGAGATCTTCTGACCGTTCTCGTCCAGGAACAGTTCGTAGTTGAAGCCTTCCGGCGGCGCCTTGCCCAGTGCCGTGCAGATCTGCGCCGCCAGCTTGACGCTGTCGATCAGGTCCTTGCCGGACATTTCATAGTCTACGCCCAGGGCCGCCCAGCGCATCGCCCAGTCGGGCTTCCACTGCAGCTTGCAATGGCCTCCGGTCACGGGCGTTTCGAAGAGTTCGCCGCTCTCGGGGTCGCGCCAGACAATGCTGCCTGCATCGACCTTTCGCTCCTCAAGTGGGACCTGCATCACCACGCCCGTCTTCGGATGGATCGGCAGGAAGGGCGAATAGGTCTGCGCCCGTTCCTCGCGCAGCGAAGGCAGCATGATGTCCATCACCGCGTCGTAGCGCTCGAGCATGGTGAGGAGCATTTCGTCAAAACGCCCCGAAGCGTAATACTCGGTCGAGGATGCAAACTCGTAGTCGAAGCCAAACTGATCGAGGAAAGCGCGCAGCCGCGCATTGTTGGCGGCACCGAAGGATGGATATTCGTTCGAAAACGGATCCGGCACCTGAGTCAGTGGCTTGCCCAGGTGGGAGCGCAGCATTTCCTTGTTGGGCACGTTGTCCGGGACCTTGCGCAGCCCGTCCATGTCGTCGGAAAAGCACAAGATCTTGGTCTTGACCTTGCCCTCGGTAAGCACGCGAAACGCGTGCCGCACCATGGAGGTGCGGGCCACCTCTCCGAAGGTGCCGATATGCGGCAGGCCCGAAGGGCCGTAGCCGGTTTCAAACAGGACGGTTTCAGGGAAGCTGCCGCCTTCGTAGCGTTTGACGATTTTGCGCGCCTCTTCGAAGGGCCATGCTTTGCTCTCGGCTGCGGCCTCCATCACTTCAGGCGTCAATTCAAGCGCGTCTTGGCTTGCCGTCGTCATGTCGCTTTCCAGGGTTCGGGTTTCATCAAAAGCAATGCCTGTAAGGCGGCTCAGGCGGTGCGTCAATCGAAGCGGCGATTTTTCATTGCGACATGACGCCCGGCTACCTACCTTCAGGCTCCATTGTTTTGCCAGCGGAGATTGATATGGCCGAGCCGACCGCCCAGGAAGCCCTGATCTATTTGATGGTTGTCATGTCGGCCGCTGACCGAGACATGACCGATGCGGAGCTGGCGATTATCGGAGACACGATTCGCTCCTGGCCGGTATTCAGGGATTTTGATGACAACCGCATTATCGAAGTGGCGCGCCAGTGTCAGCAGATACTTCAGGAAGACAGCGGGCTCGAGCGTATCCTGAATGCGGTTCGCGACACCGTGCCGGCGAAACTGCACGACACGGCTTATGCGCTGGCGGTCGAGGTCGCGGCTGCCGACATGCATGTGGAGCCAGAAGAAAAGCGCATGCTCCACATCGTGCGCAGCCGGCTGCATCTGGAGCCGCTCGTGGCCGCCGCCATCGAACGAACGGTTCAGGCCCGCAAACGGGTACTTGCCTGACGTGATGCCCACTCAAGCGCATGTGACTGGCGTTTGATCGGCATTGCGGAATAATGGCGCCATGACCTCGTTTCTGTTCTCCGAAGCAGCAATCCGTCTTTTCGCTTTCATCGGCATATTCGCGGCCATGGGGCTTTACGAGTTGTGGTCGCCACGTCTGGAACGGCCGGAAATGACAGGCGCGCTGAAATCGCGCCGGTGGTTTGCCAACCTCTCCATGGTTCTCATCTCTTCGGTGATGCTAAGGGTGGTTTTCCCGGCGGCAGCCGTGGGCGCTGCGCTTTGGGCGGAAACCCGCGGCATGGGGCTCTTCCACGGCATTGTGGCCATCGATCCGCTTCTCGCGGGACTGATCTCGTTTGTCGTGCTGGATTTTGCGGTCTGGCTCGAACATGTGGCAAGTCACAAAATTCCTGTTTTGTGGCGTATTCACCGCATGCATCATGCCGACAATGGTTTTGACGTGACCACAGGTCTGCGTTTCCATCCGCTCGAAATCCTTCTGTCGATGGTATGGAAGGCGATCATTGTGGTTCTTCTTGGCGCGCCAGTTCTCTCCGTTCTGTTGTTCGAAATCGTCCTGAATGGCATGTCGATGTTCAACCACTCGAACGTGAAGCTTCCGCTCAGGCTTGATCGCCTTGTCCGGAGGTTTGTGGTGACCCCGGATATGCATCGGGTCCATCATTCTACGATAAGGCAGGAGACGGATTCCAATTACGGTTTCAATTTCCCGTTTTGGGACCGCTTGTTTGGCACCTACATCGCCCAACCGAAGCGGGGCCATGAAGGCATGGATATCGGGCTCTCCGCCTATCGTGGTGCCTTTACCGCGACCCTTGTCTGGATGCTTGCGCTGCCATTCCGCTCATTGGGTCGGGGTCAGTAGAAACCAACAGGAAAATAGCGCAGATAGATATCGGTGAAACGACCGCTCGCATTGATGCTGTGGAGGGCGAAATCAATGGCTTGCGCAAGTTGAGGCATATCGCGTGGTACGGCGATCGCCAGACCCTGCCCCAAATATTCGGGCGCGAGATACGGTCCACCCGCAAAAGTGCAGCAATTTTCGGAATTCTGGCCCGCGAGCCAGAAACTCAGTTTTACCCCATCGCCGAAGACGGCATCGATACGGCCCGATTTCAAATCGTCGAACAGCCAGCCGGTCCGGCTGTAAACGACACTCTGCGCCTCTGGAAAGAGATCGCGCAACAGCATTTCGTGAGCGCTGGCGCCGAGAACACCAACCCGTTTGCCGGCGATGGCCGTGTGAAGCGGTTCAGTCAGTTTCTCTCCGCGTCGCGTGACAAGCCGTGCAGGAAAGCGCAGATAAGGGCGTGAAAACAGGTAGCGCTCTCGATTTTCGGCTGTGATCGCCATCCCCGCGATAATCGCTTCGCCCTGTCTGTTCTCGAGGGCTGTATCGAGCTCATCCCAGGGTAGAGCCTGGACCTGGCAACGCTCCATGATCTCAAGCTCGGCGCAAATCTCCCGCGCGAGATCGACATGAAGCCCGCTGAGACGGTTTTCAGCGTCCAGATAGTTGAAGGGGAAAAAATCGACTGTGGTCAGGAAGCGCAGCCTCGCCAAGGCAGAAAGGTCCGGCCTTGATTGCCGTTGCTTGGGCTCCCAAAAACCCGGAGGAGCGGCGTCCTCTGCTGAAGTGGTCTGCGTCGGATACAAGAAGAATAAGGCAAGCGCGAGCTGAAGAACGAATAGTTTCATTTCCTTTACCGTATAGCCGGCAAATATGTTGAAAGTTTTTTGCGCGCAAAGTTTTGTGGGCCGCTCTTTAACATCGTTATATTCTTCCTTCACAGCGGTATATAGTCGTCAAATGACGCGTGAAAATTCTGCGCGGGGGACGGTAAGACGGCGGGGACGAATACATATGTTCGATTTTGGAAGGACACGGGCCTTTGTTCAACAAATTCAGAAAGCCCGCAGCCCGTTGGCCATTTGCAATACACTCATCTCGTTTACGGAAAACTACGGTCTTCATGCTGTTTGCGCGGGCACACTTCCCGCGAAGGGGAGTACAGCTGGCGATCAGGTCGGGCACATCGTGCTCAGCAGTTGGCCGGCGGAATGGATCGACCGCTATGTTTCGTGCAACTACATCTTTCATGATCCGATCGTAGACCATGCGCGTCAAAGCGGAAATGCCATTTTGTGGCGTGATATTCTGAAGAAGCATGATGCCTCCCGCAAAACCTCGAAATTCTTGAGCGAGGCGCGGGAGTTCAAGCTTGCTGATGGCATCGCCATGTCATTCACCACGCTGGAGGGAACGCAGGTCGTCATGTCCTTTGGCGGCGAGCAGGTGGAGCTGTCGCCGAGTGAGATGCAGATGCTCTCATTCGCCTCTTCCTACGCGATCGGCCACGCGCTGAGTTTACGTGGCAAGGATCGTTTCGCCGAACTGGAAAGGTTGGAGAAAGAGTGCCTGCAATTGGCGATCCGTGGCCGATCAGTCACGGAAATTGCCGAGCGGCTCGGCGTGACCGAAGATGAGGTGAGCGACAAGATCCGGCGTGCGAGGCAGAAGATCGGACCTGGACATGCACTGTATCGGCAAGGGGGAGCGCCGCGCCTGACGCCGCGCGAGAAGGAATGCCTTCAATGGGCGGCATTTGGAAAATCCGAATGGGAGGTCTCTCAGATACTTGGCATCTCAGAGCATACGGCGGAAAAGCATCTGCTCAATGCCAAGACGAAACTTGGGGCTTCAAATCGAGTTCATGCAGTTGCAGAGGCTATACGATGCGGCGTTCTGGACTGAAGTCGAACTTCAGGCGAGATCTCCTTCTTTATATATTCTTACATAAGTTGCGAAAAATAAGGTATTGTGATGCTATAGTTGAAATCTAGCGGGGAGTTGGGGGTTATGGGGCGTAATTTCCTACTGGTGCGTGAGATGTCGTATGGCAGCTTCCGGAATGGTGCGCGAGCTGCTGTCGGCAGAACAGATTTTAGCGAAAACAGTGCTTTGAACCACAGGTCGGTCGTTTGATGGGATGATCGGTCATGGGTCATCTCTCCGCAGGCCGGACGACTCCAAATAATGCCAAGGGCGCAAGCGAAGGGGATGAGTTAGCCAGCGTCGCAGCGCCGTCTGCTGTTACGGACTGGCTTCCGATCCTGAAAATCCTCTCAATCGATGAAGAAGAGGCCTACCGGGTGGAAGCGCGGGCCAAAATGGCCGGTGTGTGTTTCCAGACGGAACTCTTGTCGTCCGGGCTTGTGTCCGAGCGGACTTTGTTCATGGCGCTTGCTCAACATCTCGGACTTGCCTTTGTGCAACGCGTGGATCCCAATGCGCTTGTCATGCGTGAGAAACAGGGCCTCGCCGCGCTCGGGCGGCGCGGAGGGGCCCGTGTGAGCCTCATTGTCGACGAGCGTGGACTGTCTGTAGTGCTTATTGCTCCGGACAAGCTGAACATTCCGGCCTTGAGATCGTTTGTACAGCGATATCCCCGCGCTTCGACACGCATCCGGGTGGTTCAACCCACCGTATTGAGAGACGCTATTTCAACGCGGTCTCAAAAGGCGCTTATGCGCATTGCCACGGAAGAACTGTTTTCCATTGCGCCGGACATGTCGGCGCGCTTTGTCGCCAATGCCTGGCAGGGCGCGGTGCTGGGGGCGGCACTTGTTTCTTTGGTCTTCGCTGCCTTTTATGCGCCTTGGCCAACGCTTCTGGTGTTGCATGGTCTGTTTTCACTGGCGTTTTTCTCGTGCGTTCTCCTGAGAGTTGTCATCCGTCTTGGCGGGCGCACACGTGCCGAAGCGTCTTTCGCAACCGTCCACCCGGCGGAAATGCCCGTCTATTCGGTGTTGATCGCCCTCTATAAGGAAGCAGAGATCATCCCCGATCTGCTGATCGCTCTCGGCAAAATTGTCTGGCCTCGCGCAAAGCTTGAGATCAAGCTGGTCTGTGAACAGGATGACGGCGAGACACTGGCGGCACTCCGTGCTCAGGAACTGCGTCCCTATATCGAGGTGATAGAAGTGCCCGCGGGTGGCCCGCGCACAAAGCCGAAAGCTTTGTCCTATGCGCTTCCAATGACGTCGGGAACCTTCGTTGCCCTCTATGATGCCGAGGATCGCCCACACCCGTTCCAGCTTGTCGAAGCCTGGCATGCCTTTCGCAATTCCGACGAGCATCTTGCCTGTGTGCAGGCACCTCTAAGCATTTCCAATCGACGTGAAAGCTGGGTGTCATCGATGTTCGCGCTCGAATACGCAGCACTTTTTCGTGCCGTGCTGCCATGGCTGGCGCGACGCGGTTTCATGATGCCGTTGGGTGGCACGTCAAACCACTTCCGCCGATCAGCGCTTGAGGCAGCGGGCGGGTGGGATCCCTATAATGTGACGGAAGATGCGGATCTCGGTGCTCGCCTTTGTCGGTTCGGGTACCGGACGGACGTCATCTGGAATGCCACCCAGGAGGATGCGCCGACAGACATTCGCACCTGGCTGCCTCAACGCACCCGGTGGTTCAAGGGGTGGGTTCAGACCTGGCTTGTCCATATGCGCAATCCGTTCGCGACCCTTCGAGAGCTCGGAATGCCCTCCTTTCTGGTCATGCAGGTGCTGTTTGCAGGCATGGTTCTGTCGGCGCTGGCCTATGGTGTGTTCTGGGCGACCACCATCGGGATCGGTGCCTACTGGATTTTCGGTGGCGTCTTCAGGCCTGCGGAAAGCCTGTTGTTGATCATCGATACCGCGAATGTCGTTTTAGGGCATGCGGCCTTCTTGATGCTGGGCTGGTCGACGCTTCATAAAACTGAAAGACCGGGTTTCTGGAAGCGCGTTTTATGGACGCCTGCTTACTGGTGCCTGATGTCGGTCGCCGCCTGGCGTTGTGTCTGGCAGCTCTACTGGAATCCTCACCACTGGGAGAAGACGCCACACAAAAGGCGCCATCAGGCGCCGGCATCACTCCAGAAACCCAGGGCCTGATCCAATGATCAGCTGATCCTCCTGCCCTATGGCCTCAAGGTCACGACCGTCATAGGGGATTGCCAGGAGCATGCGGCGGATGACCGCCAGGCGTGCCCGTCGCTTGTCGTTGGCGCGCACGATTGTCCATGGCGCATGGGCGCTATGCGTACGCTCGAGCATGAGATCGCGCATACGGGTATAGTCGTCCCACTTTTTTATCCCGGCAACATCCATGGGCGAAAACTTCCAGTATTTGAGCCGGCTGTGCCGTCGGTCATGGAAGCGTCCAAGCTGCGTCTCCTGGCCGATATTCAGCCAGAATTTAAAGAAATGAATCCCGTCATTGACGATTGCGCGCTCGAAATCGGGCGTCTCATCCAGAAATTGCTCGTGTTGGGCGGGCGTGCAGAAGCCCATCACCGGCTCCACACCGCCCCGATTGTACCAGGACCGATCGAAGGTGACCAACTCTCCGCTGGTGGGGAAATGCGCAACATATCGCTGAAAATACCATTGGCCCCGCTCCGTTTCGCTGGGTTTGGGCAAGGCAACATTGCGCGCGCTGCGAGGGTTGAGATAGGCGCGAATGCGCGAAATCGTGCCGCCCTTGCCCGCAGCGTCCCGCCCCTCAAACAGAGCCATGACACGGGCGCCGCTTTTCTGCATCCAGGCCTGGAGCTTGACGAGTTCTACTTGAAGCGCCTCTAGCTGCTCCTCATAGATGTCCTTGTCGAGCTTTTCGTCATAAGGATATCCGCCGGCCGTCAGTTCCTTGTCCTTGATCCAGTCTGGCAGGTCCGGATCGTCTATGTCGAACTCCCGTTTCTTGCCGGACAGTGTCAGCTTGAAGGGTTCGATTTTTTCCAGGGCGGGGTTATCCAGAGGCTTGTTCATAAAATCGATCCTGAACCGTGGGAGTGTCCATGCTATTTGCAGCTTGATACAAGGTCCAGCGGCGAAGGCAAAGCGACAACAGGTCTGCATGACACGAACCCGGGAACGGCAGGCAGGCCCCCGTGGAAACAAAATTGGTTGGCGGCATGAGCGATGAAGAGCGGGAAGTAGGGCAGGGGAAGGTGTTGCGGCGTATCACGCAGAGCGGAACACCTTTCGCGCGGGCCCTCCATGCTTTTGTGAAGCGCGATTCCCCCGAGGAGCGCGGCGAGAAACGTTTGACCGCGCGCGGCGACATTGACTCCCTGCCTGCAGTTTATCTGGCGGCGGCAGTGCTTGATCCGCTCTATATTTTCGACGCCGGTGGAAGCATTCTTTACTCCAACGAAGCTGCGGACCTGGCCTTTGGTCCTGTTGCAAAGAGTGTGTCGTTGCGGCTGAAATTCCGCGCGCCAGAGATGCATGAGCTGGTTAGCCGGGTCATATCGGGCGAGGAACAATCGACCGCGATCAACTACGCTGAGCGGGTGCCGGTGGAGCGGGCCTACCGTGTGGTGGCAAGCCGGATCGGAAATGACACCGGCCTGTATGTGCTGATGTTCAAGGATCAGAGTGAAGCGCGCCGGATCGATAGGATGCGGGCCGACTTCATCGCGAATGCGAGCCATGAGTTGCGCACGCCGCTCGCCTCTGTCGCTGGTTTTATTGAAACGCTGCGCGGCCCTGCCCGGGATGATCCTGCAGCACGGGATAATTTCCTGCAGATAATGCAGAACCAGACTCAGCGCATGGCTCGCCTGATTGATGACCTGCTTTCGCTTTCACGACTGGAAATGAAGCCCTACCAGAAGCCGAACGTTCAGCTCGACGTGGTGGCGCTGGTGAAGGGTGTGATCGAATCCATGCGTCATATCGCCAGCGAAAACGGGGTCGACATCGTCTCCGAGCTCGGTGACACGCCGCTGTTGGTGGCGGGCCATTCCGATGAACTGGTTCAGGTGTTTGAAAACCTGCTGGAGAACGCCTGCAAGTATGGCAGTTCAGGTGAGCGGATTGTGGTTTCGGCGGATCAGGCAAGCCCCATGGACGAAGTGCGGGTTACGGTTCAGGACTTCGGGCCGGGTATCCCCGAAGAACATATTCCTCGCATAACCGAGCGTTTTTATCGCGTTGATGTGGAAACCAGTCGCACGCAGAAGGGGACAGGCCTCGGTCTGTCCATCGTCAAGCACATATTGACGCGGCATGATGCGCGATTGTCAGTCAAATCAGGAGTCGGCAAAGGAGCGATGTTCATGGTGCACTTTCCACCGGTCCCACCCTCTCCTGTCGGTGTCGAGCGCGCTTGAGCGGCACTCATACAGGGTTCACGACTTTCATTTTCCCGCCATCACGATCACATAGTAGAGGTGGGAGACAACAAAGCCGGTTTGGCTGAAGAGGAACGATATCATGCAGAACCAGCACACCATGCGGTCCTTCGACGATGAGTTGAACTACCTGTCGGATCAGATCGCAGCGATGGGTGGATATGCTGAGCGCATGGTCGCGGAATCCGTCGCAGCGCTGGTGCAGTCGGATTCAGGTCTTGCCCGAAAGGTGGTGGAAGACGACGCATTTCTCGACGCCAAGGAACGGGAGATCGGCGAACGGGCTGTCATCATCATCGGCAAAAGGCAACCGGTTGCCGACGATCTGCGCGAGATTGTCGGCGCGATCCGCATCTCTTCGGATCTGGAGCGTATCGGTGACCTTGGCAAAAACATCGCAAAGCGTGTTGTTGCCGTCACGGAAGGCAAACAGCCGGTTCGCCTCTTCCGCGGATTGGAGGCGCTTGCCAGTCTGGCGCTCACCCAGCTGAAGGAAGTGCTCGATGTTTATGCGTCCCGATCGGTTGAGCGGATCGGGTTTGTTCGCGACCGGGACGAGGAAATCGATGCGATGTACACATCGCTCTTCCGGGAACTTCTGACCTACATGATGGAAGACCCGCGCAACATCACCGCCTGTACTCATCTTCTGTTCTGCGCCAAGAACATCGAGCGTATCGGAGATCATGCAACCAACATCGCCGAGACCGTGCACCACATCGTGACAGGGCGCCAGTTGCCTCTGGAGCGTCCCAAGGAAGACCAAAGCCACAGCGTCGTTGCGGAACCCGAGGCATAGGAATGTCTTGAAACCGGGAGTGCACTGAGGCGCACCCCCGGAGGGCACGGCGGAAGGCTGCGCTATGCGTTGGCGACAGCGATGGCTTCGATTTCGATCAACGCTTCGGGAGTGTAGAGAGCCTTCACCTCAATGATGCTGTCGGCGGGGTAGGGGGCGGAAAAGAACTCCCGCCGCAAAGTAACCACGTCGGCGAAATTCCCCATGTCGGTCACGAAAATGGTCACTTTGGCGATATTGCCAAACTCCAGGCCCCCACTCTTCAGCGCCCGTTCCAGGTTCTTGAAAGCGCGGCGCCCCTGGGCCAGAAATCCGCCTTCCACGATCTTGCCATCCTCGTCATAGCCAGCCTGCCCGGAAATGAAGACGAGATTGCCGGCCTGAATTCCTTGAGAAAGGAGATAGGGGGCATAGGGATCAGGCTCGGTGTGGATTTGCTTGAGGATCATAGCTGTTCTCCATTTGAGTTGGCGGTCAGCTATGACGCAGTTAATCCACTGTTACAAAAGGCGAATTCTCAGCATATAAATGAATTTTATTCATCCATAAGGAGCTCGCCTTGTCCTGGATGCCGTTGCCCGCGTTACGCACTTTCGTCGAGGTTGCACGTTTGGGAAGCTTCAAAAAAGCAGCCCATGAACTCAATGTGACGCCAACAGCCGTCAGTCATCAGATCAGGAAGCTGGAAGAGCAACTGGGGTGTGATCTTTTCGAGCGCCAAGTGCGGCGCATTGCGCTGACCCGGGAAGGCGCTCGTCTTTATCCGGTGCTGGAGGAGGCATTTGGGCGGATCAGCGATGCATTGGATGCGGTCCAGCGGGATCTTTCTCGCAGCTCTCTGGTGGTTTCGGCAACCATGGCCGTCTCGACCTTCTGGATTGCGCCGCAGGTGGGTGCGTTCCGAGCGGCGTTTCCGGAGCTGGGCTGGCGTATTCTGGCGTCGGACGATGTGGTCGACCTTTCGGGCGGAGAAGCCGATCTCGCGGTTCGGTTCCAACGAAGCAGCGATCCGGACCTGGATAGCTTCGATCTTGCCCCCGGCAGGTTTGCGCCTGTGGCGGCGCCATCTCTTCATCCGCTCACCATTCGCAATGCGCCTCTACTTGCGTTTGAATGGATGTCACCGCACCCCGAAGCGCCCGACTGGGAAATGTGGTGGCGGGAGGCCGGCCTTGGGCGTCTCGATACCGGTCGGATTGCATGGTTTTCGGATGAAGCGCATGCCGTTCAGGCGGCAATTAGCGGTCAGGGAGTTCTTCTCGCGAATATGAGCCTGCTTGGGCGAGAGCTGGCTGCGGGTCTTCTGCATAGACTGGATGGGCCGCTTCTGCCCTATGGGCAGTTTCGCCTGGTTCGTGCCCGCAAACGACGGAGCGCCGCCGAGGAATCCGCCTGGCAATGGTGGTGTGCGGCGCTTTCGAAGATGGCCTGATCAATCGACAAAGAAAACCCGGCCGCAGGATATGCCGGCCGGGTTAGTCCAGAGGAGAGATAAGATGGGATCAGCGGCTCCTGCGCCGCTCCGAGGCAGGCTGATATGCCAGGCGCGAATGGTAGGTGCAGTAAGGCCCGCTTTCGCCCGCTTCATTGCCGCAGAAGCTGAAATCCTCAGAAAGAGGATCACCGTTCGGCCATTTGCAGGTGGTTTCGGTCAGTTGAACCAGCTCAAGCTTGCGCGAGATCGGCACCACCACATTTTCCGTCGGGCGGAGATAGGTCCGGGCCACCGGCTCCTCGTCGAACTGCGCCTGCAGGGCCGTCGCGCCAACGCTGACCGTGGTCGGCCGGGTATTGCGGGGGCGACGCGTCGTCGTCGTGCCCTGGGTCGCGGGCGCGGCCTTTTTCTGGCGCGTGCGCGGGCTTGTGGCTCGGCCCCGGCTGGACAGCTTGAGGCGGTGGACCTTGCCGATAACGGCATTGCGGCTAACGCCGCCCAGCTGTGCGGCGATCTGGCTTGCGCTCAAGCCTTCCGCCCACAATTTTTTCAAGGTTTCGACTCTTTCGTCAGTCCAGTTCATCGGGACACGCTCCTGTCCAGCGTGCGGAATCCGAATCCAGTCTCGCCCGGCCAAAGCCGAGGGAGCACCATATGATCATGGTAGATGTGGTCCGCCGCACAAAATGTAGTCTTTTTGCTTGGGCTGAAACTACCTTATCGCAAGACTCCGTGACAAGAGTCCTTACCGTAAGCTGATTCGCTTTTTGGGGTTTTCCCCAATTTGCTGGTTTTTGCTGTCACTGAGCTGTCGTGCCTGCCTGCGTTGACAGCCAAGCTGAAACAACCGATAAATCGCTCGAGTGCCGCCCCTTGGGCGGCATTTTGATTTCATTCTTCCGTGCCCGTATGTGCTCGGACCGAAAACCAATCTCAGGCTCAGCGGAGACCGTGTGGATGCGTGAATCTGCGCTTTATGGAACTTATGCTCGCCAGCCACTGGCGTTTGAACGTGGCGAAGGATGCTGGATAGAGACCGCCGAAGGCGAGCGCTATCTGGATTTCGCTGCCGGTATCGCGGTCAATTCGCTGGGGCATGCCCATCCGCATCTTGTCGCCGCGCTGACTGAACAGGCAGGCAAACTATGGCACGTCTCCAATGTCTACGAGATCCCCGGCCAGGCTCGGCTTGGAGAGCGGCTCGCTGAAAACAGCTTTGCCGACAAGGTGTTTTTCACCAATTCCGGCGCAGAGGCGCTGGAGTGCGCCATCAAGACAGCGCGCCGCTACCATCATGTGAACGGTCAGCCCGAGCGCTATCGCGTGATCACTTTCGAAGGCGCGTTCCATGGACGTACGCTGGCAACCATCGCCGCTGGCGGGCAGGCGAAATACCTTGAGGGTTTTGGCCCGAAGGTCGAAGGCTTCGACCAGGTTCCGTTTGACGATACCGAAGCCCTTTTGAAAGCGATCGGCCCCGAGACGGCCGCGATCTTGGTCGAGCCCATTCAGGGCGAGGGCGGGGTTCGCCCGATCCCCAATGCATCCCTGAGACGGCTGCGTGAAATTTGTGATCGCCATGGGCTGCTCCTTATCCTGGATGAGGTGCAGAGCGGTGTCGGGCGAACCGGCAAGCTGTTTGCGCATGAGTGGGCGGAGATCACGCCCGACCTCATGGCCGTGGCGAAGGGCATTGGCGGAGGCTTTCCGCTGGGTGCGTGTCTTGCCACAGCGGAAGCCGCAAAAGGCATGACCCCCGGCACCCACGGCACCACGTTCGGTGGCAATCCGCTCGCAATGGCCGTGGGCAATGCGGTTCTGGATGTGGTCCTCGCCGATGGCTTCATGGAAAGCATCAGCAGGAAAGGGCTTCAGTTCAAGCAGAGTCTCGCTGCCGTTGCCGATGAGTTCCCGGACATTATAGAGGGCGTCCGTGGCGAAGGCCTCATGCTCGGCATCAAATGCAAGGTTCAGAATCTGCGTCTGCTGGAAGCTCTGCGTGATCAGAAGATGCTGGTGGTGCCCGCTGGCGACAACGTGCTTCGGCTGTTGCCGCCATTGATCATCACCGAAGATGAGATCCGCGAAGCGGTGAAACGCATCCACGATGCTGCCGCTGCCGTTAGGGCGACCGAAAAAGCCGATGCTTGAGAAAACCAGGGAGACGGGCATGGCCAATGGTCTGCGCCACTTCATTGATCTGTCGACCGTTGATCCCCAGGATCTGCGTTCCATGCTCGACGATGCGCGAGCGCGCAAGGCGCGCCTGAAGGCCGGTGAACGCGAAAGGCCTCTGGAAGGCAAGGCGCTGGCGATGATCTTCGATAAGCCGTCCACCCGGACCCGCGTCTCTTTTGATGTCGGCATGCGCCAGCTTGGCGGTGAAACGATCATGCTCACCGGCACCGAGATGCAGCTTGGCCGCTCCGAGACCATCGCTGATACGGCGAAGGTGCTCTCGCGCTATGTGGATGCAATCATGATCCGCACAACGGCGCACGAGCGTCTCATCGAACTGGCGGAGAATGCTACCGTTCCGGTGATCAACGGGCTGACGGATGACACGCATCCGTGTCAGATCATGGCCGATGTTCTCACCTTCGAGGAGCATCGGGGGCCGGTCAAGGACAAGCTCTTTGCCTGGACCGGCGACGGCAACAACGTTCTGCATTCGTTAATCGAGGCTTCTGCCCGCATGGAGTTCCGGCTGAACATTGCAGTGCCCCCCGGCAGCGAGCCTATGGCGCAATATGTCGACTGGGCCCGTGCGAATGGCGGGCGGATCACGTTCACGAAAACTGCCGAGGAGGCCGTCGCCGATGCTGATTGCGTGGTGACCGACACCTGGGTGTCAATGGGGCAGGAGCATCGTGCGCGCGGCGACAATGTTTTCAAGCCCTTCCAGGTGAACGAAGCGCTGATGAAGCACGCCAAATCCGATGCACTGTTCATGCATTGCCTGCCCGCTCATCGCGGCGAGGAAGTGACTGACGAGGTGATAGACGGGCCGCATTCGGTGGTGTTCGATGAGGCGGAAAACCGCCTTCACGCGCAAAAAGCGGTTCTTGCATGGTGTTTCAACAGGTGACGAGCGAAACAAGACAATTGGGCGAATTTGGTTTCGCCGGAGACGACCACGTCGTTCCTTTCGACGTCGACCCGCTGGATGTGCGCGGTCGCGCGGTTCAGCTCGGGCCGATGCTCGATCAGATCCTCGCGCGCCACACCTATCCCGAGCCGGTTGCACGCCTGCTTGCAGAAGTCATCGTTCTGACGGTGCTTCTGGGAAGCTCGCTCAAATTCGAGGGCAAGTTCATCGTCCAGACCCGCTCCGATGGTCCGGTCGACATGCTGGTTGCCGATTTTTCCACGCCCAGCTCCATGCGGGCTTACGCGCGCTTTGACGAGACACGTCTGGAAGAGGCGATTGCAGCCGGCAAGGATGCCCCGGAAGATCTGCTTGGCGCCGGTGTTCTGGCTCTCACCGTGGACCAGGGCGCCGATATGCAGCGTTACCAGGGTATCGTGCAGCTCGATGGAGCGACGTTGGAAGACGTCGCGCGCACCTATTTCCGCCAGTCCGAGCAGATACCGACCGAGGTTCGTTTGGGTGTGGCCAAGATGGTTCTGCCGGGCGGCGAGAGCGGCGAGGAACATTGGCGCGCGGGCGGTTTGCTTATGCAGTTCCTTCCCAGCTCGCCCGAGCGTATGCGCGGCTTGGATCTTCCCGGCGGCGATGGTGACGAGGGGCACGAAGGATCCACGCATCCGCAAGACAATGCGTGGCAGGAAGCGCGGATGTTGCTTTTCACTGCGGAGATGACGGAACTCGTCGACCCCACGGTCGGTGCCGAGCGCTTGCTTTACCGTCTGTTTCACGAGCACGGTGTGCGCGTCTACGAAGGCTCCGACGTGCGCGATGACTGCTCATGTTCGCGAGACAAGATCAAGGCCGTTCTGGACGGCTTTACACCGGATGAAGTGGCCGACAGCATCGAGGATGGCGTCATACGCGTCACCTGTGAGTTCTGTTCGACCGAATATGTCTTCGATCCGAAGGATTTCAGTTGATCCGGGCCGCGGCGCCGGGGAGATCGAGCGAAAATGCGGGAATGTCAATCTCGAACAGCGCCCCGCGCGGTCCCCGCATCGTGTAGCGCCCCACCATGATGCCGGAGGGAGCGGTCAGCGGGCAGCCAGACGTATACGTGTAGCTGTCGCCCGGTTGCAGGACCGGCTGCTCTCCCACCACGCCTTCTCCACGCACCTCCTGAACCCGGCCTGTCTCGTCGGTTATGTGCCAATATCGCGCGACAAGTTGAACAGTCTCGGGCGAATGGTTTGTGATCGTGATCCGATAAGCCCATACAAAATGGCCGCTTTCCGGGTCTGACTGTGCGGGCAGGTAGCTGGGTTCAGCGCTCACTTCGATCGATTGGGTAACAGCTCTGTACATGGCTCAAACTCGCATTGCACGCACTCGAGGCAGGAAGGATGGGGCCTTCCCGTGAAAGATCAAGAGCATAGCAGAGATGTCACGGGGGATCATGCACGGGGTGCGATGATCTTTCATGACGCCATTGTGAGCGGCACGAGAGGTCGAATGGCGATAAGCATGGGGCATTGAGGACAACGCGCTGGTGAAACATGCTTGACGGTTGGGCGCATCGAAAGATCGACCCGGGGTTATCGGCCATTGCCGCTCAACTCGCGGCAGCGGGGGTGCGCGCCAATGCTGTCACCTATGCGGGGCTTGCCCTGGGGTTGGCCGCCGCCGCTCTCATTGCATATCAGGCTTTCTGGGCGGGCCTCGCCCTCATTTTGGCCAGCCGCTTATGTGACGGGCTGGATGGAGCCATTGCCAGAATTCACGGCAAGACCGATTTCGGCGGCTATCTCGACATCGTTCTGGATTTTGCCTTTTACGGAGCCGTGCCGCTCGGCTTCATCATCGTCGATCCCGGTGCAAACGCGATTGCCGGCGCTGTCCTTCTACTGGCGTTCTACGTGAACGGGGCGAGCTTCCTGGCCTACGCGATCATGGCCGAAAAGCGCGGGCTCAAGAGCGATGCACGGGGGGAGAAATCGCTGTTCTTCACCACGGGGCTTGCCGAAGCGAGCGAGACACTTGCCGTATTCGTGGCCATGTGTCTCTTACCGTCCTGGTTTCCGGTACTCGCCTTTGGCTTCGCCGCGCTGACCGCCTATACCACCGTTTCACGCATTGTTCTGGCGGGCAGGCGGTTCAGCTAGACTCCTGGCTAGATCGCATCGAGTGCCTGTTCAACGTCGGCGAGAAGGTCATCGCAATCCTCCAGACCGACCGACAGGCGCAGCGTGCCGTCGCCGATGCCCAGCTCGGCGCGTGCCTCGTCAGACAGATTCTTGTGCGTCGTCGTGGCAGGATGGGTAATCAGGCTCTTGGCGTCACCCAGATTGTTTGAAATCTGGAAGATTTTCAAAGCATTCTCAAAAGCGAATGCGTCCTTCTTGCCGCCTTTCAGTTCAGCGCAGATCAGGGTCGAACCGCCCTTCATCTGCCGGGCGATGATATCGGCCTGGGGGTGATCCTCGCGCCCCGGATAGATGACACGGGCGACCTTGGGGTGGTCGGCGAGCAGATCGGCGATGCGGCCGGCGCTTTCGGTTTGCTGGCGCACGCGCAGCGGCAGTGTCTCCAGCCCCTTGAGCAGCGTCCATGCGTTGAAGGGCGAAAGGCTGGGCCCGGTGTGGCGGAAGAAGTCCTGGAGTTGCTCGTCCACCCATTCCTTGTCCGACAACACAACACCGCCCAGACATCGGCCCTGACCGTCAATGTGCTTGGTGGCGGAATAGACGACCACGTGCGCGCCCAGTTCAAGAGGCTTCTGCAGGAGAGGAGTGGCGAACACGTTGTCGACAACGAGACGCCCGCCGATCTCATTCGCAAGGGCGGCGACACCGGCAATGTCCGCCACTTCCAATGTCGGATTGGTGGGGCTTTCAAGAAAGAAAAGCTTGGTGTTGGGGCGTATGGCCGCTTTCCAGTTTTCAAGCTTCGCGCCGTCGACAAGCGTTGTCTCGATCCCGTAGCGGGGCATCAGCGTTTCGACGACCCAGCGGCAGGATCCGAAAAGCGCGCGGCCGGCCACCACATGATCGCCTGCCTTGAGCGAGCAAAGCAGCGCGGCGGTGACAGCCGCCATGCCGGAAGACATGGCGCGCGCCTCTTCGGCGCCCTCCAGTGCACACATGCGGCGCTCGAACATGTCAACGGTCGGGTTGGCATAGCGGGAATAGACGAAGCCCGGTTCCTCACCCTTGAAGCGGGCTTCCGCCGCTTCTGCGCTGTCATAGATGAAGCCCTGCGTCAGATAGAGCGCTTCGGAGGTTTCGCCAAAATGCGAGCGTGTGACCCCGCCATGAACCAGCGCTGTCTGTGGTTTCCAGTCGTTCTCGGAATTCTCTGTCATCGCTTCTACACCCAACAAAAAACCGGCCGCGAAAAGCCGCATGCCGGTCCGGTGATCGAGCACGGCCTTTTAGCGACTTCTTTAACGTGGCTGCAAGCCGACCGGCCAAATCACCACGGGATAAAGCTCCATTACGCCCTCAAGCGCCTTGCGTCAACGACAAGCGGCGCTAAACCTCGTTCAAACAAAGCCTGTGCAAGGAGAGGGGCGTTGGCAAAAGCGGGAATTCTGCCGGACAAGGATATCGCGGCACTGTTCGACAATGGGGCGCTTGCCTCGGCCCGCCCGCTGGATCACGATCAAATTCAGCCGGCCAGCCTCGATCTGCGACTTGGCACCGTCGCCTATCGCGTGCGCGCCAGCTTCCTGCCGGGACCGAACCACCGCGTTTCGGAAAAGCTCGAGAAACTCAAGCTGCATGAGATCGCGCTCGGTGAGGGCGCGGTTCTGGAGACGGGCTGCGTCTATATTGTCCCACTGCTGGAGGGGCTCGATCTGCCAGACGGCATTTCCGCCTCGGCCAACCCCAAAAGTTCGACCGGACGCCTCGACATCTTTACCCGCGTGATGACCGATCACGGGCAGGAGTTCGACAAGATCCCCGCCGGCTATTCCGGTCCGCTTTATATGGAGGTGAGCCCGCGCACTTTTCCGATCGTGGTGCGCACCGGCTCGCGCCTCTCCCAGATCCGCTTCCGTACCGGCAAGGCGCTGCTCGATGAAAGCGCGCTGGCGGAGCTGCATGCGCGCGAGACGCTTGTTGCTTCGGAAGATCCCAACATCACCGGTGGTGGTATCGCGCTTTCGGTCGATCTGAGCGGTGGCGGCACCGGGCTGATAGGCTACCGTGCAAAACACCACACGGCGCTGATCGATGTGGACAAGCGCGATCAACACGACATCGCGGACTTCTGGGAGCCTTTGACCGGCGACGGTGCGGGCGGCCTGATCCTCGATCCCGACGAGTTCTACATTCTCGTGTCACAGGAAGCGGTGCATGTGCCGCCGCACCATGCCGCCGAGATGACGCCCTTCGATCCATTGGTGGGCGAGTTCCGAGTGCACTATGCGGGCTTCTTCGATCCCGGCTTCGGTCATTCCTCTGCCGGCGGCACCGGCAGCCGCGCGGTTCTGGAAGTGCGCAGCCATGAGGTCCCGTTCATTCTCGAGCATGGCCAGATCGTGGGCCGCCTCGTCTACGAGCGGATGCTTTCACGCCCTGATGCACTCTATGGCGCAGATCTGAAATCCAATTATCAGGGCCAGTCGCTGAAGCTTTCCAAACACTTCCGCATGGGCTGACGCAAAAATTAGCGCTTCTCTCGCGCCTTTTCCGCGGCCATTGCCTGCACTTCTTTGCGCAGGGCTCGAATCTCGTTGAGGATGATCTCCTGCTCGGCCTGCAGGGCGGTGCGCTCAGCCGATGCCTCTTCATCATGCTCGGCCTGCATCGCCGAGACGATGATACCGATAAACAGGTTCAACACCGTGAAGGTGGTCGAGACGATGAAGGGAATAAAGAAAAGCCAGGCGAGCGGATAGACCTCCATCACCGGACGGACGATGCCCATCGACCAGCTTTCCAGTGTCATGATCTGGAACAGCGAGTAGGCAGAAAGGCCTATCGTGCCGAACCAGTCCGGAAAGGAGGCGCCGAACAGCTTCGTGGCCATGACGGCGAAAACATAATACACCAGCCCTAGAAGCAGCATGATGGAACCCATGCCAGGCAGGGCCGAGATCAGTCCCCCGACCACACGCCGCAATGACGGCACCATGCTGACAAGCCGCAGAACACGCAGGATGCGCAGCGCGCGCAACACCGAGAGCCCGGCGGTCGCCGGAACAAGCGCAATGCCCACCACCACGAGGTCGAAGATACGCCACGGGTCGCGGAAGAAGTTCTGCCGGTAGACGACGAAGCGCGCGAGAAGCTCGGCGACGAAAACACCCAATATGGCCTGGTCCAGTGTTTTCAACAGTGGGCCAAATGCAGCCATGGCCCGTTCAGAAGTCTCAAGACCCAGCGTGATCGCATTGACGACGATAAGGGCAGTGATGACCGCTTCGAAACGGCGGGATTCGATCAGGCTTTTGAGCGCTTGCACGTTTGGGAGTCCGGTTGGTGTTTGGCAGAATTGAGCGGCACACAGGTGGGATGGAATCGGCGAAACGTCAAGCCGTTCGCGACAGTTCGGCCACAAAGTGCCTGCGATGGAGCACCGGCAAAGCGAGCGCAGCGCACTCGTTTCCCTGAACGAAAAGAGGCAGGAAGTGCGTCTTCCTGCCTCGTTCATCAATTGCAGCGTTTCGAGCTAGCCGATGACTTCACCGTCTTCCCGCCAGACGGAGATCACTGCCGAGCGTGGCTTTCCATTGCCGTCTGGCCAGCTGCCGCCGGGATGCTGGATGCCGACGAACGCAACCTTGCGGTCCGGCGACCAGGTAAGGCCGGTCACTTCTGCGCCGTTCGGAGCTGTGAGGAAGCGCGCGATTTCACCGGTTTCGGGATTGCCGACCAGCATCTGGTTGTTTCCTTGTCCTTCGAATTCACCTTCATTGCTGTCATCACCATCGGTCTGGATCCACAGCAACCCGTCCGAAGAGAACGCCATGCCATCGGGCGAATTGAACATGTTGCCTTCGTTCACATTGTCCGATCCGGCATAGACATTGTTATACGCCTTCGGATTGCCGGCCATGACGTAAAGATCCCAGGTAAACCTGTCAGCGCCATGGTCTTCCCCTTCCGGCCGCCAGCGAACGATCTGGCCGAAATTGTTGGTCTCGCGTGGGTTGGGCCCGCCCACCGGCTGTTCATCGCCGCCGGCATTGGCTTTCACACCGCGATTCTTGTTGTTGGTCAGGGCGCAATAGGCCTCGACCCGCAACGGATTGGCGGCAACCCATTCCGGACGATCCATCGTGGTGGCCCCGACCTTGGAGCCGGCGATACGGGAAAAGACAAGAATCTCCTCAATGGACATTCCAGTGCTTTCGGGTGTCAGTGGCAGCCATTCGCCGGTCATGTCATCGTTGAATTTGGCGACATAGAGTGTGCCGTCCGAAAGCAACCCGTCTGTGGGCTGGCCTTCGGCCCAGGTGCCGTTCGACACGTAGCGATAGATGAACTCGCCGCGCTCATCGTCGCCCATATAGACCACGACGCGCCCGTCGGCAGCCTGCACCATCTCGGCGTTTTCGTGCTTGAAGCGTCCGAGCGCAGTGTGCTTGACGGGCGTCGATTCCGGATCGAGCGGGTTGATCTCCGTCACCCAGCCGTGGCGGTTCGGCTCATTGGGTTCCTTGGACAGGTCGAAGCGTTCGTCGAACTTCTCATAGGCGTAGCGGCCTTCACCGCCGATGCCGTAGCGCACTTCGCCCTCCGTGGCCTCGCGTTCTGCCGTCGTGCCGAAATAGCCGTTGAAGTTTTCTTCGCAGGTCAGATAGGTGCCCCAGAGCGTCTTGCCGGAGCCGCAATTGTTCATGGTGCCTTTCGGCGAGCGGCCTTCCGGATCGGCATTGGTCTTGACCAGATCGGAGCCTGCTGCCGGGCCGTCCATGGTCATCGGCGTCTCATGGGTGATGCGGCGGTTATAGGGGCTGTCGAGCACCACGGCGTAGCCCTCGCCCCTGTCGGCGATTTCCAGCACTGTCACGCCCTGCATGTTCTTGAGGAGTTTCACCTCGTCGGCATTGCGAGGCATGCCTTCCGCTTCTGCGGGGAGATTGATTTCCGGGTTCACATATTCGGAATTGATGGCAAGGATCGTCTTGTCACCATCGACAAAGGTCTCCATGCCATCGGTGTTCTCACCGAACACCTTGTCCGACATTTCGACAGGAACTCCGGCCGCTGGCGAGTAGGCGCCTTCCGCATCCGTGAAGAGCGGGTCGCCCCAGCGAACGAGTGTTTTCCAGCGATATCCATTGGGAACGTGTATTTCGTGATCGGTCGCGATCCCGATCGGCTCGAATTTGAAAGCCGCGCCTTCAGCCTTTGCGGTTGAGGTGGAAGAAAGAACGCCGGACCCCATAACGGCGGCCGCAGAACCGAAGGCGAGAACACCACCCAGAAAACCGCGACGCGAGATGGCACGCTCCACCACGGCGTCAAAACCATTGTCCTCAGGGCGCGGATCGCGCATCTCGTCGAATTCGTCCCATGACAGGCGAACGATATCCTGCTTTTTCATCACGGCAGTCCTCTGGCTGTTTGGCTGGATTGAGCCGCCGATGGCGGCATCTGCCGTTATCCGTAGCGAATGCATGCGACAGGATTTTTACAGGGCTGTGTCCGGATGGTCGACCTGAAGGCCGAAAAGGGAAGGGCCAACCATTGCGCTGGCCGGCCCCGGTTTCAAGGTTTCTGTTCTGCTCTCGGTGAGGTCAGAACTTTACGGCGGTGTGGAATGTGAAGGTGCGACCTGGCGCATACACGGGTTCGATCCCGCCACGGTTCGAGCTTGCGGCAAAGCCGGTGCGCTCGAAATAGGTTTCGTCGAACAGATTTTCGACGCCGACGCGAATGGTCATGTTTTCATAGGACGGCGGCGTCCATTCGGCATAGGTGTTGACCACCGTATAGGCGGGCTGATCGTAAAACCCTTCAGCCGTGGCATAGGCATCGGAGATCTTCCCCGCCCAGGCCAAGGATGCGCCCAGCTTCAGATTGTAGTCCGGAATGACATGGTCGATATAAAGCGTGGCCATATCGCCAATCGGCATGAAGGTACTGCTGTTGGGAAGGGCGGTATTGTCTCCGGTCGTCACCTTCGCCTTTGTGAACGTTGCGCCGATCTTCGTGTTTTCCCAGCGATATCCGGCATTCAGCGTCACACCACGCGAGCGTGACTCATCGGGAGAATTGTGCAGCGTGCCGCCCGTTCCCCACTCATAGACGGGCAGGCCGTCAATGCGTGTGTCGAAGAAGGTCACGCCGGCGTTCCAGTTCTCGCCTCCGAAATTCGCCCCCACTTTGAGGTTCTGCGCCGTGCCGGCGCTGAAGCCGGGGGCTGTGGTGAAACTGTCGTCGCGGGCGTGCACATAGCCATAATCGCCGATCACATAGCCCAGCCAGGTGCGCGAGGCACCGGCAAACACCTCGAAATGGTCGTTGAACTTATAGGAGACCGTCGCGTTCACGCTGGCACCGCTGTCGGAGAACTTTGTGTCGTTCCAGTCGGTGAAGCGATGGCCGTCATAGCGCACGCCGGTCGACAGGTTGAAGCCGTTGTCGAATTCGAAGCGGCCCTGCGCGAAGGCGCCGAGCTGAAAGGTCGAGAAGTCGCGGTATCGGCGGTCATTGTTGCCGTAATTGTCGGTGAAATAGCCATGCCGGCCGAAATCGACACCCGCCGTGATGTTGCCGCTGTCGAAAGTGAAACGGTTCTGGACCTTGCCGCCGAACAGGTCTTCATCCAGCGCCATATTGCCATTGGTGCGGTCCTGATAGTTCGGCCGCCAATAGTTGTTCTCGCTGTAATAGACCATCACCTCCGGATCCCACATGTCGGTGGGTGCCGTTGTGGTGTATTTCAGGTTCACGGCATCCCGCGCCACTTCGAGCGGATGCACCGTGTCGCCGGCCAGCCCCATGTTCATCTTGATCAGGCGATCAGCCTTGTCGCGGCTGCGCTCATAGCCCAGCTCGAGGCGATGACCTTCTGCTTCATAGCCGAGTTTGGTGAGAATGTTGCGGGCCGCGGGCTCGGTGCCGAGGATTTCCAGCCCGTCGCCGTTCTCGTAGTTCTTGCCCGTTGCGCCGTGCGTCATCACGAACCAGTCGAACCCTTCGTGTCGGCCATAACCGGCGGCACTGCCCGAGAAGCCCCGGCCGTTGGTGCCATAGGAAAGTCCGAGCCTTGCACCGAGGTTCTTTCCCTCTTCAAGGAGATCGAGTGCACCGACGGTCTCGTAGCGGATCGCACCGGCTGCCGCGCCAAAGCCGGAATCGGCGGCGGCGGCACCGGCTTCCACCTCCACCTGCTTCAGGAATACGGGGTCGATGACGTTTGAACCGGTATGGTGCCAGCTTGTTGCGGTCTGCGGCACGCCATCCACGCTGACGGCAAGGTGCGACTGTTCCATGCCCAGAACGTGGATACGCTTGGAAGGGCCGCCGCCGCCCGAGACGCTGATCGAGGATTCACGCGAAAAAAGCTCCGAGGTATTGCTGGGTTGGAGGGTCTCCAGGTCTTCCCTCGTTACAACCGTGCCGCCCGTCGCTTCGATGTTTTCCTTGCCGTCGCTGATGACGGTGATCGTGTCGAGGACAGTGGTTGTCTGGTTGCCGTCCTGTGCCTGCAATGCGGAAGCCATCGCAAGCAGCGAGACACCGGTAAGCGGCAGTATCCGCGTAAACGTCATTTTTGTTTCCCTGTTGATCCCCGGCCGGAAAGCGCTGGGCTCCGGCTTGGCAGCCAATGGTCTGATGCAGCAAAGGGTCGATAAGAGACGAAGCGTCGGTATCGTGCCTGCGCAAGCAGACACACCGTTTCGCGATCCCACCGGAATGAGCCCCTTGCTCGCGAACTTCTCAAGCATCGTGCTGGTGCCGGTCGCTTGTTTCAGGCCTCAGCCTTGCTTCTCGCACCCGTACAGCTTAATCTTGAGAAGATTGGTCATATATATGTCTGACCTCAAAAACGTGTCGAGCCGAAAGAGTTTGTCAGGAACTGCAATCTCTTAGGCTCAAACGGCATTGTGCCGGTCGCGATGTCGGTCGCGCCGTGCCGGTGTCAGGGTCTTTGAATGCAGTACACATCACAGGAACTTTTTGTTGGTGCCCTGGAGGGGGTGCCCAACTGCACCTCCGATACGCGTGAGCTGAACATCTGGCCGAAATTCATGTTGATGGTGCTGTTGCAGGGCGCCCAGCACTTCGTGATCGATGGCCGACATTTTGAGATCGACGCGGGCACGGAGGCGGAGCGCTCGCCGACAGTGTTCATGCTCAATATCGCAAAGGACAGCCGGTTACGCTTCTTCAATGACAGCGAGACACCGCTGCGCAAGGTGATGATTTCTGCACCGCTGCCCTGGCTTCAGCGTCTGTTTGAGGTGCAGGATGAAGCGCAACAATCGGTCCTTCGGACCTTCTTTTCTCAGCATCTTGCCCATTTTGCCTTTGAGCCGGGGCAACACATCGTCCAGTCAGCCCAGAAGATCATGCAGCCGCCGCCAGCCCTGCAGGGCGAGTTGTGCTCCCTCTATCTGAGAGCTCAGGGGCTTGATCTGATGTGGCAGTCCCTGTTGACGATGCTCGCGGAAAAGCATGAGCTTCTTCCTGCGCCGACGCTCATCAGCCTGCGGTATTGTGAGCGTGCCCGCGATTTCATAGCCGGCAATCTGGATCGGGAACTCACCATAGGCCGCATCGCGCGTGAGGTCGGCTGCAGCACCTCCACGCTGCAACGGCATTTCAAGATGCACTTCGGCATGACAGTCTTCGACTTCATTCGGCAGAAACGCCTGGAAGCTGCTCGCGCGGCCCTTGCGCAGGATGGAATCCCGATCGCGCATGCAGCGTATTTGGCCGGTTACAACAACATTTCGAGTTTCACGACGGCTTTTCGCAAGGCATATGGCATGACCCCTAGTCAGGTTCGTGCCGGTGTGCCTCGGCCAGACGCTCAAAGATCTCCACCAGCGCTTCACACTCCGGGCTGAGCTTTTCTCCGATCGGCTTGATAACCGAGTATTCAAAGCGCTCTTCAGTGTTGAGAGGACGGACGATACCCCCGGCGCGCTCATGTTCCTCGGCGGTGAATGGATCGACGATCCCCACGCCCAGGCCGCGCCGCACCAGAGCGGCAATGACGATGGAAAGATAGCTGCGCATCTTCATCACCGGCGGCTTGCGCATTCTTGCAAAGCGTCGGTCGAAACTGCGGCCGGTCATGGTGGAATCGACAAAGCCCACGAAATCCAGGCCCGACAAATCCTCTATTTCCACCTCCGCCTTCTCGCCCAGGAAATGTCCGGCTGGAGCGATGAAGCGGTAGGGCAATGCGCCGGTTCGCACCACATCGATCTCCGACTTGTGCTGGGTCGGAATACCGAAGCCGATCTGGCATTGCCGCAGCGCGACTTGTCGCACCACAGGCAGCGTGGTCATCGAGAAAAACTCCGCTCGGAACTCGGGCCGTAACTGGTGGAGTTCAGCAACGGCCTGTGGCAACGCTGCCTGGGCGAACGCCGGTGCTGCAGCGATGCTCAGCGTGGCACGTTGCCCGCGCTTGATCTGTTGGGCCGCCCGCTCGATATGCTTCAATCCGGTGAAGCTGCGCTCAACCTCCATCCAGAATTCATGCGCGGCCGGTGTCGCAACAATCCGACCGCCGTGGCGGGTAAAGAGCCGCAGATCGAGCCGTTCCTCCAGTTCCCTTATCAGGCGGCTGACGGCTGGTTGTGAGATCAGAAGTTCTTCTGCAGCCCCGGAAACACTACCGGTGCGCATCACTTCGCGAAAGGCTTCCAGAGATCGTGGGCTGAGCATTTGGCTATAAGTTTTTCTGATAGAGATGGAATAAATCCTTATTTGCCTTATAGCCGCTTCAGCCGTTCACTGACAGGATAATTCCATCCGGCCATGTGAGGGGCATGAAGGTGAACGGTACCAGCTCCCAGGGGAGGATTGATCCGTCCCCCGTTCCAAATCAAACCGAGATTGTGGTTATCGGTGGCGGTATTGTTGGTGTCACGGCGGCTATTCATCTGGCCGAGCGGGGCATTCCGGTCGTCCTGTGCGAGAAGGGGCGCATAGCCGGCGAGCAGTCCTCGCGAAACTGGGGCTGGATCCGCAAGACGGGACGCGATCTACGTGAACTGCCGTTGATGATCGAGAGCGCGCGTCTTTGGGCGCGGATCGTCCCGCAGCTCGACACGGACATCGGCTATGGCGTGCGCGGCACCACCTATCTCGCGGAAAATGACGCCGAGTTCGAACCCCATGAGGCGTGGTACGAGGCAGCAAAGCCCTTTCAGCTCGACACGGTTCTTTTGTCTTCAGCCGAGACGGATCGGTTTCTCGGCCGTGGTGACCGCCGCTTCCGGGGTGCCATCCACACGCCCTCGGATGCAACAGCTGAACCTGCGCTTGCTGTGCCGGCAATGGCTCGATATGCAAAGAAATGCGGTGTTACCGTCCTTGAAAACTGCGCGGTTCGGATGGTGGAAAGAGCCAATGGCGCGGTTGTCGGTGTTGTCACCGAACATGGTGAAATAGCGTGTAAGTCGGTCATCCTGGCCGGCGGCGTGTGGTCGCGCACATTCCTTGAAAATCTCGGGCTGAATCTGCCGCAGCTTGCCGTCAAGTCATCTGTATTGCGAACAGGCCCCGCGCCGGAGATCGTGTCCGGCGGTCTGGGTGCTGCGCGTGCTTCCGTGCGGAGGCGGCTGGATGGCGGTTACACGATTGCGCGCAGCGGTGCCGCCGAGTTTCAGCTCATTCCGGCAGCGTTCCGTCATTTTGGCGCATTTCTGCCCGTGTTGCGGGATCGCTGGCGCATCATGACAATCAAGGCCGGGCGGGATTTCTTTGGCCCGCTCGGAACGGCCCGTTGGCGGGCCGATGAGGAAACCCCTTTCGAGCGCGTCCGGGTCTTTGATCCGAAGCCGGACCCACGGCTCATCAACAGCGTGATGAATGCGGCGAGAGAGTTGCATCCGCAATTGGCTGATGCCCACCCGGTCGAGACTTGGGGCGGGATGATCGACGTTATGCCAGACGAAATTCCTGTTCTGGATTCACCGCCGGGATGGCAGGGGCTCCTGATCGCAACAGGACTATCCGGCCACGGTTTCGGCATCGGCCCGGGCGCGGGCCTGCTTGCCGCGCAGATGACGACAGGCGAAACGCCGGTGGTGGACCCGAAACCGTTCAGCCTTTCCAGGTTCTCTAGGAGAGCGGTGGCATGAGCGCAGCCGATGTCCTCGTCATCGGGGCAGGTATAACGGGCGCGGTCGCGGCCCTTGAGCTTGCGGAGATGGGCGCGCGGGTGGAAGTGGTCGACCGTTACGGCCCTGCGGCCATGGCATCGGGCTGGACGCTGGCCGGTGTACGGCAGTCCGGTCGACATCCAGCCGAGCTCCCGCTGGCCCGGGCTGCTGTGGCGCGTTGGCAGGAACTGGATCACAGGCTGGAAGCTAAGACGCATTACCGCCAGGAGGGAAATCTGCGCCTGGCGCGCAGCGACGCCGAAGTGGAGACAATAAAAGCGCTGGTTGCCGATCAGAAGGCGGCCGGGCTCGACATAAGTTTTCTGGCCGACAACAGCGCGGTCCGCGCCATGGTGCCGGCCCTTTCGGCGTCTGTGCGGGCTGCTTCCTGGTGCCCGACGGATGGCCACGCAGATCCGGTTGCCACGGTGAACGCCTATCTGCGGCTGGCGGAGCGAAAGGGCGTGAAAATTTCGACGGGGGAGGTCGTCCAGCGTCTGGTGGTGAACGGAGCGAAAGTCAGCGGTGCCGTTACCCGGAACAGGGAGATATCGGCTGGGGCGGTTCTTGCGGCTCCAGGCATCCTGGTCAATAGGCTTCTGGAACCGCTTGGCCACGCCATCCCGTTGCAGCATCCGCTTGTCACGGTCCTGCGCAGCGCGCCCTGCCCACCGGTGGTTGCGCCCGTGCTCGGTGTCGCCAACGCAAATATGGCGGTGCGACAGGAGGCCGGGGGCCATCTAAGGGTGACGAGCGGCGCGGAAATCTGGACGGGCAAACTTGATGAGAAGGATGGCAAGCCTGTGGCGCGAACCTCCATGGGAAAGATCCAGGAGACGATCTCCCGCGTTTCCCACGTGTTGCCGGTCTTTGCCGATGCCGAGATCGAAAGCGTTTGGGGTGGGGTGCTTGATCTCACTCCGGACGCTCTGCCGGTCATCGATGCCGTGCCTGGCGTCGACAATCTGGTGGTGGCGGCAGGGTTTTCCGGTCATGGTTTCGGTATCGGGCCGATAAGCGGCCTGCTCGCAGCCCAGCTTCTCCTGAACCGGCCGCCGGAGTTGGATATCAGTGCCTTTGGATTTGGCCGTTTTTCGAACCTTTCTCCAAAGGATCACGCTGCACTGACATTGCATGGTTGAGAGGGAAATGATGAGGGGAGACAGAAGTGCTTGATCCAGCAGGCCGTGTGGTGATGGTTTCCGGTGCCAGCAGGGGGATTGGCAGGGCGCTGGTGGAAACACTGCACGCAAAGGGATACGCGGTGAGTGCCGGCGCGCGGGATGCGGCGTCGCTGGAAGCCGCTTTCACCCACCTTGCCGGAGACCGGCTGCTCTGCGCCCGGTATGAAGCCGGCGACCGGCAGACACATGCGGACTGGCTGGCGGCGACACTGGAAAAATTCGGCCGCCTCGATGCTCTGGTCAACAACGCAGGCACCTCCAACACATTTTCCATCGAAATCGGCGAGGAAGCGGACCTTGATGCGCTCTGGACAATCAATGTGAAGGGCCCTCTTTTCCTCACCCGTGCCTGCCTTCCGCATCTCAAGGCGTCTGGAAGCGGACGCATCGTCAATGTGGTCTCGCTTTCGGGAAAGCGGGTCCGCAACGAAAACATCGCCTACAATATGACGAAGCATGCCATGATGGCGCTGACACACGGCACGCGCCGCATCGGCTGGGAGCATGGCGTGCGCGCAACCGCGCTTTGCCCGAGCTTCGTTGCAACCGATCTCACCGCGGGCGTCACGAAGGTGGCGCGCGAGGAGATGATAGAGCCCGGCGACCTTGCCGAGCTTGCTGCTACGGCGATCGCCCTGCCGAACACGGCAGCGATGGCTGAAATGCTGGTGAATTGCCGGCTCGAAGACACGCTTTAGGGAGCACGTCACGACAGATCGAAACTCGAAGAGGTGGAACCAATGAAAAGAACAATCGGAACGACATTGATAAGCCTGCTGATGGCAGGCAGCGCGCTTGCCGCGGGCGAGACCTTGAACATCGGCATGGGAAGCGCCGATGCGGGCAAGCTTGATCCGCATGTGGCAACATCCACACCCGACAAGGGCCTTTTGCACTGGATGTTCAACGGCCTTGTGCGGATCAAGCCTGGTGAGGCAAGCCCCGCCAATATTGAACCCGACATCGCGGAAAGCTGGACGGCGTCGGAGGACGGACTTACCTGGACCTTCAAGCTGCGCGAGGATGTCGAATGCCACGGCGATTACGGCCCGCTTGACGCTGAAGATGTGGTCTATTCGCTCAATCGCTCGGCAAATGCGGATGTCTCGGCCTTCGCCAAGGACTACACGGCGTTCGACAGTGTCGAGGCAACGGGTGACTATGAAGTCACGATCAAACTCAAGAACCCGGTTCCAAGCCTCCTTGGCATGCTCGTGCCCTATCATGGTGGCAACATCGTCTGCAAGGACGCGGTCGAGGCACTGGGTGCGGATTTCGAACGCACGCCCATCGGCACCGGGCCCTTCATGTTCGATGAATACCAGCCGCAGCAATATGTGAAGCTTGTGGCCAATCCCGAATATTTCCGCGGCGAACCCAAGATCAAGGAAATCTACTACCGCTACATCCCCTCGGATGCTTCGCGTGACCTGGCGTTCCAGTCGGGTGAGATCGATATGATCTACGGCAAGCAGGATCAGACCTGGGTCGAGCGCATTTCGAAGATTCCCGGCACGAAAGTGGCGGTGATGAAGCCTGGCGAAATGTCCGTCATCCATCTCAACATGACGATGCCGCCGCTTGACGATGTTCGTGTCCGCCGCGCCGTGGCCCATGCGGTCAACCGTGATGCGATGGTTCAGTTCAAGGGGCCGGACGTGACGCTCGCGGCAGTATCGCCTGTTCCGGAAGGTTATCTCGGCTTCACCGACGATGTGCCGACCTACGAATATTCCATCGAGAAGGCCAAGGCGCTTCTTGCCGAGGCGGGCCACCCCGATGGCGTGACCATCAAGGCGATCCACACCACCCTCCCGGGGATGATCACCACGATGGAAGCCATTCAGGCTCTTCTGCGTGAGGCGGACATCAATCTTGAGATCGAGACCGTCGAGCACGCGACCTTCCACGAGCAGATCCGCAAGGATTTGAGCCAGGTGACCCACTATTCGGCAGCGCGCTTCCCTGTTGCCGACACCTATCTGACTCAGTTCTTCCACTCCGATTCCATCGTCGGCACACCGACGGCGGTGACCAATTTCTCCCATTGCGCGGTGGCAGATGACGAGATCACCGGTGCCCGTGTGGCGACGGATCCGGAGAAGCAGCTTGAACTGTGGGCGGAAGCACAGCGCAAGATCATGGATGAGGTCTGCGCCATTCCGATTGTGCAGAGCCTCCAGCTCTGGGCGTGGAAAGACACGCTTGATCTCGGCGTGGAAGTCAACGGTTCGCTCAATCTGAGCCCGCCGGTGACCGAAGCAGCCCACTTCACCGAATAGGGAACGGTATCGCGCCGATCCCGATGATCCGGCCCGCCCCTTGCCTGTTTCCACATGGCAGGGGGCGGAGCATCGCCGGTTTGGCTTCGGCGCACCGAAAGGTGCCATGACAGCATTCGTCCTCAAACGGCTTGGCTTCGCGGTCATCACGCTCTTTGCCGTTCTGACCATCGTGTTTTTCATCGTCCGCATTCTTCCGGGCGATCCGGCGATGGCGATCCTTGGTGACCAGGCCAGCCAGGAAGCGCTGGTTGCTCTGCGAGCCCGGCTCGGCCTCGATCAGCCGCTCTATGTGCAATATGTCCAGTTTCTGGGAGGCGTGATCGTCGGAGACTGGGGCGTCTCCATGGTCTCGGGTCGCCCGGTCATTCAAGAGATTTTGAAGGTCCTGCCTGCGACCCTTGAGCTGACGATCGTATCGCTCATCCTGGGCGCCGTGGTCGGTGTTCCGCTTGGTGTGTGGTCCGCAGTTCGGCGCAACAAGCTTCCCGATTACATCACCCGTATGGCATCGCTGCTCGGGCTTTCCTTTCCGGCATTCGTCTCTGCGGTTCTCCTGCTTCTGGTTTTCGCCATCCAGCTCAGGTGGTTCCCGGTGATCAGTTCGGGGCAGGGCACGACATTGGGCGAGCGCCTGCGCGATCTCGCGCTGCCTGCAATCAATCTCGGCCTCATCATGGCCGCCTACATCACCCGCGTGGCGCGCTCAGCCATGCTGGAGGTGCTCAATCAGGACTATGTGCGAACGGCCTATGCCAAGGGGCTGGCCTTTGCCACCATCATCTGGCGCCACTGCCTACGCAACGCGATGATCCCGGTCGTCACGGTGGTCGGTCTTTATCTCGGGATTTTGATTGGCAATTCGGTTCTGACAGAAATCGTCTTCAATCGCCCGGGACTCGGAAAGCTCATCATCGGTGCACTCAACCAGCGTGATTACACCATGCTACAGGGCATGATGGTGATCTACACGCTTATCGTCGTTCTCGTGAACCTGTTGACCGACCTGACCTATGGTCTGATCGACCCGAGGATCAAGTACTCATGACACAGGCTACAACAACCTCTCTTTCGCGCGTTGCCTATCTGCGCAGCGCGCTCGCCGCCACCGGCAGTGGCCTCCTGAAGGCTTTCAATGCCAACAAGACGTCCTGGGTCGGCCTCGGTGTTTTCCTGATCGTCGCCGCCTTGGCCATCCTGGCGCCCTGGATTGCGCCCTATGATCCGCTTGATCAGAACATCCTGTTTCGGCTCAAGCCGCCATCGGCCGAGCACTGGTTCGGCACGGATTATTATGGCCGCGATACGCTCTCCCGCATTCTGTGGGGCGCGCGCATTTCGCTTGCCATCGGTCTGCTTGCCATCGGGTCGGCCATGCTTCTTGGAACATTGATCGGCATGATCGCAGGCTATTATGGCGGGCGCACCGATATCATCATCATGCAGATCATGGATGTGCTGCTGGCCTTCCCCTCGTTGATCCTCGGCCTCATTGTCGTTGCCATGCTTGGGCCTTCCATCGCCAATCTGGTGATCGCGATCGCGCTGACGGCCATCCCGCCCTTTGCCCGCATCGCACGTGCTCCCACCATCGCCGTAAAGAACCGCGAGTTTATCGAAGCCGGTCGTGCGCTGGGTTACTCCGACACACGCCTGATGTTCGGCCATATCCTGCCCAACATCGCGCCGGAGATCCTCGTCATGGGTTCGCTCTGGCTCGCCACGGCCATTCGCGTGGAGGCTTCGCTTGCCTTCATCGGCCTTGGTGTGGCCCCGCCGACCGCCACCTGGGGCGGCATGATCCGGGAGGGCTTCGAGAACATTCTCGATAGTTTCTGGCTGGCCCTCTTTCCATCCATCGCCATCCTCATCGTCGTTTTCGCACTCAATCTGCTCGGTGATGGATTGCGCGACGCCATTGATCCAAGACTGCGGGGTGAAGAATGAGCACGCCCATCCTATCCATCAACGGGCTCACCACTTCCTTTCGCGTGGAGGGAAAATGGCTGCCGGTGGTGCGCAATGTCAGCTTCGATATCGGTCGCGGCGAGACGGTCGCCGTGGTCGGCGAATCCGGTTCCGGAAAGTCGGTTACCGCACTCTCCATCATGCGGCTCATCCAGCAGGGCATGGGGCGCATAGAGGGTTCGATCAAGCTTGATGGCCGTGAGCTGTTGACCCTTGACGAGGAAGCCATGCGCGATGTGCGCGGTGGCGAGATCGGCATGATTTTCCAGGAGCCCATGACGAGCCTGAACCCGGTTCTCACCGTCGGCTTCCAGGTGGCGGAAGCACTGCGCCGCCACCGCGGCATGGATGCGGCCGCGGCCGAAGCCGAGGTCCAACGCCTCTTCGAGCTTGTGCGCATACCGGATGGCAAGCGCCGCGCGAGCGAGCACCCGCACAGTTTTTCCGGCGGTATGCGCCAGCGTGTGATGATCGCCATGGCGCTTGCCTGCCAGCCCAAGCTTCTGATTGCCGACGAGCCGACAACGGCGCTCGACGTGACCATTCAGGCCCAAATTCTCGAGCTCATCCGCGAGCTTCAAAAAGACATCGGCATGTCGGTGATGTTCATCACCCACGATATGGGCGTGGTTGCCGAAATCGCCGATCGCGTCGTGGTGATGTTGAAAGGCGACAAGGTTGAGGAGGCGCCGGCAGCAGAGCTCTTCAACGCCCCGAAAGAGGGCTACACCAGAATGCTTTTGGGCGCAGTGCCCAAACTTGGCACGCTGGCCAACACGCAGACACCGCGTCGGTTCCCGGCAATGGATCTCTCCGGCCCAGGTCCCGAGCCGAAAGGTGAACCGGACAATCGCGGCAAGCCTATTCTGCAAGTCGAGGGGCTGACGACACGTTTCGCGGTACGGGGAGGCCTGTTTGGTGGAGTGAAGGGCCAGGTCCATGCGGTGGAGGATGTGTCGTTCTCGGTCCGCGCTGGCGAGACGCTCGCGCTGGTCGGGGAATCCGGCTGCGGAAAATCCACAACCGGCCGATCTATCCTGCGGCTTGTCGAACCGGTCGCCGGCAGCGTTTCGTTTGAAGGCGAAAACCTGATGGATGCCGACCCGGCGAGCCTGCGTGCAGCGCGCCGACGCATGCAGATGATCTTTCAGGACCCCTATGGTTCGCTCAATCCCCGTCAGACGGTGGGATCCGCTATCGCCGAGCCGATCCGGGTGCACGGTCTCGGCAATCCCATGGAGGCGCAGGACAAGGTCGCCCGCCTCCTCGAATTGGTTGGGCTCACCCCGGAACATGCGCTGCGTTTCCCGCACGAGTTCTCAGGTGGTCAGCGCCAGCGCGTCTGCATTGCCCGAGGTCTCGCCCTTGAGCCCAGTCTCATTGTTGCCGATGAATCGGTTTCGGCGCTCGATGCTTCGATCAAGGCGCAGGTGGTCAATCTCATGCTTGATCTGCAGCGCGAGCTAGGCTTGGCCTATCTGTTCATCAGCCATGATATCGCGGTCGTCGAAAGGGTCAGCCATCGCATTGCCGTGATGCTCCTCGGCGAGATCGTCGAGATCGGGCCACGCGACGCGGTCCTGTCCAATCCACGTCACCCCTACACCCGCAAACTCATCGATGCGGTGCCGGTCCCCGATCCGGCGACGCGCGGTCGCCGGCGCGGTCTTATCGCCGAAGAGTTGAAGAGCCCGGTGCGTCCGCTTGGCTGGGAGAGGCCCGCGCGCCGAATGCTGGAGGTAGGACCCGATCACTTTGTCATGGAGCATTAGTCCGCGATCGCCATGCGGGGCGTTCAGCCACTCGGGGTCATTCCAATACTACTGTCCTCCGAGCGCGGCGTCGACGGCGTGGCCCAGTTTCTCGACGATCAGATCAATGGTTTCCCCGTCGACATTGTAAGGTGGTGCCAGAAGAATGTGATCGCCTGAGGTCCCGTCGATCGTGCCGCTCCCCGGGTAGATCAGGAGCCCCGTCTCCAGGGCGCTTTTCTTGATCGCAGCGCCGATTTTCCGGCCGGGCGAGAAAGGCACCTTGGTATCGCGATGCTCGACCAGTTCGATGGCCTGAAGCAGGCCGCGCCCCCGAACATCCCCGACATGCGGGTGATTGCCGAACCGGGCGAGCAATCGGTCGCGCAACTGAGCGCCGCGTACAGTCACATTGTCGAGCATAGCATCATCACGAATGATCTGCTGAACGGCAAGCGCGGCAGCACAGGCCAGCGGATGGGCTGAATAGGTGTGCCCATGCACGAAACTGCCGCTGCCTTTGGTAATGGTCTCGTAGACGTTGCCCGAGCACATGACGGCAGCAATGGGCTGGTATCCGCCGCCAAGACCCTTGGCGAGTGTCAGGATGTCGGGCACCACATTTTCCTGCTCGCAGGCGAGAAAGCTGCCGGTTCTGCCGGAGCCGCACATCACCTCATCCAGAATGAGAAGCACCCCGTAGCGATCACAGATTTCCCGGATTTTCTGAAAGTAGCCCTTTTCGGCGGCAACCGCGCCTGCGGTCGCTCCCACGACCGTTTCGGCCAGAAAGGCGATGACATTTTCAGGGCCGAGTTCCCTTATCTTGTCTTCAAGGAGGTTGGCGGCACGGTTTGCATAGTCATCCGCGCTTTCACCAGCATGGGCATATCGGTAGGCGAAGCAGGGCTCGATCTTGGGTTCTTCGAGCAGGAACGGGGCATAGGGTTTTCGCCGTGGCGGATTGCCCCCGACCGAGAGCGCGCCCAGCGTGTTGCCGTGGTAGCTCTGGTGCCGGGAGATCACCAGTCTGCGCGAGGGCTCGCCGCGCTCGACATGATACTGCCGCGCCATCTTGATCGCCGCTTCGATCGCTTCGGAGCCGCTGCCGACGAGATAGACCTTGTCGAGGGGAAGCGGCGTCGCGGCGCACAGATGGTCGGCGAGTGCCTCGGCCGCACTGGAGGTGAAGAAGCTGGTATGCGCATAGCTGATCTGCGCCATCTGCTGCTGAATGGCTTCAAGAACACGCACATCGCCATGCCCGATACAGGACACGGCAGCGCCACCGCAGGCATCGATATAGCGCTTGCCGGTTTCGTCGGTGATGTAGGCGCCGCTCCCCCCGATAGCGACCGGAAGCGGGTTGCCAGGGGAGCGGTGAAAAACATGGGTCATTCGGAGGTCTCTGTTATCGTGCGCGCCGATGCGCGTGGTAGGAGCCGGAGGCATAAAGCTGTTCTTCGATGGTGCCGATGCGTTCCATCGCTGTGTCCTGAAGCTCTGTCAGCATGGCAGCGGCAAGCCCTTCGACAACGCCGACAGCCGAAATCACGGAGGGAAAAAAGGACGGGCTCTCGGCTGAGAAGAGCAGGCTGGTCGATGCATGGGGTTGCAATGGTGTGGCGCGGCTGTCGCTCAGTGAAACCAGTTTCGCGCCGGAAGAACGAATGCCTTCAGCCACCATATCGATCTCGCGCGCATAGGGCTGGAAATTGATGGACAGAACCGCATCGCGCTCCGTCAGCATGGCAAGGTCGGCCACCAGCGAAGAGCCCTCGCTGCCGAGAAGCTCCACATTGGGGCGCAGCATCTTGCACAGATAGGTGAAGGTCAGCCCCGGCCCCCGGCAACTCATGAAGGCGGCGACGTATAGCCGCTCGGCATGGGCGAGTGTTTTGGCGGCAGAAGCGATATCTGCAGTCGAATTGCTCTCCAGCGCGTAGGCAAGGCTTGCCTCCTGCGCCTTGAAGGTCTCGGCCAGAAGGCCGCTGCCCTTGTCCTGCTTCACCGCTTCCACGGCCTTGTCGGCATAGCGCGCGGGCCCGGTCCTGAAACTTTCGGCATAAACGGCACGCAATTGCGACCAGTCGGCGAAATCCAGCGTGCGCGCCAGGCGCACGAGTGTGGCCGGTGCAACGCCGGCACGGTTGGCGATTTCGCGCATGGAGAGCAGCACGACGTCGTCCGGGTGATCGATCAGGTAGCGGGCTCCATCGGCAAGCCGGCGGGGCAGCGTTTCAATCTGCGAGATCATGCGCTGTGTCAGCGCTTCAAGGTCTGTCATCTCTGCCATCCTTTTACCCGCTTATCAGGCTGGGCAACCACAGGACGGTTGCCGGAAATGCGATGAGTATGGCGACGGTCACCACATCGGCAAGCAGGAACCATCCCACGCCGCGGAAGACATCGCTGATGGACACTTTATCGGCGACGACATTCTTGATGACGAAGACATTGAGACCCACTGGCGGTGTGATGAGCCCGATTTCCAGATATTTGGTGATCATGACACCGGCATAGATCAGGCTGATGTCCGCGGTCTCGAAGATCGGCAGGAGAACCGGCAGGGTGAGCAGCATCACCCCGATGGGATCGAGGAACATGCCGAGCACCAGATAGATCAGCGACACCGCGATGATGATCAGAAGCGGCGACATGTCCTCTCCGATAAGCCCCTGCACATAGTCGGGGAAGCCCGCAAAGGCGAAAAGCCGGGTCAGAAGCGCTGCGGCCACCGCTATGAGGAAGATTGCGGAGGTGGAGCGGATCGTCTCGAACGCAGCCGCCTTCAGCGCTTCCCAACTCAGTGTGCGCTTGGCAAAGCCGATGGCGATGGAGGCAAGGGCACCGATGGCGCCAGCTTCGGTTGCGGAGAAAAGCCCGGCAAAGATGCCGCCGAACACGGTGATGACGAGTAGGAAGAGCGGCCATGTCTCGCCCAGAGCAAGAAACCGCTCGCGCCAGTCGACGCTCGTCTCACGCGGCGCAAGCGCCGGGTTGTGCTTGACGCGAAGCAGGATCATCAGGCCGTACATGAGCGCGGTCAGAAGGCCCGGAATCACGGCCCCGATGAAAAGCTCGCTGACGGGGACCTCGGCAAAAACGGCATAGAGAAGCAGAATGGTGCTCGGCGGAATGAGCGAGCCCATCGTGCCGGCGGCGGCAATCGTGCCTACGGCAAGCTTGGCGTCGTAGCCACGGTCGAGCATGGCCGGCACGGCAATCTTGCCCATCGCGGCTGCACAGGCGACGGACGAGCCGGTGACGGAGGAAAAGAGCGCGGCCCCACCCACCGAGGAAATGGCGAGCCCGCCGGGCAGAAAATTCAACCAGGCGCGGGCGACGCGGAAAAGCCCGTCTGTCAGTCCGGCGGAAAAGCACACATAGCCCATGAACAGAAACATGGGGATGGCGCTCAGGCTCCAATGGGCGGCGAAGGCATGGGGAACCGAGCGCATGACGCCCCAAGTCGCGCGTTCTCCCACAAGGAGATACATGCCGACGATTGCGACGAGGCCCAGCGCTGCAGCAACGGGAACGCGCAGCGCAAGGAGGATCATGAGCGCACCGAGCGCCCAGTAGACAAGGGTGATGCTATCCACGGTAAGGCCCTTACTGGTCGCTGTTTTGTGTCTGGGATGAAGCGGCGCGCGAAATCGCGCCAGCAGCTCGGACAAGGCAGAGAAGTGCCGTCAGGAAACCCGCCACCGGCAGGAAAAAGCGCGGCGGCCATGTGATGACGGGGATCATGCCGACAATGAACTCGCCCTGACGATAGGCGCGCAGGGCCTGTTCAAACCCCGCATAGGCGATCAGTGCCAGAAACGCGCCGAAGCAGATCAGCGCAAAGGCATCGAGCACCGCCTGTGCCCTTGGTCCCAGCCCCTGATAGAAAAGATCGACGGCAATGTTCTCGTTGCGCCATTCGACATTGAGCAACGGAAGAAAGATGAGAGCCGGCATCCACCAGTCCGACACGATCTCCAGTGTGGAGGGCATCGGCTTGCCAAAGAGGTAGCGGCCGCCGACATCCAGACAGATCTGGAACATCATGACGACGAGACACAGGCTGGCCAGAAACGCCAGCAGGCGGCCGATCCGGCCCAGAAAGAGATCGATGGTTTGCATGGTGGATCCCGGCTGATCAAAAGCGTGGGCGGCACCCGCAAGGGCACCGCCGTAACAGGCTCAAAGGCCGTATTCGGTTTCAGAAAGCTTGTCGAAGATCTCTGTCTTCATGCGCTCTGCGAGGGCTTCGTCGGAAAGGCCGGATGCGGTGATCTCTTCCCACTTGGCCAAAGCCGCCTGATAGCTCTCGATCAGCGATTGCGCGTCGTCGACGCCATAGACGTCCTTCGCTTTTGTCACAATCGCGGAAACGTCCTGGCTGTTGAAGTTGGCGATTTCGGCTTCAAGCGCTTCCGGCTTGTCCAGAACCTTCATGCCGTGATCGGCCGCTTCGGCTTTCGCCTCTTCATTCTGCGCGACATAGGCATTGGTCGTCGCAACGATGGCCTCTGCCATCTTGTCGAGCATGACGCGACGGTTCTCGGGGGTGAGCTCCGCCCAGCTGTCCTTGTTGAAGGCGAGCAGCGGTCCGGAATTGTAGACGCCGAAGCTGCCGAGCGTGATCGTGTCGGCAACATCCCAGAGCGAGTGTGTTTTCAGCGAAGCGGCGGGCTGCATGGCAACATCGATGACACCCTTGTCGAGCGCTTCATACATCTCCGAGCTGGAGGTGTGGACGACCGTCGCGCCGGCCTCACCGATCCAGCGATCCCACGCGCCACCGGGCGAACGAACACGCTTGCCGGCGATGTCCGCCGTCTTGCCGATCTCGCTCTTGCTGATCAGCGCATAGGGTGCGGTGGCGTAGCTGCCGGTATAGACCACGTTCTGCTTTGAAAATTCTGCGATGCAGGGCGCGCAGTTCAACAGAGTGAACTCGGTGACCGCCGCCGCGACGGCAAGGGAGTTGCCGCTCAACATGGCAAGCTCTGCCACAAGCTGGCTGGTGGGCAGCTGTGCCGGGTTGTAGGTGAGCGCGAGAACGGAGGCGTCGGCCACCCCATCGCCCAGACCGGTCAGGGTTTCCTTGCCGCCCAGAAGTGCGCCGCCTGAGACGAGGTTGAAGGTCACTTCGCCATTGGATGCTTCGGCCACCGCCGGGAAATATGTTTCATAGCCAGCGAAAATCGTCGGGTGCGAAGGAGCGACCCAGGAGCTGACGGTGAGTTCGATCGCAGCGGCGCTGGCCGTGCTGGCGGCCAGAGCGAGAATGGCGGCGGTGATGGTTTTCTTCATGTTACCCTCTGTTCTTTCAGGTTGAAGCGCTCCCGAGGCACATTTCGGAAGGGCAGTTTTGAAACGTCAGCCATGGCTGGCCCCAGCGTGTCGCAGGACTGGATGACGTCGAACCGGTTGCCGAATGCAGCCCGGAAATGGTTTTTCGCTTTGGCGAGCAGCACGGGCACCTGGTCGATCTCAATGCCGTGCAGACGGAAATAGGCACTGTCATTGGGAGACTGGCAGCCCGTGGTCACGATGACCCGAAGGTTTCCGACGCGCAGCAGAGCTGTCGGACCGAGATCCACCTTCATGCCCCGCTCCATGGCGTCCTCATTCTGGAAACGGCCATTGGTGATGCGCAGGACTTCAGCCCGGCAGGCGACCGGCACTCCGAAACGGACGTCGAGCCTTGCGCCGAGGCTGATGTCGAGCTCTGCACCAATGCCCGCACGATGGGTTTCCGCCACGATCTCCGGCGCGGCGAAAAAGGCGAACACGCTGCCATCCGGCAATTCCGTATTCATCGCGGCGCGGAAGAGACCCGGCGTGTCGCCAATGCCTCCGGAAAGGGGATTGTCGGCAGGTTCCAGGATCGCGACGCGATTCCCATCGGCCCACGGACGGCCTGACAGCACCGCTTCGGCCGAGGGAAGGTCAGGCTGAAAGCGAGCCTGCGTGCCTCGCATATAGCCGGCAACATGATCCGCCAGAGCCTGCCCCTGATATTTGTCCTCGCAGGTCACCAGAACGCCGGCATTGGCCTGCGGAACGTCAGCGTATGCGAAACTGGCAAAGGGGTAGGCGACCGGAAAGAGAGACTTGCCGCCGATCTTGATGCCCGCCGCCCGCGCTTCGTTTTCGATGTCCAGCATGGGACCTGGCGCATCTGTGCGCATGTTGAAGCTCGGCAGGATCCTGTCGATCGTCTTCAAGAGCACGTGGCTCTTCACCCCGTCCCTGATGATATGCGCAAGCATGTCCAGCGCATCGCGCGCGGCCTCAGCCATGTCAATGTGAGGATAGGTCCGGTAAACGGTAGCGGCATTGAGCATGTCGGCAAGCTTCGGCGCGATGCAGGCATGCATGTCGAAGGAAGCGGCAATCGGCAAGTCCGGGAAGCGGCGGCGAAGACCCCCAACAAGCGTCGTTTCGGGATCCGGATCAACCGTGCCGATACAGGCACCGTGAAGCGACAGGTACAGACCGTCGATGCCTTCCAGTGCCGGGTCTTCGGCGATCTCGGCCGTCAGCTGGTCGAGAAGTTCCTGATCCACGGGGCCTGCCGGAGCGGCCGAAGCGCAGCGCGAGAAAACCAGCTCCACATCGTCGCGCAGCTCCGCCCAGGCAATTGCTCCGCCAGGTTCCGTTGCCGTGCCGCGATAATGCGCGATGCAGCTCTCTCCGCGGAACCATTCCCGTGCCTCAAAATGCTCCAGTCGTGTCTGGCAGACCGAAAAGGAGTTTGCTTCGTGCCAAAGGCGGGCGATGCCGATACGCATACATTATCCGACGAAATATAAAACAAATGTTCCGCATCTTAAAAAATAATTGTTTTGTTTTGTCAACAGCGCTCACACACTTGGCCGACCCGTAGAAGCTGTGCGGTCGGCGGTCCTGGTCGAGCGGCAGACGGGGCATGAAAAGAACGCGCACTGGTTTCGACGCCGGCTTTGTGTGATCATCACTGAAGGGGAGAATGGGAGAGCAAAAACAAGATGCGAAAAGCACAAACCCTGCCTGAAGGGCAGTGTTCGGGGCGGAGTGCGGATTAGTGGAAACACCGCAATCGCCTGCCTTACGGTCCTATCATTCATGGATCGCCAATGAGACGCTGGAGGATTACTCTCTGCGCTACGCCGCGCGGTCCTTCCGGCGCTGGTCTCCGTTCGTCATCGCCAACACTGCGCTGGGCGGCATCTCGTTTCTGGCGCTGGAGGCCATCGGCGGAGCGATCACACTGAGCTACGGCTTCGCCAATGCGTTTCCCGCCGTTCTCATCACCTGCCTGTTTGTCTTCGTCACGAACCTGCCCATCGCCTATTATTCGAGCCGTTACAACATCGATATGGATCTGCTCACCCGCGGGGCGGGATTCGGCTATATCGGCTCCACTATCACGTCGCTGATCTATGCGACCTTCACCTTCATCTTTTTCGCGCTCGAGGGCGCGATCATGGCGCAGGCGCTGAAGCTCTTTGCGGATGTGCCGCTGGTGCTGGGCTACATTATCTCGTCGCTCGTCATCATTCCCATCACCTTCATGGGCGTGACGATGATCAGCAAGTTGCAGATGGTCACCCAGCCCATCTGGATCGCCATGCTGCTTGCGCCCTTCATCTACATCGCGGTCGGCCATCCCGAAACGCTCGATCAGTGGATGGCGTTTGCCGGCAGCGAAACGCCGGATGGCGGCTTCGATGTGCTCGCCTTCGGCTCGGCCATCGGTGTCCTGTGCGCGCTTTCGATACAGATCGGCGAGCAGGTGGACTATCTGCGCTTCCTGCCCGACAAGACGCGCGAAAACCGTTGGCGCTGGTGGGCGGCGGTCATCTCCGCCGGTCCCGGCTGGATCGTGGTCGGCGGTTTCAAGATTCTCTGCGGCAGCCTTCTGGCCGTGCTCGCGGTCTCTGCCGGCCTGTCGCCATCGACGGCGCTCGAGCCGATCCACATGTATATCAAGGCCTATGAATATGTGAGTGACGACCCCCGCACCGTGCTGGCGCTGGCGGCGATCTTTGTCCTCATCTCTCAGGTCAAGATCAACGTGACAAACGCTTATGCCGGCTCGCTCGCCTGGTCCAATTTCTTCTCGCGCGTCACACATTATCACCCTGGCCGCGTGGTCTGGCTGATCTTCAACATCCTGATCTCTCTGCTTTTGATGCTGCTCGGCATCTTCCAGACACTGGAGCTGGTGCTGGCGGTCTATTCGGTCATCGCCGCCGCGTGGATCGGCTCCATCTTTGCCGATCTCGCCATCTTGAAGCCGATGGGCATCAGCCCGCCTTTCACCGAGTTCAAGCGCGCCTATCTCTACGATTTCAATCCGGTGGGTTGCGGGTCGATGGCGTTTGCTTCCCTCTTCGCGCTCATCTGTTTCATGGGTGGATTTGGCGATCTGGCCGAAGCCTACGCCGCTCCCATCGCCTTCTTCACCGCGCTTTCAGGCGCCGTTCTGATAGGCGTGGTCACACGCGGCCGCTATTATCTCGCCCGCCCGCGTGCTCCGCTCGCCGAGCCCGAAAAACCGGTGGTGCGGTGCGAAATCTGCGAGCTGGAGTACGAGCGACCGGACATGGTGCATTGCACCTTTTATCAGCGCCCGATCTGCTCGCTTTGCTGCAGTCTCGATTCCCATTGCCACGATGTCTGTAAATCGTCGGGCACGGTTCTGGAGACCTCGCGTTCACGGTATTTCGGACGCGCCCTTCGCAGCAAGATCGCGCCGCGGATGACACAACGGCTGCTCAAGGTGAGCGGCGTCCTTTTCTCGCTCGCCGTGATGACAGCTGCGGTATTCCTTCTCACCTACCGGCTGATAGAGCCCACCGCGCTTCAGCCCCATGTGGAAAGCGGTGCGCTTTTGCTGCGGGTGTTCCTGGCGCTTCTTCCGCTGCTTGCCATTGGCGCATGGTGGATCGTTCTTTCGCATGAAAGCCGGGAACTGGCCGAGCGCGATCTGGTCACCTCGCTTGAAAAGCTTCGCCAGGCGCAGCAGGAACTCGCCTCAAACGAGCGTCTGGCGGCAATCGGTCAGATCACCGCCACGGTCAGCCATGAGCTGCGCAATCCGCTGGGCACAATGGTCACCTCCACCGACATTCTGCGGCGCTCACTCAAGAACGCGGATGAACCCGTCACCGGCGAATTGCAGCGCTTGCAGCGCAATGCCTGGCGCTGTGTGCGCATCATCGAGGATCTTCTGGATTTCTCGCGCAAGCATGCGCCCGTCATGTCGCCCGTGGCCATCGACCGTTGGGTCAAGCAGCAGTTGAGCGAAGAGGATCACGAGATCGCGCATCTCATCACGCTCAAGCTCGATGCCGGTTGCGATGTGCTTGCCGATGCCGAGCGCCTGCGCCAGGCCTTCTCCAATGTTCTGCAGAATGCAGCGCAGGCCTGCGAGGAGCGCGGGAAGCAGAGCGGTCAGATCATCATTTCCACACAACGCCTGCATGACCGGGTCTACCTGTCGGTCTCCGATAATGGCGGCGGCATGTCTCAGGATGTGGCAGAGCGCGTGTTCGAGCCACTCTTCAGCACCAAGGCGTTTGGCGTTGGGCTTGGCATGCCACTCGTCAAGCGTATCGTGGAGCAGCATGGCGGCGACGTGCTCATTGAGAGTCAGAAGGGTGTCGGCACCACCGTGTCGCTCGTTCTGCCATGCGCGGGAGAGCATGCACCATGAGCGATCGCGAGATCGACCTTCCCGCAGAGGTCATCGGAGAACACCCGCTGCGTGAGACCACGCCGGCGGAAGAACACGGTGTTCTCATCGTCGACGATGACGAGGATTTTGCCGCAAGCCTTTCCGGCCTTTTGAAGATCGAGGGGTTCAGGGTCGCAGTCGCGCACGACCCTGAGGGCGCGCTTGCCGTTCTTGAGGAGGCGCGGATCGCGGTGGCCCTGGTCGATGTGCGGCTGGGCACGGGCAATGGTGTCGATCTCGTGCGCCAGATTCGTCAACGTGATCCTGACCTTGTTTGCGTAATGGTCACCGCCTATGCGTCCATTGATACGGCCGTGGAGGCGTTGCAGGCCGGCGCATATGATTACCTTTGCAAGCCGTTTCACAGCGAAGACCTGCTGGCAACGCTCGCCCGCTGCTTTGAACGCATCCGACTTCTGGAAGAAAAGCGGCTCGCTGCCGAGCGGCTGGGGCAAAAACAGCGCATGGAGGCCATGGGTCAGCTCACCAGCGGCATAGCGCACGACTTCAACAACATTCTCGCCGTGCTTCTGAGCAATCTGCGCTGGCTGGAGCAGCGGCTGGGCGATCAGCCGGAACTGGCAGAGATCGTGGCGGATGCGCTGGACGCCACGCAATCGGGATCAGAGCTGACCGATCGGCTTCTCCAGTTCGGGCGTCAGAACGCGAAGGATGTTGCAGTGGTGCAGCTTGGCGAGGCCTTGCCCCCGTTGATGCGTATGCTTGCGCGCACGCTTGGAGAGACGATCACGATCTCGCTTGAGGTAGCCGATGGATTGAACAGCGTACTCATTCCCGCCGGTCAGCTGGAGCCCAGCCTGCTCAACCTCGCGCTGAATGCGCGCGATGCGATGCCGGGCGGCGGAAGCCTGTATTTTGAAGCGTCGAACGTAATCGTCCGTCCGGAGGACGCGCGGGTTGCTTCTGGGCTTTTGCCGGGCCGCTATGTGCTGCTGTCGGTGCGCGACACAGGCCATGGCATGCCGGTGGCGGTGCGCCGCCGCGCGCTCCAGCCCATGTTCACCACCAAGCCGCCAGGGCAGGGCAGTGGTCTCGGCTTGTCGATGGTGGATGGTTTCGTGCGCCAGGCCGGTGGGCGTCTCGGCATTCTCAGCACGCCGGGCAAAGGGACCAGCGTCAATTTATATTTGCCGGCGCACTATTCCTCGGACTGAGGCGCGAACATGTAACCGACCCCGCGAATGGTCTTGATGAATTGCGTGTCACGGGCATTGTCGCGCAATTTCCGCCGGATCTTGCCAATCATCACATCGATGCTGCGATCGTAAGGGTTCCAGTTGCGATTGGCGACGATATCGAGGATCTGCTCACGGGAAAGCACACGTCCTCGCCGCTCTACAAGTGCGGCCAGAAGCTGGAATTCCTGGCTCGTCAGCCGCACCGTGTCACCTCTCGGAGAGGCGAGATGATGGCGCGAGGGGTCAAGTTGCCAGCCGGCAAAGCACATGATTGGAGAACGGCTTTTCTCCTGGGGTTCCGGCACGCTGATGCGTCTCGCAAATCGGCGCATGACAGTGCGGATGCGGGCCAGCAGTTCACGTGGCTCAAACGGTTTGGTCACGTAGTCGTCCGCGCCCAGTTCAAGGCAGACCACCTTGTCGATCGTGCTGTTTTTGCCGGAAAGCATGATCAGCGGCAGGTCGTGCTGGGCGCGCAGTGAGCGCGCCAGCGAAACACCGTCTTCGCCTGCAGGAAAGGTAAGATCGAGAATAACCAGATCGAAATCCTCGTCCGCCATGGCCCGCCGCATGGCGCGGCCGTCCTCGGCGCTTGTGACGGCATAGCCTTCGCTAGCGAGGAAGCGCTGAAGAAAGCGACGAAGACGCTGATCATCATCGACCACAAGAACGCGATGCTTTTCGTCCGAGATCCCCATGGCTTATACGATAGTCGCAAACGGTTGCGCAGGTCGAGATGGGAACGAACGCCGATCGGTCATAAAAATTGAGCCATGGTCTTCCTGCTCGCGAAAAGCCCTCATCCGCCGTGAGGGTCATCTGGGCTGAAGCTTCAAGCAACCTGCTGAAAATAATTCCTTATTTCGAACTGTAGAGCGTCAGGCAGCTTCTGCGCGGCCTTCGAGAACGGTTACAAAAAATTACAAATCGGGCGTCCTCCAGAGCCAATCGGGTTACAGTCCGAACCTAATCTTCTCCGGCACGGTTTCGTCCGGCTGCATCTTGTTGCCGGGCGCAAAAATGACGGGGGGCTCAAAATGGAAACCTCCGACTGGCCGTTCAAGAGGAGGAGACCCAATGCCTAAAACAGTGTTTTCTGTCGATCTCAACAAGGCACCAGAGGATCAGGCGATCAAGACGCACAATCGCTGGCATCCCGACATTCCGATGGTTGAGACTTTCAAACGCGGTGAAGTGTTCCGTGTCGAGTGCTACGACTGGACCGGTGGTCAGATCGGCAACAATGACAGCGCCAACGACGTGCGTGATGTTGATTTGACCCGCGTTCACTATCTGAGCGGTCCGTTCGGTTTCGAGGGAGCAGAGCCAGGAGATCTGCTTGTTGTCGACATTCTCGATATCGGCGCTTTGCCAAACTCCGAATGGGGCTTCAACGGCCTGTTCGCCAAGGAGAATGGCGGCGGCTTCCTGACGGAGCATTATCCGAACGCAACCAAGTCATGCTGGGATTTCCAGGGGATCTACACGACCTCGCGCCACATTCCGGGCGTGCGGTATCCGGGCATCATTCACCCGGGGCTGATCGGCTGTCTGCCCGATCATGCGCTTCTTGCCGAAGCGAACCGCCGTGAGGAGGAGCTCGTTTCTACCGATCCGAACCGCGTCCCGCCGCTGGCCGCACTGCCTTATTCCGACACGGCGCTCATGGGCCAGATGTCGGGTGATGCAGCGCGCAAGGCGGCTGCCGAAGCGTGGCGCACCGTGCCGCCGCGCGAACATGGCGGCAATTGCGACATCAAGAACCTGTCGCGTGGCTCCAAGGTTTATTTCCCTGTCTACGTGAAGGGTGGCGGTCTCTCCATGGGCGACATCCACTTCTCGCAGGGCGATGGCGAAATCACCTTCTGCGGCGCCATCGAAATGGCCGGCTGGATCGATCTGAGCGTCGATGTCATCAAGGGCGGCATGGCCAAATACGGCGTCACCAACCCGATCTTCAAGCCGAGCCCGATCGATCCGCATTTCGACGATTATCTGATCTTCGAGGGCATCTCGGTCGATGAGCACACGGGCGAACAGTATTATCTGGACGCGCATGTGGCCTATCGCCGGGCCTGCCTCAACGCGATCGAGTATCTGAAGAAGTTCGGTTACACGGGCGAGCAGGCCTACAGCATCCTCGGCACAGCGCCGGTGGAGGGGCGAATAGCCGGCATCGTGGACATACCGAACGTGTGCGCAACGCTGGCCATTCCGACAGCGATTTTCGATTTCGATATCAATCCGAACTCGACCGGGCCGACCAAACAGGTCTCCGGCGTGGACGTCGCGCGAACCACTTGAGGCTTGCCACAGGATATTCAATGAAACGAACGGGACAGCCGGGGTGGGACCCGGCTGAACCCGCCTTTCGGGAGGAAGAGCTGCCATGCTGCTCGGTTTTGCCTTGCTATACGTCGGCGCCGTCCTGTTTCTCAACGGGCTGTGGCTGATGGGAAAGATCGACGACAAGGAGATTGTCGTCATCAATGTCGTGTCCGGCTTCGTCACGCTTTGTGTTGCACTGGCGTCGGCGTTCGGGACTGCGGCGGATGCTGCGTCGGTCAAGTCGGCGGCGCTGACACTGCTGTTCACCACCACCTATCTCTGGGTCGCCTACAACCGTGTGGTTGCGGTGGATGGCCGCGGGCTCGGCTGGTTCAGCCTGTTCGTGGCAATCACCGTCGTGCCTATCGCGATTGAAGGGCTGGCCGGCGCGCAGAGCTTCACCGACACCTGGCTCGGGCTCAACTGGGCCATCTGGGCGGTGCTCTGGTTCATGTATTTCCTGCTGCTTGCCTTGAAGCGTCCGATCCTGCAGGCCACCGCGGTCGTCACGCTCCTCACCGGCATAGTCACCGGCTGGCTGCCGGGCTTCCTGCTGCTTCAGGGAATGCTCTGAATTTTTCGTGCGGCGGCATCTGGTCGCCGCACCATGCGAGACAGAATTTTCGGAGACCAAAATGCCGCTTTACAATTACGTTTGCGAAGATTGCGGACCTTTCGACGAGTGGACCTCCATGGCGGAGGCGGGCAATGCATGCGCCTGCCCAAGCTGCCAGACACCGAGCAATCGCGATGTGGCCGCACCGAGCCTCAGCCTCATGAACGGCACACTCCGGCGCGCGCTTGCCCGCTCGGAAAAAAGCGGCAGCGAGCCGCGTGTGGTCAAGAAGGAGCATCTGGCCGGGTGCGGCTGCGCGCTCTGCAAGGTCGGCAAGAAAGGCCCACCCTCGCCACGCAAGAAATGGATGATCGGCCATTGCTGAGGCCGGGATCGGCCTGAAGGCCTGCCACAACCAGCCCCAATTGTTCTCAAAAGGCCAAAACTGCCGTGATGAGAGCGGTTGGGGCTAAGTGATTTATGCAGCCGCTCTCCAGTGGCTTCGAGAACATCACTTTTGCCAACGATCGGCTATTGTCGTGCAGCACCCGCTGCGCTCGGTCTTGTTCGGGCAACCGGACCGCATCCCCTCCATCGCGCCTCGTTGAAGAAATCTGGGTATCCCTCCCGAGAGGCACACACCCGGTTTGATTTGACCTGTCATTCCGGCGAGGGGCTCCGGAGGACGCCTTCGCACCCCCGTCCTTCCCCTGTGCACAAAGGCTATAGTGCGGCGCTGGCTGTGAAGCGCCGCAGCTTCACCCTTTCGGACATTCGCGAATTTCGCAAAGACGTCTGGCCGCTGGCCTGCGCCTGTCCCTTGCAGGGATACTATGCAGTCGGGTGTATCAATAATTAGAATTTCCGGGTGCTGTCATTCAGGGGCTTCTTCTTCTTATAAGCTCTTGTGGCGCTCGAGAGCTGGAAGGCAGAAAACCAACGCTTCCCGTGGGAATTTCTCAGCAAGATTGATGGTAAATAAGTATATGAAGTAATTAGGGAATTATCACGTGAGGAGATTTGGATTTATGACCGTGAACTCTCGACAAAGACGCAGCAGCGCGTTCTGAGAAAAGTTCGCTGACTCATTAATGGCGCTGGACATGTCGTCTAAATTTTGAGAACTTATCCCGCAAGGGCGCATTTTTCAGACGCCTTAATCGATTAAATCGCCTTTGGAAGGTCTCAGATTGATAACCACTTCTGGTCTGACGAAGAGCTTCGATCTTGAAGGTGGAAGCATCCTCGCCCTGGCCCCGCTTGATCATCGGATTGAAAAGGGTTCGTTCGTTTCGATTGTCGGGCCCTCTGGCTGTGGCAAGTCGACGTTTCTTCGATTGATCGCGGGCCTCGAAGACGCTTCCGGCGGCACGGTCAAGCTCGACACCGGCTCTGCAAAGCGCCCCGTTGGGTTCGTGTTTCAGGATGCGGTGCTCCTTCCCTGGAAGACCGTCCGCGACAATATCCGCTTTCCGCTCGACACCGCCGGTGTGCGCCGCGACGAGGGCAACCGGATCGTTGGTGAGCTGATTGATCTCGTTGGGCTCACGGGTTTCGAAGATGCGTTGCCCAAGCAGCTTTCCGGCGGCATGCGCCAGCGTGCTGCCATTGCTCGGGCCCTGTCCGACGATCCGCCCATCCTTCTGATGGATGAGCCGTTCTCGGCGGTGGACCTTCTCACCCGTGAAACGCTGAACGATGAATTGCTGCGAATCTGGCAGCGCACGGGCAAAACCATCCTTCTGGTCACCCACAGTGTGGAAGAGGCAGCGTATCTCGGCAGCGAGGTCATGGTCATGTCGCCACGTCCGGGCCGCTTGAAGAAAACCTATACGGTGGACCTGCCGCATCCGCGCGGCGAGGCCACCAAGCTTGATCCCGCTTATCACCAACTGGTCGCCGAACTGCGCCAGGACATGCGGGAAACGGAATGATGCTCGCCCGCTTTCGACCCGTTTTCGAATATGGTTTGGCGCTGTTGTTGCTGACCATCGCCTGGTGGTATGCCAGCGGGCCGATGGGCATCCCCAAATATCTTCTTCCGTCGCCGCAAAGCACAGTCTCCACCCTGTGGGATTCGCTGGTGAGCGGCCAGTTGTGGCCCCACCTCTGGTTCACCCTCCGCAACATTTTCCTGGGTTTGGCTATCGGTGGCGTGGCCGGCGTTGCCGGCGCCTATCTGCTCTACAAGATGCCCCGGCTTTCCACCTATCTGGATGGCCCGCTGGTTGTCTTCCAGACCGCGCCGAAGATCGCGCTCGCGCCTCTCTTCGTCGTCTGGTTCGGTCTCGGTCTCACGGCAAAGATCGTGCTCATCGTCTCGCTCGTCTTCTTCCCGGTCCTCATGGGCGCGCTTGCGGGCTTCCGCAGCATCGACAGCCGTATGCATGACCTCGCCAAGCTCCTGAAGCTCAGCCCGCTTTCGCTGTTCTGGCGTATCGATCTGATGGCAGCGCTTCCGGGGATTTTCGTCGGTCTCAAGATCGGGGCGGTGCAGGCGCTTGTCGGCGCGATCCTTGCCGAGTGGATCTCCGGCAGTGACGGGCTCGGTTATCTGATGACCTTCGCCTCCGCCACCTACAAGACCTCGCTGCTTTTCGGCGCCGTGCTTCTGACCTCGCTTCTGGGCATCGCTCTGCATGGGCTTCTCGGCGCGATCGAAAGCCGTCTCCTTTCATGGAAGGTGCAGGATGGCCGATAGCGCAAAACCCACCGCGCGCCTGCCGTTTTCCGGCGGACGTCCACCCCATCTCCCTTGCGGGCCGGGTGATGTGGCCGAGGATGTTCTGGTGCCGGGCGATCCCGACCGTGTCGCGCTGCTGCGCAACATGCTCACCGATGTGCAGGATTTCGGCCGCAAGCGCGAGTTTGCGCTCGTGACGGGCACATTTGAAGGCCGGCGGCTCACCATCTGTTCCAGTGGCATTGGCGGTCCGTCGACCGAGATCGCCCTGGTCGAGCTGGCCATGCTGGGCGCAAAGCGTGTGATCCGCATCGGCGGGTGCTCCGCACTGGTGCCGGAAATCCCTACCGGCGACTACATCGTGCCGCACATGGCGACCGGCATGACCGGCGTTGCAGCCCTATATGCCGAGCATGGTCACACGCCTGTGGCCGATCCCGCACTTGCATCCGCGCTTGAAGCAAGCGCCGCAGCGCTGGGGCTTGGTGCACACCGGGGCATGATCGCCTCGACAGACAGTTACTATCTCGGGCAGGACCGACCGCTCACGCTGGATGCGGTCGAAAGCCCGGACGCTGGATATCTGGACCGTTTCCTTGCCGAGGGGGCCATCGGGGTGGAAATGGAATCGCAGGTGATCCTGGCCGTTGGCCGGGCTCTTGGCCTCAGGGCGGCCTGCCTCTTGGGTGTGCACGGCAATCGCGCCACCGACAATTGGCTCGTCGATTATGAAAACACGCAGCGAAACCTGCTCCGCATTGCGGGCCGGGCTCTGGCACTTGATGCGTCCCAATAGGAGATAAAAATGAAATTCATGCTGAAAACCGGCGTTGCCGCGCTCGCGCTCATCGCTTCGGGCGTCGCGGCACTTGCTGCCGATAAGGTCGTCATGCAGATCGACGGCGCCGCCGTTCCATTCTACTCGCCGCTTTATGCTGGCGTCGAAAACGGCTTCTTCGCTGATCAGGACATTGAAGTCGAGTTCATCTATGCCGGCGCGTCCGACATCTTGACCAACATTGCCGCCGGCAATGTGGATTTTGGCTTCCCGAATGGTGATGCCGTCGTGGCGGCAGCCGCCAATGGCCTGCCGGTGAAGGTGGTCCACACCACCTATCAGCGTGGCATTGGCGCGTTGCTGGCCAAGAAAGAGACCGGCATCGAGACCTATGCGGACCTGAAGGGCAAGACGGTTGCCGTCACCTCGCTTGGTTCGCCCAATTATCTCCAGCTTCAGGTGGGTTTGCAGAATGCCGGCCTCACGCTCGACGACATCAAGCTTGAAGTCGTCTCCACCGGTGCAATCGTTCAGGCGCTGCAGAGCGACCAGGTCGATGCCATCGTGTTCTCCGAGCTGCGCAAATACAATCTGGAAGGTGCGGGCGTCGATGTCACGATGTTCCTGTCCAACGACTTCCTGCCCTCCTTCGGCAATGTCGTTGTCACCTCCAGCCGCCTGCTTGAGGAAAACCCGGATCTCGTGAAGCGCTTCACCAATGCAGTCACCGCCTCCTATGAATGGGTGATCGACGGTCATGTCGACGATGCTCTCGAGATCTCCTTCGAGAAGTACACACCGACCTGGGCCGATCAGAAGGAGCTTCTTTCGACGGCGTTCAAGAACAGCTTCGTCGCTTCCGTCTGGCAGAGCGATCTGACCAAGGAAAAGGGTCTTGGTGCTGCCGATCTCGACGCCTGGCAGGCCAATGCCGACATTCTGGCGAAATACGAGGTCATCGAGGAAGCGCCCAAGGCTGCCGACTTCGTGGTCGACCCGTCCTCGATCGGCGAATAAGCCATGCTGAAGCGCGGGATCGCGGGTCTGGTTCTCATCGTCGCCCTTTGGGGCGGCGGTGTGTTCCTGTTCAATGTGCCAGATTATCTGTTGCCAAGCCCGGCCGCCGTCATGGCGCGGATGGCGTTTCTCTATGAAAACGCCAATCTTCTGGGCCATGTCTACGTGACGGTGATGGAGATTTTCTGGGGCTTTCTGCTTGGTTTCCTTGCAGGCATTCTGGCCGCATTGCTGTTTGCCCGCTTTCCCGTTTCCGAGCGGATGTCCACGCCGCTCATCCTGCTTCTTCAGACCGCGCCCAAGATCGCCATCGCGCCACTGCTTCTGTTGTGGCTCGGTCTTGGGCCGGCACCAAAAATCGTGCTGGTTGCCATTGTCACCTTCTTCCCGGTTATGACGGGCATGCTGTCGGGCCTGCGTTTCGTCAATAAGTCCTATCTGGATCTGGCACGCGTGCTGAAGCTGTCGCCGCTGCAGCGCTTCCTGCATATCGAGCTGCCCTCCGCACTTCCGACCCTCTTTGCCGGCGCGACAGTGGCGACCACGCTTGCCATGACGGCAGCCGTGATTGGCGAACTGATGGGCGCAAATGAGGGCGTGGGCTATCTCCTTTCCTCTGGACAGGAGAATGCCGACACGGCCACAGTGATCGGAATGGTGCTCCTCCTCTCGCTCATGGGCTGGAGCTTTTATGAACTGTTCGAAGCGCTGCGCCGTCGCATGGAGGCGCGCTTCGCGGAAGGGTGAGGGATGTCTGTGAACGGTCGTGTCTTCCTGTGCGTTCTGGATTCGGTGGGCATAGGCGGCGCACCGGATGCCGAGCGGTTCGGTGATGCCGGTGCCAACACGGTTCTTCACATCGCCGAAGCCTGTGCTGCGGGCAGGGCGGAGGAGGGGCGTTCCGGCCCGCTTCATCTTCCCAATCTTTCCGCCCTTGGTCTTGGTGCGGCACTCGAGCTTGCCTGCGGCCAGTCCGCGCCGGGGCTAACCGAGCCTGAGACCGGAGTATCCTGGGCGGCCCTTCAGGAAGAAAGTGCCGGCAAGGACACCCAGACCGGCCATTGGGAGCTGGCAGGCCTGCCGCTTTCCAAAGACTGGCATTATTTTCCCCATGAGGTTCCGGCCTTTCCGGAAGAGGCGATGGCGCGCCTGCGTGAGGCGGGCGGGCTGGAGCGCACGCTCTTCAATGCGCACGGCTCGGGTTCGGACGTGCTGGAGCGTTTTGGCGCGGAGCACATGGAGACCGGCGCGCCGATCGTCTATACGTCGGCAGACAGCGTGGTGCAGATTGCCGCGCATGAGGAGACATTTGGTCTCGAACAGCTCTTGCAACTCTGTGAGGCAGCCGCCGAAATCTTCCATCCCATGAATGTCGGGCGCATCATTGCCCGGCCTTTCGTCGGGGACGCGGAAAGCGGCTTTACCCGCACCGCCAACCGGCGCGATCTTGCCATCGCACCGCCCGGAGAAACAGTCTGCGACCGCCTTGTGGCCGCTGGTCGAACCGTGCACGGCGTGGGAAAGATTGGAGACATCTTCGCCGGCAAAGGCATTTCGCGTGTCCTGAAAGGCCCCAACGACGATACCCTTTTCGACCGTCTGCTTGAGACTGTCGAAACTGTTGCCGAAGGCGATCTCGTCTTTGCCAACTTCGTCGAATTCGACAGTCTTTACGGCCATCGCCGCGACGTGGCCGGTTACGCACGGGCGCTGGAGTGGTTTGATCGCCGCCTCGCCGAGCTTCTGCCGAAGCTGCGCCCCGGCGATCTTCTGATGCTGACGGCCGATCACGGCAACGATCCGACCTGGACTGGCACGGATCACACGCGCGAGCGCGTTCCCTTGCTGCTCGCTGGCAACGCGTTGCCCTGGGCTGGAAGCGGTGGCGTCTTGCCGTTCAAGAGGGTGGCGTCAATGGTGGAAGACCATCTGCTGGGCTGATAAACCTGCCTGGCGCCAGACGCGGTTTTCATCCTTCATCTCTCACAAGAGCTAGGCGCGCCTGCCGTCAGTCGTCACGCCGCGCAAGCGAGGCAGCGGCTGGCCAAAACCCGCTTGAATGGCGCGCTACTGCCGCCTCATGTTCCCGGAAGAGCATCTCACGGGCAGGTCCCGCTTGTTTTTCACGCTCATGACCGACCATCCCTTCCAGTCGCCGGAGCGCACCAGCCTTTCGGCAACGCGCCTTGCCTTTTTCTTGGCTGCAAGCTCGCCCAGAAAGAGCGTGTCGCCTCCTATGCTTGAATTCCTGTCCTCGACGCTTTTCAGCCGAGCATAAAACCGGTCGAAAGATCCTGTCTTGATCCTGTACTCATCCACTGTCACGCCCGAACCGATGAGGTGGCAGCGCCGGCCGCCCCTGCCTCTCAGTCTGAACAGCAGATACTGGTCGACGCGGCGGCGTGTTGCGACGTTCGACTGGGCGCGATCGGGATAAAGTTCACCAGGGTCGATACTGTCTTCCGACCCCCAGGTGACAAGATAGAGGCTTTTTCGGCTTCCATCCTCTTTCCCGTATTTCTCGCGCGTTCTGTATTTCCGTTCCTCGACCTTTGCTTCAGCGCGGGCGCGCGCCTCCGGCGTCAGTCGACCGAAATTTCTGTCCTCAGCCTGCTTGGAGGAAAGAACCACACGTCCGTCCGACCAGTTTGCTTTCTCGGGCCGGCCTCCTTTCGCAGTGAAAGTGCCTTCCCCCTCCCCAAGCGATCCATGAAACCTCCCTGAATAGACGTCGCCCTCCTTCGTCTCATAGGTTCCAACGCCCTGGATCTTGCCATCGCGGAATTCGCCGACATAAACCCCGCCGGATTTGGTTACCAGCCGGCCTTTGCCTTCCCGCTGGCCGTGGACCCACGAGCCTGTGTAGTGACCACCATCTTTCCAGTAATAGGTGCCTTGCCCGTGTCGGCGGCCATCCAGCACTTCACCGGTGTAGCGGTCGCCATTCTTGTAGGCATAGTCCTTCACCTTGGCGTAGCCTTTGGTCACTGGTCTCTTTCCGGAGAGCAGTTCTGCCTTGGACGGGAGCTTCAGTTCCCCGCGCAACACCTTTTGAACATTGCTGAAGCTTGGCTTGTGACCAGCCAGACGGAGGCGCTCCTCAATTTCCAGCATCTGCTGGAAGGAGTCTTTCTTGGCGCCGTCATCGGCGCTCTCGGCCAAAGCCGGCGGCTGAGTGCAAACGAGAAGAGCACCGAGAAAGAGCCAGGGGAGTGCAGCAGACTTCGAAATTCTCAACAATGACAGGTGTAACGCCAAAATATCATCCAATAAATTTAACCAGCTCACTAGATTCAAGATGACTTATGTCTGTCAAGCAATTGGTCGTCGGGAAAGAGATTTTCTTGGCAGTGTTGACCGAACTCTGTTTCAATTCTCCCTTCCCCGTTATCGAAATCGCTAGCGGTCTTCCGGCCCGAATTTCGGCGCGGTTGCGCTTTCAGTGACCGCGTCTGTGTCCCGCTGAGGCCGCTTGGATAAGGACTTTCAGTGCGCGCGCGCAGCTTTCGTGATGTCCGCGGATGGGGCTGTGTGATTTCCGCTCTCGGGTTGCATGGCCGTTCGATAGCCCTGGGGCGTTGTGCTGTAGAGCGCCCGAAAGGCACGGCTGAAATGCGCCGCGTCGGCAAACCCTGTGTCGACGGCTATTTGCGCAATCTTGTCCGTAGTATGAGTCAGCAGCCAGGCTCCATAGCGCAGGCGCATGTCACGGAAGTAGCGTGAAGGGGTCTGGTTGAGCTCTGCGATGAACCGCCGATCCAGCTGCCGTGGACTGATACCGGCCTGCCTGGCGAGTTCGGGAACCTGCGGTGGCTCGTTCAATGACTGTTCCATCAAATGCACCACGCGGCGCACCGCGCTGTCTCGCACATTCTGCATTTCTCCGTAGAAATGTGCCTGGGGATGCGTGGATGGCCGTACGCCCTGAAGCATCATGTGGCGGATGCTCTGCTGTGCCTTTTCGTGGCCGCAGTGTTGCGTGATGAGATGCAATGCAAGGTCGCACGCACCAGCCGAGCCCGCGCAGCTGATCCGGTCGCCGGCATGAACAAAAATGCGGTCGGGGACAGCGCGGATATGCGGAAACTGCTCCTTGAATGCCTCGAATACATTCCAGTGGACGCACGCGACATAGCCCTCCATGAGACCGGCCCGCGCGATGTTGAACGTGCCCGTACAAAGGCCGATGAGTGGTGTCCCGGCGTCTGCCGCGCGATGAAGGTAGTCATCGAGCCACCGGGGCTGCTGCCTTTCCAGATAGCCATTCCCTCCGCACACGGCGATGTAATCAAACAGTCCGGGGTCGGCCAACTCACTGGTGGGGGTAATCTTCAGGCCGCAGCTTGCGGTGACGTCCTTGCCGCCCATGATTTCCCAGCCGCAGGCGATCTGCCGACTGCGCCCGCCTTTGTCCGCAGAAAGACGCATCGCTTCGATGAAACCCGAGAATGCGTTGAGCGTGAAGGATTCAAGCAACACGAAGCCGACACGCAATTGCTGTCCCATGTCCGCAGGCATTCCCGTCCTTGGCCTCGTATGCCGCTGCGTTTCGCCGGCGCGGCGTGAAATGCCGGGAAGCATATCGCTTTGACCAAAAAATTCAATAATCCGTCTAGAATCTTCTCGCCGAGGCCGTCTTCTACGCCGTAATCTCGAAAAGGTAGATCGCTCCGATAGAGTGCGAGACAACAAGAGGGAACAGGATATGTTCAAAAAAGCTGCGATGCTTGCGATGGCCGCCGGTCTGGCGCTGTCTGGTTTTTCTGCAATGGCTCAGCAGATTGAGCTGAAGGCAAACGTCCCTGGCAATGAAGAAGGCATCGCCTTCCGCTCGGTCCAGCATTTCGCTGATCTGGTCAAGGAAAAGACCGGCGGTGAAGTGGCCGTCAAGGTCTTTCACTCCAGCGCGCTGGGTGATCAGCCGAGCTCCCTGGAAGCGCTTCAGGTCGGCATTCTCGACATGGCGACCATCGAAACGCCAATCACCGGGGTTGACCCCGTGCTGGGCGCAACAGCATTGCCTTACATCTTCACGGATCGGGATCACATCGCCCGTGCGCTCGGCGGCGAAGCCGGCGACTGGATCCGCGAGCGACTCGCGGCAAAGGGGTTGCGCGTCATCGGTTATCTTGAAGGCGGTTTCCGCCAGATCACCAACAATGTTCGGCCGATCGTCACGCCCGCAGACCTGAAGGGTGTGAAGATGCGCACGCCAGACAGCAAACTGCGCATCGACATTTTCAACCACTACGGCGCCAACGCCTCTCCGCTTCCGTTCCAGGAACTGTACTCTGCCTTGCAGACCGGTGTGTTTGATGGTCAGGAGAACCCGGTCATCTGGGCCAAAAGCACCAAGTTCTATGAGGTGCAGAAATACCTCTCTCTGACCAATCACCTCTACACAGTGACCTATCTCCTGATGAGTGAGAAAGCCTTCCAGAAATTGCCGGAGAACGTTCAGGCGATTTTTGCAGAAGCGGGCGAGGAGGCTGTGAGAAAGTCCGTTGAATTGGGCATCGAGGCCGATCGCGATATTGTCGCCTTCCTCGAGGAAAAGGGCATGGAGGTGAATGCAGCCGATATCGCGGCCTTCACAGCCGCCTCGGAGGAAATCTGGTCGAACTGGGTCGCGGAAAGGGGTGACGACGCCCAGAAACTGGTCGACCTGATCCGCGCTTCGGCACAGTAAAAGACAGGAGCGCGGACGTGATCAATCGAATTCTGGAAGCGATCTGCGCCGCGCTACTCCTGGCCACGGTCGTCATCGGTTTTATGGCGGTGATCTACCGCTACGTCTTCGACAACGCCTTGTCCTGGAGTTTCGAGGCGCTGCTTGGTCTTCTGACCTACATCACCTTCATCGGCGCCTATCTTGCGCTGCGGAAGAATGCGCATCTGCGCGTGGACCTGCTCGCAAGCGCACTTCCGCGGCCAGGACGGCTCATCCTGTTCCTTTGCAATCAGGCGCTCATAGGTTTGATCGGGCTGCTGATGCTGCGTCAGGGCTGGCGGCAGACTGTGCTGTTCCAGGATCAGACCACCCAGGTGCTCGAGATATCCAATGCATATCTCTATGCCGCCATCCCCGTATGCGGCCTCTTGATCTGCATTGATGCCATCACCCGCATTTTCATCGGTCTACGCCGGTTTTCTACAGGCCAGGAGCCGTTTGACGACGCTCCGATGTCCGGCAAAAGCGAAATCTGAGACCCTCCATGGAACTGCTCTTCGTCCTTTGCATCCTGCTGGGCCTGATCGGAATCGGCCTGCCCATTGCCTTCGCACTTCTGGCGATCGCGATAGGCGTTCTGTTCGTTGGCGACGTTGATCTGGTCATCGTTGCGCAGCGTCTCTATCGGGGTGTCCAGAGTTTCCCGCTTCTGGCGGTGCCGCTCTTCATTCTGGCCGGTCAGATCATGAGCCGCAGTGGCATCTCTGCCCATCTGGTGGAGTTTGCCAAGACGCTGGTGGGCCAGATGCGTGGCGGCCTCGCGGCGGTGAACATCGTCACCAGCATGTTCTTCGCCGGAATGAGCGGAACTTCCATGTCCGACACGGCGGCCGTCGGGGGCATGCTGATCGATCCCATGATCAAGCGTGGTTACAGCCGTGCGTTCACTGCCGCTGTTACGGCATCCTCTTCCACCATCGGTATCATCATTCCACCCAGCGTTCCCATGGTCATCCTTGGAGCGTATCTGGGTATTTCCACTGGCGCATTGTTTGCCGCAGGCATTGTCTCAGGTCTTCTGCTTGGGCTCGCGCTCATTGCCGTCGCCTGGGGGATTTCGGTTCATCGAGGCTATCCGGTCGAAGAAAAATTCAATGTCCGCGTGATGCTGAAGGCGCTGCTGCGGGCGACCCCCGCATTGACAATGCCTGTCATCATTCTGGGGGGCATTCTGGGCGGTGTTTTCACGCCGACGGAAGCCTCAGCGGTGGCTGTGGTCTACGGAATACTGGTCGGCGTCGTCTATTATCGCACACTCACCATCCGTGTTCTCTACGAAACGTTCTGCGAGGCTGCTGTCCTCAGCGGAGCTGTCATGTTCGTCACTGCAACGGCTCATGTGATGGGGTATGCCTTCACCTTCGAGCAGCTCGCAGATGGCCTGCTTGGTCCCATCGCACGCATGGACATGTCCCCGGTGACCTTCCTGGTCGTGCTGAGTGTCGTGTTGATCATTGCCGGCACATTCCTGGACGGCATCGCCATGATCTTCATCGTGGTGCCGCTCTTCTTCCCGGCGGTTCAGCTTCTTGGCATCGACCCGGTGCATTTCGGCATGGTTGTCGTTTTGTGCTGGGGCATCGGCCAGCAGACACCGCCTGTCGGCGCGGCGCTTTTCATCACCAGCGTGATCGCCCGCGTCAACATTTTCAGCCTGACGCTCGCCAATCTTCCCTTCGTCGCCGTGATGCTGGTGGTGCTTGGATTGGTGATCCTCTTTCCCGAGCTGATCGTTCTCTGGGTCCCGCGCGCCCTCGGTCTCTGACCCCTTCTCAGTCTTAAGCATAGAAAAGGACTCATCGAAATGATGAACAAGAACAGATACATCGATGTGATCTACACGCACACCGATGGTGAGCCCACCTGCATCATCCATGGTGGCATCCCCTATCCACACGGTCTCGATATTGTGGGAAAGCGCCAGTTCATTCGCGACAATTACGATTACATCCGCACCGCGCTCCTGCGTGAGCCTCGTGGTCACAACGACATGGTTGGTGTGTTTGTAACGCCGCCTTCCAGCCCTGACGCGGATGCCGGCATGCTATGGGCCGATGGCGATGATTTCATGGAGATGTGCGGTCACGGAACCATCGCGCTTTCCATGGCGATGGTCTCGCACGGTTTGGTCCACAATGTTGCCGAGCCTGTCACCAGGATCCGTTTCGAGACACCGGCTGGCATGGTCGTTTCCGAGGTCGCGTCCGAAGACGGGCAGGTTCAATGGACGCGCTTTCAAAATGTTCCGGCCTTCGTCCTGGAGCAGGATGTGCCGATTGAGCTGCCGGGCTATGGCGCCCTGACCGCCGACATCGCGTTTGGCGGGAACTTCTTCGCCGTGGTGAAATGGCCTGATCAGGACCGCCCGATCGGGCCTGAAAATGGTCGGCTTCTCTCCGATATGGGCGTTCTGGTGAAAGAACAGATCAATGCAAAGATGGATGTGCGGCATCCGACCGAGAAGCATATTCAGGGGCTGAACTTCACCACGTTCTGGCAGGAACCGGATCACGCCGACAGCCTCTACCGCAATGTTCACGTGTTCAGCGATGGCAAACTCGACCGTTCTCCCGGCGGCACGGGTACCAGCATGATGATGGCGGTGTTCGAGGCACGCGGGAAAATCAAGATCGGCCAGACCATCAAGTCGGAGGGTCTGCTGGGCTGCGGTCGTTTTGAAGGGTGCCTCCTTGGCGAGACGATGCTTGGCACACAGCGTGCGGTCATTCCCACGGTGAAGGGCACCGCAAAGGTGATCGGCTATGCGAAGTGGTTGATTGATCAGACAGACCCGGTGGGCCTCGGTTTCGTGGTGCGCTAAGAGCGGGTCTCTCCGGTGGAGGTCCTTTGCTGCTCTGCTTCTTTCGCGGTAGCCATTCAGCACAGGCCTCACCATCGGGCATAAAACAGGGACGTTTCAATTCCTGCTTCACAGTGCCGCGAAGACCAGAGCACGACCTCAAAACTTTGATCGGATCGACAGGCAATCCCGGTTCGGAATGCGCATTGGAGCATTCGCAATCGGGATCGCCCTTGATCCGATCCCTTTTCTCAACCACACCCGCATCGCCTTCTCAGGCTTTCCATGTTTGTTGGGTCAGCTCACCTGCATGGGTTGAGCTTGCCGTTGCAGGTATATTGTCCACCTCTCACCTGGCATTCGTAGCCACGAATGATCGCTGCGTTGGTATACGCCAGATCGTTGGCAAGAGGGCTTCCTGACCGTTTTACATACCAGCCCGCTTGGTTCGCCTCTGATCTGGCCCAGCGATCAAAGTGCCGTTGCAGGCAAACGGATGATGGCTGCACGAATGGACGTCCGTACCGTGCAAAGATCTCATTTCTTGCAACGTAGAGCTCCCATCCGGACAACGCGTCAAGTTGAGCATGGCGAATGATTTGGCTGTCGGATTGAGGGAGAACGAAGCCGCTTTTGGAAAGGCGGAGCTGATCTGGCGGTATCTCCGACACATATTCCTGTCCGTGAGGGCCAAGACCGTACACAGAAATCACGCCTGCTACAAAGAGAGCAGCGACGATGGCCGCCGCAGCCGGTTTCTTCTGCAGGCTGAAATTCTTGAGATTGAGTGTGAAAGATCCGCGCTGGCTCGCACTCTCCTTGGCCCTGGGATGAGACAGGCTGTCATATAGAGGGCCCGCTTCCGCTTCTGAGAGTGCCAGGGCCTTCATGACGAGCAGAAGCCTTGGGTCTTCAGAGCTGCGTGGCCTGCTTCGCCCATTGCGCCAGTTGTTGATGGTTCGGGCATGGACGTTGACGCGACGCGCGCCGGGAGACTGGCAACCCATAGCGCGGCGAGCAAGTTGCTCATCGGACCTGATGCCCCTGTCCTGCATCAGGTCGGTCAGCTGCTTCGCAAATCCGGTCAAATAGTGAAACCCGCCCCATCCGAGATGCTTTTGTTTTTCTAGCATAAAACTGGGAAATTTCCAGAAATGGCCCTGAATTTCTCAGGAAGTTCGGCCTGGTTGTGGATTCGCATCTGCAAACATGCTTGGCTCATCCCGCAATTCGGGGCTTTTGAGAACAATTGTGGCGGGTGCGGCAGTGGCCAGCGTGGAAACGGAGCGCTGGGTGGAGAATGCCGCGGGGCCGCGCGAGCAGAACGAGAACTGGTTCGTTCAAGAAAGTGGGGCGGGATATGAAATGTTTGTGGCTACTGGTTTGCTCGGTGCTTTCTTCGGCTGCGCTCGCGGGGCCCGCGCCCTACACGTCTGCGAATGGCCACCAATACACCTATGCGAGCAACGACAACGGTGCGGTGCTGGAGTCAATCAATCCGGTATCCCGTTTCAAGGGCCAGGGCGCCGGTACGCGCGTCATCACGGGCACTGAAAAACTCTATCTCGGAAAGTCATGCGACGCATATTCCGAGGTTCTTGGCTCGGGAAGCTGGGGTTGGGCGAATGGCGGCTTCATCGTCGACTTTCCGGAAGCGGTGGTAAAATTTCCGCGCCAGGAGATAACAGTGCCTGGCGGTATGCACTGCCGGTTGTAGAGAGGGGATGAGGCGATGAAATCGAAATTGAAGCTCGGGCCTGAAAAGCTTTTGGGAATGCTTTGCGTGGTGCTCGGCCTTGAGCTGGTGACGGGTCCCGCACGCGCCGATGTCTGGACGTTCGAAACCCCATCGGAAAACATTCAGTGCACGGTCGGACAGGAAGTTGGGATCCAGTCCGACATCACCTGCACCATCATTGAGCGATCTGGGGCGCCTGCGCAGCCCCGCCCGGCTGATTGCGCCTCTGATTGGGGGCACACATTCTCCATGCGTGAGACAGGCCCTGCTCAGGTGATCTGCACAGAGACGAGCAGAAGCAAGGACGGATTTTCCAAAGCCGACTATGGAATAACAGGCGAGTTCGGAGGCTTCACCTGCCATTCATCGCGGCAGGGTCTCAAATGCACAAACCGCGATGGCGCGGGTTTCTTTCTCTCGAGGAAAGCGCAGAAGATCTTTTCTTCATCCGGCTCCTCAGAAAATTCCGGCAAGTGAAAACGCGGCATTTTCCGGTTCAAATTTGAGAACAACGACGGGATTTGCCTGGATAAGAATCGGTGCGGCGAAGCAAGTTTGAATATCAAGATCGTCGAAAAATGAGCGGATATCAGGGGTAAAAACATGCTGAGATTTATAATCGCTTTTTTGTTGTTCAATTTTCTTGTTGTCGGTCACTCATTCTCTGAAGAATCTTATGAAGAAGTAATATGGAATAAATTCGGATTTCGATTTTCGGAGGCGAAATGCATTGAAGGATATCCGCATCCTTGCAAGATGTTTTACATTTCGGAGGTCAAGGAGGATGGCAACGCGGCTCTTGCCGGTGTGACGCCAGGCGACGCACTTACTTTCATAACCAGTTCCCTATTCGATATGATGAGGCCGGAACATGTAGGCCTTGAAGAGTATCAGCGTGAATTTCTTCGCAAGGTTCGCCGGCATCTGGTGTTCAAGGCGCGGATTTATCAGCTGGAGGCATTGAACGCGGCGGCGAAAGCGCGGGGAAATTACGGCGTCCTGAACGAGGAAGAGAACTACAGGATCGGCTATTTCAACTATATCGAAGCGGAGCGGCACCTGGGGTTCAGTCTGGATGATCAGGGTGTCGTAACCTCGGTCGTTCCCGGAACACCCGCCGCGGCCGCTGGAATACAGGTCGGCGACCACATGATCTTCAAGGACACCTCGCCGGTCGAAAACCGTGAAGAAGCGCGCACGATGATGATCGAGCATCTGAACAGCGTGCTGCACAACAAAAGCAACAGCCAATATTTCCTTCGCGACGGCGAGACCATCAAACTGGAGATGCCTCATCTTGCACTCGGGGAGACGCTTTCGCCCGGCCTGGCTCCGCCCGAGCTTTCCGAAAGCGAGATGGCGGCGTTCAACGAGCTGCCGGATATCATTCAGCCGGTTCTGAAAGCGCTTTACGCGGACAAGTTCGAGTTGGCCGATTTTGAAAGACAGAGGTTCTACCGCATTTCCTATCGCGCTTCGATCATCTCCTTCATGGGAGAAAACGAAATCGCCTTCAAGCTAAAGGAAGCCCTGGACAAAAAGGCGGAAGAGGGCCGTTTTGCCCCTCTGCTCGCGCACTATGCACTTGTCAAAGCAAGATATTTCGATAACTGCGGCGCACCGGTCACAGGCATCGACTACACCGTGACGAGGAGCAGGACCTATACCAGCACGTTCGGCGTGGACTGGAGTCAGGTGCTCTCACAAGAGGCGGCGAGTATCGATGTGGATGCCCGGTTTGCACCTTACGTTCGTGAGGCAGAGTGGGCCTATCCGCGCGCTGGCTGGACCGGAAGCTTCCGCAATTTCATGGAAAAGGCCGGTGGCTGCGGTAGCCCCATCCTTCAGACGCTCGAAGATAACATGCTTCGATATCAGTCCCACGGTTCTTGATGTCAGCGATTTGGGGCGCAGTTGATTTCGGTCGAAACGGCTGCGCCCTGTCATACACGGGTCAAGATGCATGGTTCCATCCATGCATCCAGAGACCGCAGTGCTCCGGTCGCCGCTGATTTTCTCACTTCCGTTTACCCGCCGCGCGCGAGCGCATCTTGCTGCTGTCGACGGGGGATGCGTTGCTCTGGCCGGGGGAGTGGTGAAATTCTGAAGTTCAAGAAGTCAGCGTCGCTGGTGGTAGACCGCCTTCTGGGCTGAGGAGCGCCCGACCGGTCTATCGTCTAGGGGTTGAGTCTTGAGCGGTTCACCATTTCACGGAATCGCTGCTCCGGTCTATCTGTCGGCTTTTCGCGTTTTTGCGGACGTCAGGCAAGTTTGCCTCGCGGCGTAGCAAGAACGGCGTATCCCGATCTTCCTTCCAACACTGCTTTTCTAAAGCTGCGGTCCCGCCGGGGTGCGGCCAGTGGATAGTCGTGCGGGCCAATGCAGCACGGCGGAGGGCATCGGCCAGCCCACACTTAAATCATGCTAAATATTGACATGGACGACATTTGGTATACCAATGGCGTATCAAATATATTCTCAACAGGTCGCTTTGATGATGGACGCAGAAGTCAAGGGGCTTTCCCACGAAGCCTACGAGAAAATCGCAGCGATGATTCTTTCAGGAGAGCTAAAGGGAGGAGTGGTCCTGAATGACCGCCGCCTCTCGGAGTCCCTTGGAATTTCAAGAACCCCTGTGCGTGAGGCACTGGGGCGTCTGGAAGGTGAGGGCTATCTGGTGCGGTCGGGGCGGACGACGATCGTCAGCAAGATCGACCTGCAGGATATCCTTCAGATCATCTCCGCGAGAATTCTCATCGAAGGTGAAACGGCGCGACTTGCCGCCGAGAAAATCGACGAAGCGCACCTTGAGGCTATGCGTGCTGCGGTCGAGGCGCTTCTTACGAATGAACATGCGAGTTCGGATGAGCATTGGGGGGCGGACGATCTTGTCCATCTCGGGATCGCAGAGGCGGCGGGCAACATTTATCTGGCCCAGATCGTCGCCAATCTTCGCAAGCGGACCAGAATTTTCGGAATGAAGCGCATCCCTTCGCGGTTTGAGCCGGGGATCCGCGAGCATCTCGCGATCATCGACGCACTTCATCGGCGTGATGCTCACGCTGCCAGTCGTCTCATGGCAGAGCACATCGCCAGCGCGAGAGACGGCATCATCAATAGCTTTGTAGGGTAGGAAATGCAGAAGATTAATGGGCGCTCCGAAGGCGTTTTCGTCATCTCGGTCACGCCGTTTCAAGAGAGTGGCGCGCTGGATCTGGATGGCGTCGAGAGGCTGGTGGATTTCTATCGGTCGGCCGGTGCGTCGGGGCTCACCATCCTCGGTATGATGGGCGAGGCGCCCAAACTGTCTCAGGAAGAAAGCACTGCTTTCGCCAAACGGGTCATGAAGGCCTGCCCGGATATGCCTGTCGTGGTCGGTGTCTCCGCTCCTGGCTTCGCTGCAATGCGGGATCTCAGTGCAACTGTCATGGATGCAGGTGCTGCCGGTGTCATGATCGCGCCGCCATCGAGCCTTCGAACAGATGACCAGATCCTGAACTACTACCGACAGGCGGCGGAAGTGATCGGTGCCGAGACACCGTTTGTCGTTCAGGATTTCCCGCTCGTCACCAATGTCGTGATCTCGCCTTCGGTTCTCCTGCGTGTTTTTGCGGACAACGCAAACGCCGTGATGCTCAAGCACGAGGACTGGCCGGGTCTGTCGAAAATTTCAGCGCTGCGCGCTGCCGAAGCGGAAGGGGCGAAGCGCATCTCGATCCTGACCGGCAATGGCGGCCTCTTCCTGACTGAGGAAATGGAACGCGGCGCCGACGGCGCCATGACCGGTTTCGCCTATCCCGAAATGATGATTGGCGTCACCCGTCTGGCAAAGGCTGGCGAGCATGAGCGTGCCCGCGATCTCTTCGACGCTTACCTGCCGCTTGCACGCTATGAGCAGCAACCCGGTCTCGGTCTGGCGATCCGCAAGCATATCCTTTGCCAGCGTGGCGCAATCCGCAGCGCCCGACTCCGTCCGCCAGGACCGAAGCTTTCGCAGCAGGATCTGAGTGAAATCGAAACGCTGATTGCGCGCCAGACAAAGCGTCTGTCGATGCTCGAACTGACCGAAGGAAAGTAAAGCGAATGGCCCGGCTTCTCTATTTGCAAAACGGCACCAGCCAGCAGTCCGTCGCCAAGCTGGACGAACGCTTCGAAGGATACGGCCTGCAGGTCGATCGCTTCTGGGCCTACCAGGGCGAGTTTCCCGAAAATCTCGACGAGTACGATGGCATATTCCTGTCCGGCAGCCCGCACGGCGCTTATGAGGATATCCCGTTCATCGCGCGTGAACACGATCTGATCCGGTCTGCGGCGGAAAAGAAAATCCCCATGCTGGGCATCTGTTTCGGCAGCCAGATCCTGGCTTCTGCGCTGTGCGGCAAGGACCAGGTGTTCCGTCGGTCCTTCTGTGAAGTTGGCTACAAATGGCTGCCGACCTCCAAGGCCATCAAGACGGATGCGATCACCAATGAATGGGGTGACAGCGTCTACATGTATGTCTGGCACAATGACGAAGTTCGTCATGAGCATCCGGACATGACCATCCTTGCCAGTTCGGATCTGTGCCCAAATCAGGTCTGGCGCTTTCGCGACGAAGCGATCTGGGGAATCCAGGGCCATCCGGAAATCTCGCTTGAACAATCCCGCATCTGGTTTGAGGAAAATCGCGATCGCCTCATCAAGGATGGAGCCGATATCGGCGAGCTCAACCGCACGGCGGATGAAGCTGAAATCGCAAAAACATCTCTGAAAAAATTCGCCGATTTCGTTCTCGATGCCGCGAACGCGCAGAGGAGACCCGGGAGTGGCCTCCTGACAACTGCTTAAAACAAAAAGAGAGGAACACATGAAAACGATCAAGACAATGTTGCTGGCCGGCGCCTTTGCAGCCGGAGCGCTTGCCGCGCAGGCAGAGGAAATGGTTTTCGCAAGCTGGGGCGGAAGCTATCAGGAAGCCATCTCCAAGGCATGGCTACAACCGTTCTCCGAAGAGACCGGCATCGACATAATTGAAGATACGGAGCCGGAAGTCGCCCGCATCAAGGCCATGGTTGAAACAAATTCACTGGAGTGGGACGTGGTCACCGGAGGCGGTTCCACGCTCATGCGTGGGGTGGCGTATGACCTGTTCGAGCCCATCACGGAAGAGATGGTGGATCAGAGCCATGTCATCGAGGGCGCAAAAAATGAATATGGTGTCCCCTCCGAGATCTTCTCCACGGTAATCGGCTATTCGAAAGAAGCCTTCCCGGACGGTGGGCCACAGACTTTCGCCGATTTCTGGGATGTGGAGAAGTTCCCCGGAAAACGCGCCCTGCCTGACCGTGCTGCAACGGTTCTCGAAGCCGCGCTTCTGGCAGATGGCGTGGCCCCGACCGACATCTACAAGGTGCTGGACACGGAAGAAGGCTTCCAGCGGGCGCTCGACAAGGTTAGCTCGCTGCGTGAACACGTGGCTGTCTGGTGGTCAAGTGGTGCTCAGCCGGTTCAGGCTCTGGGGAGTGGCGAAGTGGTGATGGCGCTTGGCTGGAACGGGCGGTTCCAGGCCGGCATGGATGAAGGCCTCGACATCGAGATGTCCTGGGCAGAGTCGATCGCGCAGGTGGGATATTTCATGATCCCGCGCGGGGCGCCTAACCGCGAGCAGGCAATCAAGTTCCTCAACTACATGGTGCAGCCCGAAGCTCAGTCCCGCTTCAGCGAATATGTCGCTTACGGGCCGGTGACGGACAAGGCCTGGGAGTTCATCGATGATGAGCGCAAAGCGCGTCTTCCCTCCACGCCTGAGCGCTTGGAAAACGCCATCTTCATGGACATTGCGTGGTGGGCCGACAATGCGACGTCGGCGTCAGAAAAATACACGCAAATGCTGCAGAAGTAGCAGCTGCCTTCGGGGGGCTTATGCCCCCCGGTCTTTTCAATCTAAACGTATCCGAAGAAGGGCATCGCATGGCGATCGATTCCTATTGGTTCGCACGTGAGGAATACACGCAGCGTCTGGAACGGGTTCAGGCCGAACTTAAAAAGAGAAACCTCGATGGAATGCTGGCTTTCCTGCCGGAGACCGTCACATATCTGACCGGGTTCTTCACGCGCGGCTATGGTTCCTTTCAGTTCGCGATCATTCCGGCATCCGGCAATCCCACACTGATCTGCCGGGATGTCGAGGAATACTATCTCGACGCGACATGCATCTTTCCCGACCGCGTCATGTGGACCGATAGCGACGACAAGAACGCTCTATCTGTAGAAGCTGTTTCATCGCGTATCGGCACAGCCCCCCGATTGGGCATCGAAATGGCTGCCTGGCCGCTTTCGGTGAAGCGTTTCGAAGGCATCAAGGCGGGTCTGCCCGGTGCAGAATGGATCGATTGTTCCGACATCGTCAGCCGGATGAGACTGATCAAGTCGCCGGCGGAAGTCGCCTATCAGCGCAAGGCTGCCGAAGCGGCCGAGGCTGGCATGGCTGCCGCCATCGAAACCGCGAAGGAAGGCAATAGCGAACGCGAGATGGCTGCCGCTATCTGTGCGGCGATGGTGCGCGGCGGCAGCGATTTGCCGGGCCCGGGCGTGCTGTCCTCGGGCGAGCGCGCATTCCACCTTCATGGAGGTTACACTGACAGGGTGTTGTCGCGGGGCGATATCGTTCAGGTCGAAACCACACCCAACAGCCATCACTATCACGCGCGCTTCATGCGCCCCATTCGGGTCAGCGAAGCGAGCGACGAGGATCATCGCGTTGTTGAAACCCTGATTGAAATTCAGGACCGCGCATTGTCGGAAGTTCGTCCGGGCGTGGCCGCCACTGTGCCGGATGCGATTTATCGCGAAGGGGTCCTTGGTGCCGGCTTGCGTGAAACCTACACCAACAAGACCTTCTACTCGGTCGGGCTTCTCTTGCAGCCCAATGGCGGCGAGCCGCTTGAGGCAGAGCCAAAGGCCACATGGACCTTCCAGCCGGGGATGACCTTCCACACTTATGTGCTGGCAAGGGGCTTCGGAATGTCCGAGACGATCCACATCACCGAGGACGGATATGAGCGCCTCACCAACTTCCCCCGTCAGCTTTTTGTCAGCTGACGGGAGGCGATAGCGTGTCGGAGAAAGCGCCGATGAAAATCACGTCAAACAAGCGCCCGGTCTTCTGGGCCTGGATTGCGGTCGCACCCCTGTTGGTCTTCCTGGGGGTCCTGTTCTTCTTTCCGGTGCTTTCTCTGCTCGGTATCAGTTTTGGTGAGGACCAGCTGACTTTCGAGCACTATCTGCGGATCGGCGAGGTGCCCATTTATCGCAGGGTGCTGCTCAATACATTCGTGATCTCCGCGCTCGTCACGCTGCTTTGTGTGATCGTGAGCTATCCTGTGGCTTACCTTCTTGCAACGGTCAGCCCGAAGGTTCGCAAGATCCTGTTCATCGTGGTGCTGTTGCCGTTCTGGACGAGTGCACTGGTGCGCACGACGGCGTGGATCATCCTCCTGCAGCGCAAGGGGGTTCTGAACGACCTCCTGACGGGTGCCGGTCTGATCGATGAGCCCATCGCATTCGTCTACAATCTCTCAGGCGTGCTGATCGGCATGACACATGTGTTGATGCCCTTTGTTGTGCTGCCGCTTTTTGCCGCCTTCATCAACATCGACCGCACCCTGATCGAGGCCGCCGAGGGGCTCGGTGCGGGGCCTTACAGCATCGGGCGCCGGGTGATCATGCCGCTCACCGCACCGGGCGTCATCGCCGGTGCAACCATCGTGTTCCTGAATTCCATTGGGTACTACATCACCCCGGCTCTGATGGGTGGGCCTGGCCAAACCATGATCGCGATGCTCATCGCCGACAACATCAACCGCGATCTCAACTGGAGTCTGGCGGCTGCGCTCTCCGTAGTGCTCCTCTTGTGCACCGTTGCGATCTTTGTTGTGTTCCAGCGCGTGTTCGGGCTGGAACGTCTGCTAACGGGCAGTGCGTCTCGCGGTTCGACCGCAAAATTCTCCATTGGCAACAATGGGCGCACGGGCGGAGGGTGGCTCACCTTTGCGTGTGGTGTGGCCGTTCTCATCTTCCTGATTGCGCCCATCCTGATCGTGTTTCCAATGAGCCTTGGTTCCTCGCCCTTCCTAAGCTTCCCGCCAGAAAGCTACAGTTTGCGGTGGTTTCACAACCTCTTTGAAGAAGCCAAGTGGATGAGGGGTGTCTTCAATTCACTGCAGGCCGCCGCCGTGGCCGTCAGCTTCTCGGTCGTGCTGGGAACGCTCGCCGCGATCGGCACCATGCGTCTGGGCAGGCGCATGCGCCCCTGGCTGGAAACGGTCTTCATCCTGCCCATGGTCATTCCGGTGATCATCCTGTCGGTCGGCCTTTTCTACATGCTGGCGCCACTCGGTGTGATCGGAAATCCGGCAACGCTGGGGTTGGCACACAGTGTTCTGGCGGTGCCCTATGTATTCATCACCGTCCGCGCTTCGCTTGTTGGCTTCGATCGCAATCTGGAACTTGCGGCTCTCAATCTCGGCGCAAGCTGGCCGGTCATGTTTCGCCGCATCATGCTCCCGGCGATCATGCCGGGTGTGGCAGCCGGGGCGGTGTTCGCTTTCATTCAGTCGTTCGATGATGTCGTTCTTGCGCTGTTTCTCACCAACATTCGCTCTCGCACACTGCCGCGTGTGATGTTTGAGGGCATGGTCCATGAGATCGATCCGACCATCATCGCTGCCTCGGCCATGATCATCATGCTCACGCTGACATTGCTGGCCATCAACCTCATTCTTTCGCGGAGACAGTCCTAATGGAGAATTCGTCATCGGCGCGCTACGGCCTGCAGGGAAGACCTGTCACAATCACAGGCCTCAACAAAAGCTATGGAAATTTGAGGGTTCTGCACGATATTCATCTCGACATTGCAGCGGGCGAATTCTGCACACTTCTTGGTGCATCGGGTTCGGGCAAGACGACGATGCTCAAGGTGCTTGCCGGCTTCGAACCCTTCGATGAAGGGCGGCTTGAGGTCGGTGGCCGCGACATCAGCAACGTCCCGGTTTCCAAGCGCAATATCGGCATGGTGTTCCAGAACTATGCCCTCTTTCCACATATGAGCGTCCGCGAGAACGTTTCTTTCGGCCTCGACATGCGCAAGGTTCCCGGCGAAGAACGACGCAAGCGTGTCGACGAAGTACTTGAGCTCGTCAGTTTGCAGGATTTCGCCGACCGGCTTCCCGGTTCGCTGTCAGGCGGTCAACAGCAGCGTGTTGCTCTGGCGCGGGCTCTGGTCATTCGTCCCGACATTCTTCTCATGGATGAGCCGCTGGGCGCGCTCGACAAAAATCTCAGGCAGTCGATTCAGTTGCAGTTGAAGCAGTTGCATCGTGAACTCGGCGTTACGATCGTCTACGTTACTCATGATCAGGAAGAGGCACTGCACCTGTCCGACAACATCGTCATCATGGACGAGGGGCGGATCAAACAATCAGGCCCGGTGCGTGAGCTCTACTTCAAACCGAACAGCAGTTTTGTCGCGTGCTTTCTGGGCGAGTGCAATTTGCTGAAGGACACAAACGGCAGAGAGTTCGGCATTCGTCCTGAGGATATCCGGCTCCGAGCGCAGGGCGAAAAGGCAGCGCATCTGGTCAACGCGAATGTGGAGACCGTTGTTTTCACGGGCGCTGCCAGCAAGATCATCGCGCGGGCCAACGACACGGTGATTTCCGCCAATGTCGCAAACTCAGCCGCAGTCGAAGGGCTGGAGCGCGGCGCGCCGGTGGAGTTTGCGTTCGACGAGGAGCGCGTCCTCCGTTTCGGCACCGCGACTTAGTTTCAACCGTCAGAAATAGGTTTGACAGAATGGATTTGAAGATCAAGGGCAGGAAGGCACTGGTTCTCGGTGCTTCCCGCGGGTTGGGGCTTGGCATTGCCAATGGGTTGGCAGCCGAAGGCGTGGACGTCATGCTGTGTGGGCGCAGCGCAGACCTCCTGCAAAGCAATGCTGCCGAGATAGAAGCCAACCACGGCGTCGCAGCGCATCACCTTTCTGCCGATCTGGCAGATGGCCAGTTTGCCAAGCGGGTGGCGGAGCACGCGGGTGCGCAGATGGGTCGCGTCGACATTCTGGTAAACAATACGGGCGGTCCGGCACCGGGCAAGGTGACGGACATGACCGTAGATGATCTTGCCCGACAGGCGCGGATGATGATCTTCGGCATTATCGAACTGACTAACCTGCTTCTTCCCTCGATGCGGGAGAATGGTTGGGGACGCATCCTCACCGTCGCTTCGTCTGGCGTCGTGCAGCCTATTCCTAATCTCGCCATGTCGAACACGCTTCGCTCGGCGCTCGTCGGCTGGAACAAATCCCTCTCAAACGAGATCGCGCCCGATGGCGTGACGTGCAATCTGATTGTGCCCGGCCGCATTCACACGTCGCGCGTCGACCAGCTCGATGAAGCCGCCGCCAAACGCACCGGAAAGGCACTGGATGAGGTGCGCGCGGGCTCAAGGGCAGCGATCCCTACTGGCCGCTATGGCCACGTCGAGGAATTCGCTGACATGGCCACCTTCCTTTGCAGCGACAGGGCGGGCTATACGACCGGCTCCATCGTCAGATGTGATGGTGGGGCAATCAAGGGCGTGTGAACGGAAGGGTCCGGGGATCGGCCTGAAGGACCAGCCGATCTCCGAAAGAGCATGTGGTGGGTAAGGCGGTCAGGTCGCTCTGCCTTGAGCCAGGCCCGTTTTTTTCCTCGAAGCGAAGAACCACGCGATTGCCAGTGCGGCGAGTGATCCGCCAGCAAGATCGACTGCGAGATTTGCCGGAAACATCAGAAGCAGGCCCGCTATCGCGAACACAATGCGCTGGCTTCCTGATAATGGCCCGCTGATGATCATCGCTCCCTGCAGCGATATTGCAAGCAGAACGGCGCCGATCGTGTAGAGGCCGACCGTGTAGATGATTTCGTACCATTCTCCCTGCAACAGAAGTTCGGGCACATAGGCAAAGCTGAAGGGCATGAGCACCAGCGTTGCCCCGAATTTGAGCGCTGCCATGCCGGTTTTCATGGGCGGCGCGCCGGCAATTGCGGCACCCGCAAAGGCGGCGACACAGACAGGCGGTGTGATGTTGGACAGGCACGCCGCATAAAAGACGGCCAGATGCGCAGCGATCATAGGCACACCCAGCTGGATCAGAGCCGGTGCGGCGACAACGGAAAGGATGATGTAGGACCCGGTGGTGGAAGAGCCCATTCCGATGATGATCGACACGAGGGTGACCAGGCACAGGGCCCAGAACAGGTGGCCTCCGGACAGTTCGATGAGGACCGCGGAAAATTTCAATCCGAGGCCCGCCAGCACGATGCCGCCAATGATGATGCCGAGCGTGCCGATGGCAGCGCCGGCGGCAGCGTTGCTTTGTGCGCCGCCAATCAGGCCCTTCAGCACGGCAGAGGGCCCCATGCGCGTGTCCCGGTGCCGCCAGGAAAGCACGGCTGCGCTGACCGTACCCCAGAAGGCGCAGAACTCCGGCGAATAGCCGTTGAACAACAGGCCAAGCACCACGCCAAGCGGCAGGAAGAAATGCCATCCCTTCTTGACCACATCACGAACGCGCGGTGTCTCGGATGCCGGGAGACCCTTGAGGCCCAGTCGCACGGCTTCCAGATCCACCATCATCAGAAGGAAGGTGAAGAACACGAGCGCTGGGATCACGTTCAACAGAGCAATGGTCAGATAGCTGGTTTCTGTCAGGGTGGCCAGAATGAAGACGCCCGCACCCATGACCGGCGGCATGAACTGGCCGCCTGTCGAGGCGATCGCCTCGATGGCGCCGGCATCATGCGGCCGGTAACCGGTCCGTTTCATCAACGGGATCGTGAACGAGCCGGTCGTCACCACATTGGCAACGGAGGAGCCGGAAATCGAACCGAAGAACGCGGATGTGATGACGGCGACTTTCGCCGGCCCGCCGCGCCACCGACCTGCGACAGCCGTGCCCAGGTCCATGAAGAATGCACCCGCGCCGGAGCGTTCCAGGAATGCGCCGAAAATCATGAAGGGAAAGACAAAGGTGGCGAAGGTCGCGGTCACAACGCCAAACAGCGCTTCCTGCGTGGAGAACGTGAATTCGATGATGCGTTCGACAGACATGCCGGGGTGGGCCATCTGGCCGGGGAGGTAACGACCCAGATAAAGCTGCAACAGAAAGGCGATGGCGATCAGCGAGATGACCGGCCCCAGGGCGCGGCGGCTCGTTTCCAGCATGACCGCAATGGCGATGCCGCCCATTACAAGGTCCATCTGGCTGGGATTGGATACGCGAAACATCGCATAGCTGACGTATTGGTCGATCCAGTAGCCCACCGAGACTACGGCAAGACCGATCAGAACCATGTCTAGCAAGCTCGGACGGGATGCGGGCGAGCGTTTGCTGGCCGGGTAGATCAGAAACACCAGCACCGATGTCAGCATGAGATACACGCCGCGATTGCTTTGGGTGGAGATGAGCCCAAAGCCGGATGTGTAGAGATAGAACAGCGAAAAACCGGCGGCGATGAGATTGAATGCCAGCGCAAATGGACCATTCAGGGTTCGTTTCGAACCTTCGACGCGGAAAAGCCAAGAGAAACCAGACATAGAATGCCGCCTCTAATAAAGATGGCCCCGACCTTTGTGCCGGGGCCCATGGAAGAATTCTGCAGGCTTATTCGGGCCACTGGCCCTGTTCGCGATAATAGGCCTCCGCGCCGGGGTGCATGGGAGCACCGAGCGACTGGAAGTTTTTCACGTCTGGTTTCATCTGCGCCCAGGCCTTGTGTCCCTGCGCGAGAACGTCCTGCTTCTCATAGGCTGCAGAAACCAGGCTCTTGACTACATCGCTTGGTACGCGTTCGTGTGCGACCCAGTAGACGGTGGTATAGGGCATCGCGGTTTCAGGAACACCGCGATAGGTGCCCTCCGGCATGGCGCCGCCATGGTAGAAGGGAAACTTCTCGGTGATGGTGGCCAGTTGCTCGTCGCTATAGGCGAGCACGGTCACGTCGCGTGTCTCGGCCAGTTCGGTCACCGCTGCCGCGGGCGAGGATGACTGGCAGAATGCGTCGATCTGGCCGTTTCCAAGTGCGCGGCCAGCATCGGCAAAGGTCATCATCTGCGGCTTGATGCTGTCAAGCATGCCAAGTGCTGTCAGAATGTTCGAGCAGTTGAAGACGGTGCCGGAGCCGGGCGGTCCGAGCGCCACTGTCTTGCCAGCAAGGTCCTCGAGTTTCTCGATGCCACTGTCTCCCAGGGTCACGAAATAGGTCGGCCCCTGATAGGCCATGGCAACACCGCGCAGCATGTCACCCTTGGCTGCATTGGCGAAGGGCCCTTGCTGATCCTGCGCCATGTAGACATGGCTGCCATAGACGATACCCATGTCCAGTTCGCCCTTGATCAAACGAAGAGCGTTTTCGGTCGAGCCGCCGGTGGTCACCTGCGTGATGTTGATGTCCGGCAATCCCTTGCCAAGCTCCGTTCCCGCAACGCCGACCATGTAATACATCACGCCGCCCGGGTTGGATCCTCCCCATGCTACTTCGGTCTTGTCCTGTGCGTGGGCACCAACGATGCTGGCGAGACCAGCGGCGATGATGCCTGTCAAAAGCCGTTTCATGTTTTCCTCCTCCATATTGTAAGCATGTCCGCTGCGAACTCGCAGGGCGTTGACCCAGAACCTAGGTGCTGGATAGGCGGCATTCGTTTTTCAACGTGCCGATTCCTTCGACAGTGACCTCAACAATGTCGCCGGCTTGCAGGTATTTGGGTGGCTTGAACCCGATACCCACGCCTGCTGGTGTGCCGGTGGCGATGATGTCGCCGGGCTTGAGGGTCACACCCGCCGAAATCGTCTCGATGATGGTCCCGATGTTGAAGATCAGAAGGCCGGTGTTGGAATCCTGGCGAAGCTCGCCATTGACGCTGCACTGGATCTTCGTGTTCGCGACATCCAGGTCCTGCTTTAAAACCGCCCAGGGCCCCATGGGCCCGAACGTGTCCTGAGACTTGCCAACCAGCCATTGGCTGTAGCGGGATTGAAGGTCGCGAGCGGTCACATCATTGATGATCGTGTAGCCCCAGACATGATCGAGCGCGTCCTCGGCGCGAATGCCCTTGCCACCCTTGCCGATGATCACCGCCAGTTCGGCCTCATAGTCCACGGCATCCGACACTTTCGGGTCGAGCACGATCTGTTCTCCATGGGCAATCACAGACTCCGGAACCTTGGAGAACACGATCGGGAACTCCGGGACCGCCCCTTTGGCTGCGCTGGAATCGAACCCGCTCGCGGAGAATTCATGAGCGTGTTCGAAGTAGTTCTTGCCGACACAGAATATGTTGCGCTCCGGACGCGGGATGGGTGCGCACAATTCAAGCTCGCTTAAGGGAACAGGTGTGCCCGCCTGGGGCAGAACGTCCCGGCCGATCAATGAAAGAACACCGCGGGATGCCTGGTCCTGATCCAGCTCAAAGGGTGTGACAGTTCCGGATTCCTCATCCACCTGACCCACCAGCCATTTTTGCCCCGTTCTGAATGTCCCGATCTTCACCACGCTTCCTTTCTGATGCTATATTGGAGATATGGTTTAATCCAAAAGAAGCCAATCATCAAGATCATTGCTTGAAATGTCTGAAAATGATGAATATTGGTATATTTTGGTTCATTTCCAGAGGTGAACATGGCACGTGGAAATTCGGACGACCTCGCGTCCCTGCTGCATTTGAGGATCAAGGAGGGAGAATGGGGGCCGGATGAGCGCATGCCCACCGAACGAAGTCTGGCCGATGAGCTCGGCGTTGCCCGCAACACGATCCGCAAGGCGCTGGATCAACTTGAAGAGGCAGGTGTCGTCGTCCGGCATGTGGGCCGGGGGACCTATGTCAAGACCGATCAATCGAGGACGGATCTTCATCGGATCGTCGAGAAGATGAAGCAATCGTCTCCGGCGGACATGATGGAACTGCGCATGCTGATCGAGCCGGAGGCAGCCAGCCTGGCGGCGATGAATGCCGGTGCAGGCGAACTTGCCAAAATCAGGAAGGTGCACGAACTCGCGATAGCCGCGGCCGACATGCCTTCCTTCGAGCATTGGGATGCGGAGTTGCACCGGTTGATATTTGAGTGCACGCGCAATGACCTGCTTTACCAGGTCCATGAAATTCTAGGTGTCCTGCGCCTGCAGCCACTGTGGTTCGAGATGAAGCAGAGATCATTTTCGGAAGCCCGGAAGGCGACCTATTGTGCCCAGCACGAAGAGCTGGTTGTCAGCATCGAAAAGAGGCTCGGTGAAGAAGCGCGAGAAGCTATGCGGGCACACCTCGTTTCCGTACGGAAAAACATGCTGGGCCGTTAAAGCCGGGACGTAGGGCAAGCCGAGGCCAGGTGGCTTTTAGCCGATCGTGCGCCTTTCGTTGACGGTCTGCTCGAAGATGCGCACCCAGCTGCGTGTCCCCCGACGGGGCCGCTCCATGTCATAATGCTCGTTCGGCGCGTGGATTGCGTCGCTGGGGAGAATGAATCCTATCACAACACAATCCAGTCCAAGCCCCTGGCTTGGCTGACCGGCGAGTAGAATGGCCCACCAACACCTTTCAGCACGGTCGGCACCGGTCACCCAGCCTCAAGGCCCGCGCGACAGCTTTCAGACATAGATTGGTCTGGGAAAGGCGCAGTGCGGTGGATGATGATGTTTCCGTCACGGACCGATCCCATCCAACCGCGATGTCATCACCCTAGTCCTGTGGAAGTTCTTTCGCCAGGCGCCTTCTCCAGCCTTTTGTTGCCAGGGGAAGAAGCAGAAGGATCAGCGCCAGTAGCATGATGGTCAGAGTGAGTGGCTGTTCCCAGAATATTGAGACATCGCCTCCAGAGATCAGAAGGCTGCGACGGAGATTGGCTTCCATCAAGGGTCCCAGAATGTATCCGAGGAGCAGCGGCGCGATTGGGAATTTGAGCAGCGAAAGCGCATAACCGAGCACGCCGAGCACACCCACCATGATCACGTCCACATGTGATGAGTTCACCGAGTAGATGCCAATCGCGATGAAGACAAGAATGCCGGGATAGAGAATGTGGTAGGGAATCTTCAGCATCGATACCCACAGCCCGACCAGCGGAAGGTTCAAGATCAACAGTATGAGATTGCCGATCCAGAAGCTGGCGAGCAGTCCCCAGAAAATTTCGGGGTGCTGCGGGATCAGTGTCGGTCCAGGCGCGATGCCGTGAATGAGCAGTGCGCCAAGCATCAAGGCTGACGTTGCGTCGCCGGGAACGCCGAGGGTGAGGGCAGGGATAAGCGCAGTCTGTGAAGCGGCATTGTTGGCGCTTTCGGGCGCAGCCACGCCCTCGACGATACCGCTGCCGAGCGCGTCCCGGTTTGGCCCGACCCGTTTTTCCACCGCGTAGGCCATGAAGGCGGCAATGGTGGAGCCGGCTCCTGGCAAGACACCGACTAGGGAACCCAGAATGGATCCTCGCCAGATCGGCGCATGCGAGCGGCGCATATCTTCCCGGGTGGGCATGAGAGATCGGAGCGTGATCTTCTGTTTGGCCAGCCACTCGGCCGAATCCGAACCGATCGAGGCGATCACCTCGCTGGCGCCGAACATGCCCATGGCGACGAGGACCAGCGGAAGGCCGTCGTAGAGGTAGGGCATGTCGAATGCAAAGCGGATCTGACCCGAAATCGTGTCGGTCCCCATCAGCCCCACCAGCAAGCCAAAAACCACCATGGCCAGCCCCTTGAGCGGTGCATCGCCAATGAGCGTGACAGCCGCGATCATGCCAAGAAGCATTAGCGCAAAGTAATCGGCAGAGGTCATCATCAGTGCGAACTTGCTGAGTGCCGGAGACAGCACGGCCATCACGACAATCGCAAAACAACCGCCAGCGAAGGAGGCGATGGTGGTAATGCAGAGCGCAACGCCAGCGCGGCCGGCCCGGGCCATGGGATAGCCGTCGAGACAGGTTACCGATGCTCCGGCCGTGCCGGGCAGATTGAGGAGGATCGAGGCGGTGGAGCCACCATATTGCGAACCGTAGTAGATCCCGGCCAGCATGATAATGGCAGTGGTCGGATCGAGATAGAAGGTCAATGGCAGCAGCATGGCGATCGTGGCCAGAGGACCGATACCCGGCAAGACGCCAATAAATGTGCCCGCGGTTACACCCAGGAAACAGAAAAGCAGCGTCTGTGGACTGAGCGCTGTCGCAAACCCCTGGCCGGCGTGTCCGATGAACTCCATCATAGCGGAAGCTCCAGCACCGCAATGGGCAGACCGAGCAGGGCGATGAAGATCACCCAACACAACAGCGCCAGTGAACATGCCAGAACGAAAACACGCCGGAAGTGAAAGCGGTTGTCCGCGAAGCGGGCGATAAAGGCAGACACAAGGATCGCCGGCACAAGGCCGAAAGAACCGATGAGCAAGGCGAAACAGGTAAGCGACAGCATGACAACGCCTGCCGCTCTCCAGTTGGGCTGCGGAATGCTGCCGGTCCTGCCAACCGAGCCGGCGATGATGCCGAGGCCGAGCAACACCATGATGATCCCTAGTGCCAGCGGAAAGGCGCCTGGGCCGATGTTGGAAATCCTGCCTATCGGGTATTGAGAGCTGATGCCGGCGGTCACCAGCCCGATCAACGTGACCAGCACACCGCCGATGGCGTCTGTTGGTTCCAAGCGTATTGATCTCATGGTGTTCCCCTCGCTTTGCGCGATTTTATGTTTTTCTGCGTTTTTCCCAGACAGCGGCGTCGACGAGGCTCTCCGGGCATTTGTCTGCCAGCGCATCGACAATGTGCTGCGCGCAGGCAAGAGCCGTGGCTTTCAACGCATCTTCGGTAGAGCCTGCGACATGCGGCGCGAGCACAATGTTTCGAAGCCCTGTAAGCGGCGAGCTTTCATCCAGTGGTTCCGGGTCGAAGACATCAAGGCCCGCTGCGCGGATCACCCCGCTCTCGAGCGCTTCAGCCAGAGCAGCTTCATCGATGAGCGCACCGCGCGCCGTGTTCACCAAAATGGCGTGAGGCCGCATTTTACGCAGGGTTCCAGCGTTGATCATGTGGTGCGTATCGGGGCGGGCTGGTCGGTGCAGCGAAATGACGTCGGAGCCTTCCAGCAGGGCATCCAGCGTTGCAACCGGCTCGAAGCCATTGTCGCGAATGGCATCATCGTCAACGGAAGGCGACCAGACACGGACCTTCATCGCGAAACCATTCTTCGCGATCTCGCCGAGCAACCGGCCGATGGTGCCGAAGCCCGCAATACCGAGTGTCTTGCCAGTCAACTCGCTCATGCCGCCTTCGAACTTGAAGCGGAAATTGCCGTTTCGCGCTGCATGATCGGCCTCGACCGTGCGCTTCGCGCAGGCGAGGATCAGCATCATCGCGTGTTCGGCGACGGAACGAGCATTCGCCGTTGGCGTGAAAGAGATCGGGATCCCGAGTTCCGCGGCGTGCGCGACGTCTATCTTGTTGGTGCCTATGCCGTGATTGGCTATGATTTTCAGGTTCTTCGCGCTGTTCATCGCTTCGGCGTTCAGCCCGGCATCGCGCGTGATCAGGGCATCGGCCGTTTCGATTTCGGCTGCGACCGTTTTCATGTCCTGTGCGCTTGCGCGCCGAACCCTTATTCCTGCGGCCTCAAGCGCTTCTTCGCCGGCGGGGTGGATCGGCTGGACAATCAGGCATTCAGGCATGTGAGGTGTTCTCCATCGGTTGGCAGTCCCTGAGCATTGGCGGTTCTGCATCCATTGCAGCTCCCAGAAGACGGGTGGCGACCGCGAAATCGGCCATCTCCATCGCTTCTTCAGGGTTGTGGCTACCGTTGTGATTCCGTACGAAAATCATCGCAGAGGGGATGCCTTGAAGAGCAAACGTCGCCGTATCATGCCCGGCGCCGGAAGGCATAACGCGCGCGTCAATTCCGAGCGCTTCAGCCTTGTCCATCATTTCGGAAATCAGTTCGGCATCCATGGGTGCTGGCGTGCTGGCGGTGCGCGGTCCCAGGTCGAAACGTGTGGATGTCTGCTGCTCGACATTTGCGACCTCGCGCAAAACGACGCTCTCAAATGCGTCAAGTGTCTGCGCACTGGCGGAACGCACATCGATGCTGAAATCGACGCGACCGGGAACCTTGCTGAAATCCGCCTGTTCGCCATCTGTCGAAAGCTGCCCGAATGTCAGCGCCAGATCAGCACCGTTCTCTTCAAACGCCGACCAGTGCGCATTCAAGCGTTCGATGAAGGCTGCGGCGGCCGCAACTGCGTCGTGGCGATGAGCCCGCGGCGTTGCGCCTGAATGGCTGTACACACCATTGATCCGGGCATGCCGGTAGCGGAAACTGCCGCGAATGCCATTGACAATACCGACTGGCTGATTGGATCCCACGAGCACCGGCCCCTGCTCGATATGCACCTCGATGAAACGGCTGACGGTTCGTGGATCAAGAAGACATGTACCCGATGCGAGTGCCCGAGGATCGCCCCCTGCCGCCTCGATTGCTTCGCCCAGTGTCACGTCCCGGTCGAAGCGCTTCAGCTCCAGCGCTTCGGCTGGAAGCTTTCCGAAAATGGCCTTGGAGCCCGGATAGGAAACCGGAAACCAGGCTGATTCCTCGGCGCGAATGGCGATGACGACGGTGTCGCGCAGGGGCTTTTTTCCTGCTTGAAGCCAAGCTGAGAGCACGCTTATCCCGGCAATGACCCCGGCTGCGCCGTCGAAATTGCCGCCACGGGGAACGCTGTCGAGATGCGAACCGGTCATCACGGCCGGCAGGGAACGATCCTCACCGGCAAGCGTGACATAAAGGTTCATGGCCGCGTCCGTGCGTGTTTCCAGCCCCAGGTCCCGGGCCGTCGACGCGATCAGATCATGCGCAAACGCCTCGCCCGCACCATAGCTGTCACGGGTAATGCCGACGCCGTCCGACGTGGCTTCGGCAAGTCTGTCGAACAGCTTCCGGGCAAGCGAAATGTCAGGCTCGACGGTCATTTCGAAGCCGCGGTGCCTGGCAGGTAGAAATCGGACTGGGTGATCGGGTCGAGACACTCGCGCAGCAGCCGACCGTGTCCTTCGATCCCGTCCGGCAGTCCCATCAGGCGCAAACTTGCCCAGAAGCAGGCCTGGTTGGAGGTGATCACGGGTTTGCCAAGATCCTGCTCGATCCGCTCGATGACATCGAGTGTGGCGAGGTTGGTGCAGGAGATGAAGATCGCCTCGGCATCGGGCCGGTCAATCATGCGGGCAAGACGATAGACCTGCTGCGGCGGAACCCGGCCGATGCCGCGCCGCTCTTCCTGTGTTTCGCCCAGCCGAAGGCCGTGCAGGCTGGTGCATTCGAAGCCGTAGTCTTCGAGAAACTGCTTTTCGCTCTCATTGACGAAATCCACATAGGGTGTTCCGACCGCGACCTTCTTGACACCGAGGGCATTGAGCGCGGCGATCACCGCGCCCGCCGTGGCGCAGGCCGGGGTGTTGGTTTGCGCCGACATGCTGTCGAGCAATTCCGGCATCGGGCACACGATCGATCCCGACGTGCAGCCATAGACGACGATGTCGACCTCGGCCGTGGCAAGGCGCTCGGCTGCTTGGGCCAGTGCATCGGCCATCTTGTCGTAGCTTTCCTGCGTGGCATTGCCAAGCAGCAAGACCCGGTCGGTGTGGATCGTCACCCCTTCCGGTGCCAGCCGCCAGAATTCCGGTTCGTTGACCGTGTTGGTGGACGGCAGGATGAGGCCAATTTTTCCGCGCCATCCATAGGCGCTGTACATGGAGACAGCTTTCATGCGTCTGGTTCCTTTGTCTGGCGTCAGCGTGAGGCCGCGGCCTTAAGCCCGGCGGCGAGCGGCGAAAACGTGTTGAAAATGGCGTTGGCATCGTTGGAGAGCGGCATCCACTGGATCCCGCGATCGATCCATTTCTTGCCGGCTTCGATGGATTGGCACGAAAAGCCCCAGGGGATGTTTTTCTGCGTACACACCTCGATCACGCGCTCGGTCGCTTCGTTCATCAACGGATGAGACACCTGGCCGGGAACGCCAAGATTCTGCGAGAGGTCGTCGGGACCGATCATGATGGCGTCGAGCCCATCGACGTCACAGATTTCTGGCAGTGCATCGAGGCTGTCGCGTGTCTCGACCATTGCCACCATCAGTGTCTCGGCGTTGATGTGCGCGATCTGCTTGTCGATGTCTTCGTAGCGCAGATAATCGGTGTGCGACCCGCGCAGGTTCAGGATGCGCTCGCCGCGCGGGTAGTATTTGGTCACTTTCATGATGGCCTCGAGCTGCTCGGGGCTGTCGATACAGGGCAGGAGCAGGCCTTGTGCGCCGGCATCCAGAAGCCGCGTCATGTCATGCGGCTTGTGGCCGTCGGGCCGAGCGATCGGCACGATGCCGGATGCCCGTGCAACCAGGGCCATCGCAGATACGTCCGAGATCGAAAAATCGCTGTGTTCCATCTCCAGGAGAACGAAGTCGAGGCCGGTCGCAGCCAGAAGCCTCATCATTTTTGGATTGCTGACCAGGGTGGCCCAGGTGCCAAAAACCGGTTTGCCGTCGCGCAGCAATTTCTTGACGGGGTTGGAGGCAATTTCTTCGATCACTGTGTTCTCTCCGGATAGGCATGGGAGCCGGGAGCCTGGCGCTCCGGGCTTTGTGAGGTTCGGCTGGTCTGGTGGTGAACGACCGGTATCCCGCTATCGCGATGCGCTTGGGGTGGTTCGACGCGACCGGGAGCCGGAAGCGAGACGCCGTATGGCGTCCCGCCTGATGCTTTTACTGGTTCCAGGGCGTGGTTTCCCAGAGTTCGTGGAAGCTTTTGTCCAGGCCCTCAAGGATCGAGACGTAGCGGTCTGATGGAATGAAGCGGGCCGGAAGATTGGCCTGTTTTGCGATCTTCAGATACTCCGGATCGTCGCTGACCTTCTTGAGTGCGTCTTCCAGCTTCTCTCTGACCTCATCGGGAAGGCCGGCCGGTGCGCCAATGCCGCGCAGCGAACCACCGATCACCGGATAGCCCGCGGAAGCGAAGGTCGGAACGTCCGAAGCCATCGGCGAAGCTTCGTCGGCCATCACGCCGAGGATGCGCCAATCCGTCCCTTCGGAGAATGTCAGAGCCTCACCAAGATTGGCCGTCGTTGCCATGATCTCGCCGGAAAGCAAAGCGTTGCGACCGGCCGAGGAGCCATCAAAGGGGATTGGCAGCAGGTCGATGCCGGCAGCCTGCTCCAGCAGCAGAGTGTTGATGTGGCCGGCCGAGCCCGCCCCCTGTGTTGCAACCGTGACGCGGCCGGGCTTCTCCTTCGCGGCCGCCACCAGGTCTTCGATTGACTTGATATCGCTGGATCCAAGGACGTTGATTGTGCCGGGGTCTTCGGCCATCGCAGCGAGGAAATCGAAACTGTCGAGCGAGAACTGAGCCTCACGCTCGATCGGTATCGTGATGATGCCAGGCGTGTTGATGATGCCAATCGTGTAGCCGTCGGGGTCGGAACTTGCGAGTTCGGAAAGTCCGATCTCACCGCCAGCACCGGGGCGGTTCACGACAACGACAGGTTCTCCCAGTTCCTTTTCCAGAAATTGAGCGACCGTGCGTGCATTGAGATCCGTCCCTCCTCCGGCGGAGAAGGGAACGATCAGCTTGATCTGCCGGTCCGGATACTCGGCAACGGCAGGCGTCGCGGCGATACCGATCGCCATGGCGGCGATCAGGGCGAGAGGTTTGAAGGTCATGTGGTTCCCCTGTGTGTTCGGTCTGTTGGCACTCGGCTTCTTCGGCAGATGTGCGGTTTGATTTTCGGGCGCGGCTCAGCCCGATGAAACAAGAATATATATTGCCGATACGCTGTCAATATATTAAGTGAATATTGGAGGATTGAGGATTGAGTGCAATTTGGAGGTTGTGCTCTTGCACTGCTGCACGAGCCGATAGATACCAGGGCAGGCGGGGCGGAGTGTTGTCAGCCGATGGGGGATGAGATGGCCAATCAGGCAGAAACGAGACTGGCCGAGGATGCCTATAACCGCATTCTCGCGCACATCATGTCCGGCAAGCTGGCAGCCGGCACTGTCATCCAGGAAAAGGTTCTGGTTGAGGAGCTCGGCCTTTCGCGCACGCCCATGCGGGACGCACTCTTGATCCTCGAAGGCGAGGGGCTTCTGGTACGCGAGAGCCGGCGTGTGGTGCGGGTCTTGTCGATGGATCTCTCGCACTATGTCGAGAATCTCGCGATCCGCCGCCTGCTTGAATGCGAGGCGGCGGCACTTGCGGTGGGCCGAATACCCGAAGACTCTCTCGACCGTATGAAAGCGGAGATCGAGACGCTTATGAGCAATCATGAAGCCCGCATGCCGGCTGGACGTGAGGCGGTGCGTCGGATCGACGAGGAGCTTCACCGGACCATCGCGGAAGCGGCGGGAAATCGGCAACTTGCCGAGATTGTTGCGGGGCTGCGGCGCAAGACACACATCTTCGATCTCAAGAACATGCCGGAGCGGTTTCTCGAGACTTGCCGGGAACATCTGGCGATCATTGAAGCGTTGCGCCCGGATTCCGAGCCTGACGCCGCGCGCCAGGCAATGTACCGCCACATCAACGCGATCCGTGAAAGCATTGTGCGCCGCCTGCTTCAGAATTGAACGATGCAAACGGTGCACAGCGATCTTCTCCGATGCCGTCAGGCGCGATAGCGCTGCACCAGTGTCGCCAGTCGCTCGATGGCTGCCACTGAAGCGGCATGATCCTGCGAAAAGTTCAGACGGATGCTGTCGGCACAATGGGGGCTGAACTCGGTGCCGGGGGTAACGATCACACCGGCCTGAAGGCGCAATGCCTTGATGAAATCGCCAGGCGCGACCGTCAGTTCGGGCAGGCGGGCAAACAGATAGCTGCCGGCCTGTGGCACGCGGAGCGTGCATCCGGGGATACCGCGAAAAAGCGCCACAAGATCATCGCGAATCGCCTGATGGCGGGCGATGCGCTCTTCCATCCATCCCTCGGGCTCGTTGAACCATGTCTTGAGCACCGCCTGCGAATAACCGGCCGCCCGGAGCGAAACGATGGCCTGCAGTTTCTCCATGCGGTTGATGATGGTTTTTGAGCCGAAAGCGACCCCCAGACGATAGCCGCTCAACGATTCTGTCTTCGAGGGCCCCATGATCGTGATGACATTTTCAGACGCCGTGCTCACAGCGCGCAAGTGCGTGTAGGTCACGCCCTCATATCTGAGACGGGAATAAAGCTGATCGACGATGACTGTGGCGCCGTATTGCTCCGCGAGAGCTGCAATCCGGGACACTTCCTCCGGCGAGTAGACGACACCTGCCGGGTTGTTAGGATTGGAAAACAGGAAGAGTTTCACGCCGGATTGGAACGCCGCTTCAAGCTCCTCCAGGTCGAGACCTGCCTCGTCGGGCCCAGCCTCGCCATAGCGAAGCTGGACCGGAACGATTTCACCGTCAAAGAAGGTGACAAGTTTCCTGTTCGCGAAATAATCCGGCTGGACGATCGCAACCTTGTCTCCCCGCGAGATGGTCGAGGCAATGGCCAGAAAAAGCGCCCCTTGCGTGCCTGGCGTTATGATCAATCCGTCGCGGGCATCCACGTCGGCGCCGGTAAAATCCGCAAGCCGGGGAGCCAGCTCGTCGCGGATATCGAGCGCCCCGCGATATTCCGTATAGGCCTGTGAGCCGCCGCGCATGACACCGGCGGAGAATTCATCGAACGCGCCCGGAGTTGGCTCATGGGCATCGACGTCCCCATGGGAGAAGTCGACGCGCTGTCCCTCAAGCATATCGCCCTTCAGGTAGCCCTCGTCGAGCTTCGCGGACTGCCGCGCCTCCTGACCCGGCGCATTGTCCGTTTCCAGCTTCCTGAACTTCTTCTCAATTTCCGACATGGGGGTTCCCTGCGATGAACTGGCGATATTCGGCAGGGAGTTTAAAGTGGCAAAACGATAGAAAAACCTATTTTTTCTTGCTTCAAAAGATGCAAAAAGCATCGAATGGATATTCGCTTTCTCGAAACCTTTCTGGCGATCGTGGACTGTGGCTCGATTGCCGAGACCGCCCGCAGAACAAACAAGACGCCGGCGGCGCTTTCCCAGCGCATTCAGGTTCTTGAGCAGGAGCTTGGCCACAAGCTGATAATCCGTTCGGGACGGACCGTGCAGCCGACGGCGGCGGGTCTTGCCGTGCTTGAAAGGGCGAGGGAGCTCGTGGAAAAGGCGCGTGACCTCAGCGCACTTGCTGCAAATGGAGCACCAGCCGGCCAATTGCGTATCGGTGCCACCTCAACCGCCCTGATCGGTCTCATGCCGGACATCATCACAATGCTGAGCGATCGGTACCCGGCCATCGATTATTTCGTTCAGCCTGGTTCATCGTCCGAACTCTACCATCGCGTGATTGCCGGGGAGCTTGATGCCGCTCTGATCGTCCGGCCTGACTTTGCACTGCCCAAGGCCATGGGCTGGAGCACGATCCGCGAAGAGCCGCTCGTGTTCATCGCCCCGCATTCCCTTCCCGAATTGCCCCCGCACGCCCTTATCGCCTCTCAGCGGTTCATTCTCTATGACCGCAACCAGTGGGGTGGGCAGATCGTGGCGCGGTATCTGGCCGAAAACGGGTTGGCGGTTCGTGAGTGGCTGGAGCTCGACGCGCTCGATGCAATTGCCGCGCTGGTCAGCCGCGGCCTGGGTGTCGCCATCGTTCCCGATTGGGCACCGCCTTGGCCAGAGGGTCTGACGCTGCGAAAGGTCGTTCTGCCTTCCGGAGGGGTCCGGAAAATAGGCATATTGTGGCGGCGGTCCGGCGCGCGCGCGGCTGCTGTTGATGCCTTTGTCTCTGCGTGCCGCGATGTCTCCCTGCGCCACTCAGACGGCAACGATCCCGCCGCCGCCGAGAATCCGGCGAACTGAGCCGATCGCTGAATGTGGCGTATAGGAGCCCGTCACGCCGCCGAGGGAACGGGAGGAGACACGAATGTCCCACGACAATCCCGGTCCACTTACCTCAATCTGATGTTCCATTGTGGGAAGGTCAGGAACAGCAACAATCCGGCTGACCGTCCGGTCAAATCCCAGACCCGCAAGGGCAATGGCCGCGTGAACATTCACGTTGCGGGGAAAGCGGGCGCAGGCCTCGCGTGTCGCGCCTTCAAACATCAATCCATCGGCCTTGGGGTCGATGCCAAGGCTCTTCCCGCTCTTCGTGGTTGTTACGGTCACTTGCTCGATGGCCGCCCGGCCATCGGCAATGCCATCCAGGGAAAGGATGGCGCCGTGCGGCACGTAAAACGTGCTGCCGTGCCGGGCCGTGATGGAGCGAACTTCCTCTTCGGTCTCGCGTCTGGCCATGGCCGTGTTGGAAAAGGCGCAGAAGTCGGCAGATCGAAGAAATCGCGGAGCAAGCTCCTGAACGACCGAAGGCATGGCCGCCTCGACAACGAGATCGACCGGCCGCGAAAGAGCTTCGCTCGCGTCATCGATGACGATACCGTCGGCCAGGTTGAAACCTGTCATCCGATGGACGTTGGAAACAAGAACGAAAGCGATTTCTGTGTCCGCGGAATTGTCGATCTCGCGGATGACAGCGCCCCCGATCGCGCCAGCGCCAATGATGCCAATTCGTTTCTTGTCACGCATATCTCAATTCCTTGGGGGCTGTCTTGCCGCGAATGAAGGGGCAACGCACCTCTGTGAGGCCCGCGCCGGAAGGCTGGATAGGCATTGGTAGGCGAGGCGGCCTTGAAAGCCAAGCTTGTGGCTTACTGGAATTTCAGCCCCGACAAGAACACGCATCTTCGGTTCGCAGCGCAGCCAAGGAGCGTATCGTGAAAGATGTCATCGTGAACGCCTCCGCGCGGGGTTGAAGGTTTATGACGCATTCGGGTTCAAAAATGCCAATCAATCAGTCCTTGCGATTGGCGTATGATTCCGGTTCAGACGTGTTCGAAGAATGTCCTACCATCCGCCAGGGAACCAGCGCGCACACGACCCACTCACAAACCCGCTTGACGCCGGGCTTAAGGTCGCGGATTAATGCGCGCTGCGCGGGTATGATGTAATGGTAGCCTGTCAGCTTCCCAACTGTCGCCGCGAATTATTATCCCATATTTATCAGTATGTTATAAATTCCTTCATGCCTTGGAATTCGCTTGGAACTCTGGCCAGCAGGGAAGGAAACTGCCCCAGTTTTCCTTTCGGAAAAATCCGGAAAAGCTTGTGGTCCCGGCGCGTTCATTGAGCCGGAGTTCTCTACCCGCCGGGCAAGCCTGCCGATAGTAATCGAACCACCTCGGAATCCTGCCAAGCCTTTTCCGTTGTCTGTTGTGATTAATCAGAAGGATGGTCGCTGCAGTCAAAAGGAGATTGTCAAATGGCAGCGAAGAAGCAGGAAGCAGAGAAGCAGTCGGTTGTTATCAGTGAAGACGATGCGAAGGCCATCGAGCAGGCAATCGCACAGGGTCAGGCATTGATTGCGCAGGGCAAGACCAAGGTCGATGCGTCGATGGCGATTTATCGCGCTCTGAACACTCAGCCGCAGGAAGCGGTTGTTTCAGCGATGATAGAGGGGGCGGGCCTGACACCCAAGAATATACGGCCTGTTACCCTTTTAAAAAATAAATAATAAAAATATAATATGAACAAATCTCCTTCACTGAGTGAAGGTATTCATAATTGAAAACTATTTTATTCTTATCGGGCGCTGCGAATTTAATCGCGTAATTTAATTGGTTTGTTTGCCTCTCCGTTGAGAAATCAATTTCATCTTCTCGTAGCTCCCGTCATCTATTCGATAGGCATAAACGGTTTTCCCATCCGCAGTCGTCTTTCTTGACCGCTGCTTCAAACCAATCTCTTTGAGGAAAAAACCAAGCTGACTGAATAGCTTCGACCGATAATCGCTGCGCAAATCATGTGCGAAATTGATCCTATAGCGATGCTTATTCTCGTCAAGGAACGCGACAAGCCCTCCATGTTGGATGAGCGCAGTTCTTTCGTGGTGTCAAATTCCCCCTCTCGGTATGGGCCGAACAATTCCATCACTTCTTGATTGGCCTGCTGCCGGTTTCGTGGACACCGAGATAACGTGTTTTTGACGAAGCCGGAGTTTGTGAATGCAGAGAAGGAAATTCAGCCGCGAGTTCAAGCTTGAGGCGGTGAGACTGGTCAAGGAACGAGGCGTGTCGGTCTCCCAGGCTGCCCGCAACCTTGATCTCCATGAGAATGTGCTGCGCAAATGGGTCAGGGAATTGGGCGCTGACCCGCGGCATGCGTTCCCACTCTTCAAGGGTCTGAAAAAGCTGGTTCGAGCTTTCTCCTGTGAGGCCCACCAATCACTCGCGGTCCATTCCAAGGACATGGTTTGCATTTGATCCCGGAGAGATGGTTTACACACTTTCCGGAGCGTATGAGATTTACTTGTAGAGTTTGCTGATCGAGGCAGTTTCATCGTCGCCGTGTCCGGCCTCCACATAATCTGCATATCGCTTCCTGGCGAGCTGGACGATTGGCAGCGCGAGGCCGAGACGTTTGATTTCCGCTTCCACATTCTTGAGGTCTTTGGCCATTTGCGAGGCTTTGCTCGCGACAGGCACAAAGTCCTGCGCGTCAATCTTCGGATAGGCATATTGCAGCAGAGCGCTGTCTGCATGTCCGCCTGCTAGGCACTGCGGAAGCCTTTCCGCGGCGAGTCCGCTCTGAGTGGCCAGTCTGTGCACTTCCGCCATGAGAACATATCCGACGCCACAGATCGCCTGATTGATAACCTTGGCGGTCTGGCCCGCGCCCACCGGTCCCATCAATGTGGTGCGACCTGCATAGGCATCCATGAAGGGCGCCGCGCGCGCCAGCGCGTCCGGGTCGCCCCCCGCCATGATGGTCAGCTTGCCTTCGCGGGCATAACCGGGTCCTCCGGACACCGGAGCGTCGACCCAATCTGCGCCACAGCTGCTTTTCAGTTTCTCGGCTCGCGCCTGTGTCGGCACAGGCAGACCGGTGGAATGATCCACGATGAGATGTGATGGGTTCGCCGCTTCGGCAATGCCACGCTGTCCAAAGACCACATCATCCACCGCACGGTCATCGAGCACGCACAGAAATATGATGCCGGCCTGTTCCGCAACGGCGCGAGGATTTTCGGCGATCAAGACATCGCTCAACTGATCATACGCTTCGGGTTCACGGTTCCACACCACCAGGCGATGTCCGGCCTGCTGGAGCTTGTGCACCATGGGCAGGCCCATCATCCCCAGACCCACAAATCCGATCAGCGCTTTTTCCTGCCGCCCAGCCATCTCGCATCCTCCCTCAGAATTTTCTGGATAATTTATAATTACAGATTATAGTGATCACATCAATCACCTCGAAGTGTAAGTTTTGCCCCATGAATCAATCCATTCGCCCCATGATTGTGACCCTCGGTGACCGATACGGCATCGGACCTGAGATCGTGGCACGTACATTTATAGACAAGGGCGCTCCGGTGGAGGGAGGAATTGTCATCCTGGGGGATTGGGACGTGTTTCGTGATGCCGCGGCCCGGTTTGGCGGAAGCCGCGAAATCCCGCGCATCTCTCGCTTGTCGGAGTTTTGCGCAGATGGCGTGCGGTTTCTGGATCTACCGTTCGATGCACCGGTCGGACCGTTGGGGAAAGTGTCACGGGAAGCCGGAGCGGAATCACTGGCTGTTCTGGACTGGCTGACCGAAGCTGCGCGCAAGCGAGAGATTGCTGGCGCGGTTTACGGCCCGCTGAACAAGCAGGCGATGCGCGATGCGGGCCATCCAAGTGGTGATGAGCTCGAATACATCATGAAGAACATGCCCCAATGCGCGGATGCCGGGGAGATCAACGCACTGGAAGGTATGTGGACGGCACGCGTGACCAGTCACATTCCGCTGCGCGACGTGGCCGACGCAATCTCAGCCGATGGTATCCGCCGTGCTGCGAAGTTACTGGCCAACACGATGAGCGCGGCTGGCATTCAGGCACCGAAAATCTGTGCCGCCGGACTCAATCCACATGCCGGGGAGCAGGGCGTGTTCGGACGCGAGGAGATTGACGTGATCGCACCAGCGATCGCTGCCATGCGGGAGGATGGCTTCGATATCATCGGGCCAATTCCGGCGGACACCGTATTCGCCCAGGCCAGGGCGCAGGGCGCCAATGGCATTTTGACCATGTATCACGACCAGGGGCAGATCGCCCTGAAATTGATTGGGCTTGGCCGATCCGTGACCCTCATAGGCGGGCTGACCGTACCGTTCGCCACACCGGGCCACGGAACGGCTTTCGATATTGTGGGACAGGGGGTGGCGCGGCTGGACGGCCTGCGCGAGGCGCTTGCCCTGTGTCGCAAGATCTCCCGCAATGTGACCTGATAGTCAGGCGCGTTCCGGGGAACACATAAGGGAGGAAGCAAGAATGAACGCAAAACTGAATGGTTTGAAGACGCTGACATCTGTTTTGGCTTTGAGCTTGACGGGAATGGTCGCCACGCCTGTGGCGACCGCCGAGGCACAGAGCGGCCTTTCCGGGGAAGCGCGGTACAGTTGGTGGGGCGGTCCGTCTCGAAATGAGAAAACCTACGATGTGATTGAGCTGTTCGAGAGCGAGAATCCGGGCGTCAGCATCGTGCGGGAGCCTTCGGACTGGAGCGGATATTGGCAGAAAGTGAATGTTCAGGCCGCAGGCAGCAACCTACCCTGTATCGTTCAGATGCAGAACCGCTGGCTCGCAAATTACGACGATCCCTCGATCCTGCTTCCGCTGGACGACCTCGTCGCTTCCGGCAACCTGGATCTCACCGGTATTCCCAAACCACTGATCGATTCCGGCCGTGGTGAGGACGGGAAGCTTTATATGGTGCCGACGGGCGTGTTCTTCTACGTGATGTTGATGAACCAATCTCTTGCAGAATCAACCGGCATTGCGCCCTTTGACCCTGACAGCGTGACGTGGGAGGAGTTCAAGACATGGCTCTTGGCGGTGAACGAGAAGCTGCCTGACGGGGTGGATGCTGCCGGTGGAATGCCCGTCTCGCCGGAAGCATTTATTGCCTATGTCCAGTCCCATGGGCAGAAGGTCTTTAGCGAGGGCGGTGTCGGATTTGACGAAGCCATCGTGACCGATTGGTTCAACTATTGGGAAGAACTGCGCAAGGCAGGCGCTGCTCAGGACGCGGATAGCCTTGTTGAAGAGCGCAGCGATCTGATCGAAGAGTCCGGCATCGCCAATGGCCGCCTCGTGGTGCAGCCGCGTCCGGCGAATCGCCTCGACGCACACCAGGCTGTGCTCGACACCGCCGCGCCTGGCAGCAATCTTGATATCGCCCTTTATCCTCTTGGCCCGGATGGCGCCGGCGAGGATGTCGGTATCAACGGCATCTCGATTGCGGCTGGCTGCGAAGCGGGCGCACGCGACATCGCGGTCGCCTATACGAACTTCTTCCTGCAGGACGAACGCGCCGCCAATATCTATTCTTCGGACAATGGCGTCGTGGCCGTCGATCGTTTCCAGGAAGCCCAATACAAGATGCCCGATGCGACCGATGGTCAGAAAGAGCAGATCGAGGCACTTCGTGTTGTGTCGAAGCGGGCCAAGGGTGTTTTCTACCCCACCGGCGCCTATCAGGCTTTGAAGGATTCTCTGCAGTCCGCCTATGAGCGTGTCGCTTTCGGGCGTTCGACCCCCGAGGAAGCAGCTGCGAACATGATCAACGAAATCAATCGCAACATGAAGTGAGACCGGTTCGGGCGCGCCACGGCGCGCCCGATACCCCTTCCCGACGCTCGAGGTAAGCATGAAGGATCAGCACGCCAGATCCCGGCGCAAGCGCCACAGGCTGACGCCACAACAAAGCGAAAGCCGCGCGGCTTACATGTTTCTGATGCCCTGGTTCATCGGTCTGGTCCTTATAACGATCGGACCGGTCATCGCATCGCTTTATCTGTCGTTTACCCGGTACAATCTGTTTTCGGCCCCGCAATGGGTGGGGTTTGAGAATTACATCGATCTCCTGTTCTGGGATCAGGTGTTCCACGATTCCGTGATCGCCACCGCGATATATGTTCTTTGCTCAGTGCCCCTGATCCTGATCGCGTCGCTCCTGGTGGCGGCCGTACTCAATCAGGGGTTGTCGGGCTTGGCGATCTATCGCTCGCTCTTCTACATCCCTTCCCTGATCGGCAGCAGCGTGGCCATTGGTTTTCTGTGGCTTCAGGTTTTCGGTGACGAAGGTATCTTCAACGATTTTTTGGGGTGGTTCGGCATTGCCGGCAAGAGTTGGGTCTCCGATCCATCCACGGCGCCAGCGACACTGGTTGCGCTGAATGTCTGGACCTTCGGAGCCTCGATGGTGATCTTCCTCGCGGGGCTGCGGCAAATTCCTGCATCTTACTACGAAGCAGCGAAGATGGACGGGGCCAGCAGCATCGCGATCTTCCGCCGCATCACCTTGCCCTTGTTATCGCCGATCATCTTTTTCAATCTGATCCTGCTCACCATCCAGTCCTTCCAGGGTTTCACGCAGGCATGGATCCTTTCGCGTGGCACAGGAGGCCCTGCGAACTCCCTGATGCTTTACACCGTCTACCTCTACAAGCAGGCGTTCGAACAGCTCAACATGGGTGCTGCAACCGCCATGGCCTGGTTGCTCTTGCTGGTCATCGCACTGATCACCGGGGTTTTGTTCTGGTCGGCCAGGTATTGGGTCTTCTATGGAGATGACAAACAATGAGCCAAGTCAGACGCCTTGCCATGCATATGGGCCTTGTCGTGGCTCTGTGCGCGATGCTTTACCCCGTGGCCTGGATGATTTCCTCCTCGTTCAAACCGGAGGCAATGATATTCTCCTCGCCGGGTTTGATCCCCGAAGTCGTCACCCTCGAGAACTACAGGAATGGCTGGTTCTCGCAGCGTGATGCGACCTTCGGTCTGTTTCTGGCAAACTCGTTCATCGTGTGCGGATTTGCCATCATCGGGAACCTGTTTGGCGCATCTTTGGCCGGCTATGCATTTGCCCGGCTGAAGTTTCCGCTGAAACGGCTCTGGTTCGCGATCATGCTCGGATCGATCATGCTGCCGATCCACGCGCAACTCGTGCCGCAATATCTGCTGTTTCTGAAACTGGGCTGGGTGAACACCTACCTGCCGCTGATCGTTCCCAAATTTTTGGCGACCGACGCGTTTTTCGTGTTCCTCATGGTGCAGTTCATGCGCACACTTCCGGCCGAACTGGAGCAGGCAGCAGAGATTGACGGGGCGACATTCTGGCAACGCTACTGGCGCATTGTTCTGCCCCTGTCGCTGCCCGCGCTCGTGACGACGGCCGTGTTCACGTTCATCTTCACCTACAACGATTTTCTCTCGCAGCTGATCTATCTGCAAGAGTTGAAGCACAAGACCGTGCCTCTTGGTCTCGCATTGTTTCTGGATGCGGGCGGCGGGTCGTCTTCATTCGGCGGGCTGATGTCGATGTCGGTGCTCTCGATAGGGCCGGTTCTGGGATTCTTCCTTGCATCACAACGGTTTCTCACGCGGGGCATCGCCACGCAGGGTTTGAAATAACATTCGGAAAGCAGGGCCAATGGGCGATCTGAAACTTGAAAGACTGGGTAAGGCCTACGGCACGTTTCATGCGGTGAAGGACCTGAGCATTGACGTAGCCGACGGTGAGTTTCTCGTACTTGTCGGACCTTCAGGCTGTGGCAAGTCAACAGCGCTACGCATGATCGCGGGGCTGGAAGACATCACCAGTGGCACGCTTCGCATCGGCGGTGAGGTGATGAACGAGGTGCGTTCGAAGGACCGCGACATAGCGATGGTATTCCAGAACTACGCGCTCTATCCCCATATGACCGTGTACGACAACATCGCATTTTCGTTGCAGATTCAGAAATACGACAAGGCCGAGACCGATCGGCGCGTGAAGGATGCCGCGCGCGTTCTGCAGCTGGAGGATCACCTGAAAAGGCGGCCCGGTCAGCTCTCGGGCGGCCAGCGCCAGCGCGTGGCGATGGGGCGGGCGATTGTACGCCGTCCCGCCGTCTTCCTCATGGATGAGCCGCTTTCCAATCTCGATGCTAAACTGCGGGTGCAGATGCGCGCCGAGATTGCCGCTCTCCAGGACCGGCTGGGCGTTACCACGATATATGTCACGCATGATCAGATCGAAGCCATGACCATGGGGGATCGAGTCGCGGTCATGAAGGATGGTGAGCTGCAGCAGATCGGATCACCGGATGAAATCTACAACCGTCCGGCCAACACTTTTGTCGCGACTTTCATGGGGTCGCCCGCGATGGCGCTGCTCTTCGCAGACTTTGCTCTGGAAGGTGCGGGCGCAATGCTCAGGATCGGCAATCAGGAGCTGCGCATCGATGGGCAGATGTTGGAAAAGCGTCCGGATCTGCAAGGTTATAACGGCCGTCGATTGATCATTGGCATTCGTCCCGAACACATGGGAGATCCGGCAATGTCGACTGTTGCGCAAACCATCGAGGGAGATGTGTTTTTGCGTGAATCCCTTGGGTCGGACATCATGGTGCATTTTCAGATCGATGGAGAGGCGGCTCCGGTCGTATCGCCCGATACTTTGGAATCGCTGCCTGATGACAATTCGCAAATGCGCGCCACCTGCATTGCACGCTTCGACCCGCGCAGTGATGTGACTGTACCCGGCAGACGGACGATTGCGGTGGACGTTTCCGCACTGCATTTCTTCGACGCGGCGACCGGCGAAGCAATCTGGGGCGATGCGTGATTTGCGGCGTAAAAGCTTGTAAATCAGTGCTACTCTGGATATCTGGGCCAAAATCAGCATCGGGGTTTCCAATTTGAAAGCGCGCAAAATCGTTCGCCGTTCCCTGCATGAAGAAATTCTCGAGCAGATACGAGAGATGATTGTCGAGGGGCGATGGAGGCCTCGCGAGATCCTGCCTGAGATGCAGCTGACCGAAGAGCTGGGTGTGTCCAGAACGCCGTTGCGTGAGGCGCTCAAGGTCTTGTCTGCCGAAGGTCTATTGGAGGTGCGGCCAAGGTCCGGGGCGCAAATCCGTGTGCTTTCGCCCGAGGAGACGCGCGCCCTGTTTGAGGCCGCTGGCATGATTGAATCCTCATCGGCCCGGCTCGCCGTCGATCGGGCCACTCAGGCGCAGATTGCCAGGATTGAGGAATTGCATCGAAAGATGCTCGTGGCGTACGAGAAAGGTAGGCGCGCTGATTACTTCGATCTCAACCAGCGCATTCATATGGCCATTGTCGGGGCCGCCGGAAACGACGTTCTGTCGGAGCTTCATGCGGGTCTGTTGATGCGCATGCGGCGAGTGCGATTTGCCTGTACGAATCGTGCAGAAGACTGGGACCTCGCCATCGAGGAGCATGCCGACATGCTGAAGGCGTTGAAGGAGAAAGACGCTGACCAGCTGGCGTCCCAGTTGGATCACCATATGGAAAAAGGCTGGCAGCGGGTTCGCGAGTTCGTCCAGGACGAATACGAGCAATCCCAGAATGCGGCGGTCGCATCGTCAGCGCTCGACTGAAATCTCGGCGATATCCAGACCATAGGTGGCTGCAGCGCAGCCAGAGAATAGGCTGACAATGTCCGGGCGCGGCAGGTCATGCACGGCGCGCTTGTAGGCCGAAAACATCGCCGCAAATGATATGCACAGCCGATCAACCGGGAAGTTGCTCGCAAACATGGCGCGACCGGGGCCGAAGATCGTGATCAGTTCGCGCAGGATGTGGATGTTCTGCTCTTCTGGCCAGATGCCGGGAGCCAGCCCTATGCCTGAGAGCTTCACGACCGTGTTCTCAAGGTCCGCAAAACGGACGATTGCCGCGCGCCAGGCCGCCAGATCTTCGTCGCTGCGCTGAGCGGGCAATCCGCAATGGTTCAGGATGATTCTGGTTTCAGGAAAGTCGCGCGCCAGATCGGCAGCGGCGTCGAGATGCCACCATGGGGTCTGCAACTCGAAATGCAGCGATGTGGCTGCCAGTCTGGCATACCCGTCGCGCCACTTCGGGTCGTCCATGGAGCCGGCCGCTCCTCGCCGAGCTTCTTCTCTTGGAAGGGCCATTGGCTTGTGGCGAACAGAGCGCACCAGGGCTCGCCGGGCGAGCGCTTCGAGTTGCCCGTCCAGATCGTCGCTATCCAGCCAGATTTGCGCTGCCGCTGCCCAGGGCGCTGCTTCCCCAAGAGAGGCAAGCCAGTCAATTTCCGCGCAGGCCATGCCATATTGTGGTTCGGCTTCCATGTGGACATCCGCCACAATGCGATGGGCGCCATGATCGTGCCGGTAATCCTCCGGCAGGTAGTTCTTTCGGATCGCACCATAATTGCCATACCGGAATGCCAGAAAGGGCGGCGTTTGCAGCCACGGATAGGCCACGGGGCCGCTCAGGTCCCAGTAATGGTGATGGGCATCGACAATCGCCAGATCACGCAGAAAGCGTTCCGTTTCGGGATCGATCGTCCGGGTCAAGACGGGATCAGTTCCAGCATCATGCCCCAGTCGAGCGCAGGATCGGGGCTTTCGGGCAGTCGGATGAGTGCGCTTTTCTCCACCATCAGCTCTACGGGATCGGGCAACCACGCGCCGGACCTCGGGTCAAACCACGTGGCACGGTAGCGGTCGAACTGTTTGGTCAGCCCGCGCATATAGGTCTCGGTTGCGCAGTTTGCTTCAAAATACAGAAGGAACCATGATCTATCTTTTGCCCCGGCGCAATAACTCCACCCCTCATAGCCCATGGGGTTGGCTGTCCTGTTGGGAATGATGTGTTCTGCCTCCGGCACGAGCTCGCGATAGGCCGTTCCCTTGACCATGGCGAAGGTCTTGAGGTGCTTGACCGTCTCGGCGGATGAGAATTTAAACCCTTCCCACATCATGACCTTGGTTCCCGGTTCGACGGAGGCCTGCCAGATCCCCTCGCACCCATAGAAATATCCGGCATAGCCACCCGATAGAAGGCTGCCATACATGCCCGAGCGGACATACATGTCGTCCTCGGGGGTGTTGCCCGGCTTGCCATAGGGATAGGGCAGGCTCAAACCCTCAAGGCCCGAATAATATGGCTCGCCGTTCAGGGCGGGAAGCGTGGGCTCGTGGTGAAAGATCTCGGTCAGATACCAATAGGTATAGTGCTCTCGCGAGTTTCCACTTTGATGCATGTCGATCCAGCGGCACTCGTCCGCTCCGCCAAAATTCACCAATGAGGACGGGCGCGAATTTGCTGAAAGGATCGTGCCGAAGGGAGGCTTGCCCCACCGGTCAATCACCAGATTGCAAGGCGCGTTGTATTCGCGGCTGGGAATGGTGTTCTCGTAGAGGTCATAGTGGATCGGGCTGAAGATCGCATTGTGCGCCTGATAGCGGCAGAACACATAGTGGATGAAGCGGGCATAGCTTTCTGGAAAGTCGTAATGCTTCTTCCACATCGGGCCCGTGTCGCGGCGCGCCACCTCGATAAAGGGCACGATGCCCATCTCGAACAGGATATCCATCTTCTTGTCGAGCGTCTTGAAATAGTCCGGGTTCACCCGATCATAGTCGGGCACCACATCCTCGAACCCAGGCACTTTGCCGGGAAACAGAAAGGGGCGCTCGCCATTGTCGTCGTGCATGGACTTGGCGAACCCTTCCGGGGTGGGCCAGGTGTGCCGCACGCAATCGCCATCCGCATCAAAGAGGTTGTGGGACTTTCCGTCCTCGTTCCAGCATGGCTGGGCGGCGATCAGTCCGACGGAGTTGAACCCCTGCTTCTTGCGAAAACGGATGTAATCCGCGATCGAAGCGTCGGGTCCGAGGTCTCGCTGCGTATCGTCCTTTGGCAGCGGGAAGCGAAAGCTTGGGACAGCCCACCAGGTGTCGGCGATCATGAAAAAGGGCGTGCCATCGGCATATTCCAGGCCCCTACTGTCTGCCGTCACCCGGATCATGCCACGCCGGTTCGGGTTTTCAGTCAGGGCCGCAGCGCTTTGGCCATTGGCGGTGAAAGTGCCCTTTAGCCCCTCGATAGCCCTGTCTCCGGTCGAGGAACCCGCTCGCCATGACCAGGTGCCTGGCCGCGGCGCGCACAGGCGCACGACGAATTCGGCGCCACCGTTCCAGAACCCATAGACCCTTCGCGAGAACCCCGGCCCCGACAGGTCAACCCATACCTCGGCATCGCAATAAGGATCAGCGGGTGGAGACGCCATGTGGAACACCAACTGATGAGGTTCCCAGACGGGGATTGTCGGGCTCGAAGAAAGGTCGATGGATGCAGTCACAAAAAGGCCTCCCGCAACATGATTTCTGTAATTACTAATTATACACTTGACCTCTGTCAACGCACGGGCTTTCTTGAAGCGATCAATGGCGGCTTGCTTGCGGGTGCATACTCTCGCTCCAGAGTGGCAGGCGCATGAAAGCGCGAGGGGGGGGTAGGTATGGCAGCCATTTTGGGATGCATTGCCGATGATTTTACCGGTGCAACAGACCTGGCGGGCTTGCTGGGCCGCAGCGGCATGCGTGTATCGCTCAGGATTGGCGTGCCTGCCGAACCGCCCTGCGATACGGCACCGTTTGAAGTGATTGCGCTGAAATCGCGAACCGCGCCGCGCGCGCAGGCCATCGCAGAGACGCGGGCAGCGTTCAGATGGTTGAAAGAGGCAGGTGCGCGACGCTTCTTCCTGAAATACTGCTCCACTTTCGACAGCACTGCTGAGGGCAATATCGGACCGACAGCAGAAGCATTGATGACGGATCTCGGCATCAGGCAGACGGTGTACTGCCCGGCCTTTCCGGAAAACGGGCGGACCGTTTTTATGGGAAACCTCTTCGTGGGTCAGCAGCCGTTGGCGGAGAGTCCCATGCGGGACCATCCCTTGACGCCGATGCGAGACAGCAATCTCATGCGTCTCCTGAATCCCCAGGTTCAGGGCTCGGTGGGACTTGTCGACCGCACTACGGTTGCCCAGGGGGAGCAAGCAATCCAAAAGGCGCTGGAAGCACTGGCGACACAAAACATCGCACATGCGGTGATCGATGCGGTCGACGACACGGATCTTGAACGGATTGCGAGCGCCTGCCGCACCATGCCGTTGCTGACTGGCGGATCGGCCCTGGCGATGTCCTTGCCCGCGCTTTATCGATCGGAGGGTCTGATCTCCGGGGATACCGCACTGCCCAGCGCGCCACGCCTGGCCCGCACGACAGTGGTGCTCTCGGGAAGCTGTTCGGCCATGTCGAATCGGCAGGTGGAGCATTATATCCGCCAGGGTGCGCCTTCCTTATGCATCGACCCTCTTGAAGTTGCGCAGAATGGGCAGGCAGCAGCGTTGGATTGGCTTGAAAAACAGGACCTGACCGAGGCACCCATCATCTACGCCACGGCCGAACCGGCCAAAGTCAAACATGCTCAATCAAAACTGGGCGCGGCCCGGGCGGGCGCGTTGATCGAGGAAACATTGGCGTTTTGCGCCGTTGCAGCGCGTGACGCCGGTGCAAGGCGCTTTATCGTCGCGGGCGGAGAAACATCGGGGGCTGTGACCCAGGCACTGGGCGTGTCGCAACTGGATGTCGGAGCGGAAATCGCACCGGGCGTCCCTTGGACCTATTGCCATTCGGCAGGCCATCCCATCGCAATGGCCCTGAAGTCGGGCAATTTCGGCGCCGAAGGTTTCTTTGACGATGCCCAATCAGTTTTGGAGAGAACATGAACACGGAAATCCAGCTGCGGGAACAGATCTGCTTGCTCGCAAAGTCGATGTTCGATCGCGGGCTGACCGGTGGCAGCACCGGCAACATCTCCGCCCGCACGGAGGACGGTGGTCTTTTGGTCAGCCCCACGGGCACCAGTTTCGGCCGACTGGACCCTGACACCCTCAGCCGATTTGACGCTGATGGCGTGCAGATTTCGGGCAAGGCGCCAACCAAGGAGATGCCCCTTCACGAGGCATTCTATCAAACACGCTCCACCGCGGGCGCCGTCGTGCATCTGCATTCGTGTCATTCCGTGGCGCTTTCAATGATGCCTGATATCGATGCGGACAATTTTCTCCCACCGCTGACACCCTACGGGATCATGAAGCTCGGCAAGGTGAAACTGCTACCCTTCTTCCTGCCCGGCGACCCGGCTATGGGTGAAGCAGTGCGTGGATTGGCGGGAAAGCGCTCGGCGGTGATGCTGGCCAATCATGGGCCGGTCGTGGCTGGCAAGGACGTGGAGGCAGCCTGCAACGCCATTGAAGAGCTTGAGGATACTGCCCGTCTCGCCATGGTGACACGCGGCCTGGGTCCCCGTTTCTTGACCGACGATCAGGTGAGCGCTCTGGTGACCAAATTCAACATCGAGTGGGATCAATGAAGTTTTCCGCAAACCTTGGCTTTCTCTGGACGGATCGATCTTTGCCATCCGCCATCCATGCGGCAAAGAAAGCTGGCTTCGATGCCGTGGAATGTCACTGGCCCTACGATGTACCTGCCGTTGAAGTGCAAGCTGCGCTTCAGGAAACCGGCCTTGCGATGCTCGGCCTCAACACTCGACGCGGGAACGTGAAAGACGGAGACAACGGTTTGGCCGCGCTCCCCGGGCGTTCCCCTGAGGCGCGCGCCGCCATCGATGAGGCAATCGCCTATGCCGTGGCCGTCAAGGCAGCCAGTGTGCATGTGATGGCGGGTTTCGCATCCGGCGCTGCGGCAGAAGAGGTGTTTGTTGAGACCCTGCGATATGCCTGCGCGAAGGCGCAGTCTCACGGGATCACCATCCTGATCGAGCCGCTCAACAGCTATGATGCGCCCGGATATTTTCTGAGCACGACCGATCAGGCACTGAGGATCATGGACGCGGTTGGCATCGCGAACCTGAAGCTGATGTTCGACTGTTATCACATCCAGTTGATGGAGGGGGATCTGTCCAACCGCATCAGGCACCTGCTCCCGCGCATCGGTCACATCCAGTTTGCCTCCGTTCCCGATCGCGGGCCACCGGATCACGGGGAGGTGAGTTATCCTCACATCTTCGATCTGATAGCTGATCTTGGCTATACGGCCCCTCTTGGCGCGGAATACAAGTCCGTCGGAGATACCCGAAGCTCGCTTGGATGGCTTTTTGATATGAAACGACGCGGATAGAGTTTTCCCTTCTAAGCTTTCACCCTTCCCGCGATCTGCCTGCCGATGAGCGCCACAGTGTTCCGATCGATACGAACAAGATCGGTCGATGAGTTTTGCTCAGCGGGGCTCTGGGATCCAGGAAGAGCAATGGAATTCATGGTTGGGCTGCGTGCAGCAGCACCTGACTGAACCGATGACTGTTCGCGGTGGCGTCTCTGGGTGATGGCGCAGGAGGTGATCAACCCATCCGCCTGCCTTCATGATCGAAAAGGCACAACCATTCGCTGGGGAAGGTAACACTCACGGGGTCGCCCGGCGCATGTTTCTTGCCTTCCCAGCTGAGCGTGTTCACGGTCAGCTTGCCGTTAGATCCCAGAGCGAGCGTCAATTGTGTCTCAGGGCCGCTCTGCTCGATGAACTTGACGCGGCCTTCCAATAGGTTCGGACTATTTCGTCTTTGCAGAACGCAGTCCTCCAGTCGAATGCCGAGAAAGGCTGCATTCGGTTTCGACCGCGCGTCTGCGGGCAGCTCGATTGCGAGTTTCGGCTCGGTATGCGGCATGAAGACCGGACCTTGCTGCAGCAAAGCGACTGAACCTTCGAGCAGGTTCATGGGTGGTGCGCCGATGAAACCGGCCACGAATGTGTTTTCCGGTTCTCGGTAGATCTCATCCGGTGCTCCGATCTGCTCGACGCGCCCGCCGCGCAAGACCACGATTTTGTCGGCCATGGTCATGGCGTCCACCCGATCATGGGTAACAAAGATCATCGTGGAACGGAGCCGCTGATGCAGAAGCTTTATCTCGCGGCGCATCTGAACGCGCAGCGCTGCGTTCAGATCGGAAAGCGGCTCGTCAAACAGGAATACCGAAGGCCGGCGTATGATGGCGCGGCCCATGGCGACACGCTGGCACTGCCTGCCCGAGAGCTGGCGCGGGAAGCGGTCCAGCAGGCCGTCAAGGCCGAGAAGTTTAGCCGCCTCACTTGCGCTTTTTTGCACGTTCGTTCTTCTGGACGCCGGTCATTTTGAGGGGAAAGGCGATATTGTCGGCCACGGTCATATGTGGATAGAGCGCATAGTTCTGAAACACCATGGCCACGTCCCTGTCCTTTGGCGCAAGCTCGGTGAACAGAGTCCGACCGATGCGGATCTCGCCACCGCTGACACTTTCCAGCCCCGCCAACATGCGCAACAGTGTCGAATTCCCGCAGCCTGAAGGCCCGACGAAGACCACGAACTCTCTGTCTTCTATGCGATGTCGGCGCCATGGATGACCTCGGTCTGCCCAAAGGATTTGACGATCTTCGAGAACGACACGGTAGCCATGGCTGTTCCAGCTCTTGTTTGCGATCAGCACACGCTGCCGGCGAGCGTGCCCAAGACGATACGCCGTTGCATGATGAGGAAGACGATGATGACGGGCAGCGCAAACACCAGGGCCGCAGCCATCTGCAGTTCAAGAAGGGTGAAATATTCACCGCGAAAGGATGAAATGCCGGTAGCCTCTGCCCAGAGCGATTGAGAGTTGATGAGTGTCTTGGCGAACAGGAAATCGTGCCAGTTGGTGACGAACCCGTAGATGAAAATCGCCGCAAGTCCCGGCAGCGCAAGGGGCAGGGCAACGCACCTCTGTGAGGCCCGCGCCGGAAGGCTGGATAGGTCGTGGTAGGCGAGGCGGTCTTGAAAGCCAAGCGTGAGGCATGTCGGAATTTCAGACCGGTCAAGAGTGCGCATCTTCGGTTTGCTGCGAAGCCGCGCAGTCGATCGTGGACGATATTGTGGTGAGCGCGGCCGCGCAGCGTTGAAAGGCATGACGACCGGAACCATCGGGTTCGCCAGTCATGCCCATTCGCCATTGGCGAGGTGGTTTGGAAAACGGCAACACGACGAACCCGCAGGATCTGACTATCTGACGGGCGGTGGGTCACCATTGTGCCGTTGGCGTCGAGCAGGTTGTTCAATGGGCCTCTACGTACGGCAGCAAGACAAACCGCTGAAGCTCATTCCAAACGCAGGCCGAAGCCTTAGTGCCTCATCGCTGTTACCATGCCCACAATATCGGACTGCCGGCGTGCCTCCATTTTTCCCATGGCAGCGTGAAGCTGGTTCCTCACCGTGCTTATGCTGGTGCCGCGCAGCTCTGCAATTTCCTTTGGGCTCAATCCTCCTGCCAGATGCACCACGACGCGTGCTTCATTGGGTGTCAGTCCGAATGTTTCACACAGCAGCACGGCGACGTCGGGGCTGTCGGAACGACCCGCGAGCGTGAAGAGGAAACAAGGCTCTTCATTGCCAAACAAAATGCCGGATGGTCGATATTCGAGCTCCTCCGTTGCAAGAGGAGCAATGCGACAGGTTAGGGAAGGTTTGCCGTCGGAATTCGAGATGCTGAAGGTTTGTGGTTGGCGAAAAGAGCCATCGCTCTTGGCAATGATTGCAGAGAAGTGACGCTGCCAAGTTTCGGAAGCAAAGGCAAAACGATGCCTCAGATCGCATCGGATCACATCGCCGGTTTCGAGCAATGTTTCGGCTTGCTGATTGGCGAAAACGATTCTGCGGCTGCGTGTCACGACAAGACAGCCGGCAGATGCCGGGTCGACCACATTGACGAGTGCCTTCTTCTCGATCTCGGCTCCAGCCACTGTTCGGGCGATCTCGAACGCCTGCTGCAGATGGGGCAACATATGCCTGACGATTTCCTGCCAAGGCGCTTCCAGCCGCTCGGTGTCTTTGGCGCGAATGCTTCCGCTAAATGCGAACAGGCGGCGCTCCTGTTTGAACAGCAATGCCGAACACCCACCAGTAATGTCTTCCTGCGGGCGCACCCAGTCGTCATAAAATTCCGTGCGGCGCAAGGCGGGATCCCTCCATACATCGCCATAGCTGACGAGCTGCCCGGCCCCTGCTGACAACATCCTCCCGGCCAGAAAATCCCGTTCGAAAAAATAGTCGGCATAGGTCTGTTCAAAGGCCGGATCATAGCCGAACTGCCGTGCCCCCAGATCGATATGGGCGTCCAGATCGTAGCCTGTCAGGCAAGTGCGCACACCGCCCCCCGCCAGATCCGAGCAGGCCTGCAGAAAGCTGCTCCATTTCCCAGCGTCAAGAGCAGCCGCGTAGGCCAGCTTGGTCAGCGTGTCCAGCTTGTGTTGCACGTCTTGTCCCCAGCGCAAATTAGCAGTTCAGAATAGGCAATTTGTATCATGAGCTCAGATTGCCCCTCCCGTAAACAGAGTTTCGGCAAAGTCGGGCAGGCTGTTGCCATCAGCAGGATTATGCCGACGCTCCGAGACGATTTCTACTGTGAGTTTCGGTCCGAGGATGGGGAAATACAGATTCATGATGAAGATTATCATGCCGAAGGTTGCTGTGCGCCACGCATCCGCGCATCGCTACTTTCACCGTGCTTGTAGCGCAGCCATGTTGTCGACAAGCGCATTCGTTGTGTGTGCGTCGCCGTTGGTGGCTACACATGTACATGCGCAAACGGTCTGGTATGGAACCAATTCCAGCAGATGGTCCAGCCCATCAAACTGGGTCCCTGCCACTGTGCCGGACTCCAATGAGAATACATACATCGCGGCGGCCGATCCCAACAACCAGCCGATACTGGACGGCTTCGTCGGCACGGGCGTCGGTCTGACACGTGATGTTTTCATCGGATTCGATGGCACAGATCCCAATCTCGGCGTGCTGACCATTCAGAATGGAGGTGTCCTGAACAGCAGCGGAGATGGACTTATCGGCTTCAGCGTAGGCGCGGTCACGGGTGAGGGCCGGGTCATCGTGCAAGACACTGGATCGCAATGGAGACTGCCCAGCAATATCCTGACGGTCGGGTACACTCATGAGGGCACTTTGACGATCCGCGATGGCGGCAAGGTTGAGAGTTATCAGGGCAGGATCGGTTCCGCTACCAATGGCGTGGGCATCGTGAACATATGGCGCACGGGGTCTGCGTGGAATCTCACCAGCGACATTGTCATCGGCGAAAGTGGTCGGGGAGAACTCACGATCTCGGACAATGGCCAGGTGACAAGCTCCAATGGCGTTCTCGGGCTCAACAGCACTGGCAGGGGCGCAGTGACCGTGGCAGGGACGGGAACCCAATTCACCGCTGCCAACAACATGTTCGTTGGCCTTAAGGGCGAAGGCGAACTGACAATTTCCTATGACGGAGAGGTTGAGATCGCTTCCGCGGTGGGAGAGGTCAAACTTGCCGACGATGCAAATTCCAAAGGCACGCTCAATATCGGTGCAGCCTCTGGCGATCCGGCGGCGGAAGCGGGGACGCTGAATGCGCCGAGCGTGGCTTTCGGCAACGGAGAGGGTACGCTTGTCTTCAATCACATCAACACCGGCTACATTTTTAGTGCTGATCTCTCTGGCTATGGCACGATCCTCCATGAAGCTGGAGAAACGACTTATACGGGGACCGGCAGTCTACTCTCCGGTGAAACGAAAGTGTCGGGTGGCCGCCTGCTGGTGAACGGCTTTCTGGGTGCGATGACAACCGTCAATGGTGGCGTTCTCGGAGGCAGCGGCAATGTCCTGGACGTTGCCGTCAACTCCGGCGGCACGCTGGCGCCGGGCAATTCCATCGGTACCTTGACGGCCGACAATGCGACCTTCAACGCCGGATCGGTTTTCGAGGTGGAGTTGAACGACGGGGGCAACACCAAGGGGGTGAACAACGATCTTCTGGATGTGACCTTTGGCGCCGGCAACCTTGTGATCAATGGCGGCACCATACACGTGAAGCCGGAAAACGGCACCGACGACGGGTCGAGCTACACGCCGGGATTGACCTATACGATCATCGAGGCAAACGATCGGACCGGCGAGTTCGATCAGGTGATCGATGATTTTCCATTGCTCACATTTACCGACATCTATTCCGGCGCGAATGTCTACCTCCAGTCGTCGGCGGCCTCGACCTGCCCGGGTGGCATGACCTTTAATCAGACCAACACCTGTGGCGGTGTTTTGTCCGTAGGGTCGGGCGGCATGTACAATGCTGTTGTCAATCTCACCGGATCCGAATTGTCGGATGCCCTCGACCAGCTTTCGGGCGAAATCCATGCTTCGGTCAAAGGGGCTCTGATGGAGGAAAGCCGGTTTGCGCGCGAAGCGGCGAACGCCCGTGTCCGCTCGGCCTTCGGTGCGGTAGCCTCAAATTCGGCACCGATCCTGGCCTATGGAGATGACAAGAAGCCGGCGCGCATGGCCGGTAGTGATCAGGGCATGGGTATGTGGGCTCGCGGGCTCGGTTCAGTTGCCAATTGGGATGGCGACGGAAATGCCGCCGACGCGCGCCGTTCTACCGGTGGTGTGCTACTCGGGGCCGATGGGTTTGTCACCGACAGGTTCAATCTCGGTTTGCTGGGCGGTTACTCCCGGTCGTCCATCAGTGTCGACACCCGCAATTCGTCTGCCACAGCCGACAGCTGGCATCTCGGTGTCTATGGCGGTGTCGAATGGGGTGGGTTCGGTCTGCGTGGCGGCGGCATCTACAGCTGGCACGATATTGACACCAGTCGCTCCGCCGCCTTTCGTGGCTTTTCCGACACTCTGTCTTCGTCATACGACGCAAGGACAGCCCAGATCTTTGCCGAGACGAGCTATCGCTTCGATACCGCCACCGCTAGCTTCGAGCCTTATGCCGGAATTGCCCATGTGCGGCTTGCGACCAACGGCTATAGCGAAGCCGGAGGCGAAGCGTCTCTTTCGAGCGCCGACGCGGTTCTCAAAAACACGTTCACCACACTTGGTCTACGTGCCGAAACAGAGGTCCAGATTGGTGACGACGCGATGGCCCGGCTGAGCGGCGGCATCGGTTGGCGGCACGCCATCGGTGGTGTGACACCAACAACCATCCACGCATTTGCCGGTGGAGACAATTTCACAGCAGCCGGTGTACCGATTGCCCGGGATGCACTGGTTCTGGACATCGGTGCCGACTTCGCGTTGAGTGAGATGGCAAATCTGAGCGTTTCCTATTCCGGGCAGCTCGCCGGTAACGCTGCCGACCACGGTGTGGAGCTGGATCTTTCAATTGCATTCTGATCGGTAGGCCATTTGCGACAGGGGCGCTGCTGACGATCCCTGTGGTGGCTCTGTGATATGTGGGTGTGAGAATGAGTGCTCCGCCATCCGCCAGGAAACCAGCACCAACCGCACCACCCACTCACAAACCCGATTGACGCCGGGCTTGAGGTCGCGGATTAATCCGCGCTGCGCGGTATGAAGCAGTGGTATCCCGTCAATTTTCAGACTAACGTCGCGTTTAGTTAGCCCATGTTTGTCAATTGGTTATGAAGTCTCGGACTCCGCCTGAAATTCTGGCTTGCTTGGACGGAAGCGGCCCTTGTTTTCCGTTCGGCTAGAGCCCGAAAAACCTCGGATCTAGTCAATGTTAGGACACAAGTGGAAGCAACTTTAAAGCGAGGTGGTAATGCAGGCGCAGTTTCGGTTGTAGCGCCTTTTTGCCTGTCAGTTCCGTGATTTGGGAGATGCGATAGCGCACCGTGTTGTGGTGTAGATTCAACACCCTTGCAGTCTCCCGGTAGTTGCCATTGGCATCCAGGAACACCCGAAACGTTTCAATCAGGTCGACACGGTGTTCCTTGTCATGGTCAATGAGTGTTCCAAGCCATTCATTGACGAAGCGGTTCACGTCCGGCTGCATGGAACTTTTCGAGAAAAGCCGATAAAATCCGGTATCATCATAAAGGAAGACTCCGCTGGTCTTGCTCGTGCTTCGGCCGTGTTCGAGCGCTTGCACCGCCTGCTCATAGGCTCGGTAGAAATGCTCCACCGCTGTTACCTGGCTGATGCCTGCCGACCACGGGACGTCATCCGCCCCGACCCTGTTCAACCCTTCGTCGACCTGTTCTTTAAGCATGTCGGGCTGACAAAGAGCTTCGTCGTCCTCTGGAACCATGAGTACAACGCGGTTGTTGGCGATGACACCGGTGATGGTTTCGCCATGTTGGGCAAAATGCACCCTCAAGGCATTCGATAATCCAAGTAGGCGGTCGGCGGCCGTGTCATGAAATGCAACGACAATTCCCACATAGCGTGCGTGAAGATGTTTCCCGATCGCACTGTAGCGTGTGGTGAGAGCAGCATAGGTCTGAGCCCCCAGCGTACGGTCAATGAGCGAAAGAACCAACTCGTTCTGTCGTTCGAAAATCGTGCTCTGATCCGCCCTGATCTGACGGACCTTCAGGGAGACGAAGACTTTCGCATAGCCCAGATGATCGAGGTCCTCACCGGTCAGTTTGCGGTTTCGCTCGACCACGGCAAGCGTTCCGGCCATCCCACTTGATTGCTCATAGGATGTGAAGACAACGCTCGTGTGATGCCCGGTCCTGCGGGTGAAGGTGTCGTGGGATTGTATGGTCTCGCTCGGCCATCCCTCTTCCTCCAATAGGGCCCGCGCGTCGCCAATATTCTTGTTCGGCTCGCTAGGAGCATGCAACACGAGGCCGTCCATCGGGCTGGTGACAATCACTGGATTGGCAAGCAGGGCGTAGAGGTCGTCTAGCAAATCCTGAAGGGTCGAATCGACCAGCGACAGCTTGCCCAAACTCTCGCCGAAGCGTTCGGAGTGGGAAACGTTTTCCGCTTTCGCCTCGAAATAGTTCGACATGACCGGCGTGATGATTTCGACCCAGGCCACGTCTTCGGGAACGACGATTATTGGGAAGTTGAGTGCGTTCGCACAATCGATCATCTTTTGCGGCACACGCTTCATGTAGCGGTTGAGTTTCAAGCCGAGGCCAGATGCTCCATGCTCCACGAGTTCTTCGACGAAGTGATCGAGGTTGTGGCGCAGCTGCAGCAGCGGGTAGGTAGAGGTTAACGCGAGTTCCTCACCCCGCAGCCAGCGAACGGCGTCCGGTGCATCAAGCACCGTGGCGGTTTTGACAACCCGGTCCAGCCCGTCATGACCGGCGAGGAGAGAGCCCTCCTGCATCGCAGGCAGAGCCATAACCTTCCCAATTGTCAGCACCATGCTCTTGAAACCCCGCCCCATGTGCGACCCGCACAGGCAACCTTACAGACTTGTATCCAAAGTACAAAGAACTTTGCCGGCGTTTCATGATGCTGGTCAATAGTTTTTCGGCTTCCGAATCGTTAGGCTCCGTGTCGGCTTAAGGGGGAAAGCAGTTGAATTCTAACAATCCGGTGGCGCCGCCGGCGCGGCTTGATGCGCTCGAGTTTCTTCAAGAGGCCGTGCGCTGCAACACCATTTCATCGACCGGCAATGAGATCGTTCTGGCCCGCATGATCAAGGCGCGACTGGGCGCTCTTGGGATCGACTGCGAGATCTTTCAGGAAAATGAGCAGCAGGCAAATCTGGTCGCCACTTTGCGCGGGCAAGGCCCGGCGAAAAAGCCTGGACCCCGCCTCGTCCTGAGCGGCCATCTGGATACGGTGCCGATTGGTGATGCCACCTGGACGCATGATCCCTTTTCGGCCGCAATCGACGATGGACGCATCTATGGGCGCGGTACCGCGGATATGAAAGGCGGCCTCTTAGCGCTGCTGTTCGCCTTTATGAAGCACAAAAACCTCTCGTCTGATTTGTGGAACGGCGAACTGATATTCGCAGCCACGTTCGGCGAAGAGATCGGTGCGCTTGGCGCATCAACGATGGTCGCCAAGAAGCAGATTCCGCAATTCGACGCGATGATCGTGGCGGAGCCGACCGACAACCATCTCGTCATTGCGCACAAGGGCGTGACCTGGCTTCGCGTGACCAGCTTCGGCAAGACCGCACATGGTTCGATGCCCAGGGCCGGTACAAACGCCGTCGACAAGCTCCACCTGTTCTATGAGCGTCTCAAGTCGATCGATCTGGGTCCCACGACAACGCCTTTGCTTTCGGCGCCCACTTTTGCCGTTACCACATTCAATGGCGGTGGTGCACCCAATGTCATCCCCGACCACTGTCAGATGACGATCGATATTCGCACGGTGCCGGGACAGGACCAGCAGAATGTCGTGGCTCAGGTCGAGGCAATCGCCGCGGCGCTCGCAAACGAGGATCCCGAAGCGCGTTTTCAGGTGGAGTGCGCACTCAATCTGCCGGGCTTGCTGACGAATGAGGGGGCTCCGATTGTGCGCATCAGCCAGCAGGTTCTGGCAAAACGCTCCCCCGGCGCGGAAACCGTACGCGGGGCCCAGTATTTCACCGATGCCTCGGCCTTTTCTGCGCATGGTGATGACATCGTCATCCTCGGCCCCGGCGCCCCCGAACAGGCGCACCAGACCGACGAGCACCTCGCCGTCGATGACTATTTCAACGCGATCGATATCTACGGAGACATCATCGCGCAGTACTTCAGCCAAAACTAAAAAAGAAAGGGAACTCATGACTTATATGGCTAGAACGAAAGCAACTCTTGCCGCCGCGTGGCTCGGTGCGGGGTTCATCTTCGCTGCAGGTGCAGCGAATGCGGAAACGACCTTGAAGGTTGGCCATGTCTTTGCCGCCGACCACCCCTGGCAGATTGCTCTGGAGGGACTGTCGAAAGATGTTTCTGAAGCGACGGGCGGCGAGGTCGTTATCCAGGTTTACCCAAGCTCCCAGCTTGGCGGCGACCGCGAAGTGGCCGAAGGCTTGCAGCTGGGAACCGTTGAGATGGGCCTCTTCGGCACCGGCGCACTCCAGGTTCTGGACAAGCGCCTGATCATTGAGGAGCTGCCCTATGCCTGGCCAACCCGCGAGAAGGCCTATGCTGCGGTGGACGGTGAACTGGGCGATGCACTCGCAGAGATCCTGGCGGCCAAAAACATCAACACGCTGAGCTGGTGGGAAAGCGGCTATCGCCACATTACCAATTCGGCCCGCCCGATCGAAACGCCCGAAGACCTCAAGGGCATCAAGCTGCGCGTGCCGGAAGCCGAGCTGCGCCTTGATACATTCCGCGAGCTCGGCGCTCTGCCCACGCCGATGGCATTCTCCGAGGTCTTCACCTCGCTTCAGCAGAAGGTTGTCGACGGACAGGAAAACCCGCTGGCAACAATCTATGCATCCAAATTCTACGAGGTGCAGGACAATCTGGCGCTGTCGGGGCATATCTGGGGCTCGGCCATTCTCACAATCTCCAGCAAGGCCTGGGATAAGCTGACGGATGAGCAAAAGACCATCCTGCGCGAGAAGGCCGAAATCTGGAAAGAGAAAGAGCGCGAGATGATCCGCGCGAGCGATGAGGAAGTGCTCGCCAAACTCGAGGCCGAGGGTATGAAAATCACGCGGCCGGATCCGGCAGCATTCCAGGAGATGGTTCAGCCGGTCTGGGACAAGTATGAAGGCGTCTTCGGGGAAGACCTCCTCGCCATTGTGCGCAAATACTCAAACTAGTTGAATGCGCGGCAGGCCGGTGTCGCGCTGGCCTGCCGCAATTGGGGTTTCCGCGATGACGCAATACCTGATTTGCGCCAGACAGCTTCTCGTCAAGCTCGTCCAATGGCTTCTCATGTTGATGCTGCTGACCATGACCTGCGTGATGTTCGCGCAGATCATCTGGCGCTATCTCCTGCAATCGCCGCTGGTCTGGTCTGAAGAACTGGCCCTTCTGCTCATGGTCTGGATGACCTTTCTGGGCTCAGCACTGATGCTTGAGCGCAAGGAACACGTCGCCATCGATCTCCTGGTGGAGTGGCTGCCGCCATCGCTTAACCGGCTGATGCAAATCATCGGTGCGCTTGTGGTGCTCACCTTCAATCTTGCACTGACCTATGGCGCACTTCTCATCGTTGAAACCGCCAGAGAGGCGATCATGCCCGGCCTCAAGATTTCGAGTGCCTGGCAATATCTGGGCGTGCTGATCGGCGGCGGGCTTCTCGTGCTCGTTTCTATTGAAGCCTTGATCCAGGCCTTGTTCGGCACCGTGGAAGCGCAGGAGCAGCGTTCATGAGCATCGTCCTTTTCGTTCTGCTTCTGGGCCTGATCATCATCAATGTCCCGATAGCCTTTGCAATCGGCTTCGCCTGCCTGACCTATCTCTTCGTCAAGGACATCAATCTCGCACTCGTGGCGCAGCGTTCGGCGACGGGCATCTATTCCTATCCCTTTCTCGCGCTTCCCATGTTCGTGTTTGCCGGCGTGCTCATGGAGCATGGTGGCATCACGCAGCGCATGATGCGGCTCGCAAACGCTGTTATCGGACACATCTCGGGCGGGCTTGCTGCGGTCACAGTGGCCGGCAGCGCCCTGTTCGGTGCGCTGTCGGGTTCCGCCATCGGCGACACCGCCGCCATCGGCTCCATCATGATCCCGGCCATGAAGGCCAAAAACTATGCGGCTGGCTTTGCGGCGGCCCTTCAGGGGTGCAGCGGCGTGCTTGCTTCGCTCATTCCGCCGAGCCTGACCATGGTCATCCTTGGGGCGACCGGAAACATCTCAATTGCCGGCCTGTTGATTGGCGGCCTAGTGCCTGGCCTCCTGATGGCCTTGCTCCTGATCATCGTTTCTTTGCTGATCAGCCGCCGGCGTGGCTATGGCAAGGGCGAGCGCGCGACATGGCGCGAGTTCATCTCTGCCGTTTCGGATTCGGTGCTTCCGCTTCTGCTGCCGGTCATTATCCTTGGCGGCATTCTGGGCGGTATCGTCACCGTCACGGAGGCAGCGGTCTTGGCCGTGGTCTACGCATTCCTGCTGTCCGCGATCATCTACCGCGAGGTCAAGATCTCGGACCTGCCGGCCATCTGCATGCAGGTGATGCGCATCGCGGTGCCGGTGCAACTCATCGTGGCGATCTCCCACCTGTTTGTGTGGATCGTAGCGACCGAGCAGATCCCCCAGCAGCTCACCGCATTCTTCGCAGCCGTTGCACCCGATCCGATGACCTTCCTGATCCTGCTCAACTTCCTGCTCCTGCTGCTTGGCACGTTCATGGAGAGCAATGCGCTGATCATCATTTTGATCCCGATCCTGATGCCGGTGGTCAATCAGTATGGCATTGACCCGCTGCATTTCGGCGTCATGTTCGTGGTCAATCTGTGCATCGGAGCCAACACACCGCCACTCGGTGTTACGCTGATGACGGGTGCGAAGATTGCCGGGGTGCGGTTTGCCGAAGCGTCGCGGGCGGTGCTTCCGTTCCTGGCGGCCATGGTCATCGTCCTCATACTGACCATCCTGTTCCCGAAACTGTCGACATTCTTGCCGAGCCTGTTCCTCTAATCGAGGTTCGTGAGAGTCATTCAGGAGTTTGACGTTGGAAAAGACAGCCATCCAGATCAAGGAAAGCGATCACGTGGCAACCGCCACGGTCGAATTGTTGCCCGCAGAGACGGTCATCGTCTCGGGCATCGGCAATGGGCGTCCCCTGAGGGTCGAGGAGAAGATCCCGCGCGGGCACAAGATCGCGCTTCGCGACATCGCGGCCCACGAGGAGATCCACAAATATGGCGAGGTGATCGGGATCGCGACCGAGGCGATCCTGGCAGGCCATTGGGTGCACGTTCACAATTGTCGCGGCGCCAAGGGGCGCCGGTTCGATGAAATCCACGCGCGAAAGCAGGGTGAGTGACATGAAGTTCAAGGGCTATCGCCGCGCCGACGGCTCGATCGGCATCCGCAACCACATTCTGGTCATTCCGACGGTCTCCTGCGTCAACCGTGTGGCGCTCGACATCGCATCGAAGACCGGGGCGGTCACCTTCATGCATCCCTATGGCTGCACCTTCGATGCCGAGGAAAACACCACCACGGAAGACACGTTCATCGGCCATGGACGCCACCAGAATGTGGGTGCCGTTCTGGTGGTGAGCCTCGGGTGCGAAACGGCATCGGCCCGGCGCATCGCCGACGCGATTTCAACGACTGGAAAGCCCGTCGAAATGCTTATCGTCCAGAAGGAGGGTGGTGCCCGCTCGACCCGTGACACGGGCATCGGAATCGTCGAGCGATTGAAGGGGGAAATTCCTGCCGAACCCAATGATGAAGGCGACGTCAGCGAGTTGATCGTCGCACTGGAATGCGGTTCTTCCGACGCGTTTTCCGGTCTCACGGCCAATCCGGCAGTGGGAGAGGCGGCCGATATCCTCGTCGGAGCCGGCGGGACGGTCGTCTTGTCTGAGATCACGGAGATGGTCGGCGCCGAACGTGTTCTCTGGCGGCGCGGGAAAACCGACAAGATCAAGCAGGATCTGATGACCCTGATCAAGGAGTACGAGATCGAGCTGTCCATGACCACGCAGGATGACAGCGGCGTCTTCATCTCGCCCGGCAATATTGAAGGCGGCTTGACGACCATCGAGGAAAAGTCGCTTGGCTGCATCTACAAGGCCGGCACCCAGCCCATCGTGCAGATCGTCAAATATGGCGAGCGGCCGACAGAGAAGGGCGTTGTCATCATGGACACGCCCGGCTTCGACATCGCTTCGGTCACCGGCAAGGTCGCCGGTGGGGCGCATATGGTGCTCTTCACGACCGGCAAGGGAACCCCGACCGGGTCGTGCATTGCGCCTGTGCTCAAGATCAGCTCCAACAACGATACGTTCAAAGCCCTGCGCGAGGATATCGATTTGAGTGCAGGCGATGTCCTTGAGGGAACCAAGTCACTGAAGCAAGTCGGCGAAGAGATCGTCGAACTGGTGATGGACACGGCGAATGGTCAACAGGCCAAGGCGGAGTATTTCAACATTCAGGAGTTCGCCATCCCCAATGTCAGCGTGGTGCGCAAGGAAGTGATCCATCAGAAGCTGGCTGAACAGAACGATTTCCGGTTTCAGCAATGATGAAGCTTGCCTACATGTATGCCACGCCAGACGTGGAACCCGCCAAGGTCACTGCCGTACAGGGCCCGATAGAAACGGCCATGCGCAGCATTGCACAGACCGGCTATTCGGGCGTCGAGCTTCTGGTGTGCGATCCGGCGCGGATCGACCGGCGAGCGCTCGCCGCCGCCATTCGCGATCAGGGTCTCGACATGCCGGCGGTCTGCACCGGCGAGGTTTACGGTCAGGACGGGCTTTCGTTCGCTGATCCTGATGCCAGCCGGCGGCAGAAAGCCATTGATCGCATGATGGCGTCGATGGATCTTGCATCCGAATATGGCGCGATGGTCAATGTCGGTCGGTTGCGCGGCCGGTATATGGATGGCGTCGCGCCACAACAGACGCTCGACTGGATCGGCGCGGCAATCGCGCAATGTGCCGCCGCGTTCCCCGATGTTCCCATCGTTCTTGAACCGGTCAACCGCAATTATGCAAACTGCCTGCTCACCACAGGCGAGACCTGCAGCTTCGTGCGAAGTCTTGGCGTCTCAAGCCTGGGCGTGATGCTCGACACAGCGCACATTCTCACCGAGCAGGAGACCGTTGCCGATGCCATTCGCGTGGCCGGTGATCTCTTCTGGCATTTTCATATCACCGATTCCGACCGCCTGCCGGTCGGGGACGGAAGCTATGACATCGACGCCGCCATGGGTGCCGTGATCGATTCCGGGTTCGACCGCTATGTGACGGTCGAGACATTCCAGATTCCTGATGCCGGGCACGCAATCGCTGCCAGTTTCGAGGCCATGCGGCCCTATATCCCCACCCGCGTTTGACGCGATCTATTCAGAGGTTTCATCATGAAAATCGTTCGCTTTTCCCATCAGGGAACCACATCCTATGGACTGCTTGAAGGCTCATCCATCGCGGTCCTGTCGGGCTCTCCCTTCGAGAAGATCGAGAAGACCGGCACAGTCGTAGCCCTCGACACCGTGCGTGTGCTTGCCCCGGTGGCGCCAAGCAAGCTGGTCTGCGTGGGGCTCAACTATACGCTCCATGCAGAAGAGTCCGGCGTTCCGGTTCCAGAAGAGCCGATGCTCTTCATGTGTGCGCCTTCCGCGATCATCGCCGATGGCGAGCAAATCCAGCTCGACAATGCCGATGACCGCATCGATTTCGAGGCCGAGATCGGCATTGTCGTCGGCCGCAGGGCCCGCAACGTCGCCGCCAACGATGCAGGCGATTACATCTTCGGCTACACCTGCGCCAATGACGTCTCGAACCGGGATCTGCAAAAAAAGGACGGCCAGTTCACCCGTGCCAAATCCTTCGATACCTACAAGCCGGTCGGGCCGGTCATCGAAACCGACCTCGATCCCGACAATGTCGACATCAAGCTTTGGCAGAATGGCGAATTGCGTCAGTCGTCCAACACGAATGACATGATTTTCCCCATCGCCCGCATTTTCGAATTCGTGTCGGGCATCATGACGCTGGAGCCGGGCGACCTGATCATTACCGGCACACCATCCGGTGTCGGCCCGATGGCGTCTGGTGACGAGATCGTCATCGAGATCGAGAAGATCGGACGCCTGCACAGCCGGGTCGCCTGAACGCCCGCAAGTCGTCGTTGAACCAGCAATGCCCCGTGGGACCCACGGGGCATTGCTTTATCCAGACTATCGCAGAAGCGCTGTCGGATAGAGCGCCAGTGCCGGAATGTATGTGATCGCAAGCAAGGCAAGGATCAGGGCGATGAGAAACGGTCGGATCGCCCGCATGAACTGAGCGATGCTGGTCCCCGAAATCCCGCAGGTCACATACATCAGAACGCCCAAGGGCGGTGTCAGCTGGCCGATGACCAGATTGATGATCATCACGATCCCGAAGTGAACCGGATCGATGCCCAGCGTTTCGATCAGCGGCAGCAGGATCGGGACGAGGATGATGATGAGTACCAGCGTTTCCATGAATGTGCCGAGCACAAGCAGGATGACGTTGATGAGAAGCAGGATCAGCATCGGGCTGTCCGAGAAGCCGGTCAAGAATGATAGGAGTTGCTGCGGAGCCTGACCGATGGACAGGATCCAGCCGAAAGGAGCTGCGGTCGCCGCGATGACCAGGATCGACGATGTGTCGCGCGCAGCACTTGCAAAAACGCCCGGAAGCTCGCCAACTTTCAATGTCCTGTAGATAAGAAGGCCGACGAGGAAAGCATAGGCTGCCGCAATGGCCGCAACCTCGGTCGCCGTGAAAATGCCCATGCGGAAACCGACAATGATGATCACCGGCATCAACAGCGCCCAGGAAGCCTGGAAGAAGCTTTGCCGGAGTGCCTTGGCCGAAAACGCCGCACCGCGCCCGAAACCGCGGAGCCGTGTCATGATCGCCACCGTGACAACCAGCGCCGTGGCGATGACCAGCCCCGGCACGATCCCGGCCACGAACAGATCTCCGATCGAGACATTCGCCTGCCAGCCATAGATGACAAGCAGGATGGATGGCGGGATGATGGGAGCGAGTACGGCGGCGGAGGCCGTCAGTCCGACGCTGAATCCCTTGTCGTAGCCGTGCCTGACCATCTGCGGCACGAACACGCGTGTCGTGGCCGCACAATCGGCGAGCGAAGATCCCGAAATGCCAGACATGAAGACATTTGTCAGCACGTTGACATAGGCCATGCCGCCCCGAATGTGACCGACCAGCGAACCGGTCAGTGCGAAGAGACGCTCCGAAATGCCCGACGCGTTCATCAGCGTGCCCGCCAGGATGAACAGGGGAATGGCGAGCAGCGGAAAGGACTGGACACCCGCAGTCATGCGCTGAACGGCAATGGTCAGCGGTATCCCTTCAAGCCAGATCACGGCAATGGCAGAGGCAGCCAGCGCGTAGGCGGTCGGCACCCCGACCAGAAGAAACAGAAGTAGCAGCAAGAGCAGGGTGGTGATCATGCTGCATCCCCTTCACCTGCCTGAACCTCGATCGTGCTCTTGAGCGCGTCCCGCACACCGCCATCCAGGCAGTTGCGGATCACATGAAGTGTGGCACACATGCTCGTGACGGGCAGGGCAAGCGTGTAGAATCCGTAGGTGAGATCCATCATCGGCGTCCGGTCGCCCCAGGTCGTCTGTACATATTTGAGGCCGAAATGGATCACCACCAGGAACACAACCAGGCAGACCAGAACGGCCGCCACGGAAGCCAGCAGCTCATAGCGCGGAGGCAGGATGCGCAACACCATGTCGATGCGGATATGCTGGTGGGTTGAAAGGGCCGAGCTGGCGCCGATGAACACCATCCAGGTGAACAGCATCGTCAACAGTTCTTCCGTCCAGGTGATCGGGGAACCGAGCACATAGCGGAAGAAGACAGTCGCGGTAAGAATGACGAAAATAGTGGCCAGAAGCAGCCACAGGGCATGGTGCTCAATCTCTCGCACGCAATTGTCAAGCCATAGAATGCATTGTCTCAAACTGGTCTCCCCCCAATAACAGGACAATGAACACCGGACCGCCGATGCGGTCCGGTGCTGATGGCAGACTATTGCCCGCGGGTGGCGGAGATGTTTTCACGCACGGTCTCGATCCTGTCGGCACCCCAGCGTTCGGCGAGGGCGGCAAAGACGGCCTCGGTTGTCGCCTCGGCAAACGCCTCGCGGTCCGGATCATCAACGATGGTGATATCGGCTGTCTCTGCGATTTCCTTCAGCATGTTCTCTTCCGCGCGCTGCTGAAGCAGTGTCATCTTGGCAGAAGCTGCGCCAACCTCTTCCAGAATGATCCGCTGATGGCGTGGATCGAGCTTTGCCATGGAGTCCTTGTTCATCAGGATCAGATTGTTCTGAAGCATGTGACGCGACATCACGATGTAGCTCTGAACCTCGTAGAATTTCCGGGCGTAGATGGTCGGAATGGGGTTTTCCTGACCGTCGACCGTCCCCTGCTGCAGTGCCGTGTAGACATCGCTGAAGGGAATGGGCGTCGGTGCAGCACCGATCCCACGGATCATCTCGACCCAGACCGAGGATTCAGGAACCCGGATCTTCAGGCCGGCCATGTCTGCAGGCGTGCGCACGGGCTTTTCCGAAAGCGTGAAATTGCGCCAGCCCCAGTACCAGATCTTGGTGAGCGGAATGATGTTGTGTTTTTCTTCCAACTCGTCGAAGGCCGGCTGCATGGCAGCCCCGGAAATCACCGCTTCCGCCTCGAGCCAGTTCTGCCAGAGAAACGGCGCGCTCGGGATCTCCATCGCCGGCACCAGCGTGCTGGTGGCCGCCATCGAGGCCGCCGTCATGTCCAGAACGCCATCCCGCAATTGCTGCACCATCTCGGTTTCCTTACCGAGCTGTTCGCCTGGGAACACCTGAATGGTGACTTCTCCATCTGTGCGCTCGGCGATCCGTGCGACGAATTCGTCATAGAGCTTGCTCGAAATTTCGCCCGCAACGTTTGGATGCCCGAAGCGCAATACCGTTTCGGCATGAGCCCCTGTCGCCAACAGCATCGCGGCTGCCACGCAAGCTTGCAGTGTACTTCTCCAGATCATCTGCCCCTCCCGATTGTAATGGATTTTTCGATTGATCAGACTGGCAGGTTTTCTCCTCACCCATACCAACCACGATATTGACCCTAAGCGAAAACGCCTCTGAATCCATTGACCAGAGTAATGAAACGGAAGTCCGGATTTTTGTGCTGGGCATACAAAATGAGATTGATCAGGCCCGGGTCGAAGCGCTGGGTGCGTTGGGTGCGGGCGCGCTGACCCACAAATGCTTCTCATCATGCATCTATGTGGCGGGTCTCGCCCCCCATCTCGCAACCCCGTTTGACGCCGGCCCCAGGTCGCGGATCAACGCGGACTGTGAGTCTGACCATTTCAATGAGTTATGGGATTTCTGCTGCTTCGGGCGGCGCCACTCGTCCCTGATAACCGGGAACGCGGCTGCGGCTATTTCAACTATATCGAAGCGGAGCGGCACCTGGGGTTGAGTCTGGATGATCAGGGTGTCGTAACCTCGGTCGTTCCCGGAACACCCGCCGCGGCCGCTGGAATACAGGTCGGCGATCATATGATCTTCAAGGACACCTCGCCGGTCGAAAACCGTGAAGAAGCGCGCACGATGATGATCGAGCATCTGAACAGCGTGCTGCACAACAAAAGCAACAGCCAATATTTCCTTCGCGACGGCGAGACCATCAAACTGGAGATGCCTCATCTTGCACTCGGGGAGACGCTTTCGCCCGGCCTGGCTCCGCCCGAGCTTTCCGAAAGCGAGATGGCGGCATTCAACGAGCTGCCGGATATCATTCAGCCGGTTCTGAAAGCGCTTTACGCGGACAAGTTCGAGCTGGCCGATTTTGAAAGACAGAGATTCTACCGCATTTCCTATCGCGCTTCGATCGTCTCCTTCATGGGAGAAAACGAAATCGCCTTCAAGCTAAAGGAAGCCCTGGACAAAAAGGCGGAAGAGGGCCGTTTTGCCCCTCTGCTCGCGCACTATGCACTTGTCAAAGCAAGATATTTCGATAACTGCGGCGCACCGGTCACAGCCATCGACTACACCGTGACGAGGAGCAGGACCTATACCAGCACGTTCGGCGTGGACTGGAGTCAGGTGCTCTCACAAGAGGCGGCGAGTATCGATGTGGATGCCCGGTTTGCACCTTACGTTCGTGAGGCAGAGTGGGCCTATCCGCGCGCTGGCTGGACCGGAAGCTTCCGCAATTTCATGGAAAAGGCCGGTGGCTGCGGTAGCCCCATCCTTCAGACGCTCGAAGATAACATGCTTCGATATCAGTCCCACGGTTCTTGATGTCAGCGATTTGGGGCGCAGTTGATTTCGGTCGAAACGGCTGCGCTCTGTCATACACGGGTCAAGATGCATGGTTCCATCCATGCATCCAGAGACCGCAGTGCTCCGGTCGCCGCTGTTTTTTTCACTTCCGTTTACCCGCCGCGCGCGACCCACTCACAAACCCGCTTGACGCCGGGCTTAAGGTCGCGGATTAATGCGCGCTGCGCGGGTATGATGTAATGGTAGCCTGTCAGCTTCCCAAGCTGATCGCGCGGGTTCGATTCCCGCTACCCGCTCCAATCTCCCGATCCGTAGCTGATCCATGGAAGTTTTTTCGGACTGCCCAAGCTTGCGCGGCCGGCCGTGTATGCGTATCTGTTTGCGGTCAAGATCAAGGAGCTTCCGGTGTCGGCACTGACCAGATTCCTGGGCGACAGCCCGCTGCGCGTCATCATCAAATTGCTGATCGTTTCACTTATCGTCGGCTTCGTGATGAGTGCTTTCAACTGGTCGCCGTTCGACATCTTCTACGCTCTGCGCGATACGGTCGTTCATCTGTGGAACATGGGCTTTGATGCCCTGGGGCGCTTTGCGAGCTATATCCTGCTCGGGGCCGCCATTGTGGTACCGGCTTTTCTGATCCTGCGCCTTCTGAATTATCGCCGCTAGGAAGCCCTTTGGGGCGCATTCGATGGATCATGTTCAGCCGCAGACCCGCGTCACGCATCCTTTCCAGGTGACGAACCGCCTCGTCCTGTCGATCGCCCTGCCGATGACGCTGGCATATCTGACAACGCCGCTCCTGGGCATCGCGGATACGGCCATCGTCGGCCAGTATGGCGATGCAGCACTTCTGGGCGGGCTGGCCGCAGGCGCCATCGTTTTCGACGTGGTCTTCACGACATTCAATTTCCTGCGCTCCGGCACGACCGGCCTGGTCGCGCAGGCCTATGGTCAAGCCAACGCGCTGGAAGAACAGGCGATCCTGTGGCGGGCACTGCTTGTCGCTCTGGTTGCCGGCCTTCTCGTCGTTCTCGCCGGCCCTCTCGTCATCGCCGGCGGCGCATACTTCATGGACGCCGGCCCGGAGGTCACGGCGGCCATGGAAGCCTATGTCGCGATCCGCATCATTGCCGCTCCGATCTCCCTCATCAATTACGCGATCCTCGGATATGTGCTGGGCCGTGGCGAAGGGGCGCTCGGGCTGGTGTTGCAGGTCATCCTGAATGGCGCCAACATCGCATTGTCCATGTATCTGGCGCTGTCGCTCGGCTGGGGCATAGAGGGCGTGGCATGGGGCACGGTGGGTGGAGAGGCGATCGGGATGCTGGCCGGGCTTGCAGTGCTGGCGCGGCGCTTCCGACAGGGTCCGCGTGTTTCCTTGAGGCGGGTGTTTGACACCCACCAGCTGGTGCGCATGGTCGCGATGAACCGCGACATCATGATCCGGTCTTTCTCCCTTCTCGCGGCCTTTGCGCTGTTCACCCGGCAGGGCGCGCAGTTTGGCACCGTCACGCTCGCTGCCAATGCGGTTTTGATGAATTTCTTTCTGGTGGCGGGCTACTTCCTCGATGGCACCGCGACTGCGGCCGAGCAGCTGGCAGGTCGTGCGGTGGGGGCGCGTTATCGACCCGCTTTCCTGAGTTCCGTCAGGTTGACCATGGCATGGGGGTTCGGCTTCGCCATTCTCATGTCGCTCTTCTTTCTGCTGGCTGGTGAAGCCCTGATCGCCTTCATCACGACAGCGCAGGAGGTGCGGACAGCCGCAAACACGTTCCTCCCCTGGGCCGCGTTGATTTCCATTACCGGCGTTCTCGCGTTCCAGATGGATGGCGTCTTCATTGGCGCCACGTGGTCCCGCGATATGCGCAACATGATGTTGCTTTCCTTCGCCCTTTATCTCGTCTGTCTTTTTGTGCTCACGAAGACCTTCGGCAATCATGGCCTGTGGGCCGCATTCCACGTTCTGCTTCTGGTGCGCGGTGTCAGCCTCTTTGCAATCGTGCCCTCGCGCATGCGCAGAACATTCGCCGAATAGGCATCAGTCCAGCTGGCGTGCGGCCCATTCGTCGACGCGTGTATCGCGAAGCTGGCGGAGGGAAGAGAGGTTTTCGCGTTGGGCAAATGCGCTCATGTCCGCGAGAATTCTGCCGGGCAGGCACGTGCCGCCGAAAATCAGGCCGCTATACATCTGCACCAGGTCAGCACCCGCCCGAATTTTCTCAAGCGCCGTCTCCGAAGAGTCCACGCCCCCCACGCCGATCAGAGGCATGGCGGGGCCGATCAGCAACCGCAACTTTGCCAGCACGATCGTGGACCGCTCGAAAAGGGGCAGGCCGGAGAGACCACCCGTCTCATGAGCCAGCCGGCTCGTCACCCCCGCCCTCGAAAGAGTGGTGTTGCTCACGATCAACCCGTCGATGCGCTTGTCCAATGCCACATCGGCGATGTCCGAAAGCGCGGCATCTGTCAGATCAGGCGCGATCTTGAGGAAGAGCGGCACGGGAGCGCGCCGCAGCTTGGCCACCTCGTTGCGTGTGGTCAGCACACGGGAAAGGAGCTCGGACAGGTTCGCGCGATCCTGCAGCGACCGGAGGCCGGCCGTGTTGGGCGAGGAGATGTTGACGGCAAGATAGGATGCGATGTCGCCAAAGGCCCGCACGCCCGCCTCATAATCGGCGATGCGATCCGCACTGTCCTTGTTCGCACCGATGTTCACACCAACGATCCCGCCCTTGCCGGCGCGGTCGAGGATCCGTTTGCGAACTGCCACGATGCCGTGATTGTTGAAACCCATCCGGTTGATGAGCGCGCTGTCGTCTTCCAGCCTGAACAGGCGGGGTTTCGGGTTTCCTTCCTGCGGCAGCGGGGTGACAGTGCCGCATTCCACAAACCCGAACCCCAGTTGCAAAAGCCCGTCGGCCGCCTCGGCATTCTTGTCGAAACCTGCAGCCATCCCGAGCGGGTTGGGGAACACCATGCCGCCGACAATGGTTTTGAGGCGCTTGCTGACCTGTGGAGGGCGGGCCAGGGGCATGCCGCTTTTCAATGCCATGATTGCAAGGTTGTGCGCGCGCTCGGAGTCCATCCGAAAAAGGGCTTGTCGAGCGATCTTGTCGAGCAGGCTCTTCATTCTGGCAACTCTGGAAAAACGTGAAGCCCGTCTGAGCCGAGCGGCAGAGGACGAACCCACTCGACCTTGTTGAGCTCAAGCGGGGCGTAAAGATGGGGGAAAAGAGCGCCGCCGCGCGAGACTTCGTATTTCAGGGCACTGCCAAGCGACGCGGCATCGATGGCGATGAGCAGCAAATCATCTTGCTGCGCAAAGTGTTTGGCCGCCGTTTCCGCAACCTGCCCGGCTGTGGAGAAGTGAATATATCCGTCGGCAACATCAATCGGTGCGCCATTGAATACGCCCGCCGCCTCGGCTTCCTGCCAAAGCGCACGTGGACAGATTTTATAGATCAGGTGAGCCATGCCAGCGGCTATACTTGCAATACCGCGGCAGCGAAAGGCCCGAAAAAGCGTTTTCAGGGGATTGCACATTATCCCATTTATGGCGCATTCCTGGGGCATGAAGCCATCGTAAGAAGCATGAATGCGGAGCAGACCCCATGCGCAATACCCCCATGCGCAATACAAAAAGGCGCAATACAATCGCAGCGACAGGCGCACTGATCATCCTGTCCACGATGACGGGCGCCACGGCGCAGGAGGCCGAGCGCTTTCAGCTTGAGCGCACGGACGAAGGATATGTGCGCATGGACACGAGGACCGGAGCCATGTCGCTTTGCCGTGAGCGGTCAGGGCAACTTGTCTGTGCGCCGGCGGCCGACGAGCGTACGGCCTATGAGGAAGATATCGCCGCACTGCAGGACCAGCTCGAGACCCTTGAAGAGCGTGTCGAGGCGCTGGAGAGTGTTTCCTCGGAAGCCAAATCGGAATTGCCTTCTGAGGACGAGTTCGAACAGACACTGGGATTGATGGAGCGTTTCTTTCGCAAGTTCATGGGGATCGTGAAGGATTTCGAGAAGGAAGACAGCACAACCTCGCCCGATACGCCGGCCCCCGATCGAACCTGAGCGGAGGGCGGTTTTTTAGCCGCTTCAGGAAAGCTCGAAACACTCTAGGTGACCGCTCGCACCAGGCGCAACACCATCGAAAATGCGAAGAAGCCACAGCCAATCTGCAGGCTCAGGACGGCAAAACGCAGATAGATATCTTTCAGTATTGCTATGAACACCTTCGCCCCTGATCGCCCGACCGGGCGGGCGTCTGGATTAAGATGCATCCAGACCTCGGTCTTCCTGGGATTTTGCCTCGCAACCGCATAAGCCTTGAGTATCAGAAGCTCAGACATGATCAGCGTCATCAGCGCGCCGGCACTGAACGCGAGAATCAGGTCGAACGAAAAGCTCAGCATCACCAGCCCGATGGCAAAGGCGCCGAACATCACGGCGCGTCCAATGCACAACATGGCTACCTTGTGGATTTTCTCCATAGCAGGCTCGCGGGTTTGCACCCTCGGGGCGAGTCTGTGGCATAGATGTGGGACAGGCAAGTAAATCTTCCGCGAGCTTTTCGGCAAGCGTTGAGGCTTCCAGCCATGGCAGAGCTTGAAATGACAGCTATTCCCCGCATAATCGCACCGAGACCCGCGGCGGAAGAAGACGACAATAATGCGGCGGGCGCGGGAGGGACTTTTGGCATCGGGCTATAGATTTTTGGTCGCCGACGACCATCCTCTGTTTCGAGGGGCGTTGAAAGGCGCGCTTTCCGGACTCGACGATGCATGCAAGATACTGGAAGCAGGGGATTTTGAAGGCGCGAAAGCGCTTTTGGATGATAATATCGATCTCGTCCTGCTTGATCTTACCATGCCTGGCGTGAGCGGCCTTTCCGGATTGGTCGCCTTGCGTGGAATGAATGCGGCGGTGCCCATCGTGGTCGTCTCCGCACACGACGATCCCGAAACCATCAGACGGGCTCTGGAGCTGGGCGCTTCCGGCTTCATTTCGAAATCGTCAGGCATGGATGAGATCAGAACGGCGGTTCGGACAATTCTGGACGGCGGAATCTATACGCCTGCCGATATCGATCTGGGAGCCGAAGCCGATCCGGAGATCGCTGATCTCATCAGCCGCCTTCAAACCCTGACTCCGCAACAGACCAGGGTGCTGAGCATGTTGGCCGAAGGGCTTTTGAACAAGCAGATCGCCTATGAGCTCAACGTCTCTGAAGCCACGATCAAGGCGCACGTCTCGGCGGTTCTGCAAAAGCTGAACGTGGATAGCCGCACCCAGGCGGTCATTCGTCTGTCGAGGATAGGGGCCGACACGATCGCCACCGAAAGCTGACCCGACAGCTACTCCGCTGCGGCAAGCATCTGGCGGCAACGCATCAGCAGTGTGCGCAATGAGGCTGGGCGCAGGGGCTTGTTCAGCACCATGGCGGTAAGAGCCTCTGCCTCGGCGCGCACTTCGTTGGAGCGATCGGCTGTGATCAGGATTGCCGGTATCGTTTCCCCGTACCTTCCCCGCAGGGCCAAAATCACGTCGAGCCCCACTTCATTGTCCAGGTGATAGTCGGCAAGGATGATGTTTGGAGCGCCGTCCGAGAAATCGGGAAGCGAGCTTGACCCGGTTGCTGTTGAAACCACACAGCCCCAGCCTTCAAGAAGACGGCGCATCCCATCGAGAATGCGCGGATCGTTGTCAATGCACAACACGCGCAGGCCTTCCAACATCGTCTGCTGGATCGCGGCCGGGCGTGCAGGCACATCGGTGGCGTTGGCCTGGCTGGAGCTGATTGGAATGATGACAGAGAAGCGCGTGCCACCGTCAATCTGTGAATCAAGACGGATCTCCAGATTCAGAACACGCGCGATACGATCGACGATAGACAGGCCCAGGCCCAGGCCCTGTGCCTGGCGCACGCCTTCTTCCAGCCGTGTGAATTCCCGAAACACCGTGTTCAGCTTGTCGGAGGCAATTCCGATGCCGGTATCGATGACCTGCAGCTCGAGCAATTCGCCGCGCCGCCGCACCCCCACAAGGACGCGACCGCTGGGCGTGTATTTGATGGCATTGGAGACGAGGTTCTGCACGAGCCGGCGCAGCAGGTTCCGGTCGGTATTTACAGTCAGAGTTGAGGGGATGATGGTGAGCTTCAGGCCTTTCTCCTCGGCCAGCGGCATGAAATCTGTCGTGAGCTGGCGCATCAGGCCAGCAAGCTGAAACACTGAGGGAGAGGGCTTGAGCGCCCCGGTATCCAGGCGCGAAATGTCGAGCACAGCGCCGAGGATCGCCTCCACGGAATCGAGCGACGATTCGATGTTGCTCACATATTCGCGGGTCTCCCCGCCTTCCGCGCGTTCCATGAGCGATGAGCAATAGAGCCGGGCGGCGTTGAGAGGTTGGAGGATGTCATGGCCCGCGGCTGCAAGGAAACGCGTTTTTCCGAGATTGGCTTCCTCCGCGATCACCTGCGCCTGCGCCAGCTCTTCGTTGACCCGCATCAGTTCCGCTGTGCGGTCGGCCACCCTCTGCTCCAGTGTCTCGTTGATGCGCTTCAACGCGATGTCTGCCTCAACGCGGGGCGTGATGTCGGTATAGGTGGCCACGATACCGCCATCGGGCATCGGGTTTGTGCGCAACTCGATGATGCGCCCGCTCTTTTGGAGGCGGATCTCCCAAGGCATCCCGAAGTCGGTGAAACGATTCAAGGTCACCGTATAGGCGTCCAGGGGTATTTCTCCACGCACGGTGAGCAGGTTCACGAACCGATCGAGCGACACGCCGACCTGACCCATCTCGTCCGGCAAGTTGAAAAGGGTTCTGTATTGCCGGTTCCAGCAGATAAGCTGAAAATCCCTATCGAAAACCGTGACACCTTCCTCCATCTGGTCAAGTGCGGTCTGCAGCAGATCACGATTGTGCTGCAGGGCCATGGAGGCATCGTCAAGCAGTCGGAGTGCATCGCGCGGTGAGCGATCGTTCCTTTGAAAGAGCAGGGAGAGAATAAGCCGGGACGAGGAGGATCCCACAGCGCTGGCAAGCAATTGTTCTGAAAAGCGCACCAGCGCTATGCCGGTCTGGTCATTGCCGTTGAGACGAACGCCGTGGGTGGCTTCAAACGTGGCAAAGGAGCGCTCGGTGCGCTCGGCTCCCAGATAGCGCGAGATCGTGTCCTTCAGGTCGTTGACGGTGACTGTCGTACGAAACCGGCGCAGGGTCGGAATAGGGCCGGTGTCACGCGGCACGAAGATCGCGGCTTGAATACGCTCGAGCGGTTGTGCGGCGCGTGAAAGAGAACCCAGAACGAAGAAAAGCGTGTTGACCGCGAGGCTCCACAATACCCCATGATTCAGAGGCTCGGCCACAGTTCCAAAAAGGGCTTGTGGCCTGAGCGCGGGCAAGCCGAAGAGACCGTCTGTAATGATGCTGGTGCCTTGCGGGGCAAGCGAGGGGAACAACAGCGTGTAGGCCCAGATCGCAAACCCTGAGCCCATGCCCAGAAGAGCGCCGCGGGCGTTCGCTCCGCGCCAGATCAGTCCACCGAAGAAGGCTGGTGCGAACTGCGCGATGGCCGCGAACGAGATGAGACCGATTGCTGCCAGGCGGGTGTTGTGGGTGGTTTCGCGGTAGTAGAGAAACGCCGTGAAAAGGATGATGAAGATCGCAGCGCGGCGAATGTTGAGGATGCTTGTCGACCAATCATTTTTCTCGTGATGGTCGGGGCGCAGCAAACGGCGCAGAAAAAGCGGTATGACCAGATCGTTTGAAATCATGATCGAAAGCGCCACACTGGCGACAATGACCATCGCCGTGGCCGCTGAAAGCCCACCGATAAAGGCGATCAGGGCAAGGAGGTCATGCCCGGCAAGCAGGGGAAGAGCGAGCACGTAGAGATCGGAGTTGGCACTGTCTCCCACCAGCGCGAGGCCGGCGAAGGCTATGGGGATCACGAACAGATTGATCAGCACCAGATAGAGCGGGAAAAGCCAGCTCGCCGTCTCGAGCTCCGTGGTGCTGCGGTTCTCCACAATCGTGACATAGAACTGCCGGGGCAGCATGATGATGGCAAAAGCGCTGAGCGTCGTCATGACGATCCAGGTCGCCAGCGACGTAGGATAGGTGTAGGCCTTCTGCACCTCGGGAAGGCTGCTTACAGCCCGCGCGAGGTCCAGTGGCCCTCGGAAAAAGAAATAGGTGATCGCAATCCCCACAGCCAGAAAGGCCGCGAGTTTCACCAGCGTCTCGACCGCGACGGCAAGAACCAGCCCCTCTTGATGTTCGGTGGCATCGGCGTGACGCGTGCCAAACAGGACGGCGAAGATTGCCAGGAGAAAGGTCACGATCAACGCCATGTCGCCGACGAAGAAATCGATGACCGGTGGCGCGCCATCGTAATGCGTGACCATGAGGCTGACGGAATCCGAAATCGCCTTCAATTGGAGCGCGATATAGGGAACCGTTCCGAAGGTGGCGATCAGCGTTGCCACCGAAGCGACAGCGAAGCTTTTCCCGTAGCGGGCAGCCAGAAAATCCGCGATGGAGGTAATCTTTTCGGATTTTGCGAGCCGGATGATGCGCTTGAGGATCGGGAAACCGAACAGGAAAACCAGCACCGGGCCGATATAAATGGCCAGAAACTCCAGCCCGCGCTCGGAGGCCAGTCCCACCGAGCCGAAGAACGTCCAGGAGGTGCAGTAAATGGCGATGCTGAGCGCATAGATGTAAGGGCGCGAGCCGAGCCCGCCCTGACGGGCAGCTCGATTGTCGCCGACGCTCGCGATGAAGAAGAGCAACGTCACATAGGCGACGGCTATGATTGCGATGACCCAGCCCTGCACCGGTCGCGATTCTCCTCCTCACAGGTCTATTGAAAGGCAAACACAGGCCAGGTTGCGTGTCCAATGCTTCTTTCGGTGAATGTGCTTCGGGGAAACCGCCGAACGGTTTTTGTTGCGCTTTCCCCGCGTGACGCCTCTACTGTTCAAGTGTTGGTGACCGATGAGTCGCCGGGTTTCAGTTAGATTGGGGAGAGACCCTTATGATGAAGGAATTTCGGGAGTTCATTGCACGAGGCAATGTGATGGACCTCGCGGTCGGCGTGATCATCGGCGGCGCGTTCGGTCTCATCGTGAAGTCGTTGACCGACGACATTATCATGCCACTCGTCGGCGCCATCTTTGGCGGCTTCGATTTTTCCAACTATTTCGTTCCGCTTTCTTCCACCGTGACCGCCACCACCCTTGAGGCGGCGCGGGAGCAGGGTGCGGTATTCGCCTATGGCAACTTCCTTACGGTGGTGGTCAATTTCCTGATCCTGGCATGGATCATCTTCCTCATGGTCAAGGGCGTGAATTCACTCCGCCGGAAGGAAGCCGAGAAACCGGCAGAGCCCGAGGCACCGCCCGCAGACGTTCAGCTTCTCACGGAAATCCGCGACCTTTTGTCGAAAAAATAGCGCTTTTTCGCGGTTTTACGGAAAACCGGCAAGAAAAACCGAAAACGCCGCCGAACAGGAGTTCGGCGGCGTTTTCATTGAATTCATTGAGGAAATCCGCTCATCCGCCGGATTTGGGCACCAGAAGGGAGACCACACGTTCGGATTTCGCCTGCAAAGGTTGATCCGCTTCCTTGAATGGAATGCCCAGCGCTTCCCAGGTTTCCAGAAGCGCATCGCGTAGTGTCTCGATCAGCCCGTCGTCATGAAACGGTGTCGGCGTGATGCGCAACCGTTCCGTGCCGCGCGGGACCGTCGGATAGTTGATCGGCTGGATGTAGATCCCGTGCCTTTCAAGCAAACGGTCGGAGGCCTGCTTGCACAGTTCGGGATCTCCGACGAGCAAAGGAACGATATGGGTCTGAGACGGCATCACCGGCAGGCCGGCGGCCAGTAGCTTGTCCTTGGTCTGTTGCGCCTGGCGCTTTTGCGCCTCCCGCTCGACGGACGAGGATTTGAGATGCCGGATCGACGCGGTCGCTGCCGCTGCAATGGCAGGAGGCAGGGCGGTTGTGAAAATGAAACCGGAGGCATAGGAACGCACCGCATCGATCACCGCGCTTGAGCCGGTAATATAGCCGCCGATCACACCAAAACCCTTGGCAAGCGTTCCTTCAATGACATCGATCCGGTGCGCCAGTCCGTCACGCTCCGTAATGCCACCACCGCGCGCGCCATACATGCCCACGGCATGAACCTCGTCGATATATGTCATGGCATTATATTTATCGGCCAGGTCGGCGATTGCCTTGATGGGCGCGATGTCCCCGTCCATGGAATAGACGGATTCAAAAACGATCAGCTTTGCCCGGCTGTGGTCGGCCTCCTTCAGAAGGCTTTCAAGATGGCCGACATCATTGTGGCGGAAGATTTTCTTTTCCGCGCCGGACCTCCGCACTCCCTCGATCATGGAGGCATGATTCAACTCGTCGGAAAGAACCAGGCAATTGGGCAAAAGACGGGCGATGGTCGATATGGAGGCTTCATTGGAGATGAAACCGGAGGTGAAAACGAGACCGGCTTCTTTTCCATGAAGATCCGCCAGCTCGGCTTCAAGCTCCACGAGCGGGTGGTTGGTCCCGGAGATATTGCGCGTGCCGCCGGCGCCTGCACCCATCGAGCCCGCGGCCTGCTGCATGGCGGAAATCACACACTCGTGCTGGCCCATGCCGAGATAATCATTCGAGCACCAGACAGTGATTTCGCGCGTCTCTTCACCGGAGCGCCACAGTGCGCGCGGAAACGCGCCGACGATCCGCTCAAGATCGGCGAAAACGCGATAGCGGCGTTCAGCGTGAAGTTGATCGATCGCTTCTGAGAAAAAACGCTGGTAATTCATTGAACCTTCCTGCTGTGCGGCGCGATCATAATCGCGCACCCCGTCTGCGTCCATTGCGTGTTTCGGGCAAATTGACACGTCTGCGCGACGCGGCCTTGCGCTTGATCAATTTTAATCCGTGCGCGGTCGCACTCAGTGCTGGAGAGTGTTTTTCGGCAGATCGTCGCCAGGTGCCATCATGTCGGCAATGGTTGCTAAGGCTGAAATAAGCTGGCCGCGCCGCTCGGGAGAGAGGGCGGCAAAGCGCCGGGCGAACGCGTCGCCCATCGGCTCGGGCGCGCGCTCTAAAAGCCCCCGGCCTTGATCCGTCAGCCGGGTGTGGACCACGCGCCGGTCGTTGCGAGATCGATAACGCTCCACCAGTTGCCGCGTTTCCAGATTGTCGAGAATGGTGATTACAGTTGCCGCGCTCAGATCGACATGGGCTGACAATACGGTTGTCGTAACCTCCCCCAGTGCAGCGATTGCCTTGAGGATGATCAATTGCGGCGCCGTGAGACCGATCTGTTTGGCGAGCGCTCGCGATTGCACATCGTTGGCGCGAACAATGCGGCGAATGCATTTTTCCACCCCCCGTAACTCCTCGTCACGGAACCCTTGGGTGACCTTGTCAGTTGTCGTCTTGAAAGTCATGCGGACGCCATTAATTTGACATCTAATAATTATAACTATAACTAAAATACGCTCCGATGCAACGTTAAACAAGGGATCAGATCGCTACCCATGTGCGGAATCTGCGGAGAACTGCGGCTTGATGGCCGCCCTGCCTCACCTGTCGCTCTTTCGAAAATGATGGACTGTCTCGCGCCGCGTGGGCCCGATGGCGCGGGAGCTGTCATTCACGGCAGCGCAGCATTCGGGCACCGGCGGCTGAAAATCATCGACCTGTCGGAAAAGGCCCGCCAGCCGATGGAGGATCCCGAACTGGGCCTCACCATCGCCTTCAACGGCTGCATCTACAATTATCCCGAGCTGCGCGCGGAGCTGGAAGGCAGAGGCTATCGCTTCTTCTCCACCGGCGACACTGAAGTCATTCTCAAAGCCTGGCACGCCTGGGGCGAAGATTGCGTGAGCCGCTTTCACGGCATGTTTGCCTTCGTCCTCCGTGAACGCGAGACGGGCCGCGTGGTGATGGCGCGAGACCGGTTCGGCATCAAGCCGCTCTATCTTGCGGAAACGCCGGAACGCGTTCGCTTCGCCTCCTCGCTTCCGGCCCTGCTGGCAGCCGGGGATGTGGACACGTCCATCGACCGCTATGCACTGCATCACTACATGACATTCCACGCGGTCGTCCCCCCGCCGCGCACCATCCTCAATGGCGTGAAAAAACTTCCCCCCGCCACCATCCGGATCATCGAAGCCGATGGTAAGCAGCGGGATCGGGTCTATTGGGATCCGCCCTTCGCGCGCGATCCCGAAATGGCCGCGCTTTCTCCCGATGACTGGCGGGACCGGACCCTGGAAGCCCTGCGTCTTGCCGTCAAGCGCCGCATGGTGGCCGACGTTCCGGTAGGCGTCCTGCTTTCGGGGGGTGTCGATTCCAGCCTCATCGTCGGGCTTCTCGCCGAGGCCGGCCAGAAGGGTCTCATGACCTTCTCCGTCGGTTTCGAGGAGGCCAATGGCGAAAAGGGCGATGAGTTCATTTATTCCGATCTGATCGCCAAAGAATTCGGCACTGATCACCACAAGATTTTCGTGCCGTCGGCCGATCTGATGGATGCGCTACCCGGCACCTTTGCGGCCATGTCAGAACCCATGGTCTCCTACGACAATGTCGGCTTCTATCTCCTCTCCAAGGAAGTATCGAAACACATCAAGGTCGTGCAGTCGGGGCAGGGCGCCGACGAAATTTTCGGTGGCTATCACTGGTATCCGCCGTTGATGAGCTCCAATGATGTGGTGGACGATTATGCCAAGGTCTTTTTCGATCGTTCGCACGAAACCCTGAGCAGGCAGCTCTCGCCTGAGTGGATCGCGGATCGTGATGCAAGCCGCGAACTCGTGTCGGCACATCTCACGCGAGCCGGGGCAGACACGCCGGTCGACGCCGCACTGCGGCTCGATTCCACCGTCATGCTGGTCGATGATCCGGTCAAGCGGGTCGACAACATGACCATGGCCTGGGGACTTGAGGCGCGGGTGCCTTTCCTTGATCATGAGCTGGTTGAGCTTGCCGCCCGCATCCCGCCCGAAGAAAAGCTCAAACAGGGCGGCAAGGGCGTGCTCAAGGAGGTTGCCAGGCAGGTGGTGCCAAACGAGGTCATCGATCGGAAGAAAGGCTATTTCCCGGTGCCGCAGCTCAAATATGTCGATGGGCCTTATCTCGATATGGTGCGCGATGCGCTATCCTCGCAATCGGCGCGTGAGCGTGGCCTCTTCCGTCAGGACTATCTGGATACGCTCTACGCCGCGCCGGCTGATCACATTACACCCTTGCGCGGTTCCGAACTCTGGCAGGTAGGGCTGCTCGAACTCTGGCTGCAAACCCACGGGGTATAATCGATGGCCAAGAAAGAGGATGCGGCTTTGCGTGCCTCGCGCGGGCGTAGCGACAAGGCGCTCGGCTACCGCCTGAAACGTTTGCGCAGTGAAACCATGAAGCCGACCAGCGCGCCGGCTGATCAGTCCTCGGCTCAGCAGGACAAGCATGTCTCTCTGGAGCTTGGTTGGGGGCGGCTTCTCTTCGCACAGACCTTCGAAACCAATGAAGAGCTTGCGGGTGCGCTGCGAGACGAGGGGCCGGCGCGGCGCGACATCGCCTTCTACATACGCGATCCGCATGTGCTCCTTTCGATGGCGCCGCAGGAATTGTTCCTCGATCCGTCACACACCTATCGGCTCGATCTTGCGACCTATCGGCCGAGCCGGCGTCAGCCGCGTGGCTTTTTCATCCGGCGGCTGACCTCGGAGGCTGACGCGAACGCGGTCAATGCGATCTACCAGAGCCGCGGCATGGTCACGGTGCGGCCGGATTTCTTCTGGACCAACCGTGACAGCCGCGCCGTCACCTATTTCGTGGCCGAGGATGACCAAACGGGCGACATTCTCGGTACGGTTACAGGAGTGGATCACCGCCGCGTGTTCCAGGATGCCGAAAACGGTTCCTCGCTCTGGTGCCTTGCGGTCGACCCCCAGTGCCGCCATGCCGGAGTGGGAGAGATGCTGGTGCGCCGGTTGGCGGAACATTTTGCAGCACGGGGTGCAAGTTTTATGGATCTCTCGGTCATGCACGACAATGACCAGGCCATTGCACTTTATGAGAAACTTGGCTTTCACCGTGTTCCGGTATTTGCGGTCAAGCGCAAGAACCCCATCAACGAAAAACTCTTCACCCATCCTCCCGCGGATTTCGACCGCCTCAATCCCTATGCGCGCCTGATTGTCGATGAAGCGCATCGGCGTGGTGTCGCCGTGGATGTGACTGATGCCGAAGGCGGCTTTTTCCGCCTCTCATTTGGTGGCCGTTCGATTCACTGCCGGGAAAGTCTCTCGGAGCTGACCTCGGCTGTCGCCATGTCGATCTGCGACGACAAGGCCGTCACCCGCCGCGTGGTGGAACGAGCGGGGTTGATCTTGCCGGAGCAGATGGAGGCCGTGGATGACGACGCGGCACTCGAAGCATTCCTGAAGAAGCACGGACGTGTTGTGGTGAAGCCGGCGCGCGGCGAGCAGGGGAAGGGCGTTGCCGTTGGGCTCGAAACGCTCGAGGAGATGAAGAACGCCATACGCATCGCCCGCGAGCTTTCCGATCGCGTTCTGATCGAGGCCTGTTTCGAGGGCGAGGACCTGCGCCTGGTGGTGATCGATTACCGCCTCGTTGCGGCTGCGGTACGCCGCGCGCCTCGCGTGGTGGGTGACGGCCACAACACCATCGGGGAACTGATTGAAAAGCAGTCGCGCCGGCGCGCGGCGGCAACGGGCGGCGAAAGCCGTATTCCAATTGACGACGAGACGAGGCGCTGCGTGGCCGGTCTCGGGTTCGAGATGTCGAGCGTCTTGCCGGAAGGCCAGGAAGTGGTGGTCCGAAAAACGGCCAATCTCCACACGGGTGGCTCGATCCACGATGTGACGGAGAAGGTGCATCCGGACCTGGTTCGCGCGGCCTGCACCGCGGCGCGCGCCATTGACATTCCGGTGGTTGGCATCGACCTTATGGTCAGATCGCCGGGCCATCCCGACTATGTCTTCATCGAGGCCAATGAGCGGCCAGGCCTTGCGAATCACGAACCGCAGCCCACAGCAGAGCGCTTTGTCGATCTGCTTTTCCCGCGCTCCGGCGTGAAATCGGCGGAGCGGGCATTGGCCCCCAGAGGGTAGCGGGTTTCACACAGCGTGCAGGCCGGAGGGTCTGCTCAGATGATCGCAGCCGGGCTGTAGCGAGGTCGGGCGAAATGGGCAATTCAAGGGGTATTCATGTCGCGACTGAAGATCGACGTTTCCTATCTGGTCGAACAGCTCAAGGCGCTTTTGGAGATCGACAGTCCCACGGGTTACACCGACACGATCGTCCGACATGTCACAACCGAGCTTGAACGCCTGGGGCTCGAACCCGAGCTGACGCGACGCGGCGCAATTCGGGCCGTCGTGCGCGGCGGTCGACGCGAAGGCGCACGCGCCATCGTCACCCATCTCGACACGCTGGGCGCTCAGGTCAAATACATCAAGGACAACGGGCGCTTCGAACTCATCCCTATCGGTCATTGGTCGGCGCGCTTCGCCGAAGGCGCACGGGCAACACTTTACACCGAAAAGGGAACCTACAGGGGCTCCATTTTACCGTTGAAGGCGTCCGGACACACCTTCAACGACGATGTCGACACAATGCCGGTTGGCTGGGACTATGTGGAACTGCGTGTTGACGCCATGTGCTGGAACCGTGCTGACGCACACAATCTGGGCATCGACGTCGGCGATTTCGTCGCCATCGATCCGCAGCCTGAATTTCTTGAAAACGGCTTCATCGTTTCAAGGCATCTGGATGACAAGGCCGGGGTTGCCATCGCGCTTGCAGCACTGGAATCGCTTCTCAGCAACGAGGTGACGTTGCCGGTCGATACGCACTGGCTTTTCACCATCGCCGAAGAGGTTGGGGTGGGCGCCGCCTCGATCGTGACGCCGGAGATCGCTTCAATGGTGACCATAGACAACGGAACGACAGCGCCGGGGCAGAACTCTGCGGAATTCGGCGTCACCATTGCCATGGCCGATCAGGCCGGGCCGTTCGATTATCATCTCACGAAGAAGCTCGTCGAACTGTGCCGGGAGGAAGATATTCGCTATCAGAAGGATGTTTTCCGTTATTACCGTTCCGACTCCGCTTCCGCCATCGAGGCTGGCCACGATGTGCGCACGGCGCTGATAGCTTTCGGTATCGATGCGTCCCACGGCTATGAGCGCATTCATGTCCACGCGTTGCGTTCGGTCGCGGAGCTGGCCACCGCCTATGTGGCAAGCCCAATGGAAATCGAACGCGACGTGGAGGAAGTCTCCGATATCGAGGGCTTCACCGAACAGCCGACCAACGAGGCGGAAATGGCGAGACGCGCCAACAATCTGCCAAAACAGGACTAGAGCATTTTGCAGGCAGGTAGAAGCACCTGACCTCCGCACAAATGCGCAAAATTGATAGATAGATCGGAGCAGCGTTTCCGTGAAACGGTGAGCGGCTTCAGCAACATATCATCTGTGCCATGTGAGAACCTGAAAGGAGGCGGCTTTTTCTGGTCGCCTGTTTCCGCATTGGCTTTAGTGCGGGAGAGCCTTGGTCTCGTCGGGACGCGATTTTTTGAGCTTCAAATATCCGTTGATCTGCGGCAAGATAAGTGATCATGTGATCAAATAATTTCCGCGCTCCGTATGGGAACAGGGGTCGGTAAAAATGGGAGAAGATCGATCATGAAGATCCGCGCATTTGCTCTGTCCATCGCGCTCGCAGCGGCCACATTCGTGCCGGCGGCATTCGCAGAAACCATCACGGTCGGGGCCTATCCGGCCAACCCGCCATGGGAATACAAGACCGAGACCGGAGACTTCGAAGGATTTGAGGTGGACGTCGCCCGCGAGGTCGCCAAGCGTCTGGGCATGGATGTCACATTCCAGGATCTGGGCTTTCAGGCGCTGTTTGCCGCAACAAGCTCAGGGCGGATCGACTTTGCCATATCGTCAATCTCGATTACCAATGAACGGCTACAGAACCAGTCTTTCACTCAACCCTATTACGACAGCGATGGCACCATTGTGGGGCGCGAAGATTCCAAGGTCACGACGCTGGAGGAGCTCGACGGCAAGACGATCGGCGTCGTCGCTGCCACCACGGGCGAAGCCTGGGCGAAGGAGAACGCCGAGAAATATGGCATTGCGGACATCCGCTCCTATTCGGCGCAGCAGGATCTCCTGCTGGACGTCCGGGCGGGTCGTCTCGAAGGCGGTGCCGGCGAAATCGCCGGATTTCAGTATGCGATGACGCAGGTGCCAGGCCTCAAGATCCTCGTGCGTATTCCGACCGGCGAGCGTTTTGCTATGATGACCCGCAAGGATCATCCCCTTCTGGAAAAGGCAAACGAGGCAATCTCGGCCATGAAGGAGGACGGCACGATGGCGGCCATCCACAAGACCTGGTTCGGCGTTGATCCTGACGAGGGAACGAGCACGGTCAAGGCAATGCCTATTCCTCAACCGGAGTGAGGCCGGGAGCATCCGAAACATCGGCGGCGTCCCTTCAAAGGACGCCGTTTTGTAAGGATCAAATGCCGACCTTGGGAACGGGGCATGACCGGCTCCCGGAGTTCTCCGTCACTCAATCGGCTTCAATCGGACAAAGCCGGGAAAACCGCCACTGGGCGAGCGGACAGGGTTAACCCGCCAGCGCGAGGCCCCTGTGGCGGAACCGCGCGGTGCTCGGGTCGAAATCATAGGCGCTGGCGTGGCTCTCTGCTTCGCGCGCCAGCCGGTCAACCGTGTTGATGACGAAATCGGCTTTCTCGTCAGTCATCAGATAGCTGAGATTCAATCGCACCCAGCCCGGCTTCTCCATCTCCCGCCCCTCTCGAATGCTCTGCAGAAGCGCAGCCGAGTGCTGCTCATCAATGCCCAGCAGGTGATGCGCATAGGGGCCGGCACAGGCACAGCCGCCACGCGCCTGAATGCCGTGAAGATCGCTCAGCATCCGGGTAAAGAGCTGATGGTGCAGCGTTTTGCCTTCAGGGCAAAGAATGCGGAACGAGAAGATCGGCAACCGTGGGGCGGTCGGGTTTCCGAGAAGCTGGAGGCAGGGGTTTTGCGACCAGACGCCAAGCGCCCGCGTCCGCAATTCCTCGTGCCGGCGATCGATGAAATCCTGGCCAAGTGCCTCCTTCACAAGGAGCACGAGAGCGGCGCGGATGTCGCCCACGACGTTGGGGGTGCCAGCCTCCTCGCGCGCTGAAAGCGAGCGGGAGTAATCATGCGCCCATGGTGACACGAAGGTCACCGAACCGCCGCCAGGCATGGTCGGCTGTGCGGTACGCGCAATGGCGTTGCGCAGGATCAGAAGGCCCGATGCGCCGGGCCCGCCGGGAAACTTGTGTGGGGAAAGCACCACGGCATCCTTGGCGCAATCGGTGCCGGGCTTCATGTCGATTTCGAGATAGGGCGCGCCACCTGCATAATCCCAGATGGCAAGCGCATCATGGGCTTTGAGAAGCCGCGTCACCGCATCCGTGTCGGTTGTAATGCCGGTGACATTGGAGGCGGCGGAAAACGTGCCGACCTTCAATGCGGCATCGGCATTGGCTTCAAGCGCCGTCTTCAGTGCTCCCATGTCCGGACCACCACAGGCTGTCTCGGGAATGGCGATGATCGCTGCACCGCTCTCGCGCCAGGGCAGAATGTTGGAGTGATGCTCATAGGGGCCGGTGAACACCACCACCCGGCCGCCTGCTGCAACCGTCTCGGCAATCTGCAGAAGGCGCACGAGTCGGTTGATGCCGGAGGTTGCGCCCGATCCGGAAAAGACCACGCTCGTCTCGTTATCCGCTCTGACGATGCGGTGTATCTCGGCTCGCGCCGCCTCGCGCAGACGCGTCGAAAAGGATCCGCAAAAGGACGCTTCGGTGTGGCTGTTGGCGTAAAAGGGCAGAACCTCGTCGCGGATGAAATCCTCCACCTGTGCAAGTGCGCGGCCGGAGGCCACATAATCTGCGTAGATGAGTGGTTTTGGTCCGCAAGGGCCGTCGATCACCGCGTTCTCGCCGATCAGACCAGACTGCAGATACTCGGCAATGTCCGCGCGTTTGAGGCTGTGCTTGAAGACGTTCAGAACATCACGTGCCATGGTTCGGTCCATCAGTTTCGTCAGAACGAAAGGATCGCACAGTGATTATCTATCATATTCACAGATAGTGATGGATAATGCGTAAAAAATGGGTCATATGATCGGCTATGGTCGAAAAAATAGATCAATTTGACAGGCGCATATTGCGCGCTCTCCAGCGCGACGCATCACTCTCGCAAAGGGACCTCGCGGATAAGGTGGGTTTGTCTCAGAATGCCTGCTGGCGGCGTCTCAAATCGCTCGAAGAGCGCGGTGTCATCCGTGGCCGCACACTTCAGGTGGACCGCAACAAACTGGGACTGGGCCTCGTCGTGTTCGTGATGGTGAAGACACGCCATCACTCCACAGCATGGCTGCAGACTTTCCGCCAGCATGTTTCCAGCATTCCTGAAATCGTCGACTTCTTCCGCATCGGTGGCGATTATGATTACATGCTGCGCATCGTGACGACCGATATGGAGAGCTACGATTCCGTCTATCAACGCCTGATCCAGAAGGTGGAGCTGGAATCTGTCACGTCCTATTTTGCCATGGAGGCCATCGAAGAGCGCCGCCCATTGCCGATCTGACCTTTCGGGCCCGTCCATGAAAACACGTTCCATCTCGTTCGAGCGCATCGCGCTCTACGCGTCTCTTACATCGCTCACCGCGCTCAGCATCGATGCCGTTCTGCCGGCGTTGCGGATTATCGAGACGGAGCTGCATGTGGAGCCACCTCTTTCCACACAGCACATCGTGTCGCTTTTCATTTTCGGCATGGTGTTCGGCGAGCTGTTTCTCGGCCCGATCTCCGATGCCATTGGTCGCAAGAAGGCTCTTGTTCTGGGGCTTGGCCTTTATATGGCGGGCACATTGGTGGCGATGTGTGCGACAAGTGTGGGCATGATCGTGGCCGGCCGCATCCTTCAGGGCATCGGCGTGGCAGGACCGAAGATTGCCACACGCGCTCTGATCCGGGACCAGTTTGAGGGCGAGGCAATGGCGCGGATCATGTCCTTCATGTTCGTGCTGTTCATTCTCGTGCCGATGCTCGCCCCCGCCATGGGGCAACTTGTTCTGGCGCTTGCCGGCTGGAGAGCCATCTTCATGGTTTATCTGGCCCTGTCGGTGCTTCTGTGCATCTGGCTGATCGCGCGGCAGCCCGAAACGCTCCCGCCGCAGAATCGAATCCGCTTCCATCCGGTCACGCTTCTGCAGAATGGTGCGCGCATCCTGCGCAGCCGGCGCGTCACTTTGCTCATCATCGCGACCGGGCTCGTGTTCGGTGCGCATCTTCACTATCTGAGCACGGCGGCCGACATCTTTTTCGATGTCTATGGCGTCTCCGCCATGTTCCCCGCCTATTTCGCGGCCTTTGCCGCCGGCATCGGTCTTGCCTCAATCGTCAACGCCCAGGTGGTGCGCCGGTTTGGGATGCAGGCGATGTGCGAGGGGGCTTTGATCGGCCTCGTTATCCTCGGCCTTGGCCTGCTTTCCCTGTCGCTCGTGTATGAGGGAAGACCACCCTTTGTGGCCTTCATGGCAATGGGTTTTGTGATCTTCTTCTGCATCGGCATCCTGTTTGGCAATCTCAATGCCATGGCGATGCAGTCTCTCGGGCACCTGGCGGGGCTTGGCGCCTCGCTCATCGCATCAGGGTCGAGCCTGGTGGCTGTGGTCTTTGCCGTCGCCTTCGGTGCGTTTTACAATCAGACGACCATACCGCTCGCATCCGGCTTTCTGGCCACTGGCTTGTTGGGTTTCGTTCTCGTCCGGCTCGCCGCAGGGGCGAGCCAGAAGCCGGTGACACCGGTAAAGCGCGCGAACTGATCAGCCGGCGGCCGCCACGACGATGATCTCGACCGTGTAATCAGGTGTGGCCAGCGCGGACTCGCCGCAGGCGCGGGCTGGCGCATGTCCCGGTGCGACCCAGGCGTCCCAGACCTCGTTCATCTCGGCGAAATCCTTCATGTCCGCGAGCCAGATGGTCGCCTGCAGGATGCGGGTCTTGTCAGAACCGTTTTGCTCCAGAAGCGTGTCGATCTTCTGCAGGATATCTTTGGTCTGCGTGGCAACGCTCGCGCCCGGCGTTCCCACCTGGCCAGCCAGATAGATCGTGCCATTGTGGATGACGGCCTGGCTCATGCGGGTGCCGGTGTCGACGCGTTTGATTTCGGACATGAAATTTCCTTTCAGGACTTGATGAGACGGTTCGGTGCTAGGGCCTGCACCACGGTATCGGGCAGGGCGGAAGTGCGCCCCGCACAAAGATCGGCAGCCAGCGCAGAGAGGGCGGGCGAGGTCTGCACGCCATAGCCTCCCTGGCCGGCGAGCCAGAAGAAGCCTTCCGCGTCCGGCGCGAAGCCGACAGCGGGCGTGCGGTCGGGGAAAAAGCTGCGCAGCCCCGCCCAGCTTCGCTCGATGCGTGTGACGGGCACGGTCACAGCCTGCTCGAAACGGTGCAGCCCTTCGGCCAGCACCATGTCGTCGGGCCAGGCATCGAAGGGTTCGGACGGGTCTTCGTCCGCCGGCGAGACCATCAGCTTGCCGGCATCCGGTTTGGCGTACCAGCCTTCGCCGGCACAGGCAAAAAGCGGCCAGCCTGTCACGTCATGCCCGTCAGGTGCAGGCAGGATCACGGCGGAGCGGCGCATCGGCGTCAGGCCCAGAGGTTGGACACCCGCCAGCCTCGCAATCTCGTCGGCCCAGGCGCCGCCGGCGTTTACGATGACGGGCGCGGAGAAGGAGCCCTGCGGCGTATCCAGCGTCCAGGTGCCGTTTTCGTGCGAAATAGCGGTCACGGGCGCCTTGTTGACAATGGCACCACCGCGATGGCGCAGCATTCTGGCAAAGCCCTGCAAAAGGCGGTCGACATCGATGTCCTGAGCGCCCGGCTCGATCGCGGCTGCGGCGATGGTGTCACGTTTCAATATCGGAACACGGGCAACCGCTTCATCGGCGTTGAGACGTTCCATGCCGGTTGCACCTTCCAGAATCGCCTCCAGATCCCCCAGATGTTCTTCCAGCGCGATGTATAGAAGGCCGCGCGGTGTGAGCAGGCTGTCTTCGGAGATACCTTCCGGTTGCATGAAGAGGGGTTCAGAAGCGGCGTTAAGGGCACGCAGTGTGGCATTGCCATAGTTGCGGATGAAGATCGCGGCCGAACGGCCAGTGGAATGGTATCCAATGGCTTCCTCCGCTTCCAGAACCGTGACTCGAGCGTCCGCAGCCATGCGAGCGCCGGCGCCGATACCGGCAATGCCGCCGCCGATGATAATGATGTCGGATGTCTGGCTCATCTTCCCCCTCACGCGGTTCCATCGTCCGACGCGGCTCCCTGTTCTCATGCAGGGCGAACCGGTCGTTCGAGCACTCTCTTCTACGGTGACCCGATACCCGGCTCATGGATATGGGTGATCTGTGTTCGCCCACAGATACCGATCACAGGGGGAAAGCAATAGGCTCAACGCCCATGGGGCATTATGGCACCAGCCTTCAGAACATGGGAGACATCGGAGACGAGAACGGGTCGAAGCGGGGCGCGGTCCCATGGACGGGTCCTGGCAACCCGGCCTTTCGCCGCTGTCAGTCGTGACACGAAAAGCGGTTCACCGGCTGGTCTCGTTTCCAGCCGGTGAGCAAAACACAGCCTTACCGGCGCGCCACCACGGGCACGTAGTTCTCCAGATCGGGATTTGGGAAGCGCACCGTGTTCCCGGTTTCCGAGGAGAGGTACAGACCCATGAGAATTTCCATCACGGCGACTCCGTCAGCAAAGGTCTCAAGCGGCTCTTCGCCCTTGCGGAAGCACTCGACCATGTGCCGGTTTTCATCCGTATATCCATAGACCCCGGCTTCATCTTCCAGCACCGGCATCAGTCCCTGCTCGGCGTTCTGCTTCTCAACCAGATCCTCGCCCTCTTCGCCGGTCACCTCACGGGACATGAAGATCTTGAGCCCGGTTCCAAGCGAGTTGAACTCCATCGCATATTCAGGCCCAAGCAGCTCAAGCTGGATGCGCAGCCCTGCCCCCACATAAGCCCAGGACGTGCTCGCCTCGATCATCAGCTCGTTGCCGTCCTCGTCCTCCAGCATCACATTGCCACGCGCGAAATCTTCCGAGGGCCGGTTCGCGTAATCCACTTCAGGCCCGAACCGCTTTTTGAGATCTTCCACATAGCGCGGCCGGGTCCATTTCAGATTGGCCACATTGCCCTGCACCGCCTTGAGCTTCAACGAATCGCGTTTCTTGCCCGGCTCTGTCAGGAGATGGCGCGCCACCTCGACGCTGTGGCACATCATGTCGAGCAGCACGCCGCCGCCCTGCTTGTCGCCCTGCCAGAACCAGGGCTCATGCGGGCCGGAATGCTCTTCCGCCGCGCGTGCCAGATAGGGCCGGCCGGTCGTGGAAGCGGCGCGCCGCCAGATGATCTCCTTGCCGCGCAGAACGGGCGTCGCAAAAACCTGATTTTCCAGATAGCCATGGTTCAGCTTGGCGGCTTCGGCCAGCCGCAGCATTTCGCGTGCATCGGCCACCGTCCGCGCCAGCGGCTTTTCGCAGGCCACGGCAAACACCTTGCTGCGTCCGGCCACCACCTCGTCATGGATGGTGCGCATGGTGTCCACGCGCGTGTCATTGGGCGAGAGGATCCAGATCGCGTCCACATCGTCCGCCTGCAGCATGGACACAAGGCTTTCGTGGCTCTTGCATTCGCCAAGGCCCAGTTCGGCCACCAGTTTGACAATGCGTTCCCGGTTTTCCGCCTTGCGGCTGTAGACGGCGGTCACGTCCACATGGCGCACGGCCACCATGGATCGCAGGTGAAATTCGGCGATGAAGCCCGTGCCGACAAGGCCGATGCGCAGGCGTTTTCTTGGCTGTGCGGACATGGTTGTTTCCCCTTTCAAGCTGATTTGGGTGGTGCGGTGGTGCCGCGCACGCGCAGCGTTGCGGGCAAGACCACCGGTTTTGCGGGCACGAGAGCGCCGGAAAGCATTTTGAGAAGAATGCTCATCGCCTGCTGGCCGATATCGATGCGCGGCTGGCTGACAGTGGTGAGGGGCGGATAGAAGGCCTCGCTCAGATAAAGATCGTCAAACCCGACAACAGAAACGTCACCCGGTACATCACGTCCCGTTTCGCGCAGATGGTGAATGGCGCCGAAGGCCATTTCGTCGTTCGAGACGAAGATCGCCGTGGGCGGTTCGGGCAGATTAAAAAGCGCCTCGCAGGCGCGGGCGCCACCGTGGAGAAGATAGTCGCCGCGCTGTTCATAGCCCTCCGGAATGGCAAGCCCCGCATTGCGCATGGCGCGGCGGTATCCCTCCTGGCGGCGAAGGCTCATGACCTCCGGCACGGGGCCGGAAATATGGGCGATCCGCCGGTGTCCGAGCCCGATCAGGTGCTCCACCGCCTCGCAGGCTGCGGCGACATTGTCGATTTGCACATGCGGAAAGCCAGAGCCCTCAATCGTCTCAAGCGCCACCACGATGGGGGCGTTGGGAGGCAATCTGTTGCGCGGACCGTCCTCTTCCGGCAGTTTTCCCGTCATCAGGATCATGCCGTCTGCATGGCCGTCGCGCAGCATGTCGAAATATTCGATCTCACGCTCGGGGTCGTTTTCCGTATTGCCCATCAGCACGGAATAGCCGGCGGCGCGCGCTGTTGCTTCCACGCTTTTCAGAATATCGAGATAGAACGGGTTGCCCACATCACGCACCACCATCAGCACCGCCATGGAGCGGGCGGTGCGCAGGCTGCGCGCACTTGCATTGGGGCGATAGTTCAACGCATCGGCAGTCTTGCGCACACGTGCACGGGTCTCACTCGTCACGAGGTCGCTGCCGCTAAGGGCGCGCGACACGGTGGCGGGGGAAACGCCCAGCGCCTTCGCGATATCCTTGATCTTGGGGCGCCGGTTCATGCGCGCAGCCCCCGCCCGCGGCCATAGAACAGCATGAGCACCAGCAGCGTGGCGCCGAACACCATCTGCCGCCCGGATTCATCGATATTGATCGTGGTCAGGATGCTTTGCAGCACCACCAGCAGAACAGCACCCGCCATGGTCCCGGTATAGCCGCCCTTGCCGCCTGGAAGCGGGGTGCCGCCAAACACCACAGCGATGATCGAAGGCAACATGTATTGCTCCCCCACATTGGCAAAAGAGGAGCCGGAATAGCCAAGCAGGCAAAGCCCGGCAATGGCGGCAAACACACCCGAGAGCATGAAGAGTGCAACCCTCATGCGCCGCACCGGCACACCAGCCATGAAGGCAGCCTGCTCGTTGGAGCCGATCGCATAGATGCGCTGGCCGAACACAGTGCGGTGGAGGATGAAGGCCATCAGCAGGCCAACACCGATCCACAGCCAGATGATGCCGGGCAGACCGAGGAGGAATGGCCGGGTCACGAATTCCGAAAGGGCAGGGGCGGCCCGGCCCGAAGGAATGCCCTGGCGGATGACAACGAGCAGACCCTGAAGGACGCCCAGCATGCCGAGCGTCATCACCAGCGGCGGAATGCGCAACAGCGTCACGCCGAGCCCGTTGAACAGGCCAAAGAGCGCGCCGGTCGCAACACAGGCCAGAATGGCCAGCGGGATGCCGCCATCCATGCCGTTCATCACATTGCCGGCCACGATGGCGGAAAGCGAAACCACGCCGCCGACGGAAAGGTCGATGCCTTCGCGCCCGCCCAGAATGACGAGGTTCTGGCCGGCGGCGACAATGCCGAGCAGGGCCGCAACGATGAGCAGGCGCAGGATCTGCCCGCCGGAGGCGAAGCCCGGCGAAAGCGTGTTGCCGAGGAAGAGGAGTGCTGCAATCAGAACCAGCGCGATGAGAAGCGGGTTCTTGGCGATTTCGAGGACCCGGTTCATGCGCGCCCCCTGCGGCTGACGAGCACGCCGACCATCAGCGCCGCGAGAATGGCGAGCCCCTGTACGAAATTCTGCCAGTGCGATGGCGTGCCGGCGAAGAACACCAATGAGTTGATGAGCCCGATGATGAGCGCCGCGATGACGGAACCCGCCACCGTGCCGAAACCGCCCGAAAGGGCGCTTCCGCCCAGCACCACGGCCGCCACGCTGAAGAGCGTCATTTTCGCGCCGACGAGCGGGTCGCCGCTTGCCGTATCGCCGGTGATGCAGAAGGCGGCAAGCGCTGCGAACACGCCGCAGAGTGCATAACCGCCAATGCGGATCGCGGTGACGGGGAGCCCGCTCTGAAAGGCTGCCTGCTGACCATCGCCCACCGCCAGAAGCTGCGTGGCAAGCCGGGTGCGGGCAAGCAGGTAAAGCAGGATGGCGAGCGCCGCAGCCGCATAAAAGACGAACGGGATGCCGAAGAATGTGCCGCCATAGGTGCGCCAGAAAACGGTGGGTGCAGGCATGCCGGCCACAGGCAGGATGACAAGCGCCAGCCCGGTGAAGAAAATGCTTGTTGCAAAGGTTGCGACGATGGCCTGGAGCCTAAGTGCAGCCACCACGAAACCGTTGACCAGCCCGCAGGCAAGCCCGACCAAAACGCCAATGCCGAGCGCGGCCAGAACCGAAAGCCCGCCGCCGCCCCAATGCTGCATCAACACGATGATCGTCACATTGACCAGCGAAGCGATGGCGCCGACCGAGAGATCGATGTCGGCGGCATAGACCACATAGGTCTGCGCCACGGCCAGAAGCATCAACGCGAGATAGGTGCGCACCAGGCCGGTGAGCGAGCGGAAGCTCAGGCTGTTGGGTTCAAAAATGCCGTTTAGCACCAGAAGCACGACGAGAATGAGAAGGGCAGGCAGGAAGGGAAACCGCCCGAGCAGCGCCCGAAAGCCTCCCTTGTCCTGTCTGGTTGGGCTGGAAATGCTGGTCATCGTCATGCCGCCTCGTAGGCTGCCTGGTAGAGATTGTAGCGGGTGCGGTCCGCGCCACTCAGCTCGCGGCTCACTGCCCCGCCGTTGAAGACCAGAATCCGGTCGGCATTGTTCAGAAGCTCCGCGTCTTCGGAGGAATAGAGAAGGATGGCGAGCCCTTCTTCGGCGAGTCTGCGGATCAGCGCGAAAAGGTCCGCCTTGGCCGAAAGGTCGATGCCCTTGGTCGGGTCGTCGAGAAGGAGGATATCCGGCTTGTCGATGAGCCAGCGGGCGATCACGATCTTCTGCTGGTTTCCGCCCGACAGCGAACCGATGGAATGGGAGAGCCCGGCGAATTTGGTGTTCAGCGCCTTCAGCGCCGGCAGCGCCTTTTCAGAGAGCGGCCCGGGTCTCGCCAGCACAAGCCTGTTCCGCAGCGCGTGAATGGGCGTGACATTCTCGAGAATCGGTCGCCCGCTGATCACACCATCGCGCCCGCGGTCTCCTGAAACATAGGCGATGCCCTGCGCAATGGCCGCGCGCGGGCTTTCGGTACGAAGCGGCTGCCCGTTGAGCACTACCTGCCCCGCGCGCGCTGGCGGTGCGCCGAACAGCGCCTTGAGCAGCGCGGATTGCCCCTGTCCATGCAGGCCGCCAAGCCCGAGGATTTCACCGCGCCGCACCTCAAAATCCACATCGCGGAAGCCCAAGCCTGTGAGCTTCTCCACTGTCAGTGCGATTTCGTGGGAGGCCTCATGCGACGGTGGAGCCGCCTGTGGCGTGGCAAGCGTTTCCTGTACGCCCACCATCATGCGGATAACCGCTTCGGGGCTTGTGTCTGCGATGGCTTCGGTGCCCACCGTTTCGCCATCGCGGATTACGGTCACGCGGTCGCCGATGGCAAAGATCTCATCCATGCGATGCGAGATGAAAACGATGCTTCGCCCCTCACTTTTGAGGTCGCGAAGAATTTCGAAAAAGCGATCCACCTGCGCGCGGTCGAGGGCGGAAGTGGGTTCATCGAAAATCAGGATCGGCGCTTCAGTCGCCAGCGCCTTCATGATCTCGACCAGTTGCCGCTGATCCGCCCGCAGATCGCCGACGGTAGCCGTGGCATGCAGGCTGTCGCCTGCAACCCTCTCGAAAAGCGCAATGTAGCGGCCAGCCTTCTCAAGCAGCGCTTCACGGTCGACGAAAAACCCGTTCTTCTTCGGCAGGTCCGGCAGGCAGATGTTTTCGGCCACACTGCGATGATCGGCCAGACTCAGTTCCTGGTAGAAAATGCCGATGCCCAGCGCCTGCGCCGCGCGCGGCCCACTGACGGTCACAGCTTGCCCGTCGAGCAACACCTCGCCCGCATCGGGCCGCACGCTGCCCGCCATGATCTTGCAAAGCGTGCTCTTGCCGGAGCCATTGGCGCCGATCAGCACGTGCACTTCGCCCGTGTCGAGTGCGAGGTCGCCGCGGCGTAGCGCCAGGGTGGCGCCGTAAGCCTTGCTTACACCGCTGAGCTTGAGCTTGGTCATGACATTTTCCCGAAGAGAGCGCCGCGCCAGTCATTGCCGGCGCGGCATTCATGGAGCGGGCTTACTTGAACAGCGCTTCCGCATCCTCGATGGAAAGCGAGCTCGTATAGGAATAGTAGCCCGGCTTGCCTTCAACCGAGGCGGCCACTTCTTCCAGGTTTTCCGAGCTGATGAAGGGGATGGGCAGATACATGGCGTTGTTGTACTGCCCGGCCGTGGCCGGTTCCTTCAATTCGCGTCCCTGCAGCATGAGAACAGCCACATTGAGCGCGCTTGCCATCACACCGGGTGGGTTCACCGAAGCGCCGGAGTTGAGGTCGTTTTCGGTCCAGATGTCGATGAAGTCCTTGCGGATCTCGCCGGTGGCGGCAATGTCGCCCGCCTTGTCTGCATCCATGATGGAGCGCCACGCGCCGGCGGCCATGCCGTCCTGCACCCAAACGCCATCAATGTCGGGATAGGTGGCGAGCAGGTTCTGCATCGCCTGCTGGCCTTGCGCCTGGTCCCAGTTGGCGTTCACTTCATTGACGATCTCGATGCCCTCGTGCTCGCCGAACACCTCGCGATAGCCGGCAACACGCATTTCATTTGCCGGGTGACCCGCAACGCCGTTGATGGCGACCACCTTGCCTTTTCCTTCCAGCGTCTCGGCCAGCCATTTGGCGCTTTCCATCGCCCAGCCCTTCTGGTCGATACCCACATAAAGGGCGTCGGGCGAAGAAACCTCGGCATCGGTGGCGATCACCAGAATGCCGGCCTCCTTGGCCTGCGCGAACACGGGGTCGAAGGCCGTCGGGCTGTTCGGGTTGATGATGATCGCGTCCACGCCCTGGCTGATAAAATTGCGCACATGGGCGATCTGGCCGGGCACGTCGACATTGGCGCTCTGCGCAACCACTTCGACATTCACGCCTTTGTCCTTCCAGGCGGCTGCGGCCTGTTCGGCTTCCTCGATCATCTGCGTGCGCCACTCGCTGCCCACCCAGCCGTTCGAAAGCCCGATCTTGAAATCTTCAGCCATGGCCGAGAGTGCGGTACCCGCAAGGGCAGCAGCGGCCAGGGCGACAGTTACCAGTCGTTTCATGAGTTCCTCCCTGATGACAGACACCAGCGGCGCAGGCAGCCGAGGCCCCGTTGCCGATCGTGCGTTTCCTTCCCGTTGACGTGTCCTCCGCAGGTGCCCTGCCACGCCAATGAAATCGATTGTATGGCAAATGTAATCGATTTCAAGACATAATTTTCCGCTGCTTATGCGTATCCGAATTGCAGGTTAGTTCTCTCAGAAGAGGGTAGAAATCTGTATGAGGCCCGGAAGCGAGGGCGCAAAAAAAAAAGCAATGGAGTCATGTTTCATTATGACGCAAACTGTTCCCGTGGCTTGGTTGCCCGGCTTCTGATACCCCGGCTAACTTCTCAGCGTGTGTAGTGATTCGAGTAGCGTAGAAGTGTCGAAAGAAGTGTCGCTGGAGGTGGTCCAGCTGGAATTGTTGCTGAACCTTGCAGACTTGATTGCGCAGGGTTTCGAGACCGCTCTTCTAGCCGCCCTGAATGATGTGGGTGGAAGTGTTCTCTTCAATCGTAGACTTGATGGTGATCCGCAATTTCAACGGATCGCGGCGGTGATGGTGGGCCCGGAAGCCGATGTAGCTCTGGTCTTTTTGGACCACGCCGGGACGACCATTCATGTGGAAAGCGCCAGCGAAAGTGCGAGAATGATTGCGCGTGAGGCGGAGAAGGCCCGCGACCGGATCTGCAGCGATGCGGAATGAGATTTTCTCTTGGAGGCGCTGCTCGTGTCCTACCCGTGGTTTGAGGTGCGCTTGGGTCCAGGCGCGCCTGACTGTGGGAAGAGGATAACTTCGCACGACTTTGGCTTTGCAGAATACTCAGCTTTGAGAGCAGCATCCATCAGCAGCCCGACAGCTTCTCGCAACTGCTGGGTTGTCGAGTCAGCGCCGGTAAGTTCCGCCTGCGCCTTTTCCAGATAAGCGTGTACGGATGCAAAATTCGTCGGCATGGTGGTCCTTTTTCGATGCCCCCGCATCTGAATGATGATGCGCAGAAAATCGTAACCGGCAAACAAACTATATAGAATGCATTTTAACGATCACCGCTCGATGGCCATTGCTCGACTCACCGCTCCGCTGAAAATCGAACGATAGAGTGTACCGGAGGCCTGACCTCGTAGGGGCACAGCTTGCCCCCTGATTGTTAAAACGCGATCTTTCGATGAAGCTTTTGTTAGAAGTTTGCCGGTTATCAACGACTCAGTCACACTGGGAGCGTTGAAAGCATATGGACAAGTCGCTCTTGCAACGCAAACCGCGCTGGACATGGCTCATTGCCTTCACGCTGCTTGGCACCGTCGCTGCAGTGGGGCTTTCCTTTTGTATCCACTATCTCCTGTTCTTCGGGGACGAGATCAATCCCTACCAGCGCAGTCTGGTTGCGGCGTTGGTGCTGCCTCTGTTCATTGCCGCACCTCTGCTTGCTTATATCGGTCTGGTGAGTGAACAGCTGCGGCGTGTAAAGCGAGAAAGGAACTTCGCTGCCGCTCATGACCCTTCGACTGAGGTTTTCAACGGCGACATGTTCACCACGCTGGTGGAGCGGCGTCGCGCTGCAACGGTGTCCGAAGCGGGCCGAACCTTCGGTGCGTTGTTGATTGTCGAAGCGGAGAATACGCGCGACATCAGCATAGAATACGGCTTCAGTTGCGGCGAGGAGTCGATGCGCCAGATCGCATCGGTGATCCGGGCCAATGTGCGGCGCAGCGATGTCGTCGGTCGCCTGAGTGGAAACGAATTCGGGGTGTTTTTGCCGGGCGCGACAGTGGAACAGGCGCGTGATGTCGGTGAGCGCATACGCAATGCCGTTGCAAAGGCCCCCTTTGTTGCGCAGGGGGAAACGGTCGAACTCGCACTTGATATTGGCGGGGTGATCTTCGAAGACCAGATAGAGTTTCGTGGCCTGATGAGGATTGCTTCGGAGCAGCTCGAGAAAGCGCGCCAGGGCGATGCCGGCGGCTTCCGGTTGAGCGCGCTCAATGCATTGGAAACGGAAGAGAACGGTCACAGTCACGAATAGTCCTGACTGAAGTGATCGTCTTCGCTTCCACTAGGCCAGCCGGTTGTTCCCGATGCACTGGACAGGCCGGTTATTTAGCCGCACAATGATCAAAGCAAGCAGCCCATATTGCCTGGGCTGGCCCCGGGCCGCCCAGTCCGAAATCCGGTCTGCTTTTGCAGCAGAGGCGGTGCGTTCGTGCGAAGGCCGCCCAAGGGGTGGCGATGAAACTCAAATCGCTTATGGTGTGCGGATGCTTGTTTCTGCTTGCTACCGATTTCTTGCTGGCCAATGAGCGTGGCGCGAGGTTGTTCCAGGCGCCAATGCCGTTCGCGGCCGAAATGCACAAAGACATCGCAGCGCTTTATGGTTCGCGCGTCGGCGTTCTGAGACGTTATGCATGGGCGATGTCGGCCAAACGGCATGGTCTTGCAAAGGAGCGCATTGGCGAAGCCGACCGATCTGGTTTCATTGGGACTTTTGGGGCGGCCGGGGTCTCGGCCTTCATAGGGCGCAATGAGGGGCATGTCCTGAGATTGGGGAACGATGCTCTGATCATCGCACGAGGCAAGCCGTTGGAGAATCTTTATACGGAGATCAGTTGTGAAATCGCGGAACGGCCTGTCCTCGTTTGTGAGGATGGGCGTAGCAGATCTCTCTCGGCACCTGACGCAACCTCAATACGGATCGAGGGAGAGACGTTTGAAATGGCAAAAAACGATACTCTGGAATAACTTCCCTTCGCCAATCAGGGTGAAACGTGCGCCTCTCAGGACCCTGCGCAGGGCCGTACTGCAACTTGTCGCAAGTGCGTTGATTTTGGTGATTTCTTCGCTTCCGATGATCACGGCGGATGCGCAAACCACCACCGTGCGCCAGTTCGATCCGGCAACCGGGACGTGGGTCAGGCGCGAGCGATCTCTGTCTTTCAAGGCGCCCTGGGCTGATGCCACGCTAAAGCCTTCGGTCGTGCCTTTCTCGGAAGATCTTCCCCCAGGCTCCATTGTAATAGAAACGGCCGAGCGGCGGTTGTATCACTTGCGCGGCGATGGAACGGCGGTGCGCTACGGGATCGGTGTGGGGCGCGAAGGATTTGCCTGGCGCGGCAGGGAGCGCATTACAAGAAAGGCTGAATGGCCGGAATGGCGTCCGCCAATCGAGATGATCAGGCGTGAGGCGGCTAACGGCCGCATTCTCCCCTCTGTGATGAAGGGAGGGCCTGAAAACCCGCTTGGCGCGCGCGCCCTTTATCTCGGTTCTACACTGTTTCGCATTCACGGCACCGACGAGCCCTGGACAATTGGTCAGGCAGTTTCCTCAGGATGCATTCGAATGACGAACGAGGATGTTATAACACTTTATAGCAATGTCAAAATAGGAACGCTGGTTATAGTGAGATAGGACAGCAAAACTGACAATATTTTATACATTTTATGGTTGAAATGCTTAATAGAATTCAGTTTTTGTTGCTTAATGGCAACATTTTCTCAAAATGAGTCGACTAAACTAATCCTAAAGAGGTATTGGTGTGGCGTATATAATAGCCAGCCAAGGGGAGTTAGCTTAGCATAAAATAATATTGAAGGTCTGGATTTTAATCTGGACAGGTCCGTTGGTTGTGCCTGTGGAGGCGCAAGCAAAGGGGGGGTGATGACACACAAATCACGTGTACTGAGTATTCTCGCGGCTGCATTGATGGGCGGTGCGGTTCTGTTCCCCACCAGCGCGAACGCGCTTTCGGTGAAGGAAGCGATGGCGGTGGCACTCGAATCCAATCCTGAGATCGGTCAGGCGATCGAAAACCGCGAAGCAATCGAGTTTGAATTGCGCCAGGCCCGAGGGCTTTTCCTGCCAAGCGTCGATCTTGAAGCATCCGTCGGTGCGCGCCGGCTCGACAACCCCTCAAGACGCGGCGTGGGTATTGAGGATGACCCGCTTTATCCGGCCGAAATTGGATTGTCGATAACGCAGAAGCTGTTTGATGGTGGCGGGCGACGGGCCGAACTCGAGCGTCAGGCAGCGCGTGTGGACTCCGCTTCGTTCCGTGTTCTGGAGCGGTCCGAGACCATCGCCCTGCAGGTGGTGCGTGAGTATCTGGAATATTTGCTGCAGGTCGAAATCGTAAACGAAGCGCGGAAGAATGTGGGCTTTCATCAGTCGATGCTGGGGGATATCGGGTCTCTGATTTCCGGCGGCGCTCTTACGGAAGCCGACAGGCAGCAGGCGCAGGAGCGTATGCTCTCCGCAAAAGCGCGGCAGAAGGAAGCCGAAGAAGAACTGGAGGCGGCGAAGATCCGCTTCTACAAGCTTGTCGGCAAACCGCTTACCAATCCATCCATGCCGGGCTCGGTGGCCTCCGCCCTGCCATCCTCCCTCGACAAGGCGATCGGCATCGCACGCGCCAACAATCCGCGCATCAAGGTTGCCAACGCCGATATCGACGCGGCCGACGCTCTGGTCGATGCCGCCCGCTCCAACATGCTGCCCGAGATCAGCGCGGAAGGTCGCGCTCGTGCCGGTTACGATATAGACGGTGCCGATGGGCGCACCAATGATCTTCAGGCGCGCATCGTCGCCAAGTGGAACCTCTACCGCGGCGGCATCGACGTAGCCAACGAGCAGGAGCAGATCCGCCGTGCCAGCGAACAGCGTCTTGTGCTCCACCAGGCTTATCGCGAGGTGGAGGAAGCGGTTCGTATTTCGTGGGATCGGCGCCAGCGCCAGATAGATCTGGCAGGCACACTACGTGCTCAGGCCCAGACCAACGCGCAGCTTGTCAACTCTTATAGAGAGCAGTTGGTCGTCGGCCAGCGGTCTTTGCTTGATGTGCTTGGCGCGCAGAACACGCGGTTCAGCGTCAACGTTCTGTCCAAGACAGCCCAGTACGCTGCGCGTTTTGCCGAGTATCGCATACTCGCCGCAACAGGGACGCTGCTCTCGACGATGAACCTGACGAGTGCCAAGCAGTCCGAGGCCTATGCGCGCGCGGAATTCAACGTGCCGGAGACGGCACCGACCGAAACCTACAAGAGGCTGCCTTCGCGACAGACGAACGATTTGCCGCTCGATCTTCTCGCTCCGATCCGGTCGCAATAGCTGCCGGACAGGCAAGGTGGCATAGAGGAGGAAGGTGGAACAGCTCCGCAATAATCCCGTGGCCGGCACGCCGCTTCAGGCAGGCAGTTTCAGGTTTGCCTTTCGGGAGATTGCGCAGTTTTTGGCCCGTCCGAGCTCGGAGACGGTACTGTTTTCGGACACACCTTTCGATGAAGACAACCCATCCCTTGAGGACATAGAGCGCCTTTCCGCGCGCATCGGGCTCGAGGTGGAGCAGCACAGCCGGCGTGAACTCGCCGGTGGCGCGCTCGATCTGCCCGTGCTCGTCGTTTTCGGAGACGGCACGGCACAGGCGCTCCTCGAGCCGTTGCCCAACGATCACCTGCGCACCACGCTTCTCCCCGATCCTGTCGCGGAAGAAGGCATTGCGCTGAAGGACGTTCTCTCCAGAAACATCCGGTTGATCCTTTCTTTCAGTGTCATCTATCTGAACCAGTCGGAAAGCACGGACTCGACCCAGGCAAAGCAGATCGAAAAACGCCACTGGCTCACGACCACGCTTGCGCCGTTCTGGAAATCCTATGCCCAGGTCGCCATAGCAGCTCTCTTCGTCAATCTGCTTGCGCTGGCCTCGCCTCTGTTCGTCATGAATGTCTATGACCGGGTGCTGCCCAATCAGGCGACAGCCACGCTCTGGGTTCTGGCGCTGGGCGTCGCAGGCGCGATCCTCTTCGACCTGCTTCTGAAAAGCGTGCGCGCGGCACTGATCGACTATGCCGGCCGCAAGGCCGACCTCAAACTGTCCTACCTTCTGTTCGAGAAGGTGCTGCATGCCACCATGGCCTCTCGCCCGATGTCGACGGGCGAATATGCCAATCGGGTCACTCAGTATGAGTTCGTGCGCGAATTCTTTACCTCGAACACGATCAGCACACTGATCGACAGCGTCTTCGTCTTCGTGTTCATTGCCGTCATCTACAGTGTTGCCGGCTGGCTCGCGGTCATTCCCGCGGCGGCATTCGCGCTTGCCCTGATCATCGGTTTGATTGCCCAGTCCCGGATTGGCCGGCGTGTGGCAGCCGCCAACAATGAAGCCGCGCAACGCCAGTCGCTGCTGGTGGAAACGATCTCCACCATCGAAACCGTGAAATCCCTCCGCGCCGAACGCACTTTGCTGCGCCGCTGGAGCGAACTGGCCAAGAACGCGTCGCGTACCGCGGAGGGCATCAAGCAGTTGTCCGCATGGGCAGCGAACATGACGCAGTTCGTTCAGCAGCTTGTGACGGTCGCCCTGGTGGTTGCCGGCGCCTATGAATTCTCTGAAGGCAATATTTCCACCGGTGCAATCATCGCCACGGTCATGCTGTCGGGCCGAGCTGTGGCTCCGCTTGGTCAGATCGCCATGACGCTTTCGCGCATGCGTCAGGCGCTTCTGTCCCTGCGCATTCTCAACGCGATCATGGAACAGCCGGAGGATCGGCCGGAGAGTGCGGGGTTCGTCAATCGCGAGATCCGCTCCGGTGACGTTGACTTTCGCAATGTGGGGTTCACCTATCCCGAGGCAGCAAGCCCGGCGCTGGTGGATTTCAATCTCTCGGTCAAGGGCGGGGAACGCGTCGGCATAATCGGCCGCATCGGGTCGGGCAAGACCACCGTTGGCCGGCTTCTGGCCGGCCTCTATCCACCCTCCAGCGGTAACCTGCTCCTGGATGGCGTGGACATCCGTCAATATCATCCTTCCGTCGTGCGTTCCGCCGTCGTTTTCACCTCGCAGAGCGCAGACCTCTTTTCGGGTTCGGTGAAGGAAAACCTCCTGATGGCGAAGCCGGGCGCAACGGACGATGAGCTGGTTGCCGCAGCGGAAGCGGCTGGCGTCGATGCTTTCGTTGCCCGCCATCCGAGAGGATACGACATGCCGGTGGGCGAGCGTGGCAGCCAGCTCTCAGGCGGACAGAGACAGGCAGTCGCCATCGCTCGTGTTCTGCTCAGCGATCCACGGGTCGTGTTCATGGATGAGCCGTCGGGAGCCATGGATCTGGCGAGTGAGCGCGAACTCATCGCCCGGATGAAAACGGCCTTCCGCGAAGACGTGACGCTGATCATCTCCACCCATCGGCACAGCATGCTGCAGCTTGTCGACCGGTTGGTGGTGATCGATCAGGGGCGCGTCATCGCCGACGGGCCCAAGGAGAGGGTGATCGAGGAATTGCAGAAGAACGCCGGGAGCGGGCGTTCGGGAAGGAAACAATAGGCCTCTTGCTGCTCTTCCATCGGGCGCTCAGGCAAGAAGAAAGGCGGATTGCAATGGACCGTCCTCCACTGGCTGCACGATTGGGGCTGGTCGTGATCGCAGCCCTGATGATGACCTTCATAGGCTGGGCATCGATTGCCGAGGTGCAGGAGATCGCCCGTGGCGAAGGCAAGATCATACCGGTCTCGAAAACCCAGATCGTTCAATCGAGCGAGGCTGGTATCGTTCAGGAAATCGCTGTGACGATTGGGCAGGCCGTAAGCAAAGGCGATCTGATCCTGCAACTCGATGACACGGCGACGGCGTCATCACTTGGGGAAGCGGCTGCACGTGCACGCGCCTTGCGCGCGCAGGTCACACGGCTTGAACTGGAGGAAAAAGGCGAGCTCGAAGGGGAATATGTCTGTCCGGCAGAGCTGCAGGAGGTTGCGCCAGACATCTGCCAGAATGAGGCGAGGCTTCTGAAGGCCCGTGCGGACACTATCAGGAACAAACGCTCTGTTCTGATCGAGCGACGCCTTCAGCGGTTGAATGAGCTCGACGAAGCGCGCGCCAACATCACGCGGCTGGAAGAGAACCTGGAGCTGTCGCAGCGCGAAGCCGATCTTTTGGCGCCCATGGTCAAGCGCAAGCTGGTCGCGCAGACGGAATTGTTGCGCGTCCAGAAGGAACTCGCCGAAACCCGTGGCCAGCTCGAATCCACCCGCGAGGCCGTCGAGCGCATCGAGGCCTCCATAAACGAGGCAACGCTGCAGATCGATGAGCTTGCCCTGCAGATGCAGCAGGAGGCGCTGGCCGAGAAAACGCAGGCGCTGGCGGAGCTCTCCGTCATCGAAGAGACCATTCGCGGTGCGAGTGACCGGGTGGCACGCACGGATATCCGTTCTCCCGTGGACGGCATTATCAACACCCTGGAGGTGAACACGATTGGCGCCTATGTGGAGCCAGGTACAGTCGTGGCCGGCGTGGTACCGACGTCCGACACATTGCTGGTGGAAGCACGAATTTCACCCCGCGATGTCGCCTTTGTCAGGCCCGGGCAGCCCGCGCTCATCAAGGTAACCGCGTATGATTTCTCGATCTATGGCGGGCTCGAAGGTGAGGTATCGAATGTGTCCGCCGACAGTCTTGTGGATCAAAACACCGGCGAAACCTACTATCAAGTGCGGGTCAGAACCGATCAGGCCGAACTGATCCGGGACGGCAAAAGCCATGCGATCTTTCCCGGCATGGTGGCCACCGCCGACATTATGACCGGCAAGAAGACCATACTCGCCTACCTCATGAAGCCGATCAACAAGGCGCGCAATGAAGCGCTTCGCGAGCGGTGAGCAACCATGATGAAACCTGCTGAAATCCCGAGAGATGAGGATTGGGCCTTCCAGCCCAGGTTCCGTGTGCTCCGCGTCGGTAGCGTTCGACGGGGCATTCGCCTCGAAGAGATTTTCTGGACGGTGCTGCAAAAGATCGCCGATGCACGCGATTGTTCTGTGGGCGACGTTATCCTGGCTTGCGAAAGCCGGTTGGAAAAGGGAGCGAACCTGTCCTCGGCTTTGCGGGTCGAGGCGGTAACCTATCTGCAGCAGGAGCTGGAAGCCGCCCTTAGCAAGACCGGTCGACAGGCGGTGCGCAATCAGGTCATGGCGAGCCCCTCACCATGTTTTGCACTGACCGGTGACAAACAATTGATGGCCTACAATCCGGCATTCATCGGTTTCGTCCAGTCCCGCCTGTCAAGTTTGGCTTCCGACGCCACGGGACAGGGCGTTCGACTGTCGCTGGATATCCAGTTTTCAGACTTGATCGAAAAACTCAGGATCGAGGGCAGCGGGCCGGCGACGGTCGGCTTCGTGATCGGCGTCGAGCGTCAGTTGATCCGCGGTCGCCTCAATGCAATTCTCGCCCCGCTGATTGATCGGGAGGCGATCATCGGATTCATTTTGCCCAATTGAGAAACATGGACATCCGTCAGTTCGCGGTGGTGCGTTGATTGGCTATTCCGTGTCCGGAAGCGGCTTTGAAGCCTTCTCCAGGTGCCACATCGCGCGGCAAAGGGGCAAGCGCTGCCACCATGGAATCATCGCGCTCCTTGCCGTGGATCCAGGAGCGTTGGCCGCTGAGCGAATAGAGAGGCAGATAGTTCGGGAGTGCGGTGTCTTTCATCACCCGATCATGCAGATTGTCGAGAATATAGTGTCCCTTGGTCGTGGAAACGGCCAATACCGCGTGAAACAGGGAACGGCTCTGGTCCTGAAGCACAACCACCGACATGCTTGTCAGGGGAACCCCGGCCGCATTGAGGGCAGCCATCTTGAGTATTGCATAATCCTCGCAATCTCCCCGGCCGCGGTTGATGATCTGCATCGGCGTTGCCCATACATCCAACCGGCGATAATTGGCGCGGTCCGACATATAGGTGACAGAACGATTGACCGCTCGATTGATCGCGTCCAGCTTCTGTAGAAACGGCTTGGCTTTGATCTCCTGAACCAGGTGCGAAAGTGCGATCCCGCGTGGTGCGCAATCGCGGTCATCTGTGCATTTGGCGAATTCCGCCCGTTCGATTGACGGGTAAACGCGCTGCCAGCTTGCGGCTGACGGGAGAGCCTTGAAAGGGATGGCCACTGACCCGAACACGCCTGTTGCAGAAGCAGGGTTCTTGAGCTTTTTGCGTCGCATCTCCATTGTGGAGGAGGCTGTAGCATCAATTTTTCCCGCCGGAAGCTCGCCGACAGCCGCATTCCACCGAAGTTTTAACCGGGCAAGGCTATCGCCGGCCGCCGCAATGGCGGTTGAAGCCGTAGGAAAGTTCACGCTGGATGTGGTAAAATAGGAGGTGAGCGTTGTTGCAATATGTCCTGCAACAGTCGGCTGGGGCGTTGCTGTCAGTAGCAGTGCGGACAATAGAAATGACGCACCCCACCGAGTATGTATATTTTTTATTAAATGCATCTTTCCGCCCTCGGATCTTGTGGAAAAGATAGAGGATGCAGATGAAATGCCGATTAAGCGGCAAGGATTATTATGGGTTTGCGGATTTAAGCGTATTTATATAAAAGTTTTATTTGATGTGTAATTTTCCGCTAACCATTTCTGAGCCGCCGACACGTCGCCCTGAGGATGTGAAAGAAGCGGTTTATATTGAAATATATATCATGATATACTTTTAGATTAACCAGAAATAAATATCTCACATAAGCGAATAAAATAATATATCGATCCGCTTTACATTGCATTGTGCCAATTAGACCGGTGTGGCCCGCTTCCTGGAAATCTGTTTCCCGGGGGTTATCATGGCCAACCAAGATCGCACCGATACGTCCGACGCACACACGAATGCTGTCGGAGAAGCGACAGACCACCTATCCGGTCAGGTCGATCGGCCCGCACTTCTGGTCGCACAGGATGATAGCGCCGGAGAACCGGTCCCGGTCGATCCCGCCGCTGGTCAACCCGGGGCCACATCGGTTGTTCTCGAGGTTCCCGAAACGATAACACCGGGCGCGGACAACATCGTTCGGCTCCCGGAAGGTGTCTCCATAGACGAGATCAAACTCGATGGCGACAATCTGGTTCTGGTTCAACCCGATGGTTCGGGCATCACAATCCTCAATGCCGCTCTGAAGGTACCCACCTTCCTGATAGGGGAGGTGGAAATACCCGAGCTGGCGCTCACCGCTGCGCTTCAGGCCAATGGCATCGACGTTGCCGCGGGCCCTGATGGCGCGTTGACCGTCGTTTCCTCTGCCACGCAGAGTGGCGGCGGGAATTTCACCACACCCAATGGCGGTATCGGTGATGCCGGCCCGGTAATCGACCTCCTTCCTCCCACGGCATTGCAATTCGGCGCACCGGAGCGGCGTGAGCTGTTTCCGTCACTTCGCGAAGAACAGGAAAATGATGTTCCCGAGCTCAGCATTGTAGGGATCGGAGCGCGGCCCGGCGAGGTGAACGAGAGTGCACTTGCTTCCGGATCCGGTGGCGGCACGACCACGGCTTTGGGCAATATTCTCGTCGATCCCGGCAATGATGGCCTCGCTTCGCTCATGGTTACGAACGCGCGTGGCGTGAGCGTGGATGTAACGAATGGCGGTCGGGTTGAAGGCGCATACGGAACGTTGCTCGTCACGCGGAACGGCGATGGCACGTACAAGTTCGAATATCTCCTGTCAGAGAACACCACAGATCACGCCAATCCGGGTGAGATTGGTGCGAACGATATCGTCAGAGACGTTTTCAAATTCGTCGTGACCGACGGCAATGGTGATACGGCAACGGCCAATCTCACGATCACCATCACTGATGATGGCCCGGTTGCCGTGGACGACACAGACACGATCGAGCCCGGCGTGTTCGGCCCGGCGACGGGCAATCTGATCACGGATACTGAAGCCAATGGCGACAATGGCGCTGATACACCCGGTGCGGATGGCGCAGTGGTGTCCTCTGTCATCGCGACCTCTGCCGAAGGACCAGCCACCGCTGTCGCAACCGGTACGGTGGTTGAGGGTCTCTACGGCGTTCTGACGATCTCCTCGGATGGCTCATACAGCTATGCGCGCAATCCAGGCACGGCGGGTGGCGTCCAGGATGTGTTCACCTACACGCTGAAGGACGGCGACGGGGACACCGACACGGCGACGCTGACGATCGATATCGGCGACGCGTCGGTCGAAATCCGCACGCCGGGTGTCGAGGAAGATGGTACCATCGTTTTCGAGCGGGGCCTCGCCGAGCGTGGTGGCGAGCCTGCGGGTTCGGGCGAGAGCGCGGATGACGACGGCACGGACAATGACGACCCGTCGGAGGCGACGTCGGGCACGGTGACGTTCACGGCGCCGGATGGCGTCCAGT
>NZ_JACKZY010000005.1 GCF_020833685.1 Nitratireductor sp. B36
AAGGACGCTGTAACACTTTCAAATGATGCATGTTCGTTGTCTTTCAAATGAATTCATTTGAAAGCGACATGCATTAGCCCGCCAGATGCACATCGACATGCGCATCGGTCAGCGCCTTTGCAAGACGTCCCGTCGGCTGCTCGTTGGTGATGATCGCCGTGAGGGCGGAGAGCGGCTCAACCGTCGCAACGAGATTAACGTCGAACTTGGAGTGGTCGACCAGAAGATAGCTCTCGTGGGATTGGCGGATCATGGCGCGTTTGACGCCGACAGCGAGGCGGTTCGCCTCGGTAATGCCGCTGGCGGTCAGGCCGCTCGCGCCGATGAAGGCGCGGTTGGCATTGTGCCGGGCGATGAAATCGATGGTCTCCGCGCCGTAGATCCCCACCTCTCGCGCCATAAAGTCTCCGGGACAGATGACCACCTGAATGGTTTCGTTCTGGGCAAGGGCCGAGGCCACGGCAACGCTGTTGGTGAGGACCGTCAGGTCGTGCGCCATGGCCGCCAGATTGAGAGCGAACTGATGGGTGGTCGAGCCGGCATCGATCATCAGCACTTCGCCGGGGCGCACGAGCGCGGCCGCACGTGCAGCGATCTGCACGCGCTCCTCAATGCGCGCCTGATCGCGCTCGCCAAAGGGCGGCTGCGCGCCCATGGGTGCAGCGGATGCCCCGCCATAGGCGCGACGGATCAGACCTTCCTGGCTGAGTGCCTCGACATCGCGGCGAACGGTTTCCGTGGAGACGCCGAACCGTGCGGCCAGCTCGGACGTGCGCACATGAGGATGGTGCTGCAGTTCAAGTATGATCTGCTCGCGGCGCGCGGTTTTTCTAAGACGCGTCATTTCCCCCTCATGCCCCTGTCATGCCTCCTCTGGCACGAAGAATGGCATCTGCCACCTCCGCAAACCCGGCGCCACCGGCCTGCCGGGTGATCCATTTGGGCGGCGTTACGCTGCCATCCAGAAAGTCGACGAAATTTGCAACACCAACACTGTTTTCAAAGAAGCCGAACATGGGCGCATCATTCGGGGAATCCCCAACGAAGATCACGTTCCCATCCGCCTTCTCCAGATCCAGGCCGTACCGTTCGGAAAACAGGCGGCGTGTCATGGCCAGCTTGTCATATTGGCCAAACCATCCATTGACATGGATGGATGACACTTTTGCGACAGCTCCCGCATCTTCAAAACAGGTGACGATGCGGGCGATGTCCGCATCGCTCAGTCGCGGGCCATCTTCGGCGAAATCAATGGCGAGATCGGCCTCGCGGAATTTCTGATCGGCGGAGAGCCGCGCGCCGGGGACAGAGCCGAGAATCGTCCTGGCCAACCGGTCGAGGCGCTGGCGTCCATCATGCCGCTCCTCGGAAGACTGGGCGAACACCCGGATCATGCCGCCCTGCGCAGAACACGCGAAGTAGAACGCCCCGTTTTCCCCCACCACGGCATCAACGGGCCACAAGCGCGCAATCAGGTCGCACCATCCGGCGGGACGGCCTGTGACCGGGACAACTGCAATGCCGGCTTCCTGCAGGCGCTCAAGCGCCTGGTAGGCAAGGGCGGGCAAACGCCCGGAGGTGGTGAGCGTGTCATCGATATCGGTGAGAACATAGTCGACCCCGGCGAGAACATCGGTGCCAATACCCGCAAACGGTCTCGGCTCCAACGTCCTGGCCTCTTCCCGCTTCACCGCCATTTCCACCACCGGACACCTCTCCAACATGAGCGATCTGCCACGCTTTTAGCCGTGTTTCGGAGATTTTTCGAGGGATTTCCAAATTATCTTGAATTGAATATTGCAAACTACCACAGAAATTCGATACGGTCCGTGCAAATGGGTGCGGTGGAGCGCACCCTGCGTGGGAGAAGCGGGCGCAAGCCCGCGCAGGAGGAGAAAACAATGTCTTTCGTGACCGATACACGACTTGCCGGTAGCACCGCTGCGGCCCTTCTTGGCGTTTCCGCATTGCTGGCAGGCACCGCCGCACAGGCGCAGGACTGCGCCAATCGCGGCCAGCTCGACGCCATGTATTGCGATGCCGATGGCGACCTTGTCGCCGATGCGCCAACCGATCCGGCGAAGCTTTCCAACCCGGACACGCTGGTTTTTGCCTACACGCCGGTTGAAGACCCGGCGATCTATGAGGATATCTGGGAGCCTTTCATCGAGCATCTTGAAGAGGTGACGGGCAAGGACGTGCAGTTCTTCGCCGTGCAGTCCAACTCCGCCGAGGTGGAGGCCATGCGCAGCGGTCGCCTGCACATCGCGGGTTTCTCGACAGGCCCGACGCCCTTCGCCGTCAATCTCGCCGGTGCGGTGCCCTTTGCGATCATGGGATCGGAAGACGGCAATTTCGGCTACAAGCTGCAGGTCTATACGCGCAAGGATTCCGGCATCAACGAGATGGCGGATCTGAAGGGCAAGCGCATCGCCCACACTTCGCCCACCTCCAATTCCGGCAATCTTGCACCGCGCGCGCTCTTCCCCGGGCTCGGTGTCGTGCCGGAACAGGACTATGAAGTGGTCTATTCGGGCTCGCACGACCAGTCCATGCTGGGCGTGGTGGCGGGCGACTATGACGCCGCGCCGGTCGCATCCGAAGTGGTGGACCGCATGGCCGAACGCGATCTCTACGATCCGGAAGAGGTGAAGATCGTCTGGGAATCCGACCCGTTCCCGACCACTTCCTACACCTACGCCCATGATCTCGATCCGGCGCTGGTGGAGAAGATCAAGGAAGCCTTCTTCTCGTTCGATTTTGCCGGAACGGCGCTCGGCGAGGAATTCTCAGGCGTCAGCAAGTTCGTGCCCGTCACCTATCAGAAGGACTGGGCCGTGATCCGCGAGATCCAGAAGGCAAATGGCGTGGAATACACGCCGCAGGGTCTTGCGAAAGAGTGATCCTCCTGCGGGCGCGAGATGCCGGGGTTTGGTCTCGCGCCCGATTTTTTCCGATCACTCACTTATTTTCGGAGTTGATGCATGCTGAAGATTTCGCAGCTGGTGAAGCGCTATGGCAATGGCGCGCCGGTGCTCAAGGGACTGGATCTGGAAGTGCCCGGCGACAGTGTGGTGTCCATCATCGGCGCGTCCGGCGCGGGCAAGAGCACGCTTTTGCGCTGCATCAACCGCCTGGTGGAGCCAAGCTCCGGGTCGATCGAGTTGAACGGTCTCATGCTCACCGACCTGAAAGGCGCTAAGCTGCGCGCCGCCCGCCGGCGCATCGGCATGATCTTTCAGGGCTTCAACCTGGTCGACCGGCTGACGGTCATGGAGAACGTGCAGTCGGGCCGTCTCGGCTATCTGCCGCTGTGGCGCGCGGCGATGCGGCGCTATCCGAAAGAAGACATTCGCCGCGCCTATGAGCTGATGGAGCGCGTGGGCATCGCCCATTACGCCAACAAGCGCGCGGACGAGCTCTCCGGCGGCGAACGCCAGCGCGTGGGCGTGGTGCGCGCGCTGATGCAGGAGCCGGAAATCCTGCTTGCCGACGAGCCCACCGCCTCGCTCGACCCGAAAACCTCCGAGCAGATCATGGAACTGCTGCGCGCGCTCTCGCGCGAATATTCCCTGCCGGTGCTCATCAACATTCACAATGTGGCCGAGGCCAAGCAGTATACCGACCGCATTGTCGGCATGCGCTATGGCCGCATCATCTTCGATGCCGGACCGGATGCGCTCGACAAGGATGCAATGGACGAGATCTACGCCGGCGTACCCGCCGAAGAGCGCGGCGAAATGGACAACGTCACGCCGCTGAGGGCCCAGAAGGCATGAGCACGACGTCTTCCTCCGCGCCAGACACTTCCCTGCCCGATACCTGGCGCAAGCCGCCAATGATTGCCAATCCCGTGCTGCGCTACGGATTGCTGGCGGCGGTGGTGATCTATATCGGCTGGGCCTTCTTCATGCTGCCGATAGACTGGGAGCGGATTTCGCAGGGCATGACGCGCGCGGCACGCATCTTCAGCGGTGCCTTTCCGCCAAGCTTCGAACGCAGCGGGCTTTTGATCGACGGGTTTCTGGAAAGCCTGAAGATCGCCATTCTGGCGACCGTGGGCGGCGTGCTCCTGTCGATCCCCATCGCCTTCATGGCCGCCAAGAACCTGGCGCCGAGACCCGTCTATCTGCTTGGCCGCGGGCTCATCATTGTGGCCCGCAGCTTCCACCCGGTCATCGTGGCGATCATCTTCGTGAAGGCCGTGGGCTTCGGCCCCTTCGCCGGTGTTCTGACCCTGATCGTCTATTCCATCGGCTTCGTCGCCAAGATGCTGGCCGAGCGGATCGAAGAGATCGACTGGGGCCAGGTGGAGGCAATGCGCGCCGTGGGCGCGGGTTATTTCCCGACACTCATCTATGCGGTGTTCCCGCAGATCATGCCGCGCCAGATCGGTCTGAGCATCTATCAGCTCGATAGCAATCTGCGCGCCTCGGCCGTGGTCGGCATTGTCGGCGCGGGCGGCATCGGCTCGACACTGGCCAACGCCTTTGGCCGCTACGACTACGACTTCGCACTGGCCATCACCATCGTGATCGTCGCCGTCATCCTTTTGAGTGAGGCGATCAGTGGCCAGATCAGGAAACGGATATGGTGAGCATGGACACCTCCCTCGAAGACTGGGCGCGCTACACGCCGCGAGAGCGGATGCAGCGCTACGCGATCTTTCTCTTTGCCGTGATCACGATCGTCTGGGCCCTGACCAGCATCGATGTGATCTGGCCCTGGGTGTTTGACGCGCCGCAACAGATGGGCGACCTGTTCAGCCGCATGGTGCCGCCGGATGTGACGAACCTGCCGAGCATTTTGTGGGTTCTGGTGGAGACGGTGAACATCGCCACCATCGCGACGGCAATCGCCGTGTTCGTGTCGCTGCCCGTCGCCTATATCGCCGCGCAGAACACGACACCGAACGCCGCGACGCTGTGGCTCGGGCGCTTCATCCTCGTGTCCAGCCGCTCGGTCAACACGATCATCTGGGCGCTTCTTTTCGTGGCCATATTCGGCCCCGGCATCGTGGCCGGCATCATCGCCATCATGTTCCGCTCCATCGGCTTCATCGGCAAGCTTCTGGGCGAGGCCATAGAGGAAATCGACCGACGGCCCGTCGAGGCGCTGGAAGCGACCGGCGCATCGCGCTTCAAGGTGATCCTCTATGCCATCGTGCCGCAGGTGATGCCCACCTTCTGGGCCGTGGCCATCCTGCGCTGGGACATCAATTTGCGGGAATCCACCGTTCTCGGCCTCGTGGGCGCGGGCGGCATCGGCATCATCCTGCAAGGCGCCATCGACACGTTCAACTGGCAGGAGGCCGCCACGGTGCTTCTGGCGATTCTCGCACTGGTCGTTATTGGCGAAGTCGTTTCGGCATGGCTGCGCAAGCGGATCATCTGAGGATAGAGCGCAACGCGAAAAGCCCGCCGACAGAGGGCAAAGTTGGGGGAGCCCGGCTAGGCGCCGGACTCCTTTTTCTTGAAGGATTTATCGCCCGTGCGCCAAAGCTGCCGACAGGCACTATCAAACAATCTTATAATCGTGCGGTGATCGCGCCTGCCGTACCGCCCGTGAGGGCCCCGAGCGCAACACCGGCCGCAGTGCCGACGGCTGTTCCAATCGTCGCACCGAGCCCGGCACCGGTCGCGGCACCGGCGAAAGTCCCGACGACAGGAAAGACAGATCCCAGAACACCGCCGGCGATGCCGCCAGCCAGCGCTCCACCGGCTGTGCCAAATGCTGCCCCGATAGGGCCACCCACTGCCAGACCAAGGCCACCCCCCGTCGCCATGGCTCCAAACGACGAGCCGCCGCCGCCATAGCTGTAGGGGGAACGAACATCATTACAATACTTAAAAGAAGTATTCACAATAAACTCCTTCATATATATAACTATAATTAACACTGTTATTTGCATCTTTCGCTTTTTTGATGCATTTTGACTTGAGTATATTTTTCCTCAGTGGTCAACCGATTTTTCAAGACGTCCGGGATTCCAAAACGCAGCGATAACCGCCCTTCAAGGAATGAACATTTGCTAATTTAGAATTACAAATGTAACATGCCCCTTTAGCATCTTCGGCAAGCCTGAAGGGGATTTCCGGTCTTGTGGCAGAATTTTCTGCAGGCTCACCGGAGGACCGGGTTTGTGTTAGACTTATTCGAGGCGATATGAGCGGTTCCGTGTTCTTTTTGCATATGGCCGGGGCAGTGGCATTGCTGCTTTGGGCAACTCGCATGGTGCGAACAGGCGTGGAACGCGCCTATGGCAATCTCTTGCGCCAGCGGCTGCGGGAGACGTTGGGCAATCCTGTTCTGGCTGCGCTGACCGGCCTCGCCCTTTCTATTGCCCTTCAAAGCTCCACGGCTGTCACACTTTTGATCGGCTCTTTCGCGGGCCTCGGAATCGTAACCGGACTGTCAGGCATTCTGGCCGTACGCGGCGCAGAGGTGGGTTCGGCTCTGGTCGTCAAGATCCTCAGTTTCGATCTGACATTGCTCGTGCCACTCTGCATTCTGATTGGAACGGTCATTTTCCTCGCCACGGAGCGCCGTCAATGGCGGCAGTTCGGTCGTATCCTCGTGGGCGTCGGCCTTCTTATTCTCTCCCTGGAGATGATGGGCGAAGCCTCTGAGCCTCTCAGACAAAGCACCATCGTTCCGCTCATCGTGGGCTACCTGTCCGACGATCCGATTACGGCATTTCTGCTGGCTGCGGTGACAACCTACCTCTTTCATTCGAGCATTGCAGCCGTGCTCCTCCTCACCACATTTGCCGCCCGCGGCATCGTCTCTCCCGAGCTTGGCATCGTCATGGTTCTGGGTGTTAATCTCGGCAGCTCCTTCATCGCGCCGATGCTGACGCGGAGTTCGCCGCCAAGCTACCGCATCGTTCCCCTTGGCAACCTGCTTATGCGCGGTCTGGGTTCGGTCATCCTTCTGCTGTGTTACGTGTTTTTCAATCCCAGCCTGGAAATCCTGGGCAGCGATCCCGCGAACCGGATCATACACACGCATATCGCCTTCAACGTGCTGATCCTTGTTGCCGGGATTCCGCTTTCGGGTCTGGTGCTCAAGGCCACCCAGGCGCTCGTCTCGCTGCAAGGGGGAGCAGAAGACGACAAAGTCGACCAGGACGAAGAAATCCAAATGGCGGAAACCAGCGCGCTTGACGTGAGCGCTCTTGACACACCGCATCAGGCACTGGCCAATGTGACGCGCGAAACCGTCCGCATGTGCGAAACGGTGGAATTCATGCTGTGTCGCATTCTCGAGCTCTATGAGAAGGCAGACCGGAAATCGATCGCTGCACTCGCCGCTGTCGACGACACGGTGGACCGGCGCCATGCAGCCATCAAGCTCTATCTTGCCCGCATCACCCGTCACGAGATGACAGAAGAGGATGCGCGACGCTGCCATGAATTGCTCGGCGTGTGCGTCAAGCTCGAACAGGTGGGCGATATCATCGTGCGCAACATGCTCGCCCATGTTCAGAAAAAGATGGAACGCGGTGTCGAATTCACCAGCGAAGGCTGGCGGGAACTCGCCGGTTTCCATGCCTCCGTTCTTGCCAATGCGCGTCTGGCTTTCAACCTTCTGGTCACCCAGGACACCGAGACCGCCCGCGAGCTGGTGATGGAAAAGGATCGCTTACGCGACGTCGAGAAGGAAACCAGTCAGCGCCATTTTGAAAGACTGCGGCAAGGCACCGAGCAAAGCGTGGAAACAAGCTCCATCCATCTCGATACGATCCGCGATCTGAAACAGATCAACTCGCTTCTGGCCACATTTGCCTATCCAGTGCTCGAAGAGCGTGGACTGCTGAGCGGCTCTCGACTGAAGGCAGGTTAAGGCAGCTGGAAAGCAGATCCAGAGACTTCATCTCGCCGCTCACCCCGCCGCACATACCAGGTTTAGATATGGCTCCATTCAGTGGGGCCGCGCGCTGACAGCGCGCATAAAAATCTCTATATACAAACATAAAATAAAATATAGAATAAAGGAGGAATATACTTTAAATATATTAGGCTTAAACAATTACATGACAGTACTAAAATCAAACATATTTAATAACAATATGTATTCTACGGGATTGAAGCCTCCCGCAGTCAAGCGCCCGGCGTCCGCCTTGAAAACGGATCCGTTTCTCGAGACAGACGACAGGCTTGGCATAAAAAAAAACAGACACCCGCACATCCTCGAAGACGCGTGTTCTGGCACAGATTTTCAAATGCAGTTTGAGCGAAGAGATGCGTAAGGAGATCGCCACCTTTTCGCAAACCATTCGTCGGGAGGCGCCAAACATTCACGCGCTGGCGCGCACAACAATGAGCAGGATTGTGAAAGAAATCAGTGGTCAGGATGCTGATCCAGACAAACTGTTTTTGAATACATTCGGCTCTGCTGCATCTACCACCGCCAGCTTCACCGGCTGGGAGCATACCGGTCAGCCGATTTCGTCGGTACCCCTGACCGACCTGCTCCTTCAAAACTTCAGCGCCGACCAGCAGTATGAAACTTCCGACGATCTGAACGTTTTTGAGGGGGTTTATACTGAAGGCGCTGGAGAATCCTATTATGGAGCGCCCAACGAATTCAGGATCTCTATCGCAGACCTCAGAGACGCCATCTGGAAAGAGGATTTCCAGCCGAAAGTCCTCGAAAAAATCCGCTATTTCTGGGAGCACCACAAGGACGAAGTGACAGCACTGGCCAAGGTGCAGTTTGCAACCTCGGCGATAGAGGCAGTGCAGCAGTCCCAGCTCTCCCTCGAAGGTTTCTCACTGGCCATGAAAGGTGCGGGCGCCCGGACGGACAAGTATCTTTCTGCAATCGCGGGCGGCATCGGCAGCGAAACAGACCAGGACGTCAAAACACTGACTTTTGACATTAATGGTTATGCGGCGAGCGACATCCTGCGATTTGTCGGCTCCGACGGGCATACTGTTCTCTATGTTCCGGGGGAAACTCCGGCGTTTCATGAATTTAAGGACAATGCTTCACTTGAGAGCTGGGTCAAAAAGGCAGCAGATTCGCCAGAACAAAGAGCTCAGCTTGAGCACCACTTCTCAATATACAATCTTCAGGACGGCCTCTGGTACACGGGTGTCGAAAACGGGCTTAAAAAACTTGGCTCGCATCAATGGGTTTCAGGCATCAATTCGAAAAGCCGAGCGTTTTCAGCCGACCCTTTCGCTGACATTGCACTCAACATGCAAGAACGCAGCCTTTCGGACGCTGACACGCTGATCAAATCCGACAGTGAGGTCACCCGCGATACCTGGATCGATATGCTGCGCGGCTTCAACAAGATGTTTTGGCCTCTCCTCATGCTTGCGCCAGAAATCGAGTTTGCAGTGCTGGCCGTGACCATGGGGAACGAAATCGGCCTTGAGATCGACAAAGCCGTGTCTGGCGACACCTATGGTGAACGCAAGGAGGGGTTTTACGGCGCGGCTTCTACCGGTGGCATGGTGTTGGCCGGTGCAGCGCTTGGCGCGGTTGGACGCTCGCTTGTGGAAACAAAGGCCTTCGCCGCAGAAGCCGGCGAGGAAATCATGGCGGGCGCCGTCGAAATGACTGCTCCAGAACCTGCTCTCAAGATCGGAGACATATCCGATTACCAGGTCGATGCTTCCGTCATTTCCGGGCGCGAGGCAAACGGTGCGGATATTTATCAGGTGGATGACCGCTACTACATCTCCGTCAAAAACCCGGACAGCCACTTCCGTGTTTATGAGATCAGAAGCGATTTCAAACTGCGTGACGGCTACGTAAATGTGATCGACCCGAACACGCGGAAATCGGTTGCTATCCTGCACAATGATGGATCCGGCGACTGGCGGAAGATCTCTGGCGCTGGTGGGGGAGTAGATCGGCCACCGTATGTCGCCCAACGTGCGGCCGACGTCAGGCAGGAAATTAACCGACGTGGATATGTCGTCGCCAACGCACCGGGTGAGGATGCTAATTTCGATACGATCGAGAAACTAAAAGAACAGGTCGACAGCCTGCGGTTCAAGCTGGAGGATCTGGGTAGAGAGCCTGAGAAAGATGGGCTGATTGGAAACTATCGCATCGTGTACCGCGTTGACAATGTTTCCCCTCGTATTTTGTTGAGAGACAACGGCTTCCGCCCTTCAAAAGACTTTTTCGCAGTCTCAAACCTTATCGATGCACCGGCAACCATTGGCAGCGCATCGCTATCCGCCAACAACAACGTACTGGATATCTGGCAGGCAGATCCTGAAGACGGCGTCATGTATCAATATGCGATTAAGATGCACAACAGAAAGGCAGGTTCATTCGTGGATGGCGGTGGCTGGGATCACGAGTTTATGGACGAAGTGCATTTCCCGCCCCCGCCGGCGAAAGATGTGTTTCTGATCGATTCATCCAACGATTGGGTCCGGGAACTCATCGCAGATATTGCAAATTCTGACCGATTCAACACGTCTTATGGAATACCGCTGGATGTGTTTGAAGATTACAGAACCGGCCGTATTTCTCTTAACGGATCGGACGCACCAGAGCTGCCGCGTGGATCCAGTGTCTCGGCTGAATCAGGCGTTCCTCAAGACAGTCTCGAGTCCTTTGACACCAAACTCCATGGTCAAAAGCGCACACGCGGCTGGGTGGAGACCAATGCGGCGGAGCCCACGCCGGGGCCATCACGAGCGATGGGGTCGAGCGGCCAGCGAATTCCATATACTGGCACCCCTGAAACAGATGCGCATTCTCCCACACCACCCGAGTATGAAGGTACAGTCCACGAGCGGACGCAACATTGGGTCAACACCGGCACGACTATCCATCCAGAGGAAGAGAGACTGCCAACTCACCCCCTGTCGAATCACGAAAAGGCCATGAACTGGATCCGTGAGAACATGCTCAACTCCGAGATCAACAATGTGGTTTTGAACGATGCCCCGGAACCTCCTCAGAGCCCGCCGGGCGACTGGGTCAAAGCGTATGACCATTCAAAGGACAGCTAGGGGCACCCGCCAACCAGAAAGTCCTGGCGAGCACGATCACCGAGAGCCTGCTTCGACGCAGCACGCACGCCTTCCATGAAGGTGCCCGCAAGCGGGGTTTCGGCGAATCGGTTGGCCGGCTCCCCGTGGCGGCGCCTTCGGCGATGAGGCTGCTCTCATCGCCCTTGCTGCTTGCGTGCTCGCGACTGCACGGCACGATCGACTGGATCACATCGTCGTCCCCGCGCGCAACCTCCACCTTGCGGGCGATTGCGGGCCGCCCGATAGAAGGTCTGGAGACGGATGGCAGATCTACGGGAAGATCGACACTCAGCTTGCGGTCTTCCGCCGCCCTCGCCCATGCTCAAAAAAAGATGGAACGCGGGGTCGGGTTCGCCCGTCAAGGGATTCAGACAGCATCATTTTAAAAGACTGCGGCAAGGCCCCAAGCAAAGCGTGCATTGCTGAGTGGTTCTCGTTTGAAAGCAAGCTAAACCTGCTTCTCACCCAAGAGAACTGAAGAGAATAAAATTCCCCCGGTAAATATAGTTAATTCTACTATTGCTTTCACAGGAAATAGACAATCAACAAAATATTTTATAATCTGGATAAAGAATCTAATCTACGAATTATGTTCCAATTTGGATTATTATACAATGATACATCTTGGTTTTGAAATAAACAGTGCTGAAGCAAAGACAAATCCCTCTACTTCACGGCGAACCCCGGCGCCCAAAGAGACGCCGTCCTCCACAGAAGCGACAAGCGGAGTTTCGAATTCAGGCGAAACGGCTGAACTGGTCCACGCACGAGTTCTCAAATGCACTTTGACAGAGGACCAGCTGTCTGAGGTCAGCAAGGCCGCGTACGCCGTTCGGCAGAACGTGCCAGATATTCGTGAAATGGCACGGGCCAGCATGGCAACTATCATCAAAGACCTGACGGGACAAAATGCCGACCCTGACGAGCTTTACCTGAACACGTTCAGCTCAGCGGTTTCATCCACAACAAGTTTCACCGGTGTCGAACACACTGGCGAACCCAACTCATCCACTTCACTGACCGACCTACTTCTAGCAAACTTCGGTGCGAATCGAGAGTATCTTCAGTCATCGGCGTTGGATGCATATGAAGGGGTCTACACACAAGGCCGCGGAGAGGGCTTTTATGGCTCGCCCAATGAATTCAAGGTTTCAGCATCCAGTTTGAGAGACGCAATCTGGAAGGCCGATTTCCAATCTGAAGTTCTCTCGAACCTGCATGATTTTTGGGCAGGTTATCAGGACGACGTCGCGCTTTTGGCGAAAATTCAATTTGCCGTTGCTGCCGTAACCGCTGTGGGTGACCTTAAGCTCTCACTCTCCGCTCTGATCATGGTCATGCGCGGAGCCGGCGTGAACAATGATCCCCTCCTGGCGGCCATATCGAACGGCATCGGGACAGAGACGGAAGGGGAAGATGATGTCGAAGTTTTGACCTTCGACATCAACGGTTATGCCTCAAACGACATTCTCCGGTTTGTCCGCCCAAACCAGCATACAGTGCTTTATATACCGGGTGAGACCCCCTCCTTTCATGAGTTTCTAAGCGAAGAAGCGCTCGAAAACTGGGTCAAGGAGACCGCAGCGTCGCCGCAGGGACGTAAGCGGCTTGAGCACCATTTCTCACTTGTCAATCTTCAGGACGGATTCTGGCATACAGGCGTCGCCAACGGCCTGAAGAAGCTGGGGTCAGGAGCCTGGAGCACAGGCATCAATTCCAGAAGCACGCCATACACAGGTAACCTGTTCGATGCGATCGCCGAAAACATGCGACTGCGCAGTCTTTCAGACGCCGACACCCTGATCACCTCGGACAGCGAAATCACACTTGATCGCTGGATTGGCAACCTGCGCGGCTTCAACAGGGTTCTCTGGCCCGTCATGATTCTGACTCCAGAACTCGAGTTTGGTCTCCTGGGCATCACCATGGGGGGCGAACTGACCCTTGAAGCCAACAAGGCGATCACGGGCGACACCTATGATGAGCGCAAAGCAGGCGCTGTCGGAGCCATGGCCACTGGGGGCACGATGCTGGCTGGAGCAGCCCTTGGTTCTGTGGCGAGAAACCTTTCTGAAGCAGAGCAAATTTCTGCAGAGGGTGAAGATGCGTTCGCGTCCTCAGCTTTGCGTCCGGTTGTTGAGGAGCAGCCCCTTCGCATCGGGGACATATCCGATTTTGAAGTAGAATCCTCGCTCATTGAAGGGCGCGCATCCAATCAGGCAGGCATCTTTCAAGCGGGTGGCCGTTACTTCATACGCCACCATGATCTCACGGGTGTTCCTCGCACTTACGAAATCAGAAGCGACTTCAAGCTGCGGGATGGCTACGTAAACGTTATCGACCCGGAAACACGAAAGTCTGTGGCGATCCTGCATGGGGATGGCAATGGTGGCTGGAAGCGCATAACCGCCAATGGTGCCGGTCCTGATCGCCCCCCCTATCAGGCTCAGCGCGCGGCCCAAATCAGGCAATCGCTGAACAGACGTGGTTACTATGTCATCGCGGATGCGGACGAAAGTGCTGCTCTCGACCAGATCGAAGCCATGAAGGAACGTGTGGATGCGCTGCGGTTCAAACTCGAGGACCTGGGCCGTGAAGCCGAAAAAAACGGCCGGATCGGCACCTATCACCTCGTCTACCGCGTGGACAATCTAAGACCCGACCAGCTTCTTGCGGCTGGCTGGTTTCGCCCATCCCGAGATTTCCACGCAGTTGTCAACATGCTCGAGAGGCCGGCAACCATTGGTAGCGCATCTCTCACCGCCAGCAACAATGTGCTGGACATCTGGCAATACGACTCAGCCGACGGTGTCATGTATCAATATGCCGTCGTGACAGAAGGCAGGAAAGTGGGCTCCTTCGTGGACGGTGGAGGCTATGACTACGAATTTCTCGATGAAGTACACTTTCCGCCACCACCAGCCAAGAACGTCTATCTGCTGGACTCTTCAGACGAGAACATCAGAAGAACCATTGCAGAGCTTGCCGCTTCCCGCTCAGTCAACACGACTTACGGCATCCCTCTCCAGGTCTACGAGGATTTCAGGCTAGGGCGGATCACTCTTGATGCGAGCCCGCCTCCAGAGTTGCCGGAAAGTTCCATGGCATCTGGCCAAGCCAGCGACAGCCTAAAATCTCTCGATATGACAAAACGTGGGCAGAAGCGCACCCAGGAATGGGTGGATGGTATTCCTTCCGATACCAGCACGATTGAGGAACCCCAGCCGGGGCCCTCGCGCGTGCTACAGCACAAAACTCCGGAAGAGGTGGAACAGACCGAAGGTGGCGCCGAAGCCAGCGACACCTCCCAATCCCCTACGCCTCCCGATTTTCAGGAAGCGATCCAGACGCGCGTCCAAAAATGGTTGAATGAGATTTGGCTGAACAATGCAGATGAGCCAGAAAACCTGACGATACCAGATGCATGGCTTGCTGAAACGCAAGGTCACGCGGGAGAAGAGATGATCAGAACCCGCTTTGACGAGACATCGATCACGGGGACATCGCAATCCAGACAACAACGCACTTCGGAATGGGTGAAAGAATATCAGGCGAACAACCGCTGAGGCCGTGTGCACAGACTATTTCGTCGCCGATCTGAGCCCTTCCATGAAAGCGCCGGCGAGCTGGGTTTCACCAAACCAGTTGAGCCGGTTCACGGTGGCGAAACCCTCGGCGATGAGACTGTTCTCATCGCCCTTTCGGCTTGCATGCTCGCGACCGCGCGGCACCACCAGTTCGATCTCATCGCCGTCCTCACGCACGATGTCGACCTTGCGGGCGATCTTGTCCCGGCCGATCGAAGGCTGGGAGACGGATGCCGGAAGATCTGCCGGAAGATTGACGCTCAGCCAGTGGCCTTCGAGAGACCACTCATTGCGGGTCACCCAGAGGCGCTCGATGAACCTTGCAAGCCAGGCGGCGTCCCCGTCGCGCAAGTTCGCCTCCTTGACGCGGGAGAAGCCGATGGCGGGGATACCCCAGAAGGTGGCTTCGCGGGCAACGCCAAGCGTGCCGGAATAGGCGAGATCCTCACCCACATTGCGCCCGTCATTGACACCGGCAACCACCAGGTCCGGCTTCTTATCATCCTTGAACAACCATCCCATGGAGGTGACAATGCAGTCCGCCGGTGTGCCCGAGCACGAATAGCGGCGCTCACCGAGCCTGCGCATGGTGAGTGGGCGTGCAATGGTAAGCGAAGGGCCGGCGGCAGTGCGCTTGCCATCGGGTGCCACCACCCAGACATCGTCACTCAGGCGGGATGCCGCTTCTGCTGCCAGCGCAATGCCGGGAGCTTCGATGCCGTCGTCATTGGAAATCAGAATGCGCATGTATCATCTCTTCATCAATCTGGTAGGCGTCGCCGGTGCGCGCACCGGGCATGAGAGCGGGAATGTGCTGACGCAGCGCTTCCAGCGCGGCTGCATCGCAGGAATGGCCGATCAGGCGCGGTCGGCCTGCCGCCTCCCATAGGGCAATGTTTTCGGGCAGTGTGGGGTGTGTTGGCATGCGAATCCACGCAGCCTTGCCCTCATCGACAAGCCGCGCCCCGGGAGAGCCTGAAGGCAGATGCCCGCTCAGGAGAATGGGGAAGCCGGAAGTCTCTGCCGCTGCAAGCGCCGGGCGCGCAGGACCCGCCACGCCCATTCCGTCATGGACCAGAAGCGGACAGGCTGGAAGGGGTTCACCGACAGTCCAGTCCCGTGCTGCATCCAACCGCTCCGACAGAAGCTTGACCCGGTCCTTATGAACGGCGTCCGGTGCGTGAATCTGAGCCGACAAGGCTGCGCGCATGCCAGCCTCGATCGCAAAAGGCACGTCGATGGCCGCGATCAACTCGAGTGAGCGACCGGAAAGCGGCGTGGGAAGGAGACAGCCATCGGCATATCCGGCAACCCATTCTCCGATCTGTCGCGCACGCTCCGCCCCCGGAATAGGATCGGCGCCATAGGAGGCATCAAGAATGAGCAGGTCGCAGGCGGGCAAGGGTTGCATAGGGAACACCGCGCTCTGGGGCACGATGTCGGCGGAATAGACGACCCGTTGTCCCGCCTCCTCAACCGAGAACCAGACACCCCCCACCACATGGCCGGAAGCACCGGTTTCCACACGCAGCGCACCGGTGGTCAGAGTATCGCCGGGTCGAAACAGACGGATCTGCTCTGCAAGCGGAGAGAAATCCGCCAGATCTGCCGGGTCCGCATATTGTGCAAGCGTTGCCGGCATCTCCAGGTGCGTTTCCTCGGTCATGTAAATCGGGCCGGCATATCCCTGGCGCCGCAGACGGCACAGCGCCCCGATGTGATCTTCATGGGCATGGGAAATGAAAAGCGCGTCGATCTCAGCTACCGGGCGAGCGAGAACAGGGTAATACTCGTCCCCCGTCGCCCCAACCTTTATGCCGGCATCGAGCATGACGCGGGTGCTGCCGTCGCTGACGACAACGCTGGTGCGCCCCTTTTCACCGAACCCTCCCTGAAGATCGACCTGCAACATCAGGCGGCTCCATCGGCCGGGATCAGCCACCCCGACGTGATCGCCAACCTTGCTCGCTGCCCTGCCTCGAAAGAAACAGGGTCGGGCTGATCAAAATGCAGGCCGAGATGCGGAGCCGCCTCGGGCTCGAACTCGATCCGCGCCGAACCGCCGCGATACACTGCTCTTGTGATGGTTCCCTCGAAGCCCGGCTGACTGGTGCCAACCGACTGGATCTGTGATGCGCGGCAGCAAATGCGCGCGTCCTTGCGCGGCTTCTCGCCCTTCCGGCAACGCACGACCAGCTCCTGCCCCAACACGGTCACCCGGCACTGTCCGTCAGCCTCTGCCGTTTCAACATTGGCCGGCAGGACCATGCCCTGTGAGATAAAGGAGGCGACCATCTCATTTGCCGGCTCATGATAGAGCTCGCGTGGCGTGGCAAGCTGCATGAGGCGGCCATGATCCATGACCGCGATGCGGTCTGCCAACGCCATGGCTTCGGCCTGGTCGTGGGTGATGTAGAGGATTGTCGTGCCGGTGCGCTTGTGGAAGTCGGCAAACTCGTCCTCCATCGAGGCGCGCAGATGCACATCGAGATTGGCCAGCGGCTCGTCGAACAGCACCAGCCGCGGCTCGGCCACAAGACAGCGTGCCAGCGCCACGCGCTGTCGCTGCCCGCCCGACAGATTTGCCGGACGGCGGTCGCCATACTGCTCCATATTGACGAGAGCCAGTGCGTTTTTGACCCGCTCGTCACGCTCGGCCTTCGGAACCCGCGCAACCTTGAGCGCATAGCCGATGTTTTCCGACACCGTCATGTGAGGCCAGAGCGCATAGTTCTGGAAGACGATGCCGACGCGGCGCTTTTCCGGCGGCGTGTTTGCTTCAGGCGAAGAGACCTGCCGCTCACCGATGTGGATGTTGCCGCCGCTGACGGTCTCAAAACCGGCAATCATGCGCAGAAGCGTGGTCTTGCCGCAGCCCGAGGGACCGAGGACAGCAAGGAACTCGCCATCCGCGACATCGATGGAGACATTGTCGAGGGCCTTCGCCTCGCCAAAAGTCTTGGTGACGTTCTTAATGCTCAGTCCCGCCATGGAAGAACTCCGTCCGGTAGTTTGTTTGCAAAGAGGCTGGCGAGCAGCATCAGAAGGAAGGTGGTTGCGACCATGATGGCGGAAACCGCCGCCGCATATTTGGAATCGCCACCCTGTTCGAAAGAGAAGATCACGACGCCGATGGTCTCCGAGCCTGAGGACCACAGAAGTGCCGACACCGTCAGCTCGCACAGCGCTGTCATGAAGATCAGCAATCCGCCGGCAATGGCCGCCGGAGCGATGAGCGGGAAAATGATGGTGCGCATCCGTGTGAACAGTCCTGCGCCGGCCACCTGTGCCGCTTCCTCAAGCGCTCGGTCGAGCTGGAAATAGCCCGTGATCGTCGGCCTGACGGCCAGGATCAGGAAGCGCGCGAGATAGGCGTAGAGAATGATCCAGACCGTGTTGTAAATCTGGATGCCGGTGATTGGCATGGGCTTCAGGAACAGGAGCAGCGAGGCGATGGCGAGCACCACACCCGGCAGCGCGTAGGGCAGCTCGATGGCAAGGTTGAGTGCCTTGATCCAGCGCTTGTTGCCCCAGGCGATCACGTAGCCGAGCGGGATCGCCACGAAGACCGCGAAGATCGACGCGCCCGCCGATAGATAGAGACTGTTGAGAAAGGCCCGGCTTGCCGCCGCATGCTGGAAGATCACGAAATAGTAGTTCTCCAGCGTGGCCGTTTCAGCCGTCAGTGTCACGCCGTAGCCCCGCACCAGCGATGTGAGGATCAACCCCACCAGCGGCAGCACGAGAATGAGCGCGATCAGAGCCCACATTCCCAGTTCCACCGGCACACGCCAGACGCCGAGCTGGTAGGGCGCGGCAGGCAGCGAGGTGGAGGTAATGCGGAAATCGCGACGGCTCGCAATGCGGTCCTGCATGACGATGCCGACCATGGCGATGACGCCGATGAGCACCGAAAGGAACGCCACCTCTGAGAGGACATCCGGCCCGCCACCGGCCAGACGCTGATAGATGAGCGTCGGCAGAACAAGATAGTTTGCCGGGATACCCAGGAATGCGGGAATGCCGAAATTGCCGACACAGGAAACGAAGGTGAGTGCGGCCGCGCCCACGATGGAGGGCGTCATGAGCGGCAGGATGATGGTCCCAAGCACGCGAACCCAGCCGGCCCCGCTCGACTGCGCGGCCTCGACCAGCTCACGCGGCAGCTTGCGCATGCCGGCGCGCACGATCAGAAAGACGAGCGGCGCATACTGGATGCCGAGCAGGAAGACGATGCCTTCAGGCGAATAAAGCGGATTGCGCGTGCCAAGCGGCGGCGCCATGCCCAGCATGTTCAAAAGCGGGCTGGAGGGGCCGAAAAGCTGCAGCCAGGCGAGCGCGGTCACCTGCGGCGCAATCATGAGCGGTGTGACGAAGCACAGGACGAAAGCCTGACGCTGGCGCACATCCGACAGCGAAACGAGAATGGCAACAGCCACACCGAGCACCAGGGCGAAAATCGTTCCGCCCAGGCCAACCACCAGCGTGTTCCAGGTGGCGCGCCAGGTCGTGTCGTCGATCAGACCATTGCGAATGACATCAAGCGAGAACTGACCGCCGGGCAGGATGACTTCCTGCAAGAGCCGCGCCATGGGCAGCAGCGAAAAGATGACGATAAGCGCGACGATCCCCGCTGTCAGGGCCATATCCTGGCCCTGACGTTCCTTACGAATTGCGGTCATTAAGGTTTTTCCTTAGCCGCCGAACATGGAGGAGAATTTCTCCTTGTTGCCGGCGATCTCATCGACAACCTTCTTCACGTCAACGCTCATGACGTTGATCTTGGTGCCCTCGGGCAGCCAATCGGGCGAACCGACAGAAGGCTTCGCCGGCAGGTAGCCCTGCTTGAGCGCCAGCTTCTGACCATCGTCGGAGAGAATGAAATCGACGAACTTCTTGGCCACGTCCGGGTTCTTCGCGGTCGACATGATGGCAACCGGCTCGGTGACGGCAGTCACGCCTTCCTCGGGGAACACGAACTCGATGGGCGAACCGTCCTTCTTGGCGTTCATGGCCATGAAGTCGACGAGCATGCCATAGGCCTTCTCACCGCTTGCAACGGACTTCAGAACAGCGCCATTGCCGCGCACGGCCACGTGACCGTTCTCCTTCAGCTTCTCGAAATAGTCCCAGCCGAGGTCGTCGCGGTTGACGAAGGCGGACAGGAGATAGGCTGCGGCACCGGAATAGAGCGGGCTCGGCATGATGGTGAGGTCCTTGTAGGCCTCGCCCGTCAGATCGGACCAATGCTCCGGCTTTTCGGCCGCTGCCGTGTTGTATGCGATGCCGGTGGTGATGAGCTTGGAGCCGAAATAGGTCTTCTCGGCGTCATAGGCGGCTTCCTCGAAGCCTTCCACATTGGCTTCCGGATAGGCCATCAGGTGGCCGTCCTTCTTGAGCGTTTCCATGCTGACTGCATCGGCGATCAGAAGCACGTCCGGCTGCGGGCTGCCAGCGGCAAACTCTGCGGCCAGCTTGGTCATGAGATCGCTGGTGCCGGAACGGAAGATCTCAACCTCGACGCCGGGATTGGCGGCCTTGAAAGCATCGACGGTCTCTGCAGCATCGGCATCAGGCTGCGAGGTGTAAAGAACGAGGTTCTCAGCGAAAGCGGCTGTGGATGTGAGCAGTGCGGCTGCGAGCGCAACCGAACGGATCGTGGACTGGCGTCCCATGGGATAACTCCTCTGTTTGCATCTCCGGGCATTTGCACCGGAGCTCCTCCCCTGCATGCGCAATATGACAGGCTTGTAACAAAAGCGCCCCTATATTGAATATGAACATATGTTTTTCGTCAATAACAAAAGAACGCAATAAAATTTCGCAATTTTACCGTTCAAATGAACCACGCGTGAAACTGCCTTGTGCTAAAACCATTGCGCGATGAGAGAGGGAATCACCGCCGTGCCGCGAAAAAGCAAAAAGAAGCCGGCAGACGAGCCAACGCTGTCTTCCGCCGATCTCAATGTGAAGATGGCCTGGCTCTATCATGTGGAAGGCCTGACGCAGGAGAAGATTGCCAGCCTGCTCAATGTGAGCCGCATGAAGGTCATGCGTGCGCTCGCGGCCAGTGCCGAAAGCCATATGGTGGTGACCACCATCAATGCCGAGACCGCCGAGCAGGTGGCGCTCGAGCGAAAACTGGAAAAGCGCTGGGGTCTGCAAAGCGCGATTGTGGTGCCTGCCCCTGAAGAGGAAGACAACCTGGAGCGCGCGATCGGGCATGCCGTGGCGCGCTACCTTGAAGAGCAGATGAAGCCTGGCATGACGCTCGCCATTGGCGGCGGCGCCACGCTGCATTCAAGCCTGAGCTTCATGGCTCAGCGCGATTTGACAGGCTCGACCGTCATCGGCCTTGTGGGCAGCCTGCCACATTCGCAATGGATCAACCCATCCATCGTTGCGACCAAAGTGGCCGAACGCTTCAAGGTGGACAGCTACCAGATCAGTGCGCCGGTGGTGGTGGACGATCCAGACCTGCGCGAACGTCTCTGGGAGCAACCATCGCTGCGCGATGTGCGCGAGCGAGCTGCCAAGGCAGACATGGCGCTTCTGACCGTGGGCGCGATTTCACCGGAGGCGACCATCTTCCGGCATGGCATCGTGCCCAAAGCACTGATCGAACCTCTGCGCGACAAAGGCGCGGTGGCGAACATTCTGTGCTATTTCGTGGATGCGGCAGGACAGATGGTCGACCACGAGGTCAACCAGCGTATCATGGCCATAGATCTGGATACGGTGGCCCGCATTCCCCATGTAATTCTCGCCGCAGGCGGGGAACAGAAGGTCTCCGCTATTCTTGCTGCCCTGCGCACGGTTTCCGCAGCCGCGCTCATCACCGATGCAGCGACAGCGCAAATGCTGCTCGACCGTGCGGAAGACGACGGGCTTTGAATATTTGACGGATGGTCAGATCAGGCCGCGCTCACGCATGAAGTCGTCAAGCCCTACATGCGTTATGGCTTCGAATTCACGCACGGCCTCAACCATGGCGCGGCGCTGGGCAGCCAAAAGCAAAAGCACCTGCCGCATCTCGCCGGAAATGCCGAAACGCTCCCAACGATCAGCGAGATGTGCGGGCAGACCGGCAGCCTCGCAAAACGCCGCGATCGTCGCGTATCCCAGATCCGCCACAAGCGCCTGCGTCTCCTCAGGTGTCGAGCGAGGCTCCAGCGCATGGTCATGCAGGCGCTGCGCGAGAAGGCGGATGTCGTTCGGCTGCGGCGCATTGGCCAGCACCTTGTTGATCAGAGACGAAACTCTCGGGGGTTTTTCGCTTTGCATCGCACTCTCCATTCGAGCCGATCATAGGACGAGAGCGGGCGGCGCTCAATCGGAAAGCGCCGCCCGGCGATACCACTTTCAAACAACGCGTTAGGCAAGAAGGCGTGCAAGGAGTTTGACACGCTGGATCACCAGCACATCCAACGCGAGCAGCGCCAGCAGCGTGATGCCCACCAATGGAAACAGCAGCGACACCAGAAGCATCACCACCACCGCCCCTTTCCACAGGGGAAGGTTGGCCGGCAACGGCGGAGCAGCAAGCCGCAGCGCGCGCGAGGGCCGGCGCATCCACCACATGACCAGGCCGCTGATCGACAGGAAGATGACGGACAGGCAGAAAACCGTGTTCAGCGCGAGGTTCCACAGCCCCATATCGCCTTCGTGGAAGGCAATGCCCACGGCCATCGCTTTGCCCGCCGGCGAATAGTCGGCAAAGCCCACATCCGCGAGAATGTTGCCAGTGTACTGGTCGATATGCACCGTCCTGTCGGACGCAGGGTCGGTGGAATCGTTGCTCATGGAATCCTGAGCAAGCGTCCACACGCCCGTATCGCCGCGCGGCGTGGCGACACGGAAGCGCCCTTCATAGCCAAGGCTGCGCCCGAACGCGACAATCTCATCGAGATTGAACGGGCCGGAAGCCGGCAGTCCGGCACGGCCTGCATCAGATCCCGACGCGGGAAGCGGCGTCTGCTCCAGCGCCCAGGGCACATCCTTGGTCGCTCCATGATTGAGCGATGCATGCGTCTTGTCGGAAAGGGGCACATTGTCCCATTTCTCCGCCGGAAAGGTGCTCCATGCCTGGACGAATTTTTCTCCCCAGACGCCAGCCCAGGACAGGCCGCTGATGAGAAAGACGAAAAGGATGAGCGCGGTGTAGAGACCGACAGTCTTGTGCAGCGACTTCCAGAAGGACCGGCCCCGCGCCCCGAAATCGGGGCGAAGCGCCTTGCCGGGCCCTTGCCCGTCACGCGGCCACCACAGATAAAGCCCGGTTACGATCAGGACGATACCGAAACCGGCGGCTATCTCGATCAACCGGTCACCCAGATCGCCGATCAGCAACGTTCCGTGAATATCTGACGCAAAGTCGTACCAGCCGGCCTGCCTGTTCCAGATGTCCAGAACCTCGGCCGTGTAGGGATCGACGGCAACCATCATCGCCTCACCTCCGCTATCGACACGGAAAACGGCGGCGCGGTCGGCTGCGGTCGGCGCGATATATTCGACCACATGGCCTTCGTGCAGCGCCGTCTGCGCGGCGGAGGCTTGTGCAAGAATGCTGGTCTGCGCACCCTGCGGCGTCACGCCAATCTTTTCGCCATCACGACCGTCTATGGCACTCACCCAGAGCATGATCAGCCCGGTAATGGCGAGCATCGCCAGGAAAGGTGCCACGTAGAGACCGGCATAGAAATGCCAGCGCCATGCCGCCAGATAGAGTTTGCGCCTCAGCGTCTTGCCGGTCGCCTCGTGCGTCGGCAGGCCGGGAAGCGCCTGTGTATTGGTATTGCTCATCATCCCCCCCTCAGCTCTGCGTTGCCAGACGCTTCAGCTTTTCCAGCATGGAATCGTGCGCCTCGCCATAGGACAGCGTGCCAACGAAGCCGCCTGTGGCGTCCATCAGATAGACCGACGCAGAGTGATCGATCGTGTAGTCCCCATCCTCCGTCGGGACCTTTTTGTAATAGACCCGATAGGCTTTGGTGATCGCCTCGATCTGCTCCTCGGTTCCAGCCAACCCCCTGATCCGATCGTCGAAGCTTGATGTGTAGCGGGCAAGGTCCTCGGGTCCGTCCCTTTCCCAATCGACCGAAACGAACGCATAATTCAGCTTATCTGCGTCGGAGCCCAACGCCTCGATCAGGCCTGACAGCTCGAAAAGCGTGGTCGGGCAAACATCCGGGCAGAAGGTAAAACCGAAGAAAATCGCCGTCGGCTTGCCAAGGAAATCAGCCTCGGTGACGGTCTCTCCGCCCTCTCCAGTGAGCGTGAACGCACCGCCTATATCGGCGGTGCCGGTTCCCCCGCCGGCCCTGCCGCCGGGGGTGATGTTCATCGTCGCCACAGCCACGATGGCAAGGACCAGCGCGAGAACCGCGCCGGCCAGGATTGAAAGCGAGCGGCGAGACATCAGCTCTTGCTCTCGCTGTGCATGTGGCTGTGGCCTTCAGGGGCAGGTGCGCCCGGTTTCGCCACAGACATCTCCACCTCGATTGAGCCCGCCTTCTCGAAGGTGAGCGTGACGGAAACCGGCGCTCCCTCGGCAATCGGCTTCTTCAGCTCCATGAACATCACATGCAGGCCGCCCGGTGCGAGATTGACCGTCTCGCCCGCCGGCACGGGGATGCCATCAGGCAGATGACGCATCTTCATGACACCATCGGTCATGTCCATCGTGTGCAGTTCCACGCGGCCCGCAAAAGCGGCCTCGGCGCTGACCAGACGGTCGTCTTCTTCGCCACCATTGACGATGGTAACGAAGCCGCCCGCGGCTTTGGCACCGGGCGGTGTCGCACGGGTCCAGGGCTGGTCGAGCTCCAGTTTGCCGAGCGTGTAATCGCCAGCGAATGCGGGGGCGGCAATGAACAGCATTGCAGCCGTTAGGGTACGGGTCAAAATGCGCATGTCTTGTCTCCATAAGCGCAGATACCGGCCACGGTCACCCGTGGACGTTTTCATGATTCAATGCGTCAGATGGAGAAAACCGGTGGCGCGCGCGCCTCTGCAAGAAAGCCAAGCGCAACAGGATGAAGAACTAGCGCACCGGGCAGGCGCGCAATGGAGAAAGCATCACGGGAGGCACAGTCTAGCCCCGCATGTTCACCCGGCAGGGCCGGCGATACGGCACAGCCTGTCTGGCAGAGCGTGGTGCAGCAGTCATGCGCGCTGCGCGCCGGCGCAGACCCATCGCTTTCGGCGAGGCCAATGCCGCTCGGCGTACAGATAATGAAACCGGGGATGCCGCCAGTGCCTGCCATCGCACCCTGGGCGAAGGCGGCGGCAAAGCCCTGCATGATGAGGAAATAGGCCAGAAGACCGGCAATCAGGCCAGTCGCAAGGCGATCCTTCAACATGTCACGCATCAGCTTCATGGGCGTGTGGTGCCACATTTCCGCAACCGTGTCACTGCGACGAATGCGGCAGCCGGACCGCAGTGGGCGAAAACACTCGTCCACTGCGGAACTTGCTTCTCTTAGCGCCGCTTGAGCAGCGGCATGTTCATGGCGTTGGCGTATTTCACGCTTTCCGCCAGGAAGGTGTCATAGCTCTCGCGCACGCGGGCAACATCTTCGCTCTGGGCGGTCAGTTCGTCACGAACCTCTTCCCATGCCTTCTTGAGCCCTTCAGCCACATCGTCCGGCACATCGCGGAAGATGACGCCCTCGGCTTCGAGCGCGGCCATGGCGCGGGCATTGTGATAATCGAACTGGGCAAGCGCCTCCTGGCTTGCGGCAAGAGCCGCCGCCTCGCAGATCGCCTGCAGGTCGGGCGAAAGCTCGGCCCATGCGTCCTTGTTGAAAACGATGGCAAGTGCTGCGCTCGGCTCGTTATAGGCCGGCAGGTAGCAGTTCTTGGTGATCTTCTGCAGGCCGAACGCCTGATCGAGGAACGGCCCGACCCATTCAGCCGCGTCAAGCGCACCCGATTGCAACGCCTGGAAGATTTCCGGCGGGGGCATGAGAACGGCGTTGACGCCGAGCTTGCGGTACATCTCGCCACCGAGACCGGCAATGCGCATGTTGAGACCCTTGAGGTCGTCCAGCGAATTGATCTCGGATTTGAACCAGCCGGCGCTCTGCGTGTTAGAATTGCCGGAGTAGAGCGGCTTCAGGTTGCGCTGGCCGTAAATGTCGTCCCACAGCTCCTGACCACCACCATAGCGCAGCCATGCATAATGCTCGGCTGCCGTCATGCCGAAGGGCACCGCGGTGAACCAGTGCAGCGACGGGTTCTTGCCGGCGGCATAATAGGGCGGGTTGTGCCCGACAGGGGCCTTGCCCTGCTGCACGGCATCCTCCACGCCGAAGGGCGGCACCAGCTCGCCACCACCGAAAACCTTGAAGGTCAGGCGGCCATCGGACATGGCAGCCACCTTCTCGGCAAAGCCGGTGACATTCGTGCCCACGCCCGGCGCATTCTTGGGAAAGCTGGTGGGCAGGTTCCACTCGATCTTGCCCTGCGCGATGGCCGGTGTGGCGAGCGCCGCAGCCGTGGCACCAGCCCCAGCCGTAAGGAATGTTCTGCGTTTCATGTCGGGTTTCCTCCTGAACAACGACTATCTGAAGAGCATGTCCGGCAGCCATGTAACCACAGCCGGGAATGTGATGAGAAGCGCCAGAGCGACAAGCTGTATGGCCACGAACGGGATCACCGAGCGGTAAATCTCCATCGTCGTGATGCTGCGCGGCGCAACCGAGCGGTAATAGAAAAGCGCAAAGCCGAAGGGCGGCGTCAGAAATGAGGTCTGCAGGTTCATGGCGAGCAGGACGGCGAACCAGACGGGCGAGAAATCCGTGGCCAGAATGGGCGCGCCGAGCAGCGGCACGACGATGTAGATGATCTCCACGGCCTCGAGGATGAAACCGAGGAAGAAGACCACCACCATGACCAGCGCGAGAGCGCCCCACTTGCCGCCCGGCACCTGCTCCAGAAAACCGGCCACCAGCTCATCGCCGCCAAAACCGCGAAACACCAGAGACAGCATGGAGGCGGCGATGACGATGCCGAACACCATGCCGGAGATGCGCAGCGTATCGATGACGGCGGGAACGAGAACATCCGTACGCATCAGCCGCCAGCCAGAGAAAACGACGCCTGCGGCGATCAGCGCGGCAGCAAGGAGCGCAACGAAGCCGGCCGGAGTGCCTAGCCCGGATGGCGGTACAAACCCGAAAGCGCGCAGGAACACCAGAATGCCGCCCGCGACAACAGCAGAGAGGATGACGCCCCGCCCGGCGCGGCCAACACCGCCGCGTGTGTAACCGGCCAGCAGGATCGTGCCCACGGCACCCAGTCCCGCCGCCTCCGTTGTGGTGGCTACCCCGCCGAGAATGGACCCCAGCACTGCCAGAATTAGCAGGAGCGGCGGCAGGAAAACGCCCAGGATACGGCTCAGCGGAACCCGCCTGCGGCTGGTATTCTCAACGGCTCCGTGGGCACCACGCAGCGTGAAAAGAATATAGACACCATAGAGGCCGACAAGCAGCAGTCCGGGCAGGATGGCCCCGGCGAAGAGATCGCCCACGGAAACGGCGTCGGGGGCGAAATTTCCGGCCTTCTGCTGCGCTTCCAGATAGGTGTTGCCGATCTGATCGCCCAGAAGCACGAGCAGGATGGAAGGCGGGATGATCTGACCCAGCGTGCCGCTGGCACAGATGATGCCGCTCGACACGCGCGGCGAAACCCCCGCCTGCAGCATGGCGGGGAGACTGACGAGGCCCAGCATGACGACCGTCGCACCGACAATGCCGGTGGACGCCGCTATGAGCGCGCTGAAAAGCAACACGGAAAGGGCAAGGCCGCGGGGCGATGCGCCAAGCATCTCGCGCAGGACCTCGAGCATGCGCTCGGCAAGCTGCGACCGCTCCAGCACCACCCCCATCAGAATGAACAGCGGCACCGACATCAAAAGCGTGTTGCTCATCACGCCCCAGACGCGGCTTGGAAAGAAATCCAGAAAAGACAGATCGAACGCGCCGAAGAGGCTGGCAATGACCGCGACGACAAAGGGCACACCGGCAATGGCGAGCATGGCCGGAATGCCACTCAGAATGCCGGCGAAGAGCCCGACCAGCATCAAACACAGAAACAGTTCGGAAAGGGTCATAGGGCCGGCTCGTCTTCGGCGGTGCGTTGTGCGTCCGGCGCGAGCACCATCGCAATACCCTGCAGGATCATCATCGCGGCCCCGAGCGGCAAGGCCGTCTTGACGACGAACAGGCCCGGAAGCCCACCCGTTTCGACCGAAGCCTCGCGGATGGACCAGGAATAGGCGAGATCCGCCCAGTCGGCCCAGATGATCAGCCCGAACACCGGTATGAGAAACAGGAGAACCGCAACCGTATCCGCGATACGCGCGTAGGTGGGCGAAAGATTCTCAGAAAGAACCTCAACGCGCACATGCCCGCCCCTGCGAAGACAGACAGGCACGGAGAAGATCAGAAGCACGGCAAATGTGTAGGAAGCGAAATCCTGCAGCTCGATGAAGCCGATGCCGAAACCATAGCGCATCACCACGATGGCAAGCACGCTGGCCGTCAGGGCCAGGCAAGCAATGACACAAAACGCCGTCGCCAGCCGATCCAGCACGGCGCAAAACCTCAAATACAGATGCAAACCCGGCTCCCATGCGAATTCGGGCGCGACGCTATCGCATGCGTGGAGGAAAGGAAACGGCTATTTGGTCGAAACCGGCGCGCAACGAAATCGCTCGCCGGAGATATCCGGCGAGCGCGTGACATGCCAGTGGTTTGAAGCCTGTTATCCGGCTTTGATCGTCGCAGCGAGGCGCGCCGAAGCCTTGTTGAGGGCGGAAAGCTTTTCAGCCTCGGACCCGTCCTTGTAGGCGGCATCGAGCGTGTTGACGATCTCGGTGAAGAGCTCCAGCTCTTCGTCCGCCGCCGTCATGGTGAGCGGCTGGTCGTCATAGGCCTCCACAAAGCGCTGGGCGGCGTAGGCGATGAGCAGAAGGGCAGCGGCGTTTTCCGGCTCGCTGGTGATGCGGGCATGGGCCTTGACCGCGCAGCCTTCATAGGCGCGAACGCTTCCGCCCTGCTCGTTCAGATCCTTCAAAAACGTGTCAAACATGATCCAGGTCCTTTGGGATTTACTGCGGCAGTTCTGAGATGCCGCCATGGTTCGCCGACCATTCGGTTGGCGCATTCAGGAATTTTTCGACCTCAGCGATCGTTTCCGGCGAAAAGCGGTTTTCTTCCTTGCAGACAGCGAGCACATCCCACCAGGTGGCCAGATGATGCAGGCGCATACCGGCGGCTTCAAGCCGCTTCGGCGTGTCGGGGAAGATATCATAGTAGAAGACAGCGAACGTGTCGGTGACCTGCGCGCCGGTGCGCGCCACGGCCTCGGCAAACTTGATCTTGCTGCCGCCATCGGTGGTCAGGTCCTCGACCAGAAGCACACGCGCGCCTTCGCTCAGCGCGCCCTCGATCTGCGCATCGCGGCCAAAGCCTTTCGGCTTCTTGCGCACATATTGCATGGGCAATCCCATGCGCTCGGCAAGCCAGGCGGCAAAGGGAATGCCCGCCGTCTCGCCACCCGCCACCGCATCGAACTGCTCGAAACCGACATTGCGGAAGATGACCGAGGCCGCGAAATCCATGATCGCGGCGCGAACGCGCGGATAGGATATCAGCTTGCGGCAATCGATATAGACCGGACTTGCAAGACCAGATGTGAACGTGAACGGCTGCTCGGCGCGAAAATGCACCGCCTCGATCTCCAGAAGCATGCGGGCGACCATTTGAGAAATGGCAGTCCGGTCGGGAAAGGTGTTGGAGAACATGTCGTGGTCCTGTTCGTTGTTCGGGCCTTTTCGCTAACAGCTATCTCCCGCCTGAACCAGCCCGGCAATGAGGAGATTTTGCTCCAGAAGAAAACGCACCATCACTCCGCCCCCGCAAGAAATGCCGAGAGGATATCCACGCCGGCAAGAAAATCGTCGATTTCCATCGCTTCCTGCGGATTGTGCGAGCCATTCCGGTTGCGCACGAACACCATCGCGGAGGGAACGCCGGCGGCAGCGAACACGGCTGCGTCGTGCCCGCCGCCGCTTGGCATGACGAAAGGCTCCTGTCCCACCTGGCGCATGGCCTCTTCGAGGCCGGCGACGAGCCCCCTGTCGCACAGCGCCGGTTCCACACGGAGCTCTTCGCCAAGCTCGAAACGCACCCGCCGGTCGCGCTCGATCTCCTTGATCTCGCTCTTCAGAAGCGCGCGCATGTCGTCCAGCGTTTCCGGCTTCTGGCTGCGCATGTCGAGGCTGAAGGACACACGGTCGGGAATGCGCGACATGGCGTGTTTTTCCGGATCTGTCGCCACGATGCCGCTTGTCAGCACCAGATCGTCGCCCTTGTTGAGGATCGTCGTCCAGCTTTCGTCGAGCCGCACCAGAAGATCGGCCATGGCGAGAACGGGATCACGCCGATAGGCCTTGGGCACCGCGCCGGAATGGCCGGCCTCGCCGTGGCAGGTGATCGAGCGGTAGCGGATATTGCCGCGAATGCCCGACACGGCGGCTGCCGGAATGTTCTTGCCGATCAGGAGCGGCCCCTGCTCGATGTGAAGTTCGAGATAGGCCGCCATCCGGCTGACATCCATGAGCGGCTTTTGCGCACGGATTTTCTCCACGGGCAGGCCGATATCGGCCATATGCGCTTCCAGCGTGCGGCCATCGCCCTTGTGGATTTCTTCAAGCTCGCGCTTTGAAAGCGTTCCGGTCAGCACCTTCGAGCCGATATAGCACGGGCCGAACCAGGCGCTTTCCTCGCCACGCATTGCGAGCACATGCACCGGTTTTGCAAAGCGGCGCCCCTCGCGCCGAGCGCGGATCAGGCAGATGAGCCCCGCGACGACACCGGCGAGCCCGTCGAAGTTTCCGCCGAAAGGCACGCTGTCCACATGGGAGCCGACGACGACGACACGCTCGGCATCGCGGTCCTCCGGAAGCGAGAAAAGCGCGTTGCAGCCTGCATCGTACCAGACCGCCAGCCCCTCGGCCTTCGCTACGTCTTCAAGATATTTCAGCGTCCGCGTCTCGATCTCGGAAAAGGCCGGGCGGCTGACGCCCTCCACATCCGGCGACAGGCGCGCAACATCGTCGAAAAGCCGCGCGGCCAGTGCATGATCCTGCGCCCGGACATCAGCGAATGGAGCGGGCTGGGTGTTCATGGCGCTGCTTCCATGAAGACGACCGCCTCATCCTGTTCGCCATCGATCACCGTGCCGATCAGGTCTTTCACCGACGAAAGCCCCTGGTTGGAAAGCCAGTCTTCCAGACCGTCGATCAGCGACAGCATGATCGTCGGGTGAATGAAGGTGGCCGTTCCCACCTGAACGGCGGATGCCCCGGCGATCAGATATTCGATCACGTCTTCCACGGTGGAAATGCCGCCGCAGCCGATGACGGGAATGCTGGTTGCCCGCGCACACTGATAGGCCATGCGCAGAGCGATGGGTTTGAGGCTGGGGCCCGACAGTCCCCCCATCAGATTGCCAAGCTTGGGCCGGCGCGTGTTGATGTCGATGGCCATGGAGAGGATGGTGTTGGCCACCACCAGCGCATCAGCGCCAGCCTCTTCCGCGGCGCGCGCAACTTCAGAGGTCTCGCCCGTGTTGGGTGTGAGCTTGGCCCAGAGCGGCAGGTCGGTCGCCGCGCGCAGCTTGCGCATCACGTCATGTGTGGAAGACGGGCGGATGGCGAACGCCTTGCCGTCTTCCTCGATGTTCGGGCACGAGATGTTGACCTCGATGGCCGCGACGCCGGGCACGCTGACCTCGGAACACAGCGTTGCGAACTCATCCGCCGTGTTGCCTGAAATGGAGACGACGAGCGGTGTCTCGTAATGGGCATAGAACGGCACCACCTTCTCGATGAAGGCACCCACGCCCTTGCTCGGAATGCCGATCGAGTTGAGCATGGATCCGTTCACCTCGCAGACGCGCGGCGTCGGATTGCCGTCGCGCCAGCCACGGGTGATCGTCTTGGTCACATGCGCGCCAAGCCGCTCGAGATCGAACACCTCCGCGAGATCCTCGGAGAAGGTGCCGGATGCCGGCATGATCGGGTTCTTGAGCTTGAGCCCGGAAATATCGACCGAAAGATCTACCATGCAATCGCCTCCATCATGTCGAAGACGGGGCCTTCGCGGCACACGCGCAGATGCACCTGCCGGTCGCCGCGATTGAACGGGCGCACGCAGCAATGGCACATGCCGATGCCGCAGGCCATCTGCTGTTCCAGCGCGATCTGGCCGGGAATGCCGTGGCGTTCGCCGATGGTCTGCAACAGCCTGAGCATGCGGTTGGAGCCGCAGGTGTAGAATGCGTCGGCGCGCCCGGCCGCGATCAGCCCCTCGATAACCTTTTCCAGATTGTCGAGATCGGACGTGCCTTCCGCGTCGGTCAGCGTGATCACATCCGCGCCGAGCGACGCAAAATAATCCGTCGACATCAGATAGTCGGGATGACGCGCGCTGCAGATCGCGGTGAGCCTGCGGCCAAGACGGTTGGCCTCCAGCGCCAGCGGGGCAAGCGTGGCAAGCCCCACGCCGCGCGCCACCAGCACAAGATCCTGCCAGTCATCAGCAATGGTGAAGGGCTCGCCGAGAGGGCCGAGAACATTAAGCCTGTCGCCGAGCGCCAGCGAGGCCAGCGCGCGGGTGCCCGCACCCGTTACCTTGTAGAGGAAATGCAGCTCCCCCTTTTCGGGATAGAAGCCGTAAATGCTCATGGGTCGGCGCAGAAAGGGAGTCTCACCGCCGGCCTGCGGGCACAGAAGATGAAAGAACTGCCCTGCACGGCAGCGCTTCAGAATGTCATGCGGTGCCGCAAGAACCAGAAGACGATATTCGCCATTGACCGGCTCGTTGCTCTTGACCGAGAGCGGCAGCTCGAAAGCCTTGATTGACGGCACGTCGTCCATCGTTTCAATCCTTTCTGGCATTCCCATCAGCCGAACACAAGGTTGGGCAGGAAGGTGGAAATGTCCGGCACATAGGTGATGATCGCCAGCACGATGAGGTTCGCGATGATGAAGGGCCACAGACCCGAAATGATCGTGAGGACCGGCTTGGAGAGCGTCGAGGACGCCACGAAGATGTCGAGCCCGAAGGGCGGCGTTATCATGCCGATGGAAATGTTCAGCGTGACAATCATGCCGAAATGGACGGGATCGATGCCGAGCGCCAGAGCCACCGGATAAAGCGGCGGAACGAGGATCAAGAGCGCCGAATTCGGATCGATGAACATGCCGGCGATCAGGAAGCTGATGTTCACGATCAGGAGGAACATGATCGGCCCGGCATGGATTGCGTCGAGAAACGCCGTGATCGCCGATGGCACCTGCGCCAGCGTGATGAAATAGGAGAGCAGCCCACCCATCGCCAGAAGAACGAAGATGATGGCTGTGGAAATGGCCGCACGCTCCGTGACGGCAAAAAGCTTGCGGAAGGTCAACTCGCGAAAGATCACGCCTTCCACGAAAATGGCGTAGACGACGCTGGCCGCCGCGGCCTCGGTGGGTGTGAAATAGCCGCTGTAAATGCCGCCCAGAATGATGATCGGCATGCCGAGCGCCCACCCCGCCTCGCGGATCGCAATGACGCGCTCTTTCCAGCTCGTGCGTGGGCCGCGCTCGACGCCGGAGCGGCGCGCTTCAAGCGCCGCCATGATGGCGAAGGCAAGGCCAAGCACCAGTCCGACGGCCAGACCCCCGACGAAGAGCTTCGCAACCGAGGTGCCTGTCATCCAGCCATAGATGATGAAGGTGATGGATGGCGGAATGAGCAGCGCCGTCTCGGCGCTTGAAACGATCAAACCAAGCGAGAATTTGTCGCTGAAACCGGCCTTGCGCATTTCCGGATAGACCATGCGCGCCATGGCTGCGACTGTGGCCGGTGCGGAGCCGGAGACTGAACCGAACGCCATGGAGCCACCAATGGTGGTGTAGCCCATGCCGCCGCGCAGATGGCCGACCAGCACCTTGACCAGGCCGGTGAGGCGACGCGCGATCTGCCCCTCGCCCATCAGCTCGGCCGCCAGAATGAAGAAGGGAATGGCCAGAAGCGTGGTGTGGTTGATGCCGCCCAGAATCTTCTGCACGACCACCGGGTCTGGCAGGTTTCCGTAGAAAAATTCCTTGATCATGAGCGCCGGCACGCCCAGCACGAGAAACATCTCGAAACCGAGGACCAGCAGCAGGACCGCAACGATGATGACGAGTGCGAAAAGGATCATTGTTCCTCCGATGCCTGACCGGCGAAACGATCGATGCGGCCGAAAAAGCTGAGCGCGAAGCGCAGCGCCATGAGCGCAAAACCGATGGTGGGCGCGAGATAGATCCAGAAGACCGGAATGTTCAGCGTCGGGCTCTTCTGGCCCATGCCGTAAACGAAGGCGGTCATCTGGTAGCCGAGCCAGACAAGATAGATGCAAAACACGAAGCCGATCGCATCGATGATCTTTCTGAGCGGCAGCCCGGTCGCCCGCGCAATGCGGTCGCGCCAGGTGTGCACACCGGCGTGGCGTCCCTTTTCAAGGGCGAGACCGACCGTGAGGAAAACGAGGAAGAGGCTCATCAGCCGCACAGCTTCCTCGACCCAGGCGAACTCGGAGGCAAAGGTGCCACCAACCTGCCGGGCCAGCACATTTGCAGAATAGAGCGCGACCATGGTCAGAAAGATGGATACCGCCGCAACCCGCTCTGCAGTTCTGATGATGGCAAGTGCTTTCAACGTCTCAATCCCTGCAAATGAAGCCGCGCCCTTGAAAAAAGGAAGCCGCTGCCGGGCTCTTTGCGGAGCCCGGCATGTGACCGTCAAAGCTTCGGTTCAGGTTGGAGGCGGCGCTTACTGTGCGCCTGCCGCCTCATACTCTTTTTCGTAGATGGCGATCAGCTTCTCGCCCTCTTCGCCCGCACGCTCGATATAGGCGGCACGAGCTGCCGGATACATCTTGTCGCGGAACGCGGCTTTTTCTTCATCGCTCATCTCGCGAATGTCGATGCCGGAAGCCTTGATCTCCTCAAGCGCTGCGGCAACCGCCTCGGCCTTGTGATTGATGAGCTCGGGAATAACCTCGTTGAAGGCATCGACAATGGTTTTCTGATGCTCCTCGGGAAGGCTTGCCCACCAGGCCGGATTGAAGAGGATCACATCTTCCATCGCGCCGTGATCAGACAGCACGAGATGCTTCTGCACCTCGTAGAACTTCATGCGCTGGATCGTGTCGAGCGGGTTTTCCTCGCCATCGACAACGCCCGTCTGCAGCGCGGTGTAGAGCTCGCCAAAGGGAAGCGCGATGGCCGAAGCGCCGAGCGAGTTGAACTGCTCGATCAGGATATTGGAATCCATCACGCGGAATTTCTGGCCCGCGAAGTCCTCAAGGCTTGCAAGCGGCTTGGAAGAGGTGAAGTTCTTCTTGCCGTTGGGCCACAGACCGATGCAGGTCACGCCGCGCGAATTGAAGCTATCACAAAGCGCCTCACCAAACGCACCGCCGCGGATCTTCTGTGCGGTCTCGTCATTGTCGGGAAGCAGGAAGGGAATGTCCATGATCGAAACGGCGGGATTGAAACCACCAAGGAACGCTGCCGGAGCAACCGTTGCCTCAAGCGTTCCGAGCTGGACGCCCTCGGTCATTTCGCGCTGCTGGCCGAGCTGGCCCTGTGGGAAGAGCTGGAACTCCACCGCACCATCGGTGCGCTCATTGACCAGCTTTGCCACTTTCTCGAGATGAACGTGACGCGACTGCTGCGCCGATTCAAGATGACCGATCTTGGCCACGAAATCGGCAGCGAAGACGCCTGTCGCGAATGCCGCGCCAGCCACGCCCATCACGGTCGTTGCAGCCAGTTTCTTAAAGAGATGTTTCATTGTTCCGCCTCTCCTTTGCTTTTTAAACAAGCAGACTACGAGCCCCGAAAAAGCCTGTCAACGGAAATTCTCAAAAATGAGACGATTTGCATTTTTGTCCCATTTATGAGCTTCTGGTGTGAATTTGAGCAGATGCGTTGACAAGCCGGCACAGCGCACCCGATAACGGAAGGCACGGGAACTTGCGAGAAAAAAGCGTGTCACAAAACAGCACGTCTCAGGGCGATTTAATCAGATTCACCGACATTGGCGCCCGCCTGCGTGCTTACCGGCTCGGCAAGGGCCTCGCGCCTGACGAACTGGCCGAAAAGCTGGGGATCTCGCGTGCCGCGCTTTACCGCGCGGAAAAGGGCGAAATTCGCAAGATCGAGATGCTGACCAGCATCGCTGACGTTCTGGGCGTTTCGCTGCCAAGCCTGATGGGCGTCGGCGTGGAGTATGTTTCGAGCGCCATCGCCTTTTTCGAGCGCATGCGCCAGCTGGAGGACGACTGCCAGCAGGTGATCGGTCTTTTCAGCCCGGTATCCTACCTCCTGACCTCGGATGCCTATGACGATGCTCTGCAAGAAGTCCTGCGCGAATCCGTGCCCGCGGAAGTCGATCCCGACGACAGCGCGGGAGAAGTGGTTGACGCGCTGATCAACATTTTGCGGGCCCGCAAGAAAGCGTTTCGTCTGCGCCGACCGCTGATCGTAAGCCTCATCGCCTCGGCCGATCTTGAAGGGTTTTTGCTGCACGGGCTTATCGGCCGGCATGACCTGCCCCCGGATGTCGTCGACAAACGCCGCCTTCAGGCGCGCCGTGAAGCCGAATACATCCTCTCCTTGCTGCGTGATCAACCAATCGGCATTCAGATCGGCATCGTGCGCGAGCCTGTGCCCGCAACCAGTTTTCAGATCTTCCGCCAGCAGGACAGGTCGGTTCTGGCCATCAGTCCCTTCCGGCTCGGGGAGCAACCGAATATTCGTGTCGGCGTGGCGCTCATAACTTCCGCGCCCGAAGCCATGTCCCTGCACGAAGACATCGCCGAACGCCTCTGGGGCGATGCACTCAAGGGTGATGAAGCGGCGAGCTATCTCGAGACGATGATCGAGAAATACGCGATAAAGCCGGACGCCTGACGCGCACCTCCGCAACCCGCGTCACTGTATTGTAATACTGCCGCAACAAATCTGTCAGTCGCCCGACACAGGGCGGTGATACCCGCTGTGCAACGGCCAACCGGCTCGGATAATCACACAAGCGACAGCGGGGCAAACATGCTGAAATTCATCGTCATGAGCGACATCCATCTTTCTCCGGAAGGGGTCGCCACCAACGGGCTGGACACGACCAAGCGCCTTCAGGCCGCCATCGATAGCGCCAACACCAATCATGGCGATGCGGATTTCTGCATTTTCGCCGGCGACCTCGCCGACCGTGGTGAAATTCCAGCCTATGAAATACTCGACCGCATGATCGACCAGCTTAAAATGCCGGTCGTGCTCACGCTCGGAAATCACGATCACCGGGATCGTTTCAAGCAGGTGTTCGGCACCCTGCACGACGATGAGAACGGCCATATCCAAAAGGCCATCGACGTGAAGGGCTACCGCGTCATCGTCATCGATTCCTCCGAGCCGGAGATCGTCAGCGGCGTGCTTTGCGAAACGCGATTGTCATGGCTCGCTGCACGCCTCGAAGAGGCGAAGGATCGGCCTGTCATCATCGTCATGCACCATCATGCAAATGATCTCCACATGCCCGTGGACCAGATCAAGCTTCAGGATTCGGAGCGGTTCCTCCATGTGCTGAAGACGCACCCCGACATCCGCCAGGTCATCGCCGGTCATGTGCACCGGCAGACGACAGGTCTCTGGCACGGCATCCCGCTGACCACGATTTCGGGCAACCATTATGACGTGAACGCCCATCTGCCGGGCATGCCTGGTGAGCCATTGCGCCTCGATGGTCCAGCTCAGTACGCCGTGGTTCTGGCGGACGAGCACAGCACACTCGTGCACTTCCACGATTACATTCACCGCCACGCGGAAATGGCCGATGGCCTCTTCCGCAAGCGTCGCAAACATATCGAAGACGGTGCTGAACGCGAAAAAGTGGCCGGCTAATCAGCCACTTGGCAGCTGTCAAATAAGTTTCATTTCGCGGTCACCCGACTGTCAAGGCACACCGATAGGCCAAGGCGCGACCGGTGCTGGTGCCGGCGACCGCTTCTTTCCATCTGAGGGAACCAAGATGCAAAAGACACTCATCGCAAGCACGCTCGCGCTGTTAGCACTGACAACATCCGCCATGGCCGAGAAGGTGAAGTTTGAATACTGGTACGGTCTGACCGGCCAGCTCGGCGACCAGGTTCAGGCCACCTGCGACCGCTTCAACGCTTCGCAGGACAAATATGAGATTTCCTGCGTCAGCCAGGGCGACTATGCCACGGCCCTGCAAAACACCATCGCCGCCTTCCGTGCCAAGAAACACCCGACCATCGTACAGGGCGTCGAGGTTTCCGCGCCCGACCTGATGCTCTCCGGGCAGGTTTATCCGGCTTATAAGCTGATGGAAGATCACGGCATCGACATCGACTGGGACTCCTATTTCCCGGGCATCGCCAACTACTACGCCGACTCTGCGGGTCGCCTCTGGTCCATGCCGTTCAATTCCTCCACGGCGATGATGTACTGGAACGTTGACGCCTATAAATCCATCGGCCGCGACGAAGCACCCGAGACCTGGGAAGAGTATGAGCAGGTTCTGCGCGAATTGAAGGAAGCCGGCAGCGCATGCCCTGCCGGTTACGCACCATCCTCATGGGTCGACCTGGAGCAGTTCTCCATGGTTCATGGCGAGCCGATCGCCACGAAGAACAATGGCTATGAGGGGCTCGACGCCGAAGTGGTGTTCAACACCACGCTCCACGCCAAGCACATGAAGAACATCAAGCGCTGGATCGACGAGGGCCTTCTGGTCATCAAGACCCGTGAAACCGGCCTCTCCGAGCGCGATGCCTTTGCAGCGGGCGAGTGCGCGCACTATTTCGGTTCCATCGCAAGCCACCAGGCCGTCACCGAGCAGGTCGGCGAGGGTTTCCTCTGGGACGTTGCCATGCTGCCCGTCTACGAGGGCACGGAGCGCAAGAACTCGGTCGTGGGCGGTGCATCGCTGTGGACGCTTTCCGGCAAGACCGAAGAACAGTATCGCGGCGCTGCCGAATATTTCAAATTCCTCGCCAAGCCCGAATCCGCCGAATTCTGGAGCACGGTGACAGGCTATATTCCGGTGACTGACGAAGGCTTCGACTATCTCGTCAAGAAAGGCTTTTACGACGAGCGCCCCTACAAGGGCCGCGAGAAGGCCATTGAATCCCTCACCTACACGCCGGTCACGCCACTGACCCGCGGCATCCGTCTTGGAAACTTCGTGCAGATCCGCGCCGAATGGACCTCGCAGATGCAGGCTGTCCTGAGCGGCCAGAAGACCCCACAGGAGGCACTGGACGATGCCGTTAGCCGTTCCAACACGATCCTGCGCAAATTCGAGCGCACCTACGCAGGCAAGACGCTTCCCTGAAGCAGGCCAGACACGCTGCGCCACGGCTCGATGAGCCGTGGCGCAACCATTTCAGCCTGTCTCCGCAACCCCCGGAACGTCCATGCAAAAGCGCGCTTATTTCAAAGCCAACTGGCTGGCCTATCTCTTCATTGCCCCCCAGTTGCTGATCATCTTCGTCTTCTTCTACTGGCCGGCATCCCAGGCCATGTATTGGGCCTTCACCCTTGAGCAGCCCTTCGGCGGCGGCAATCAATGGGTCGGGCTCGACAATTTCAAGGCGGTTTTCTCCGACGAGACCTACTGGGCCTCGATCTGGCGCAGCATCGTCTTTGCCGTGCTTTCGACCGGGCTTGCCATGTCCATCGCGCTGGTGCTGGCGCTCTTCGCCGACAGGCAATTGCGCGGCTATCGCTTCTTCCGCGTCGGCATGATCTGGCCCTATGCCATCGCGGCACCAGCCGCCGCGCTCGCGTTCCGCTTTCTTTTTAATCCGCAGTCGGGCGTCTTCGCCTATCTGAACACGCTTTCCCCCGGCCTCTGGAACCCGGCGCTTTCCGGCGTCGATGCCATGACCGCGATCATCATCACTCAGGCGTGGAAACAGGTCTCCTATTCCTTCATCTTCTTTCTCGCCGGCCTCCAGTCCATTCCGCGCTCGCTGATCGAGGCAGGCTCCATGGACGGCGCGCGCGTGATGCGCCGCATGGTCGATCTGCAGCTTCCGCTGCTCGCGCCGACCATCTTCTTCCTGCTGGTCATCAACATGACGGATTCCTTCACGGACTCCTTCGGCATCGTCGACATTCTGACCGAGGGCGGTCCGGCCCGCGCCACCGAGCTCATGGTCTACAAGATCTATGTGGATGGCTTTCAGGGGCTCGATTATTCCGGTGCCGCGGCCCAATCGCTGGTGCTCATGGGGCTCGTTATCCTCATGACCTTCTTCCAGTTCCGCTTTATCGAACGCCGCGTGCACTACACGTGAGGAGCCAGCCATGATCGAACGCACCCCCCTCCTCAACATCGTCACCCATGTGATCCTCGTCGCCGGCGCCCTGCTTTTGATCATTCCGATCTGGCTCGCATTCGTTGCCGCCACGCTGACGGTGGCCGAGGTTAACTCGCCCAACGTGCACTACCTGCCGGGCGGTGAATTGTGGAACAACCTCACCGCTGCATGGACCCGCGCCGAATTCGGCGTGAAGTTCATGAACTCGATGATCGTCGCCATCGCCGTCGTCATCGGCAAGGTGATCATCTCGGCCATCAGCGCCTTCTCCATCGTGTTCTTCAACTACCGCCTGCGAATGGTGTTTTTCTGGGTGATCTTCATCACACTGATGTTGCCGCTGGAAGTCCGCATCGTGCCCACCTACTCGGTGGCCGCCAACGCGCTTTACCCGTTCCAGACCATTCTCGATGCAACGGGCATAAGCTGGCTCATCGCGCAGATCGCGGGCGTCGAGCTCTCGCTCGAATGGAACATGTTGAATTCCTACACCGGCCTGATCCTGCCGCTGGTGGCGACGGCGACCGGCACATTCCTCTATCGCCAGTTCTTCCTCACCATTCCCGACGAACTGGTGGAAGCAGCCAAGATGGACGGCTCCGGCCCCTTCCGCTTTTTCATCGAAGTGCTTCTGCCGCTGTCGCGCACCAACATCGCGGCCCTTGCCACCATCATGTTCGTCTATGCGTGGAACCAGTATCTGTGGCCGCTTCTGATCATCACCGACCGGGCCAACTACTCCACCGTGGTGATGGAGTTGCGCCGTCTCATCCCCGGCCCTGACGCCATTGCCGACTGGAATGTCGCCATGGCCGGCACACTCATCGTCATGCTGCCGCCGCTGCTCGTCGTTGTCCTGATGCAACGCTGGTTCGTGCGCGGCCTCATCAGCACCGAAAAATGATCCAAGGGAAACCTGTCGTCATGGCCGATATCAACATTCGCAAGGTCGAGAAATTCTACGGGAAAAACCAGGTCGTCCACGGTGTCGACCTCGATATCCGCAATGGCGAGTTCATCGTCATTCTCGGCCCTTCGGGCTGCGGCAAGTCCACGCTGCTGCGCATGATCGCCGGGCTTGAAGAAATCAGCGCCGGCGAGATCGCCATCGAGAACACGGTGGTGAACAAACTCGAACCGCGCGAGCGCGGCTGCGCCATGGTCTTCCAGAACTATGCGCTCTACCCGCACATGACCGTGGCGCAGAACATAGGCTACGCGCTGAAAGTCGGCGGCATGCGAAAAGCCGAACGGATGCAGAAGGTGGAAGCCACGGCCAAGAGCCTCGGCCTCGACCAGCTTCTCGACCGCAAGCCGGCGCAGCTTTCGGGCGGCCAGCGCCAGCGCGTCGCCATGGGCCGCGCCATCGTGAGAGAACCGAAAGTGTTCCTGTTCGACGAGCCGCTTTCCAACCTCGACGCCAAGCTGCGCGTTCAGATGCGTCTTGAAATCCGCCGCCTTCATCGCGCGCTAAAGGCCACCTCTGTCTTTGTCACACATGATCAGGTGGAAGCCATGTCGCTCGCCGACCGTCTGGTGGTCATGAACGGAGGCCGGATCGAGCAGGTCGGCACGCCGGAAGAGGTCTACCACGCGCCTGCCAGCGTCTATGTCGGCGGCTTCATCGGCTCGCCGGCGATGAACTTCCTGCCATGTGGTGTTTCCGAGGACGGCACCTTTGCGGTGATCGACAACACACAATTCCGCCTGCCCATAGACCCCGGCATGGGCAAGACCATCGCCGGCCAGTCGGTCATCGTGGGCCTGCGGCCCGAGGATCTGAAAATCGTGCCGGAAGCCAATGACCCGCACCTTCTCACCGTCGCCTTCGATTTCTCCGAAGAACAGGGTAGCGGCCGATTGATGCATGGCCGTCTCGCCGGGCGCGATTTCGTGCTGCATTCCGCCGGGCGCAATCATCCCGCGCCCGGCACGCCCTGCTCGCTCTCGATTGCGCCCGAAAGCGTCCATCTCTTCGACCCAACAACCGAAAAGCGCGTCGTGGCGGAGGGCAACCCCGCCGCCGAACCCGCCGCAATCAGCCAACCCGATTTTGCCGGAGCCATTCAATGAAGCTCGTCAGCTACAACATCCAGTATTCCAAGGGGAAGGACGAGCAGTTCAATCTCGACCGCATCGTTTCGGAAATCGAAGGCGCGGACCTGATCGCCCTGCAGGAAGTGGAAACCCATTTCCCGCGCACCGGGCTCGTGCATCAGGCGCAGGAGATCGGCGCGCGCCTGCCGGATTACCATTGGGTCTATGGCCCCGGCATCGACATCGACGCCTCGATCGTCGCCGATGACGGCACGGTCACGCATCGCCGCCGGCAGGTCGGCAACATGGTGCTCTCGCGCTGGCCGATCCTTTCCTCGATGAACCATCTTCTGCCCAAGATGGCGCTGACGAACCAGTATCACCAGCAGCGCGCAATGATTGAAACGGTGATCAGGACGGACGCCGGCCCGCTGCGCTTCTGCTCGGTCCATTTCGATCATATCGGCCCGCAAACGCGGCTGCCCCAGGTGCATCATGCAATGGACCTGCTTCTGAACTCTGCCCATCGCGGTTCCGCATGGGGCGGCAAGATCGCCGGCGACTGGTATGAAATCCCGCCGCCGCCCGTGCCCGAGCGCACCATCGTGATGGGCGATTTCAACTTCACGCCCGACAGCGAGGAGTATGCGCTTTTGATCGGCGACCGCTCGGAGAGGCATGGTCGCCTCGTGCAGGATGGCGGGTTTACCGATGCATGGGTGGCCGCCGGCAATGATGAGGATGAAGGCATCAGCTTCATCGGCACGGGCGTGCGCATCGACCATTGCGTGGTGAGCTCGAACATGGCCGCGAGCGTCAAGCGCGCATGGATCGACATGGATGCGCAGGGCTCGGACCACCAGCCCCTCTGGGTCGAGATCGAAGGTTAAATTCGGCACTGGCGGGTGCCGGCCTCGGGCCGGCATCCGTGGCACACGCACCAGAAGGCATTCTTCTGGAATGTGAACCGCGCGTCAGGCGCCGTAAGGAACCCAGATGTTCTTCACCTGAACGGCGCGGCGCAGATAGTCCCGTCCGCGGCCCTGCGCATCATCCAGCCAGTTCGGCATGCGACCGTTGTTGACCCAGGTCGACTTCAGGTTCCCGGCCGATACCTTCTCGACCATGGCGCTGCCTTCCGCCGAGCCGAAATACCAGAGTGCTGCCACCTCATCGTGCTCGGCAAGCGTCTTCACAAGAAGATCGCGCTCGCCGGTGACGATGTTCACCACGCCACCCGGCACATCGGACGTGTCGAGAACCTGATAGAAATCGCCGGCAATCAGGGGATGGCGCGCGGACGGCACCACCACAACGCGGTTGCCCATGGCGATGGCCGGCAGCACCAGCGAAACCAGAGACAGAAGCGGCGCTTCGTCCGGGCAGGCAATGCCCATCACGCCAAAGGGCTCGTTCATGGCAAGGGTCACATGGCGCGACTGGGTGGAGTGGACCGCCCCGTCGAACTTGTCGGCCTGCGCCGCGTAATAGAAGATGCGGCGCAGCGCAGTGTCGAACTCTTCGGTCGCCTTTTTGGCGCTGATGCCCGTGCTCTCGCACAGAAGCGCTTCCATGCCCGCGCGCCGCGCCTCCAGGTTTTCACCCAGATAGTAGAGCACCTGAGCGCGGTTATGACCGGTCGCGCCGCCCCAGCCACCGGCCTTCGCCGCTGCCTCGACCGCATTGCGGATGTCCTTGCGATTTCCGATGCCGGCCTGCCCAATCAGCACGCCGCCCTTGCCGGCAACCGAATAGACATAGCCGCCATCGGGCCGTGCCTGCTTGCCGCCGATATAGTTCTTCATGGTCCGGTCGATGCCCTCGACCATTACCTTGCCCTCACCCGCCGGGGAAGCGGAGGGAACGAAGACTTCCGGTGCCTTGGGTGTGGAAAGCTTCTTTTCCCAATCGGCGGCGAGATATTCGTAAAGCCCCTCGCGCGCGCCCTCGCGACCGAAGCCGCTCTCGCGATAACCGCCGAACCCCGCGCCCGCATCGAGCATGTTGGTGCAGTTGATCCACACCACGCCGGCTTTTACCCGCGCGGCGAGATCCAGCGCCACATTGATGTTTTCCGACCAAACGGAAGCGGCGAGCCCGTAGCGGCTGTTGTTGGCGAGTGCGACGGCCTCGTCCGGCGTGCGGAAGGTCATCGAGGCGGCGATGGGGCCGAAGATTTCCACCTGGCAGACGGTCGCGGCAGGCTCCACATCGGTGAAGAAGCCGGGCGCGATATAATTGCCCTTTTCAGGCAGCGGCGCGGAAGCCTGCCAGAGCTGCCCGCCTTCCTCGACACCCTTTGCCACCAGCACGGAAATCCGCTCCACCTGAACCGGCGACACGATGGCGCCCACATCGGTGGATTTGTCGAGCGGGTCGCCGACGCGCAGCGTCTCAAGACGCGCCTTCAGCTTGGCATGAAAGCGTTCAGCGATGCCTTCCTGCACGATCAGGCGCGAGCCGGCGCAGCACACCTCGCCCTGGTTGAACCAGATCGCGTCCACCACGCCCTCGACAGCCGCATCGATATCGGCGTCCTCGAACACGATGAACGGCGACTTGCCGCCCAGCTCAAGCGAAAGCTTCTTGCCGGAACCGGCGATCTGCTCGCGGATGACGCGACCCACCTGCGTGGAGCCGGTGAAGGCCACCTTGTCGACGCCCTCATGGCCGCAGATGGCGGCACCCGTTGCGCCATCGCCCTGAACGATGTTGACCACGCCGGCAGGCAGACCGACCTCATGGCAGATCTCGGCAAAGGCGACCGCCGTCAGCGGCGTCAGGTCGGCCGGTTTCAGCACCACCGTGTTGCCGGCGGCAAGCGCCGGCGCGATCTTCCAGGCGAGCATCAATAGCGGGAAGTTCCACGGGATCACCTGCCCGCACACACCCACGGGCGAGAAGCCGCGGAACTCGTCTTCCACCATCTCGGCCCAGCCGGCGTGATGATAGAAATGGCGGGCGACCAGCGGAATGTCGATGTCGCGCGTCTCGCGCACCGGCTTGCCATTGTCCATGGTCTCCAGCACTGCCAGAAAGCGGGAACGCTTCTGCACATGGCGGGCAATGGCGTAGAGATATTTCGCGCGTTCATGGCCGGGAAGCTTCGACCATTTGCCAAAGGCGGCGCGAGCGGCCTTTACCGCGGCGTCCACATCCTCTGCCGTGCCGCAGGCGATTTCGGCCAGCTGCGACCCATCCGACGGGTTGGACACGACAATCTGGCGCGCGCCCTTCGGTTTGACAAAGCGTCCATCGATGAAATGACCGAAGGAGCGGCCATGGGCGTCGAGCCACGCAACAACATCGCCATTGGCTTCCGGAGAGGGGCCGTATTCCATGGTGCTCAGAATATCCTTGATGGAAGACATGTCTTTGATCCTCATGCAACCGCGTGACGGTTGGCGCTGGAATAGCGGCCGGTCACGTAGTGCTCCAATTGCCGTTCGATGTCGCCGAGAAGCGAGCTTGCGCCGATGCGGAACAGGTCCGGCTCCAGCCAGCGATTGCCGGCCTCCTCTTTCATGAGCGTCAGCCAGGCAAGCGCATCCTTGGCGGTCTTGAGGCCGCCCGCCGGCTTGAACCCGACGATCTGGCCCGAATAGTCGCGATAGTCGCGCAGCGCCCGCACCATAGTCAGGCTGACCGGCAGTGTGGCGTTCACGCCTTCCTTGCCTGTCGACGTCTTGATGAAATCGGACCCTGCCTGCATGGCGACCATCGAAGCGCGATAGACATTGGTGAGCGTGCTCAGATCGCCGGTCGCCAGAATGGCCTTCATATGCGCCGCACCACAGGCCTCGCGCATCGCGGCAATCTCGTCATAAAGCGCGCTCCAGTTCTGGGTCAGCACATGCTCCCGCGTGATCACGATGTCGATCTCATGCGCGCCTTCTTCCACCGCATAGCGGATTTCGGCGAGCCTAAGCGGCAAGGGCATGAGACCGGCCGGAAACCCGGTTGCCACCGATGCAACGGGAATGTTGCTGCCTTCCAGTGCCTTGACCGCATGGCCAACCATGGTCGGATACACGCAGACAGCGCCGGTGGTGATGCCCGCATCGGCAAGTCCCAGCGCCTCCAGAATGTCTTCACGCACCGGACGCCGCGCCTTGGCGCAAAGCCGGCGCACGCGGCCGGGAGTGTCGTCGCCGGCAAGCGTGGTGAGATCAATGCAGGTTATGGCCTTCACCAGCCAGGCTGCCTGATAGGCTTTCTTGACCGACCGCCGCGCGGTCAGTGTTCCCGCCCGGCGCTCGGCCGCAGTGCGGTTGACGGACACATCCTCGAACCATTCGGGTTTCAGTTGCGTGCCGGTGTTTCGGGCGAGAGCGTCGGTCATTGCAGCGTCCGTGGTTTCGGAATCGCCCGGCGAGGCGGGCACCCGATCAATATGTTACGATAGAAACATTATGTTTGGATCGTTTCATAATATTCATCGTCCTGTCAACCCACCTCGCCTTGCCACACACAGATGCGGAGGTTTAGTTTGCGTGGAGATGATCTCCGGATTGCGCCGCGCATTCAACGCTGCAAGCGGACCCGAAGATCAAGGAAACGCGGCAAGGCAATATGGGCCACCTTTCGCAGATCGAACTGCTTCTTCCAGAGCTACGCGCCTATGCGCGCTCGATCTGCGGACCTGCAGAAAGCGCGGAAGATCTTGTCCAAGACGCGATCGAACGCGCCCTGCGTCACGACACACGTCCGGTCCGCTTGGAAGAGCTACGCCCCTGGATGTTTCGTGTCATCCGTAATCTGCAATATGACGAACTCAGAAAAAGACGGGTGCGCCGTGAATATATCGCGGTGCAAAAACGTCTTATGGATGAGAGTGACGGAACAGGCAGCGAAGGCCGTGACGTTTTGATCCGCCTCGCATTCGAAAAACTGCCGCCCGAAATTCGGGAGGTCCTGTTTCTGATCGATATCATGGGCTTCAAATATGCGGAAGCGGCGGAAGTGATGAACGTGCCGATCGGCACAATCATGAGCCGTGTCAGCAGGGCTCGCAAAGAACTTTTGCGTCGCGTCAATGGCGACGGGCAGAATGAAGAACAGACAAAGCAGACCCCATGAACAATGTGACGGACGAGGACTTAATAAAGGTCAACGCATTTCACGACGGCGAAATGTCCGAGGACCGCGCAGCTTTCGCACGCCGGCTCGAGGCAGAGCCGGAGCTGAAAGCGCTGCTGGCCGAAATCAGTGAAGTCTCCTCCAGCTTGAAAGCCCTGAAGCCGCAGACAGCCACACAACCGTCTGCGCGAAACGACAACCGTAGTGCAGGGCGCCGGTGGGGACGCTGGTGGATCGGTTCAGCCCTTGCGGCTTCCGTCGCACTCGCCATTGTCCTTGCTTATCCGCTCACGCGCCCGGATACACCTGCACCGGAAGATCCGCTCGCCATTCACGAGACGTTCTCCGCTCAGGCTTTCGTCTCGCAGGAAGACGTTTTCCAAACCGTTTCAGGCGAACAGCTCGAGGCGTTTCCCGATCTTTCCGCAGCCAATCTCACGCTTGTGGCTCTCAGAAAAATGCCGCATGGCACGGCAGCCCATTTCGCAGGGCGTGAGGGCTGCCGCCTGACGGTCTTTTCGAGTGAAATCGCCCTGAGTGAGGCAGGCTCAATTCCCGAGCTACAAAGCGCGGCCTGGGAAGTGCCAAATCGCCGCTATCGCATCGTTGCCACCGGGATGGACGCCGGGAAATTTGCCGCGATTGCTGCCTATCTGAAGCAGGCGACCCGGAAGATGGCGAAGCCTGACACAGTGGTCGCTCTGAAGGACGCAACAGCCCAGGCCACATCATGCGGGTAGGATATCGCGGGCGAGACGGAGCCCGTCCATCAGCTCGGCATTGCGCGAAAGCAAGCTCCTGCACCGCTTCACCCTGAGCGGGTGAAGCGCGCGCAGCCACCAAGTCCTAGTTCGGGTTGGGGAAGTTGGGGCGGTCCTCATTATAATGCGTTGAGAGATAGTCCAGTATCTCGGTGCGGTCGGGCTCTGGAATGTCGTCCATGCCCTGCTCGTCAACCATCCAATCAAGCATTTCGTCCCAGCCGTCTCGGGTTAGCCCCTGCTGCGCGATGATCATCTCCGAATGGCAGGCGGTACAGGCGTAGAAGGTCGTATCGACCCCTGGCGCGACCTTCAGACGCCCGAAATCACCCTCAATGGTCTGATCCTCACCCTCCGTCGGCGCCGCGCTCGCCGTCTGCTCGGCCGGGGCGGCCTCTTCCGCCGCAGCGCCCGACTGAACGGGCGCATCGGAGAAGGTGCTTAGATAAGCGATCAGGTTGACGCGATCCTCTTCCTTCTTGAGGCCGGCAAACGCCATTTTGGTGCCCTTCACCTCTGCGCGCGGCTGGAGAAGATAGGCATCCAGTCGTTCAACCGTCCACTCTCCACCGTAGGCTTTCATGGCAGGTGAATAGGAGTAGTCTTCAACGTGTGCCACCGGTTTTCCCACGATGCCGTAGAGATTGGGACCAACCTTGTTTTTTCCGTCTTTCTCGACCGTGTGGCATGCAACGCAGCGTTTGAAGAGCTTTTCGCCTTTTGTGATATCAGCTTCGGCTAGTTTGGCCTGAACATCTGCCAATGCGGGCGCAGCCGCGACGAGAGAAAACGCAACAACACTCAGCCGAACGCGAGCAAGCTTCATTCTTCAGATCTCCATGAAAATCATTGCGTGAAGCGGCCATCCGCCGCTTCACGGTTTCGAGACGTTACAGCGCTTGGCGCTATACGCTCAGCTGGCGCGCACACCCACGCGGTGCATGGTGTTGTTCAGATACCCCTTGGGGTTCCACGCGATTGCGAAAGGCTGCATGTCGCCCTCGCTGTCCGTCGCCCGCGCCCAGATTTCATAATAGCCTGCCTGCGGGAATTTGACCTTGGTGCGCCAGTTCTGCCAGGCCCCGTCATTGACCGGATCGTCCAGTTCCACTTCCTGCCAGGTGGTGCCGAAATCAATGGAAATGTCGAGCCTGCTGATGGACCGGTCGCCCGACCATGCATGGCCGCGCACATCCGTTTCCAGGCCGATGTCAGAACCGTTGGCCGGGAAGGTGACGAGAGATTTCACCGGCATGCGCTCGATGATGACGAAGTCCTCTTCCGGAACGTCCTGGCCGGGCGCCACCGGATAGGCCGGCACGCGGTAGGAGGTGCCGGTCATCTTGGGGCCGTCGTGCACCTGGTCGCGCAGTTCGATGCGGGTCAGCCATTTCTGGGCGGTCGAGGCCGGCCAGCCCGGCACCACCAGGCGCAGCGGCGCGCCATTCATCGGGTGCAGCGCCTCGCCATTCATCTCGAAAGCGATGAGAATGTTGTCGGTCATCGCCTTGTCGATGGGCAGGCCGCGCGAAATCGGCAACTTGTCGGGGTTGCCCGAAAGATGGCCGTCTGCACCGTAATGGGCGGTGTAGACGACATTCGACTGGACGCCAGCCTTCTCAAGCACGTCTTTCAGCCGAACGCCTGTCCATTCCGAGCAGGCCACGGCGCCATGGGTCCACTGGTTGCCCTTGGCCGGCGGATCGAAGGCGCTGCGGCCATTGCCGCCGCACTCCAGCGTCAGTTGCAGCGTCACCACTTCGAACTGTTCGCGCAGATCGGCGATCGAAAGCTCCAGCTTGTTGTCGACGAAACCGTCAATCGTCAGCGTCCAGCTTTCCGGGTCCACATTTTCCGGCGGAATGCCATTGTTGCGAATGAAATGCCGGCTTGTCGGTGTCACCGCATCGTCTAGCAGTTCAGCCGGTGTCTCGGCATTGACCGGGCGATCGTTGAGAAGCGTGAGGCCATCCTTCCCGGCCAGCACGTCTCCATCCTGCGCGAATGCGACCGGCATCAACCCTGCAGGCATATTCCGGTGGAACGGTATCGAGGCACCCACCATCGCCGCCATGGTGGCAAGTCCGGTGTTCTTCAGAAAGGTGCGCCGTCCTGAATGAACCACACCGACTGATTTCTCTTCGGCAGGTGCTGCTTCGTTGTGCGCTCTGGTGGTTTCGGCGATGCGCGTCATATGGTTGTTCCTCCCTCTGCGCTGGCAAACCTGGCTGGCGGACACGCCTGACGGCATGCTTCAGTCAAGAGACGTGCGAGGCAGGAAAATTATTCCATCCTTCTGCGCGGATTTCGGTCAGAGCTATCGCGTCTTAACGTAATAATTATGAAATGCGTGCCAAACTCCCGTCCTACGCGACTGCACAACAACAAAATCCCGCTAGGTTGCAGGAACACGACACGATGGTTGAGCACTCAAACGGTTTCGCAAGTGCGGCATCCGGACAGAATGCATCGGGCTGCTATGTGTGCTCGGTCAAAGGATCCGAAGCATATATCGAGCTTCCGATCGTCGGAACGACGGAGGAGCTTCGCACCACCGTCGGGAAATTCATGGCAATCGCAGCCGGCACGCGCGAATTGTTGGGCGTGGTCACCGAAGTCTCATTGAAAACTCAGCAGGCGGGCTCCGGCACCGATCCGCGGGCCATCGCCCGTGTCGACCTGGTGGGTGAGATCTCCCGGGACGAAACGGGCCAGCAGCGCTTTCGAAGAGGTGTTGGCGCCTACCCCGCCATCCGCGACCGGGCCCGCATCATCAGCAGTGAACAGTTGCGGTTGATTTTCCGTGGCGACAAAACGACATTTGCCGAGATCGGCCGCCTGCACAACGACACCAGTGTTCCAGCCTATGTGGATGTCGAAAACCTCGTTACCAAGCACTTTGCGGTTTTGGGATCCACCGGCGTCGGCAAATCCAGCGGGCTTGCGGTCATCCTCCGGCAGGTGATCAGAACCTGGCGCGAGCTGCGCGTTCTGATCCTTGATCACCACAATGAATATGGCAGCGTGTTCGGAGCCGAGGCAAATCTCGTCGGCGCAAAAAACCTGCGCCTGCCTTTCTGGCTTTTCAATTTCGAAGAGTTTTCAGACGTTCTCTATGCAGGCAAGCCTCCCGTACCGGCAGAGCAGGACATTCTCTCAGAACTCATACCGCTTGCGAAAACCCAATATCTCAATCGCCGCCAGAGCATGGAGCGGACAAGCGCCTTGCGGAAGGTGGAGCCGCGGCAGTCGGGTTTCACCGCCGACACACCGGTTCCATACCTGATGCAGGACCTTCTGGCGCTGATCGACGAGCGTATGGGCAAGTTGGAAAACCGCTCCTCGCGCATGACACATCACCGCTTGATCGGCCGTATCGAGACGCTCAAGAACGATCCGCGCTACGCCTTCATGTTCGCCAACGCGACCGTTGGCGGCGATACGATGGTGACGATCCTGACGGAGCTTTTCCGTCTGGAGGCAAATGGGCGACCTGCAACCGTGATACAGCTTGCCAGCTTGCCCATCGAAGTCGTGGACGCTGTGGTATGCGTCATCTCGCGGCTCGCCTTCGATTTCGGCATGTGGAGCGACGGTGCGATGCCGCTGCTGCTCGTGTGTGAGGAAGCACATCGCTTCGCCGCTGCCGATCCAAGCGTCGGGTTCCTTCCAAGCAAGAACGCGCTTTCGCGCATTGCCAAGGAGGGCCGTAAGTATGGCGTCTATCTCGGGCTGGTCACCCAGCGCCCGGCGGAACTCGATGCCACCATCATCTCCCAGTGCAACACACTCTTCGCGATGCGCATGGCGAATGACCGCGACCAGGCGCTTCTGAAATCGGCTGTGTCCGACGCGACGGCAAATCTGGTGGATTTCGTGCCCTCGCTCGGCACCGGCGAAGTTATCGGCTTCGGAGAGGGTATGCCGCTACCCGTCCAGTTCGTCTTCAATCGCCTGTCTGAAGAACTGGTCCCCAGAAGCGAGGCCGCGGCGGCACTTCCAAAAGACATAAACCCCGGCTCGCGGCGCGAATTCGTCCATGCCGTCGTCGAACGCTGGCGCGGCTCAATCATGAGTCAGGCTCAGACCGAGGCTTCCCCGGAAGCCGGTGCCCCCATCGGTGCGGACACACACACACCACGCCGCACCCTCACGCCGGCAGAAGCTGCAGAAGACAAGATCTCCAAGGCCCTCCAGCTGGCCCGACGCGAATATCTGGGCAGGTAAAACGCAATGAACCCGGGCCGTCCGGCAGGCGTCGATCTAAAGGCGATACTCGAACAGGCTCCCTTCGGCCTGACCATCGCCGACTCCGACGGTCAATGTGTTTACACAAATCAGCGGGGGAATCTGTGCTCCTCCGCGCTCGATACGCAGTCACTCCGCGAGTTGCGCTTTATATCGGAATCAGCGGGTCGAGCCTTTACCTGCAGCTTTTGGCTGGACATGGAGACGACCCCTCCAGCCGATGAAGAAATTTTCCGGCTGGCCTTTTTCGACGAACTGACCGGCCTCCCGAACAAGACGCTTCTGGCACGCACGATCAGCGCAGAGCTTCAGGCTCTGTCAGGAGCCGAGGCTGCCCTGATGTTGATCGATCTGGACGGCCTGGGTCGTACCAACGACTACTATGGTGCTTCTTTTGCAGATGGACTTATCGCTGCGTTCGCCGAACGCCTGACGGCCTCCGTGCGGCGTTCCGACATCCTTGGCTATCTCGCAAACGGGATGTTCTGCGTGTTCGTGACCAATCTCGCAGATGTCGACCTGACGGAATATGCAAATACGATCCTCGACCGTTCCAAGGAACCATTCCAGGTCAAAGGGATCGAGACCTTCTCCTCTGCTTCCATCGGCATCAGCATGTTTGCCAAGGATGGAAGGAATTTCGAGGAATTGCTGGTCTCGGCTGATCAGGCACTCCGTGGCGCAAAATCCGAATCCAAGGGAAGGGTCAGCTACAAGCCCGACAAGGCAGCGCGGAACGTCCATGGCGACATGTCGGTGGAACAGCGTTTGCGTACCGCATTGAGAGACAACAAGCTCTGTTGTGCTTATCAGCCAAAGGTGGACATACACACCAATGGCGTTGTCGGCGTAGAAACCTTGCTGCGCTGGAGGGATGATGACGGTCACTTGCGTGTGTTGGGCGATTTCGTCAATCTCGCCACCGACGCCGGCATTATCGATGCCGTTGCAGAGCATGTCGTCGTCGAGGTGATGTCATCGCTTCCGCAGATCGACGCCGTTTTCTCCCCTGGCACCTCCATCAGCCTCAACATCACGGCGCATCAATCGACCAACCCGGAATTCATGAGGTCGCTGCTCAGGCAACTCACATCCTATCACCGGCCGCAACGTTTCATCCTCGAGATCACCGAGGAAGCCTTTTTGAACGGTGACCTTCTGAGCAAAAACATCCTGCCCATGGTGCGAGAGGCAGGTGTGAAGATTTCGATTGACGATTTCGGCGTTGGATATTCATCCCTCTCCGCGCTGGCAGCCGTAACCGCTGACGAATTGAAGATCGATCGCTCATTCGTGCAGAATGTCCATCAGAGACCCCGCAGCCAAAGTGTGCTGAAGGCCATCGAATCGCTTGGTCGGGCGCTTGGAATGGCGCCCGTCATCGAGGGCGTGGAAACCCGCGAAGAGGTCGATTATCTGAAGCAGCATACAGCGATCAGAATCGCGCAGGGCTATCACTTCAGCAAGCCCTTCGCGCTTGAAGAGTTCGTTCTTGAGGACGAAGCCCTTCCGCCGGCACGACAGCCCGAACCGGCCCGAACCCACGCTCCCGCGCGTGTTCCAGGCAGCCGCTCGCCCAGGCAGCACCCCTGAACCACCCGTTCAGGGGCTGTGAAATTGACCCATGCCGTCACTGATAGTCAGCTGGCAGGCTTTGCCTTTCCGTAAGCGTGAAGCCAACCCAGCCCCTCATCTGTGTCAGAGCGCGGCCTGTACTCGGCGCCGAAGAAGCCTCGATACCCGCTATCGTAGAGCTCCGGCAGAAGACGCTCGAAGGAAATATCCCCCTCATCAGGTTCCGCGCGCGTCGGTACCGCAGCAAACTGCACATGGCCGATCAATGCCTTATGGTCAACGAAACGCCGCAGAAGTTCCCCCTGCATCCGTTGGACATGATAGCAGTCGAACATGATTTTAAGATTGTTGGCTCCGACACGTTCGATGAGATCCGCAGCCTGTTCAATACGGGAGAGGAAGTAGCCAGGAACATCATGATGATTGATCGGCTCGATCAGAATGGTGAGTTGGTGTGCTGAGGCCGCGCTGCAGGCATAGGCAAGGTTTTCAGCAAAAGCCGCCTCCGCCCCAGCGTTTTCCTCCGCCCTACCCGCCATTACGTGAACGGCGCGGGCGTTCACCTGCGTGGCATATGCAATGGCTTCATCGATGGCTGCCCGCGCTTCTTCCTTACGGCCGGACAGAGCGGCAAGCCCGAAATCACCGTCCTGATCGCCTTTGCGCGTATTAAGTCCGAGAAGCGGCAGTCCTGTTTCTGCAAGCGCGGCCCTGACCTCTTCCACCGGAACGGCGAAAGGCCAGTGAAATTCCACAGCCTCGAACCCGGCCCCATAGGCCCGCCGAATGGCATCCGGCAAAGAAAGCTCAGGCCACAAGAAACCAAGATTCGCGGAAAAACGCATCACCACATACACTCCATCCGAGACACGGGGAGATAACACTTGCCCCAAGCGTCGCGACGTATCCATAAATGGCAATTCACCTGCCATCCCAGTCACGGTACAACACCGTGGGACAGACTCAATGTTTCAACGCGATGATTTTCAGCGCTTTTCCCAGATTTATTCACATCGCTGCAAGCGCCCGCCGGACGGAAAAACAAAGCTGGATAACATTTTGTGTATACATTAAAGAGCCAGAAGCTAAAATGTGATTGTTCTTTAAGTATCCGGAGATGACATGACCGACAAACCCAAAGCCCCCACCCTGCGCTCACGCGCATGGTTCGACAATGCGGGCAACCCGGATATGACCGCGCTCTACCTGGAGCGCTACCTGAATTTCGGACTGTCGCAGGAAGAGCTGCAATCAGGCAAACCGATCATCGGCATTGCCCAGACGGGCTCGGATCTTTCGCCCTGTAACCGGCATCATCTGGAGCTGGCCAAGCGCCTGCGCGAAGGCATCCGCGAGGCCGGTGGTATTGCCATCGAGTTTCCGGTGCACCCCATCCAGGAAACAGGCAAACGCCCCACCGCCTCGCTCGACCGCAATCTCGCCTATCTTAGCCTCGTCGAAGTGCTTTACGGCTATCCACTCGATGGTGTGGTGCTGACCATCGGTTGCGACAAGACCACGCCGGCGCTGCTCATGGCGGCTGCGACCGTCAACATTCCGGCCATCGCGCTTTCGGTCGGCCCCATGCTCAATGGCTGGTTCCGGGGCGAGCGCACGGGCTCGGGCACCGTGGTCTGGAAGGCACGCGAGATGATGGCTGCCGGCGAGATCGATTATGAAGGTTTCGTGCGGCTCGTCGCGTCATCCGCCCCCTCCACCGGCTATTGCAACACGATGGGGACGGCCACCACGATGAACTCGCTGGCCGAGGCGCTCGGCATGCAGTTGCCCGGTTCCGCCGCCATCCCCGCGCCCTATCGCGACCGGCAGGAAATGGCCTATCGCACCGGCCTTCGCATCGTTGACATGGTGCATGAAGACATCAAACCCAGCGACGTCATGACCCGCGATGCCTTCATCAACGCAATCCGCGTCAATTCCGCTATTGGCGGCTCCACCAACGCCCCCATCCACCTCACCGCCATTGCGCGGCATCTGGGTGTCGAGCTTTCGATAGACGACTGGCAGACCTATGGCGAAACCGTTCCTCTCCTGGTGAACCTCCAGCCTGCGGGCGAGTATCTGGGCGAGGACTATTACCATGCCGGCGGTGTGCCCGCGGTGATCAATCAGCTCATGTCGGCCGGGCTCATCAACGAGGATGTCCTGACGGTCAACGGCAGGAGTATTGGCGAGAACTGCCGCGATGCCGCCATTGCCGATGAGAAGGTGATCCGTCCCTTCGGAAAACCGCTCAAGGAGAATGCAGGCTTCCGGGTTCTGAAAGGCAATCTGTTCGATTCCGCCATCATGAAACTGTCGGTTGTCTCCGACGAATTCCGGGACCGCTATCTCTCGGATCCCGAAGATCCCATGGCCTTTGAGGGCCGCGCCATCGTGTTCGATGGGCCGGAGGATTATCATGAACGGATCGACGATCCGGCGCTCGCCATCGATGAAGAGAGCATCCTCTTCATGCGCGGTGCGGGTCCCATCGGCTACCCGGGAGCCGCTGAAGTGGTGAACATGCGCGCGCCCGATTACCTCATCAAGCGCGGCATCACCTCACTGCCCTGCATCGGCGACGGCCGCCAGTCGGGAACGTCAGGCTCGCCCTCCATTCTGAATGCCTCGCCGGAAGCTGCCGCCAATGGCGGACTTGCGATTCTCAAGACTGGTGACCGTGTGCGCATCGATCTCAAGAAGTGCACCGCCAACATTCTGGTTTCCGATGAGGAGCTGAACCGGCGCCGCACCGAGCTGGAGAAAGCAGGCGGATATGCCTATCCCGCGCACCAGACGCCATGGCAGGAGATCCAGCGCGGTATGGTCGCACAGCTCGAGGCGGGCATGGTGCTGGAACCTGCCGTCAACTACCAGCGGCTCGCCCAGGGCGGAAAGGATGGCACCATGCCACCAGTCCCGCGCGACAATCACTGAAGCAAACCCGAAAGAACACGCCTCAGGGAGGAGGAACCCGCATGCGTATCCTGATTATCGGAGGGGCCGGTATGGTCGGCCGGCGGCTGATCGACAGGCTGCTCTCCGATGGCAAACTTGGCAGCGAAAGCATCGAGACCATCCACGCATTCGACGTCGTCGAGGCTCCTATCGAATCAACCAACGGGATTCAGGTTGAGACAGAGGCAGGCGATGTCGCCGACGCAAAGACAGTGGAGCGACTGACTGCGAAAAAGCCTGATGTGATCTTTCATCTCGCCGCCATCGTCTCCGGAGAAGCCGAGATCGCGTTCGAGAAAGGTTACCGGATCAACATGGATGGCACGCGCCATCTTCTCGAAGCCATCCGACTTCTGGGCGAGAATGGCAACGGCGCCTATCGGCCCCGCCTCGTTTTCACCTCCTCCATCGCCGTCTTCGGCGCACCATTTCCCGACAAGATTGACGACGAGTTCTTCCGCGCCCCGCTCACCAGCTATGGCACACAAAAGGCGATCGGCGAGCTTCTATTAGCCGACTACACCCGAAAGGGCTTCGTTGATGGGATTGGCATTCGCCTGCCCACCATTGTCGTGCGACCAGGCAAACCGAACAAGGCCGCATCAGGCTTCTTCTCGGGCATCATCCGCGAGCCGCTCGCCGGGCTCGATGCCGTGCTGCCTGTGTCGGACGATGTCCGCCACTGGGTGGCGAGCCCGGATGCCGCGGTCGGCTTTCTGCTGCATGCAGGGACCATGGACCTGGCGCAGCTTGGAGCCCGGCGTTCGCTCACCATGCCCGGCCTTTCGGTCACCATCGCGGAAATGATCGAAGCCCTGCGTCGTGTGGCGGGCGCGGATGTCGTTGCCCGCATCAAGCGCGAACATGATCCGCAGATCGCGGCCATCGTTGACGGTTGGCCCCGTGATTTCAGAACCGAGCGCGCAGAGCAGGCAGGCTTCAAAGCTGACAGTGATTTTGAGGCCATCATCCGCGCCCACATCGCCGACGAGGAGAAGCGCAAGACCCGCAGTTGATATCCAATGCAGGCAGGCGGACACTGTCCTTCCCTGTGAAGAACCAGCATGACGAGCACCAGGCACTTGGACATGGCAGTGGATATCTGCCAACCATCATCGATGGTGGTGAAATGCACCGGTCAGGAATGGAGGGGGTGCTGAGCACGAACGAGCGCAGAAAGGTGGGAGCCGGAAGGCGAAAGCCGGGTAGCAGAAGCGTTGAGGCGCAGGCGGCTTCACGCCCGCGGCCCAGCCTGCAGGGCATTGCCAAAATGCCTGCGCGCGATCGTGCCTATCACGAGCTCAAGTTTCGCATTCTGGAAGGCCGGTTGCCGCCGGGCACAACGCTTCTCGAAACGGAAGTCGCCAGCCTCCTGTCGCTCAGCCGCACCCCTGTGCGGGAGGCGCTCATCCGGCTTGAGGAAGACGGGCTTGTGGATGTGCGCCCACGCCACGGCATAACCGTGAAGGCCCTGTCGGTCGACGAGATCGAACAGATCTATCAGGTTTTTTCGACACTCGAGGTCAAGGCAGCGCAACTGACGGCCCGGCGTGGCATCACGGCAGCAGACCATGAGCGCCTGGACGACATTCTGACCCAGATGGAACGCGCCTCGAAACGGGGAGATATCGAGGCGTGGTCCGAGCTCGATGACGAATTCCATTCAGAGCTGGTTGGCCTGTGCGGCAACCCGCGCCTGCAGGCCATGCTGCGTCAACTCTGGGATCTGCAATATCACGCGCGTCGCGCGATCATAAAACTGCGCCCCCTGCCCATCGTTTCGGATCGCGAGCACCGCGCCATCCTCGCCGCCATAGCAGCCGGCAACGAGGAGGAGGCCGCCCATCTTCATCAGCAACACAGAGATCGCGCAGACGAACAATTGGTTTCCCTGCTACGCCAGAAAACGACGTTCCCGACACGAGAATGAGACAGGCAGCTATCCCCCAGCCAGGACATGCCGGCCGCAGGCCATTCCACAATGTATACATTGAGCTTTTGCAACGACTGTGCAATTAAGACGACGGGTGGAGAATGAGGAGGGGCTTCGATGAATCATATTGACCTGACCGGGCGGCGCGCAATTATCACCGGCGGAGCGCAGGGCATCGGACTTGCCACGGCAGAGCGCTTCGTGGCGAGCGGCGCCGAGGTGGTCCTATGGGATATCAATGCCCAGACTCTCGAAAAAGCGTCAGAAAAGCTTGGTGCGAAGGCAAGCGGGCGTGTCGTGGAACTGACGGACGAAGATGCGGTGAGTGACGCCGCGCGGGACGCCGGTGCAATCGACATTCTCGTCAACAATGCCGGTATCACTGGCGGCAATGGCAAGACCTGGGAATTAAAGCCGGATGTGTGGCGCCGCACTGTCGAGGTCAACCTCGTGGCGCCCTATCTCACCTGCCGTGCACTGGTGCCGGGCATGATCGAGCGCGGCTATGGCCGCATCGTCAACATCGCGTCAATAGCCGGCAAAGAAGGCAATCCGAACGCCTCGCATTACTCCGCATCCAAGGCCGGTTTGATCGGGCTGACCAAGTCGCTCGGCAAGGAGCTCGCGAAAACCGGCGTGATCGTCAACTGCCTCACCCCGGCAGCGGCCCGCACGCCGATCTTCGATCAGATGAGCCAGGAGCATATCGACTACATGCTCTCCAAAATTCCGCTTGAGCGTTTCCTCGAACCGGCCGAAGCCGCGGCAATGATCGCCTGGCTGGCGTCGGAGGAGTGCTCGTTCACGACAGGCGGTGTCTTCGATATCTCGGGCGGCCGCGCCGTCTATTGATTGTAAAAACACAGAGGAAAAGAACATGAAGTTGTTGCGTTTCGGTCCGGCGGGCCAGGAAAAACCAGGCATGCTCGCCGCTGATGGCACCCTGCGCGATCTTTCCGGAGTGGTTGACGATATTGCCGGCGATGTCATTTCGCCGGCGGGGCTGGACAAGCTGCGCGCGATCGATCCGCAGACCCTTCCTGCCGTCGACGGCAACCCCCGCCTTGGGCCCTGTGTTGCGGGCCTTCAGAAGATCGTGTGCATCGGCCTCAACTATTCCGACCATGCTGCCGAAACGGGTGCCGAACCGCCGGAAGAGCCCATCGTTTTCGCCAAGGCGCTGAATGCCCTTTGCGGTCCCAATGACGATGTGGAACTGCCGCGTGGCTCCAAGGCGCTCGACTGGGAAGTCGAGCTTGCCATCATCATCGGCTCGAAGACCAAATATGTCAGCGAGGCCGACGCGATGGATCATGTCGCGGGCTTCGCCATCATGAATGATGTTTCCGAACGCGATTTCCAGACAAAGCGCTCCGGCCAGTGGACCAAGGGCAAGAGCCACGACACATTCGGCCCGCTCGGCCCCTGGCTCGTCACCCGCGATGAAGTGGCCGACCCGCACAATCTGGATATGTGGCTCGATGTGAATGGCGAGCGTCGCCAGACCGGCAACACCAACACGCTGATCTTCAACGTGCCGCACGTGGTCTCCTATCTCTCGCAGTTCATGACACTCATGCCCGGTGACGTGATCTCCACCGGAACGCCGCCCGGCGTCGGCATGGGCATGAAGCCGCCGCAATATCTCAAGGCCGGCGATGTCATGACGCTCTCCATCGCCGGACTTGGCGAGCAGCGCCAGACCGTCGTTCAGGTCTGAATCGAAAAACGGAGCCCGCCATGAGCATCAGGAACGTCACCGTCATCGGCACCGGCATCATGGGTGCCCCGATGGCACGAAACATTGCCGGGGCGGGCTTCAATCTCACGGTCTGGAACCGCACCCGCGCCAAGGCGGAGGCTCTTTCCGATATCGCGACGGTGGCCGACGATCCCCGCTCGGCAGTTGCCAGCGCCGATGCCATTGTGACCATGGTCGACAATTCGCCCATCGTGACCGAAATCTATTTCGGCCAAAACGGCATTGTGGAAGCCGCGCCGAACGGTGCGCTTTTTATCGACATGTCCTCCATCCAGCCTGCGGTCGCGCGCGACCATGCAGAGGCGCTTTCGAAGTCCGGGCACCGTCATATCGACGCGCCGGTATCAGGCGGCGAGAAAGGCGCGATCGAGGCGACACTTGCCATCATGGCCGGCGGTGAAGCCCCCGACTTTGCACAAGCCAAGCCGCTTCTCTCCGCCATGGGCCGGGCCACGCATGTGGGTGTCCATGGCGCGGGTCAGGTCGCCAAGCTCGCCAATCAGGTGATCGTCGCCGTGACCATCGGTGCGGTGTCGGAGGCAATGCTTCTCGCGCAGGAAGGCGGCTGCGACCCCGCCGCGCTGCGCGACGCGCTGATGGGCGGTTTTGCCACCTCCCGCATTCTGGAACTGCACGGCGAACGGATGGTGGAACGCAATTTCGTTCCCGGCGGCCCGCTCGAATTGCAGCTCAAGGATCTGGAAAATGCGCTTGAAGTGGCCCGCAGTGCCGGACTATCACTTCCGCTCACCGAAAAAACGCGCGACGCATTTCACACGCTGGCGCACGAGATGAAGATGGGTCGTCACGATCACGCTGCCTATCTTCTCTGGCTCGAAGCCATCAATCCGGGCAAGCGGCTGGGCAGCGGCGAGACGAGCGCCCCACCGCTCAAGACATAGCGATCAGGCGCTGCGCTTGGCAGTGGCGGAGGCCTCCGGTATTGGAAAAATCACGTCATATACCCAGTTAAACACGAAAGCGTAGACCAGATAGAAAATGGCGAAAGACGCGTTGACGAACAGCGCGTCGAGCGCCGAAACGCCCAGAAAGAATGCCGTGAACGGCATCAGAACCACCAGCAGCCCACCTTCAAACAGAACCGCGTGAACAACGCGCATCATCACGCTTTTGCGGACGCTTCCGGTCAGCTGGCGCAGGGCGTGATCGAAACCCAGATTGTAAAGATAATTCCACAATGTCGCGACTGTGGCGCTCACCACCACGACAACGCCCATCTCGAACATGGGCTTTCCGAACAACCAGGAAGCGGCTGGTGTGACAATCAAAAGCGCGATCAGCTCAAAGCTGATGGCATGACGAATACGATCTGCAGCGGTGCGCATTCTGCTCCCCGTCTGTTTCTCGGGCCGTCCCGACATGGTTCCCGGAATGGGGGAGGTCGTCCTCGCTTTCGGTGGCAATATAGGTGTGATGGCCCCCATCGCAAGGGGAGGTGATGGATATCCCGTAGCTACTCTTTCTCGGACCCCTGACCCGGCAGCGTGATGCCCGGAAACACCTTGATCACAGCGCTGTCATCCCATTGGCCGTATCCTGCCGTGCTGGCGGAGGCAAACATGGTGTAGGCCGTCGAGGCGAGCGGCAGGGGAAATTTAAGCGCGCGTCCCGTGTCTGTCACCAATCCAAGATCCTTGACAAAAATATCGACCATCGACCGCGGCGTATAATCGCCGTCCACCACATGCCGCATGCGGTTTTCGAACATCCATGAATTGCCCGCCGCATTGGTCACCACCTCATACACGGTGTCGAGCGGAATGCCGGCTCGCGCGGCCAGCGCCATGGCTTCTGCGCCTGCGGCGATATGCACACCGGCCAGAAGCTGGTGGATAACCTTCACCGCTGCCCCATCGCCGACCCGGTCGGAAATGCGAAAAACGCGTTCCGCCACCGCATCCAGAACCGGTGCAAGCCGCTCGAACGCCTCCTCCCGCCCGGCCGCCATCACGGTCATCCCGCCCTCACGCGCCTTGACCGGCCCACCTTACACCGGTGCATCGAGCATGATGTGCCCCGCCTTTTCGAGCTCCCGGCCAAAGCGCCGGGCATCATCTGCCGAGACAGTTGAAGAAATCATCACCGGCGTTCCGGCCGGCAGCTTGCCGGAAATTCCCTCCTTGTCGAAGAGCACGCTTTCCACCTGCTCCGCGTTGACAGTCAGGATCACAACCGCTTCCACCTGAGAGGCAAAATCCAACCCTTGCGGGCCAGTCTCTCTAGCCCCTGCATTGGACAGCTCAGCACAGGCTTCACCGCGTGGATCCACGCCGAAAACCTCGTGCCCGGCACGCACAAGCGAGAGTGCTGCTCCCATGCCCATCGACCCGAGGCCGATCACCATCACCCGCATCACCTGCTCCTGAAAAAGAGAATTCTTATTCCTTCACCGCCCCCGTCATGGACGAGACGTAGTAGTCGACGAAGAAAGAATAGAGGATCACCACCGGCAGGGAGCCAAGCAACGCGCCCGACATCAGCGCCCCCCATTCATAGATGTCGCCGCGCACCAGCTCCGTCAGCACACCGACGGGCACCGTCTTGTTTTCCGATGAGGAGATGAAGGTCAGCGCATAGATGAACTCGTTCCACGACAGCGTGAACGCGAAAATGCCGGCCGAGATGAGACCGGGCACGGCCAGAGGCAGGATCACCTTGGTGAGGATCTGCCAGCGCGTCGCCCCGTCCACCAGCGCGCTTTCCTCCAGCTCGAAGGGAATGCTGCGGAAGTACCCCATCAGAAGCCAGGTGCAGAACGGGATCAGAAAGGTCGGATAGGTCAGGATCAGCGCAAGACGTGAATCGAAGATCCCCACCTTGAACACGATGAAGGCCAGCGGAATGAACAGGATGGATGGCGGCACGAGATAGGAAAGAAAGATCATCAGTCCCGTCACCCGCGCGCCCGTGAACCGTACCCGCTCGATCGCGTAGGCGGCGAAGACCGACGCTGCGAGCGAGATGAAGGTCGAGGCAAAGGACACCAGCATCGTGTTCCACAACCAGCCCGGATAGGACGTCTCAAACAGCAGGAATTTCACATGCTCGAGCGTCGGCTCGATTACCCAGAAGGGGCTGTAATTCTTGTAGTCGGTAAGCTGATAATCCGGCTTGATGGCGGTGATCGCCATCCAGTAGAACGGAAACAGCAGCACGAAAACGAACACCGCCAGCGGCAGATAGACCGTCACGATCCGCCGCGGCAGCGTGTTGAACTGTTCCATGCCTTCGGAATCGTCGTGAAGGCCGGCCTGTTTTGTGTTCTGGGTGATCTCGCTCATGGCCGTCCTCCTCAGTCGCCGCCGCCCTGCTGCCATTTGCGGCGCTGCAATCCGAAGAAGGAGAACAGGATCGCCGCGAGCAGGAACGGGATCATCGCCACGGCAATCGCCGCGCCCTCGCCCAGTTGCCCGCCGGGAATGGCGCGCTGGAAGGAAAGCGTTGCCATCAGATGGGTGGCGTTGACCGGCCCGCCGCGCGTCAGCACATAGATGAGCTGAAAGTCGGTGAAGGTGAACAGCACCGAAAACGTCATCACCACGGCGATGATCGGGGTCAGCAGCGGCAGCGTGATCTTTGTGAAACGCTGCCACGAGGTCGCGCCGTCCAGCGCCGCCGCCTCATTGAGCGATTGCGGAATGGTCTGCAGGCCGGCGAGCAGCGAAATCGCCACAAACGGTATGCCGCGCCAGACATTCGCTGCGATCACCGAAGCCCGCGCCATACCCGGATCGCCAAGAAAATTGATCGGCTCGCTGATGAGACCGAGATTCATCAGCACATAGGAAATGATCGAGAACTGGGAATCGTAAATCCACCAGAACGCCAGCGCCGAAAGCACGGTCGGCACCACCCAGGGCAGAAGGATGATGGCGCGAAAAAACGTCTTGAACGGCAGATGCTGGTTGAGGATCAGCGCCAGCCAGAGCCCCAGCGCGAATTTCAGTATTGAAGCCACCACGGTGTAGAGCATGGTGTTGAAGACGGAGAGCCAGAAGACCGGATCGTCGAACAGCCAGATATAGTTTTCGAGCCCGACGAAAATGCCCTCGCGTCCGATCCGCGCATCCGTGAAACCGAGCCACACGCCCAGCCCCAGCGGATAGGTGAGAAAGCACAGAAGAAACACCGCCGCCGGAAGCATGAACAGAAAGCCGAGCCCGTTGCGGCTTTCCAGAAGCCATCCCAGGATCGAAAAGGAACGCGCGGGCCTGGCCTGCATGGGTCATCCTGCCTTTCTTGATACTGACCTGCAAGAAGAAGCAGCGCCGGCGATTGGCCGGCGCCGCCTGTCCATCAGCGGTAGTAGCGCGCGATGCGCCGCTCCGCGTTGGCAATGGCCTCTTCGGGCGTGCGTTGTCCCGTCACCGCCTCGGCAAACATGTCGACCAGCACATAGTCGGCCATGACGCCTGCCGATGCCGGTCCGAGCGGGCCTGCATAGCCATTGGGCCGCAGCGAAGCCGAAGCCTTGGCATAGGGCGCGTGAACCGGGTTCGAGGTCCACACCGGGTTGTTCTCGAAGCCCTTGAGCGCCTGACAGCAATAAGCACTCGCGCCCTCCAGCCACGCATTCATCCGGTCTGCCTGATACATGAAGGCAATATAGGCCTTTGCCGCCTGCGGATATTTGCAATGATTGAAGATCGAGAGCGTCGAGGTCTGGTGCAGCTCCACCGATTTGCCCACCGGGCCAATCGGCAGATTGGTGGTGCGGATGTCCTCGGCGATTTCCTTCAGGGCCTCGTCCTTGGTCGCCGCATAGTAGAGCGAAACGCCATTGGCCGTGAGCGACACCTCGCCGGCAAGGAAGGCGCGGTTGTTGTTGATGTCGAGCCAGCTTTCCGTGCCCGGAATGAAGGTCTCATAGAGCGCCTTCGCATAGTCGATGGCCGCTTTCGTCTCGGGGCTGTTGATCGCCACCGCCCCGCTTTCATCCACCGTCATGCCGCCATGGCTCCACAGAAGCCAGTGGGCGTAGTTGTTGCCGTCACCCACCGCCTTGCCGTGCGGGAAGCCCGCCGGCGTGCCATTGGCCTTCAACGCCTTGCACAGTTCGAGGAACCCATCCGTGTCCTGCGGGAACTCGCTGAACCCGGCCGCCTTCATGTGGCTGTCGCGATAGCAGACGGCATTGCCGATGGCGCAGAGCGGAATGGCGATGAACTTGTCGCCCTGCCGGGCATAGCCTTCAAGACCCTCATACCAGCCGCCGTGTTCCTCGCCGAGCGCATTGGCCAGATCCGTCACATCCACCAGCTTGTCGGGATACTGGAACGGGTCGTCGAACCAGCTCATCACCATGTCCGGGCCAGACCCGACATTGGCCGCCACCGCCGCTTTCGGACGCACATCCTCCCAGCTTTCCTGGTCGATCCGCACCTCCACGCCCGTCGCTTCTGTGAAAGCGGCGGTGTTGGCGTTCCAGGCCTCCTCTTCGCCTGTCACGAAAGGCACCCAGCGCAAAAGGCGCAGCGTGGCGCCTTCTTCCGGCGTAAACATCGATGCCGATGCCTGCGCCAGCGCATGCCGTGTTCCCAGCGTTCCCGCCAAAAGGCCACCGGCGGCAAGACCCGCCGTGCCTGATAGAAATCTCCTGCGATTGATCGTCATTGCACGTCTCCTCCTCAAATTTGCTGGCATCCTCCCGATGCCGCAAAGCGGTTGACTGCCGCATTAACGCCGGACGCCGAAACGCCCCGTCCTGACGCCGCCCTCCCCGGCAGCGCCAATCCGATCATGCTGAGAGCCTTTGTCCTCCCTCCGCATCGAAAAGATGGATTGCCTCCGGATCGATGGAGACCTTCAACTCGTCCCCGGGTCCGGCCTTGATGCGCTCACGGAAAACACAGGTCATTTCATTGCCGTCGAGCTCGGCGACGACGTGGGTCTCAGAGCCCGTCGGCTCCACCACCTTCACCCGCAGGGCGACATCGCCACGCAGATGGATTGCCTCGGGCCTGATTCCGCAGATGAGCTTCTGACCGGGCTTTGCCGTTCCGGCATTGGCAACCGCAATGCGTTGCCCCTGCCCGGTCACGAACATGCCGGGCTCACCCTCGGCCAGCATGCCCGGTGTCATGTTCATCGCCGGCGATCCGATGAAGCCTGCGACAAAAAGATTGGCCGGCCGGTCATAAAGCTCCAGCGGTTCGCCCACCTGCTCGACAATGCCGTCATGCATGACCACGATCTTGTCGGCCATGGTCATGGCTTCGATCTGGTCATGGGTCACATAGACTGTTGTGGTTTTCAGCCGCTGGTGCAGGTTCTTGATTTCCGAGCGCATGGAAACGCGCAGCTTCGCATCCAGATTCGAGAGCGGCTCGTCGAAGAGAAACACCTGCGGGTTGCGCACGATCGCGCGCCCCATGGCGACACGCTGGCGCTGGCCGCCGGATAGCTGGCGCGGATAGCGGTCGAGCAGATGCGTTAGACCAAGGATCTCGGCCGCCGGGCGCACCTTCGCCTCGATGTCGGATTTGGATGCGCCCTTGAGCATGAGCGAGAAGCCCATGTTCTCGGCCACCGTGATATGCGGATAGAGCGCATAGTTCTGAAACACCATGGCAATGTCGCGCTCCTTGGGCGGAAGCGCGTTCACCACCCGGTCGCCGATCACGATCTCTCCCGACGTGATGTGCTCAAGGCCTGCGAGCATACGCAACAAGGTCGACTTCCCACAGCCGGACGGCCCGACCAGAACGACGAACTGTCCTTCCTCGATATCCACTGAGACGCCATGGAGAACCTCCACCTGCCCGAACGCCTTGCGGACATCGCGAAATTTCACTGTGGCCATTAAGGCTCCTCCCTCCTTAATGTATTCATTAATGCATAGTGGCTGCATTACGCAGCAAGCGCAACAGGCAAAACAAGGAAATCGGAGTTGGGAGAAAGATTCAGAAAACTTCAAACAACGTATGCACCGAAGCGGCTCCTTGGCCGCCGCGCTGGAATTTGAAGGACCGGAACTCTGAAACACCAAGGTTTGTGCAAAGAGGAGTTATCCCTCCGGCCTGTGGCTCACAACGCCTGGGATGTCCTCCAGCAAATGCTCCTTGGTCAAAAGACCCGCATCCTCCAGCTTTTCGAAATCAGGAAGATCCCGAAGCGTTTCAAATCCGAAATGGGCAAGGAAGGCCGGTGTCGTCACATAGGTATACGGCGCGCCAGGCTGAGGGCTGCGTGGCCCCGAAGCGATGAAGTCCGCACGACGCAGCTTGCCGATCACATCCCGTGAGACTTCGCGCGCAAAAAATCTGGAGAGCTCTGCGCGCGTGATCGGTTGAAAGTAAGCGATGGCCATCAGCACCAGCGCATCGGTGTCGCTCAGATTTTCTCCGCGCTGCACGATGTCGAATGCCGCACGAATTGCCTCGGCAAGTGAGGCGCGAGTTCGATGCTGCCACCCGCCCGCTACTCGCACCAGTTCGTACGGTCGGTCTGCGAGTTCTGCACGGATATCCTCGATCAACAGATCGAGATTGCAGTCACGCCCGACCACACGAAGCAATGTCTCGCGCGCGACCGGTTCAGGAGCGGCGAAAATGACGGCTTCCACGCGTGCCATCCATTCCCGCCAGCGCAGCGCCGGCGGCAGGTGCTCGAGCTCGCGGTCGAACAGAGGCGTGTCCACGCCCGCATCATCCTTGCGCCGACCGTGGTTTGCCATGGGTCAGCCGTCCCAAAAATGGCGGTCTAAATCCACCAGACCAAGAACTTCGAACATCTCACGCAATGAGACCGGGCATCGTGAACACACCGCGCTGCCACATGTTCGGGGGCGGCGTTTTCCGGCTGTTTGTGGCGCAATTCGAATCATGACACCACCATGATGAAGCCTGATCGGTCTTTCAACGAAAGAGCATCCATGGCCGTCTGCCATCGACAATTTTCACGCTGACACAGCAACCGCCATGGCGGAAGGTGAAAGTAGCTCCCAGAACAGTCTATTTGCGGATCATCAAATATTGCGTTCCGATGGCCAAAGTGATTTGGCACCGCTGCATGATTGACCATACACGCCAGCAGGTACAGCCGCCTCCCTGCTGTCAATGGCCCTTTGTCAGTGATTCATGGAGAGATGCGATCGATGCGTCGACGTTGCTGAACCTGCCGAACTTTACAATGGGAGGGGTCGTTCCCTTTCAGGCAAATATATTCCTCAAGATAGCAATTCCCTGAAATGATGAATCCAATTCGCGAACACTGGACCTCCAGAATGGGGTTCATTCTGGCTGCCGCCGGCTCGGCTGTTGGCCTGGGCAATGTCTGGCGCTTCCCCTATGTCACCGGAGAGAATGGCGGCGGAGCGTTTTTGCTGATCTATCTCGCGATCGTCTTCTCAATTGGCGTTTCTGTCCTGATCGCTGAGCTGATCATCGGCCGGGCGACACAACTCGATCCGGCTGGCGCCTTCAGGAAGCTTGCCGGCGGTGCCTGGCCGCTCGTCGGCTATATGAGCATTCTTACGGCTTTTGTGATCCTGTCATTCTATTGTGTGATCGCCGGGTGGACCCTCGCCTACATGATCAAATCGATCACGGGATCGATCCTGACGGCAAGCTCCGAGGATATCGGTGGTGTGTTCGATGCCTTCATCACCGATCCGGTCGAGCCGGTCTTATACACCGCCCTGTTTATCGGACTGACCGTGTTTGTTGCGCTCGGCGGCGTCGCCAGCGGGATCGAGCGCGCAGCGCGTATTCTCATGCCGGCATTGTTTGCCATCCTCCTCATCCTTGTCGCACGCTCCGTTACGTTGGACGGCGCCGGGGAAGGTATTGCCTTCTTTCTCCAACCTGATTTCTCCAAGGTGACATGGGGCACTTTGCTGGCTGCTCTGGGGCAGGCCTTCTTCTCCCTCTCACTCGGCATGGGCGCGATGATCACCTATGGCTCGTACATGCAGCGCCATGACGACATTGCCGGCTCGGCCGTTGCCGTTACGGTTCTGGATGCACTCGTCGCCGTGTTGTCCGGTTTGGTCATTCTCCCGGCGGTCTTCGCTTTCGGAGCGGCACCGACGGCAGGGCCCGGGCTCACCTTCATCACCCTGCCCTCGATTTTCGCACAGATGCCCTATGGGTTTCTCTTTGCGACCCTGTTCTTCTTTCTGCTGGCCATCGCCGCCCTGACGAGTGCGGTGGCCCTGCTTGAGGTGGTCATCGCCTATTTCATGGATGAAGGCGGCGCCAACAGAAAGAAAGTGGCAGTAACCACAGGCGTAGCGACCTTTGCGCTGGCCGTGCCAGCATCTCTCAGCCTCGGCGTGATGTCCGGTTTTACCATCGGTGGAAAAGTGCTTTTCGATGCACTGGATTACCTTACCAACAACGTCACCCTTCCCCTCGGTGGGCTTCTGGTTGCCTTGTTCCTCGGCTGGGTCATGAAGCAAAAAGGCGTAGAGGAACTCCAAGACGGCTCGGCTCTGGCTCCAGCTCTGGTGGGAGCGTGGCGGCTGATTATCCGCTATATCGCGCCCGTCGCTATCCTGATGATACTGGTGGCCGGCCTCGGCCTCATTTGAAGTCGAGGAGCAAGGAGACAACCCGCGGCTGCATCCGCCTTTTCAAGCGCGCATTGATATATGTCAATTTTGGATAGATTATTTGAAATCATTCATATAGCATATAAAGGATGGAGACGCGGGACCTTCAGACCTTTCTGGCTGTTGCCGAAACAGGAAGCATCACCAAAGCGGCGGTGCTGCTGGAACGTTCTCAGCCGTCTGTCACCCGCACCATCCAGGAGCTTGAAGCAAAGCTCGGCTTCTCACTTCTCCAGCGCGCCGGCCGGCGTGTCATGCTGTCCGATGAAGGCATTGCCTTTGAAGAGGAAGCCCGGCGCGTTCTCAATTCCCTGACCGGACTGGCCGCGCGCGCCCGCGCGATCGCCTCAGGCCGCGGTCGCACATTGCAGGTGGCGGCGACATCCGCGATTGCGACCGGCGTCATCCCCGCCGCACTCTCCCAATTCGCCGTCGAAAAACTGCCGCCTGAAATCCAGATCGCACAATATCTGCCTAACAGGGTTGCACAGGAAGTGGGATCCGGCGGCGCCGAGCTTGGCTTTTCCAGCATGCCGCTGGATGTACCCGGTCTCGAGGTCGTGCGCCTTTATTGCGCCAACGACGTTGCCGCCCTGCCGGAGGGCGATCCGCTTGCCGACTATGATGTGGTCCCTCTTTCGGCCTTTGCCGGTCGCAGGTTCGTGACCATGCTCGATCCGGGCCGCTTCCAGCGACAGGTTTCGCAGACGATGGAAGCGCGCGGCGTCACACCCGGTCCGCTGATCCGCACCAATGTGTCCTATTCCGCACTCCGCCTTGTGCAAAAAACCGGCGTCGTCTCCATCATCGACCCGGTCAGCGCATACGGCGTCCAACTCCCCGGCGTGGTGATACGGCCGATCGATGTTGCCGTGCCGTTTTACTGGGGCGCCGTCACCGCATCATCACGCCCGCTGCGCCCGCTCGTCACCCAGATGATCGAAGCCGTCGAAGCAGAAGCGCTTCGTCTCATTCCCGACCTGCAGATACTCGACCCTGCACGCAGTGCGCAGACCATAGACCGGCATGTTTCGGATTGCCCGGTCTCCCACCGAGGATCAGAATGACCAGTCAGCCCCACACCACGCCCGGCGCCGCGAACAGTCTGGATGCCCTGGCAAAGCGCATCCGCTTCGATCTCGACTGTCTCAACCTCCCATCGCCCAACTGGGTGCCCGAGCGGCGGACCGAAAAGGGCGAGACGGTGAATGATGTGGTGGTCATCGGCGGTGGCATGTGCGGCCTCGTCGCAAGCTTTGCGCTTCGCACCAGTGGCATCCGCAACATGCGCATCTTCGACCGCAACCCGGAAGGGCTGGAAGGTCCGTGGCTCACCTATGCCCGCATGGAAACCCTCCGTTCGCCCAAAACGCTGCCCGGTCCGGCCTTTGGGATGGGCGCGCTCACCTTCCGCGCATGGTACGAGGCACAGCATGGCGCGGACGCCTGGGAACGGCTCGACAAGATCCCCCGTCCCATGTGGATGGAGTATCTCATCTGGTACCGGAACGTGCTCGATCTCCCCGTCGAAAACGAGGTGGAGGTCACCCGTGTCACGCCGGAGGGTGAATTCCTGCGGCTGGAGCTGCGCGGCGCGGGCGCAAAGGAAAGTTCCGTCCTCACCCGCAAATTCGTCATGGCAACAGGCCGCGACGGCACCGGCCACCCCAACATTCCCGATTTCGTTTCCGGCCTGCCGAAACATCTCTGGGCCCACTCCTCCGAAGACATCGATTTCCCTTCGCTCAAGGGCAAGCGCGTGGTCGTGATCGGCGTCGGCGCCTCGGCGGTGGACAATTCGGCCGAAGCGCTGGAAGCTGGCGCAAAGGAAGTGCGCCACCTCATCCGCCGCCGCGAAATGCCCACCATCAACAAGATGATGGGCATCGGCTCCTTCGGCTTCACATCGGGCTATGCCGCACTGCCGGACGAATGGCGCTGGCGCTTCATGCAGTATTCCTTCGCCACGCAGACGCCCTCGCCACGCGGTTCGACCATGCGCGTCAGCCGGCATGAGAATGCCTTCTTCCATTTCGGGCAGGGCATAGAACGCGTCTGGAACGACGGCGACGAGGTGGTCATCGAAACCACCGCCGGCAAGACCGTACGCACCGACTATCTCATCCTCGGCACCGGTTTCACCGTCGATCCGCTGGCCCGCGCCGAGCTCGGCGATGCCGCTGGCGAGATCCTGCTTTGGCGCGACCGCTATACGCCGCCGGCCGGCGAGGAAAGCCGCGAACTGGCGAACTTCCCCTACCTGAACGCCGACTTCTCTTTCCGCGAGCGCACGCCCGGTGCGGCCCCTTGGCTCTCCAGCATCTACTGTTTCAACTACGGTGCTTCCGCGAGCCTCGGCAAGGTTTCCGGCGACATTCCCGGCATCAGCGACGGCGCACGCTGGCTCGCCTATTCCCTCGCCGCAACGCTTTATGGCGAAGACGTCGAGACCCACTGGCAGGCGATGCTCAACTACGACAAACCCGAACTGCTTGGCGACGAATGGACCGAAACCGAGCTTGAAGACTGTGCCGCCATGGGCGCGCGCGAACCGACCTATCAGACTGGAGGCTGAACACCGCATGAGCGACCTTTCGCCCAACGACATCGTCATCGCACAGGCCGGGATCGGCGCAAACGGCTCCGTTCGCGAAGCGCTCGAAGGCCGTGCGGACATCATGGCCATGACGCAGGCAACGCATGATGCTGCCCTGAAGCCCAGCGACCCGGGCGGCCTCTCCCATGGAGAACGCGCCGCACTCGCCGCGCGGGTCGCCCGGCTCAACGAAGACGAGGCCCTTGCCGCGCACTACATGACACTGCTCGAAGAAGCTGGTGCTGACGAAGCGGTCGCGGCCATGGCCGACCCGGCCCATGACGGCGAAGGGGATGCCCGCCGGGCCGCCCTTCTCGCCTACACCGATCTCGTTTCCACGCATCCGCGCGACACGACACCGGAAGACATCGAAGCCCTGAAGAGCGCCGGCATTTCCGACGCCGACATTGTCCGGCTTTCCGAACTGAACGCATTCCTGGCCTATCAGATCCGTGTGATCGCTGGCCTCAAGCTGATGAAGGCGACAGCATGAGCACGATCATCCACGAGTTCACCACGAAGATCCCCGGCTGGCGCCCGCGCGTTCAGCCCATCAAGCTGGACGAGGCCACGCCCGAGCAGCTCGACGCTCTGAAGGTCACGCCTTCCAACACGAAGGTCTCCGACTATGTTCTGGTGCTCGCCAACGATGTCGAGACGCTGAAAGTCCGCACCCCGCTTTTCAACGCGATCATGTATAATCGCGGTGGCATGGGCCGTGCGGAGCGTGAGTTGAGCGCCGTTGGCGCCTCGGTGGTCAATCGTTGCGTCTATTGCGCCGCCGTCCATGCGAGCCGGTACAACCAGCTCACCAAGAATGAGCAGGTGATGCAGGCCATCTTCGCCAATGGCGAGGAAGCGGAACTTGATGAGCGCCAGAAGGCGATCTTCCTGTTTGCGGCAAAGCTGTCCAAGGCGCCGAGCGAGGCGACCGAAGAAGACATGCAGGCGCTGCGCGATGCCGGGCTCAAGGACGACGAGATTCTCGATCTCATTCTGTCCGCATCGCTGTTCGGCTGGGCAAACCGGCTGATGCACACGCTGGGCGATCCGGTGGTCGAGTAAAAACTTTTGGGGCTGATGTTTTGAGTAAAGTGAAAGACAATCTGCGTGTAGGCATCGCCGGGGCCGGCGCCATCGCCTTCGGTGCCGCCGCCTTTCTTGAGCAGTCGGGCCACAGCCCGGTTCTCTGGTCGCCCTCGGGCGAACGCACGAAGAGACTGGCAGCGGGCGAACCGCTGGTCGCCACCGGCGCCGTCGAGGGCACGTTCCATCCGGGCGTTGCGCCATCGGCCGAAGCCCTCGTCGCCGATGCAGACGTGATCCTGATTGCCCTGCCCGGCTACGGCCACAAGCACGTCTTCGACGCGATCGCACCGCATATCCGCTCCGATCAGGCGGTGATCATTTCCTCGCACGCCTCGTTTGGCGCGCTCTACCTGTCAAAGCTTCTGGCCGAGCGCGGCATCACAGTCCCCATCGTCGCATGGGGCACCACCGCCACGACAGGCCGCCAGCCGAGCCTGGTCGAGGCCAGCGTCAACACCGTGCGCAGCAAGATCGATCTCTGCACGGTTCCTGAAAGCCGGGCCAGCGAAGGACTGGAGCTTTGCCAGCGTCTTTTCGGCGATCGCTTTGTGGAGCGCGACGGACTGCTGGCCATCGGGCTCAGCAATCTCAACCCGCAAAACCATATGGGCATCGCCCTGTGCAACATGACCCGCATGGAGCATGGCGAAACCTGGAGCCAGGGTTTCAACGTCACACCCAATGTGGGGCGGCTTCTCGAAGCGCTCGACCGTGAGCGTCTGGCCATCGCTGAGGCGCTTGGCCTTTCGGTGCGCACCATATTCGAGCATTTTCATCTGTCGTTCCACGTGCCGCAGGACACCGTCTCGGCCATGAACCAGAAAATGCATGAGGAAGGCCGCGGCGGCACCGGTCCTGCCACGGCAGACAGCCGCTACGTCACCGAAGACGTGCCTTATGGCCTGCTCATGACCGTGAAACTCGGTGAGCTGACCGGGTGTGACGCCAGACTGCATCGCGCCGGCGTGGAAATATTCTCCGCCATGTATGGGCGTGATTTCTTCGCTGAGAACGAGCTTCTCAACGCCCTGGCGATAGACACGATGACACTCGATGACCTGAAGACCCTGTGCCGTGAGGGCTATGCTTCGCAGACGCAACCCGCATAAACACAGGGCGGCAACAGGGGCCGCCAAGAGCTCCGACAAAACGATTGAGTACGCGACGAACAGACACCAACCGAAAGAGGGTTAGAACGATGACCAAATTCATCACCAACCGCAGGCAATTCATCAAGAGCAGCGCCGCCGGCGCCGCCCTTGTGGCTGCCCCTGCCTATCTCCGCTCCACAGCAGCGCGCGCCTCGGGCGTGGTCAATGTGTGGACCTATGCCAACTTCATTCCCGATGATTTCAAGGCCGAGTTCGAGAAGGACACGGGTATCGAAATCCGGATCCGCCTCGTCGACGATCAGGGCAAGCAGTTCAACCTGCTCGCCGCCGAAGCACCGAACCCGACCGCCGACATCGTCACGGTCGCCGGGCACCGTTTCCTTCAGTTCATCTCTTCCGATCTTCTGGCTCCGCTCGACACGGACCGCCTCAAGAACTGGGGCAACATCAACCCGATCTACTCGGAAAGCGACTGGGCCACGATCAACGGCAACAAATGGGGCGCGCCCATCCTTTCGGGTGCCGAAATCCTCGCCTACAACACCGAAGTCGTCAGCGAAGACGAAGTGAAGAGCTGGGACGTTCTTTTCTCGGATAAGTACAGCGGCCAGACGGCCTACACCATTCAGGACATGATGTCCGTCGTCATGCTCTACAAGGGCTATGACGGCAACATGGTCGCCTATATGGACGATCCGGAGAAGGCTGCGGAGATCGTTGCGGAAGCACGCGACTTCCTGATCGAGAAGAAGCCGCTCGTGCGCAAATACTACGATGCAGGCGCCGAAGTGCAGCAGATGTTCATCAATCAGGACATCGTCCTTGCTCACGCCTGGAACGGCCCGATTGCCAAGCTCATCACCGATGGCTTCCCGGTCGACATGACCATTCCGAAGGAGGGCACGTATGGTTTCGTTTACACGCTGAACGTTGCCAACAATGCTCCCAATGCAGACAATGCCTATGCGCTTCTCGATGCGCTTCTGGCCAACCCCGAAGTGGGCGCAGAGATGACCAAGTCGTCAGGCTTCATCTCCACCTACAAGGGTGCCGATCAATATCTCTCGGACATTGAGAAAAAGGCATCGTCCTTCACCGAGGAAGAGCTCGCAGGTCTGCAGTTCTTCCGCGCCGAGGCCAATGAGATGAAATACAAGCTCGTTGACCCGGCCGTGGAGCAGATCAAGGCCGCCTGATGCACTGGCAGCCGGGCGGAAGCATTTTGCCCGGCTGCCGTTATGTCCCCCAAACGCGCCGACGGGCCCCCGAGCCCATGCGTGAAAAGCACGAGCAACCGCATTCATGGCCCAAGCAGAGACCCAAAGGGCAGACCTTCAGGAACCATCGACGCCGGACGGCAGGATGACATTCTGGGGCGCGCTCATGAGAAACGGCGTTTATCAGTCCGTTTCCACCACGCTGTTCAAGTCGCAGCGCCGTCAGTTCTGGATTCTGGCGAGCGTGCCGCTCTTCTGGATATTCTTTGCCAATCTCGGCCCCATCCTCGAGATGTTCTGGATCGGGTTTCTGGACTCCTATCCTCCCAAAGTGGGCCATGAGCCGCAGTTCACGCTCGCCAACTGGGCCGCGTTCTTTCAGGACCGGGTCTTCATCATCCCGTTCTTCCGCACGCTCGCCTTTTCCTTCATCTTCACCGCGATCACGCTGCTCATCACCTATCCGGTGGCCTATTTTCTGGCCAAGCATGTGAGCCGCAAGAACCAGCTTCTCTTCCTGCTGCTCCTGCTTATCCCGTTCTGGGTGGGCGAGATCGTGCGCACCTACGCGATCATGATCCTGCTCGGCAACAATGGCGCGGTCAATCTGGCGCTCAAATCGCTCGGGCTCATCGATCGACCTATACCGTTCATGTATACGGGCTTCTCGCTCGGTGTCGGCATCATCTATCTGACCGCGCTTTACATGCTCCTTCCGCTCTACTCGGCGCTGGAAAAGCTGCCAGACAATTATCTCGAAGCGGCTGCCGATCTCGGTGCGGGCGCGTGGACGCGCTTCCGCCGCATCACGCTGCCGCTTTCCAGGGAAGGCATCGCGTCGGGCTGTACGCTCGTCTTCCTGATTTCGACAGGCTACTACGCAACGCCGGTGCTGCTCGGCGGGCCACGCTCGACCGTCTTTGCGGAAACCATTGCCGGCTTCTTCCACGTCGCCGGCGATCAGTGGCCTATGGGCGCGGCCTTCTCCTCGATCATGCTGATCGCAACGCTCGGCGTAACCGGCCTTTTCCTCAAGCTGATGGGCCGTGACGGAAAGGGGATGATGCGATGACCCGTAACACACGCATTCTGATGTCGGTCATCTACTGGGCCTTCATCGTCTATCTCTTCGTGCCGCTCGCGCTTATGGTGACCATGGGCTTCAAGGATTCGAAGTTCATCGGTTTCCCGATCCGTTCCTGGACACTCGACTGGTACGCCACCGTCATTCAGGACACGGAGGTCCTGTCGGTCTTCGGCTATTCGATGACCATCGCCATTGCGACCACGATCCTGTCCCTCATCATCGGCACATGGGTGGCTGTGTTTCTTGGCCCCAACCAGTTCCGGGGCAAGGCGATCATCTTTGCGCTCGCCTGCCTGCCGGCGGTCATCCCCGGCATCATCTCGGCCATCGCGCTGCGCATCTTCGCCCGCCTGATCGACATCGAACCCGGCATGTTCGCCATCATTCTGGGCCACACGGTGCACAATGTGCCCTTCGTGGCTCTGGTGGTGATGGCCCGCCTTTCGACCCAGCCGAAAAGCCATATCGAGGCCGCGCGCGATCTGGGAGCCGACAGCATCGTCGCTTTCTTCCGCGTCACGCTGCCCTATCTGAAGCCCGCGCTGATCGGAGCCGGCATCTTCTGCATGCTCCTGTCCTTTGACGATTTCGTGCGCGCCTTCTTCCTCGGCGGCTACCAGCCGACGCTTCCGGTGCTGATCTTCGCCAAGCTGCGTTCGGGCATGTCGCCCGAGATCAACGCCATTTCCACCATCGTTCTCATCATGACCGCGATCCTTGGCCTGTGGGCCGAGCGTTCCATGCGGCGCCTGAACAAAGGTTCCTGACCATGACCGGCGAAAAGGACACCATCGTCCATATCGACAACGTCACCAAGCGCTTCGGCAGTGTCGTCGCGGTGGATCAACTGGACATGAAAATCATGGCCGGCGAATTCGTCACCTTCCTCGGCCCCTCCGGCTGCGGCAAGTCGACGACCCTGCGCATGCTGGGCGGCTTCGAAAACCCCACCGAGGGCCGGATCGTGCTCGACGGCGTCGATGTGACAAGCCAGCCGCCCAACCGGCGCGACGTCAACATGGTGTTTCAGGACTATGCGCTCTTCCCGCACATGACCGTGGGCCAGAACGTCTCCTTCGGGCTCGAACTCAAGGGCAAATCGCGCCCAGAGATCGAACGCCGCATGACGGAACTGCTCGACTTCCTGCAGCTTTCCGGCTTCCGCGACCGCACGCCCGACCAGCTTTCCGGCGGTCAGCGTCAGCGCGTCGCGCTTGCCCGCGCGCTTGCCCCGGACCCCAAACTCCTGCTTCTCGACGAGCCACTCGGCGCGCTCGATGCAAAGCTGCGTGGCCAGGTGCAGATCGAGCTGAAAGACATTCAGAAGCGTACGGGCAAAACCTTCTTCTTCGTCACCCACGATCAGGAAGAAGCGCTGACCATGTCCGACCGCATCGTCGTCATGAATGCGGGCCGCGTGGAACAGGACGGTACGCCTGAAGATCTCTATTTCCGACCCGAAAGCCGTTTCGTCGCCGAGTTCATCGGCGAAACGAACCTGATCAATGGCACCGTGCGCGGCGTGGAAGACAGCGCTGTCATCCTCGACTGGAACGGCCTTTCCATCCGCGGTTCGGGCCATGGTCACCGGCCCGCTGCTGGCGAAAACGTCACCGCCTCGCTGCGCCTGGAGAATGTGAACTGCCACAACAAGAAGCCGGCCAATCAGAACGCGGTCGAAGGCAGGGTTGTGAGCAAGCTCTTCAAGGGCAGCCGGACCTCGCTGGACATCCGCGTCGGCGAGCGCGAGGACAGTGTCATCCGCGCCTATATGGACGCCGGCAAGGCCGCTGAAATCGCCGATGACCAGCTCTGGATCAGCTGGGAGCCTGAACGGCTTACCGTTCTGCGCGACTGAATTTGTGGCGCCGTGATGAAGCGGCGCCCCTCATTCGGTTTCGGGTTGCCCGATCCATGTCTCAAACTCATTGAGCTGGGCGAAAGTTGCCGGGCGCAGCTTTCCCCATTTGGATGCATCGGAAACCAGAAACCTCCGCTGCGACCGCGCCATCGCCGCGCGTTTGACGGCAACCTCGTGAAAGTGAAAGCAGGTCACGCCTTCGCTTTCATGGATACCGGCAGCGGAGAAAAAGCCCTTGGTGATGTTGATTTCCTGCAGCATGCCAAGCGCGGTGTCGGAGCTGAAGCTTCCGCTCTCGGGATGATAGATTCCGGCCAGCAGGATCAGGGTCACGCCATCCAGCCGGGAGACCATTTCGGCGATGTTCATCGCCTGCGTCACGACCGTGACATTCGCGTTCTGCGGCAGGCTCGCAGCGAGATATTGCAGCGTCGACCCGCAGTCCACGAAGATCGTGTCTTCCGCTTCGACCAAAGCCGCTGCCCGGCGCGCCACCTGCGTCTTGGCCTGGGTGTTCGTCCCCTGAGCATGAGACAGCGAATAGCGTTCGCCATTCTCATTGGCCGACATGATGTAGCCGCCCAGGCACAAAATGCCATTCTCGCCATCCCCCAGATCACGCCGGATCGTTATCTCGGAGGTGTTGAGCTCCTGCGCGGCTTCGGCGATGTGCAAAATCGTGCCAGAGGCACAGAGCTTCTTGAGCGCTTCGATACGCGCCACTCGTCCGGAAGGTCTCGCCACATGATTCTCCAGGCCATTCAGTTTGAGCGATACTCCATCGCCAGGCCACTTGTGTGCAAGTGTGGTCATCCACTTACAAGGGTTGCAGGTTATGATAGGATATGATCATATTGAAGTGAATTGATCAATATTCCGACAAGGTATTGAGATAATTCGTTCAATATGAGTCCCGAGCCGCAGGTTTTCCGCGCGTTCTCGGAACCGAGGAGGAGGATACGTCAATGAAAGCTCTGCTCACCGCAGCATCTATCGCCCTGTCCCTTTTGGGCACGTCCGCGCTCGCGGAACAGATCGTGGATACATCCAAGCTCAACAAAGAGCTGATCGCCACGAAAGACGACAAGAAATACACGATCGCGACCGTCGTGAAGGTCGACGGCATCGCCTGGTTCGACCGCATGCGCGACGGTGTCGAGCAGTTCAAGGCCGATACCGGACACGATGTCTGGATGGTTGGCCCCAGCCAGGCTGATGCAGCCGCCCAGGTCCAGATCATCGAAAACCTGATCGCGCAGGGCGTCGACGCCATCGCCGTCGTTCCGTTTTCGGTGGAAGCTGTCGAGCCGGTGCTCAAGAAAGCGCGCGACCGCGGTATCGTCGTCATCTCGCACGAGGCCTCGAACCTCGAAAACACCGACTACGATCTCGAGGCCTTCGACAACCTCGCCTATGGCGCAAACCTGATGAAGGAACTCGGCAAGTTCACGGGCGGCAAGGGCAAATATGTCGCCACCGTCGGCTCGCTGACCTCCAAGAGCCAGATGGAGTGGGTGGACGGCGCCGTCGCCTATCAGAAAGAGCACTTCCCGGACATGGAAATGGTCGGCGACCGTCTTGAAACCTATGACGATGCGGCCACCGACTACACCAAGCTCAAAGAGGCGATGACCACCTATCCGGACATCACCGGCATTCTCGGCGCTCCGATGCCGACCTCGGCCGGCGCCGGTCGCCTGATCGCCGAAGGCGGCCTGAAGGACAAGGTCTTCTTTGCCGGCACGGGCCTCCCCTCCGTGGCGGGTGAATATCTCGCCAATGGCGACATCCAGTACATCCAGTTCTGGGATCCGGCCGTTGCCGGCTATGCCATGAACATGCTCGCCGTCGCCGCGCTCGAAGGCAAAGGCGATCAGATCAAGGCAGGCCTTAATCTTGGCCTCACCGGCTATGAATCTCTGATCACGCCGAATGAAGATCGTCCGAACCTGCTCTACGGAGCCGGCTGGGTCGGCGTCACCGCCGAGAACATGGACAAATACGACTTCTGATCCTGAAGACCTCCGGCGCACCCTCGTGTGCGCCGGCTCAGGACCGCATCTGGCCGTCCATATCTGCGTGGCCGGGTCTTTCCATTCAGCCTGCCGGAAAAATCATGTCCGAGTATCTGATCGAGCTGAAGAACATCAGCAAGCGCTTCGGTGGCGTTCACGCACTTGACGGCGTCTCCATGGGCATTCGGCCCGGTGAGATTCACTGCCTCGCCGGCGAGAACGGTTCTGGAAAATCCACCATCATCAAGGTCATGTCGGGCATCTACACGCCCGACGAGGGTGAAATCCTGTTTGACGGCAAACCCGTCAGCCGACTGGACCCGATCACCGCCGTACACAAGGGCGTGCAGGTGATCTATCAGGATTTTTCCCTTTTCGGGAACCTGACCGTGGCCGAGAACCTCGCCCTCAACACCTACCTGCTTGAAGGGCGTGGGCGCATGGACTGGCCACGCGCCCGCAGGATGGCGCGAGAGGTTTTGACCCGTCTCGATGTTGAGATCGATGTCGACGCCGAGGTGGAAACCCTTCCCACCTCCGGCAAGCAGATCGTCGCCATTGCCCGCGCCATTCTCGCCAAGGCCCGGCTCATCGTCATGGACGAGCCGACCACCGCGCTTACCGGGCACGAGGTCGATGCGCTCTTCGCCATAGTTCGCGATCTGCAGGCGCAGGGCATCGCCGTTCTGTTCGTCAGCCACAAAATGCGCGAGATGCTGGAAATTTCCGAACGCCTGACCGTGTTCCGAAACGGAAAGAAGGTCGCCGAAGGCGCGATGAGCGACTTCGACGAACCCGCAATCACCCATGCCATGACCGGGCTCGAGCTCGACGACGAGCCCTACGCACCCGACATTGCGCCAGACACGCCACCGGCCCTGGAGGTCGAGAGCCTGAGCGTGCCGGGAAGCGTCGACAATGTCAGCCTTTCGCTGCGTCCGGGCGAGATCGTCGGTGTTTCGGGGCTGATTGGCTCCGGCCGAACCGAGCTCGCGCAGGCGCTCTTCGGCATGGAGAGCGCCACAGCCAGATCCTTCCGCATCGCCGGACAGGATGCCTTCCCCCATTCGGTGCAGGAGGCCATTGCGCTTGGCATTGCCTATGTGCCCGAAGACCGGTTGAGCGAAGGTCTCTTTCTCACCCAGTCCATCGAACGCAACATGGTGGTGAGCATTCTCGACCGCCTGCGGCGCGGCCTCTTTCTGGACCGCGACGCCATGCGCCAAAAGACCGAGGATATGTTCGCCTCCATGCAGATCGCCGCTCCGTCGCCGGAAACGGCTGTCGGCAATCTTTCCGGCGGCAATGCACAACGCGTCATGCTCGGGCGCTGGCTCCTGACGGGAGCAAAAGTGCTCATTCTCAATGGCCCGACCGTGGGCGTCGATGTCGGTTCCAAAGCCAAGATCCACCACATCATCCGCGACCTTGCCCGCAAGGAGGGCGTCGCCGTGCTGATGATCTCGGACGACGTGCCGGAACTGACCGGAAACTGCAACCGCATCCATGTCATGCATGACGGCCGTTTCGTGGCCGAATTCGCCGGTGCCGACATGACCGAAGATGCGATCAACGACAGCCTCAAGGCATTGAAGTAAGGCGGTGAGATGAAAAGGTTCCAATCCACGGAGACCGTGATTGCCCTCGTCCTCCTGGCGGTGATGGTTCTGATCGGCCTCGTCAATCCGGCCTTCTGGGGGGTCGCCAATCTCTTCAGCCTGGCCAAGGCCAACGTCGTGATCGGCATCATGGCGCTCGGCGTGCTGCTGATCATGATTTCGGGCGGCATCGATGTGTCGTTCCCCGCCATTTCCGCGGCCGCGCTCTATATCACGGTGCGCACCATGGTCGCACTCGACTATGACGGCGTGCTTCTGCCCTTCATCGCCGCCTCCGTGATCGGCGTTCTGCTCGGCGCATTCAACGCCTTCATCATCGACCGCTTCAAGATGATCCCGCTGATCGTCACCCTCGGCACCGCCTCTATCATACGCGGCCTCGTCCTCGGCCTCCTGGGAACATCCATCGTCAATATCAACAAGATGCCCGACGCGCTGATCGCATTCGGCAAACAGGATCTGGCAACCGTAACGGCCCAGAACGGCGCTACGGTCGGTCTGACTGCGATGATCCTGGTCTATCTGGCCATCGCGCTCGTGATCCATATCATCCTCCGCCACACGATGACCGGCCGTTCCGTCTACGCCTATGGCGGCGATCCGGAATCGGCCCGCCGCGCCGGCGTCAACACCCGCCGTACGATCTTCTTCGTCTACTGCACCGCAGGGCTCCTGGCGGGCTTTGCCGGCCTCCTGCACAGTTCCATGATCTGGCAGGCGAACCCGCGCGATTTCATCGGCCTGGAGCTCGATGTCATCGCAGCCGTGGTGCTCGGCGGCGCTTCGATCTTCGGCGGGCGCGGATCGGTGCTCGGCACCATGATCGGCGTGTTCACGCTGGTCATGGTCAAGAATTCGCTGATCCTGATGAAGGTGGACACCACTTGGCAGCGCGTTGTCGTCGGCCTGATCATCATTGCAGCGACGGCGATCACCGCGTGGCGCGACCGCAAGAAACTGGCCTGAGGGGGAGCACAAGATGAGCGCTAAAGCCGAAGAAAAATCCCTCGTCCGTCGCCTGCTTGGCAGCGATGCCTCCATCGCGCAGCTCGCCGTGATCACGGTGGTCATCTTTGTCCTGATGGCGGCGATGAACCCCGACAAGTTCCTGCGTTACTATAATTTCGAATCCATCACCTACATCATGCCGGAGCTCGGCATCCTGTGCATCGCGATGATGGTCGCCATGCTCACAGGCGGCATCGACCTTTCCATCGTGGCGATTGCCAATCTGGCGGCCATCACGGCGGGTGTCTATTTCCGCCATCCCATGGTTGCCGAGGCGCTCGATGCGGGTGGTCTCGGCCTTGTCCTGCACACCGCCATGGGGGTGATGATCGCACTTCTTGTCGGCCTGGCGGCAGGGCTCGTCAACGGGCTTCTGATATCGCGCCTGCGCATCATTCCCATTCTGGCGACACTCGGCACAGGTCAGGTGTTCGCGGGTCTGGCGCTCGTCTTGACCGGCGGTCCGGCCATTGTCGGCTACCCCGAAACCTGGAACTGGATCGGCACGGGGAAACTGCTCGGCGTTGCGGCCCCGTTCTGGGTGTTGATCCTCGTCGCCCTGGTGGTCGCCGTCCTGCTTCGACGCACGCACCTCGGCGTGAACCTGATGCTGATCGGCACCAATGCCCGCGCCGCTGTCTTCGCCGGCATCCGCAGTTCACGCATGATCCTCTACAGCTATGCCCTGACGGGCGTCATGGCCGCCATTGCCGGCATCCTCCTGTCCGGGCGCACCAATTCGGCCAAGGCCGATTTCGGCGCCTCCTATCTGTTGCAGGCAGTGCTGATCGCCGTTCTCGGCGGCACCAATCCGGCCGGGGGCAAGGGCCGCGTCCTTGGTGTCCTGCTGGCACTCGTCGCACTCATGTTCCTGTCTTCCGGCATGCAGATGATGCGGGCATCCAACTTCATGATCGATGCGGTCTGGGGCGCTTTCCTGGTGCTGGTGATCGCCATCAACTATCTGAGGTCCGGCAAATGAGCGCTTCCGAAAACGACACCATTGTCCATCTTTCACCGGATCTGTTTCCGGACCGCGGCGAACGCGTTCTGGCAACTCATGGCGCCTTCACCATCACGGCCTTCCGCTTCCCCTCATCCGTTGAGGGCTTGCGCATTGAAAACGCGCGCGGACAGGTGACCGTTCTGCCCTATCTCGGCCAGATGATCTGGGATGCCGTGTTCGATGGGCGGCGTCTCACCATGGGCAATGTCTTTCCCTACCCGCGGCGCGGTTCTTCCATCCTCGAAACCTATGGTGCTTTCGCCTACCACGCCGGCGTTCTCCGCAACGGAACCCCCGGCCCCGCGGATGACCATCCGCTGCACGGTGAAATGCCGGTTGCAGCCATGGACAGCGCTCATATTCGTTTCGGAGAAGACGATCGGGGTGCGTTTGCCGAAGTCGGTGGTCATGTGGAACATGTCATGGGGTTCGGGCCGCATTACGTCGCCCGGCCCTGTGTGCGCCTGCATGCGGAAAGCGGCCTGATCCATGTGGACATGGAGGTCAAGAACCTGTCGGCGCACCCGATGGAGCTCATGTACATGCTGCATGCCAATTTCGACTTCATCGCCGGCGCAGAAATCCACCAGCCAACCGGTTTTTCTCCGGAATCCACCGTTGTCCGCAAGGCAATCCCCGGCCACGTGACGCCATCGCCGGCCTTCAAGGCTCTCTTGGAAGATCTCGCCATCAACCCGGCGCGCATGCGCAGGCTGGATGAACCCAAGCTCTACAGCCCGGAGCAGGTTTTCTATCTACGTGATCTCGGCCGGGATCAGACAGGCCGCACACGGCTCGTCATGGAACTGCCCGAGGGCGACGGCTTTTCCGTCAGCTACGACCCGGCAGATTTTCCTCACTGCGTCCGCTGGATCCTGAACGATGGCGATGCCCAGGTCGCGGCCTTCGCCCTGCCTTCCACTTGCGAGCCCGAGGGCTACACCGCAGAGAAGGCCAAGGGGCATGTTCGCATGCTTTCGCCCGGCGAGACCGCGCGCTTCCCCGTTACCCTCGGCTATCTGAGCGCGCAGGAAGCACCTGCCGCGATCTCGGATGTCAACGACATGAGCAAGGACTGACCCATGGCTTCACCCGAAAAGGCCGGACGCATCGCCGTTGTCGGCTCCAACATGGTTGATCTGATCACCTATATCGACCGGATGCCCGAGCCGGGCGAAACGCTGGAAGCGCCCAGCTTCGAGAGCGGCTGCGGCGGCAAGGGCGCCAACCAGGCGGTTGCGGCCGCAAAACTCGGCTCCGCCGTCAGCATGGTCACGAAAGTCGGCGATGACCTTTTCGGCGACAACACGATCCGCAACTTCTCCGACCACGGCATCGATACGCGCCATGTCGCCAAAGTGGTTGGAAAATCGTCCGGAGTTGCGCCCATCTTCGTGGAAGAGTCCGGAGAAAACTCGATCCTGATCGTCAAGGGTGCGAATGCGGACCTTCTGCCCGCCGATGTCGATGCCGCCGAGGAAACCCTGCGTGAAGCGGACCTGATCCTCATGCAGCTCGAGATTCCGCTCGAGACCATCTACCACACCGTGCGCCGTGCCGCCGAATGGGGCGTGCCGACCATCCTCAATCCGGCCCCGGCCACGAAAGAGCTGAGCGTCGCCGATCTCAAAAGCCTCGGATTCCTCGTGCCCAATGAGAGCGAGCTTTCGCTTCTTTCAGGCATGCCGACCGGCACCGAAGATGAAATCCTTGCCGCTGCCCGCAGCCTCATCGCAAAAGGCATCGGCACGATCATCGTCACGCTCGGTGCGCGTGGCGCGCGTCTCGTTACCGCCGACCGTTTCGCTTCCATCGAGCCGGTTCGCGTAACCCCGGTAGACACGACCGGTGCGGGTGATGCCTTCATCGGCTCCTTCGCGCATTTCCTCGCAGCGACGGGAGACACGGAAGAGGCGCTCAATCGCGCGGCGCGCTACGCGGCCTATTCTGTCGGCCGCCGCGGCACACAGAAATCCTATGCTTCAGCAGCCGAGTTCGAGAGGTTCTGCAAGGAGGTTGCCAGCTAAAGCCGCTGGTATTCCATCCCCCGCGCCCTTGCAAGTGAGAGCCGCAGCCGGCTCTCCGAAAGACGCTCAAGGCAGATGCGCCGACCATTGGCAGCAAACAGCCATCGCCCATTCCCAAGCGGGCTCATGGGTGCTGCGCTTCTGCGTGGCCCCGCACCCCAGTTGAGCGTCCGCCCCTCGATCTGAAGAAACGCACCATTGCAAATCCAGTCGCCTTCGAGACCGGGCATCGCCGCGTCGTCCTTCGCGGGCAACAGCCTGACTGGACGGTGAAAGAGCTCTCCGGTCAGTGCACCATCCTCATACCGCAGGCGCATGCGCGATTGAGCCGCATTGGAGACGAGCCAGCCGTCATCGCCCTCGAAAAGCTTTTCCTCCGCGTCGCGGACGACGATCGAGCCTGGCCTCACCTCGGCCCATAGCGCACCCTGCTCAGCCACATAGAGACCCGGAGGAGCCCATTCGCCCGCAGGCTTCGGCAAGGTGCCCGGCGCAACCCCGCAAAGCCCCGCCCATACACGGGCAACCAGCCCGGTGGCGTCAGCATCATCTCGGTTGGTGAGCGCCACGAGCGCAGTTCCATCCGCGGGGTCACAAAGAAAACCCGCGCGATAACCCGCCTGGGCCCCGCCATGGCCCGGTACCGCCATACCGCCAATTCGCGCCAGGCTTATTCCAAGCCCGTAGCCCGTTGCCTCTCCCGAGCCGAGCGGCAGCGGTCGTGCAATCCGGTCGAAGATCATGCGCGGCATCAGATCACCGAGCCAGCGTGCGAGGTCCATCGCCGATCCGGAAAGCGAGCCGGCAGCCGAAAGATGCATCCCCTGAAAGCCCTCTGACCAGCCATTGGCCTCGGGCACATGCCCGGGCACCAGACCCGGTACCGGATCAGTCCAGTATTCCGAAGCCCGCATGCCGGTCCCGAGCCGCTTCGCATGGGCCGCAACCATCTCGGAGAAAACAAAGCCCCGGCGCGCCATTGCCACTTCCAACAGGCGATAGCCGCCATTCGAATAGGCGACTTCTGTGCCCGGCAGCGCATTGAGCCAGTCGCACCCGGCCATCCATCGATACAGCGCGTCCGCCTCGGTGCGTTCATGGGTTCCCACACCGAGCAGGGTCAGGCACTCGCGCGGATCCGGCAACCCGCCCTGCATGGCCAGCGCCTGGCCGACCGTCACCGCCGCAGGCGTGGTGGCCAGCTCGGGAAGTGCCTCGCCCAAGGGCATCTCGAGAGCGAAGGTCTTAGATTCCAGAAGACAGGTGGCAAATACGTGCTTCGTGATGGAAGCCCAGCGAAACACCGTATCCGCCCCGATGGGGCCAAGCCCTGCCCCGCAATGCCCGGCGGCTGCGATCAGTTTCGGCGCGCCGTTCTGCATTCCGAGGACCACCCCTCCCGGCTCGTTGCTCGACCAGGCGCCGAGCCATTCATGCGCAACCGCTTCGGCAGCCGACCAGTCGCGTTTCACCATTCCCCGCTCCCATCCACCGACACAATCCGGCCAAAGGTCATTGCCGGGCGGCGCCGTGTTCAAGTTTCCATGTCAATGAAGATTGTGGTTTGCCGGCGCGCGATGACCGCCGCCCCTCAGGCAACTTCGGACTTCTGATCCCCAATGATCTCACTCACAGGCTGGGGCCGGCCAATCAGATAGCCTTGGGCGAAATCGACACCAAGGTCCTCGAGCAGCTTCTTCTGTTCCACGGTTTCCACGCCTTCGACGAGAACCGTGCGCCCGAGGCTTCGCAGAAGCTGGATCATGCCCGTAAGCATGCGGACATCCCGCGGGTGCCGGCCTTCAGGCAGAAAGCTGCGATCGATCTTGACGATATCCAGTTCAAAACGGCGCAGACAATCGATACCGGCGTAACCGGTTCCGAAATCATCAAGCCATATCTGTACGCCAAGGCTTCGAAGCTGCTCGACTGTCTGCGCAGCCTGCGACTGCCCCAGAATGTCGCCTCTTTCGGAGAGTTCGAGCGCGAACTGAGCCGGTGCCAGCCCGTGACGCGCGAGCATCTCCGCAACACGGAGCGCAAAGCCGGGAGCCTTGAGCTGAACCGCAGAGATGTTCACGGCAATAACACCGTCAAGCTTGTAGCGCGCCACGTCAGCACAGGCTTGCTCGAAGACCCATGCGCCCAGTTCGACAATCGCTCCGTTCTGCTCTGCAACCGGTATGAAAATGTCGGGCTTCACCAGCCGACCATTGCTGCCCTTCAGCCGCATCAGGGTCTCGTAGCCGATGATCTCTTCGGTGCCGAGTTGAATGATCGGCTGGTAGACGACCGATATGCACTGTCTCTCGATGGCGTGGGCCAGCAGTCCGGCCAGACTCTCGCCCGAATGATCCGCATCGATGATCTGCGGATCGTAGATGGTCACCCGGGAGCGACCAGTGAATTTCGAGATGTAGAGCGCGCGGTCTGCTTCCTGCAGGACGTCCTGCAACTCGCTGCCTCCACTGGGCGATGTCTGGGACGCGCCGGCGCTGATCGTCACAATCTCAACACCGTCCCCCCTGTCTGGATGATGGATCTCGAGGTTTTCCACCACACGACAGAATTCTTCCGCCAGGCTTCGTAATTCGTCCGGCCCGGCTATCCGGCTCAGCACCAGGAATTCCTCGCCGCCATAGCGCCCCACGATGGAGCCGTTGGCCTCGGCCGTCTCCTCCAGCGTCTGCGCCACTCGTATGAGACAATCGTCGCCTGCCTGATGCCCGAGCCGGTCGTTGAACTTCTTGAAGTGGTCCACATCGATGAGCACCACACCGATCTCGTCCTCTTCCCCAGCGCATGCTTCGTAGAGTTCGGAAAAAGCGCTGGTGATCGCACGGCGGTTGCGAAGCCCCGTCAGCGGATCCGTGTTTGCGATCCTGTGAAGTTCGTCACCCTTTTTGGTCGCGGCATGAGCCTGCGATTTGGCCTGAAGAGCCTCAAGGAACGTCCAGTACCGCTCCACGCCCAGCCGCCACGAAAGATACAGAGAAAAGACGAGGCAGTTGATGAAAAGTGCCGCGATCACGAGGCGGGCCGTAAAATCGATCTCGAGCACGAGCAAGGTCGCCGCCACGAAGACAGTGGCAATGATCGTCGACGAGATGGCCGACAAAATGAAGCGGAAATTGAAGAACAGATTCGCCCCAAGCACGAACACGATGCCGAAGACGATAAAATGCGAAAGTGCCTGCTGATGCGCCGTGACAAGCGCAAGAAGCAACCAGCCCACCGCTCCGATGACTATGGCTGCGGCAGCGACAAGATGCATGGCAGCAAGTGAAGCGCCACGACGAATCCCAAATTCAATTACCGCCAAAAATGAGATGCCGATGGCGCACCGGGCAAACACCAGCTGCCCCGCAATGTCAGGGAAGAGAATCCAGTCGAAAACGCCGTATGCCATGTAACTGAGCACAGCAGCCCACATGCCCCAACGAACCACCAGACGCTGCTGAGCAGCGTCGTGCTGGAACAGCAATCGCATCAGTTTGGGATCTACCAGTCCCGAACGAGGGCTCGAAAGCGCTTCCATAAGCTTTCGTGCAATATCCGCAGATAGTTGCATCGTGACCTTCCTTTGCAACATATCTTTATTACACGGCAAACGATTAGGATGTCTTAACTTGACGTTCTGGGCATCGCCCCTTCGCTGGAAACGCCATTTTACATTAACAATACGTAAATGACCTCTCTTCCTGCGGTCTCGCTCGCCGGCTTATCAGGACAATCCTGACCCGCATAAGTTTTAGTCCAAATTGATTAAATTCTTTCGCATCTGACCCGGTGCGGGTATAGTGATCGGGACCAGCCAAGGGGACGAACACGTGGCACAAGCCTCTCATTTGAAGCTTGACGAGCAGAGTTTGATTACATCTCGGCTCATCAAGAAGCACGCGACAACGTCTGATGTCGCCGATTCCACAGAGCTGAAAGAGAAGATTGCTCAGCTAGCCCTGATTCTCGATCTGGCCCGCCAGGGTTTCGAAGCAGGCACGCCAGCGGGACAAGTCGTTGACCGGCTTGCAGGCCGTCTCCACGAACTGCGCAACCAGGCATCACCCGCCGTTTGGCAACAGCTTATTCCCCTGGCTCAGGAGCACCCTGTCTCCGAGTTCCTCAAACAGGATCCTTTTACGCGCTGGTCCTTTGAAAAGCCGCGCGGTTATTCCGGCGATGCCAGCCTGCTCGACATTTACTACAAGCATCCCAGCGCCGACGAGATCGTGGCCTCCTCCACGGAACTCGGCCGCGAAATCTACGCCTACACAAGTGAAGCAGCGAGCTCTGTGGCTGGCCGCGAAAGGCGCGATATACTTGCGCGCACCGTGGACGCCACCGCAGAGCGTGTCGACAACCCTGAAGTGCTGGCGATAGCCTGCGGCCACCTCCGCGAAGCGGAACTGTCCAAAGCCCTGGCCGGGAAAAAACTGAAACGCTGGATCGGGCTCGATCAGGACCCCATCAGCGTCGGAACGGTCAATCGTGATCTGGCCGGAACCGGCGTCGAAGCCATTGATGGCTCCGTCAAAGGCATTCTCCGCCGCTCCTACAAGCTCGGCACCTTCGATCTTGTCTATGCCTCAGGGCTCTATGACTATTTGCCACGTGCTGTTGCGATCCGCCTCACGCAGCGCGCCATGGAACTGGTCAAACCGGGCGGCGAGTTCCTGTTTGCCAATTTCAGCGACGAGATCACCACCGATGGCTACATGGAAACCTTCATGGACTGGCCGCTGATCCTGCGCGCGGACAAGGACATGCAGGACATAATCGACCGCGCGATCGACAAGAACCATGCCGATACCGAGGTCTTTTACGGCAGCAACCGCAACATCGTCTACGGCGTCATTCGCAAACACGCCGACTGACCGGCTTTCTCATCCTGTGGTTTGAAGCGTCAGAGCAGGGGCTCGGACGCCACCAGACCTTTGGCAATAAGATCCGCCCAATCGGCTGCGTCTTCTTCAGATCCGATGAGATCGTTGCGGATCTCGATCTCGACACAGGGTATGCCGCGCCTTTCGCCATGGACTGGCACAGCATAGTCCGTGGCGTCACTCACGGCATAGGGTTGATTGCTCCCAACACACAGGTCCGTGTTCCTGCGAAACCAGTCGAGCATTGCCGGCGAAAGCGTCTTGTCCCGGTTAAACAGAATGCCGATTTCCCAAGGACGGCTCTTGCCCAGAAAGACAGGCGTGAATGAGTGGATCGTCACAAGCCTTGTCTTGCGCCCCTCCTCTTCCCGCCGATCCAGCGCCTGCGATACGGCATTGTGGAACGGCCAGAAAATCTCTTCTGCCCGCATTCTGCGCTCATCGGGTGAGAGATTTCTGTTGGCCGGAACCACCGTGCCTTCGCTCGTTTCAGGCGCGAAGGTTTCCGCATCGGGTTGCCGGTTGCAGTCACAGACGAGGCGCGAATAGCGTTGCGTGTATAGCGGCGCATCCAGAAGATCAGAAAGCTTTTTTGCGACTGAAAGCGCACCGATATCCCAGGCGATATGGCGGCTGAGATCGTTTTCGGAAAGCCCCATTGTGCCGAGACTTTCGGGGATCCTCCGCCCCGCATGCTCACAGATGATGAAGTAGTCTGATGCCGCGTCTTCGTTGAATGTTTCAAGGGGGTGCGGCTCATGCGCCTTAAGGACCCCATGCAGCGCGGTTTCATTCAGATCAGACACGCGGATGCCTCCCAAGCGATTTGTATGAAATCGTACAAATCCAATTGTTTCATTGCAAGATGTATCTTTTTGTTGACGCTGGTCCCGCGGCCGCCATATCGTTGAGCCAACAACAAGGGGAGCAAATTTGCCGTGAGTGACATGCCGGTTATCGAGGCCTTGGGCCTTGCGAAACGGTTTGGCGGGCTCTTGGCCGTCGATGGATATGATTTGCGTCTCGACAGGGGCGATCTTGTCGGGTTGATCGGGCCCAACGGTGCGGGCAAGACGACAGCCTTCAATCTTCTGACCGGTGTGCTCAAACCGTCAGCCGGCAGCATTTCCGTATCTGGAAAGGACATGACTGCCCAACCGCCTCACCTGATGGCCCGTGCCGGACTCGCGCGAACGTTTCAGAACATTCGCCTTTTCGACGATCTGAGCGTGCTCGAGAACGTGATGTGTGGTGGCCACATGCGGCATTCTGCAAGCACGCTTGCGACGATGTTTCAGCTGCCGTCTTTCTGGCGTTCGGAAGAGACGCTGCGTCAGCGGAGCCGCGACATCGTCGACAGGATCGGCCTGAGCGCATTCGCGCAGCAGCGTGCCGGCGATCTTTCCTACGGCGATCAGCGACGGGTGGAGATCGGTCGCGCCCTGGCCGGCGAGCCTGCAGCTTTGCTCCTCGATGAGCCCGCTGCGGGCCTGAACCCTTCCGAAACGGGTGAACTCGTTTCCTTTATTCGCCAGGTCAATGAGGAGTTCGGCATCGCCGTTCTGGTCGTCGAGCACGACATGCATCTGGTGATGGGGCTGTGCGACCGCATTCAGGTCCTGAACCGCGGCAAGCTCATTGCAGAGGGCTCGCCGCAGGAGGTGCAGAAGGATCCAGCGGTCATCGAGGCCTATCTCGGCACCAGACGCCAGGAGAAGGCCCATGCTTGAGGTGCGCGATCTCAATGTCTATCGCGGCGCAACTCATGTGCTGAAAGGTGTGTCCTTCGATGTGCGGCAGGGGCAGCTTGCGGCCCTGATCGGCGCCAATGGCGCCGGCAAATCGACCACGCTCCTCACACTGTCGGGTCTTTTACGTCCGCGTTCGGGCAGCGCTCTGCTCCACATCGAAAATGAGACGCTGGATCTCACCCGGATGTCATCGGAGAAGATCGTGCGCGCGGGTCTGATCCACTGTCCGGAAGGACGGCAGATTTTTCAGTCGCTCAGCGTCGCCGAAAACCTCGATATGGGTGCCTACACGCAGCGTGACCGCGCAGAGGTGCGCCGAACGATGGAGGAAGTGCACACGCTGTTTCCGATTCTGGCGGAGCGGGCCAATGTCGCCGCCGGTTCACTTTCGGGCGGGGAGCAGATGATGGTGGCCATCGGCAGGGCGCTCCTTGCCAAGCCGAAAATGCTGTTGCTCGACGAGCCCTCCCTCGGCCTTGCGCCACTGGTTGTCGAGACGATTTTCGACGTGATCCAACGGTTGAAATCGACCGGCGTCACCATCCTCCTGATCGAACAGAATGCAGCCATGGCGCTGGAGATTGCCGACAGCGCCTATGTGATGGAAAACGGAAACATCGTCTTGTCGGGAACCGGTAAAGAACTCGCCAGCAATGATCGGGTGCGCCAGTCCTATCTGGGGGTGACGGCATGAACCAGTATCTGTTTCAGCAATTGATCAACGGGCTGGCGCTTGGCAGTCTCTATGCTCTCGTCGCCATCGGCTTTTCGATGATCTACGGCATCGTCCGGCTGATCAATTTCGCGCATGGCGATCTCGTTATGATCGGTGCGTTCTCCACTCTTGCTCTCGTGACCGCCGGCGTGCCCTGGCCGCTGATCCTGGTTTTTGTTCTGGCCATCGGCGCCATCGCCGGCATGACCATTGAAACCATCGTCTTCCGCCCGATACGCGGGGCCAGTCAGGTGACAGGGTTTATCGCGACGCTGGCGGTTTCAATCGCCATCCAGAACAGCGCGCTGATGATCCTCTCCGGGCAGCCGCGGAATTTTCTCTTTCCCGCCTTCATGCGCCAGCGCGTGGGATTCGGCGGCGTGAACGCTTCCCTGACGGACATCGCCATCATCGTTCTGACGCTCCTCCTGATCGGCGGGCTTTTCCTCGTGGTCTACCGAACGCGGCTCGGGACCGCCATGCGCGCAACGGCGGAGAACCTGACTGCAGCCCGTCTGATGGGCGTCGCGGTGAACCGAACCATCCTTGCAGCCTTCGCCATTGGCAGCGCCCTTGCCGCTGTTTCGGGCCTCTTCTGGGGCGGCAAATTCGGGCAGATCGATCCGCTGCTGGGCTTCGTGCCTGGCCTCAAAGCTTTTGTCGCCTGCGTGATCGGCGGTGTAGGTTCAATCGGGGGAGCAATGCTGGGCGGGTATATTCTCGGCCTTGCCGAAGTGTTGTTCGTCGGCCTTCTGCCGCAGGAATTCTCCGGCTATCGGGATACATTCGTCTTCCTGCTGTTGATCGTGATTCTGTTAATTCGACCCTCCGGCCTGTTCGTTCGCCAGACCGAGGAGCGCGCCTGACATGCAGACGCCTTCGCAAACCACGTCCATGGCGGAAACCGCATCAGCTCCGACAACACCGCGCAGGGGCTTTGTGGCCGCCATTCTCACAATCGTTGTAGCGGCGGCAGCCGTGTGGGCCGCACAGCAGGGGCTGAACAGCTATCTCGTCACGCTGCTTGCGCTTCTGTTCATCAATGCAGCACTCGCCGTCTCCCTGACACTGACCAATGGTCTCACCGGCTTGTTCTCGCTCGGGCATCCCGCGTTCATGACGATTGGAGCCTATGTGGCCGCGATCCTGACCTTCTCTGCGCGGCGCAAGGGATCGATGCTGCCGGGACTGCCAGACTGGCTGGCTTCGACGGAACTTTCCATGTTTCCCGCCCTGCTGATCGCGGGCCTTGTCGGTGGACTGGTGGCGCTGGCCATCGGCTGGGCCGTGTTGCGTCTCAAGGGGCATTATCTCGCGGTTGCGACACTGGGCCTCATCATCGTTGTGCAGGGGCTTGCCACCAACTGGGATGGTATCACGCGCGGAGGCGCGGGCCTCAGCGGCCTTCCACGTCACGTGAACATCTGGTGGGCTCTGGGCTTTCTTGTCATCGTTGTGGCAATCACCTGGCGGATCAAATATTCCTCGCTCGGGCGTGCCATGATGGCGGTGCGCGAGAATGAGCTCGCTGCCTCCTGCAGCGGCATCAATGCCGCTCGATTGAAGATCCTGGCCTTTGTAATTGGTGCCGTCATGGCCGCCATGGCGGGTGCTTTGCTCGCCCATCTCATCAGCGTCGTGACGCCGAAAACCTATTCCGTCCTGCTGGCCTTCAACATCGTGGTGATGGTCGTGATCGGCGGATCGGGCAGCATCACCGGGGCGATCGTCGCCGCAACGGCCATCACGGTTCTTTCGGAGGCGCTGCGACCGGTGGAAGAAAGCATCGGTCTTTATGGCATGAGCCAGGTCATCGTGGCGCTCTGCCTGATTGTGGTGCTCTATCTCAAACCGGGCGGGTTGTTCGGCAGCGGCGAACCCGCTTTCGTGCGGCGCCTGTTCAGCGGAAGGAAAACGCAATGAGCGCACCGCGCCAAAGGGATATCTATGAGACGCGGGCCCAGCCGCTGCGGCTGGAGCGCGTCGGACTTCTGGTCATCGATGTCCAGAACTGGGTGATGGACGAGGCAAACCGCCAGCCGCGCCCCGAGTTCTACGACGCTGCCCGAAGTCAGGTCATTCCCAACATTGCGAGGCTCATAGATGCGTCCCGCACCCACGGCGTAGAAGTGATCTACACCGTGATGGAAAACTTCACCCAAGACGGGCGCGACCGCAGTCTCGACTACAAGCTGTCGAACTTCTTCATCCCCAAGGGATCGTTGGATGCAAAGGTGATCGATGAGGTCGCCCCGCAGGGCGACGAGATGGTTATACCGAAAACCTCATCGAGCCTCTTCAACTCGACAAACTTCGAGTATCTGATCCGCAACATCGGGCTCGACACGATCATCGTGACCGGCTTCCTGACCGACCAGTGCGTCGACCACACGGTCCGCGACGGTGCCGATCGCGGGTTTCACATGATCTGCGTTTCCGATGGCTGCGCGACCGACACACAGGCGCGGCACGCCGCGGCGCTAAACGCGTTCAAGGGCTATTGCCGCATGGAAACCACGGACAGCCTGATTGCCGCAATGAAACGCGATTTCGCCTGAGTTCGGCTTGTATTAAACGCCCCGCGAAAAAGGGAGGTGTGCTACACCTCCCCCGCACACCCGAGCCTCAGTAGGCCTGACGGTATTTCGCGCATTGTTCTTCTGGCGAGAGGTCTTTCATCAGCTCTGCTTCGAACCGCTTGTGGGCGAGATAGGCCGAAACCAGCTCCTCCCCGAAAAGCGGACGCAACGCCGCCTCGCCTTCGAACAGATCGAGCGCCGCCTGCAGCGATTGCGGCAGTCTGACAACACCCAGCGCCTGACGCTCGCTTTCACTCATATGCTGAGGCGGCTTGCGACAGACCTGTGGCGCGGGCAACGCCTCGTCCAGGCCGTGAAGGCCGGCGGCTACCAGCGCTCCCAGCACCATGTAAGGGCTGGCTGCCGCATCTGCTGCACGGAATTCGAAATGGAACTGCTTTGCGACGTCGACACCCGCGCCGGGAAACACGGGGCAGATGCGCAGGCCGGCCTCGCGGTCGCGTTCGCCGAGATTGTTGTAGGCCGCACTCCAGCGGTCCGGTGTCAGGCGCAGATAGGAAATCGTTGATGCCGCCGTGACCGCCGTGATGGCGGGCATCAGCGCGAGGATACCCGACAGGAAGCTGGCCGCTTTCGCAGACACCGCATTCGGAGCTGAAGCATCGTGGTTGACTGGCGCGCCGGTCTCGGCGTCGATTAATCCGAAATGAACGTGAACGCCATTGCCCACGGCATCCGGCCGCAGGATCGGGGTGAAGCTCGCCCGGTGGCCAAAATGCTGGGCGACAGCCCGCGCGATCTCGCGCACCGCCACGGCATGATCGGCCGAGCGTTCGTCATCAGACGGCCCGACCGTGACTTCATATTGCATGGGTCCGTATTCAGGCATGAACGTGTCGATCTCCAGACCCGCTTCCCTGAGCGCGCCCAGATAGGTTTCGGCAAATTGCCCCTGGCGGCGGAAGGAATCGAGCGCGTAGCTCGCATTCGGGCGCTCCTCCATCCCTTCCAGCATGAACTCGTGCTCAAAAGCCGCCTTGATCCGCAGCCCGTGTCGCGCCTCCAGTTCACGCAGCATCCGCTTGAGAAATCCCCTCGGACACACACTCCAGGCCGTGCCATCGAGGTTCATGATATCGCCCATCATGAAGTGGCTCGCAGCCGCATCCGGACCGAAATCAACACGAACGCGCGTGGCCGGGTCAGGCGTGAGAACCGTATCGCCATAAGGCCCCCATGGCGTCGGCGCGATCGGGCCGTGCGCGGTGATCATGCTGTTGGTGGGGGTCCACCCGATCCCCTTGCGCAGCCGCGTCTCCAGATCTGAGGCCGGAAAGCCCTTGCCGCGAACCTGTCCGGCAAGATCGGCGGTGCACAGCATGATGATTTCTTCGCGTTTCATCGAACCCCTCATTTTCGTTTTGATTTGGCCCGTTCCTGGCCGAACGTACCGTCCGCAAGCCGGGTGCGCAGGTCCTCAAGTGTCTCGAAGCGTGTTCGTCCGGCGGTGTCCGCCTTGCTGGCCGCAGCGCCCACGAGCGCTTCGGCAACCCCCATCCCAACAGTCAGCACATCGAAGATCGACGGCGATTCCACCGGAAATGTCAGAACAAGGTCGGCCGACCGGGCTGCCGGCGATTGCCAGACATCGGTCAGGAGAATGACTGTGGCTCCGCGCCTGGAAGCGGCGTGGGTGAACTGCACCACATCGTCCTGATAGCGACGCACATCCAGCACCACCAGAACGCTGCCCCTGCCCATGTCGAGCAGGAACTGCGGCCAGGTCTGCGTTTGGCCGCTGACCGGGTGAACACGCCCGCGTATCGCTGAGAGCAGATCGCCCATGTAGCGCGCCACATGGGAGGAATAACGTCCGCCAAGCAGATGAATGTCGCGCTTGGGGTCTGCCAGAAGCGCTGCCGCCCGATCGAATTCCTTTTCCGGAATAAGGTCGGGCAGGCTGCTGAAATACTCGGCCATACGGTCGCTGGTGCGTGCGAGGTAGGATTTGTCGGTGGCCTCGTCGCGCACCTTCCGTTCGCCGAAACGCAGAAGCGGCGATTGCAGGCTCTCTTCGATATGGCTTCGCAGCGCTTCCTGAAATTCCGCATAGACGGGGAAGCCGAGACGCTTGACCAGGCGCAGCACCGTTGCCGTGCTGACACCGCTCTGTTCGGCAAATTCGGCAACGGTGGTGAGGCCAGCCATCGGATAGTTGGCGATCAGATGTCGGGCGGCGCGCGCTTCGCGGCTGCTGAGTTCGGGCAGGGCCCGCCGCAGATCCTCCAACACGTTCATAGCTGCCGCTCCGCTTCCCATCGCGTATTTCTCGAATGTATCAAATCAGACAAAATTGCCATTTGGAAGAAAAAATGTATCATTCGATTGACGTTCTCCAATTGCAGAGTCATGCTGATGACCAACGCATGAGCCTTCCCGGGGCACCTTGCGTCAGAGGGTGACATTCAACAAGAAGCAGGGAGATTGCCATGAAACATCTGATTGCCGCATCGGTGGCCCTGGCCGCCGTCACGGGCGCCGCCATGGGCAGCGCCTACGCGCAGGAAACCATCAAGATCGGCGCGCTTTACAACGTAACCGGCGGGATGTCGTCACTCGACGGCCCCTCGCTCAAGGGCGCACAACTCGCCGTCAAGCAGATCAACGCGGACGGCGGTCTTCTTGGGAAGCAGATCGAGCTGATCGCGCCAGACGGAAAGACAGATCAGCAGGAGACGGCGAAGGCCGCCCAGCGCCTCATTTCAGAGGGCGTGGTGGCCGGCATCGGCGAGTCCGACACCACTTTCGTCATGGCCGGTGCGCCGCTGTTCCAGGAAGCAGGCATCCCGTTCGTCACGTCTGGCGCAACGCATCCCGAGCTTCCCCAGTGGGTTGGCGATTACATGTTCATGGCGCCGTTCGGCGACGATGATCAGTCCTACGCCATTGCTGACTATGCCTATGACAAGCTCGGCGCCCGCAAGGTCGCGGTCTGGACCGACAATTCCATGGACTTCACCAAGGCGCTCAGCAAGTTCTTCGTCGAGCGCTTTGAAGAGCGCGGCGGTGAAATCATCGGCACCGACAGCTTCATGATGGGCGATACGGATTTCTCCGCGCAGATCGCGCGTCTTGCCTCCATCGATCCCGCACCCGATGCGGTTTTCGTCTCGGCGATCCCCTCGGAGGCCGGCCTCTCAGTCAAGCAGATCCGCGAGCAGGGCATCACCATGCCGATCGTGTCCGGTGATGGTTTCGACACCGAACTGGTCTCCACCGTGCCAGGCCCTGAGCTCGCCAACGATGTCTATTTCTCCACCCACACCTATCGCGCTGATGACCGCGAGGAGGTGAAGAAGTTCATCGCCGACTACAAGGCCGAATACGGGATTGATCCCGAAAACGCATTTGCGCCGCTTGGCTATGACGCACTGATGCTGGTCGCAGACGCGATCCGCCGCGCGGACTCGGCAGAGCCGGCGAAAATCCGCGATGCCCTTGCCGAGACACGCGGCTTCAAGGGTGTGACAGGCGAGATCAGCTACACGCGCGAGACCATGGTGCCGCCGAAGCCGGTGTCGCTCATCAGCGTTCACAATGGCAAATACACGGTCGAGGAAATCTGGGAACCCGAGACCAACTGATCCAGTTAGGGGCAGCGGGAAAGCGGGGCTTCGGCCCCGCTTTTTCGTTGTGCTTTGTGCGAGCAACACCAGACAGGCAAGGAACTGCCTGCCTCTTCCTGAAAACCCAGGTGAGCTAGCGCTTCAAGAACTCATTGGTGAACCAGGTCGAGACATCCGGCATTTCCTCGAGGCGCTTGCCATCTGCATCGCGCATCACGCCAGCGTCGAACATGAACTTTGTGATGTTGCCGAACATCTCTGTATCGATGAGCCCAACCGGCTCTCCTTCGTCCTGGAGATAGCCGCCATCCACGATGGCTTTCATCGACGCTCGCACCAGTTCGGGATTGGAAAGCATGCCACCGGTTTGCGCGATCAGCATTTCGGCGGCCTCCGCCGGATTTTCAGCGGCAAAGGCATAGCCCCGCTGTGCCGCCTGCACAAAAGCTCTCGCGGTCTCGGCATTGTCTTTCAGCCATGTGCCGTTTGCCCCCAGATAGGTGGTGTGCTGATCGGGCACGCCATAATCGGCATAGCGAAACGCCCGCTGTGGCCGGTTGAGCAGCACGGAGTTCACCCCCTCCCACGTGCTCACCTCGAGCGTGAAATCCACCGTGCCATTGGCAAGCGCCTCATAGGCGGAGGTGCCAAGCGTGACGGTCTCGAATTCGCCCTTGCCGCCATCGTTCTGGATAATGGTAAAGATGAGAGCCTGCTCCCATGCGCTGCCGAAACCGGCATAGGTCATGCCGTCGAGGTCGGACGGACGCTGAATGTCCTCACGATCTCCATTGAAGACGAGGCGACCCGTCTCGTGCTGCATGACTGCCATGACCACCGTCAGGTCTGCACCCGTAGCGCGCTGGCTGTAGAACCCGACGGAGCTCAAAATGCCGAACTCGGCGACACCCGTCGCCACCAGCGTGCCGGACGAGGTGTCCGTGTAAGGCAGGATCTCGACATCGAGGCCCGCTTCCTCGAACCAGCCTTTCGCCTGGGCGACGTAGAGCCCCACATGGTTGGTGTTGGGCGTCCAGTCCAGCGCGACGCTCAGGCGCTCCTGCGCCGTTGTCGGCACCGCCATTGCGCCCAGCATCAGGGCAGCGGCTATCAGGCTTTTCATGGTCATTCTCCTGTCTGACTGAGCAAAGTGTTCAATAGTTCCTCCTCCTGCGCGCGCGCTTCAGCCGGCAGGGCCGTGCCAAGACGCGGTCTCGGAGCGCGGACAACCACTTCTGAAATCACACGGGCAGGACGACGCGACAGCACATAGATGCGATCCGAAAGCGCGACCGCTTCGCGCACATCGTGCGTGACAAGCAGCGTGGTCCAGCGGGCACCCCGCCATCGATCTTCCAGCCAGCGTTGCATCTGCGCGCGCGTCAGTGCATCGAGCGCGCCGAAGGGTTCGTCCAGAAGCTGAACGGGCCGCGCCTGTATCACCGTTCGCAGCAACGCAGCCCGCTGGCGCATCCCGCCCGACAGTTCCGCCGGGTACCGCTCCTCGAAACCCGCCAGTCCGAATTCGGCAAAGAGCGGCAATGCCCGTGCGCGGGCCTCGGCGCGCGACACACCCTGCACCTCGAGCCCGAGAATCACGTTGTCGATGATGCGCCGCCACGGCATCAGCGCATCGCGCTGTGGCATGAAGGCAAAGGTCGTGGCGTTGCGCTTGAGCGTTGAACCATCCAGCAGAATTTCACCGCGATCGGGTTCAAGCGCACCTGTGAGCAAGCGAAAAAGCGTCGATTTTCCCGCGCCCGACGGGCCGAGAATGGAAACAAACTCACCCTGCCCGACCCGCAGCGACACGTCGTCGAGCACCTCTGTCTCGCCAAGCGAGACACCCACATTGCGCAGTTCCAGAGCGTTCATTGTCCCTGCCCCGCTTCGCGCCAGCGCAGCAACACCCTCTGCAACAAGGCAGACACACCGAACAGGACAAGCGTCAGCGTCGAACTCACCACGACCGCCGCCAGCATGAGATCGGGACGAAAACTGTTCTTGGCATTGAGAATAACAATCCCGAGCCCGGCACGCGCGCCGACATACTCGGAAAAAATCGCCGCCACGACGGCATAGGTGATCGAAATTCGAAGACCGGCGAAGAAATAGGGCATTGCGGAGGGAAACCGCGCAGCGCGAAACACCTTCCAGCGCGAAGCCCCCATCGAGCGCATCAGCGTTTCGATCTCGGGATCGGTCGCTTCATAGCCGTCCACCAGAGCGACCAGCATGGGGAAGAATGTGACAAGAGCCACGAGGAGGATTTTCGGCGTGAGGCCGAAGCCGAACCACAGCACCGCCAGCGGCGCGATGGCCACCAGCGGCAGGGTCTGGCTCACGACGAAAATCGGAAACAGCGCACGCCGCAATTTCGGCAGGAAATCGAGCGCAACCGAGAGCGCAAACGCGATGCTGACGGAAAAGGCAAAGCCGGTGAGCGTCGCGCTCAATGTCGGCAGCGTGTTTTCCCACAGCAATGCCCGATTGGCTGCCATCTGTTCCACCACGCGCGAGGGCGCCGGCAGAACGAGCGGCGATATGCCTGACAACCGGACATAGATTTCCCAAAGGACGATGGCAGCAGCGACACTACCGAGTGCGGGCAGACCGCGTATCAACCGTCCACCCGCTGAGCGGGGCAGACCTTTCGTCATAGGGTCAGGCCGTGGAAGGGCTGTTGGCAGACACGGTCAGGTCGATCGTGACATGCCCCTCGGGCGGTCCGAAGCGGCAAAACGCCTGTTCGAGCGTCGCAAAAACCGGCCCCGCGTCCCCCATGAGGCGCGAACAGAAATTCTTTGAGCGATCGAAGACACCGCTCGACTTCAGGAAGTCGATGCAGCCCATGATCTCGGCCATGTGGTCGCCGGCGCCCATCACATAAAGCGAGAATTGGGCCCGTGCGATCTCCGACGTGGTCTTGGCATCGGCCACCGCCGCAAGTGCCGCCTTCTGTCGGTCGGCAAGAGGCTCGGACGGGTTGGCGAGCGCCGAAGTCGCGCAGATCGGATCATCCGGCTCTCCGGGGCATCCGCGCGAGAGCGTGGCGCGCATGACGACGTGATGCCGTGTGGAGGCGGCGGCGACATAGAAATCGCGCAGGGCCGGAAAGAGCACTTCGGGCGGGCCGACAACCAGCGTCGAGATATCGTCGGTTTCGATCCGCAGACGATCGCGCCAAGGGTCGAATGCCGAGAGTGACGACATGATGACATCGACGAAATCGTCGGTCATCGGATAAAGGGAAAGCTGCGCACCTGCGAACATGATTGTCCTCCTTGCTCCGCTGGCATTACCCAGATCAGCTTCTAGGGCCCGAAGGCTTGCGCCTTCATCTCAGCCGCGGCCATACGCGGCACCCCTGTGGATGTGAGGTACGAACCAAATCCCGTGTCGGAAAGCAAGCCGATTGTTCAGGAAAAGATGCGGGCGTGAAAAATTATCCGGCTATCCACAGGCAGTCACAGTCCGAAAATCCGGAATGATGACCGGCCGGAGAGTTCGCGCACGGCTCCAAGATGCTCAAGCCGCTCGAAAAGGCGTTTCGAGGCCCAGCGGGAGAGATTGCAGCCGGGCACCGAGGCCGGAAGGGCGTCTTCGTCGAGCAGCTTCTGCACGACCATCCCCGCTCCCTTGGTCCGCAGCTTCGGCAACACCGAAACCAATGTGCCGGCGCGACGAGATATTTCACCAGCCGAGCGGAGCGCACCTTCTGTGCCGGAAACCAGCGCCAGGCACACGGCCGTCGCGAAACCGGGATCACCCGGATCGATCCGCCCCGTTGCGCCACTCGCGCGGAAAGCCGCTCCATAGCGTTCCGCCATGAGCAACGGAACGGGCCGAGACCAGCCAAGCATCGTTGCGGTCAGTCCATCCGCGAGCGCCCACGCCAGCGGCTCGGCATCCGCGCGTAGCGTCAATATCCTTTGTACAAGTTCTGCAGCAGCAAAGGGCGCGGCCCGACCCGACTGAACCACCGCTTCCGCGTGGTCCAACAAAGCCTCGACCTCCTCTCCCATCGCAAGGCCGAGCAAGTCTGAAAGCTCCGCTATCGTAGACGATGACATTGCAAAGCGACGCGTCGCCATGCGCCGGTAGGCAAGGAAAATCCTGCCGGCAGGGCCCGGGTCATCCCCGGTCCCTGTGAGAAGCACCGCATCGCGCAGCGCACTCTCGCCCTCACCCCGTCCCGAGAGCCTCGACGCCGCCGCGGCGCATTTCAGTGCCTGGCGCGCGCGCCAGCAGCCCGCCCAGGCCGGTTCGCTGCGCACCAGATCGTCCAGTGTTTTGAGCGCAATGCCGGCTGCAAATCCGGCATCACTCAAGCCTGAAGCGGCCTTGCGTGGCATTGCCCACCTGGGCAGGATCAGGCTTGAAGGAGAAGCGGGCGAAGGCGAATCCATCTTTGTAGAATAAAGCGGTTGAGCAGTTTATGCCAGAAATTCCGCACAAAACCGCACAGCTTGTCTTCCCCGTTTTATGTCCGATAAGATTGTATTATCAGACATCAGAGACAACAGGCCGAAAATGACCTCTGACAACGAGCAAAATCCGCGAAGGCGGGGCTTGGACCAGCCTGCAGCGTCTGAAGCACCAGCGGACTCAGAATCTGTCGCGTCAGAAGATGAGGCTTTTGCGTTAAAATCCCGCAAAGCCGCCATAGACAATTCAGACCTGCCCGACATTGTCGACCTGGTGCTCGCGATGGATGAGGAGAGCCCCTCCCCTTCCCCGCCAACCTCCGGTGATCCCCTCGTCGAGACGGCGCGCAATTATGCGCGGGCGGCGCGATCGGAAGCGACGCAGCGCGCCTATGCGGCCGACTGGCGTCACTTCGCTTCCTGGTGCCGCCGCTCGGGCTATTCTCCGCTTCCCGCTGATCCGCGCGTGGTTGGCCTTTATCTCTCCGCCTGTGCCTCCAGCAATCCGCGTCCATCCGTTTCCACGTTGGAACGCAGGCTTTCCGGCCTGTCCCAAAACTATTCGCAGCGTGGAGACAGGCTCGATCGCAAGGATCCGCACATCACCGAGGTCTTTGCCGGCATCCGCCGCAGGCATGGCCGCCCGCCCGTTCAGAAAGAAGCGCTCCTCGCAGAAGACATCCTCACCATGATCGAAACCTTGTCCAACGATCTGCGCGGTCTCCGGGACAGGGCCATCCTGCTTGTCGGTTTTGCCGGCGGTCTGCGCCGTTCCGAGATCGTCGGGCTCGATACAGGCCCCGACCAGACCGAGGATGGCAGTGGCTGGGTGGAGATCTTCGACAAGGGGGCCTTGATCACCCTGCGCGGCAAGACGGGCTGGCGCGAGGTGGAAATCGGGCGCGGCTCGGCTGACCGCTCCTGTCCGGTCGAGGCGCTAAAGACGTGGATGCGGCTCGGGCGCATCGCCCACGGCCCGCTCTTCCGCAGGATTCGCGGCCAGAGCACGGTTGAAGAAAGCCGGCTTAATGACAGGCACATTGCCCGCTTGGTCAAGCGCACCGCATTCGATGCCGGTTTGCGTGCCGACCTTCCCGAGAAGGAGCGGGAGAAGTTGTTTTCGGGCCATTCCCTGCGGGCCGGCCTCGCCTCCTCCGCGGAAGTGGATGAGCGTTTCGTGCAAAAGCAACTCGGCCACACGAGTGCGGAAATGACGCGCCGCTATCAGCGACGCCGCGACCGGTTTCGTGTTAATCTGACCAAAGCCAGCGGGCTCTGATCAATCAGTCTCGTGAATCGGTTGCCGGCAATCGATTCATGAAATGCGTTGGACCTGCGCATCCGTTCCGGGCAACGGTCTCGGCATGTCTATCAAACCGCATCAATGTTCCCTGAGACGCGTCGACCCCGCCCGCAACATGGCGCGTTATTACACGCTTTCCGTCGAGCCGACCCTTTTCGGCGACGCCGCGCTTGTCCGCCAATGGGGGCGGATCGGCACGCGCGGGCAGTTCAAGATCAACCTGTTCGACAACACCAAGTCGGCCGAAGCCGCGCTCCTGCGGTTGAGGGCAATCAAGGAGCGCCGCGGTTACAGGTAACTAAAGCCAAGAGGCGGCGTCCTTCGGAAGCCTGTGCTCGGGGTCGGTGACGGAAAGAACCGGCCTCCCCTCCCCGTTCCATTGCCACAGCGCCACACAGCTTCCGCCGGGTGACATGTAGGAGGGGTAAATGACCCCGTGAAAGCCTTTTTCCATAAGGGTTTCGCGCACACGATGTGTTTCAGGCACACGGCCCTCATCCATTTCGGCCCGCCACTCGCATTGATGGATATCCGGCGAAACACCAAGCACCTTCATGACTGCCGCATTCGTCAAATCAGCCAGCCGTGCGTCGGAGAGCGTGAGCTGCGCAATGAGCGCGGGATGCTGCACAAAGCCCTGATTATACTCCGCCCAGGCCGTTGAAAGTTCGCGCGCGGCATAGATCGCCTGTGCACCCACCGGGTTCCAGCGCCCACCGAACCGCGCCGCCCCTGCGCCTGAAAGGGGTGCATGGGCCCAGCGCGGAACATAGGCGCGCCAAAGGGTTTCAGTCCGCAAATCCTCAGGCATAAACGCCGGCGCGCACCGCTTCGAGATAGGCGAGAACCTTGTCGGCCTTGCCTTCGCCAACCAGATCATAGGCGGTCTTGCCCGCCCAGCCCGGGATCGGCTGATGCTTGAACCAGATCACCGCGCGGTGCTCATTGCCGGCCATTTCCGTGGCCATGGCGAGAATGCGCACGACCGGGCTCAACGCCTGATCCACCTTGCGCTGGCCGGATTTCGCCGTCAGCGTGTTGCGCGCCACACCGATCAGGCGCGAGAGCTCAACCATGGTCACGCCGAGCAGTTCCGACACCCGGCGGGCGGATAGAAAGGGTGTTTTTTCATCGGCAAAATGCCCCGCCGCGAAATCAAAATCCGTCGCTGTCATCGCCTCAGCCTCCATATCTTGACACCATAATGAACACAAATTGAGCTCATAGCAAGAAATATGTGCGCAAAATGTGTTTTCAAGAAACGCGGCAAAACGCTATTTTTCCGCCAAAACCGCCTTTTGCCGGGCTGAAATCAGCGCATTCAGCATCGGTTTTACCGAAAACGCGCCCGAGTTCGCCCGCTCCGTCAGCCGTCGGAGATAGCCGCCGGGCGAGCGAATGACCTCCGCGCGCTCCAGCATCGCCGCAATCGTGATTGCCGCATTGATGTCGCCCATCTCGGCCCGCGCTTCGGCCCAGGCATCCGGTGAAACCCCGAGCATGGAGCGAACGGTTTCGGCCGCTTTCATCAGGTCCCGCCAGTCTGACAGCCCGTCCGGCGCATAATCGCGCATTTGCGGGCAGGCAGACGCCACCGTTTCGAACCCGACAGGTGGTTTCTGGCCGCTTCCCTCCGCTTCCGGCTTTCGGCGCCCTCCCCTTTGGCCGGATGCGGTGTCGTGATTGCTTTCAACCGCCGATTTGGTTTCAAGGTCAGGCGGCATCGGCCCAGCTTCAACTTTTTCCTGGTAGGTTTCAAATTGGGATTCTGGGTTTGAATTATGAATATGGCGCTCATTTTGAGTGTCATTGGCGCTCATATTTATGTTTTCATTAACCGTGTGGCCTGCTTCACGGGCCTCCAGATCGGCTTCACTCAGACCTTCCAGATAGGCTTTTTCCACGTCGTTGCGCAAAGCCAGGAGGGCATCGCGGCGGGCTTTCAGCGTTTCCCAGTCGGTGTTGCGGCCAAGCCGGCCGGAGAGTGCGGCCAGGCGCTCTGCATAGGGCGCGAATGAACGTCCCCTGCCCTCTTCAGCAGCCGCCTCGACGATCGCGGCAATGTCGCGCAGATGGATGGTGATTTCGCTTCTGAGCGCCCGGATGGCGCGCGCCAGACGCCGTGCCTCGGCCGCATGGGTCTCGATCTCGGAAGCGCGCATGACGAGCGGTGCGAGATCGAATCCGAAGGCCTCCTCGATCTGCCCCTCTTCGCTGCGCCGCGCATAGCGCTTTCCATTGGCACTGTCGCGCCGCAGGATGAGCCCGGCCTTCACGAGCGCCGCCAGATGCCGCCGCAGCGTCGCCGGCGCCATGCCGCGTGCGCGGAGGGAAAGCTCGGCATTCGAGGGAAACACCACCAGATCACCAGCTGGATCGAGCTGGCGCTCCGTGGTGAAGCTTGCGAGCGCCTCCAGCACAACGATGGTTCTGTCCGAAAGCCCGAGCACCAGCCGGGCCTCGGTCACGGCCCGCAGCAATTGCCACTTGTCTACCGCGTATTCCGATGGAGATTGCGCCTCTGCGGAATGCCCATTCAGGGCTTTTCGCGCCCGCCGCACCTGTTCGTTAACCAGGAATTGGGCACGCGCCAACCCTTTCCCGCCGAATGGCGAGATTGCAAATCTGTCCGTCATTGTCTCACCTTGCTTCAGGCAAGAAAAAGACGCTCACCGGAACGCTCCGATGCTTGACTTTGCACGACGGAAGTGATTCTTTCAGATTGCTACATCGAAAGGGGCTTCCGGAATGGCAACGTTCTGGGGGCCTTTTTTCTTGCGGTTTTTCCTCTAGCTCAGTCCTCTTTGCTCCTCGTGATCCGGCTTTGTTTGGCCGGGATGGTCTCGCCGCCCGGGGGCGGCTGATCGGCTATGTCTCTTTTGCTCGCTCCTTGTCGAAGCGCTCGGCCAGCTCCGGCAGGTGCTCGGCCAGATAGTCTGCAAAGCCCGGAAGGGCCTTTTCATCGAAATCGAAACGGGGTTTGGCACCGAGCGTCACACGCGCAAGCGTCCGCCCCTTCCCGTCCTCGATGGCACGGGTCCTGTCCGCCTTCTTGCCGCGCGCTGCTGCACGCTTGGCAAGTCGCTCATAGAGCCTGCGAAAGCGTTCATCGGAATCGGCAGCCCGAAACGCCACGGACGTGATTTCATCCTGCGCGATGACGACGGCAGCCTCACGCTTCAAAAACTCCGCAAGCGCCATCCAGCGTGGCCTGCCGGCTTTGGGAGCAGGGCCAATGGCGTTGGCGATCTGCGGGGGGACGGCTTCGGCCACCTGGAGCAGACGGGTCATCTCCGCCTTGTGCAATGACAATGCGCGCTGGACGACACCGCGGTCGAAGCCATGACGCATCAATGCATCGGCGAAAAAGGCCCGCTCGATGAAGGAAAGATTGCGCCGCTCCGTGTTTTCCTTGCCCTGCGCAAGCACCAATTCGTCATCGTTGAGCGTGCGCACAATGGCCTGCACCGGACGCTTGAGACGCGCGGCGGCGCGAACGCGCCGATGGCCATAAGCCACCTGAAAGCGTCCGCTTTCGGTCGGGTGAGGGCGCAAGAGAACCGGCACCTGCTGGCCGTTTTCCCGCACGCTTTCGACAAGAGCATTGAAATCCTCGTCGCCATCATCCTCACGGCTCAGGCGATCGCGCACGAGCGAGGGATCGATCAGCTCCGGATCGACCTCGACGATGCGCTCACCCTTCGCCAGGCTCTCGCGGATGGCGCGGGCATCCTCCACTTCGCGGGTCATGGATGAGAGCGTAAGCCCCATCGCCTTCACCGCACCGGACGAGCTGCGCGGCACAGGGTCCGCCTTGACCGGCGTGGGAGCTGATTTCGTTTCGGGTGCGCGCGGCATGGATTTCGGTTCGGGTGCAGGCGAGGGTGCGTTGCCCTCGCCCGAGCCGCCGAACAGCGCCTTCAGATGATCCTTGCGCTTGCTCATGCGGCCTCTCCCGCCGCGTTGCGGCCCCAGGCCGCTTCCACCAGCGCCTCAACCTCGGCGTTGACAGATGTCAACGCTTCCATGGCGCGGTCATAGGTGGAGCGTGTGAAATTGTCCCGACCGACCTCATAGAGCGTCTGCTTGGTGAGACCGGCATCGGAAATGGCCGTTGACTTGACCATGGGCGCAGTCAACACCCGCTCGCCAAACTGCGACCGCAGAAAACCGACGATCTGTGTCTGCGGGCCGTCATTCGGCTCGTAGCGTGTGACCAGATAGCGGAGGAAATCGAAATTGAGCGATCCGCCCGCCTCGCGCACCACCGACAGGAGATCCGCCGTCATGTAGAGAAACTGGCTCATGGAGGCGACGTCAAGCATCTGCGGATGCACGGTGACGATCACCGATGTGGATGCACAAAGCGCCGAAAGGGTCAGGAAGCCGAGCTGCGGTGGGCAGTCGATCACCACCACGTCGTAATCATCGGCGACCGAGGCGAGGGCAGACTGGATGCGCGCGAAGAAGAAATCATCGGCGCCCCCACCGGCCTGCCGCTCCGCCAGCATGCGCGGGGTCGTGTGCTCGAATTCATGAAGCTCGAGATTGCCGGGCACCAGATCGAGACCGTCGAAATAGGTCTTGCGGATGATCTGGGAGAGCGGGCGACGCTCCTCGTCATAGCGGATCGCGCCATAGAGCGTGTCATTGCCCGAAAGATCGATCTCCGGCTGATAGCCGAAGAGGGCCGAGAGTGAGGCCTGCGGATCGAGATCGACCGCGAGCACGCGATAACCCGACAAGGCAAGATGCTGCGCCATATGGGCGCTTGTCGTCGTCTTGCCCGAGCCGCCCTTGAAGTTGGTGACGGAAATGACCTGAAGGTGCTCGCGTTCCGGATCACGCCATTTCACATAGGATCGCGCCTTGGCCAGATTGCCCTTGGCACGGGCCTGAGCCGCCAGATGATGGCGCAGCGCATTGATGTCGGCCAGCGAATAATAGCGCCTGCCGCCCGCGCCGGTTTCGGGCTGCGGCCCTTCGCCGGCGATTGAGAGCTGACGCAGATAGCCATCGGACACACCGATGAGCTTCGCTGCCTCACCGCTTGAAAATGTGCGAAGCGTCTTTTGCGCAGCCGGCGGAAAGAGCCGGTCGCGCATGACGCGCAACTGCTCGGAAAGACGGGCGGCATCTGCCGCGATGGCCTCATCGGCCGCGAGCGCATCGCGCCCCTCCGTGCCTCCCATCGCTGCCTCCGCCACCTTGTCCAACTCCCGCACTCCTTCATGGTCGCTGGCGATATCCATGCCGCGCTGCTCCTCGTCAATCTTTCAGGTCCGCCATCGTTGACAGCTGTCAACGGGAGGCATTTCACTGGCGACTGCAGCGCGCTATGCTCAATCCTGCCCCCGACGCCGGAACCCGAACACGGGAACTCATCGCGCAACGTAACCCGATTCGCAGCCGCTGGGCGAGTGGCCTACGGCTGGGAGCCAAGATACGCTGAAAAAGCAGACGCGCTACGACTTTGCCTGAAACCGGAAATAACCGCTATTAACAGAACCGCATCACGGTTACGCCGATTTCAAACAATCGCCTTCAATACCGTTACTAATGCCATGAGAAGCGGCGGCGGCGTCAAGAAGTTTTTGGTTAACAAAGGGTTAACGCCACGCGTGTGATTGCCTGACGGGCGCGCCAGCGCGCCGAATATCGCCGCACTTACCGTGACTTACGCACCAACCCGCGAGAAAGTGACGGCCGGAGTGGCTTCCTTTCCCCGGCGAATTTTTATCTGTGAGACGAAGGCCGCTTTGAAAAAGCCGGCCCGCGGGAAGGCACTTGCAGACCGGTGGTAGAATCGGAAGGCAAACCGGATTGCCAGGCACAGCCCCCCTTAACAATCAAATGTCCGCGCTTGCCCCCAAGGGGAGAGAGGGGAGGGGAGGAGCTTCCAAGGCAGTTAAAACCTGTTGATCGCGCCAGCGGCCTCACCAGCCAGCGGAGCAAAACGGCGGCAGAAACTGTCGGCGTCCCACTCGCTCAATGAGCCGGCTATGTGGATGGCGCCAAGCGGCGTTCCGTCGGGCGCCACCAATGCTGTGGCGATCGCGATCTCGCCCTGCAGAACCTCTTCAAGCGCCAGCGCATAGCCATTCTCACGCGCCTCCTGGACCTTCGCCCGGATCGCGGCGGGATCCGTGATCGTCTTGGGCGTGATCTCGCGGCGCACCGAACGTTCGATGATCTCGTCCACTTCGGCATCGCTCATATGTGCCATGACAGCGCGGCCACCCGAAGTGCAGTAGATCGGCACGCTCTGCCCGACCAGCGTGGCGAAAAAGGTCTCGCGCTTGCTTTGAAGACGCGCGGCATAGACAAGCCTGAGCCCGTCGCGAAGGCTGAGGTCCACACGCTCGCGCACATTCCGGCGCAGTTCCATCAACACCGGCGAGGCGCGGGCGACCAGGGGGTTCATCCGCAGATAGTCGCGCGTGTGATCGAGAATGCGGATGCCAGGCACATAGCCGCGATCATCCGCATCCCGGTCGATATAGCCAAGCTGACGCAGCGTGTGGACAACCCGCTGGGCAGCGCTTTTTCCCATGCCGCCCGCGGCAGCGATTTCATTGAGGGTCAGCGGCTTGCCCGCCTCGTGAAACGTGGAAAGCACCTGCATGGCGCGGGCAATGGCCTGCACGAAGAGAGGATCGCTCTCATCGATGCTGGTGCTCGGCGGCACCCCATATTCCGCCTTCTGAATATACCGCACGCCCGGCCTCCGGTTTCGCCAAAATTCGTTTGACTCCTCAACCGCTGCACATTTATCGTAATAACGATACGAGTGTATCGTACAGCGATACATTGTCTCCCACCCTATCACGCATTTTCCGGGCGTCGACCCGAAAATGCAGTCGTTGAGAAGCGGGGCGTGAAAATGCGGCGTTCTATCTGGGCTGGCAGTTCGACCAAGGCGGAAGCGGCATGAGCAAAAGGGTCGCGCTCGCCGGTTTCCTGCACGAGACCAACACGTTCGCGCCCTCACGCGCCAGTTACGCAAATTTCGAACAGGGAGGAGGGTATCTTCCCATCTCGCGCGGCGACGAAATCCTGAAGCGCTGCCCGGGTGTCAATCTGGGTGTTTCGGGCGCTGTGGCCCATGGGCAGAAGGCGGGCTGGGAGATGGTGCCCATCCTGTGGACGGGCGCCATCCCCTCGGCGCATGTCACACGCGATGCCTATGAGCGGATTGCCGGCGAGATTGTCGATGGGATTGCCAGGGCCGGGCCGCTCGATGGCGTTTGTCTGGATCTGCATGGCGCAATGGTGGCCGAGCATCTGGACGACGGGGAGGGGGAACTGATCGCCCGGGTGCGCGCTGTGGTGGGGCCGGACGTGCCGATCGCCGTCAGCCTCGACCTGCACGGCAACACCAGTGAGCGCATGGTGGACGAGGCCGATCTTCTCGTCGCCTTTCGCACCTATCCGCATGTGGACATGGCCGAGACGGGAAGGCGCGCCGCCGAAGGGCTCGACCGGCTGATGGCGCGCGGCAGACCGTTTGCGCACGCCTTTCGCAGGCTGCCCTATCTGACCTCCATTCCATGGCAATGCACCTTCATCGAGCCGGCAAGGAGCCTCTATGAGGAGGTGGCGGCGCTCGAGACGGGCGATGTTGCGAGCGTCTCCTACTGGATGGGTTTTCCGGCTGCCGACATTGCAGACTGCGGGCAAACGGTGATCGCCTATGCGGAGACGCAGGCAGAGGCGGACCGGGCCGCCGACCGGCTTTATCAGAGCATCATGGACGCGGAAGCAGCCTTTGCCGGCCGCGCCTACGGCCCCGATGAGGGCGTGCGCGAGGCCATGCGCATTGCGCAGACGGCGACGCGCCCGGTGGTGATCGCCGACACGCAGGACAATCCGGGAGCGGGGGGCGATTCCAACACGACGGGCATGCTGCGTGCGCTCTTGCGAAACGGCGCGGAACGCGCCGCGATCGGCATGATCGTCGATCCGCAGGCCGCACGCGCCGCCCATGCGGCGGGGGAGGGGGCCGAGATCACGATCCCGCTCGGCGGGCAGTCGGGCATTCCCGGCGACGAGCCTTTCACAGGCACGTTCCGTGTAGAGAAACTTTCCAATGGCGACCTGCATGCGACCGGCCCCTATTATGGCGGCACGCATATGAATGTGGGACCGTCCGCCTGCCTTGCCATCGACGGCGTGAAGATCGTCGTCGCCACGCACAAGGCGCAGATGGCAGACCTTGCCATGTATCGTTTCGTCGGCATCGAGCCGACGGAAATGGCCATTCTGGTCAACAAGAGCTCGGTGCATTTTCGCGCCGATTTCGATCCCATCGCCGAGACGGTTCTGGTGTGTACGGCACCGGGGCCGATGCCGCTCGACCCGGCGGACCTGCCGTGGACGAAGCTTGCCGAGGGAATGCGCCTTTCGCCCAACGGACCGGTTTTCCGCCGTGCGGCGGGCGAAGCGCTGGCGATGGAGGGATAGCGGGAGACATAAATCAGCGCGGCGGGAGAACCGCGTTCAAGACGTCACGACGAACACAACATCATTCTCAACAAAAGAGGGAACATCATGTCGCGTCTTCAGGATAGACTAAAGCACTTACGGAACCACGCCCGCGGCGTGTCGCTCGGCCTTGCCGCCGGTGCCGCGCTCATGGCCGGACTTGGCGCAGCCACGCCGGCGCTCGCCCAGGACAAGACGATCACCGCCGTCATGCATTCGGGCCTGCGCGTGCTCGACCCGATCATCACCACCGCCCACATCACCCGCAACCATGGCTACATGGTCTATGACGTGCTGGTGGCGGTGGACGAGAACTTTGAGCCACAGCCGCAGATGGCCGACTGGACCATTTCCGACGACAATCTCACCTACACGTTCACCCTGCGCGACGGGCTGAAATTCCATGACGGCGCGCCGGTGACGGCAGCCGATGCGGTGGCTTCGCTTCAGCGCTGGGGCAAGCGGGACTCGGGCGGCCAGCTCATCTTCGACGTGACGGAGAGCCTCGAGGCGACCGACGACAAGACGATTGTCTGGAAGCTCAAGACCCCGTTCCCGGCATTGCTCGACACGGTGGGCAAACAATCGGCCGTGCCGCCCTTCATCATGCCCGAGCGCGTGGCGAGCGGCTCCGCCGACGAGGCGATCACCGATTACACCGGCTCCGGCCCCTTCGTGTTCGTGGCGGATGAGTATCAGCCGGGCGTTTCCGTCACCTATCGCAAGTTCGAGGATTATGTCCCGCGCGAGGGCGAGGCGAGCTGGATGGCCGGCGGCAAGAACGTGAAGGTCGACGTGGTGAAATGGGTGACGATGCCCGACGCGCAGACCGGCATCAACGCGCTCCTGTCCGGTGAGATCGACTATATCGAGCAGGTGCAGATCGACCTTCTGCCGCTGCTTGAAACCAGCGAGGACGTGACGGTCGAGACGCGCGACGACCTGGGCTACCAGACGATCGGGCGCATGAACTTCAAACACCCGCCCTTCGACAATGTGAAGATCCGCCAAGCAGCGCAGATGGCGCTCAGCCAGGAAGCTGTGCTTGCCACGCTGATCGGCAATCCCGACTACTACAAGGTTTGCGGCGCGATCTTCGGCTGCGGCACGCCGCTGGGCGACGAGACCGGATCCGACACGCTGACCTCGGGCGGCGACATCGAGGGTGCGAAGAAACTGCTCGAAGAGGCCGGCTATGACGGCACGCCGATTGTCCTGATGCAGCCGACCGATGTGGTGAGCCTGACGGCGCAGCCCGTGGTGGCCGCACAGGCCATGCGCGAGGCCGGCTTCAATGTCGACATGCAGGCGATGGACTGGCAGACGCTCGTCACCCGCCGCGCCAGCCAGTCGAAACCTTCCGAAGGCGGCTGGAACATCTTCTTCACCAACTGGATGGTGCCGGAGATCAACTCGCCCCTCATCAGCCCCATGCTGAACGGCCGTGGCGATGCCGCATGGTTCGGCTGGCCGGAAGACGAGAAGGTGGAAGAACTGCGCGCCGCCTTCATCGCCGCCGACACGCCGGAAAAGCAGAAGGAAGTGGCGGTCGAAATCCAGAAGCACACGCTGGAGAACGTCCTCTACGTGCCGCTTGGCCAGTACATCATGCCACAGGCGCGCAGCAACAAGCTGACCGGCATGATCCCGTCGCCGGTACCAGTGTTCTGGAACATCGAAAAGGCGGAGTGATCGCCTGAGAACCCGCCCCGCCTGGTTGCCGGGCGGGGTCACCTCCGGGGCATTCGGGCTCTTGCCCGGCGCGGTTTCCTCGATCTCCCTGATGGGGATCGCGCGCTCCGTTTTTTATATTCAAAGCGCGTGTCAAAGGACATCACGTTTCGATGTTAGGCTACATCACCAGACGCATCCTGGCCGTCATCCCGGTCATGACCATTGTCGCCATCTTCGTTTTCCTCCTGCTGCGGCTCACCCCGGGTGACCCGGCGGCGATCATTGCCGGCGACATGGCCACACCTGCCCAGCTTGAGCGCATCCGCACCTCGCTTGGCCTCGCCGACCCCCTGCATGAACAGTTCATCACATGGGTGGGGCTGCTTCTTCAGGGCGAGCTTGGAACATCGCTCATCTCCAGCACGCCCGTCACCCAGATGATCGGGCAACGCATCTGGCCGACGGTCAACATCGCCGTGCTGACGATCCTGCTTTCGGTGCTGATCGCCGTGCCCATGGGTGTGCTTGCCGCCTGGCGGCACCGCACCTGGGTCGACTATGCGGTGATGACCTTCTCGGTTCTGGGCTTTTCCATTCCCGTCTTTGTGATCGGCTACATCTTCATAAAGATCTTCTCGATCGAGCTGCGCTGGTTTCCCGTTCAGGGCTATGTCGCGCCGTCGGAGGATTTTGGAAAATTCCTCTCGCGCGCCATTCTGCCATGCCTGACGCTTGCCACCATCTATGTGGCGCTGATCGCCCGCATGACACGCGCCTCCATGCTCGAGGTGCTGGGCGAGGACTATATCCGCACCGCGCGCGCCAAGGGCGTGAAGGAAACGGTGGTTCTTTTCCGCCACGCGCTTTCCAACGCCGCCGTGCCGATCATGACGATCATCGGCACCGGTTTCGCGCTCCTGATCGGCGGCGTGGTGGTGACGGAAAGCGTGTTCAACATTCCCGGCATCGGCCGCCTGACCGTCGATGCCATTCTGGCCCGCGACTATCCCGTCATCCAGGGCATGATCCTTCTGACGAGCGGTCTCTATGTTCTGATCAACCTGCTCATCGATCTTTCCTACACATTCTTCGATCCGAGGATCCGCTACTGATGGCCGCTTCCCCGCAACCCGCATCCCGCATGCAATGGCTCTTCGGCGCCATTGCCCTGCCGCAAGGTTGGCGGCTCGGTGCCGGCCCGATCATTGCTGCCATCGTGCTTGTCATCATTATTCTTCTGGCAGCTTTCGCGCCGCTGATCGTGCCGCATGATCCCATGGCCATCGACGCGCTCCAGCGCCTCAAGGGACCGAGCGAAACCTATCCGCTCGGCACCGACGCCTATGGCCGTGACGTGCTTTCGCGTGTCATCACAGGCGGACAGGTGTCGCTGTTCATCGGCATTTCAGCGGCGATTGTCAGTGTGCTGATCGGCCTTCTGATCGGCCTTGTCTCCGGATTCTTCCGGCTGGCGGACGCGATCATCATGCGCATCATGGACAGTCTGATGGCCATTCCCTCCATCCTGCTTGCCATTGCGCTGGTGGCGCTCAACGGGCCGAGCATCTGGTCGGTGATGGGCGCGATCACCATTCCCGAGATACCGCGTGTCGTGCGGCTGGTGCGTTCGGTGGTGCTTTCGGCGCGCGAGGAACCCTATGTGGAAGCGGCCATCGCGCTCGGTTCCTCCATGCCGAAAATCCTGTGGCAGCATTTGATGCCGAACACGCTCGCGCCGCTCATCGTGCAGGGCACCTATATCTGCGCGTCAGCCATCCTCACCGAAGCGATCCTCTCCTTTCTGGGGGCGGGTGTTTCGACCGAAATTCCCACATGGGGCAACATCATGGCCGAAGGCCGCGTGTACTTCCAGCTGAAGCCGTCGCTGATCTTCTGGCCCGGTCTGATGCTTTCGCTGTGCATCCTGTCGATCAACCTTCTGGGCGACACCGCGCGCGACATGCTGGACCCGCGCCTCAAGAAGCGGGAGGGGTGAAATGACAGTACTGTTGTATACCCAGCTTACGAACAGTCCCGCCGCAATCGGCAACCGCATCTCGTTGTGTTGTCTTGCAAACGGCGTCATCCCGGAAGCCCGAAGGGCTGTCCGGGACCCATTGGAAGAACATCGTGGAGCACGGCCCGGCTCCGGTTTGAACGCGAACTGGCATCACCCGCACCTTCTGCAGAGGTCGGCCGTGCCTCTCAATGGGTCCCGGCTCTTCCTTCGGTCGGCCGGGATGACGGAAACGGGAGGTGACTCCCTCCAGCGCTCCAAGCATCACATCCCGGAGCACGCAATATGAAATTCAAGGCCCGCACTTTCGACGATGCGCCGAATGTTCTGGAAATCGAAAACCTCACCGTGCGCCTCTCAGGCAACGAGAAGGCGGCACCCGTGCTCGACGGCGTGTCGCTCACGATCAGGCAAGGCGAAACCGTTTGCCTTGTCGGAGAATCCGGCTCGGGAAAATCCGTCACATCGCTCTCCGTGATGGGGCTTCTGCCGCGTGGCGCCCTGGAGGCGACGGGCGGGCGGATCGGGCTTGAGGGCAGGAACCTGCTCGAGCTCGGGCCGCAGGCCATGCGCGACATGCGCGCGCAGAAAATCTCCATGATCTTCCAGGAGCCGATGACAGCACTCAACCCGGTGATGCGCGTGGGTGAACAGATCGAGGAGGTGCTCAACACGCACACCAAACTCTCCGCCCGGGAGAAAAAGGCGCGTGTGCTCGACATCATGAACCAGGTGCACCTGCCGGATGTGGAGCGCATCTACCGTTCCTATCCACACCAGCTTTCCGGCGGCCAGCGCCAGCGCATCATGATCGCCATGGCGCTGATCCTCGAACCGCAGCTTCTGATCGCCGACGAGCCGACGACCGCGCTCGACGTGACGACGCAGCAGCAGATTTTGAGCCTGATCGCCGAACTGCAGGAAAAGCATGGAACCGCCGTGCTCTTCATCACGCACGATATGGGCGTGGTGGCGGAGATTGCCGACACTGTCCACGTGATGAAACTTGGCCGGATTGTCGAGCATGCCCCGGTGGAAGAGCTCCTGCGCCGGCCAAGGGAAGAGTATACGCGCCAGCTTCTGCAGGCCGTGCCAAGCCTGACCCCGCGCGCCGCACGCGATACGCCGGAAGGCGCGCCCGTGCTCTCGGTCAACAGCCTGCAGAAGATCTATGGCGCGCACGGGGTCTTCAAGCGCACGGAGCCGACGAAAGCGGCTACCGATGTGAACTTCACCATCCCGCGCGGGCGCACGCTGGGTATTGTCGGAGAAAGCGGCTCCGGAAAATCCACCGTCGCGCGCTGCATCATGCGGCTGATCGACCCGACCAAGGGCGAGATCCGCGTGGCCGACCAGGAAATCGCCACGCTTTCGCGCCGGGCGCTCCGGCCTCTGCGCCGTCACATCCAGATCGTGTTTCAGGACCCGTTCCGATCTCTGAACCCGCGCTGGACGATCGGGCGGAGCCTTGTCGAGGGACCGCTGAACATGGGGACGGACAGAAAGGCGGCACTTGAACGCGCTCGCGAACTCCTGAAGCTGGTCGGCCTGCCCGATGATGCGGTGGACCGCTATCCGCACCAGTTTTCAGGTGGCCAGCGACAGCGCATTGCGATCGCGCGCGCCATCGCCATGGAGCCCGATGTTCTGGTGGCGGACGAAGCGGTGTCCGCGCTCGATGTTTCGGTGCAGGCGCAGGTGCTCGACCTGCTCGACGAGCTTCAGAAGAAACTCGGCATCGCCATATTGTTCATCACCCATGATTTGCGCGTTGCGGCGCAGATCTGCGACGAGGTGGTGGTGATGCAGCATGGCCGCGTGGTCGAGCATGACAGCGCGGCCAATGTGCTCGCCGCGCCGAAGCACGCTTACACACGCGCGCTGATCGAAGCGGCGCCGGGGCGCCAGTGGGATTTCGCCAATTTCCGCGAGCTGGAAAGTGTGTGAAGCGTGTTTCGTGACCGATGCTGCAGCCGCTCCCCCGCCTCCGCCCGCCCCTCCCCCTTACCCTCTCCCCGCTCGCGGGGAGAGGGGGTGTCGGCGCTGGCGCCATGGCTTCATTCAGTCGGCGCGGGGCCGAAAAGGGCGACGTCCATGCTCTTCTCGCCGCCTGCCGGCTCACGCCACAAAGCACCGGGCGCCCGCCCCTCACCCTTACCCTCTCCCCGCACGCGGGGAGAGGGGGCGTCGGCGCTGTTGCTTGCGCTTCGAACGGCTGTGTGCCCGTTTCCCCACCGCGTCCTTCTCCCCGCAGGCGGGGAGAAGGTGCCGGCAGGCGGATGAGGGGCTTGCGCCTTGCCCGTCAGTTTTCATTCAACACCGGAGACTACCATGCCCGTACTACCCAAAATCGCCGACTATGCGGATGAGCTCACCGAGATCCGCCGCGACTTCCACCAGCATCCCGAGATCGGCTTCGAGGAAGTGCGCACCTCCGGGATCGTCGCGGAGCTTCTGAAAAAATGGGGCGTGGACGAGATCCACACCGGGCTCGGCAAGACCGGTGTGATCGGCGTGATCAAGGGCAAGAAGGAGGGCGGCCGCACTGTGGGCCTGCGGGCCGACATGGACGCGCTTCCCATGGATGAGATGACCAATCTGCCCTACGCGTCCAAGAACCCCGGCGCCTTCCATGGCTGCGGACACGACAGCCACACGACCATGCTTCTGGGTGCGGCGCGCTATCTGGCCGAAACGCGCGACTTCGCGGGCCGCGCGATCATGATCTTCCAGCCGGCGGAAGAGGGGCTAGGCGGTGCGCGCGCCATGCTGGCCGAAGGGCTGTTCGACAAGTTTCCCTGCGACGAAATCTACGGCATGCACAACAACCCGCTTGCGGAGCCGAACAAGTTCGGCGTCAAGCCGGGGCCGGCCATGGCGGGGGCGACCTTTTTCGACATCACCATCAATGGCGTCGGCAGCCATGGCGCGATGCCGCATCACGCGCGCGACCCGATCGTGATTGCTACGGCGCTGGTGCAGAACCTGCAATCGATCGTCAGCCGCAATGTGCAGCCGACGCAGCCGGCGGTGCTTTCGGTGACGCAGATCCATTCCGGCTCGGCCTATAATGTGGTGCCAGACAAGGCGGTGATCTCCGGCACGATCCGCTATTTCTCCGACGAGGTGCGCGACCTGATCCACGACCGGGTGGCAAAGCTCTGTGCCGGCTTTGCGGCGAGCTATGAGGTGGAGATCGTGCCGGACCTGCGGCCCGTCTTCGACGTGCTGATGAACGATGCCGACCTTTCGGAGGCCTATCGCGAGGCGGCGGCAGAGATTGTCGGCGAGGAGAACGCGACCATCACCAAAGAGCTGGTCACCGGAAGCGAGGATTTCGCCGACATGCTGAAGGCTGTCCCCGGCGCCTATTGCACGCTTGGGCACAAGGGCTCGATCCCGGTGCACAATCCCGGCTTCATTCTCGACGACGACATGCTGCCCGTGGGCGCGAGCATCATGGCGCGGATCGTCGAAAAGCGCCTTCCGCTCTGAGCCAGACACGACAGCGTTTTCGCTGAAATGCGAAAACGCTCCAACCCATTGTTTTGCGCAATTCAGGACGGAAACCGGTTTCCACTTTTCCTGGAATTGCTCCAGTTCAGGACACACATCATGAACATCAAAGACCTGCCCTTCGACACCGAAACGATGCTGGCCGGGCTCAAGCCGTGGATCCTCTGCGAAAGCCCCACATTCGACGCGGCTGCCGTGGACCGCATGATGGATCTTGCGGCCTACGAGCTCGCCGCAATCGGCGCGGAGATCGAGCGCATTCCGGGCCGGATGGGCTTTGGCGGCTCCGTGCGGGCACGCTTTCCGCACAAGGATTTCGGCAAGCCGGGCATTCTCATCTCCGGCCATCTCGACACGGTGCATCCCATCGGCACGCTGGAGAAGAACCCGTGGCGCATCGAGGACGGGCGCTGCTATGGCCCCGGCATTCAGGACATGAAGGGCGGCAATTATGTGAGCCTTGAGGCGATCCGCCAGTTGATCCGCGTCGGCATCGAGACGCCGCTGCCGATCACCGTTCTCTTCACGCCCGACGAGGAGGTGGGGACGCCTTCAACGCGCGAGCTGATCGAGATGGAGGCGCGCAAGAACAAGGTGGTGCTGGTGCCCGAACCCGCGCGCCCCGACGGCGGCGCGGTGACGGGCCGCTATGCCATTGCGCGCTTCAACGTGAAGACGGCAGGCCGGCCGAGCCATGCGGGCTGGGCGCTCAAGGATGGCCGCTCCGCCATCGCCGCCATGGCGCGCAAGGTGCTGGAGATCGAAAGCATGACCGGGGAGGACTGCACCTTCTCGGTGGGCGTGATCCATGCCGGGCAATGGGTGAACTGCGTGTCGTCCACCTGCGATGCGGAGGTGCTTTCCATGGCCAAACGCCAGGCCGATCTCGACCATGGCGTGGAGCGCATGCTGGCGCTTTCGGGCGAGGAAAACGACGTGGTGATCGAGGTGACGCGCGGCGTGACGCGGCCCGTGTGGGAGCCGGATGCGGGTACGATGGCGGTTTATGAACTGGCGCGCGGCATTGCCGGCGAAATCGGCTTCGAGCTGACCCATGCCAGCGCCGGCGGCGGCTCGGATGGCAATTTCACCGGCGCGCTCGGCATCCCCACGCTCGATTCCATCGGCGTGCGCGGGGCGGGGCTGCATACGCTCGGCGAATATATCGAGACCGACAGCCTGGTGGAGCGCGCGCAGCTCATGGCAGGGCTTTTGACGCGGCTGACATAAAACCCTTTCCGCGCAGCAACGCCGCAGCCGCCTCGCCGGCGCTGCGGATATAGGCCGTGTCGTGATGCACGAGCATGGTGGAAAAGGCGCCGTCGAGCAGAAGCAGGACATGGCGCGCGAGCTGCGGCGCGTGGTCGGGGTGTTCGATAGCGATCACCCCGGCAAGCCAGGCCTCAAGCCGCTTCTTGTGGGCCGAGGCCTGCTTCACCGCCGGGTGGCCCGGTGTCTCGACCAGCTCGGCCGCCGTGCGCAGGAAACCGCAGCCCTTCCAGCGGCGGCTTGCTGCACCCTTGGCGATGTTCTCGAAAATGGCGCGGATGCGCTCGGAAAGCGGACCCTCCGCCTGCGCAAACCATTCGGCGAAGAGGTCGAGATTGGGCTGGTCGCGGGAGGCGAGATAGGCGGTGACCAGATCGTCCTTGCTGCGGAAATGATAGTAGAGCGTCTTCTTGGTGAGGCCCGCCTTCTCCGCCACCGTATCCATGCTGACGGCGCGAACGCCCTTGCCATAAAACAGGCGGCTGGCCGTTTTGACGATTTTTTCCCGGGTTTGTGCGACGTCTCTGGGCATGGCAATCTACACTCACTAGTGAGTTTATATAATTGGCGTCTGATGTTAGCCCGGATGCAGGTTTCTGCAAAGGCATCGGAGGATGACATGTCGACCAGCACAGTGCTTTTTGAGAAGCGCAGCCAGATCGCGCTGCTGACGCTCAACCGGCCACAAAAGCTCAACGCCCTGAACTACGCGACCAATGACAGGCTCCTGGAGCTGCTGGATCAGATCGAGCAGGATGAGACCATCAAGGCGGTGATCCTGACAGGGGCGGGGGATCGGGCCTTCTCGGCCGGCGGCGACATTCATGAATTTACGCAAAGCATCAGGGACGGCGTGGATGTGGCGATGCGCGATTTCGTGCGGCGCGGGCAGGCGATGACGTCGCGCATGGAGGCGTTTCCGAAGCCCATCATCGCGGCGGTGAACGGGCTTGCCTTCGGCGGCGGCTGCGAGATCACCGAGGCCGTGCATCTGGCAATCGCAAGCGAGCGGGCGCTCTTTGCCAAGCCGGAGATCAACATTGGCATCCCGCCCACCTTCGGCGGCACGCAGCGCCTGCCAAGACTGGCCGGGCGCAAGCGGGCGCTTGAATATCTGCTGACGGGCGATCCCTTCAGCCCTGACCGGGCCTGCGAGATGGGCATCGTCAACCGGGTCGTGCCGCATGGAAAACTTCTCGATGCCGCCTTCGAACTGGCCGAACGCATCACGCGTCATTCCCCGCTGGCGAGCGCCCGTATCCTCCATGCGGTGACGCGCGGGCTCAACACCACCATTGCGGAGGGGCTGCTGATCGAGAGTGAACAGTTTGCCAGAATGGCTGTGACCCGCGACGTGCATGAGGGGCTCGGTGCGTGGATCGAGCGGCGGACGCCGCGCTATGAGGGGCGGTGATGCCGCGGTTCAGGTGGCGCGGGAAGACTCGGTGATGATCCATTGCCGGAAACGCGCCATCGCGTTTGTCTGTGGCCGGTCCGAGTGCCAGGTGAGGTAATAACGCCCGACAGAGACCGTGGTGCCAAAGGGCTGGGTCAACCGTCCCTCGGCGACCTGACGCGCAAACATGGCAACCGGCAGAAGCGCGACGCCCGCGCCCTCAGCGGCAAGCTGCGCCAGGGCGATGGAGGAATCCAGCACCGGGCCGGTGACGGGCGGGCAGGGTGTGCCCGCCGCCTCGAACCAGCCGGGCCATTCAGCACTGCGATAGCTTCTTAAGAGAACCATCTGGGCCAGATCCGCAGGCTCCGATAGACGCAGCGCGAGGGACGGCGCGCAGAGCGGCGCCATGGGTGCTGCGACAAGCGGGACCGCATCATTTCCGGTCCAGCTTCCATTGCCGAAGCGGATCGCCATGTCGAGCCCTTCACGCAGAATGTCGACGCGGTTGTTGTTTGTGGAGATGCGCAGGTCGACCTCCGGATGGGCGTTCTCGAAGGCGGCAAGCCTGGGCAACAGCCAGCCGAGCGCGAAGGTGGTGTTCACGCCGATCTTCAGGAGCTCCACATCGCGCCGCCCGGTGATGCGGGACAGCGTGCGGGCAATGCCGTCGAGCCCGTGTTCCAGCACGGGATAGAGGAGCCTCCCCTCATCGGTCGGCACCAGCCCGCCGGACGCCCGCAGGAACAGGGCGACACCGAGCCTATCCTCCAGCCGGGCGATCTGGTGGCTGACGGCGGCCTGCGTGACCCGCAACTCCTCCGCCGCCCTGGTGAAACTGCCCTGCCGCATGGCGACTTCGAACACGCGCAGCGCATTGAGCGGAATATCGGCTCTGTCCATAGGCATTACTTTATCTAATGATGCCCCTGATCATTTGTCGTTTGCGGCGCGAACACAAGCCGAAATATAGGATTGTCATGACATTGACTGATGTCATGCAAGGGCATAGCGGGGCTTCTCCGCCGGCTGAGAGGCAAACGCCAGCCGGCATGAACAAGGAACAAGACATGCGTAAACTGACATCTGTTCTGTCGCGCTTCGCGGCAGGGCTCGCCCTCGGCCTGTCGCTTTTCGGCCCCGCCAGCGCAGACGAGGGCGCTGCGACGCTCTCCCAGACAGTCGAGCGAATTGAAAGCACGCTTGGCGCACGGGTGGGCATCGTGATCCGCGACACCGGTTCGGACTGGCGCTGGAGCCACCGCGCGGAAGAACGGTTTCTGATGAACAGCACGGTGAAGGCGCTGATTTGCGGCGGCGTGCTTGCGAAGGCCGATGCCGGGGCGCTCGCTCTCGAAGATGCCCTGCCCATTCGCCAGTTCGATATCGTTTCCTATTCGCCGGTGACCCAGAAGCAAGTGGGCAAGGCCATGTCGATCGCAGATCTTTGCCTTGCCACACTGGACATGAGCGACAATGCGGCAGCGAACCTCCTGATCGGGCGGCTGGGCGGACCGAAGGCGGTCACCGCGTTTCTGCGCGATATCGGCGATCCCGTCAGCCGCCTCGACCGGCTGGAGCCGAAGCTCAACGCCTTCGCGCCCGGTGACCCGCGCGACACGACCACGCCGGCAGCCATGACCGAAACCTGGCATGCCCTGCTTCTGGGCGATGTGCTGAAACCCGCCTCGCGCACGCAACTCATCGAATGGATGAGCCATGGCGGCGTGACCGGCGCCCTGATGCGCGCCTCCCTGCCCAAAGACTGGGCGATCTCCGACAAGTCCGGCGCGGGAAGCCACACGCGCAATCTGGTGGCCATGGTGACGCCACCCGGCCGCGCACCCTTCCTCGTCTCGATCTTCATTTCCGACACGGATGTGGATTTTGAAACGCGCAATGGGGCGCTGAAGGATGTCAGTGCAGCCATCGTGAACGTGCTGAAAAGCCGATAGGAACGATACGGACGGTGCTGCGCTCAGAAATCGAGTGCAGCGCCGTCCACCACCTCCTTCATGACGAAAAAGGTGCGCGTCTGGCGCACGCCGGGCAGGGCGATCAACTGGCTGCCATGCAGCCGGTTGAAATCGGCCATGTCGCGCACCCGGATCTTGAGAAAATAGTCGAAATCGCCAGCCACCAGATGGCAATCGAGAATGAAGGGCAATTTGCGGATCGCCGCTTCGAAGGCGGAAAAGCTCTCCGGCGTGGAACGGTCGAGCACCACACCGACCATGACCAGAGCCCCGCGCCCGACATGCTTTGGTGCGACCGCCGCATGTACGCCGCGCACATAGCCTTCCCTGAAAAGCCGCTCGGTGCGGCGGTGGCAGGTGGCGGCACTGACGCCGACAAGCTTTGCCAGATCGGCATTGCTCAGCCGGCCATCGCGCTGCAGATGCCGGAGAATGCGCATGTCGGTGCGGTCAAGATTGCTCTCGGTGGAAGATTCTTCCATTCAGAATCCTATCGAATTGGAAAATGGATCAGTTATTAGGTCATGTCTGCATTTCATAAGCAATCTGCTGCTTAAATCTGAAAGCACATTCCGCAATTTCTCGGCTAGGCTCGCCGCAGATCAGACATCATCGAAAGGCCTGCCATGCTGGAAAAATTCGAACGCTATCCGCTCACTTTCGGCCCCACGCCCATCGAGAAGCTGGAGCGCCTTTCCGCGCATCTGGGCGGCGGGGTTTCGCTCTATGCCAAGCGGGAGGACTGCAATTCCGGCCTCGCCTTCGGCGGCAACAAGCTGCGCAAGCTGGAATATATCGTGCCCGATGCGATTGCTTCAGGTGCCGACACGCTGGTTTCGATCGGCGGCGTGCAATCGAACCACACCCGCATGGTGGCGGCGACGGCGGCGAAGATCGGCTTCAAATGCCGGCTCGTGCAGGAAAGCTGGGTGCCGCATGAAGATGCCGTCTACGACCGGGTCGGCAATATTCTCTTAAGCCGCGTGATGGGTGCGGATGTCGAAATGGTGGACGAAGGGTTCGACATCGGCATTCGCGAAAGCTGGGAAAACGCGCTGAAAGATGTGGAAGCGAAAGGCGGAAAGCCCTATGCGATCCCCGCCGGCGCCTCGGTGCATAAATATGGCGGCCTCGGCTATGTGGGTTTTGCCGAAGAGGTGCGCGCGCAGGAGAAAGAGCTCGGCTTCACCTTCGACTATATTGTCGTCTGCACCGTGACGGGCTCCACTCATGCCGGCATGCTGGTCGGTTTTGCCGCTGACGGGCGGGCGCGCAAGGTGATCGGCATCGATGCGTCCGGCACACCGGACCAGACCCGCGCGCAGGTGCTGGAGATCGCGCGCAACACGGCGAAGCTGGTGGAACTTGGCCGCGAGATTGCCGATGACGATCTGGTGCTGATCGAGGATTATGCCTACCCCGCCTATGGCGTGCCCTCGGAAGAGACGAAGGACGCAATCCGGCTTTGCGCGCGGCTTGAAGGCATGATGACCGACCCGGTCTATGAGGGCAAATCCATGCAGGGCATGATCGACCTGGTGAAGAAAGGCTTCTTTCCCGAAGGCTCAAAAGTGCTCTATGCGCATCTCGGTGGCGTGCCGGCCATCAATGGCTACAGCTATGCCTTTCGCAACGGGTGAGGGGAGAGGGGATTATACCCCCAGAAAACGCGCAAGCGCCTGATCCACCTCCGCCAGCAATGGTGTCTCGATATGGCCTATGCGGCGTCCGAGCTTCGCCACCGGCACGGCCGCGGGCTTGTCGACCATGATCTGCGAGACGGCCCTGAGGCCGTTTTCCTGCGAGGGCGCGACGGTGATGCGGAAAAGCGGCCATTCATGCACATCGCTGGTGATCCGCAAAACCACCACAGACGGCAATTCGGCAAAGGCATCGTCCTGCACGACAAGCGCGGGGCGCGGCTTGCCATAATCGCCGGCGACAGGGATGGTCACCAGATCCCCGCGCCTTATTTCCATTCGTCACCAAAGGAAGATAGATCGTCTTCCAGCTCACGCATGACCGCCGCCTCGTCGGACGAGACCCGGCTGGCAGCGGCGGCTTCACGTGCCTGCCGCGCGGCCTCCTCCTCAAACCGGCGGCGCCTGTCCTCTTCGATCTTCTCGAGAGCGAGACCGCGCATCAGCGCACCGAGAGATTTCCGGTCTTTTCTGGCAAGACGCGCAAGCGCATTCTTCGTCTCACCATCAATGCGGAAGGTGATCGACTCTTCTTTCTGGTTTTGCATTCGCGGCATGGCACGTCCCTAGGGTCAGGACATTTGATCTTGCAAGATGTAAGACATTTTTGCGTACTTTTCAAACAATCCGGAACACTGCACCACTGCCGGCATCGCGGTAGAAATCCACACGCTCGCCATTCCAGTGATAGTCGATGTGACGGCCCTGCACGGGGTTGGCCGCGCTGTCGGGATAAAAGAGGCCGACACATTCGCCGCCCGGATGGCGCACACTTGGATAGGCAATGCCTTCGGAGCCGGCTGCGCGCAGGCCGAGGGCAAGCGCCTGTGCCTCGGCATAGTCGTCAGGGGCGAGTGCTGCATCAAAACCGCCACCACGCAGATCGTGGAGCTCTGCCTTCACGTCGAGCACGATCTCGCGGAACTGGGAGGTCCAGCCGGCGGGCTCGCCCGTTGCCGCCATGAAGCGGGCATGGTGGTGGATGGTTTCGAACAGCGCGGTCTCGAAAGAGGCCGCTACATAGAGGACGCCAAAACGTCCATCGCTGAAGCGGCTCGGGCGATCCGGACTGACATGGGTGAAGGGCGCCATCAGAAAGGAGGCACCCGGCCCCGACACACGCCGCGCAGGCGGCACGAGATCCAGATTGCCGATTGTTTCCATGATGCGCGGATTGGTCTTCTGCTCGGCGGAAATGAGCAGCGGCCAGTCGGCTGGATCGGCAATATCCTCGAAAAGATCGATCGGGGGATAGATGCTGCGGATGATGCGCACCGCGCCACGCCAGTCGATGGAGGCGAGGGGCGGCGTGTCACTGCCGGTCACCAGCCACCCCGCTCGGCATCGAGATAGCGGCGCACGCGCATCAGATCGGTGAGTTCGCCGCCCAGCATGATGTCGAGTGCGGTGTGGCCGGCGAAGGCTTCATTGGGCCGGAAGATCCAGCGATAGGCGCGCTGGGGCTCGCGGAAGATGAGACGCAGCGCCTTGTGGATGCCCATCAGGTTTGAGAGCCGCGCCCGGCCATCGCGGTCGATGCGGCCAGGCCCCTCTGCCTTCCAGCGCCGATAGGTGCGCAATGGCAGATCGAGCAGGATGGCCGCTTGTTCGTCGGTGATCTCCCACAGCCGGAAGAGATTGACCGTCGCACGAAACATCGCCGCTGCCTCGTCATCGGTTATCGGTGCGGGACGGAACTCCTGGCTTCGGGTATCGACCGGCTGCAACTGCGCCATGCTTCTCTCCTTTTGGCATTAAATAGTACGTATAATGCCATTTGGCAACTTTTCCGATAGAAACACGCCAACCACATGGACCGCACGAGCCCCATGCGCCCGGTGGGACGACATCGCCGGACGAGCAAAAAATAATACCAGTTCAAAACCTGTGAAAAATTTGCCATGATCATCTGGCAAGCACAGGGCAGAGGAACAGAGATGGAAGAAGCGGCACTTCTTGATTTCATGCGCGCACACATCGCGCGCGGCAACAGCGCCGAACCGCTCTATCGAAGGGTGGAGATGGCGCTGGCGGAAGCCATTCATTCCTCGCGGCTGAAGCGCGGGGCGGTGATCCCCAGCGAGCGGACGCTGTGTGCTGCCCTTTCCATGTCGCGCGTCACCATACGCCGCGCCATCGAGGACCTGGAACGGGAGGGGCTTTTACACCGGCGGCACGGGGCGAAGACGGTGGTTTCCTCACGGCTGGAAAAGTCGCTCTCCACCATGACCAGCTTTTCCGAAGACATGCGCTCGCGCGGGCTGGAGCCCGGCTGTATCTGGATTTCCAAGGAAACCGCGCGCCCTTCTCCTGCCGAGATGATGGCGCTGGGCATTTCGGGCGGCGACCAGATCGCGCGCCTGAAGCGCATCCGCACCGCCGACGACATGCCGATCGCCATCGAGACGGCGGCACTGCCCGTGCGGTTTCTGCCCAAACCCGCAGCGGTTGGCGCATCGCTCTACCAGGCGCTGGAGGCGCGCGGAGCCATGCCGGTGCGCGCGGTGCAGCGCATGCAGTCGACCCCGATAACGCCGGAAGAGGCGCGCCTGCTTGAAGCGCCTTCCGACACCAGCCTGCTGGTGGTGGAGCGCCGGTGTTTTCTGGAAGACGGGCAGATCGTGGAATTCACGCAGACCAAATATCGCGGCGACGTCTATGATTTCGTGATCGAGCTGCACCGATAATACCAGTTTAAAACTGGTTGTACTCTGGTATTTGATCTGCCTATGATGCCCTCTTCAAACGGGGGAACAAGCGTGACAGACAGCATTCAATCGCTTGAGAACGGCCTGATCGTCTCCTGTCAGCCGGTGACCGGTGGGCCGATGGACACGGCGCCGATCGTCGTCGCGTTCGCGCTGGCCGCCCTTGCCGGCGGCGCGCAGGGATTGCGGATTGAATCTGCAGACTATGTGAAGGCCGTGCGGGCGGCGACCGACGCGCCGATCATCGGGCTCGTGAAACGGGACCTCGACGCCTCCCCTGTGCGGATCACGCCGTGGATCGAGGATGTGGAGGCGCTGGCGGCGGCGGGGGCGGATGTCATCGCCTATGACGCGACACAGCGCGCGCGGCCGGTGCCAACGAATGAGCTCGTGAGCCGCATTCACGCGGCGGGAAAGCTCGCCATGGCCGACTGTTCCGTCATTTCCGATGCGCGGCAGGCGCTGGATGAAGGTGCCGAGATGGTGGGCTCCACGCTTTCGGGCTATACGGGCGGGCCGGAGCCGACAGAACCCGATCTCGACCTGATAAGCGCCATGCGCGCGCTGACCCCCTATGTGGTCGCTGAAGGCTGCATCCGCCAACCGCACCATGCGAGCGCCGCGCTCCAGGCCGGCGCGCGGCTGGTGGTGGTCGGTTCGGCGATCACGCGGCCTGAGCACATCACCTCCTGGTTTCGTGAAGAGATGGATGAGGTGGTGGGAGCGCACGCATGAGCGGGGAGAAAACGGTTCTGGCGCTCGATATCGGAGGGACGAAAATGCTCGCTGCCCTGGTGCGCGGCGAGACCGTTGCCGACAGCCTGACCATGCCGACCCCGAAAGGAGACGGCGGCCCGGCCGAATGGCTGGAAGCGCTGTTTGCCAGAATCGCGCACTGGCAGGGAACCTACGAGAGTGTTGGCGTGGCGGTGACGGGCATTGTCGATGACGGGCTGTGGTCGCCTCTCAACCGCAGGACACTCGACATTCCAGAGCGGTTTCCGCTGTTGCAGACGGTGATGGGTCTTTCAGAAAAGCCGGCCATCGCCGCCAATGATGCGCAGGCCGCCGCATGGGGCGAATATCGATATGGTGACGGTGAGGGGGATCTGGTTTTCCTGACGATCTCTACCGGCATTGGTGGCGGTGTGGTTCTGGATGGCAAATTGCGGGCGGGGCTCGCCGGCCATTTCGGCTTGACGCAGGGGCAGGATTTCGACGGCGCGCTTGAGGATCACGTCTCGGGCAATTTCATCGCCGCCGAGGCGGCAGTGCATCAGCCGGGCTCGAGTGCGCGCGAGGTTTTTGCGGCAGCGGAGAAGGGCGAGTGCTGGGCCGATGCCATTCTCGATCTTTCGGCGCGGCGGACGGCCATTCTGTGCCGCAACATAAAACTGACCTTCGACCCGGCGCGCATTGTGATCGGCGGTGGCATCGGGCTGGCGCCGGGCTACCGGGCGCGCATCGAGGCGCATCTTGACGATGTGCCCGAAAGGCTGAGGCCCCGGCTTGTGCCGGCGAGGCTCGGCGACAAGGCCGGCGTGGTGGGGATCGCCGACCTGGCACGTGAAACCAAGACCCAAAACCAGACAAACCAATAAATGGGAGAATGACCATGAAACCTGTTGCACGATTTGCAGCCGCCCTTCTGGGCAGCGTTTTTGCCGCCGGCCTTTATGCCGGTGCGGCCAATGCGGAAGTGACCGTGCTCGGCTGGCCGGGCGGCCCGGAAGAAACGGCGCTGCGGGCTGCCGCTGACGCCTATAACGCCAAGGATGATGTGAGCGAGGAGAACAAGGTCGAGCTTCTGTTCTTCAACCGCGACGGCTTCTGGGACAAGTTGCAGGCGGACCTTGCCGCAGGCTCGGACGCGTTCGACCTGAACCTGCTCGCCACCTATTCCATCGGCCGCTACGCGCCCTTCATGGAGCCGGTGGAGCTTTCGGACGAGGCGCAGGCGCTTTATGGCGATGCGGTGCTTTCAACCATGCAGTTCGACGGCAAACAGTATGGCGTGCCGACCGACCTTTCGCTGCATTTCATGTATTACCGCAAGGACCTGATCGACGCGCTGATGAGCGATGACGACGCCAGGGCGCGCTATGCGGACATCAGCGAGGAGCATCTGGGCACGGCGATGGAGCCGAAGAACCCGGACGAATGGACCTGGGACGACTATGCCGCGACCGCGCTCTATTTCACCAAGGCGGTGAACCCCGACAGCCCGACGCGCTATGGCACGGTGCTGCAGATGAAGAACCTGCTCTTCAACATCATGGTGTGGCAGTCCACCGCGCGCTCTTATGGCGGCGACTGGATGGATGCCGATGGCAAGATCACGGTCGACTCGGAGGCCTTCCGCAAAGGGCTGGAGCTCTACAAGAAGCTCTATGATGCCGGTGCGACGCCGCGCGATTCCCTTTCCTACGAATTTGCCGAGGCGAATGCCGCCTATGCGGCGGGCCAGGTGGCGGCCATGGTGCAGTGGAATGCGGCGGCAGCCGACCTGACCAATGCGGAGAAATCGCCCGCCGTGGGCGAGGTGACGGCGACGATTGCGCCGCCAGCGGGCCCTGAGGCGCGCGCCACGCATATCCATGGCCTGGGGCTTGGCCTCAACAAGAGTGCCGAAAACAAGGAAGGCGCGAAGGCTTTTCTGAAATGGCTCTCGACGGAGGAGGCGGCCCTGATCTATGCGCGCGCGGGCGGAGCGCCGGCGCTTTCGGCGGACGCGGTTTCGGCGGTTGCGGAAGAGCGACCCGATCTCGTGCAGCTTGGCGAATATGCCGGGGCCTATGGCTATGTCATGAATGGCGGGGCTTCGGCCAATGCGCTTGCGATCTACGAATTGCAGGCGAAGGAGTTCACCGGTTACTGGTCGGGCCAGCAGGATCTCGACACGGCGTTGGCCAATGTCGAGAAGGGCATGGCGGATCTCCTGAAGTAACACTGGCTGGTGCTGGCCCCTCATCCTCACCTTCTCCCCGCTAGCGGGGAGAAGGGGACATAGACGTCGCCGCTTCTTCCTTCTTCCCGTGAGCGGGGAGAAGGTGCCGGCAGGCGGATGAGGGGCGGGTGCCAACCGCTAAACCGATCCGGAAACCAGACCAAGAAACCCAATGGAAACGACCCATCGCCTCGAATGGACGCTGCTTGCCACACCGCTGATGATGTTTCTGCTGGTGTGTCTCGGCTTTCCGGCCATCGTGAACCTGATCTACTCCGTCTCCGACATCAGCTTCGAGACGTTGCGCAGCCCCGAGATTTCCGGTTTCGGCAATTTTGCCGCAGTGCTGACCGACAGCGGTTTCTGGCGGGCCAACTGGTTTTCGCTTCGCTTCGGTCTTCTGACGGCCATTCTCGAATGCCTGATCGGGCTCGGGCTTGCGGTTTTCCTCGCGCCGCTCTTCAAGGACCGTAGCTGGCCGATTGCCATTTTGATGCTGCCGCTGATGGTGGCGCCGGCGCTGATGGGGCTGATGTATAGGCTTGTGTTGCATGAATTCGCCGGACCGGTGCCGCATTATCTGTGGGCGTGGTTCGGCAACAGCCCGGCGTTTCTGGGACCGAACTCGGCCTTCTGGACGCTGATTGTGGTCGAGACGCTGCAATGGACGCCGTTTGCGTTCCTGCTTTTTCACATGGCCTATCAGGCGATCCCGGAGGAGCTAAGGGAGGCGGCTTCGATCGACGGCGCGACGGGCCTTGCCCGGTTCTGGCGCATCGAACTGCCCTTGATGCTGCCGACGCTGGCGGCGGCGCTTCTGATCCGTTTCATCGACGGGTTTCGCGTGTTCGACAATGTCTATGTGCTGGCCGGAAGCGGGGCAGGCGGCTCCACCACCTCGCTCTCGATCTACATCTATGAAGCCTTCTTCAAGCAGGCGGCCATCGGCAAGGCGGTGGCGGCATCGGTGATCCTCTTTGCCGCGTCGTTTGCCGTGCTTTACGGCCTGAACCGCCTTGCAAGGCGCAGGAGACGATGATGCTCAACGCGATCCGCTGGGCCGTGTTTGCCCTTGCCGCCTTTGCGATGAACTTTCCGCTCATTGTCACGCTTGTGACCTCGTTCAAGAGCGCGCGCGAGATTTCGACCAATCCGGGGCTCTGGATCAACGCGCCGACGCTGGAAAACTATGCGACGGTGCTGACGGTTTCCGACCGCCTGAATATTTTCCTATACCTTGCCAACAGCTTTGCCGTGGCGGCCATGGGCACGCTTCTGGCCGTGGCGCTGGCGCTGCCGGCGGCCTATGCGATCGTGCGCGGGCGGTTTGGTGAAAAGACGCTCCTGCCGCTGATCGTGAATCTGCGGGCGGTGCCGCTCGTCATCTTCGCCATTCCCATCTACATGATGTTCCAGTTCATGGGCCTGCTCGACACGCGCTTCGGCCTTGGGCTGGTGATGACCATCGTCAACATTCCGCTGGTGCTGATCATCCTCGTCAACGCCATTTCGGACGTGCCGTTCGAACTGGACGAGGCGGCGATGATCGACGGGGTGAGCCGCACGGGCATTCTGTTCAAGATCGTCGGCCCCGTGTGCCGGCCGGCCCTTGTGACGAGCATGATCTTCGGCTTCATCACCGCATGGAACGAGTTCCTGTTCGGCCTGATGCTGACCACCTCGAAGGCGGTTCCGGTGACGGTCGGCGCGTCGTTCTTTTTCGCGGCGTCGGGCGGCGGCGTTCAATGGGGCGTGGCAGCGGCGGTGATGATGGTGGGCGCGCTGCCGCCCATGCTGCTGGGGCTTCTCATGTATCGCAAGATCAGCGGCACGATGATGGCCGGGGCGGTGAAGGGGTAGAGTCATGCTCCAATTTTTCAGCCCGATTGTGGCGACAAGAACATCGGCTTAGCCGTGCGCGGGCCGTGAGCGGATTTGCATTCCCCAAGAACGTTCACACTCTCTCATCTGCCATACGCCAAGAGAGTTCGGACAAAGGCCAAGCGCCGGGCAAAGCCATTTTTCACTCGATGCAAAGTAAGGCGTATTTCCGATAGTATCCCGCATCTTCAGAGAATTGGGAATTACAAAATAAATATTATTTTATATAATGCATTTTATTATTAAATATCGTCAAAACTATTATTTAAAATTAAATGCCATGCCAATTGACCGAATATAGTATGTTTGGTTATTGCCGTTTCGGTTTTCTGAATCTGATATTGGCATCAAATATATGAAAAGATACTTTTATATAATTTCACTGCTTATAATTACGTTTTCGATTCTGTCATATTTCTTTTTCGTCGGAAAAAATTCGCTTCTATATACTGAAGAGGAAAGGTCATATATCCCCCTCTCGGCTCTGTACCAAGCCTCTGAGACATCGGAAAGAGGCTTCATCCCATCTTTCGATGGGTCAATCATTGCGTCTTTCATGGAGGAAGGGGCAAAAAAAACAATACGCCTTCGTCGACGCTCTGAGAAAAGCTCCTATGAGGAAATCGATGCCTCAGAAATCAGTGATTTCAACTGGCATCCCTTTCTCAATGCTCTGGTGGTGAACAAGAACGGAAGACTTTGGCAGATCCCAGCCGAAACAACGCGCCTCGAGAAGTGGATCGATGTAACCCCCCGAGGATTTTTGAACGCGAGTATCTTGCGCTGGCCAAAGGATGCCTCCGGCGAGCTCGTTGTCTCATCAACCGATCGAAACCCCGCCTTTTCCGACCTTTACACGCTGCGTACCGATGGCAGTGGCAAGACACTGCTTGAGGAAAACGAAGGCAACACATTTGGATGGTGGTTCAACGCCGATCTGAACCCTGTCGTGCGTCTGGACGAGCTTCCGAACGGAAACAGAAGGGTTCTGCATCGCAGACCCAACGAGGAAGAATGGAAGCCTGTTCTCGACATCGAAAAGCGAGATGACTTCGAGATTCTGCGCCCTCAGAACATCGACACGGAACTATACGCTCTGTCCAATCGCGGAAGGGATACGATCGCTCTTGTCAGGGTGAACCTTGCGGATGGCCTCGAAGAGGTCATTGCGCGGGACGAGGACGTGGACATTGTTTCCGCCTTTTTCCTCAATAAGTCGAAAAATCTCCCCGATCTGGTGACCTACCCAAAGAATGGATATCCGTTTATCGAACCGCTGACCCCGGAAGGCAATCGGCTCAAGAATCTGGTTGATACGCGCGAGCGTCAACCGGGTGGAGGTGTGATAGGCCAATCTGCCGACGGGCGTATTCTCACCATCGCAGAGCAAAACAGCGCGGAGGCACTTACTTTCTTTCTGCTTGATGTGCAGAGCGGAACGAAAGAGGAGCTGGGTTCAACACCGTTGAAAAAATGGGCTCGCTACCTCTCGCCGATGATCCCGAAAACGATCCACGCAAGGGATGGTCTAAAGCTACCTGCCTTCCTCACGCTACCCAAAAACCGTCCTCCCGAGAAACTCCCCGCCGTTGTCATGATACATGGGGGGCCAGCGAGCCATTACCGCTATGGTTTCGACGCGGACGTCCAGATGCTCGCCAACCGCGGTTACGCCGTTCTACAGGTCAACTTTCGCGGTTCCACCGGATATGGCAAAGCATTTCGGGCTGCTGGCTACGGAGAGGCCGGCCGAGCCATGCAAGACGATATTGTCGATGCAGCGAAGTGGCTGGTAGAAAATGGAACAGCCGACCCGAACCGCATGGCCGTAATGGGAGGAAGCTATGGCGGTTACTCGGCCGCGCTCGCAATGACCCGCGATCCAGGTCTGTTCAAGGCGGCTATCGTGGAATCCGCCGTCCTGGATCTGCGATACCAAATGCAGAACAATCCGTTTTCCTGGGCTCTCGGAAGAGATGAACTGGAACGATATTTCGGCAATCCGGACGATGAAGCCGAACTGGAGGAGATGTGGCGCCGTTCCCCCCTGACACAGGCCAGTCGCACCGAAGGCGCGATCCTTCTGATGGCAGGAAAGAGGGATACGGTGGTTGGCTTCGAGCAGAGCGAAGCGTTCGAGCGCGCTTTGAAACAGGCAGGGAAGTCCGTGCAGGCACTCTACCATGAGGACGAAGCCCACAGCGTGATAGATCCTGAAGCGCTGTTGAAGCGGGCGAGGGCGATCGAGTCCTTCCTGGCCGAACAACTGGGAGGCGACGTGGAGAAACCCGCCTCGCCAACCCGGTTCCCCGGCTGGTTTAACTGACCGGCGCTCAGATTACCCGATGCGCTCTTGCGTCTGCGGGTCGAACAGCACCGCCTTGTCGAGATTGAAGGCGAGGCGGGCGGTCTGGCCGGCGGAGATGGGCGCATCGGCGCGCAGGCGGGCGACGATCTCACGCCCGCCGAGCCGGGTGACCGCGAATGTGTCGGAACCGGCAGGTTCGATCACCTCGATCTCGCAGTCGAGTTCGCTGATGCGGCTGGCATTGCGGTCGGCGCTGTCGGGGTCTGTCAGCGCTTCAGGGCGGATGCCGAACACCACCTCCTTGCCATCGCGGCCTGCAAGCGCGCCATTGGCCTCAGCCATGGGCAGGGTCAGGGGTGCGCCATCCTCGCGCTCCATGACGATGGCGACATCGCTGCCATCGGCTTTCACCTTTGCCGGAATGAGGTTCATGGAAGGCGAGCCCATGAAATCGGCCACAAAAAGATTGTTGGGCCGGTTGTAGATCTCGGCCGGGGTGCCGAACTGCTGGAGAACGCCGTCCTTCAGGACCGCGATCTTGGTGGCCAGTGTCATCGCCTCGATCTGGTCATGCGTGACATAGACGATGGTGGTGCCCATGCGCTGGTGCAGGCGCTTGATCTCGGTGCGCATGTCGACACGCAGCTTGGCATCGAGATTGGAGAGCGGCTCGTCGAACAGGAACACCATCGGATCGCGCACGAGCGCCCGGCCCATGGCGACACGCTGGCGCTGACCACCGGAAAGCTGGCTCGGCTTGCGGTCGAGCAGCGCGCCGATCTGCAGCGTTTCGGCAACCCTGGCAATCGCCGCGTCGCGCTCCGCTTTTGGAATGCCGCGGATTTCCATGCCGAAGCCGATGTTCTCGGCCACGGTCATGTTTGGATAAAGCGCATAGGACTGGAACACCATGGCGATGTCGCGCTGCGAGGGGTGGAGATCGTTGACCACCTTGCCATTGATGCTGATCTCGCCGCTGGTGATGGCTTCAAGCCCGGCAATGGTGTTGAGCAGGGTGGACTTGCCGCAGCCGGACGGGCCGACGAGCACCAGGAAGCCGCCCTCTTCGATTTCGAGGTCGATGCCCTTCAGCACATCCACCTTGCCGAAGGATTTTCTGAGATTGTCGATCTTGAGAAAGGCCATGGGCTTATCCTTTGACGGCGCCGGCCATGAGGCCGCGCACGAAATAGCGTCCGGAGACGATGTAGACGATCAGGGTGGGCAGGGCGGCGAGGATCGCGCCGGCGAAATGGACATTGTATTCCTTCACGCCGCCCGACGAGGACACGAGATTGTTGAGCGCAACCGTCATGGGCTGGGAATCGAAGTCGCCGAAGGAAACGCCGAACAGGAAGTCGTTCCAGATATTGGTGAACTGCCAGATAACCGTGACCACGATGATGGGGGCGGAGGAGGGCAGGAGAATGCGCCTGAAAATCTGGAAGAAGCCCGCGCCGTCGATCTGCGCCGCGCGGATCAGCTCCGTGGGGAAGGCGGCGTAATAATTGCGGAAGAACAGCGTGGTGAAGCCGAGGCCATAGACCACGTGGATCAGAACCAGCCCCTGTGTCGTGCCGGCAATGCCCAGCATGCCCAGAATACGTGCGGCAGGAATGAGCGCGATCTGGAAGGGGATGAAGCAGGACAGAAGAATGAGCCCGAAGACGATGTCATCGCCCCGGAAGCGCCATTTGGTGAGCACGTAACCATTGAGCGCGCCCAGAATGGTGGAGATGGCCACGGCGGGCACCACCATGAGGATGGAGTTGAAGAAATAGGGCTTCAGACCCGTTGGCTGCACGCCCACCTGCGCGCTCGACCATGCCTTGGTCCATGGCTCGAAGGTGAAGACATCGGGCAGGGCGAGCATGTTGCCCTGGCGGATTTCTTCGAGCGGTTTCACCGAATTGACCAGCATCACGTAGAGCGGCAGGAGATAGTAGACCGCAAAGACGATGAGGACGGAATAGATTGCGGCGCGGGCAAGCTTGTTGCCGCTGACGCCAGCGGTTTTTTCAGCGCTCATCTCTGCCTCCCCGGTTTCAGTTCGGAATAGAGATAGGGAATGATGATCGAGAAGATCATCACCAGCATGATGATGGCCGACGACGCGCCAATGCCCATCTGGTTTCGGGTAAAGGTGTAGGAATACATGAAGGTGGCCGGCAGTTCGGTGGCCTGACCGGGGCCGCCGCCGGTGAGCGCGATGACGAGGTCATAGGACTTGATGGCCAGATGCGCGAGCACCACGAAGGCGGACAGGAAGACCGGGCGCATCATGGGAATGATGATGCGGCGATAGATGGTGACATTGGACGCGCCATCCATCTGCGCAGCCTTGATGATCTCGCTGTCGACGCCGCGAAGGCCCGCAAGAAACATGGCCATGACAAAGCCGGACGACTGCCAGACGGCGGCGATGACCACCGTGTAGATCGCCAGCGTGCGGTCCTTGATCCAGGCAAATTCGAAGCTTGCCCAGCCCCATTGATGCATGGTGTTTTCAAGCCCGATGCCGGGATCGAGAAACCATTTCCACGCCGTGCCCGTGACGATGAAGGAGAGCGCCATCGGATAGAGATAGATGGGCCGCAGAAAGCCTTCGCCACGGATCTTCTGGTCGAGCAGGATCGCCAGAAAGAGCCCCAGTACGGAACAGATGATGATGTAGAGCGAACCGAAGATCGCCAGATTGGTGAGCGCCCGCCACCAGTGACGCAGATCCCACAGTTTGGCGTAATTCTCGAACCCGACAAACCCGTAGGACGGCAGCATGCGCGAATCCGTCATCGACAGGTAGAACGTGTAGAGGATGAAGGCGTAGACGAAGATCAGGATCAGCGCCATGCTCGGGCTGAGCACCAGGCGCGGTATGATCTCCTGCAGGCGATTGCGGTTCATTCTGGTTTTCCGTTTTTAACGGTGTGGCGTGGGGTATCCCCTCTGCCTTGCCAGGCATCTCCCCCTCAAGGGGGAGAGCACGCGGTGGGGCCGGTTTCGGTGACCCATCGGCTGGCAAGAGGCCCGGCGGCTATGTCAGCCCATCTCCTCTGTGGAGGGGAGATGGGCTTTAGACCGGAGGGGCGTTGAGCCCCTCGCTTCTCTGAGCCCCTGACGCTGCCGCCCTTACTGCGCCGCAGCGACGGCGTTCTTCAGCTCTTCGACGGCTTCTTCCGAGGTCAGCTCACCGTTGAAGTGCTGCGTGACCACATCGTTCACCGCGTTCTTCACGGCAGCCGGTGCGCCATGGCCATGAGCCATGGAGCCGAAGAGCGAGCCGCTCGAATTGGCTTCGGCCAGATCGGCCATGCCCTTCTTGCCGCAATCGTCAAACGCGTCGTTCGGCACGTCGGTACGGGCAGGCACCGAACCCTTGACCACGTTGAAGGCCGACTGGAATTCCGGGTTCATGACGGCGGAAGCCATCATTTTCTGAGCCTTCTGCTTGTCTTCGCCGACCTGGAACATGACGAACTGGTCGGAATTGAAGGTCACAGAACCCTGCGTCCCGGGGAAGCGGATGCAGACGAAATCCTCGCCCGGCTTCTTGCCTGCCTTGAGGAACTCGCCCTTGGCCCAATCGCCCATCATCTGCATGCCGCCGGTGCCCTCGATGACCATGGCCGAGGCCAGGTTCCAGTCACGGCCGGAGAAATTGTCGTCGACATAGGTGCGCAGCTTCGCCATGCGGTCGAAGGCTTCCTTCATCTTGTCGGAGCCGAGCGCCTCGGGGTCGAGATCGTTGAGTGCGGCCTTGTAGAAATCATTGCCGAGCGAGAGAACGACGGCCTCGAACACCGTGGCATCCTGCCAGGGCTGGCCGCCATGGGCGAGCGGGGTGATGCCGTTTTCCTTCATCTTGTCCAGAACGGCGACGAGCTCTTCCCAGCTTTCAGGCGCCTTGCCGCCGGCGGCATCGAGCGCGGCCTTGTTGATCCACACCCAGTTGGTGGAGTGGACATTCACCGGCGAGGCAATCCAGTTGCCATCATATTTGGAGAAGTTCTGGAGGGCCGCCGGCACAACGTCGGCCCAGCCTTCTTCCTCGGCCACATCGTTCAGGTTCGCGACGACGCCCTGCTCGGCCCAGTCGATGATGTCGAAGCCGAGCATCTGCACGGCGGTCGGCGCATTGCCTGCGGTGACGCGGGCGCGCAGCGCCGTCATGGCAGCCTCACCGCCGCCACCGGCGACCGGCATGTCCTGCCATGTGACGCCCTTGGATTCCAGATCTTCCTTGAGAACGTTGAGCGCGGCGGCCTCGCCACCCGAGGTCCACCAATGCAACACTTCAACGCTATCTTCTGCCATGGCATTGCTGCCGGCAGCGAGGGTAAGAAGGGCTGTTCCCGCCGCAAGCGCGGCGAATTTGCGAATGGTCATGATAATCCTCCCAATGGGATCGCTTGCTCCTTTGCGATCTATCTATTTATAACGTTATAAATCCCATGGAGGTCAATCAGATTCTTGTCTGATTGAAGGGAGGAGATAAAACATTGAAAACCAAGGGGAATTTTTTCTCGTTTTTCAGCTTTTCTGCCTGTAAACATAAATTTATATCGATTGAAATTGCGGTTTTTGGCGAATCCGGCGCCATCCAGAGCCGTGCACAGGCAACCGGGAGGAGATGACATGGCGCGCCGATCGGACCGCCCCACATTGCGGACAATTGCAGAGATGACCGGCCTTGCCGTCACCACCGTTTCGCGCGCATTGCTCGATGCACCGCAGATCGCGCTGGAAACGCGGCAGCGCGTCCAGCGGGTCGCGCGCGAGATCGGCTACCAGCCCGATCGCGCGGCGCGGCACCTGCGCACGGGGCGTACCAATGTCATCAGTTTCGTGCTCGATCCGCATGACGAATTGCTGGGCTTCAGTACCTCGATGATCAGCGGCCTGACGCGCGCCCTGCGTGACACGCAATACCATCTGGTGATCACACCGCATTTCGCCGAGGCTCCAACGCTCGACCCGATCGAATACATCCTGCGCAACCGCATGGCCGACGGCGTCGTCTTCTCGAGAACCGAACCCAAGGACCCGCGCGTCAAGCTGCTGATGGAAAACGATTTTCCCTTCGTGTCTCATGGCCGCACGGATCTCGGCATCGAGCATGCCTTTGTCGACTATGACAATGCGGCTTTTGCACGGATGGCGGTGGAGCGCCTTGTTTCAAAGGGGCGGCGGCGGCTGGCGCTGATCCTCCCGCCAGACCGGTTCATGTTTCGTCGTCATCTGCGCGACGGATTTCAGGAGGCGGTGGAGAGGGCCGGCGTCGCATCGGAATTGCCGGGAGATATCAATCTCGACAGCGACGCAGCCGACTTATATGCGTGGCTTACCTGGCGGCTGAGGCAGCCGGATCCGCCGGACGGCATGGTGTGTGCCGGTGAAGTTTCGGCGCTTTCGCTCATGGCCGCTCTGAGCGATCAAGGCCTGACCGTGGGCAGTGACTTCGACCTGGTCGTCAAGCAGACCTCGCTGCTTTACGACGAAGTCCGCCCGCGGATCGACGCGGTCTACGAGGACATCTCGCAAGCCGGTGAGACACTTGGAAAACTGCTTATCCGCCGGATAGCCGGCGAAAGGCCGTCTGCGCTGCAGTTTCTGCAAGAGCCGGTGCCGCGCTTCACCGATCGCGGCCAGGGAACCCGGACGGCCATCGGCGCACGGCAGTCGGCGTAAGTCAGCTCACGAGCTCCGCAAGGCGCCGGCTTCCAGAAGGCCGCGGAAAGCGCTTAGCATATCGGCGACCTCCTGGTCGTTGACCACATTGATGGAAAGCAGCTCCATCGCACGCACGCCATGCACCACCAGAAGAGCGATAACGGCAAGGGACGGGTCGCTTGCGCTGGCCTTCATCTGGTCGAGAACCTGGCGCTCATATGTCTGCACCGGCTTCAGGAAATCCGGATTCTCGGCCAGGGCAGCCAGCAGGCCCGAAGGCGGCGGCTGGCACTTTTTTCGCTCCTCGACAAACAGGTCGATATAGGCTTGCACAATGCCGTTGGGGCTCTTCTCATGCGCTTGTTTGCGTTGCTCAAACTTCTCGTACTCCTCCCCGATGAAGCCCTCGACGAGCGCCTCAAACAGCTTTGCCTTGCTGGAGAAGTGATAAAGAAGCCCCCCTTTTGAGACCCCGGCGCGCGCAGCGACCGCATCCAGCGACATGCTGGCAGCGCCCGCCTCACGCACGATCTCTGCGGCCGCATCGAGAATTTTCTCCCGTGCGCCGGAACTCGGTCTCACCATCCTGACATCCTGAAGCTTGACAATACCGTCCAGACGGTACAGTAAAGCGCCGACATTTGGCAAGCCAAGTTCGCGATCCGCTCTTGCCCACGGCAAACGGCGTCGCTATCTGCGCCACTCTTATGTAAGTTAATCGATATTATTACGAACGCCTCCGGGGTCCGACGACATGATCAAGCGTCTTCTCATCGCCATTGTCCTGCTCGCAATTGTCGCGGGCGGCATAATCGGCTTCAACATGTTCCGCGATCAGGCGATCCAGCAGTTTTTCGCCAACATGCCCGTTCCCACAGTCACGGTCTCGACCGTGGAGGCTGAAGAGGGAAAGTGGACGCCAACGATCGAGGCCATCGGCACGGTCAACGCAAACCAGGGCGTGGATCTGACAGTCGAGACCACCGGCATCGTCACCGACATCCGTTTCGAGGCGAACCAGCAGGTCAATGCCGGCGATGTTCTTCTCCAGCTTGAGGACAATATCCAGCAGGCCGATCTGAGCGCTTCGCGCACGCAGGCGGCTCTGGATCAGCAGGCGCTCGATCGCGCCCGTGAGCTGCGCAACCGCGGTGTGAGCTCGGGCGTGTCGCTCGACAATGCGGAAGCGGCAGCACAGGCATCCGCAGCTCAGGTGCAAAAGGCAGAAGCCGTGTTGCAGCAGCGGCAGTTGCGCGCGCCCTTCTCGGGGACGATTGGTATTCCGCGCGTCGACAAAGGCCAGTATCTTTCCCCCGGCACCATCGTCGCCACGCTGCAGGACATCGAAACGATGCGCGCCGACTTCACCGTTCCCGAGCAGCAGCTCGGCAATCTGGAGATCGGCCAGCCCGTGCGCCTCTCGCTCAACAATGACAGTGAAGAGTTTGAAGGCGAGATCACCGGTATCGATCCGAAGGTCGACCCGTCGAGCCGCCTTGTCTCGGTGCGCGCGCGCATCGACAACACCTCTGGCAAGCTCACCCCCGGCCAGTTCGTTCAGGTGAAGGTCATCCTTCCGGAAGAGGAAGGCATCATTTCGCTGCCGCAGACAGCCGTCGTCACCAGCCTGTATGGTGACTATGTGTTTGCCGCACGCAAGCCTGAAAAGGCTGAGCAAAGCGAAGACGGTCAGGAGAAACTGGAAGCACGCCAGGTATTCGTCCAGGTGGGCCGCCGTTCCGGGAACCAGGTGGAGATCCGTTCGGGCATCGAACCTGGCGGCATCGTCGTGACGGCCGGACAGAACCGTCTTTCGAACGGCACGCCGGTTGCGATCGACAACACGATCAACCCGGGTTCGCCGAAGTCACCCACGTCCGACGGCGCAACGGCATCCGAGCCCGATCAGGAACCGGCAGGCGACGATCCCAAGACGGAAGAGGCGGCAGCCCAATGAGTTTTTCCGATATCTTCATCCGCAGGCCGGTCCTCTCGACCGTCCTCGGACTGCTGATCCTGCTGCTTGGCTTCCAGGGACTGTTCAACCTGCAGGTTCGTCAGTATCCGGAGGTCGAGGAGACGGTGATTACCGTCACCACAATCTATCCCGGCGCCAGCGCTGACCTGATCCAGGGTTTTATCACGGCCCCCATTGCCCGCGCCGTGGCGACCACGGAAAACGTGGACTACGTCACGTCGCAAAGCCGCCCTTCGGCCAGCACGGTCAGCGTGCAGATGCGGCTTGGCTCCGATCCGGACGTCGCGCTGACGGAGGTCATGTCCAAGGTGCAGCAGGTGCGCAGTGAACTGCCTGCAGACGCCAAGGACCCGACCATCGTCAAGGGCACGGGCATGCAGTTCGCCACCATGTATCTGGCGATGCAGAACCCCAACATGTCGAGCGAACAGCTCACCGAATACATCGAACGCGTCATTCGCCCACGCATGTCGACCATCCCCGGCGTTGCCGAGGTGCAGATCATCGGTGCGGCGAATTATTCAATGCGTGTTTGGATCGATCCGGTTCGGCTGGCGGCGCGCCAGCTTACCGCGGCCGAGGTGTTAGCCGGCATCAAGGCATCGAATTTCCTTGCCGCGCCCGGCAAGACCGAAAACGAATATGTCGCCTACGCGATCTCGATGGAATCCACGCTTCAGACACCCGAAGCCTTTGGTGCTCTGCCATTGAGGGCGACAGGTGACGACGTGGTGCGCCTGCGCGATGTCGCCGATATCGAGCTTGCCGCTGAAAGCACCGACATGGTGGTGAGCTTCAACGGCCAGCCGGGCACGTTTATCGGCGTCTTCCCGACGCCAGGCGCAAACCCGCTCGACATGGCGGGTGCCGTGACGGAGGAGCTGCCGTCCATCCAGGCAAGCCTGCCTGAAGGCATGAGCATCGAGGTTCTTTACGACGCGACGGAATCCATCAGTGCGTCCATTGACGAGGTCTTCAAGACCATCATGGAAGCGGTGCTGATCGTTATCGTCATCATCCTCCTGTTCCTCGGCTCGTTCCGCTCCGTGCTGATGCCGATCGTGACGATTCCGCTTTCGCTGATCGGCGTCTGCTTCATCCTGTTTGCGCTCGGATACTCGATCAACCTCCTGTCGCTGCTGGCCATGGTGCTGGCCATCGGCCTCGTGGTGGATGACGCCATCGTTGTGGTGGAGAACATTCACCGGCATATCGAGGAAGGCCTCTCGCCGCGCCGCGCGGCCTTTGTCGGCATGAAGGAAATCACCGGCCCGGTTGTCGCCATGACGATCACGCTTGCTGCGGTGTTCGCGCCTCTGGCGTTCACCGGCGGTCTGACAGGCTCGCTGTTCCGCGAGTTTGCCATGACGCTCGCAGGTGCGGTGGTCATTTCCGGCATCGTCGCTCTGACCATCACCCCCATGATGTCAGCGCGCATTCTCAAGCGTGGCAATCACAGCCGGTTCCAGGTTATTGTCGACACCACCTTTGACAGGCTTGCGAATTTCTACGAACGGATGGTGAGCGGTTCGCTCAACTACCGCCCCGTCACGATGCTGGTGGTTCTGGTCCTTCTCGGGCTGACCGGTTTCATGTTCATGAACACCTCCAGCGAGCTGGCGCCCGAAGAAGACGAGGGTGCGCTGTTTTCGCTGATCACCGCGCCGTCCTATGCAACCTCGGACTACACCTCGCTTTACACGACGCAGATGCGCGAGCTGACCAAGGATCTGCCTGAACTGAAAGCCAACTTCTCCATTGTCGGCTTCGGCGGACAGACCAATTCGGGCATCGCGCTCTGGGCCTTCAAGGACTGGGCGGATCGCGAGAGGTCGCAAAAGGAGATCCAGCAGGACATCCAGGCAAGGCTCTCCAAGATCTCCGGCGTCGAGGCACTCGTCTTTGCGCCGCCTTCGCTGCCGGGGGCCGGAGGCGGGCTGCCGATCTCGCTCGTCATCCAGTCGACAAGCGATTCGGCACGTGTGTTCGAGGTGGCCGAGAAGATCAAGGAAGAGGCGCAGGCCTCAGGCCGCTTCATCGTCGTGCAGAACTCGCTTGCCTACAATGCCCAGCAGGTTGTGGTGACGGTCGACCGTGACCGGGCCGCGGCGTTGAACCTTCCGGTTTCCGATGTCGGCACGACACTCAGCCTGCTTGTCGGGAGCGGTTCGATCGCGCAGTTCGACCGCGATTCAAACAGCTACGACATCATCATGCAGGTGCCGCAGGAGTATCGTGACAACCCCGAAAGGCTGGGCGATTTCTTCGTACGCAGCGCCACGGGCGAAATGGTGCCGCTTTCGGCGGTGATCACGGTGTCGACCGATGTTGCCGCGGCTGCGATCGAGCAGTTCAACCAGTTGAACTCGGCGACGATCTCGGCCCTGCCGGTGCCCGGTGTTTCAACCGGTGACGGCCTCGCCGTGATCGAGGACATTGCCAAAAACACCATCCCGGACGGGTTCTTCATCGAGTATTCCGGCCAGTCGCGGCTTGAAGTGGAGCAGGGCAACACGATCCTGATCGCCTTCACGCTCGCCGTGGTGGTGATCTATCTGGTGCTTGCGGCGCAGTTCGAGAGCTTCCGCGATCCGCTCATCATCATGATGACGGTGCCGCTGTCGATCTTCGGCGCGATCCTGCCGCTCAATCTGGGACTGTCGACGCTGAACATCTACACCCAGGTCGGACTGATCACGCTCATAGGCCTGATCACCAAACACGGCATCCTGATGGTGGAGTTCGCCAACCAGCAGCGGGAGGAGCATGGCCTGTCACGCGTTGAGGCCATCGTCGCGTCCGCCAAGGTGCGCCTGCGGCCGATCCTCATGACCACGGCCGCCATGGCGCTCGGTGTGGTGCCGCTGATCATGGCGGCAGGTGCGGGTGCCGCGGCGCGTTATTCGATGGGGCTCGTCATTTTCACCGGCCTGATCATCGGAACCTCGTTCACCCTGTTCGTGGTCCCCATGTTCTACACCTTCATTGCCAAGGAAAAGCTTGAAGCCGAGGAAGACGATCACCCGGGATCGGCCGCACAACCGGCTCCGGCGGGTGAATAAACGAAAATCCAGGCCCCGCTTCGGCGGGGTCTTTTTTTGATGGCAAACGGCCGGCTCATTTTTTGTTTTCTGCGGCAACCCGATTTGATTGGAACGCTGCAGAGCAACTTTTCTTCTCGCCACATTCTTCACGAAAGTGGCCCTCGGGATGAACCCGGGGTCGGGCATTTCGAAACCCCGCGAAGGGGTGACACCCGTAAGGAAGGAGTTCCTCATGATACTACGCAGCAAATTGCGCTTGGCCGCTGCCGCATTCGCCTTCACCACCAGTGCCGCCGCGATCTCACCGGCGCTGGCGCAAGATGCCGTACCGTCACCTTCTCCTGCGCCGCAGGCGCAGACCGAATCGTTCGACGACCAGAAGCTGCAGGCCTTTACGGTCGCCTTCCTCGCAGTCAGCGATGTGAAGGAACAATACACGGAGCGCTTCCGGCAGGCTCCCTCGGATGACGAGAAGCAGAAAGTTCAGGTCGAGGCCACACAGCAGATGGAACAGGCCGTCGACCAGACGGACGGCATCTCGGTGGACGAATACAATCAGATCATCCAGACAGCCCAGACCGATGAGGCATTGGCTCAGAAGCTCAACGGCATGATCGGAGAGGCTGCAAAGTCGCAGAAATAAGCAAATGCGGGAAGGGGCGTCGTCAGGCGCCCTTTTCCAGCTCCTCGAACAGAGCGACAACAGCATCCTGCGCCACGGCTATGTGATAGCGCAGTGCACCACGCAGCTGTTCCTCATCGCGCTTTCTCAACGCTTCCATGATCGGCTCATGAGTCTCGGCCATGCGCTGCGGGTCATCGTAAATTTTGCCGATCAAGGTGATACCGGCGCGCATCTCGGTCGCCAGTTCGTCATAGACCCGGATCAGACGCGCATTGCCGCTCGCCTTGCAGATCATGCGATGAAAGGCGAAATCCTCGAAAATCTGTGTCTCGATAGACGCCTGACCGGCCGTGCCGTAGAGACGTCCAAGCTGCTTTTCGAGAGCGGCGAGATCGGCCTCGGTAGCGCGCTCCACCGCAAGACAGCCTGCATGCAGTTCAAGGCCGATGCGCAGCTCGTAAATGTCGCGCATCTCGCTGGCGCTGAAGGTGCGAACGAAAAAACCGCGCCGCGGTGAGAAGGTGACAAGACCCTGGCTTTCCAGAAGCCGGGCCGCCTCGCGGACAGGGGCGCGGCTGGTGCCGAACTCGCGCGAAAGCTGAAGCTCCGTCAGCCGTTCGCCGGGCTTAAGATGCCCGGTGACAATCGCCTCGGTGATCTGCCGGGCTATCTGCGTCACCAGATCCGTTGTGGATACTTCCGAAAACACGCTCACCGCCGTTTTCCCAAAACTTCCCCTCCCAATGGCATCGCAGCGCAGGCGCGGCGTATGTCCCGCCACTATGACAGGCAAAATGACGATTGTCGACAATTGACACTCTGCCCGAACCTGTGCTTGCCTGTCGATCAACAAAACGGCTCTGAGGGGAGCCGCGCGACAACACATGACCACCGTTCGTGACCGGACGGTTTGCGCGAGGGAGATGTTGATGAACGTACAATCCCAACCGGTTTCAGCCGCAGACACGGGGCAGCCGCGCGAGCGGGTCGAGCTGGCTGCGGCCTACCGCCTGATCGCGCATTATCACCTGGATGACAGCATTTTCACCCACATTTCGGCTCGGGCGCCGGCAGAGGAGGGTGAGCACGCCTTCCTGATCAACCCGTTCGGCCTGCGTTTCGACGAGGTGACGGCATCGAGCCTCGTGACCGTCGACATCAATGGCGACATCCTGCGCGACAATCATGGCGCGGGCATCAACAAGGCCGGCTTCACCATTCACAGCGCCGTCCATGCCGCGCGGCCCGATGTGCATTGTGTGCTTCACACGCATACGGTGGCGGGTGTGGCCATCTCCTCAATGGAAGAGGGCATCCTGCCGCTGAACCAGTGGTCGCTGCAGTTTCACAACCGCCTTGCCTTCCACGATTATGAGGGCATTGCGCTCGATCTCGGCGAGCGCGAGCGGCTTGTGGCCGACCTCGGCGACCGCAATGTCATGATCCTGCGCAATCACGGGCTTCTGACCTGCGGGCGCACGGTGGGCGAAGCCTTTGCGCTGATGTTCAACATGGAGCGCGCCTGCCGCGCCCAGCTCGCCATCATGTCTTCGGGCGGAAAGCAGATCCGCATTGCCGAGGAACTGGCCGAGAAAACGGCGCGCCAATATGAGGGCTGGGACACCCATCACACCGGTAACAAGCCTGACCCGCAATGGGAGGCCTTCCAGCGCCTCGCCATCAAGCACTATCCCGACCTCGTGGAGTGAGGCCGGACTGACGCAAAGCCAATTGCCCGACACGATCAAGGGAGAACGATCTTTCGCCGGGCGAGCAACAAGGGGAACGAAAGCCATGCTGAAACGACTGACCACACTTGCCGCCGCCATGCTGGTCTCGACGGCGCTCCATGCAGAGCCCGTCTCGGGCGGGCGCGCCAATGTCGTGATCCAGCCCGAACCGCCAAGCCTTATGATGGGTCTGGTCCAGAACGGCCCGACACAAATGGTCGCCGGCCAGATCTATGAGGGTCTGCTGCGCTACGACGAGAAGCTGCAGCCCATGCCGCAGCTTGCGAAATCGTGGGAAGTTTCCGAGGACGGCCTGACCTATACGTTCAAGCTGCACGACAATGTGAAATGGCATGACGGCGAGCCGTTCACCTCTGCCGACGTGGTGTTCTCCGCCGATGTCTTCCTGCGTGAAACCCATGCGCGCCTGCGCACCTCGCTGGAGCATGTGGAATCCATCACCGCACCCGACGACACCACGGTCGTCTTCAAGCTGAAGCAGCCCTTCGGCCCGTTTCTCGGCATTTTCGAGGCCGGCACGATGCCGATGGTGCCCAAGCACATCTATGAAGGCACGGATTACAAGAACAACCCGGCCAACAACACGCCGATCGGCACCGGGCCTTTCAAGTTCGAAGAGTGGGTGAAGGGTTCGCATATCCTGCTCACCAAGTTCGAGGATTACTATGAGGAGGGCAAACCCTATCTCGACGAGATCTACTGGCATGTGATCCCGGACGCGGCTTCGCGCGCGGTTGCCTATGAGACGGGCGTGGTGGACATTTTGCCCGGCGGCTCGGTGGAGAATTTCGACGTCCAGCGGATCGCTGATATGGAGAACACCTGCATCACCGACAAGGGCTGGGAGTATTTCGGTCCGCTCTCGTGGATGTGGCTCAACAACCGCGAAGGCCCGACGGCCGACAAGCGCTTCCGCCAGGCGGTCATGTATGCGATGGACCGCGACTTCGCCCGCGACGCGCTGTGGAACGGCCTCGGCAAGGTTGCCAAAGGCCCGGTGTCCTCGTCGACGCGTTTCTTCACCGACGACGTGACCGCATATGACCACGACCCGGAGAAGGCCAAGGCCCTGCTCGAAGAGATGGGCTATGACGGCGAGACCGTGCGCCTTCTGCCACTGCCCTATGGCGAAACCTGGCAGCGCTGGGCCGAGGCCGTGAAGCAGAATCTCGGCGAAGTGGGCATCAATGTCGAGATCGTCTCCACCGATGTGGCCGGCTGGAACCAGAAACTGGCCGAGTGGGACTACGACATGGCCTTCACCTATCTCTACCAGTATGGTGATCCGGCACTGGGCGTGGCCCGCACCTATATTTCCACGAACATTGCCAAGGGCTCGCAGTGGAACAATGTGGAAGGCTACGAGAACAAGGAGGTCGACGATCTCTTTGCCAAGGCCGCGGTGGCCGTGACGGCGGAAGAGCGCCAGGAGCTCTACACCGAAGTGCAGCAGAAACTGGTGGACGACGTGCCGGTTGCCTGGCTGCTCGAACTCGGTTTCCCGACGATCTATCGTTGCAATGTGAAGGATCTCGTCACCACGGCCATTGGCGTGAATGACGGCTTCAAGGACGCCTATATCGAAAAATAGGCGACTGCCCGATCCGGGAATGCGCGGGCAAACCGCCCGCGCATCCTCACCTTGAGTCCGATCCTGCAGGGGCCCGATGCTACGCTTCATACTCATGCGCCTGGGCAAGGCGGCGATCATCCTGATCGCCATCCTGACGCTCAACTTCTTCCTGATCCATGCCGCGCCCGGCGATCCCGCTGCGGTGATGGCAGGCGAGGCGGGGGCCGCCGACGCGAAGTTCATCGCGCAGCTTCGCGAGCAGTTCGGCCTCGACAAACCGCTGCTGACCCAGCTCGGGATTTACCTCAAGGGCGTGCTGCAGTTCGATCTCGGCTTTTCCTATCGCCAGCAGATGCCGGTGGCCGATCTCATTCTCGACCGGCTGCCCGCCACGCTGCTTCTGACCATGACGGCCTTCGTCATCTCGCTGGTCCTGGGCACTCTGGCAGGCGTTCTCGCCTCCGCGCGTGTCGGCAAATGGTCGGACACGGCGATCTCCACCCTGGCGCTGCTTTTCTACGCCACGCCGCTCTACTGGGCGGCGCTGATGGCGGTGCTTCTGTTCTCCGTTTATTTCAACTGGCTGCCGGGTTTCGGTTATGAGACGGTGGGGGCGAACTACACCGGCTTGCGCCGCGCGCTCGACATCGGCCAGCATCTCATCCTGCCCGCGACCACGCTCGGCCTCTTCTTCATGGCGGTCTATATGCGCATGACGCGCGCCTCCATGCTCGAAGTCAGCCAACTCGATTTCGTCAAGACTGCGCGGGCCAAGGGGCTGAAGCCCGGCATCATCCAGCGCCGCCACATCTTCCGCAATGCCATGCTGCCGGTGGTGACGCTTGCCGGTCTTCAGGCGGGTCAGCTCGTGGGCGGCGCGGTGCTGACCGAAACCGTGTTCGCATGGCCCGGCATCGGGCGTCTGATGTTCGAGGCGCTCGCCCAGCGCGACTACAATCTGCTTCTTGGCGTGTTCTTCGTGTCCGCCGCCATGGTGCTCCTGTTCAACCTCATCACCGACATTCTCTATCGGTTCGTTGACCCAAGAATCCGGGTGGCATGATGGCTGATTTCTGGAAACGCTTCTCCCGCAATCGTGGCGCCGTGATCGGCCTTGCGATCCTCGCCATCGTCATTCTGGTGGCGCTGCTTGCGCCGCTGATCTTCCCGCAATCGCCGTGGCGCATGGTGCAGCGGCCCTTCCTGCCGCCGTTTGCCATGGACCAGTATCCGTTGGGAACCGACGCGCTTGGCCGTGACGTGATCTCGGGCCTTGCCTATGGGGCGCAGGTCTCGCTTCTGGTCGGTCTCGTCTCGACGGTCGCCGCCCTTCTGATCGGCATCCCCATCGGCGCGCTTGCGGGCTATTTCGGCGGCTGGGTGGACGACGCGCTGATGCGCTTTACCGAATTCTTCCAGACCGTGCCGAGCTTTGCGCTCGCCATCGTTCTGGTGGCGATCTTCCAACCCTCGATCGAATCGATCATCGCGGCAATCGCCATCGTAAGCTGGCCGCCGGTCGCGCGCCTCGTGCGCGGCGAGGTGCTATCGCTGCGCTCGCGCGAATATGTGGAAGCGGCCATTCTTTCGGGCCAGACGAGCCTGACGATCATTCTGCGGCAGGTTCTGCCCAACACGATCTCGCCCATCATCGTGCTTGCCTCGCTGATGGTGGCAACGGCGATCCTTCTGGAATCCTCGCTCTCCTTCCTTGGGCTCGGCGACCCCAACCTCATGTCGTGGGGCTACATGATCGGCGCGGCGCGCACGGTGATCCGGCAGGCCTGGTGGCTTTCCTTCTTCCCCGGCGTTGCCATTCTGCTCACCGTTCTGGCGCTGAACCTGATCGGCGAAGGGCTGAACGATGCGCTCAACCCGCGCCTTGCGCGGCGCGGCAAATAGGAGGGCGCGATGACAGAGCCCGTTCTCAAAATCAGAAACCTGAAGATCGCGCTGCCGGAGGGTGCCGACCGAGACTTTGCCGTCAACGATGTTTCCTATGATCTTCATGCCGGTGAAATTCTCTGCATTGTCGGGGAATCGGGTTCCGGCAAATCCATGTCGGCCAATGCGGCCATGGGGCTTCTGCCCGATCTGGTGCGACCGGTGGGCGGCGAAATCCTCTTCGAGGGCATGGACCTTCTGAAACTCTCGGAAACCGAGATGATGGACCTGCGCGGCAAGAAGATCGCCATGATCTTTCAGGAGCCCATGTCGGCGCTCAACCCGCTGATGCGGGTGGAAGACCAGATCGCCGAAGTGTTCGAGGCGCATGGTCTGCTGACGCCGAAGGAGCGTGCAGCGCGCGCCATCGAACTCCTGACGGAAGTGGGCATTCCCGATCCGGAAAAGGCGGCGCGGGCCTATCCGTTCCAGCTTTCCGGCGGGCAGCGGCAGCGCGTCATGATCGCCATGGCATTGGCGCTCGAACCGCGCATGCTGATCGCCGACGAGCCGACCACCGCGCTCGACGTGACCACGCAGGCGCAGATCCTGGAGCTGATCCGCAATCTGCAGGAAAAGCACGGCATGGCCGTGATGTTCATCACCCATGATTTCGGCGTGGTGGCCGAGATCGCCGACCGCGTGGCGGTGATGCAATATGGCAAGATCGTCGAGGCGGGCACCGCCGACGAGGTTTTGGACAACCCGCAGCATGAATATACGCAAAAGCTGATCGCGGCGATCCCGAAGCTTGCCGCCGAGGCGGGCGAGGAAACGGCGGGAAAGACGCCGATCCTCGAAGTGGAAGGGCTCAACAAGACCTATGTGACCGGCGGTGGTCTGCTCTTTTCCAAGCCGCGTATCGTTCACGCGGTCAACGATGTGAACCTGACGCTCAGCGAGGGCGAGACACTGGGCATTGTCGGCGAATCCGGCTCCGGCAAATCGAGCGTCGGGCGCTGCCTCGTGCGGCTGATGCAGCCCGATTCCGGCACGGTGAAGCTCGCCGGACACGACATGGCGCAGCTCTCCGGCGAGGCGCTGCGCGAGGCGCGCAAATCGATCCAGATGATCTTTCAGGACCCTTACGCCTCGCTCAACCCGCGCTCCAAGGTTGGCCGCATCATCGCCGAGGGGCCGATGGCGCATGGGGTTTCCAAGCAGGAAGCCTATGCGCGCGCGGTGAAACTTCTGGAACTGGTGGACCTCGATGCGCTCGCCATCGACCGCTATCCGCACGAGTTTTCCGGCGGGCAGCGCCAGCGCATCGGCATTGCCCGCGCGCTGGCGCTGGAGCCGCGCGTGATCATTGCTGACGAGGCGGTTTCGGCGCTGGATGTTTCCATTCAGGCGCAGGTGCTCGATCTTCTGGCGGAGCTGAAGGAGCGGCTCAATCTGGCGCTGATCTTCATTACGCACGATCTGCGGGTTGCGGCCCAGATCTGCGACCGCATCGCCGTGATGCAGAAGGGCAGGGTGGTCGAGATGGGGCCGGCGCATGCCATCTTCAACAATCCACAGAGCGACTATACGCGCACCCTGATCGAGGCCATTCCCGGCCGCGAGAAGGAGCTGGCGGCGGCGGGGTGACGCGGTGACGACTGGAGCTCACTTCAGCGCGGTGCGTGCCCATTCCCTCGCCCTTCGACAAGCTCAGGATGAGGGAACGGGCATGGAGAGGCTGACGTCTGTGGCGGCGTCTTGCTGTGGTTGGGTGGTGCGTGCCCGTCCCCTCGCCCTTCGACAGGCTCAGGATGAGGGGAGGGGCATGGAGAGGCTGGCGTCTGTAGTATCGCATATACAAACGCTCGCGCATCCACTGTTAGCACTCATCCAGTTCGCACCTCCACAAGCCCTCATCCTGAGCCTGTCGAAGGGCGAGGGCGGGATGATGCGCGCCATCGCTCACCACTCTCAACACTAATCTGCAGGAACCACCGACGTGGACGAACAACTGGCACAGAAGATCCTCGCAGCGGTCGAGGAAGGCTTTGAAGAACAGATCGGCTTTACCGAAGACCTGATCCGCTTTCCCTCGCTGCGCGGAAAGGAAAAGCCCGCACAGGAATTCGTTCACAAGGCGCTTGAAGCGCGTGGCTACGCGGTCGAAACCTTCCATATCGATGAAGACAAGATCAAGGATCATCCGGGCTTTTCGCCCGTGGCCGTCGATTATTCCGACGCGGTGAACGTGATCGCCACCCACGAGCCGCGTGAAAACAGAGGCCGGTCGCTGATCCTCAACGGCCATATGGATGTGGTGCCGGAAGGCCCGCACGATATGTGGGAGGTTTCGGCACCCTATGAGCCGAAGCGCGAGGGCGACTGGCTTTATGGGCGCGGCGGCGGTGACATGAAGGCCGGCATCGCGGCCAACATTTTCGCGCTCGACGCGCTGCGCCGCATCGGCCTGCAACCGGCGGCGAAAGTGCATGTGCAGAGCGTGGTGGAGGAAGAATGCACCGGCAATGGCGCGCTCGCCTGCCTGGTGGAAGGCTATACGGCGGATGCCGCCATCATTCCCGAGCCGGAAGACGAAATGCTGGTGCGCGCCAACACCGGCGTTTTGTGGTTCGAGGTGAATGTGTCGGGCCACCCCGTGCATGTGCGCGAGGCGGGCACGGGGGCCAACGCCATCGAGGCGAGCTTCCGCGTGATCGAAAGCCTGAAACGCCTGACCGCGGATTGGAACGCCGAGAAGGCGAACTATCCCTATTTCGAGGAGCTCGATCACCCGATCAATTTCAATGTCGGCAAGATCGAGGGTGGAGACTGGGCCTCCACCGTGGCGGCCTGGTGCAAGCTCTCCTGCCGCATCGCCATCTATCCCGATGACGACCCGAAGGATCGGGCAGCGCAGATCGAGGCGCATCTGGCCCGCGAACTGGCCGATGATCCCTTTCTTGGCAATCGCCCGCCCGAGGTGATCTGGAACGGATTTTTCGCGCGCGGCTATGTGCTGGAGGAAGGGACCGATGCCGAAAAGGCGCTGGCCGAAGCGCACCGCGCGGCGACCGCGAGCGAACTGAAAAGTTTCGTCACGCCGGGCTATCTCGATGCGCGGGTGTTCGTGATCTATGCGGGCATGCCGTGCCTCGTCTATGGTCCGATCACCGAGAACATCCACGGGTTCGACGAGCGCGTGAGCCTTTCCTCCATCAAGCGGGTGACGGGCGCGATCGCGCTTTTCATCGCCGACTGGTGCGGCGTGGAACCCATCGATGCGGAGGCCGCAAATGGCTGACGGACGGGTGATCGAGGGGGTTTATCTGAGCACCGCCTTCGATCTGCACGCGCTTTATGGCCATGCGCTGGCACCGCATGCAGGCACGATACGCCTGCGCCATCCGCATGAGATCGACAATCCGGAGGAAATCCGTTTTGCCCTCAGCTGGCGGCCGGCGGATGATGCCTTTGACCCTTATCCGAATCTGCGGCTTGCACATTCCATTGCGGCGGGTGTCGACAGCATCATCAACTGCCCGAGCCTGCCAAAGGATGCGCTGGTGGCGCGCGTGCGCGACCCGGACCAGGGCGACATGCTGGCAGGCTTCGCGGCATGGCATGTGATCTGGCATCATCGCAACATGCGCCATCACATCGTGCATGAGGCAAAGCACGAATGGGCGCGGCTCATCCCGTCCATCATGAAGCCGCCGCGTGAAACGCCGGTGGGCATTCTGGGTTTCGGCCTGATGGGGCGGGCCATCGCCCGCGCGGTGACGGCCATGGGGTTTCCGGTGGTGGCCGCCGCGCGAAACGCGCCGGCGGAAGATGTGCCCGGCGTGCACTTCGAGAGCGGGGAAGGAGCCGCCCAGCGCGTTGCGGAACAGGCCGCCATCCTGATCAACGTTCTGCCGCTGACGGGAGAGACGCGCGGGCTGCTTAATCTCGATTTCTTCAACCGCATGCCGGAAGGCGCCGCACTCATCCAGCTTGGGCGGGGCGAACATCTGGTCGAGGCCGATCTCCTGCGCGCGCTCGACAGCGGGCGCATTGCCTCCGCCTCGCTCGACGTTTTCGACGTGGAGCCGCTGCCCAAAGAGCACCCCTTCTGGGCGGATGAGCGCATTCTCGTCACGCCGCATCAGGCGGGCGATTGCTCGCCGCACACGATGGCCGAACAGCTTGCCAGCGCCGCACAGGCAGTGGTGGCGGGAGACATACCGGAAACGGTGGTCGACAGATCCAACGGATATTGAAGGACGACAATGAAAGCCATTTTCGACGAACGCCAGTTGCGGCACACGCCGGAGCGCTATTTCCGGCGCGGGGCCTATATGCCCCATCCCGAACAGGCTGAACGCGCGATCCTGATCCGCGACATGCTGATTAAAAACGAATTCCCCATCGAGAAACCCCGCGATTTCGGCGACGGGCCGATCAAGGCGGTGCACGATCCGGACTATGTGGATTTCTGGAAGGACGCCTACCAACGCTGGCGCGCGGAGGCGCCGGATCAGGAACCGATCCCCAACTGCCACCCCGGTCCGCGCCGGGGGCGGCCTTCCTCATCCGTTTTCGGCCAGCTCGGCTGGTGGGCGACCGACACGTCGGTTCCGCTGACGGAAGGCACGTGGGATGCCGTCTACTGGTCGGCGCAGACGGCGCTTGAGACCGCCGAGCGCGTGAAGGAAGGCGAACGCATGGTCTATGGCCTGTGCCGCCCGCCGGGACACCATGCGCTTTCCAATGCGTCGAACGGCTTCTGCCTGTTCAACAACGCGGCCATCGCAGCGCAAAGCCTGCGCGAACGCTTCGGCAAGGTGGCGGTGCTCGACATCGACACGCATACGGGCAATGGCACGCTCGACATCTTCTATGATCGCGGCGACGTTTTCGTCTGCTCGCTGCACACGGACCCGGACCTCTACCCGACCTATTATCTCGGCTATGAGGACGAGCGCGGCGAGGGCGAAGGCGAGGGGGCGACGCTCAATCTCTGCCTGAAACCCGGATCGGATACGGAAACGATCCTTGGCCGCTTCCGCGAGGGGCTTTCGGCCATCACCGCCTTTGGCGCGGAGGCGCTGGTGATCTCGCTCGGGCTCGACATGGCGGCGGACGATCCGCTCTCGGAGGTGAAGCTCACGGGCGACGGCTTTGCCACCATGGCGCGCGAGATCGCGGCTCTGGGGCTACCAACGGCGCTGATCCAGGAAGGCGGTTATCTGGGCCCGTCGCTTTCGAGAAATGCGGAGATCTTCCTCACTGCCAGCCGCGAAGCACTGGCGGGCTGAGACAGCTCACGGCGTCATTGCACGCTTTGCGGATCGGGTGCTGGCTGAACCGGAGTGACCGGCCTTGCCAGCGCCCGCTCACGGAACACGATGTAGAGCCCCGCACCCATGGTGATGGCGATGCCGAGTGCGGCCAGCCCATTGGGCAGATCGCGGAAGATGAGCCAGCCAATGACCGTGGCGAACGGGATCTCCAGATACTGGATCGGCGCCACGGTGGCCGATGGCGCAAAGCGCAGCGACCACGTCATGAGAAGGTGGCCGAATGTGCCGAAGAAGCCGGAGGCGATAAGAAGCAGCATTTCCCGCATGTCGGGCTGCACCATGCGCAGTTGCGGCAGGTCGAACCCCAGGTTTAGCATGGCCAAGAAACCAAAGCCGATCATGGCATAGATGCCGCTCACCACCTGAAGCGCGATGGGGTCGGCATCGCGCGAGATCTGGCGCGTCACCAGCATATAGCCGGAGAAGGCGACCGCCACGAGAAGCGGCAGAAGTGCTGGCGCACCGACGGTCAGGAAGCTCGGCTGCACAACGAGCATGGTGCCGACGAAGCCGACCGAACAGGCGGCAAGCCGCCTTGGCCCCACATCCTCGCCCAGAAAGAATTTTCCAAAAGCCAGCATGATGAAGGGCATGACGAAGGCGATGGCCACGGCATCGGCCAGCGGCAGATAGCGCAGCGACATGAACATCGCGCCGATGCCGGCAATGTGGAGCGCCGTGCGCAGCACGGTGAGGCGCATGACGCGGGGAGAAAGAAGCAGCGACTTGCCGCTCCACCACACGACCGGCATAAGAAACACCACCTGCGCGGCAAAACGCACCACCAGCAGCTCGAACAGCGGAATGGTCTCGCCCAACAGTTTTGCGATCGAGTCGCCCAGAGGGGCGACCGCGCAGAACCCGATCATCAAGAGGATGCCGACAAGCGGCCGGTCGTTTGACATTGCGCGACCCTATGGAGCGAAGCCGCGCCGCGCAATGTCACATGGCGGCGAAATGGTACGGCCAGCGAGGGAAATCCTGCGCTGGCCGAGCTGGCCTTATGCGGCCTGTGCCTTCGGGCCGGTCTCGGGCTGGTAGGTGCGACCGAAGCGGTTTGCCAGAAAATCCTCGAGCGCGATGTCTTCCTGCTGGACAAAGCCCTTGGACGGCAGGTTGCCGTTGGCGAGCAGGTCGAGCACGGTGCAGATGCCGGCGGCGGTGGTCTTCTGGATGGCGCTGCGGGCAGTTGGCCCGGCCGGGTCGGCAAACACGCTGTTGGCATAGCTTTCCTGCACCAGCCGGCCATTTTTCAGGCCGGTGATGGTGACGAAGATCACGACCACATCCTGCATGGTGGTGGGCAGCGCGTGCTCGAAAATCTCTTTCAGAAGATCGCGGCGTTCGCTGAGGCGCAGATCGTTCAAGAGCATTTTCATGACCGAGGCATGACCCGGATAGCGGATCGTGCGGTAGTTGAGATTGCGCACACGACCCTTGAGCGATTCGCAGATGGAGCCGAGCCCGCCGGAGGTGTTGAAGGCCTCGTAGCGCACGCCATCGAGCGAGAACTCCTCGTGCCCCTCAAGCGGCGCGACCTCCTTCATCTCGCCATCGACGATGGCCTCGCAAGGCTCGCAATATTCGTTGATGACGCCTTCCGGCGACCAGGTGAGATTGTAGTTGAGCGCATTGGCCGGAAACTGCGGCAGCGCGCCGACCCGCATGCGCACATCGCGCAGCGTGTCGAAACGCTTGGCCAGCGAATTGGCGGCGATGGTGATGAAGCCCGGTGCCAGCCCGCATTGCGGGATGAAGGCCCTCTCGGCGGAAGCAGCGATTTCCTTCACGCGGCGCGTGCTTTTCACGTCCTCGGTGAGGTCGAGATAGTGAACGCCCGCTTCGGCAGCCGCCTCGGCGATGGGCACCGTGAGGTGATAGGGCGCGGCGTTGAGCAGGGCGAACTTGCCCTTGAGCACGGCGGCAAGGGCCTTCGTGTCGGAGAGGTCGACTTCCACGCCGGAGATCTGCGGGTGAGAGGGCAGGACCGCAAGCTGCTCAGCCGACCGGTCGGCGACCGTGACCGTGTAATCGCCCGAGGCGACCAGCATGTCTGCGATGGCGGATCCAATGCGCCCGGCTCCCGTGACAACGATTTCTTTCATCCCGCTCCCTTTCGAATTTGTCTGGCGATTGTATCTGGCGATTCTGCCTGGATGTTTGTCCAGTCTGGCTTTGATCGACGTTGAATCGAAGTATCATTCCGGGTAATTTCACTCACGATTTTATGCATATCGACGAATGGAATTAGCAATATGACGAAAACGGACGCAGACCGGTCGGTGATTGCGCTGTTGCGTGAGAATGCGCGCATGCCGGTGTCGGAGATTGCCCGGCGGCTGGGTGTCTCGCGCTCCACCGCGCAGAGCAGGCTGGAGCGGCTTGAGCGCAGCGGAACGATTGCCGGCTATATGGTGCGGCTTTCGGGGGAATATGATGCAGCACAAATCCGCGCGCATCTTCTCGTGACGGTGTCGCCAAAGCTTTCCGGCGACGTGATTACGGCGATGGAGAAGATGCCCGCCGTGCGCACGGTTCACTCGGTGAGCGGGTCGTTCGACATGATCATCATCGTCGAAGCGCCTTCGGTGGCCGAGCTCGACGCGGTGATCGACACGATCGGCGCGCTGAAGGGCGTTGACCGGACGATGAGCTCGATCATCCTGTCGACGAGAATCGACCGTTAGAGCAATTCCAGGAAAAGTGGGAACCGGTTTTCCGTCCGGAATTGCTGAAAAACAATAAGTTAGAGCGTTTTCGCGATTCAACGAAAAGCGGAAGCGCTCTAAGAGCTTCAGTGATCCGCTGACGCGAAACCGTCATCCCGGAAGTCCGAAGGGCTATCCGGGACCCATTGGAAGAACGCCATGGAGCGCGGCCCGGCAGTGGTCCGGCTGGATGGATGCCGGTGGCGACTTCTGCGGAGATCGGCCTTGCCGCTCAATGGGTCCCGGCTCTCCCTCCGGTCGGCCGGGATGACGTCAAAGTTGCACTGCTACTCCACCGCCATCCGCGCCGCGCCTGCGGGCAATCTCGTAGGCGATGGCTCCGAACACGGTGATCGCGATCATGATGAGCGCCAGCGCATTGACGGCGGGCGTCAGGCCGGTGCGCACCTTGGTGGCGATGTAGACCGTGAGCGGCGTGTCGAAACCGCGCACGAAGAGCGTGGTGTTGTAGTTCTCGATGGATTGGAGAACGGCAAGGAAGCCGGCGGCGATGAGCGCCGGCTTCAGGAAGGGCAAAAGCACGCGGCGGAAGACCATGAATTTCGACGCGCCGAGGCCAAGGGCCGCCTCTTCCTGCGTAGGATCGAAACGCTGGAGGCGCGCCGTGATCATCAGCATCACATAGCAGATGATGAAGCTTGCCTGCGCCACCACGATCAGGAAAACACCGCCCCCGACGCCAAGCTGCCGCCAGAGAACCAACGTGGCGATGCCGATGACCACGCCGGGCGTGAGCAGCGGCGACACCATGACCGCATACATGAAGCTGCGGGCGCGCGCATGCAGGCTGGTGAGAACGAGAGCCGCCGCAGTGCCGATGGGCAGGACGGTGATGACCACGAAGAAAGCGACGATGAAGGAGGTCCACAGCGACTGCCACATGCCGCTGTCGCTCCACAGCGCGTCGAACCATTGCAGCGTCGTGCCGCGCCATGGCGTCACGGTCGGGAAGCGGCTCGTGTTGAACGTGGCGATGCCCATGATGGCGAGCGGCGCGAACAGGTAGAGAAAGAACGCCACCATGTAGAAGCCGAACAAGGCGCGGGCGATGCGGTCGGCGGCACTCATGCACGACCCTCCGGGGCTGGCCGGAGAGGCCGGTGCTGCCCCTCACCTGCCTGCCGGCATCCTCTCCCCGTAAACGGGGCGAGGAAAGGCAATGGGCATCTCGGCGCGTTGCCTTCTCCCCGTGCGCGGGGAGAAGGTGCCCGAAGGGCGGATGAGGGGCAGCGCCCACGCTTGTAGATGGCCACGGCACTCATTTCGCCACCTCCGTCAGGCTCACGCGGGCAATGCGCAGCGTGACGAGCACCACTGCAAGGCACAGAACCAGAAGCACCAGCGCATAAGCGGCACCGCGGTTCCAGTCGCCGCCCTCGAAGAACCAGTTGTAGATGATCTCGGTGAACCAGCGGCTGCCCGGCGCGCCGAGAAGGGCAGGCGCGACATAGCTGCCGGCGGCGAGCATGAAGGTGAAGACGCAGCCCGTGGCGATGCCCGCCTTGGCGTGCGGGATGACCACCCGCCAATGAATGCGCCAGGTGGAAGCGCCGAGATCGCGCGCGGCCTCGATCTGCGATTTGTCGAGCGATTCGATGGCGTTGTAGATCGGGAACAGCATGAACAGGATGTAGGCATAGGTCATGCCGGCCAGCACGCCGCCATCGCCATACCAGCGCACCGGCTCGTCTATGATGCCGAGCGAAAGCAGGAAGGCATTCAGCGGGCCGCGAAACGCGAGCAGGATATACCAGGCGAGCGTGCGCAAGACCTCGTTGATCCAGAACGGAATGGTGAGTGCCAGAAGCACAACCGCCGTCTGGTTCACCGTCGCGTGCTGGGCAAGCCAGAACGCCATCGGATAACACACCAGAAAGGTGATGAAAGCGACAAGCGCGCTCGCCCACACGGTCTTGAAGAAGATCGCGCGGTGAACGCCCTCATTGGCCAGATAGAGAATGTTGTCGAGTGAATAGACATCCTCCGGCCCGCCAAGCTGCGAGGGCGGCAGGTTGGGCCGCAGCGCGTAGTCGATCATCATCACATTGGGCGCGAGCACCATGCCGGCGAGCCACACGCCGACCAGCGCCAGAAACAGCGTGCCGAGGCCACCGCCGAAACGCCTGTAGAGCTCAGACATCGGGCAGGACCACCGCGTTTGTGCTTTCAAAGCCGAAGCCGGATTTTTCGCCGATGGCGGGAGCGCTCGCAAGTTCGGTGCTGGCGATTGAAGCCACCAATGGCGTGCCGTCTTCGGCAACGCCGTGCGCCAGCGCAAAAGCGCCCTCGAAATCGATGCGCTCGATGGTGGCGGCAAGCCGGTTCGCCCCGCCCTTCGGTTTCAGCGCTTCGGGCCGCACATAAAGCTTTGCCGCCACACCGCCTGTAAGCCCGTCACCGGCGCGGCCGGTCAAGGTTCCATGGGCGGTTTCCACCGTGGCGATGCCGTTGTCGATGCCCTTCACCGTGCAGGAGAGCGCATTTGTTTCGCCAACGAAGGTGGCGACGAAGGGCGTGGCCGGATTGTCGTAAAGCTCGCGCGGTGCGCCCACCTGCTGAACCACGCCGGCGCTCATCACCGCAACGCGGTCCGACATGGCGAGCGCCTCGGACTGGTCGTGCGTGATGTAGATGAAGGTGACGCCGGTGCGCTTTTGCAGGGCGCGAAGCTCTGCGCGCATGTGCTGGCGCAGCTTCAAATCGAGCGCCGATAAGGGCTCATCGAGCAGCAGCACCTGCGGCTCGACCGCGAGCGCGCGGGCAATGGCAACGCGCTGGCGCTGGCCGCCGGAAAGTTCGCCGGGCATACGGTCGCCATAGCCTTCAAGCGCGATCAGCTTCAGGAGTTCGTCGGCCTTCTTGCGGCGCTCGGCCTTCGAGACGCCGCGCGCCTCCAGCCCGAAGGCGATGTTTTCCCACACGGGCATCAGGGGAAAGAGCGCAAGCGACTGAAAGATCATCGCCGTCGGGCGCTGGTTTGGCCCCAGCGGTGTCATGTCCTGCCCGCCGATCAGGATGCGGCCTTCGGTCGGGTTCAGGAAACCGGCAATGACGCGCAGGAGCGTGGTCTTGCCACAGCCGGATGGCCCGAGAATGGAGAAGAACTCCCCGCCTTCAACCGTGAAGGAGACATCGTCCACAGCGCGGGTGGTGCCGAATGTAACGCCGACATGATCGAGCTCTACGGAATGTGACATGGTCCTCCCCCGGGATCCCCCGGTGTTTTGTGGGCTTTCGCAAGGATTGTCCGGCGGCGCCCGCCCCTCATCCGCCTGCCGGCACCTTCTCCGCGCAAGCGGGGAGAAGGAAGATGGCCGCAACGTCTATGCCCCCTCTCCCCGCGTGCGGGGAGAGGGTAAGGGTGAGGGGCGAGCGCCGTCAGTTCATCCAGTTTCCTCAGGCCGAGAGGAAACGGTCCTGATATTCGTTGCGCTTGGCGACGAACCAGCTTTCCTGGATCGGCCACCACCACAGCTTGTCCAGCGCGTCGCCCGGATAGGCGGCGGCGAAGAATGCCTTGGCGTCGTCGGATGTCATGTCGGCGGCACCCACGGCGGTGGAGTTGATCGAGGTCGCGTTGGTGTACATGGCGCCGGCTTCCGGCGTCAGGAACCAGTTGATGAAGGCATAGGCCTGGTCGAGGTTTTCCGCACCCTTCGGGATCGCCACGCCTTCCATCCACGCCAGCGCGCCTTCCTTCGGCGCGATGAAGCCGATGGGCAGGCCTTCCTTGGAAAGCGCTGCGGCGGTTGAATCCCAGGTCTGGCCGATGGCGCAGCCATTGACGCGGAAGGCACCCTGCGCCTCGTTCTCGTTGGACCAGAACTGCGCGATGTTGGCCTTGCGGGCAATCGCCTCCTCGAGAATCACGTCGTAGATCTTGACCATGTTCTCTTCGGATTTGAAGGCATCGGTCATCGGCATGGGCAGCTTGCCCTCGCCTTCGAGCCAGAGGCCAAGGCCAACGAGGCCCGAATGGCCGCGCACCGTGGCCTTGCTCTTCATTTCCGGCTTCCAGATGTCGCCATAGGATGCGGTGCCATATTCGAGCGGCGCCTGATCCTTGTCGAAGGAAACGGCTTCCGTGCCCCAGTCGGTGGGCACCTGATAGCGCTTGCCGTCGATCACCGCGCCAAGGTTTGCGGAATTCGTCCAGGCGCTCGGCAGGCAGTTGTCGACGTTAACCTTGCTCTCGTCGATGGGCTGCACGAGCTCGAACTCGACATAGTTGGGCACGCGGTCGACCGTCGGCCAGATGATGTCGAACCCGCCCCCATTGTTGGCGCGGAGCTGGTTCAAGAGCTCGTCATTGGTGCCGTAGGGCGTGTAATTCGCCTTGATGCCGGTCTCTTTTTCGAAGGCGGCGAGCATCTCGTCGTTCAGATAGCCGGCCCAGGCGAAGATGTTCACCGAGCCGGAGGAGCCCTGCGCATAGCTGCGCGAAATGAACGGCGCGGCCAGCGAAAGGCCAGCCATCGAGGCAGCGCCCTTGATGAAGTTGCGGCGTTTGATCAATGTCATGGAAAGCACTCCCCTGATTTCTGCGTTGAGATCGCAGGCGTTATTCCCGCTATGTTACAGCGCGATGACCGGGCGGCAACAAAAAACGTCGAAAACGTTGAGGATGCCAAAAATCAGGAGATCGAGAGGCTCTCCGCGACCTCCTTTAGAGCCGCAAGCGCGGTTTCCACATCCGCGGCCTGCGTGTCTTCCAACTGTTCGAAATAGGGGCAGGTGAGCACCGCCATGGCATCGCCGGAGGGGCCGAAAACCGGCACGGAAATATCTCGAACCCCAACGAGCTGAAGACTGTCGCCGATACGGTATCCGCGTGTGCGCACATCGTCCAGAGAAGGCTCCATGGCCGTGAGATGGCGCACCCGGTCTGCACCGCCCCAGATGGCAAGCGTCTCGTTGCGCCGGTCCGGGCTCTGGAATGCAAGCAGGGTCTGGCCCGAACCTGTGTTGAGCAGATCGAGTTGGGCGCCCGGGCGCAGCCGAAACTCCCAGTTGGCGGGGCTGCTGGCCTGCGCCACGACGATGGCATAGCCGCGCTCCGGCGCCACGAGATGCACCGACTGATGCGTCCTGCGCGCAAAGCCGTCCATCAGTGGCAAGGCACGGGCGGCAAGCCGACGCAGCGGCGGATGCTGGCTGCCGAGCATGAACAGCTTCATCGTCAGCGCATAGCGATCACCCTCGATGGAGCGGCTCACATAGTCGCGCGCCACCAGGCGCTCGAGCATGCGGTAAATCTCGCTTGGGCCGCGGCCCATTTCCTTGACAATCTCGGCGCGGGTCAGTCCGTTGGGCTGGCGGGAAAGCAGTTCGAGAATATCGAGCCCCTTGTCCAGCGCAGGGGCGCGGTAGCGCTCTTCCGTGGTCTTCCTGCTGCTCACCTTCTCGCCCTCCGGTCCGGTGCATTGACGGGGAATCGTCTCTCTTGTCAACTTTGATATTGCAATGATCTTTCATATATGAATAGACTATTCGTATATAAACGATGATGGAGCTGTGGCTCAATAGGGAGGAGGTCATCGTATGCGACTTGAAGGAAAGCGGATTCTGATATCCGCCGCCGCTCAGGGTATTGGTCGTGCCAGCGCGCTTGCCTGTGCCGCCGAAGGAGCGTCGGTCATCGCCGTCGACATCAATGAAAAGGGGCTTGCCTCGCTGGCTGCTGAAAACAGCGCCATAGAGACGCACCGGCTGGATGTGTGCGACCGCACCACCATCGATGCGCTGGCTCAGAAAGCAGGAAAGCTCGACGGGCTTTTCAATTGCGCCGGCTTTGTTCACCACGGAACGATCCTCGACGTGACGGAAGAGGACTGGGCCTTCAGCACCGACCTCAACATCACCTCCATGTATCGCATGACACAGGCTTTCCTGCCCGGCATGCTGGAAAGGGCAGAGGAGACGGGCAGCGTTTCCGTTCTCAACATGGCCTCCATGGCCTCTTCCATCAAAGGCTTCGTCAACCGGGCCGTCTATGGCGCGACCAAGGCAGCCGTGATCGGACTGACCAAGTCGATCGCCGCCGATTTCGTGAAGCAGGGGGTGCGCTGCAATGCGCTCTGCCCCGGCACGGTCGACACGCCCTCGCTGCGCGGGCGCATCGCCTCCGCCCCCGATCCGGTGCAGGCGGAAAAGGATTTCATCGCGCGCCAGCCCATGGGGCGGCTCGCCACTGTGGACGACATGACACCGATGGTGCTCTATCTCCTTTCGGATGAAAGCCGCTTTGTCACCGGGCAGGCGATGCTCGTCGATGGCGGCGTGACGATCTGAGGATCGCGCGATGGCAACGGCGTCCACGAGCATGACGACCGAAGCCGGCAAAAATGAAATCCGGCCGGTCGTTTCCATGCGCGGCATCGAAAAGCGCTTTCCAGGCGTGCATGCGCTCAGGGATGTGCGCTTCGAGCTGATGCCCGGTGAGGTCCACGCGCTGATGGGAGAGAATGGCGCGGGAAAGTCCACGCTGATGAAAATTCTCTCCGGCATCTACCCGAAGGATGAGGGCGAGGTGCTGATCGACGGCCAGCCGGTCGAGATCGAGAGCCCGCGCGCCGCGCAGGATCTGGGCATCAGCATCATTCATCAGGAACTCAGCCTGATGAATGATCTGACCGCGGCCCAGAACATCTTCATCGGCCGCGAGCCGCGCCTGCGCTTCGGCAGGCTGGACGAGACCGCACTCAATCGCCAGACGGCGGAAATCTTCGCCTCCATGAACCTGAAGCTCGACCCAAGGGTGCAGGTGGGCGGGCTTACCATCGCCAAACAGCAGATGGTGGAGATTGCCAAGGCGCTCTCCTTCCATTCGCGCGTGCTGATCATGGACGAGCCGACAGCCGCCCTGAACAATGCCGAGATCGAGGAACTGTTCGTCATCATCCGCCGGCTGAAGGCGGAAGGTGTCGGCATCATCTACATTTCGCACAAGATGGATGAGCTGAAACGCATTGCCGACCGGGTGACGGTGATGCGCGACGGGCAATATGTGGACACGGTTTCCGCCACCGACACACCGGTGAGCGAGATCATTTCCATGATGGTGGGGCGGGCGCTGACCGACAGTGCCCTCAAGGTGCCCGACCTTGAAGACGCACCTGTCGCGCTGGAAGTGAAGGGGCTCACGCGCGGACGCGAAATCCGCAAAGTCAGTTTCTCGGTTCGCCAGGGAGAGATCCTCGGCTTTGCCGGGTTGATGGGGGCAGGCCGCACGGAAGTGGCGCGGGCGATCTTCGGCGCTGACCCGCGTGAGGCCGGTGAGATCATCGTCAACGGCACACCGGTTGATATCCGCACGCCCGCCGATGCGGTCGCCGCCGGCATTGGCTACCTCTCCGAAGACCGCAAGCATTTCGGCCTTGCGGTGGGCATGGATGTCCGCGCCAATGTCGCCATGGCGAGCCTGGAGCGCTTTACCGGCAGGCTCGGCGCGCTCGACGAGGCGGGCATGCGCGATGCTGCGCGCGGCTATATCCAGCAGCTCGACATCCGCACCCCTTCCGACCGGCAGGAGGTGCGCCTTCTCTCCGGCGGGAACCAGCAGAAGGTGGTCATCGCCAAATGGCTTCTGCGCGACTGCGACATCCTGATCTTCGATGAGCCGACACGCGGCATCGATGTCGGCGCGAAGAGCGAAATCTACAAACTGTTGAATGCGCTGGCGGCGCAGGGACGGGCGATCATCGTGATCTCGTCCGAACTGCCGGAAGTGCTGCGGCTCAGCCACCGCATTGCCGTCATGTGCGAGGGGCGGCTGACAGGCTTTCTGCCGGGAGGGGCGGAAACCAGCCAGGAAGACATCATGCGCCTTGCCACAGAACGCGAGAGTGCCATGGAACCGGTGGGAGGAGAAGAATGAGCACCGTGGAAGCCACTCCGCAGGCCGGCTTTGCCGCACGGCTTCTGCAGGCGGGCGCGCACCAGAAACTGCTGGCCTTCATGAGCCTGATCATACTCCTGATCGGCTTTTCGCTGGCTTCGCCCAACTTCATGCAGACCTCGAACATCATCGCCATTCTGCAGGCGACCTCGGTGAACGGGGTTCTGGCCATTGCGGCCACGCTCGTCATCATCACCGGCGGCATCGACCTTTCGGTCGGCACGCTGATGACTTTTTGCGCGGTCATCGCGGGTGTCGTCCTCACCTATTGGGGCCTGCCGCTGCCTCTCGGCATTCTCGCGGCCATTGGTGCCGGTGCGCTGTGCGGGCTCACCTCGGGCACTTTCGTCGCCAAGATGAAGATCCCGCCCTTCATTGCAACGCTCGGCATGATGTTGATGCTCAAGGGGCTGTCGCTCGTCATATCCGGCACGCGGCCGATCTATTTCAACGACACGCCGGGCTTTACCGAGATCTCTCGCGGGTCGCTGATCGGCGAGGTCATCCCCGCCCTGCCGATCCCCAATGGCGTGCTGATCCTGTTTCTCGTGGCCATTGCCGCGAGCTACATTCTGGGCCGCACCGTGCTCGGGCGCTACACTTTTGCACTGGGTTCCAACGAGGAATCGGTGCGCCTTTCCGGTGTCAACACGGATGCGTGGAAGATGGCGGTCTATGCGCTGGCCGGCGGCATATGCGGCATTGCCGGCCTGCTCATCGCCTCGCGCCTCAATTCCGCGCAGCCCGCTCTTGGTCTCGGCTACGAGCTTGAGGCGATTGCCGCCGTCGTCATCGGCGGAACCTCGCTTGCCGGCGGGCGCGGCACGATCCTCGGCACGCTGATCGGCGCCTTGATCATGGCGGTTCTGGCCAATGGCCTGCGCATCCTCTCGGTGGCGCAGGAGTGGCAGACCGTGGTGACGGGCGCGATCATCATTCTCGCCGTCTATGCCGACATGATGCGCAAGCGGCGCATGGGATGAGTTTCAACACAAAGAGGGCGGCAAACGCCCCGGGTTTCGACCAGATGAGTGAGTGTGAACAAGAAACCGGAGGAGGAAACATGTTCACGAGACGCGCAATGCTGGGCGCCATCAGCGCCGTAGCCCTCGTCGCAAGCGGTATGGCCGCTTCGGCGCAGGACAAGATGTATATCCCGCTGATCTCGAAAGGGTTCCAGCACCAGTTCTGGCAGGCCGTGAAGGCCGGCGCCGACAAGGCCGCGGCAGAGCTGGACGTGGAGGTCACCTTCGAGGGGCCGGACAATGAAACCATGGTCGACCGCCAAATCGACATGCTGGCGGCGGCCCTTGCCAAGAAGCCGGCAGCACTCGGCTTTGCCGCCCTCGACAGCCAGGCGGCCATTCCGCTTCTGAAACAGGCGGATGAGGCGGGCATTCCCGTGATCGCCTTTGACTCCGGTGTCGACAGCGACATCCCGAAGGCGACGGCCTCGACCGACAATCTGGCCGCAGCCGCCCTTGCCGCCGACAAGATGGCAGAGCTGATCGGCGGGGCTGGGCAGGTTGCCGTGGTCGCCCACGACCAGACGAGCCGCACCGGCATCGACCGGCGCGACGGTTTCGTCAATCAGGTGAAGGAGAAATATCCGGACATCGAGATCGTCACCATCCAGTATGGCGGCGGCGATCACCTGCAGTCGACGGAGATCACCAAGTCCATCCTTCAGGCCAATCCGGATCTGAAGGGCATTTTCGGCACCAATGAAGGCTCCGCCATCGGCGTGGTCAATGGTGTGCGCGAGATGGATCGCTCCAATGTCGTGATCATCGGCTACGATTCCGGTGCGCAGCAGAAGGAAGCGATCCGCGAAGGCCTGATGGCCGGTGCGATCACGCAGAACCCGGTGGGCATCGGTTACGAGACGGTCAAGGCCGCCGTGGCCGCCGCCAAGGGCGAAGAGGTGCCGGCTTCCATCGATACCGGCTTCTACTATTACGACAAGACCAACATCGACGATCCGGAAATCGCAGCCGTTCTTTACGACTGATCCGGGATCGCCAATCGCTCCGGGGAGCCTTCCCCGGAGCGCCATTCAAACAACGGATTTGACGACTGACCATGACTCGGACCATGACCAGGATCACCGGCCTGCGCACCGTGGATGTGCGCTTTCCCACCTCCGACCATCTGGATGGATCGGATGCCATGAACCCGGACCCGGACTATTCGGCGGCCTATGTGATCCTCGAAACCGATGGCGAGCACGAAGGCCACGGCCTGACCTTCACCATCGGGCGGGGCAACGACATCTGCTGCGCCGCCATCGAGGCGATGCGCCATCTGGTCGTCGGGCTCGACATGAACTGGGTGGCCGAGGACATGGGCCGCTTCTGGCGGCATGTCACCTCCGACAGCCAATTGCGCTGGATCGGACCCGACAAGGGCGCGATCCATCTGGCAACAGGCGCGGTGGTGAACGCCGTCTGGGATCTGTGGGCAAAAATCGAGGGCAAGCCGGTGTGGCGGCTGGTGGCCGAGATGAGCCCCGAAGAACTCGTGCGCTGCATCGACTTCCGCTACATCACCGATTGCATCACACCGGACGAGGCACTCGCCTTCCTGCGTGAAAGAGCGAAGGGCAAGGAAGAGCGCATCGCCACGCTCGAACGCGAGGGTTACCCCTGCTACACCACATCCGCAGGCTGGCTCGGCTATGACGATGAAAAGCTCCGCCGGCTGTGCCGCGAGGCGGTGGATGCCGGGTTCAAGCACATCAAGATGAAGGTTGGTCGCGATCTCGACGACGACATTCGCCGGCTCACCATCGCCCGCGAAGTGGTCGGCCCGGATGTCAATCTCATGATCGACGCCAATCAGGTTTGGGAAGTCGATGAGGCCATCGAGTGGGTGGGGAAACTTGCTTTCGCCAAACCCTGGTTCATCGAAGAGCCAACCAGTCCGGACGACATTGAAGGACATCGCAAGATCCGCGAAGGCGTTGCACCGGTCGAGGTCGCCACCGGCGAGATGTGCCAGAACCGCATCATCTTCAAACAGCTCATCATGCGCGGCGCCATCGATGTGGTGCAGATCGATTCCTGCCGGCTGGGCGGTGTGAACGAGATTCTCGCGGTGATGCTAATGGCGGCGAAGCACGGGCTGAAGGTCTGCCCGCATGCGGGCGGTGTCGGCCTTTGCGAATATGTGCAGCATCTCTCCATGATCGACTATCTATGCATCGCCGGCACACGCGAGGGCCGCGTCATCGAATATGTCGACCATCTGCATGAGCATTTTGTCGAACCCTGCGTGATCCGCAACGCGGCCTATATGCCGCCGCAGGCACCGGGCTTCTCCATCGAGATGAAACCGGCATCACTGGAGAAATACCGTCACCACCCGGCGCGGGATCAGGTGCCGGCATGAGAGCTTCGGACCCGGTTGCGCTGCGCGGCGGCACCGTGCCGCCGGTCACGCTGACGCGCATGGGCTTTGGCGGCGCGCCACTCGGCAATCTCTATCGCCGGGTTGAGGAAGCGGACGCGCAGGCAACGCTGCAGGCCGCTTTCGACGGCGGCATGCGCTATTTCGACACCGCGCCGCAATATGGTCTCGGGCTTTCCGAACAGCGCTTCGGACAGGCGATCCGGCGCTTCGGGCGCGATGCGATCACGCTCTCGACCAAGGTCGGGCGGCTTCTGGAAGACTGCGGGCCCGACGAAGTCACACCAACCGCCTTTGTCGACACACCCCGGAAAAAAATCGTCTACGACTACACCTATGATGGCGTGATGCGCAGCCATGAGGCGAGCCTCGCGCGGCTCGGTGCGGAGCGTGTCGACATCCTTCTCGTGCACGATGTGGACGTTTTCACCCACGGCACTCAGGAGGCAAGCGACGCGAAGGTGCGCGAGCTTTTCGACGGTGGAGGCTATCGCGCGCTTTGCGAGCTGAAAGAGGCAGGGCAGGTGCAGGCCATCGGTGCCGGCGTCAATGAATGGCAGGTGTGCGAACGCCTGCTCGGGCTGGGCGATTTCGACGCTTTTCTCTTGGCCGGGCGCTACACGCTTCTGGAACAGGAAGCGCTCGACAGTTTCCTGCCGCTCTGCGTGAAGCGCGATGTCGGCATCATCCTGGGCGGGCCCTACAACTCCGGTATTCTGGCGACCGGGGCTATCGAGGGCGCGCGCTATAATTACGAGCCCGCGCCGGCAGACATCCTTGAAAGGGTGCGGCGGATCGAGGCCGTGTGCGCGGCGCATGGCGTGCGGTTGATCGAAGCGGCTCTGCAATTCGTGATGGGACACCCGGCGGTGCGCACGGTTATCCCCGGTGCGATGACACCGGAAGAAGTGCAGGCGAACATCGCGCTCTTTTCGCGTAACGTGCCTGCCGGACTGTGGTCTGACCTCAAGGGCCAGAACCTGATCCGGCCCGACGCACCGACCCCGGAGGAAAACTGATGCTGCGTGGTATCGACCCCATTCTTTCACCCGATCTCCTGCGCATCCTGCGCGCCATGGGCCATGGCGACGAGATCGTCATTGCCGATGCGAACTTTCCCGGCGAGGCGAGCGCGCGCGATTTCGTGCGGCTCGACGGCATTTCCGCGCCGCGCGTGCTGGAAGCGGTTCTGAGCGTGATGCCGCTCGATTCCTTTGTCGACGATCCCGCGATCAGCATGCAGATGGTGGACGACCCGGATGGTGTGCCGCCGGTGGTGGCCGAGTTTCAGACCGTGATCGATCGGGTGGCGGACAACCCGGCGCAGATACGCCCGCTGGAGCGCTTTGCCTTCTATGACCGCGCGCGCGATGCCTTTGCCGTCATCCAGACCGGCGAGCGGCGCTTTTACGGCAATGTGATCCTGAAGAAGGGCGTTCTTCCGCAAGAGGGCGCCTGACCATGCGCCGGATCGATGCCCACCAGCATTTCTGGAAACTTTCTCGTGGCGATTATGGCTGGCTGACGCCGGAGCTTTCCACGATCTACCGGGATTTCCTGCCCGACGATCTGATACCGCTCATGGAGGCCGAAGGCATTGTAGGCACGGTGCTGGTGCAGGCGGCGCCCAGCGACGCGGAAACGGATTTCATGCTCTCGCTGGCCAACGAGAACGCCTTCATCAGGGGCGTTGTCGGCTGGGTGGATTTCGAAAGCCCAGACGCACCGAGGCGCATCGCGGAGCTGGCCACCCACAACAGGCTCAAGGGCCTGCGCCCCATGATTCAGGACATCCCGGACCCGGACTGGATGCTGCACCCGCAACGCGACGCGGCGTTTCGGGCGCTGATCGGCCACGGGCTCGTTTTCGATGCGCTCGTGCTGCCACGCCACCTGAAAAATCTCGCCGTGCTGGTGGACCGCTATCCCGAAATGACCGTGGTGATCGACCATTGCGCCAAACCGGACATCGCATCGGGCACATTCGAGGCGTGGGCCCAAGACATGGCTGCTCTTGCCACGCGCGAACAGGTGTCGTGCAAGCTTTCCGGTCTGGTGACCGAGGCAGGTGAAAGCTGGAACCGTGAGAAACTCCAGCCCTTTGCCGATCATGTGCTCGCGGCCTTCGGCCCGGAGCGTGTGATCTGGGGTAGCGACTGGCCGGTCTGTACGCTCGCCGCAAGCTATTCCGACTGGTGCGAAGCGACTGCCGCGCTGCTCCAGCGGTTTGATGCGGCAGACCGCGAGGCAATCCTCGGTGGCAATGCGGGGCGAATTTACGGGCTGAGCTGATCTCGTTCAGGGCTGCCGCCGGTATCACGGCCCTGAGCCTTCCCAAGCCAGTCGCCACGCCACGCTCGCCCTGAGCCGGGCATCCATGCCGTTGCGGTCAATTTTCCTCCTGCTGCGCTTTCGTCCCAGCTCGCCCACTTGCGCACCTAGAATGTTATGATATTACATACCGAACGTCAGCCAGAGGAGCCATGCATGCCCAATCCGGACAACCGCCTGCCCGTCACCGTTCTTTCCGGCTTTCTGGGGGCGGGCAAGACGACACTCCTGAACAATGTGCTCAACAACAGGGCAGGCCGCAGGGTGGCGGTGATCGTCAACGACATGTCGGAAGTGAACATCGACGCCGATCTGGTGCGCGAGGGCGGCGCGAACCTTTCGCAGACCGACGAGAAGCTGGTCGAGATGACCAATGGCTGCATCTGCTGCACGCTGCGCGACGATCTCCTGAAGGAGGTGCGGCGCCTGGCAGCGGAAGGGCGGTTCGACTACCTGCTGATCGAATCCACCGGTGTTTCGGAACCGCTACCGGTGGCCGCCACCTTTGAGTTTCGCGACGAGCAGGGCATGAGCCTTTCCGATGTCGCGCGGCGCGACACGATGGTCACGGTGGTCGACACGCTGAACCTGCTCGAAGACTATGCCAGCCATGATTTTCTGCGCGACCGGGGCGAGGTCGCGGGCGAGGGGGACGAGCGCACGCTTGTAGATCTTCTGGTCGATCAGATCGAGTTTGCCGACGTCGTGATCCTGAACAAGGTGAGCGATGCCGGCCCGGAGCGCCTCGATGCAGCGCGCAAGATCGTCACCGCACTCAACCCGGATGCGCAGATCATCGAAACCGATCATTCGCGTGTTGCGCCAGAGCGCATCTTCGACACGGGGCTTTTCGATTTCGAGGCCGCGCACCAACACCCGCTCTGGGCCAAGGAGCTTTACGGCTTCGCCGATCATGTGCCGGAGACGGAGGAATATGGCGTTTCCTCCTTCGTTTACCGTGCGCGGCGGCCCTTCCATCCGCAGAAAGTGCATGCGGTGCTGAATGCGCCGTTGCCGGGGGGCATCCGCGCCAAGGGGCATTTCTGGATCGCGACGCGGCCCGACTGGGTGGCGGAGTTCAGCCTGGCGGGCGCGCTATCCAGCGTGAAGCCGCTTGGCACCTGGTGGGCGGCTGTGCCGCGTGAGCGTTGGCCGAACCACAAGGAAGCGAAAGCCTTCATGGACCGCTACTGGAGCGAACCCTATGGGGACCGGCGGCAGGAGCTGGTCTTCATCGGCACCGGCATGGACCCCGAACGCATCACGGCTGCACTCGATGCCGCTCTTGTGGGCAGCGAGACGCGGTTTGACCCCGCAGAGTTCCGCGCGCTGGCGGATCCTTTCCCGCGCTGGCAGCGGGCGCGGGCGGCCTGAGGGGCGGGTGCCGGCCGCGCGTGTCCTCTCCCTCGCCCTTCGACAAGCTCAGGATGAGGGAGAGAGGCAACTTTGCGCCAGCTTCGAGGTGCAAGGGCGTGGCCTGAGGCGCAGTGTGCTTGCCTTCTCCCCCGCCCTTCGACAAGCTCAGGGTGAGGGAAAAGGCAGGGAGAACCTGACACAAGCCTCAACGCAGAAGGCATCCCACACAGCCCTCATCCTGAGCTTCCTGAGCCTGTCGAAGGGCGAAGGGCGAGGGCGGGATGAAGTCCGCCGAACCTACCGCCTCACCCGCAGGAGATAGGTATCCATGATCCAGCCCTTGTCTTCCCGCGCTCTGGCCCGCGTCTCCACAATCTGCTCCATCACCTCCCCCAGCAGCCCACTAACCAGAAGCTCATCCGCCGTGCCGAGATAGGCCCCCCAGTAAATCTCGTAGGCATCTGCGTCGAGCGTCTGAAAGGCGCAGTCGCCGTCGAGCATGACGAGAAGCGTGTCGGCATTGGGTGGAAAGCCCTCCGCCTTCAGCCGCCTTCCGGTGGTGATCAGCACCGAACCGCCGATCGTGTTGACCGGCATATGGTGGCTGGCCGCCAGCGCCTGAATGCTGGTGATGCCCGGCACCACCTCCAGCGCGACGGCAAGCGCCGTCTCGCGGCGCATATGCTCGATGATGCGCAGCGTGCTGTCATAAAGCGAAGGGTCACCCCAGACGAGAAAGGCAGCACAGCCCGTCTCGCCCGTATGCGCCGCAAGCAGATCGCCATAGGCGCGGGCGATGGCCATGTGCCAGTCGTCCACGCCCTGGCGATAGCTCGGATTGGCGGCGTCACGCACCGGCAGGTCGAACTCCACGATCCGCGTATGCCGGTTTTCCAGAAACCGCTCACAGATGACGCGGCGCAGATCGGCCAGATCCTCTTTCGCCTCGCCCTTGCGGGGGATCAGGATCACGTCTGCCCGGTTCAGCGCATTGATGCCCTGAACCGTCATGTGTTCGGGATTGCCCGTGCCGATGCCGATGAGCGAGAGCGTGCGCATAATCAGCCGTCCGAAACGCCGGCTTCGGCAAAGGTCGCCATGCCGCTATGGCAGGCAAGTGCTGCGCGCAGAATGTTGATGGCAAGGCATGCGCCGGACCCTTCGCCAAGCCGCATGTCGAGATCGAGCAGCGGCTGGAGACCGAGCCTTGAAAGCAGCTTGCGATGGCCGGGTTCGGCGGAAACATGACCGGCAATGGCGTGTGCCAGACCGTCATCGCCAAGGCGCGCGAGCGGCGCGACCGCCGCGCCGCACACGAACCCGTCGAGCAGCAGCGGAATGCGCTTTTGCCGCGCGGCGAGGGCGGCGCCGAACATGGCGGCAAGCTCCCGCCCGCCGACACAGCGCAGCGCCTCCAGCGGATCGGAAAGTGCCTCGCCGTGGCACGCAAGGGCGGCATCCACGGCCTCGGCCTTGCGCGAAAGGCCGGCATCGTCGACGCCCGTGCCGCGCCCGACCCAGTCCGCACCCCCGCCACCGAAAAGAGCAGCGGCCAGCGCGGCGGCGGCGGTGGTGTTGCCAATGCCCATTTCTCCGAGTGAGATGAGATCGGCCCCTTCCGGCACCGCATCGAAACCGGTCTGGACGGCGGTCAGGAAGTCGGCTTCCTCCATGGCCGGCGCTTGCGTGAAATCCGCCGTGGGGCGCTCGATCTGCAGCGGCGTGACGGTGAGGATGGCGCCAGACTGCTTTGCCAACTGATTGATCGCCGCGCCGCCGGCAGAGAAATTCGCCACCATCTGCGCCGTCACCTCGGCCGGAAAGGCCGAAACGCCCCGCGCGGTCACCCCGTGGGAGCCGGCAAAGATCAACACATGGACCCGGTCGAGCGCAGGCTTTTCGCGCGCCTGCCAGCGGGCCAGCAGGATGGCTGCCTCTTCAAGCCGGCCAAGACTGCCGGGCGGCTTGGTAAGCACGGCCTGGCGGGCGGTTGCGGCCTGGGCGGCGTCCTCGTCGCCATTGGGGCGGTTGTTGCAGGCGGTGCGCAGATCGTCGATCGAGAGAAAGCGGGTCATGGAAATCCTTCAGATGAAATGCGTGACGGCGGCGATGAGCACGATGGTTTCGGCCAGTTGCTGCAGTGCGCCGAGCACATCGCCCGTCTGCCCGCCAATCTGCTTTTCGGCGAGCCACTTGATGAAGAAGAGCGCGAGAGCGAGAAGCGGCGCAGCCACCAACGCAAAGCCGGGATCGAAAAGGAAAAGCAGCGCAGCGCCAATCGCGAGCGCAACGAAAACGGTGCCTGGTCCCGGACGCCCTGCGCCTGCCGAAAGCCCGTTTTCGCGCGCCGGTGGCGAAAGGCGCATCAGCGCCGGCATGAGTGCGCGCGAGGCCGCATGCGCCAATAGAAGGACGGGAATGGCCACGAAGCCGAGCGCCACGAGCGCCGACCAGCGCAAGAGAAACGAGAGGATCAGCGCGGCGACGCCATAGGAGCCGATGCGGCTGTCCTTCATGATGGTGAGCTTTTTCTCCGGCGTTGAACCGCCGCCGAAACCGTCGGCCACGTCGGCCAGCCCGTCCTCATGCAGCCCGCCGGTTACAAGCGTGCCCGCCGCGAGCGCCAGAGCGGCGACGATGGTGGTCGGCAGGCCGAGCATCGCCGCTCCGATCACCACTGCACTGCAAATCGCGCCAACCAGAAGACCGGCGAGCGGTGCAGCCCATTGGGCGGCGGCAAAATCGTGCGCCGGCATCTGGAACGCCGGCAGAGGCAGCCGCGTGTAAAAGCCCAGACAGGCGCCCACATCGCGAAGGGCTGTCATGAGCATGGAGCGGGGTTCGGCCATGGCGTCAGCTCCGCGCTATGGCGTGAAAATAGGTGCCCGACACATGCCCGCGCCGCGCACCGGAGGGGCCGAGCGCGTGGCCCTGCCCATCCGCGAGCATGGCGAGCGGCGCATCGCTGCCGGGCTCCACCAGCCGCGAATAGTGGAATTCGTGGCCACGGATCGTCTCGCCCTTGCTGCCGATGGCGCAGTCGCTCATGAGCGTCGCCTGCCGATAACCGAGATTCATCTTGCGCTTCGCATAGCTCGTTACATGGCCGAGCAGACCCAGCATGGCGTGGGTCGTGCCGCCCGCATCTTCCAGCGCCTTGCCCAGAACCATGAACCCGCCGCACTCGCCGTGAACGGGGCTTGTCTCCGAGAAAGCCTTCATCGAAGCTTGAAAGGTCTTTGCAGCGGCGATCCGGCCCGCATGAAGTTCGGGATAGCCGCCGGGAAGCCAGCAGGCGTCAGCGCTCTCCGCCGGGCCTTCATCGGCGAGCGGCGAGAAGGGCAGAAGCACCGCCCCCGCCTCGCGCCAGTGGCGGGCGAGATGCGGATAGACGAAGCTGAAAGCGGCATCCTGCGCGATGGCGATGCGTTGGCCTGGCGGTGGCAGAAGCCGCGCCGCATCGCCCGTCTGCATGGAAAGCGGCACGGCGGCCTTCATCACCGCATCGAGATCGATGGACTGTTCCATCACATCGGCAAGCCGCTCGATGAAAGCTTCGAGCGCGGCATGTTCGCTCGCCTGCACAAGGCCCAGATGCCGCTCCGGCAACGCCATGTCCGGGTTGCGGTAGACCGCGCCCAGAACCTTGATGCCGATGGCCTCGATGGCGTCGCGCGCCATCGCTTCATGGCGCGGGCTCGCCACCTGATTGAGCACCACGCCGGCAATCCGCACCTTCGGGTCGTAGCCGGCAAAGCCTTTTGCCAGCGCGGCAGCCGTTTGCGACTGGCCGGATACGTCGAGAATGACCACGCAGGGCACATCATAAAGCCGCGCGATGTCGGCTGCCGCACCGGAGCGACCCGGCTCCGAAACGATGCCGTCGAACAGGCCCATGGCGCTCTCGATGAGCAGCATATCGGCATCTTCGCTTTGCCGGCTTCCAAGATGCGCGAGCAGATCCGGGTGCATGGCCCAGCTGTCCAGATTGACACCCGGATGCCCCGTCGCCGCCTGATGAAAACCGGGATCGATATAGTCGGGGCCGGATTTCGCGCCCCGCACGGCGAGGCCGCGCCTCTTGAGCGCCCGCATCAGGCCGATGGTCACGCTGGTCTTGCCCGCGCCCGAACGAGCCGCACCAATGATGATCGCCCGCGCCGTCATGAGAGCGCCTCGCGCAACGCGACGATACCGCCGATCACGATAACCGATGGGGAGCCGAAGCCCTGTTCCTTGGCCTGCGAAACAAGGGACGAGAGCGTGGTGGTGAGGATGCGCTCGTCACGCTTGGTCGCATTCATGATGAGGGCGGCCGGCGTGTCGACCGCCATACCGCCGGAGGAGAGCGCGTCCACGATCAGGGCAAGCTTGTGCATCCCCATATAGATGACGATGGGTTGCCCCGTTTTCGCCAGCGCCGCCCAGTCGAGATCGTCGGACGTGCCGGCGGCGTGGCCAGTCGCGAAAATCACCGCCTTGTTCACCCCGCGCATGGTGGCGGGAATGCCCGCATCGGCAAGCGCGCCCACCGCCGAGGTGACGCCCGGCAGAAAGCGAAAGGGAATGCCGGCGAGCGACAGCACCAGCGCTTCCTCGCCGCCACGGCCAAACATGTTCGGGTCGCCGCCCTTCAGGCGCAGAACCCTGTGCCCCGCCTCGGCCTCGGCCACCATCAGCCGGTTGATTTCATCCTGCGCCGTGGAGGGTTGGCCAGCGCGCTTGCCGACAAAGATATGTCGAGCCTGGGGCGCGGCTTTCAGGACGTCTGGATCCACCAGCGCGTCATAAATCACCACATCCGCCGCATCGAGCGCGGCCAGAACACCGAGTGTCAGGCAGCCAAAGCCGCCGGGGCCAGCACCCGCAAGCCACACATGGCCCGGCTCAAAGGGCGTTGGTTCAAAAGGCAGGCGGTTGAGCGCTTCAGCCAAGCTCATAATCCCTCCCGCCCGCGAAACCGGCGCTGATAATCGGCGCTGTAGAGCGCGCTTTCGCGAAAATCCTCGGCACCCAGCCCCGGCCCGACAAGGATGAGCGCCGTGCGCTCGATGGGGTCTTTCGCCATCTCTGCCTCGATGGTGGAAAGCGTGCCGCGCAGAATGCGCTCGTCCGCCCAGCTTGCGCGGGCGACAATGGCGACCGGGCAGTCGGGGCCGTAATGCGGGGTCAGCTCGGCCACCACACGGCCCAGCGCGTGAATGGCGAGGTGAATGGCGAGTGTCGTGCCGGTGGCGGCGAAATTGGCCAGCGTTTCGCCTGCCGGCATTTTCGACGCGCGGCCGGAAATGCGGGTCAGAACGAGGCTCTGCGCCACTTCCGGAATGGTGAGCTCGCGTCCCAGCGCCGCCGCAGCCGCCGAGAAGGAAGGCACGCCCGGCGTCAGCGTGTAATCGATGCCGAGTGCTGCAAGACGGCGGATCTGTTCGGCAACCGCGCTCCAGACGGAAAGATCGCCCGAATGCAGCCGGGCAATGTCCTCGCCCGCTTCATGGGCGCGGACATATTCCGCCTCGATCTCCTCAAGCGACATGGGCGCGGTGTTGACGATGTGGGCTCCCGGCGGGCAGTGGGCGAGCAACTCCTCCGGCACCAGCGAACCGGCATAAAGGCAGACCGGGCAGCGCGCGATCAGATCGCGGCCACGAACGGTGATGAGGTCGGCAGCGCCCGGTCCGGCGCCAATGAAATGAACGGTCATGATTGTCTTCCGGTGGTCGCGATGGCGCAGGTCACGCCGTCAAGTGTGAGCCTCGGCCCGAGAAGCCGGGCGGCTGGGCCGCAGACGGCCAGCGCCGCCGCCTCTGAGGCCGATGGCAGGCCGGTGGCGGAAAGCGCCTGTTCCGAGCGGGTCAGGCAGTGCGTCGCCACCGCCTGCAGTGCAGCGTCATCGGCAATGACAAGCGGCAGGCCGAGCGCCTTTGCAGCATCCGTCAGGCCGGGCTCTTCCCGTTTCAGTGGCACGGTCGCCAGCGCGTCGAGCCTGTCCCGTGTGATGTCGTGCATTGCCAGGGCGGCGGCGAGCGCAGCAAGAACGGCCTCGGGCGAAACACCTTTTCTGGCTCCAAACCCGGCGCAGATCATGGCTTCCTCCAGCGCCATTGAAGCACCGGCATGGCCGGGCGCAGCGCCGTCATGCCGCCAACGGGGGCCGCGCGTGCAATGGCGATCTCGATCAGCTCTCCGCCGTGCCGCCCATGGCAGTCGATCAGAAGCGCCTGCGTTTCGAGCGTCACCCCGTTTGCGACAAGGCGGCCCCCGGTTCCAAGAGCAGCAATCGCCGCCTCCATCAGCCCCGGCACGGTCGCCCCGCCACCGACGAAAACCACATCCGGTGCGGCAAGGCCCGCGAGCGCTGCGGGAGCCTTTCCCTCAACCACGGTGAGCCGCGGCATGCCCATGCGCTCCGCATTTCGGGCAATGCGCGCCGCGCGCTCGCCGTCTGCCTCGATGGCGATGGCGCTGAGCGATGCGTGCTGCCGCAGCCACTCGATGGAAATGGAGCCTGAACCCGCTCCGATGTCCCAGAGCCGTTCACCGCGTTTCGGGGCAAGCGCCGACAGGGTGACGGCCCGCACCTCCGCTTTGGTGATCTGCCCGTCATGCTCGAAAAGCCCGACTTCAAGCCCGGTTCCAAGCGGCAGGATGCGCGCATCCTCATCCGCCGCCACCTCGATGGCGACCACGTTCAGATCATCGAAGTTTTCTGCGGAAAGCGCGGCAGCCATGAAGCTGACCTGCCGTTCACGCGGCCCACCCAGCGCTTCCAGCACGTGAAAGCGCGAGGGGCCAAAACCCTCTGCGGTAATCAGCTCTGCAATCGCAGCCGGAGCCGCGCCATCGGATGTGAGCGCGAGAACGCGCGCGCCGGGATGAAGCAGCGGGCGGATCAGTGCCAGGGGCCTGCCATGCAGCGAAACCGTCTCGACCGCTTGCAGCGGCCAGCCAAGCCGGGCAGCAGCAAGCGCGAAGGAAGAAGGCGCGGAAAAGACGCGCATCTCGTTCGCCGGGATGCGCCGCGTCAGCGTCGCACCAACACCGAAGTGAAACGGATCGCCTGAAGCGAGCACGCAGACCTTCTTGCCCCTCAGCGCTTCGATTTCATCGACCGCCTTGGCGAAAGGCGAGGGCCACTGCCGAGTCTCGCCGGAAATCTCATCTGCCGCAAGTTCAAGATGCCGCGCACCACCGAACACGATCTCCGCATCGGCAATCGCGCGGCGGGCTTCCGCGCCAAGCCCGGCCAGCCCATCCTCGCCGATGCCCACAATGGTGAGCCAGCGCCTTGAGGTTTCCGCCTGACTGCAAAATGCTCTAGAAGACGTCATGGCAAAGCAGACCCTTCTCATTCTTGGTGGAACAGGCGAAGCGCGGCGGCTGGCAGCGCGGCTTTGCGCGTGGGGCGCGCTGCGTGTCGTCACATCGCTTGCCGGGCGCACAAGCACACCGAAAGCCTTGCAGGGCGAGGTGCGTGTGGGCGGTTTCGGCGGCGCCGAGGGGCTTGCGCGTTATCTCGAGGGCGAAGGCATCGACCTGATGGTGGACGCCACGCACCCCTTCGCCGCGCGCATGGCGCGCAATGCGACGGAAGCCGCCCGACTGACCGGCGTGCCGCTCATCACGCTCATGCGCGCCGCCTGGCAGCCGGTCGCCGGCGACAAGTGGCAGACCGCGTCCGGCATGGCCGAGGCGGCAACCCTGCTCGGCCCTGAGCCCCGGCGCGTGTTCCTCGCCATCGGCCGGCAGGAGGTGCAGGCGTTCCGCGCGGCGGCGCAGCACAATTATCTGGTGCGCAGCGTGGAGCCGGTGGAGCCCACCCACCTGCCGCCGAACGCTCACTGCATTCTGGCGCGCGGGCCTTTTTCCGAAGACGATGAAATCGCGCTGCTCGCCGATCACCGCATCGACATCGTGGTGGCCAAGAACAGCGGCGGTGCCGCGACCTATGGCAAGATCGCGGCCGCCCGCAGGCTCGGCCTGCCGGTGATCATGATAGACCGGCCAAAGCCGACTGGCGCAGCCGTCGTGGCCGGTGTCGACGAAGCCATGGCTGCAATCGAGGCTCATCTGGCGGCTCCGCTGGCCGAGCGCGGCGCATAGACCAACGGCGATTTGCCCGGGCGCTCGATCATCCGTGTTTCGGGCGAACCGATGATGACACAGGTGGCCATGTCGGCCATCTCACCACGCGCCTCGTTGAGCGGAACAATCGCCATGCGTTCGTCGGGCCGTCCGGCGGCGCGTCCGAACACGACCGGCGTGGAGGCCGGCAGAATGCCGCTTAACAACTCGAAGGCGCGGCCAAGCTGCCAGGGGCGGGCGCGGCTAATCGGATTGTAGAGCGCGATCACGAAGCCCGCACCGGCAGCAGCCGCAAGCCGGGTTTCGATCAGTTCCCAGGGTTTCAGATTGTCCGAAAGCGATATGGCGCAGAAATCATGGCCGAGCGGCGCGCCCACGCGGGCCGCCACCGCCAGCATGGCCGTCAGCCCCGGCACGATCTCCAGATCGAGTGTGCGCCAGTCCTCAGGCCCATGCTCGATGGCCTCGCACACCGCCGCCGCCATGGCGAAGACGCCCGCATCCCCACCCGAAACCACCGCCACATGCCTGCCTTGGGCCGCCATGGTGAGCGCCGCCTTCGCGCGGGCAAGCTCTTCCCGGTTGTCGGAGGCATGGCGAGTCTGGCCATCGTTCAGTTCAAGCCGGTCGAGATAGGGACCGTAGCCGAAGAAATCGCTCGCCGCCGCAATCGCCGCGCGCGCCTCCGGCGTTGTCTGTGCCGGTTTTCCGGGGCCGGTGCCGATTATGACGAGACGCCCGCTCATGCCACCGCCTCGCCGGGCTTTGCCTGCCAGCCCGGTCCGAGCACCAGTGAGAAATAGGGGGCCTCATCGTCCGCCTTGTCGGCGAGCGGGGTCATGCTTGTGTTGTCCATGGTGCCGCGTTCCACATAGACGGTGCCACCAAGCCTGTCGGCGCGGGCCAGCGCCCTGCGGATTTTCGGCAGATTGCGCCCCACCTTCATGATGACGAAGGCCTCCGTATCGCTCACGCGGCGCACAAGCTCATCTTCATCGAGCGTTCCGGGCAAAACCGTCATGATGTCGTCGCCCTGAACGATGGCGATGCCTACCTGCGACCAGCAGCCGGACATGGCCGTGATGCCGGGGATCACCTCCGTCGGATAGTGCGCGGCAAGCCGCACATGCAGATGCATGTAGGAGCCATAGAACAGCGGGTCGCCCTCGCTCAGGACGGCAACCGTGCGCCCCGCATTCAGATGCGCTTCCACCGCCCGCGCCGAAGCCTCGTAAAAGCCGGTGATGGCCGCGATATAGCGCGGATCGGTCTTGTCGAACTCGGTGGTAACTGGATATTCGAGCGGCAGTTCCTCGATGCCTTCCGGCAACAGCCCCTCGACCGTGCGGCGGGCATTGCCCCGACGGCCACGCTTGGCGAAGTAGGCCACCACATCCGCCCGCTCCAGCGCCTTCAGCGCCTTGACGGTGATGAGTTCGGGATCGCCGGGTCCGGTGCCGACGCCAATCAGGGTTCCGTTCACAGGCCTGCCCTCGCAAGTGCGTTGATGGCCGCTGCTGTCATGGCGCTGCCGCCCATGCGGCCGCGCACGATGGCGAAGGGAATTCCAAGCCCGCTCTCGGCAAGGGCCTCCTTCGATTCCATCGCACCGACAAAACCGACCGGCATGCCAATGATGGCGGCGGGTTTCGGCGCACCGGCGCGCAGCATGTCGAGCAGGTAGAAGAGTGCGGTCGGCGCATTGCCGATGGCGATCACCGCTCCCTCCATGTGCTCGCGCCACAGTTCCAGCGCGGCGGCGGAACGCGTGTTGCCAAGCTTTTGTGCAAGCTCCGGCGTGCGCGCATCGCGCAAGGTGCAGATCACCTCATTGTCGGCGGGCAGCCGCGTGCGCGTCACACCGCGCGCCACCATCTCCGCATCACACAGGATCGGCGCACCTTCTTTCAGCGCCGCGCGGCCCGCCGCCACGAACCCCTCGGAAAAGACGAAATGTCTTGCGGCCTCGACAAGCCCGCAGGCATGGATCATGCGGATGGCGACATCGGCCTCTTCCGCGCTGAAACGCGCGAGATCGGCCTCGGCGCGGATGATCGCGAACGACTTTTCATAGATGGCATTGCCGTCGCGTATGTACTCGGTTTCTTGCATTCAGCCTGACTTTCGAAGAAGGGCAGCGCGCAGCGTCTCGCCGCGCTCTGTGAGAAAGGTGCGAAGGCGTTCGGAAGGTTTTGCGCCAACGCAGGAAAGGGTGCAGCAGCTCTCGGCCGCGATCAGGTTCACAACAGGCCCGGCGGGCTGGGCGCATCCTTTCTCGCAGGCCGAAAGGTGAAGGCGAAACGGACCATCGGGCAGACCCGCCGCAGCCGCCTCGGCGGCAAGCGCCTTGGCATCGAACCGCGCCGAGGCACAGGCTGGCGCCCCGGCGCAGGCGGCTATGGATAGGCGGGGATCATGCGCGTCCGTGACGAAGCCAAGAGCCTCAGCCCCCCGCGACAACGCTTCCTGCCGGGGCTCATCGAGCCCGATCAGCAGCAGGCCGCTGCGCGGCGCAAGACGTATTTCCCTGGCATCCGAGGCGGCCTCGCAAAGCGCGACCAGCGCTTCCGCTGCGACCTGGCCGAAGGGCAGCGCGATCCCGAGCGCGCTTTCACCATCTTTCAGCGCAAACCGGCCAACCGGCGCACTGTCAGCCCGTGCGGGATGTTGCACGGCTGGCTCAAGCCCGGCCCGGAGCGCCTCTCTCTGCGCCTGTGTGAAATCGCGCGCGCGTCCGCCGGTCTGCGCCAGCAGATCAAGAACCGCAAGCGCTGCAGCGCCCACCGCCTGCTCATCGCCATGGCCTAACCAGCCCGCCGTCGCGCCATTGCCGCCGACACCGATCTGCCAGAGACCGTCTCCCAGCGCCACAAGCTTGATGTCGGCTCCGATGGCGTCGAGATGCAGCGTCCCGCCACCATCGACCGTCACCGAGACCTTGGGGGCAAGGCGCGGGGCAAGGCAATGCGCTGCCGCATACTCATCGATCCGCCGGGCAAGCGCCATCGGGTCACCCAACGCATCCTGCGCCAGACCATCAAGCGCTCCCGTCTCCACCGCGAAGCCATCCACGGCCCCAAGATCGAGCGCGTTGATTTCCGCCCCGAGCAAAGGCGTGCTCTCAGCCGTCAATCCACGTATCTGCAATTTGCCGCGCGCGGTCACTTCCAGAATGCCGTTGCCGTGGCGACCCGCCGCTTTTGCGATGCCCGCCAGCTTCTCAGGCGTCAGCGCGCCATGGGCCGGCGCGATCCGGGCGAGAAGACCATCGCCGGTTTTCATGGGGGCGGAGAGTGTGGGGCATGCGCCGCGCCGCATCGTCATGCCGTCGCCTCCGCAAGAAGTGCGGCCAGATCGGCATCGACGGAATTGCGGCGCGGGTGCCACAGGCCGCGTTTGCGGGCGGCGTGAAACCGTTCCGCCATCGCATGCGCCGCGGCGGGGTTTTCCGCCAGAAGAAAATCACGCACACGCTCATCACCGAGATAGGCATCGAACACGGCATCGATCAGGTTGCCTGAAACCGCATCCGTGGTCTCCGCAAAGCCGATCAGCCGGTCCACCGTTTCCGTCAGTTCCGCAGCACCACGCGGGCCGTGGCGCAACTGGCCTTCGATGAAGCGTGGATTGACGGCACGCGCGCGCACGGTGCGGGCAATGGCCTGCGCCAGAGAGCGGGCGCGCGGGCGCTCCGGATCGGTCGTGTCGAGCACCACCAGATCGGCCTTGCCGCCCAGCGCTTCCACCGCCGCCGCGAACCCGCCGATAAAGGCCACATCCGCCGAACCTTCGAGAATGTCGCGCCCGGCATCGTCGCCGGTGTGTAGAAGCATGTCGGCACCCGCTACCTGCCGTGCAAACGCGCCGTCTTCGAGCCGGCCTTCGCCCTCCGCACCGCCGAAGGCAAACGCGCCCGCGTCCAGATAGGCTTCGCCCAGCTCGGTGCGCTCCTGCCAGTCTCCGCGCGCCAGCTTTTCTTCCGGCCCCGCGCCATAGGTGCCGGGAGCCGAGCCGAAAATGCGCGCCGGAGCCTTGCCGGCCACGCGGGCGGCGGCGGCTAACGGGTTTTCGCTGTCGTCCTCGTCGCGCGCGGCCACGGCGGCAACCGCCGTATCGAGAAGCGCGATCTGGGTGGGGAACATGTCGCGGAACAGGCCGGAAATGCGCCACGTCACGTCGATGCGCGGGCGGCCAAGGCTGGCCGGCGGCAAAACTTCGATGCCCGTCACACGGCCCGTCGCCTGATCCCATTGCGGGCGGCAGCCCATGAGAGCAAGCCCCTGTGCGATCTCCTCGCCGCCGGTGCGCAGGCTGGCGCTGCCCCAGAGGTCGATCACCAGCGAGCGCGGCCAGTCGCCATGCTCCTGCAAATAGCCGCGCAAAGCTTCATCCGCCGCCATTTTGCCAAGCGCGGTAGCGGTTGGCGTGGGAAGCGTGCGCGGGTCGGCAGTGAAGATGTTGCGGCCCGTTGGCAGAACATCGGTGCGCCCCCGCGCCGGTGCGCCGGAGGGGCCGGGCGCGATGTGCCGGCCATCGAGTGCGGCCAGAAGCGCACGCTTCTCGCTCTCCGCGCAGTCGCGGCGTTCCGGCGCTTCATCAATGCCGCTACCCCGGCCATAAATGTGCAGCCCGTCCTTGATGGCAAAATCTTTCAGATCGCAGAGCCAGGCGTCGATCTGCATCAGCGCCGCATCCGTGTCGCCCGTGTCCTCAACGCCGGCATCGCGGGTGAGGCCCGTGCGCTCGGCGGTTTCCACGATCAGTTGCGCCAGCCGGTCGCGGCGGCGGCGGTCCAGCCCGTCGGCCTGCGCATATTCATCCACCAGCCGTTCCAGTTCCTGCTGGTCCCGCGAAAGCCCTGCGCCCGCCAGTGGTGGCGTTAGATGCCCAAGCGTCACCGCGCCAATGCGGCGCTTGGCCTGTGCGGCTTCGCCCGGATTGCTGACGATGAAGGGATAGACCACCGGCAGCGCGCCCGCCACGATCTCCGGAAAACAGGTTTCCGTCAGCGCCACGGTCTTGCCCGGCAGCCATTCCAGCGTGCCATGCGCGCCCACATGGATCAGCGCATGGGCATCGAGCCCTTCACGCATCCAGTGGCCGAAAGCGACGAGCGCATGGCGCGGCGCGAGCGTCGGGTCGTGATAGTCGACGCGCCGGTCGGCCGAGCGTCCCCGGTCCGGCGCAAGCGCCACGGTGACATTGCCGAACCGCGCCGCGCGGAACGGAAAAACACCATCCTCCGCATCGTCTTCCGCCGGCCCCCAGGTGGCGATCAGCTTCTCGCGCGCCTCTTCGGGCAGCGCATCGAAGGCCCGCCGGTATTCATCCAGCGAAAGCGCTTCCGAAACCTGTTCAAGCCGCTGCATCAGCGCCCTTGGCGTCTCGGGAACCCCATCAACCGCATACCCTGCCGCACGAAGATCGTGCAGCATGGCGAGCACGCTCGACGGCACGTCCAGACCCACCGCATAGCCGGTGCGCCCCGGCGCGCTCGGATAATCCGGGATCAGGATGACGATGCGGCGCTCGGGTTTTGGCGTTCGGGCAAGCTTCAGGTGAGCCGCAATCCTCGCCGCCACCTGCCTTATGCGCGCGGGTTCGGGCCGGTTGCGCTGAACGCCGAAGGAAAGCCCTTCATCCAGCACCGCCTCGTCCTTGAAGGAAATCGCACCCGCCATCAGCCGGCCATCGAGCTCCGGCAGCACCACATGCATGGCGAGGTCGGCGGGTGCCAGACCGCGCTGGCCTTCCTGCCACGCCTCGCGGCGCGTGGTGGCGGTGACCACCTGAAAAACCGGCACGCCAAACCGGTCGAACAGTGTTTTTTCGCCGGGCTCCGCGCCGCTGGAAAACGCCGTCGCGGTGATGAGCGCCTCAGGTTTCAACGTCTCCACGGCGTCGCGCACGAAACCGGCGGCAACCGGGTCGCGCAGGCTGGAGACAAACACTGGTACGGCGCAAAGACCCTGTTCCTCAAGCGCCTCCACCAGCGCGTCGATGGGCGCGACATCGCTGGCAAGCAGCATGGAGCGATAAAAGAGGATCGGAACGATTGCCCTGCCGGGCTGCGCGGCAAAAAAACCGGCCTCCACAATGCCATGGCCCGGCGCATAGAAGCCTGCCTTGGCAACCGGTTCGGCTTCCGGCGCTTCGCCGTCCCGTCCCGCAAGGCGCGCCATCTGCATGGTCAGCGCGCGCATGTTGTCCGGTCCGCCCTCGCGGAAACAGGCAAGCAGCGCCGCGCGCGCTTCCGGCGAAACGGTGGAGCGCTCGGCAAGGCGCGGGTCGTCCAGATGGCATTCGCCGGGAAGCAGCGCCAGCGCGATGCCCTTTTGCCCGGCCAGCGCGGAAAGCCGGTCGCAGCCATAGCGCCACCACTCATAGCCCCCAAGCACCCGCACCAGAATGGTGCGGGCGTGCGCTGCCGTGTTGTCGATCCACAGATCGACCGACATGGGGTGTCTCAGATCGCGCAGCGCGGCAAGGCGCAGCGAGGGCAGGGCCTCGCGCCCGGTCTGCCACGCAGAGGCAATCCCCGCCAGATCGCTGTCGGTGAACGACAGCGCCACCATGTCCGCCGGCGACTGTTGCAGATCGACAGGTTCGATCAGATCGTCCAGAGAGGCGGTGGTGGTGGCGAGGATGTGCATCGGATCAGGCCGAGAGAAGGCTTTCGATGCGCGCGCGGTCGATGCCCTTGAGGCCGATCACGACAAGCCGCGTCTCGGCGGCTTCGCCGGCCTTCCACGGGCGGTCGTAATGGTGCGACACGCGCGGGCCCACGGCCTGCACCTGCAGGCGCATCGGCTTGCCCTTCACATGCGCAAAGCCCTTGAGGCGCAGAACCTCGCCGGTCTCCACCGCCGCGTTGACGCGCGCTTCCAGATCTTCAGGCCGCAGGACCGATGGCAGATCGACGACAAACGTATCGAAATCGTCATGCTCATGATCGTGCGGGTCGTCGTGATGGGTCTTGCGGTTTTCGATGTCGTCTTCCACCGCGAGACCGAGACCGAGCAGCAGCGCCGGGTCCACCTTGCCATGGGCGCTCGGCACGATCTGCACATTGCGCGACAGATGGCCCTCGATGCGGGCGCGGGCGCGCTCATTGCCTTCCGCGTCCAGAAGGTCGCTCTTGGACAAGACGATGAGATCGGCGCAGGCCACCTGATCGTCGAACACTTCTTCCACCGGATCGTCATGGTCGAGCGTTTCGTCGGCGGCGCGCTGCGCGGCGAGCGCATCCATGTCGTTCGCTACCTGACCGTCGGCAAGTGCCGGCCCGTCCACCACGGCGATGACGCCATCGACGGTGACGCGATTCTTGATAGCCGGCCACTGGAAGGCCTGCACCAGCGGCTTTGGCAGGGCGAGGCCCGAGGTCTCGATCAGGATGTGATCCACCTTCGGCTCACGGGCGAGAATCTGGTCAAGTGCCGGCACGAAATCGTCGGCCACGGTGCAGCAGATGCAGCCATTGGCCAGTTCCAGAACGTTTTCTTCCGGGCAGGTGTCGAGCCCGCAACCTTTCAGCACCTCGCCATCGACGCCGGCATCGCCGAATTCATTGACGATGATGGCAAGCCGCTTGCCCTTGGTGTTTTCCAGCACATTGCGGATGAGCGTTGTCTTGCCGGCACCGAGAAAGCCGGTCACGACGGTGCAGGGCACACGATTGAAGCTCGTGGTCATGGGATATCCTTCAGACGGAGTGTGGTGAATGCGGGGATGCGGGCGAGGGGCGCACGGGCCTTTCGCGGCCGCGTACTGGCAGAGACACCATGAATGGTCGGGAGATCGCGCGCGGTGGCGCTGTCGGCAGTCACAATGCACACTCCTTGCCCGGGACACCCGCCAGGCGGTCAGGATTTCATTTTCAGACGGCAGGTTTCCTGGCTCACGGGTCGCTGCGCTCTCCAGCCTTCCCAGGGCGTTGCCCCAGTGGCGTGTCAGGTGCGCTCTCCGCTTACAGTTGCGGGGACAGCTGCGGCATTGGGCAAGGCCCGCACCGCATTCCCTCTTAGCCTCCTCCCTTGAGGGAAGAGGACCGTCTGCCTCGCATTTATGGCTCGCCCGGCACGTCTGTCAATGCGTGAAGAAAGCGTTTGCCGGAAGAGGCTGTTCCTGTATGGTCGGGCCGCTGTCGGTTCCGCGCAAGCGGACCAGAGGGAACATGGTGCGGCGCTAAACCGCCAAGGCCATGGCTGCCCCCGCAACTGTAAGCGGTGAGCATTTTCCTGATCGCCACTGAGGCTTTTTGCCTTGGGAAGGCTGGAAAACGCTTCGACCCGTGAGCCAGGAAACCTGCCGACAGCATGAAAGAAACACCGTATCCCTCGGGTGGAGGGGAAAGGACCGGACATGACCACGCGTATCGCACGCATTTTTTCCGCATTCGTTTTTTCATCGCTCTTCGCAACCAGCGCCGAGGCCCATCACGCCATGGGTGGAGAAACGCCCACGACCCTCTATGAGGGACTGGTCTCGGGTCTGGCGCATCCGGTGATCGGGCTCGATCATCTGGCCTTCATCGTCGCTGCCGGCCTCATTGCCGCTGTCGCCGGCATGAGCCTTTTCGCGCCGCTTCTCTTCGTCGCCGGTTCGCTGATCGGCGTCGGTCTTCACCTGATGCTGCTCGATCTGCCGGCGGCGGAAATCATCATTGCGGCAAGCGTTCTTGCCGGCGGCTGGCTTCTGGCGCGCGGCCGGGCGGTGGAGAATCACATCCTCGTCTTCGCCCTGTTTCTGGTGGTCGGCGTGTTCCATGGCTATGCCTTCGGCGAGGCCATTGTCGGCAGCGAAGAAACGCCGCTCATCGCCTATCTCGCCGGCCTCGCCGCAATCCAGAGCGCCATCGCGCTCGGCGCATATTTTCTGGTCCAGTCGCGCGGCTGGGCCATCGAGGCCATGCAGCCCCGGCTTGCCGGTGCCGCCATCCTTGGCGTTGGCGTGACCTTCCTTGCCGGGCATCTCGTCGGCTGAGCCGGCAAAATAGCGATGCGATCGCTTCATTTCGTTCTCGGCGGCGCGCGCTCCGGCAAGAGCCGCCATGCCGAGAGGCTGATCGAGGCCGCACCCGCGCCCTGGCACTACATCGCCACGGCGCAGGCCTTCGATGACGAGATGCGCGAGCGCATCGCCATGCACCGCGCCCGGCGCGAGGGGGCGGTGGCGGGGGCGTGGCAGACACACGACGCCCCACTCGACCTGCCGGGCGTGCTTGAAAAATTGCCGGCCCGCGAAACGGTTCTGGTCGATTGCCTGACCCTGTGGCTCAGCAATCTCATGCTGAACGACCATGATCCAAAGCCTGCCGCCGAGAAACTGGTTGCAGCCCTTGCCGCGAGAGAGGGAACCACGGTTCTCGTTTCCAATGAGGTCGGCTTCGGCATCGTGCCCGAAAACGTGCTGGCACGCCGCTTCCGCGACGAGGCGGGGTTCCTGAACCAGAAGATCGCCGCTGCCGCCGACAGCGTCACGCTGGTGGTTGCCGGCCTGCCCATGAAAGTGAAGTAACATGCGAGAGATCGACACCAACGAAGCCGAACGCCACAAGGCCAAGATGGCCAAACGCAAGGCGGTTCAGGATGCCGAGGTGCGCGACAAGACGGTCGAGAAGGGGCTTCTGATCGTCAATACGGGGCCGGGCAAGGGCAAATCCACCGCGGCCTTCGGGCTTGCGCTGCGCATGCTGGGCCATGGCCGCCGGGTGGGTGTCGTGCAGTTCATCAAGGGCGCCTGGCACTGCGGTGAGAAAGACGCCTTCTCAGCCTTCGGCGATCAGGTCTCCTGGCACACGATGGGCGAGGGCTTCACCTGGGAAACGCAGGATCTGGCGCGTGACATCGCCGCCGCCGAGCGTGCCTGGGGAAAGGCCGAGGAGCTGATGGCAGACCCGAGCATCGGTCTGGTGGTGCTCGACGAGCTGAACATCGCCCTGCGCTACGACTATCTCGATCTTGAACGCGTGGTGACCGCACTGACCGGGCGGCGCGAGGATCTGCATGTGGTCGTGACCGGCCGCAACGCAAAACCGTTATTGACCGAGGCCGCCGATCTCGTCACCGAAATGGGGCAGGTGAAGCATCATTTCGCCGCTGGCGTGAAAGCGCAGAAGGGCATCGAATTTTAGGTCGCCCTGCTTTGAGGTGGTGCGTGGTTCGACAAGCTCACCATGAGGGAGGTGGATGCGCTGCAACTCTGTTCTCCATGTTGATGCACAGGATTGCAGGTCTCTACCCATCCTCATGGTGAGCTTGTCGAACCACGCACGACGCCATTGCCAAGAGATCAAAACACCAGATGCCAGAGCCCAGCCGCCACCGCCACAAGCCCGATCAGCAGGCCATCGGCAATCCGGTAGAGCGTGAGCGCGCGGCGGATGTCGCCGGCATTGGCCGCGCGGCGGCCGCCATCGCCCATCACGGCATCCTCCACCATTTCACCGCCATAGCGGCGCGGGCCGGCAAGGGCGAGGCCCAGCGCGCCCGCCATCGACGCTTCCGGCCAGCCGGCATTGGGCGAGCGATGAAGGCGCGCATCGCGGCGCACCGCGCGCCATGCCGCTCCAGCCGAGGCGTCGCGCATGAAGAACGCTGCAGCAATAAAGAGAAACGCCGTCAGGCGCGAAGCGGGCAGGTTGATCAGATCGTCGAACCGCGCCGCCGCCCAGCCGAAATGAAGATGCCGCGCGCTTCTGTGGCCGATCATGGAATCGGCCGTGTTCGCGGCCTTGTAGAGCGCGCCGCCCGCCAGCCCGCCGACCGCCATCCAGAACACCGGCGCGACCACGCCGTCGGAGCAATTTTCGGCAAGGCTCTCGATGGCCGCGCGCGAAACGCCGGCCTCATCGAGGCTTTCGGGATCGCGGCCGACGATCTGCGAAACCGCTCTTCGGCCCTCCGCGAGCCCGCCGGCGTCCAGCCCGTCCGCCACTGCTTTCACATGGGTGGCGAGGCTCCGCTGGGCGACGAGCGTGCTGCCCACAAGCGCGGCGACCAGCAGCCCGGCCCAGCCGGAAAGAGCCGTCTGGATCAACCAGCCGGCGAGACCCGCGAGCGTGAGAATGACGGCCAGCGAAAGCGCGCCATTCAGGCGGCGCGCGCCGGGCGAAAGGGTTTCGACATTGCATCGTTTGTCCGCCAGCGCGATAAGACGGCCGATCCAGGTGACGGGATGGCCGACCAGGCGAAAGAGCCGCTCGGGGTAACCGATGGCGAGTTCCACCAGCATGGATGAAAGGGCGATCAGAATGGACATCAGGCCTCGACTGGCTGACCGGGCGTTGGACAGGGTGACCGATCACGGCGGCAGTCTCGTACAGGCTTCGGCGCACTTTCCGGATGCACCGACGCCCTTTCTCGATCTGTCCACCGGCATCAACCCGAACCCCTATCCTTTTTCGCCCCTGCCTGCCAGCGCCGTCGAGCGCCTGCCCGAAGAGGCTGACATTGCGGCGCTTACCGAGCGAGCCGCCGCATATTATGGCGCACCGTCTGCTGCCCATGTGATCGCCGCGCCGGGAACCCAGCTTCTCCTGCCGCTGGTCGCCTCGCTTCTCGCACCCGGTCCGGCCCGCATTCTGGGCCCGACCTATGCCGAACACGCGCGCGCCGCCGCACTCGCCGGCCATACGGTCGAAGAGGTGGAGCGTTTCGATGCGCTTCATGGCGCGCGGCTTGCCGTGGTGGTCAATCCGAACAATCCCGACGGGCGGCTGATCAGTCGCGGTGAATTGCTCGATCTTGCGGAAAAGCTGCGGCGCAAAAGCGGCGTTCTGATGGTCGACGAGGCCTTCATGGATGTGGGGCCACGGGTGGAAAGCCTCGCCGGCGATGTGGAGGCCGGCAACATCGTGGTGCTGCGCTCTTTCGGAAAATTTTTCGGTCTCGCCGGCCTGCGGCTGGGCTTCGCACTTGCTTCGGAAGAGCTTGCGCGGAAACTTTCCGCATGGCTCGGCCCGTGGGCCGTCGCGGGTCCTGCGCTCCATGCCGGGCTTGAGGCGCTTGCCGACCGCGATTGGCAGAGCGCCATGCGCGACAATCTGATCACGGCGCGCATCAGGCTTGATGCGCTATTCGACGAGGCGGGCCTGTCGATCGAGACCGGCACCGATCTCTTCCGTTTCCTGCGCCATAAGCGTGCGGCAGAGCTCTTCGATCATCTGGGCCGCAAGGGCATTCTCGTTCGGCGGTTCAAGGAGCGTTCCGATTGCCTGCGCATCGGCCTGCCGCGAGATGAAGAGGGTTTCGAGCGCCTTGGCCGGGCGCTTGCAAACTGGGCCGGGCGCGGCTGATAATGCTCTATATCTGCCCCGCATCGCATCTGGAACGCATGCTGCAAGCGACCGGCGCGCGGCACATGATCTCTCTGACCTCCAGCAGCGAACCACCCACTCTTCGCCAGATCGATACGGTGCCGAAACGTCTCCATCTGGCTATGCACGACATCACGGATTTGCGCCCGGGGCTGATCGCCCCGGCCTATGATCAGATCGAAGCAATGCTCGATTTCGCGCGTGACTGGGACTGGCGCTCGCCAATGGTGGTGCATTGCCATGCGGGCATCAGCCGCTCCACGGCAGCGGCCTATGTCATCGCCAGTTTTTTCGCGCGCGAGATGGACGAATTCGCGCTGGCCAGAATGCTGCGCGAGCGCGCCCCGAGCGCCACGCCAAACCGCCGCCTTGTCGCGCTGGGCGACCGGCTGCTAGCGCGCGAAGGGCGCATGATCCGCGCGATCCATGAGATCGGCCGGGGAAGGGACGCTTTTGCAGGCGAGCCGTTCCACTATCCCGCCCGTTGAAAGCTTCTCATGAGGACGGGGCTGCCGCGCGCTCGGACATGACCTCCGCCGCGATCCGAAAGGATTTCAGCCGCGCCGCGTGGTCGTGAATCTGGCCGGTAATGATGATTTCGTCCGGCCCGTAGCGGGAAATGAACCCTTGAAGCGATTCCCGCACCGTTTCGGGGCTTCCCGCCGCGGTGCAGGCCAGCGCCTGCGCCACGCCGGCGGCGATGGCGGGGTCGAAGGTTTCGACCACATTTTCCACCGGGCGGGGCAGGGGCCCCGGTCGCCCGGTGCGCAGATTGGCAAAGGCCTGCTGCATGGATGTTTTGAGCAACTGCCCCTCCGCGTCCGTATCGGCGGCAAACACGTTGAGCGCCATCATGAAATGCGGCTTTTGAAGATGTTCAGAGGGCCGGAATGTCTGCCGGTAGACCTCGATCGCCTGTTCCAGCGCGGCCGGCGCGAAGTGCGAGGCGAAGGCATAGGGCAAGCCCAGATGCGCGGCGAGCTGCGCGCCATAAAGGCTCGATCCGAGGATCCAGACCGGCACATGCGTGCCGCGCCCGGGGATGGCGCGTACCTTCTGACCGGGCTCATCGTCACCCAGATAGGCGATCAACTCCATCACATCACGCGGAAAACCCTCGCCATCGTCGAGCCCGCGCCGCAGGGCGCGGGCCGTGGCCATGTCGGTGCCCGGCGCGCGGCCAAGCCCCAGATCGATGCGGTCCGGATAAAGCGTGGCCAGCGTGCCGAACTGCTCGGCGATGATCAGTGGGGCGTGGTTGGGCAGCATCACACCGCCTGCACCGACGCGGATCGTCTTCGTGGCGGCGGCCACCTGCCCGATCAGGACCGAGGTTGCCGCACTGGCGATGCCCGCCATGTTGTGATGTTCGGCCAGCCAGAAACGGCGATAGCCCCAGCTCTCGGCATGGCGGGCAAGATCGAGCGTGTTGTTCAGCGCATCGGCAACGCTCGAACCGTCAGGGACAGGCGCCAGGTCGAGAACGGAAAAGGGGATCATGGGAGAACTCCGGGGAGGAAGGACACTCTCCCGCATATGGGGGCAATTTGCGCCGATCCAAGGGTGGCGTTTTCAATGGCCCCTGCCGTCATGGGCAGAACGCTGGCATCCAGTCTTCAGATTGTTTCGATGCTCCACTGCATTATCGCCGTGCGTGGTTCGACAAGCTCACCATGAGGAAAGTTTTGCCCGGCAATGAGCCCTGGGCGGAGACGGTGCAACGTTTTCATTCGCCAACCCCGGCCCTCATGGTGAGCTTGTCGAACCACGCACCGTGATCCAATTCCCCCCGATGGCGCCTTCCTTTGCCAGCGCTTCAATCTCGTCAGCCTCGAAGCCGCTCGCTTCCAGAACCGCCCTCGTGTCCGCCCCCAGCTCGGGCGCGGGATGGCGCAGGCGGCAGGGCGTGTCGCTCAGCTTCACCGGAAAGCCCAGCATGCGGATCGGCCCGTGGTTCGGCTGGTCGACCTCGATCACCATTTCCTGCGCCTGCGTCTGCGGGTCGTTCAAGGCCTCGGCCAGATTCTGCACCTTGCCGCAGGGCACGCCGGCGGCGTTGAGCCGCGCAATCCAAGCCTCCTGCGTGTCCCGACCGACAGCCTGATTGATCATCTCGTTGAGTTCGGGGCGGCGGGCAAAGCGCTTGTCGTTCGTGTCGTAGCGCGGATCCTCCATCAGGTGACCGAGCTCCAGCACATCGAGAAACCGCTTCAGGATCACGTCATTGGAGGGCGCGACGGCAATCTCGCCATCCCGCGCCCTGAAGAGGCCATAAGGGGCGACCAGCGGGTGGTCATTGCCGGTGCGGGCAGGCAGTTCTCCGGTGGTGAAATACTCCGACGCCAGATAGGCCATCATGCTGATCGCGCCATTCATCATGGCGCTTTCCACATGCTGTCCCGTTCCATTGAGATCGCGCGCGCGCAGCGCGCTCACAATGCCGAATGCACAGTAGAGGCCGGCCACCAGATCGGTGATCGGCTGCGCGACGCGCATCGGCTCTTCGCCTTCCGCGCCGTTCACGCCCATGAGACCGCTCATCGCCTGAGCGATGAAATCGAAGGCCGGGCGGTCCACATAGGGGCCGGTCGAGCCATAGCCATTCACATTGGCGGTCACCAGCCTGGGATTGAGCGCCTTCAGCCGTGCCTCGCCAAAACCCATCTTCGCCATGACGCCGGGGCGAAAATTGTCGATGAGGACGTCGGCATCCGCGATCAGCCGCTCCAGCACCGCGCGGCCGCGCGCGCTATAGAGATCGATGACGACCGATTTCTTGTTGCGGTTGAAGCTTGCATAATAGGCGGAGAACCCGTCGCGCAGCGTGCCCTGTTCGCGGATCGGGTCGCCCTTGGCGGGTTCGACCTTGATCACCTCCGCCCCCATGTCGCCCAGCATCATAGTGCAGAACGGGCCGGAGAGAACCCGCGTCAGATCAATGACCCGAATGCCCTCAAGCGGCGCTTTTTTCTCGGTCATGTTCTCAGCCATTGGCGGTCGCAACGCTGTCCATGCTGGCGGTCTGGAGCCGCGGGCCCGCCTTCATCACCTGTCCGGGAAGCGTGCGCCCGATGATCGCTTCGGCTTCCTGCGCGACACCGATCAGTTTTTCGAGATCGACACCGGTTTCCACCCCGCATTCGCTCAGCATGTAGACAAGATCCTCGGTGCAGATATTGCCGGTGGCGCGCGGCACGAAGGGGCAGCCGCCAAGGCCGCCAATGCTCGCCTCGTAGCGGGTAACGCCCTCGAGCAGCCCGGCATAGACACAGGCAAGCCCCACGCCGCGCGTATTGTGGAAATGAAGCGCGATGTCGGCTTCCGGCACCGCCTTTCTCAGCGCGCGGCAGCGCTCCTGCACCACGGGCGGCGTCGCCATGCCCGTCGTGTCGCCCAGCGAAAGCGTGGTGATGCCCATGTCGCGATAGGCGCGGGCGATCTCCACCACGGAAGAGACCGGCACTTCGCCCTCGAAGGGACAGCCAAAGGATGTGGCAATCGCCCCATAGACCGGAACGTCCGCATCGCCTGCAATGCGCACGATGTCGGCGAACCCTTCAAGAGACTGGGCGCGGGTGCGGTTCACATTCTTCAGATTGTGGCTCTCCGAGGCCGACATGAAAACGACCATGGCATCGACACCCGCCTCGGCCGCGCGATCGGCGCCGCGCGCATTGGGCACCAGCGCGGTCAGCACCGCGCCCTTCGAGCGGTCGATGCCGGCCAGAACCTCTGCCGCATCCCGCATCTGCGGCACAGCGCGTGGCGAGACGAAGGACGTGACCTCCAGATGGCGGATGCCGGCATCGATCAGCCCGTTGACGAGCGCGATCTTTCTCTCCGTCGGCACGAATTGCGGCTCCGACTGCAATCCGTCGCGCGGTCCCACTTCGACGACGCTGACGCGCTCGGGGAACCCTTCCACAAGGTGGCCGGCTGGTGCTGTCACGATTTTTCCTCCCACCTGATTGCATCGGTAGACCGGATTGGTATACCGTCTTGCAAAGAGCGGTCAATGCCCGTTCCAAAAATGGCAGACCGGAGGGCAGGGAGGCTTGTCCGGACCGCCGCACATGCAGGGAGGAGTGCCCGTCCATCATGGGTGAGGCTGCAAAAGACATGACCGAACAGCCGCTCGGCGAACGCGTGCTTTCGCGCATTCGCGGCGATGTGCTGTCGCTCAAGCTTGCGCCGGGCGAGGTCGTGTCCGAACGATCGCTGGAAACCACCTATGGCGTTTCGCGCACGCCCATCCGGCAGGCTCTGGCCGAGCTGATCCGTGAAGGGCTCGTCGTGAAGGCCGAGCGGGGCTATGCCATCGCGCCCTTCGACCTGCAGCAGCTTGAGGAAATCTTCGAATATCGCGAAATCGTCGAGGACGCGGCGATTCGTCTTGCCTGCGAACGGGCAAGGCCTGAGGAGCTGGACGCCATCCTGCGCACGGTGGACGAAGGCCTGAGCGACTTCACGCCCGACGACTGGTTCGAGGCGGGGCTCGACGTGCATGTGCAGCTTGCAGCCCTTTCTGGCAATCGCTTCCTGCGCGATGCGGTGCAGGATGCGGTCAACCGCACGATCCGCGCCCGCTGGCTGGTGGCCAGCTCGCCGGAGGCGCGCGCCATCGCCCACCGCGAGCACAATGAAATCATAGCGCTTGTCCGGCAGCGGAAAACCGAGGAGGCCGCCGCCGCCATTCGCAGGCATGCACGCGACGTGCGCGGGCAGATCCTGCAGGCGCTGGAGGATTCGCGCCGCCTTTTCGGCGCGCGCGGGTTTGTGGAAGGAGGCTGAGGGCGGACGCCAATCCGGTCTCGGACACTGGAATTTCGACTTCAATGAGGGAGGACTTGATGAGCAAACTTTCAAAGCTTTTTGGAGCGGCTGTCCTGTGGACGTCGCTTTCCGTGGCTGGTGCCACGGCTGCCGAGTGCATCGCACCTGCCGATCCCGGCGGCGGCTGGGATTTTACCTGCCGTACCATCGGCAAGATGCTGTTCGACCAGAAGCTGGTGGATGCACCGGTTCAGGTCACCAACATGCCGGGCGGCGTGGGCGCGGTCGCCTATGCCAAGGTCATGTCGTCGCGCGCCGACGATGCGGAGCTGATGGTGGCCACCTCCACCGTGGGCGTCACGCAGATCGCGCAGGGTAAATATCCGGCCGACACGTCGGTGATGCGCTGGGTGGCCATGCTGGGCACCGATGTCGGCGTGATCGTCGTGCCGAAGGATTCGGACTTCAAGACGCTCGACGATCTGGTGGCCGCGCTCAAGGAAGACCCAAGCGCACTTGCTGTCGCCGGCTCTTCCGGCGCTGGCGGCTGGGATCATATCCGCCTCCTCATGCTGGCGCAGGCCGCCGGCCTCTCGGGCGATGAATACAAGCAGATCCGCTGGGTGCAGTTCGATGGCGGCGGCCCCGCCGTCACGCAGATGATCGGCGGGCAGGTTCAGGCGGTCTCCACCGATCTGGGCGAAATCGCCGGCTTCGTGGAATCGGGCGACATCCGCATTCTGGCAGCCCTCTCCGACGAGCGCATTCCCGCCTTCCCGGATTCGCCCACCGCAAAGGAGCAGGGTCTCGATGTGACCGGCTACAACTGGCGCGGTTTCTACACGGGCGGCGAGGTCTCCGACGAAGGCTACAATGCCTGGGTCGAGCGCCTGCAGAAACTCTATGACACGGACGACTGGAAAGAGACCGCCAAGGGCAACGGCCTCGTGCCGGTGTGGCGCGGCGGCGCGGAGTTCGAGGCCTATGTGAAGGACCAGTCCGAACAGATGCGCAAGATTTCCCAGGAGATCGGAGTCATCAAGTGACAGACAGGATCGTCGGCCTTTTTCTTCTGGCCATTTCGATCTGGTACGGCGTGACCGCGGGAGACTATGAGGCGAGCTTCGGCGACCCTCTTGGCCCCGCGGCCTTTCCCATCATGCTGTCCGTGCCCGCCGCGATCCTCAGCCTGACGATGATCATCCGCCCGGATGAGGAGCCGGCCTGGGTCACGGGCAAGCCGCTTCTGTTGCAGGTGGGGGCGGTCTCGCTTCTGCTTGCCTATGCGGGCTTTCTGGAGGTGCTGGGCTTTCCGCTCGCCACCTTCATCGCTGTCGCGCTTTTGGGGCGCATCCTGCGCAGCTCATGGCCGAAATCCATCGCCTCGGCGGCGATCATGAGCGCGTTCCTGTTTCTTGCCTTCGACAAGCTGCTCGGTCTTCCGCTGCCGCTTCTCCCAGAATTCGTGAGCTGATTTCATGGACATGCTCTCCGCCCTTGCGCAGGGATTTGCAGTCGCGATCACGCCGACCAATCTGGCTCTGGCGCTGTTCGGCTGCTTCGCGGGAACGCTGATCGGCGCGCTGCCGGGGCTTGGCCCCGTGAACGGCGTCGCCATCCTCATCCCGCTCGCCTTCTCGCTCGGGCTGGAGCCCACCTCCGCGCTGATCATGCTGTCATGCATCTATTATGGCTGCATGTATGGCGGGCGCATCTCCTCGATCATGCTCAACATTCCCGGCGACGAGCCGGCCATCATGACGACGCTTGACGGCTACCCCATGGCGCGCGCCGGCAAGGCATCGGAGGCGCTTGCCATCTCGGCTGTCGCCTCCTTTATCGGTGCGACCTTCGCCACGATCGGCCTCACGCTTTTCGCGCCGCTTCTGGCCAAGGCCGCCATCTATTTCGGCCCAGCGGATTATTTCGCGCTCTATGTCATGGCCTTTGCGACAATCGGCGGCATCACCTCGGTCAACCCGTTCAAGACGCTGCTTGCCGCCTTCATCGGTTTGATGATCGCCTCGGTCGGGCTCGACCCCGCCACCGGCACGGCGCGCTACACGGCCGGCTCCTTCCATCTCTATGACGGGTTCGACCCCATCGTTGCCATTGTCGGTCTGTTCGCCATTTCCGAAGTGCTGGTCTATCTGGAGCGGGTGCATCAAGGGCAGGAGAAAATGGTTCCGCTCGGCCGCGCATTGCCGCGTTTCAAGGACATGATGGCCGGCGGTTGGGCCAATCTGCGCGGCTCGGTCATCGGCTTTGTCTGCGGCATTCTGCCGGGGGCAGGGGCCTCGCTCGGCGCGTTCATGTCCTACATCGCCGAACAGCGCTGGAGCGCGAAGGACGGCAGATTTGGCGAGGGTGACCCGCGCGGCATCGCGGCCCCCGAAGCCGGCAACAACGCGGCATCCGGCGGCGCGTTGATCCCCATGCTCACGCTCGGCGTGCCGGGCAGCGGCACCACGGCTGTCATGCTGGCGCTGCTCATCTCGCTCAACATCCAGCCCGGCCCATTGCTCTTCGACCGGCAGCCGGACCTCGTCTGGGGCCTGATTGCCGCGCTCTATATCGCCAACATAGCGCTGCTCATCATGAACATTCCGATGATCGGCCTGTTCACGCGCATGCTCTCCATGCCGCAATGGGTGCTGATGCCCTTCGTCGTGATGGTCAGCTTTCTCGGTGTCTACTCGATCAGCCACTCTACCTTCGACCTGTTCGTCATGGTCGGGTTCGGCGTGATGGGCTACATCCTGCGCATGCTGGGCATTTCCCTGGTGCCGGTCATTCTGGGCCTGCTTCTGGGTGCGGACATGGAAAACAATCTGCGCCGCGCGCTTTCCATCTCGAACGGCGATTTCCAGATCCTGTTTTCCAGCCCCATCGCGCTGACGCTCTACGCCATCACCGCGACCATGCTCGGCCTCGCCTTCCTGCTCGCCTTCCGCTCACGCAGAAGGGCCCGCGCAACGGCGGGGTGAGACCTCATGCGTTGACAGGTGTCACCCGAAGACGACCGTCTTGTGCCCGTTCATCATCACCCGGTTTTCCAGGTGCAGCTTGACGGCACGGGCGAGAACCCGGCTTTCGATGTCGCGGCCGGTGGCGACGAAATCTTCTGCCGTCATGGCATGCGTGACACGCTCGGTTTCCTGCTCGATGATCGGACCTTCGTCCAGATCCGGCGTCACATAATGCGCCGTCGCGCCGATCAGCTTCACCCCGCGCTCATGCGCCTGGTGATAGGGCTTTGCACCCTTGAAGCTCGGCAGGAACGAATGGTGGATGTTGATCACCTTGCCGTAGAGCCGGTTCGAAAGCTCGTTGGAAAGCACCTGCATGTAGCGCGCGAGGATGACGAGATCCGCACCCGTCTCCTTGAACAGGTCGAGAAGCTTGGCCTCCTGCTCCTGCTTGTTATCCTTCGTCACCTTCCAAAAGTGATAGGGAATGCCCTCCATCTCAGCCGTGGAGCGCGAATCCTCGTGGTTGGAAACGATGGCCACCACTTCGGCATCGAGCCAGCCGACGCGAATCTGGTAGAGCAGGTGCAAAAGCGCATGGTCGAACTTCGACACCATGATGATGATCTTCGGCCGCCGTGCCGTGTCGGCGATGGCCGTCTTCATGTCGAAACGCGCAATGGCCGGCTCCAGCGCCCGCAACAGCCCGTCGCGCTCCACGCCCTGTGGCGCGGTAACGGCGATGCGCATGAAGAAGCGGTTCGTCTGCCGGTCCCAGAACTGATTGGATTCAGCAATATTGGCACCAAGACCGGCAAGCTCCGTCGTCACCGCGGCAACAATGCCGGGGCGGTCTTCGCAGGTGAGATTGATATGAAATGTCTTCTCGGTCATGGCGCGGCCTGAAATGGTGGATTGCAGAGTGAACACCCCGAAGGGTGCCGGGGTTTATACGCCATCGGGCCGGGATTGAAACCGCGTTCGTTTCGACGGACGGGTGTTTTCTCTCACGATTGCGTTGACGGCCATTGGCGCTGTCGACATCCTCTCGCCGGCCATTCCCCGGCCACGTCCCCGAGGAGACCCCATGACGAAAGAAGCTCTCTTTGCGCTCAACCACATGTGCGCCCCCCATCGCCCGATTTCCGAATTCTTCGACCTCGCCATTTCGCTTGGCGTGAAGGGCGTGGAAATCCGCAACGATCTGGAAGGCAACGCCATTCTGGATGGCACGTCGCCGGCATCGGTCCGTAGCGAGGCGAAGGCACGCGGCCTGCGCATCCTCTCCATCAACGCATTGCAGCGCTTCAACGATTGGAACGACACCCGCGAGGAGGAAGCTCGATCTCTGATTGCCTATGCGCGTGATTGCGGCGCGGAGGCGCTGGTGCTCGTGCCCGTCAATGACGGCACCGGAACCGCCGATGGAGAACGGCAGTGCAATCTGCGAACTGCGCTGAAGGGCCTGCGCCCGCTCCTCGAAGACGCCGGCATCATTGGCCTTGTCGAACCGCTCGGCTTTGAAACCTGTTCCCTGCGCCTCAAATCGGAAGCCGTCGAGGCAATCGCCTCGCTGGATGCCGCCGGCACCTTCCGGCTCGTGCATGACACGTTTCATCACACGCTTTCCGGCGAGGAGAGCTTCCATGTTGCCGAGACCGGGCTCGTTCACATTTCCGGTGTCGTCGACACGGCGCTTTCGGTCTCCGACATGCGCGACGGACATCGTGTGCTGGTCGACGAGAACGACCGGCTGGACAATGTCGGGCAAATCTCAGCCCTGTGTTCTGAAGGCTATCGAGGGCCGTTTTCGTTCGAGCCGTTTGCGGATTCCGTTCACACGTCCCGCGATCTGCACAGCGACCTCCAAGAGAGCATGCAGCACCTGCGCGCCACCGCTTTTCCACCACCCGCCTGAGGCGAAAAGCCAAATGGAATTTCGCCTTGACGCATCCGCAAGAAATAGAATAAATATTACATATTGAGTTTTTAACGGTGCCGACATTCTATTTTCTTGGAGTGTCGGGCGGTTGGAAGGCGAGGAGTTCGGCTGCTCATGTGCCGGTGAGGCTCATACATTCCCATTGAAGGATTCCGGTCAAAGCGGGTGCTGCCGGACACCCATCGTGTGGAGGAGCATTCAGATGAAAAAGCTTATGATGGGCGTTGCCGTTTCGGCACTGATGTCCACCTCGGCCATGGCTGAGACGGTCGGTGTCTCCATGGCATTGTTCGACGACAATTTCCTGACTGTCTTGCGCAATGGCATGGTCGACTATGCCGAAACGCTGGACGGCGTCGAACTGCAGGTGGAGGACGCGCAGAACGACGTTGGCAAACAGCTCAACCAGATCCAGAACTTCATCGCCTCGGGTGTCGATGCCGTCATCGTCAATCCGGTCGACACCGACGCCACCGTGGCCATGACCAAGGCGGCAGCCGATGCAGGCGTGCCGCTCGTCTTCGTCAACCGCGAGCCGGTCAATGTCGATGACCTGCCCGACAACCAGGCCTTCGTCGCCTCCGATGAGCGCGAATCCGGCACGCTGGAAGCGCAGGAAATCTGCCGCCTGCTCAAGGAGAAGGGCAAGGGTGAGGGCGCAAAAATCGTTGTTCTGATGGGTGAGCTCTCCAATCAGGCGGCGCGCATGCGCACCCAGGATGTTCATGACGTCATCGCCACGGATGAATGCTCCTTCATGGAAATCGTCGAGGAGCAGACCGCCAACTGGCAGCGCACCGAGGCAACCGATCTGATGACCAACTGGCTTTCCGCCGGGCTGGAGTTCGACGCCGTTGTCTCCAACAATGACGAAATGGCCATTGGCGCCATCCAGGCCATGAAAGCCGCCAACATCTCGATGGAAGACATGCTGGTCGGCGGTGTCGATGCCACGCAGGATGCGCTCGCAGCCATGGCCGCCGGCGATCTCGACGTGACCGTGTTCCAGGACGCGGCAGGGCAGGGCAAGGGCGCGCTCGATGCGGCCCTCAGGCTCGCCAAGGGTGAAGACGTCGATCAGAAGGTGTATATTCCCTTCCAGCTCGTGACGCCGGACAATATGGATCAGTTCACGACCAAGAACTGAATGTCCGGACCTGACGGCGGCGGCCATCGGGTCGCCGCCATCCCGCCGGCCCGTGCCGGCTCCCCTTGGCGGAATTGACAATGGCAAACCAGGCACAAGCAGTTTCCGACAGCGCCGCGGAAATGCCCCAGAAGCGGCCGCGCTCGCACGAATTGAATGCGTTGCTCGGCCTTGTCGGCATCGCACTCATTTTCGAGATTCTTGGCTGGATCTTTCAGGGGCAGAGCTTCCTGTTCAACACCCAGCGCCTGTCCATCATGATCCTGCAGGTTTCGGTGGTGGGCATCATCGCCATCGGCGTGACGCAGGTCATCATCACCGGTGGCATCGATCTTTCATCAGGCTCGGTGGTCGGCGCCACGGCGATGATTGCGATGAGCTTCGCTCAGGTGAGCACCTATCCGCGCGCGGTTTATCCGGAACTGACCGATCTTCCTGTCATCATTCCCATACTCATCGGCCTTGCCTGCGGCATCGTGGCCGGCATGATCAACGGTCTGCTGATTGCCTTCACGAAAATCCCCCCCTTCATCGCCACGCTCGGCATGATGGTGACGGCGCGCGGCATCGCCAAATGGTACACGAAGGGCCAGCCGGTCTCCTTCCCGACCGACAGTTTTGCAGCCCTGGGGCAGGGCATGACCCCGGTCTTCATCTTTCTGGCGATCGTGGCTCTTTTCCATGTGGCGCTCAAATACACCGTCTATGGCAAGCACACATATGCCATCGGCTCCAACGAGCAGGCGGCGCGCATGTCGGGCATCAATGTCGAGCGGCATCTGGTGCTGGTCTATACGATAGCGGGTCTTCTCGCCGGTCTTGCCGGCATGGTGATCGCCGCCCGCGGACTGACCGCGCAAGCCGGAATGGGCATCATGTATGAGCTCGATGCCATCGCCATGGCCGTTATCGGCGGCGTGTCGCTTTCCGGTGGACGCGGCTCGATCATCGGAACGCTGATCGGCGCCGTCATCTTCGGCGTCATCATATCCGGCTTCACCTTCCTGCGGCTCGATGCCTACTATCAGGAAATGATCAAGGGCGTGATCATCGTCGCCGCCGTGGTGGCCGATGTCTACCGCCAGCGCATGCGGCCACGGTCGCGCTGAACCCCGGGAGGACCCCATGACAGGCGAAAAACGGGCAGGCGCAGAACGCAAAGTCATCCTCAGAACCGAGGGGCTGACCAAGCATTATGGCGGTGTGCGCGCACTTGAGGATGCCAATTTCGAGCTTCTTGACGGCGAACACGTGGCCATCGTCGGCGACAATGGTGCCGGCAAGTCGACCTTTGTACGTCAGATCACCGGCGTGGAGCGACCGACGTCCGGCAAGATCCTGTTCGATGGACAGGAAATGGATTTTCAAAGTCCGGTCGATGCCCGCGAGGCAGGTATTGAGGCCGTGTTCCAGAATCTTGCACTCGCCGACGATCTGGACGTGCCCTCCAACATTTTTCTCGGCCGGGAGGAGACCTATTTCAATCTCGGTCCGTTCAGCTTCCTGAACGAGAAGAAAATGCTGCAGCGCAGCCAGGAAGCACTCGAAAAAACGGGTGTGAAAATCCCCAACCTGCACAACGCTATCGCCAACATGTCCGGCGGTCAGCGCCAGTGTGTCGCCATCAGCCGCGCTGCGAGCTTCGCTTCGAAGCTGATCCTCATGGATGAGCCCACAGCGGCCCTGGGCGTGCAGGAAACGACGCAGGTGGAAAACATCATTCGCGGCCTGAAGAAACGCGGCATTCCGCTGATCCTCGTCAGCCACAATCTCAGGCAGGTCTTCAACCTCGTCGACAAGATCTGGGTGTTCCGGCGCGGCCGCATCGCCGGCATGCTGGAAGCCGACAAGACGGACGGAAACGAAGTGGTCTCGCTGATCACCGGCGTGCAGTCCGGCGTTCACGAAAACGCCAGTTACATCTGAGACAAAGACTTCCAAATTCCAGACAGAAAGACCCTACATGACCGTAAACTTCGCGCTTCTTGGTGCCGGGCGCATCGGCAAGGTGCATGCAAAGGCGATTGCCGGTAATGCGGAGGCGCAGCTTGTCGCCGTCGCTGATGCCTTTGCAGAGGCTGCACAGGCTGTTGCCGATGCCTATGGATGCGCGGTTCGCAGCATTGAAGACATTGAGGCCGACAGGAGCATTGATGCCGTCGTCATCTGCACGCCGACCGATACGCATGCGGATCTGATCGAGCGCTTTGCCCGCGCCGGCAAGGCTGTTTTCTGTGAAAAGCCCGTCGATCTAAGCCTTGCTCGCGTGAAGCAGTGCCTTGGCGTGGTGAAGGAAACGGGTACCGTGCTGATGGTGGGTTTCAACCGCCGCTTCGATCCGCATTTCGCTGCCGTGCGCGCAGCGATCGACGAAGGACGCATTGGCCCTGTCGAGATGGTGCAGATCACCTCGCGCGATCCCGGCCCGCCGCCCATCAGCTACATAAAGTCATCGGGTGGCATCCTGCGTGACATGACGATCCACGATTTCGACATGGCGCGTTTTCTGCTGGGCGAGGAGCCCGAGACGGTGTTTGCCACTGCTTCGGTTCTGGTCGATCCGGCCATCGGCGAGGCCGGGGATTTCGACAGCGTTTCCGTCATCCTCACCACCGCCTCGGGGCGGCAATGCAGCATCTCCAATTCGCGCCGTGCCACCTATGGCTACGACCAGCGGATCGAGGTGCTGGGTGCTGCGGGCGCAATCGCGGCGGAAAACCAGCGACCCGTATCCATAGAGATCGCCAATGCGCAGGGTTTTACCCGCCCGCCGCTGCATGATTTCTTCATGACCCGCTATACGGAGGCCTATGCCGCCGAGATTGCCAGCTTCATCGCCGCCATTGTCGAGGGCAAGCCGGCGTCACCCTCGGGCGAGGACGGTCTGCGCGCGCTGGCACTGGCCGATGCGGCGCTGCTCTCGGTGAAGGAAGGTCGTGCGGTAAAGCTGTCAGAAATCCTCTGACAGGGAGTTAGTTGGCAAGCCAGCGTTCGGACAAGTGGGTTTTTGCCGCGCGCACGCTGGCCTCCAGCCCATCGCCCCGGGCAAGACCCGCAGCGATGGCGCTGGCCAGCATGCAGCCGGTGCCACGCATCGTGCCAGGAAGACGCGGACCCTCGAATCGCAATGGCGGTTCCCCCGCCTGAAACAGCGTGTCCACGGCGCGCGGCCCCTCTGCATGCCCGCCTTTCACGAGCAGCGTCTTCACACCGCTGCCAAGCAGACCGCGCGCCTGCTGGTGTTCATCTGCCTCGCTCCCACCTGAAAGGAGTGCGAGCTCAGGCAGGTTGGGTGTGACGAGCGTGCAAAGCGGCATCAGGCCTTTCCGCATCACTGCAATGGCATCGTCGCAAAGCAGCGCCCGCCCGGAAGACGACGCGACCACCGGATCTAGCACCACCGGTGTCGCCACATGGTCGCGCAGAACCGCCGCGACGCGCGCCACGGTCTCGCGGCTTCCGAGCATGCCGATCTTGATGGCCGCGACCACGTTTGCCGAAAGGGCGGCGCGCATCTGTGCTTCCACCAGATCGGGCTCGCAGAGCTGGACGCGCTCCACCGCCGTGTGGGTCTGCACCGTTACTGCCGTAAGCGCGAGGCAGGCTTTCACGCCAAAGGCAGCAAGTGTCTCCACATCGCGCGCGATGCCGGCCCCGCCAGACGAGTCCGAACCGGCAATCACCAGCACATGCGCCATGCTCACCGCCATTGCGCGGTGGCTGCCAGCCATTCGCGCGTGCGCGCTTCCGGATCTGGATTCAGCGTGATGTCCGTCACCACGGCAGCACTATCCGCCCCCGCCGCAAACACGCCGGGAAGCCGTTCGGGATTCAGCCCGCCAATCGCCACCAGCGGCACATCGCCGACACGCTTTCGCCAGTCGGCCAGCCGGTCGAGCCCCTGCGGGCCCCATTTCATCTTCTTGAGGATCGTCGGATAGACCGGCCCGAGCGCGACATAGTCCGGCTTCGCGGCGAGTGCCGTGCGCAGTTCCGCCCCGTCATGGGTGCTGATGCCGAGCTTCAGCCCCGCCGCGCGGATCGCATCGAGATCGGCCTCAGCCAGGTCTTCCTGGCCCAGATGGATGAAATCGCAATCCGCCTCGATGGCCAGCCGCCAGTGGTCATTCACGATGAGCTGGCAATCGTGTTCGGCGCAGATGCGCCTTGCCTCGATGATTTCTTCGCGAAGTGCTGCCTCATCCATCTCCTTGATGCGCAACTGCACGAGCTTCACGCCGAGGGGAACGAGCCTGCCGATCCACGCCGCGCTGTCGACAATCAGGTAGAAGGGATCGAGTTTCATTCAAACACTGCCTTGCCGATCACCGGCGTTGAGGGAACGGCCATGTCGCGCGGCTCCAGAAGCCCGGCCAGAAAGGCCTTTCTCCCTGCTTCCACAGCCTCGCCAAAGGCTTCTGCCATCGCCGCCGGATCACCCGCCTTCGCCACAGCCGTGTTGAGCAACACGGCATCAAACCCGAGCTCCATCACCATGGCCGCATGGGAGGGGCGCCCGAGCCCCGCATCCACGATGAGCGGCACACCGGAAAATTCTGCCCGCATGGCCAGAAGCGCTTCGGGATTGGCTGGGCCCCGCGCCGAGCCGATGGGCGCGCACCAGGGCATCAGCACCCCGCACCCCGCCCCAAGCAACCTCTCCCCCACCACCAGATCGTCGGTCGTGTAAGGAAAAACCTTGAACCCCTCATCGCTCAGAATGCGCGCGGCCTCGACAAGGCCGAACACATCGGGCTGCAGCGTGTCGTGATGGCCGATCACCTCGAGCTTGATCCAGTCCGTGCCGAAAAGCTCGCGCGCCATCTGCGCCGTGGTCACCGCCTCCTTCACCGAATGGCAGCCCGCCGTGTTGGGCAGAACGCGCACGCCAAGCTCCCGGATCAATTCCCAGAATTGCCCACCATTTCGGTTGCCCGCCATCTCACGGCGCAGCGAGACGGTCACGACTTCGCAGCCGCTTGCCTGCACCGCGTCGGCCATGATGGCGGGGGAGGGGTATTGCGCCGTGCCGAGCAGCAGCCTCGATGAAATCTGTTCGCCATAGACTTCCAGCATGTCAGCCTCCCTGCATGGGTGAAAGGATCTCGATCCGGTCCCCGTCTTTCAGCGTGCACCCACTTCGTTCCGCTGCCGGAACAACCTCGCCATTGCGCGCGGTGGCGAGAAAATCGGGCGCATAGTCCAGTTCATCGAGCAGGGCAGCCAGCGTTGCTGCTGTCACCTGCCGCGCTTCACCATTAACCGTGAGCTTCATCGAACACCTCCACGCATTCGTTCAGGATGAGGGTGGCCGCCTCGCGCGCCATGGCCGGCGAGAGCAGAAAACCGTGGCGGTAGAACCCGTTCACGCTGATGCCCTTCGGCGTACGCTTCACGCGCGGCAGATTGTCGGGATAGGCGGGCCGCACGCCGGCACCCGTCTCCACGATCTTCGCCTCGGCAAAGGCCGGGTGCAGGCTGTAGGACGCGTTGAGCAATTCCATCATCGAACGGGCGCTGATCGGCCCATCGTCATCGCTCTCGATCATCGTCGCGCCCACCATGAAGTGATGATCCGCACGCGGCACGATATAGACCGGTATGCGCGGGTGAAGCAGCCGCACCGGGCGCGCAAGCCTGACCTCTTTCGTGCGCAGCAGAAGCATCTCGCCCCGCACCCCGCGCAGCTCCAGATCCGCCGCTGCCATGCCGGTGCAATCGGCAATCCTGTCGGCCTCAACCTCCATTTCGCAGACGAAACGAACACCCGCCTTCCTCAGCCTCTCGACAAGCGCCGTCAGCGCCAGCCGCGGATCGAGATGCGCCTCTCCGGGAAAGAAAAGCCCGCGGCGAAACCGGCCCGCAAGATCAGGCTCCAATGCGGCCACGGCCTCACCCTCCAGCCATTCATGGCCGGACGTGCGCGCGGCAAAACGGTCGAGCTCCGCCCGGTCCCGCGCAGGCGCGACAACGAGCGTTCCATTGCGCACCACATGGCCGGGAAGAGCCTCGTGCCACCAGTCTGCCGCACTCTTTCCGAGCGTGAGCACCGGCTCCTCCGCGCTCTCGCGCTCACACCACGGTGCCAGCATCCCACCCGCCAGCCACGAGGCGCTGCCCGCCGGGCCGGAGCGGGTGTCGCACACCGTCACCCGCACACCCGCCCGCACCAGCTCATGCGCCAGCGTGAGGCCGGCAACGCCCGCCCCACGAACAAGGACATGCATGGATCACTCCCCGGGCTCGACCGCCTTTTCCAGCGGCATGTAGAGTTCGCCGCCCTCGCGGAACTTCTCGGCCATCTTGGCCATGCCCTCCTTTTGCGCCTCGGCGCGGATGTCATGCGAGATGCGCATGGAGCAGAATTTCGGCCCGCACATGGAGCAGAAATGCGCCACCTTGTGCGCCTCCTTGGGGAGCGTCTCGTCGTGGAAGTTGCGCGCCGTCTCGGGATCAAGCGAGAGGTTGAACTGGTCCTCCCAGCGAAACTCGAAACGCGCCCGCGAAAGCGCATCGTCGCGGATCTTCGCTGCCGGATGCCCCTTGGCAAGGTCCGCCGCATGGGCCGCGATCTTGTAGGTGATGACGCCCGTCTTCACATCGTCGCGGTCAGGCAGGCCCAGATGCTCCTTCGGCGTCACATAGCAGAGCATGGCCGTGCCGAACCAGCCGATCATTGCCGCGCCAATGCCGCTCGTGATGTGGTCATAGCCCGGCGCAATGTCGGTCGTGAGCGGCCCAAGCGTGTAGAAGGGCGCCTCGCCGCAGACATCGAGCTGCTTGTCCATGTTTTCCTTGATCTTGTGCATCGGCACGTGGCCCGGGCCCTCGATCATCACCTGGCAGTCCTTCTTCCAGGCGATCTGCGTGAGCTCGCCCAGCGTCTCCAGCTCGGCAAACTGCGCGGCGTCATTGGCATCGGCAATGGAGCCCGGACGCAGGCCGTCGCCCAGCGAGAAGGACACGTCATAGGCGCGGCAGATGTCGCAGATTTCCTCAAAATGCTCGTAGAGGAAGCTTTCCTTGTGATGATGCAGGCACCATTTGGCCATGATCGAGCCGCCGCGCGAGACAATGCCCGTCACGCGATCGACCGTCAGCGGGATATAGTGCAGCCGCACACCCGCATGGATGGTGAAATAGTCGACGCCCTGTTCGGCCTGTTCGATCAACGTGTCGCGAAAGACCTCCCAGTTGAGGTCCTCGGCAATGCCGTTCACCTTTTCCAGCGCCTGATAGATCGGCACGGTGCCGATGGGCACGGGCGAATTGCGGATGATCCATTCGCGGATATTGTGGATGTTGCGACCGGTGGAAAGGTCCATCACCGTGTCGCCGCCCCAGCGCGTCGCCCACACCATCTTCTCCACCTCCTCGGCCATGGAGGAGGTGACGGCGGAATTGCCGATATTGGCGTTGATCTTCACGAGGAAATTGCGGCCGATGATCATCGGCTCGGCTTCCGGGTGGTTGATGTTGGCGGGAATGATCGCCCGGCCCTTCGCCACCTCGTCACGCACGAATTCCGGCGTCACGAAATCGGGGATCGCGGCACCGAAGCTCTCGCCATCGCGCACGAGCGCTGCCTTCGCCTGCTCGCGGCCCAGATTTTCGCGAATGGCGATGAACTCCATCTCAGGCGTGACGATGCCGGCGCGCGCATAAGCAAGCTGGGTGACTGCCTTGCCATCCTTTGCGCGCAACGGCTGGTGGCGGGTGGGGAACTCAGGCGTCAACCGGTTACCGGAAACGAAACCATTGTCCTCCGGCTTCACATGGCGACCCTCATAAGCCTCCACATCGCCGCGCGCCTTGACCCAGGCCTCACGTGGGCGCGGCAGGCCCTTCTCGATCTCAATATAGGCTTCAGGATCGGAATAGGGCCCGGAGGAATCATAGACGGTGACCGGTGGCTCGCCGGCGCTCGGATGCACGGCGATCTCGCGCAGGGGCACGCGAATGTCAGGGTGAAGCTTGCCGGGTTTGTAGATCTTGCGCGATGCCGGTAACGGGCCGGTTGTCACTTTCGGAGCGATAGCATCCATGGGTCAGAGCCTCCTCTGCGTGTTTTGCAATGGAGACCCAGTTCGTGCCGAGAGGAGGAAGAGCTCCGGCGATCCGCTATGGATATGGATTTCGGCTCGAAGGAGCCAGCGACCCGCCAGGCATGCACCATCCCTACGCCAGTATGAACTGGATCAGGTTCATCGGGTCACTGCGCTGCATGGAAAACCATGCCCAGCAGAATCTCAGCCCCTTGGCGGGACCCCCCAGGTGAGGCTGCAAGGTGAGTGAAGAGGGGCGCTCTTGTCAAGCGCGGTGATGAAGCTGTGTGGAAAGATAGGGATCAGCAGGGTTGGTATCGCAGCACACCAACCTCGAAGTGTCCTTCTCCCCGCGAGCGGGGAGAAGGAGGATGGCCGAAAGCTCGGCACTTTTGCCGGGTGCTAGGCGTCTGCTTCCACGCGCGCCTTCGCGCCGGAGATGGTGGGCAGGCTTTCGCCGGCGTCGATGCGCTTCAGAAGTTCGACTTCGCGCGCCTGCATCTGGATGGCGCGGTCTGCCACCATGTCCACCTCGTCGGGGGACAGGATCAACACACCGTTTTCATCGGCCAGCACCGCATCGCCCGGATTGACCACCACGCCGCCAACACTGACGGGGATGTTCATCTCGCCCGAAACGCCCAGCAGCTTGGTGGTGATGGGCGAGGGGCCCCGGCACCACATGGGGAAACCGTGACGCTCGAAATCGGCAACGTCTGTCGCCGGCCCGTCCACCACCGCACCGGCGGCCTTCTTGCGGGCCGCCGTGTGGGTAATGACGCCGCCCCAACAGGCGTGGCGTGTGTCGCCGGCACGATCGATGATCACGAAATCGCCGGGCCGGATATGGTCCATCGAATAATGCAGGAGCGTGCTGTCGGCATGGGGCAGGCGCAGGGTCACCGCCGTTCCGGCAGTCCGCACCCTGGGCAGCATGGAGCGGATGCCCGTGTCGAGGAAGTTTGCGTGCAGGAAATGGCCCACCGTGGCGGTCTCCACCTGCATCAGCTTGTCGATCTTGGCCTGTGCCAGCTGCTCCGGCATCGAATTGACCTGGTACATATGCGTATTCCTTATGCGACGACGTGATGATCTGCGACCGGCATGGAGCTGCGGATTTTTGCTGCGTAATCCGTGTCGATCGTTGCGCTTGCATGGCCGACGCGATCCGAGCAGTTGGCAATGGTCACGCCCCATGGATCGATGATCAGAGAGTGGCCGAAGCACAGCTTTTTGCCTTCGTCATGCCCGAAGATCTGTGCCGATGCGGCCACATAGGACTGGGTCTCGATGGCGCGGGCGCACAGAAGCTGTTCCCAATGGTCCTTGCCGGTCTGCAGCGTGAAAGCGGCGGGCAGGACGATCACCTCGGCACCCTTGTCACGCAGCTTGCGGAACAGCTCCGGGAAGCGCAGATCGTAGCAGATGGCGCAACCGATTTTCACGCCTTCCAGTTCGTAGACGACCACGTCCTCGCCGCGCTTCATCGTGTCGGATTCCAGATAGCTCTGGCCGCCCGGAACCTTCACGTCGAAGAGATGGATCTTGCGGTAGCGGGCAATCTCCTTGCCCTGCCGGTCGAACACGATGGTCGTGTTGTAGCACTTCTCGCCCGCAGCCTCGGCCATGGAGCCGGCGTGAATGTTCACCTTCAGCTCGGCGGCCAGGGCCGACATGGCGCGGTAGGCTTCGCCGTCGGGAAAGGTTTCCGCGTGGGCGCGGCGGCTTTCCACGGTCCCGCCCATATAGGTGAAGGTTTCGGGAAGCACGACGAGATCGGACTTGTCCTCGGCAACGGCCTTGCGGATCAAGGCTTCCGCATCGGCAATGTTCTTTGCCTTGTCGTCCTGCGAGTTCATTTGAATGACGGAGATTTTCATGAATTTCCCTTGCTTTGGAGTGTGAGCGGGGCGGCCGTCAGGCCGGCCCCAGAACGAGATTGGGGAGGAAGAGCACCAGCTCGGGCACGAAGGTGATCATGAGCAGGGCAACGATCAGTGGTATGAGAAAGGGCAGGATCGCCACCGCCACCTTTTCGAACGGCACCTTGCCCACCTCAGCGACGATGTAGAGCGCGATGCCCATGGGCGGGGTGGCAATGCCGATCAGAAGCGCCAAGGTGATGATCAGGCCGAAATGAATGCGGTCGATGCCGAACTGGTCGATGATCGGCAGCAACATCGGCACGAGGATCAGCTTTGCCGGCACACCTTCCACGAAACAGCCGACCAGAAGCAGGAAGCCGAGCAGGAGGAACAGGAAGACCGTGCGCGATTCGGTGAACAGAAGAATCTGGTCCGCCAATTGCTGCGGGATCTGCTCGATGGCCAGAAGCCAGCCCATCACATGCGAGAAACCGATGATGATCATGATGACGCTGGTGATGGTCATCGTCTCCGTCAGCGCCTGCCAGAGCATGCGGAAGGAGAAGGTGCGGTAAACGAAGCCGAGCGCGATGGTGTAGACGCAGGCCAGAACGCCGGCTTCCGTCGCGGTCGTGAAACCGGTGAGGATGGCGACAAGGATGATGCCCGGTGCAACCAGTGCGGCGATGCCGTCAATCGCAGAGCGGCCGATCTGCGGCAGGCTCTTGCGTTCCTCGCGCGGAAAGTCCTGCTTCAGCGCAACGAGGTAGTTGAACGCCATCAGCGACATGCCGACGATGAGGCCGGGAATGATGCCAGCGAGGAAAAGCCGCGCCACCGAGGTGTTGGACAGGAACGCATACACCACAAGGCTGATGGATGGTGGAATGATTGGCCCGACCACAGCGCTTGCAGCCGTGAGGGCCGCCGCGAAGGGTGCTGGATAGCCGCGCTCGCGCATCGCCTTGATCTCGATCGTGCCGAGGCCGGCACAATCGGCCACGGCCGCGCCGGAGACACCGGCAAAGAGCAGCGAGGAGACAACATTCACCTGTGCGAGGCCGGCCCGCATATGGCCGACAAGCGCGGACGCGAAGTTGAAGATGCGATCGGTCATGCCGACGCCGTTCATCAGATTGCCGGCCATGATGAAGAAGGGAATGGCAAGCAGGGACGGGTTGTCGACCCCGTCGAGAACCTGAAGAGGGATGATGTAGAGCGTGTCGGAAAAGCCCGCATAGATAAGCGCGGAGAGCACCGCCAGGCCGATCGCCATGGTGATCGGCACACGCAGGAGGATGAGGGCGACGAAGCCCGCGAAAAGAAGCAAGGTCATGGTTCTACCCGGGTCCTAGATGTCGCCGACATGATGATGTTCAGGCTCCGGATGCCCTCTAAGGGCATGGACGAAGTCGCTGAAGAAATGCAGGGCGATGAGCCCGCAGGAGACAAAGAAGGGGACACTCAGCCAATAGCGCTGGATGCCGACCATTTCGATATTGCCCACCTGACGCTGGATCAGTTCTGGTGCCTCACGCAGGATGATGAGCAGGAGGGCGATGACGGCGATGTCCACCAGCATCCGCCCGGCGCGACGCACCGGTGGCGGGGTCGCGTTCAAGAGAAAGTCGACGGTGATGTCCTTGTTCTGCCGGTAGACGACGAAAAAGCCCAGAAAACTCATCCACACGAAGCAGACAATGCTGATGGGGAAGGCCCAGACCACCCCCTGACCGAGAAATGCACGTGACGCGACATTGAGTGCGGTCACGAGGAGCATGGCGAACAAGGCCGCATTCGCTCCCACAAGAAACAGCCGATCGATAACGGCCAGGATTCGATCCAGGACGGGCATGGAACCTCCCCCATCAATGAAAGTTCAAAGGAAACCTATTCGGCGCGCGACGAACGAACCGCGTCAAGGAATCCTTCGGGGAGTTCGCCTTTTTCCTCCATCTCCTGATAGAAGCTCTGCATACGCTCGACGAAATCGGACGTGTCCGGCTCCGTATAGGCCACGTCCTTGGCCTTCATGGCTTCAAGATCGCTGTTCGCCGCAGCAATCATGCGCTTTTCCGACTCTTCGGCCATTTCGGCAAAGGCGTCGAGAACCTGTGCACGCAGCTCATCGGAAAGCGCGTTCCAGCGCTTCGCGTTGGTCATGAAGGCCATGCCCTGCGGATATTCGTCATGACGGATGATATGCGGCGCAACCTCGTAGAACTTCATCGGTTCGACGAGCGCGATCGGGCTGTTCACCGCATCGACGATGCCGCGGCTGATGGATTCGTAGACTTCCGTCCAGGCAAGCGTGCGAACCTCCGCGCCCAGATGGCGCCAGGCGGCCGCAGCCAGCTCATCGGGATGCATGCGCAGGCGCGTGCCCTGCATTTCTTCCAGGTTCGTCCAGGGCTTGTCGGTCACCATCACGCGATAGGGGCCGCGTAGGAAGGCGGTCGGAGAGCCGATCAGCGCGATGCCGGCTTCGTCTTCGATCTGCTTGAACCAGCCCTTCACCAGATCGGTCTGCATGAAGCGGACCCAGTGTTCGCGATCATCAAAGAGGAAAGGGGCAGAGGTGAACTTGATGTCCGGAACCCACTTCTGGAGATAGCTGGTGCCTTCCGGATAGACATTCACGGTACCGATCTGAAGCTGTTCGAGGACCGTGTCGTCCGAACCAAGCTGCTCGTTCGGAAACACCTTGATCTCGACTTCACCGCCGGTCTTCTCGACTACTTTGTCGGCAAAAAACTGGAACAGTTCGCCCTCGATGCTGTCCGGCGGCATCTTGTGCGCCATGCGCCAGGTCTCGGCATGGGCCGAAACCGTGGCGGCGGCACCGATCGCCGTCATCACACCTGCAGCCAGAAGATTGCGTAGAATACGGTTCATTATCCTTCCCCTTGGTTTTTGTGTGTTTATGGGAACAGGATCGGAGAGCCGTCTTAAAAAGTCCAAATGAAAAATATGGCTTCCGGTGATAAATTTTTTCAATCAGGGTTGATCAGATAGTCATCAGGAAAGCGGCTCGAATAGGCAATCGCCTGTTGGCGGGCCATTTCGACGAACTCGTCCCTGAGGGTCTTTCGGGGCGAGGCTTCGGTGATCGCGAAGAACTCCAGGGGTGGAAATTCCACATCCACCTTGATTTCGTGCAGGGTGCCGCTTGCCAGTTCCTTCATCACCACCGCGCGCGGCATCGGCGCAATGCCTAGCCCCTCCTCGGCCATCTGGACGATGGTGGCGATGGAATTGGATGAGTGCACATTGACTCGCACCTTGGAGTGCATTTTCAGATAGCGCTCCAGTGTCTTGTAGGGGATCGAGTTCTTGGGAAAGCTGAGGATCGGCATGTCAAGCAGTGTGCCCACAGTCGCTCTGCGAATGGGGAAGGCGGTGGGGCTCGCCACCCAGGCGACCGGGAAAGAGCCGAGCGGCACGAAATCGAGCTTGGGGTCGTTTCCATCCCGCATCGCCAGTCCCACATCCACCGCATGATCCCGCAGCGACTGGATGACATCGGCAGAGGTCGACGATAGCATCTCGATGTTCACACCGGGATATTTTGCCCGGAAGCATTCCATGAGCTGAACGAACCAGGAGCGCAGGATCGTGTCGGTCACACCAACGCGCAGCGAACCGGTCATCTTTCTGTTCTTGTTGACCAGCCATTTCATTTCATTGGTGAGTTCGACCACCATCTCCGCATGCGGAAGAAGGACCCGGCCTTCGCTCGTCAACTGCACCCCGCGTTTGGATCGCTCGAAAAGCTTGGTGCCCAGCTCATTTTCGAGTGCGTTTATACGTGAGGAAATGACGGGCTGGGTGGTGTGCAGAAGATCGGCCACCTTGCGAAAATTCCGCACCTTCGCGAGGTGAATGAAGGTTTCCAGAAATCGCAATTGCACGGAACGCACCTCAAAAGAACAACGGCCCACCACCCTTTCGGGCAGCAGGCCGCATGCTAGTTGATGCTTTGCTCCCGCGCCATAGCGCCGAAGTTCACGCCGGTTCGGAAATCTTCGCTGCCAGCTTTTCCAGAAACGCAAGACAGAGAGAAAGCTGTTCGGCCTCGACGTATTCATCCGGCTTGTGCGCCTGCCGGATGGAGCCCGGGCCGACGATCACGGAAGGGATGCCGCCAATGGTCTCGAACACGCCTCCCTCCGAACCGTAGGAGACCTTTCCGGACCATTCGGGCATGATGTCGCGGAAGAAGGCAAAGCCCTCGCTCGCCGTGTTGTCGCCCATCGCCGGATAGGCGAAGATTTCTTCCCATTCGATGCCGGTTTCAGCGCATTTCGCCTGCATTTTGGGCAGAATTTCCGAATTTGCACGCGTTTTCAGAAATTCCAGTTCGGCCCGTGCGTCGTGAGTGGGTAAGCTACGGATTTCAAAGGTGAAACTGCAAAGATCCGGCGTCACATTGGTGGCGACGCCGCCGGAAATCATGGTTGCCAGCATGGTGGAGTGCGGCACGGTGAAATCGTGGTCGAAGGGGCCGTTTCCAGCAATCTCTTCGGCGCGCTCGGCGATCATCGCTATGATGCGCGCGGCATGGTCGATGGCATTGACGTGATCTGGCGCGAAGGAGGAATGGCCGGACGTGCCATGAACATGGCAGCGCATGGCGATCTTGCCTTTCTGGCCGGTCACCAGCTTCATGTCGGTCGGCTCGCCGATGATCGCAAGCATGGGCGGCACGTCGAGCGCGGCCAGCCATTCGGCGATGGCCGGCGCGCCAAGACAGCCCACTTCCTCGTCATGCGAGAAGCACAGCCAGACAGGGCGCTCCAGCTTCGCGGCGGCAAGCTGCGGCATCATCGCCATGACACAGGCGGCAAAGCCCTTCATGTCGCAGCTTCCGCGGCCATAGAGCTTTCCGTCGCGCTCGGTCAGGTCGAAGGGTGGGGAGGTCCAGCCCTTTTCCAGCGCCGGCACCACATCGGTGTGACCTGACAGAACGACACCGGGGACGTCGGCCGGGCCGATACGGGCGATCAGGTTTGCCTTCTCGCCCGTATCGTCCAGCAGAATGACCGGCTCGATGCCGTATCCCCGCAGGAACGCCGCCATGTGGTCGATGAGCGGCCGGTTCGTGTAGCGGCTCGTCGTATCGAAGGCGACCAGATCCTTCAGGTGCTTCTTGGCATTCTCAAGCAGTGACATGGTGGACTTTTCGGCCTCAGGCATTCTTTGCTGCACGATTCTCTCTGAATTTTTGCCACTCCCGGCGGATCGTCAGGCCGACGAAGAACACGATCAGGCCTGCGAAAATCCAAGAAATGGCGGACTGGAAAAAGACGGACGGATCGCCGCGCGAAATGGCCAGCGCGCGGCGCAGATTGTCCTCGAACATCGGCCCCAGAATGAAGGCGATCAGGAACGGCGCCGGGGGGATGTTCAGGAGCAGCATGATGAAGCCTACCACGCCCATGACGAGCAGAACGGTGACATCGAACATGCTGCTGGAGATCGAATAGATGCCGTAGATGCACAGCATCAGAACGACCGGCGTCAAAAGCACCTGCGGAATAGAGGAGATGTGCGAGAAGAAGCGCACGGTCAGCTTGCCCGCGCCGAACAACAATACGGAAGAGAACATCATGCCGATGAACAGCATGTAGACCTCGTTCAGATTGTTCTGGAAGAGAAGCGGGCCGGGGGTGAGGCCCTGAATCATGAACGCGCCGAGCATGACGCCGGTGATCACGTCGCCGGGAACGCCGAGCGCCAGAAGCGGGATCATGGTCGCGCCGCAGCAGCCATTGTTAGCGGATTCGGACGCGGCGATGCCTTCCAGCTCGCCCTTGCCGAAATTCTCGCTGTTGGGCGAGGAACGCCGCGCCTCGCCATAGGAGAAGAAGGCGGCGGCTGACGGGCCAATGCCGGGAATGGCGCCCAGAACCACGCCGATGAAGCTGCCGCGAATGATGGATTTCAGCGAGCCGCGGAACTCCGCCAGCGTCAGTCGGTTATCGCCGAGCTTCATGGCCTGGCCGTGGTTTTCGTCGCGGAACATGATGAGGCGCAGAAGCTCTGGCAGAGCGAACAGGCCGATCAGAACCGGCGCAACCGAAAGGCCGCTCTTCATGTCCTCGGTCATCGCGAAGCGGAACGAGCCGTACATATCTTCGCCGACCGTGGCGAGCAGCAGGCCGAAACAGGCCGACACAACGCCGAGCAGGAGCGAGCCGCCGGAAATGGAGGCGACCATGGTGAGCGCGAAGGCCATCAGCATGAAATATTCCGGCGGACCGACGCGCAGCGCCAGAAGCGCCAGCGGGGCCGCGAGGAAGATTAGCGAGATGTTCGACAGGAAGTCGCCGATGCAGGACGAGATGAGCGCCATGTTGAGCGCCTTGCCGGCCTTGCCCTTCTGGGCCAGCGGCCAGCCATCGAGCACCGTGCAGGCAGCCGATGCCGTGCCCGGTGTCTTGATCAGGATCGCCGAGATCGACGCGCCGTAGGTGCTGCCCTTGTAGAGCGCGACAAGCAGCAGAATGCTGGTGACGGGCGGCAGATAAAAGGTGAAGGGCAGGGCAAGCGTGACCGCCATGGTGCCGGTCATGCCCGGAATGGCGCCGATGACGACGCCGGCCAGGATGCCCGCGCCCATGGCCAGCACATTGGCGAGCGTGGCGACGGATTCGAATGCGAAAAGAAGATCGTTCCACATGTGTTGAGCGGTCCCGGTGGCGGTCGGTCAGTTGAGGCCGGGGAAGATGCCCCAGCTTCCCGACGGAAAGGGTGTGTGCGTCACATTGCCGAAGAAGAGCTGCAGGCCGAGCGGCAGAAGAACGGCAAGAGCCAGAACGGCAACCCACCGCCCGGATGCGCCGGCAAGCAGGAAACAGGCAAGCGCCAAAAGCATGGAAGAAGCGAGAAAGCCCAGCAACGGCACAAGAACGACAAAACCTGCGAATGCGGCGAGCGCCAGCGCGAGCCGGATGAGCCGATTGCGCCATTCAACCGCCGACGCCGGTCCCCGCTTCGGCTCATCGCTCGTTTCGTTCCCGCCGCCAAGCGCCGCGAACGCCATCGCCAGCAGGCCGAGGGCTAGCCCGAGGATCGAGACGGTGCGCGGCCACATGTCGGGCGGCGGCGCGAAGCCTGGAATGAAGGAAGGACGCGGCACATGAACCGGAATCAATGCGAAAAGCACCGTGCCAAAGAACAGGGCTATCAGCAGCCCCCGGAGCATGGCCTTGTTCAACATGCCGCGTCCTCCTTTGCTATGCCGGCTTACTTCCGGCTTACTTAATGTAGCCGAACTCGCGCGCGAGCCCGTTGAAGAGCTCGTATTGCGACTTGGCATAGGCTGCCATGTCTTCCTTGCCAACGGTGGAGATGGATCCGCGGCGCTTGGCGAGCTCCAGCCACTTCTCGTCCTCGGCAACCTTTGCAAGCGTTTCCTGCCAGCGCGTCACGACGTTTTCCGGCAGATCCTTCGGGCCGTAGAGCGCGCTCCAGCCGGTGATCTGGCCGGCCTTTTCAAAGCCGAGCTCGGCGGCGGTCGGAACGTCTGGCAGAGCGTCCATGCGCGAAGGCGCATAGACCATGAGGGCGCGCATCTTGCCGGACTCGATGTGCGGCATCAGCGAACCGGCCGCGATGGCGAGGAAGTCCACATGGCCACCGAGAAGCGCAGTCGCCAGCGCGCCGCCGCCCTTGTAGGGGACGAGGGTTGCTGCCGTCAGCGGGTCGAGCTCGTTGTCGGCCAGAAGCGCCTGAACGGTGAAACCGTCAATGGCGGTCGCGCCCGATGCGCCATAGGTGAGAGCGCCGGGATTGGCCTTCAGGCCTTCGACCAGCTCTTCGGCGGTCTTATAGGGAGAGTTTTCCGCCACGGCGAGGATCATCGGCGTGGCTTCCAGAGAGCCGAGGAAGGTGTAATCGTCCCAGCCGACCGGCGAGCTTTCCTGCACGGCGGGGTATAACGCCATGCCGACGCGGGCGAGCAGCAGCGTGTAGCCATCGGGCGTGCTTTCGGAAACGAAGCGCGCGCCGTTCATGCCGCCATTGCCCGGCTTGTTGACGACGACGACCGGCTGCTCGCCGAGGTAGTCGCGGGCTGTTTCAGCCAGCGCCCGGGCTGCCAGATCGGAAGCGCCGCCAGCGCCATAAGGGGCGACGATGGTCACGGCCTTCTCCGGATAGTCGGCATGTGCGGTGCCGGCAGCAAGGGCGACAACCGCTGCCGCCAGAACGGTTTTCATCAGAGATTTCATGCAAATCCTCCCAGGGAGAGTGAATCCATTCGCCCGAAGGGTTCGAGCGCCGTGAGGTTTTTGCACAGTATGCTTTCTTCTGCAAATTATGCCTGTTACTATTACATTTATGAATACTGACTATTGAGGATGCGCAGATGAACCTGAAGCAGCTCGAAGCTTTCGATGCGTTCATGAGCCATGGCTCGGCGACACGGGCAGCGGCCGCGCTCAAGATCAGCCAGCCAATGGTGAGCCGGCTTCTGGGACAACTGGAAGAGACGATCGGCTTTCCGCTGTTCGTCCGCAAACGCAACCAGCTGATGCCGACACATGAGGCGATCCTTTTTCACGCCAATGTCTCACGCTCGCTGACCACATTCCAGGAGCTCGAACGCGAGGCACGCGCCATCGCCAACCGCCAGGTGGGGCGCATCGTGGTGGCGGCGCAGCCGATCTATGTGGATACGTTTCTGCTCGATGTGGTGGCGCGCTTCAAACAGACACATCCCGACGTGGCGGTGAAGATCGTCGATACGGGACTGGAAGAGCTGCTGCGCATGTTCAACGAGGGGAGCTGCGATCTGGGTGTCGGCATCACGCTCGATGCGAGCCCCTATGGCGCACGCCTGATACCGCTCGGCGCCTGCGAGGCGCGCTGCCTGATCCCGCGCGGACACCGGCTGGCGAGCCGCGACGTTGTGCGCCTTGAAGACCTGCGGCGCGAGGTGTTCGTCGAGCTGGCCATCGGCAGCCCGCTGCGCACGCGTGTCGACTACATGATGCAGACGGCGGGCGCCCAGCGGCGCATTGCCGCCGAAGCGCGCACGTTGCGCGCGGTGCACGGTCTCGTGCGACGCGGCGTGGGCATCGCAATCGTCGACCCGTTCAGCATTCTCCTGCCATCGGGCGATGATGTGATTGAACGACCACTGGAGCCTTCCATTCCCTGGGAAATGGCCATTTTCCACCATGAAGACCGACCGCTGAGCCGCATCGAGAATGCCTTCATCGAAACGATCAGAGCCGAAATCGGCGAACTGCGAGAAGAGGGTGTTCTTTCGTGAAGAAGGATAGTTCCATAATGTATATTATGCGAGATACTGTTGAATGGGGGGCACATTCTATCCCGAACTGCAACACAGGCGCTAAGCTGCCTGCTTTTCGGAAGCGATGTTTTGAGCCGTACTTTTTCCCATTTGAGTTTTGAAGAACGCAAAACGATTTCCCGCATGCGGGAGCAGAAATTCAGCCAGTCAGAGATCGCCAGACGCCTCGGCCGTGACCGTGCGACGATCTCGCGGGAGATCAGGCGCAACTATTGGCACGACCGTGAGTTCCCCGATGCCGATGGCTACTGGGCGATGACCGCCAACGATATGGCGCGCGACCGGCGGCGGCGTGTCGGCAAGCTCTTTCGGCGCGAGGATCTGCGGACCGCAGTGATTGGAAAGCTGGAAGCCGGCTGGTCGCCGGACGGTTGAAGATCGAACCGAAGGCCAAGGCCAGCATCTGTCGCTACGTCTATTCACCCGAGGGCCAGCAGCAACAGCTCGCCCGGCTTCTTCCGGAACGGCGAAGAAAGCGTCGGCCAATGTCGCGACGGTTGTTGAGCGAACAAGCCGGTCCACTGTGCTGTTCAAGAACAATGATCGGCAGTCCAAACCGATCATGGACCGGCTTATCAACGTGCTCGGCCCCCTGCCCAGGCATGTCCGGCAAAGTCTGACATTCGATCGCGGCTTCGAATTCGTCTCCTGGCGGCGGCTCAAACAAGGCATGGGCACAGATGCCTGGTTCTGCGATCCGTCCGCGCCCTGGCAGAAAGGCTCCGTTGAGAACATGAACCGGCGGGTCCGGCGCTATCTGCCGCGGGACACCGCTGTCTTGTCAGTTCCTGAGGAATCGATACGATCCCTGATCGAACAGTTGAACAACACGCCGAGGAAATGGCTCGGTTTCCGCACCCCTGATGAAGTGTTCAGGCGTGAAGTGCTCAAATGACGGCTTTGAGCCCACCTTTCAGCAACTCCGCAACGCGGCTAAAGTCCACTTTAAGTAGGAAGTGCAGTCAGTTAACTGTCGTTCTGTCGGAGCGCTTTATCAGCTGCTCAAGTGTTTAGCCAGCCGCCGACGATGCTGAATGAGATAGTCATAATGCTCATTCAGTTCGACAATGAATTTCTTAATCTCATCCACTTCTGGCAACGTGAAAAAAACGATTTCTCCTGCGTATCTACGCCAAATAATTCCCCAAGCTTTATCGGAACTGTTTTCGTGTTCTGGTCGAATTATTTTCATTTCGGCTTCTAATTTTCTTAACTCATCACTGTCGATTATGAAGGTAGCCTCTGTGCGATCAAAGCACTGGTGTGCAACGACTGCTGATTTTGGGTGTTTAAGAACATCTGCCCATAATTTAATGAGCTTACCCGCCGGTTTGTTGTCTCGGTGGCTTTTCCTTCCGCGAAAACCGCTGCTGTTTTCCAGCCTTCGTTGCTCCTGAACGGCGGCATCAATCATTTCCCAGAGACATCCAAGCTCACGGACCAACACCCGCGACAAATTCGTGCAATCGTTTTCGGATATTGGTATCCTTAAAAGGCACGAAATGCCTTGAAGTGAGCTTGCCAGGTTACACGCGTCTGCGACATGGCAGACCCTTTCACCGGTCTGCAGTTTGATGGTCTGGTGATCTTCTGGCATCTCGCAATCATAAAGCTGACAGGGTTTTGCGTCATCTTCGGTTAATTGCAGCGTGCGCGTCAGTTCGGAATTGAGTTCTTGAAAATCTGTAGGCGAGTAAGTCATAGTTTTCTCATCGAAATAAGTGGTCTGAATATATGCTAGGTGCTTAGCGCCCAAAGCGAAAGCGGACTTCAACATGCATTGCGGTAGCGGCAGGTTTGTCCGCTTTGCAGACCACCATCAACTTATCACCATCCGCCCCCGGACAGGCTTAGCAACCCCGACCAGCACGCCTGACCGGGGGCTGACTTACCTGCCCTGTAGCTGCTTTTTGCCCTTGTTGCATTTACTTTAGAAGTCACAGAGATGACTGCAGCATTACGGCAAACGTTGCCGTAGCATTCACAGCCCACGTGGCCATGAGGCAAGATGGGCAAGGCCATCTGCAGGGAAGAACACGGGAGCTTTTCCGAGCCTCCCCATGGGGAAACCCGGTGGGCACAAGCCCGTGCGGTATCCTTTCTCAGCTCTGTCCGCGCTCGGGCGCAGGACCGGTGGTCGAGCGCACGATCAGATGGGTCTCCAGAACATAGGAGGCATCGCGCACCGCCTGCGAGCCCAGCACCTCCAGCAGCAGAGACACAGCCAGCTTTCCAGCTTCTATGGAGCGGCTGGAAACGGTGGTGAGGCTTGGCACCGTCAACGGTCCCAGCGCATCGTCACAGCCAACCACCGAGAATTCACCGGGCACGCTGACGCCGCGCTCGCCTAGGCCGGCCAGAATGCCCTGCGCCGTCACGTCGTCGAAGGCAATCGCCGCCGTCGCACCCTTGGCGAGGATGGCATCGACCGCCTGCAAACCGGCCTCGAAACTCGGAACGCTGGCGGAGACGAAGCTCAGCTCAAGGCCAAGTTTCTTTGAGGCATGGCGCACGGCGGCACGGCGCTGCTTGTTGGACCAGGATGTGGACGGGCCGCTGACATAGACGATGTTACGGTGCCCGAAATCGGCCAGATGCTGGGTCGCCTCGGCAATGCCCGTACCGCTGTCGATCAGCACTTTCGGGATGCCCTTCACATCGCGGTTGATCAGAACAAGAGGGCGCAGCAGCGCATGGGCCGCGATGCGCTCGTCCGAAAGCCGGGGCGATGCCAGGATGATGCCCTCGACCTGCCCGGCAAAACGACCGAGAAGCTGGTCCTCCTTCTCCGGGTCTTCATCGGAATTTCCCAAAAACACGCAGAAATCGGAGCGATCCGCCTCGACCTGGGCGGCGCGGATCATGGGCGGGAAAAACGGGTTTGCGACATCCGGCACAATCAGCGCCACATTGCCATAGCGCCCGGTGCTGAGCGCCCGCGCCGTGTGATTGGGTACATAACCCAGTTTGCCGGCGGCGGCCTTGATGCGCTCGACCGTCTCCGGGCTCAGCATATCGGGTCGCGTGTAGGCGCGGGACACGCTCGAACGCGCCACCCCGGCCTCCTTTGCCACCTGACTGATCGTGACGCCGCCCTTGCGTTCCGCTGCCACCGCCTGCCCTCGAACCCTGTGCTTGCTTGCCACAAGATGCACCGCCGCGAGGCGTCAGGCAACCGGTTGACATGCAACCGGTTGCACAGCATAGTGCGCGCATTCTCGTTCTACTCTGCCGCAAGGCCCTGCGATCAGCGGGCGCACTCTTGGGAGACATGATTTGCAGCACAGCCAAGCCGCGCTCCAGCCAACTCCGCTTATTGACCGGAAGATCGACAGGCTCACCGTAAAGACGTTTGCAGACCGCGAAGCGATGGGAGCGGCCGCTGCAGCCGATATTGCAGAAGCCCTGCGCGAACGGCTGGCCAGCCAGGAGAATGTGCGCGTCATTTTCGCCTCCGCGCCGAGCCAGACCTCGATGGTCGAGCAGCTTCGCGCCATGCCGGGCATCGACTGGTCCCGCGTGACCGCCTTTCACATGGATGAGTTCATCGGGCTTGCGCCGGATGCGCCCCAGCGCTTCGCGCACTGGCTGAACCGGCACATTTTCGATGCGCTTCCGCTGGCTGCCGCACACCGGATCGACCCCGGGGCAGACCCGGAGAAAGAAGCGCAACGCTACACCGCGCTGCTTAATGAAGCGCCCATCGACTTTGTGTGCCTCGGCATCGGCGTCAACGGCCATATCGCGTTCAACGATCCGCCCATCGCCGATTTTGAGGATCCGCTGGACGTCAAGCTCGTGGAGCTCGACGCGGTCTGCCGCCAGCAGCAATATGATGATGGCGGATTTGAAAGCCTCGACGCAGTGCCGCGCACGGCACTTTCACTCACCATTCCAAGACTGTTGCGCGCGGACCGCCTCTTCTGCATCGTGCCGGGCGCACACAAGCGCGATGCCGTGCAGGGGGCGCTGCATGGACCGCTGACAACAGATTGCCCGGCAAGCATCCTGCGCGAGCACGGCAATTGCACGCTTTATCTGGACAAGGAGGCTGACCCGGATGCCTGAGATCAACGCCGACGCGATCTGCGCAGACTATCTCGCAACGAGCCACGCGCTCATGCAGCGCATCCTTGTCGAAGAGCGTGACACTCTGGACAAGGCTGCCGAACGCCTTGCCTCCCAGATCGAGGCAGACCGGCTTGTGCACATTTTCGGCCCTGGCGGCCACTCCAATCTCGCCAGCCAGGAGGTGTTCTTCCGCGCCGGCGGCCTGATGCATATGAGCGCCATTCTCGATGAAGGCACGCTGCTGTCCAACGGCGCACTGCGCTCCATGGCAATCGAGCGCACGCCGGGTTATGGCCGCGTTGTCATTGCCGATGCCCGGCTTGGCGAAAGCGACGTGCTGATCCTCGCAAACGCCTATGGCATCAACGCAGCCCTGATCGACGCTGCGCTGGAGGCGAAGTCTCGCGGGGCTTTTCTCATCGGCGTCAGCTCGCGCGAGCATGCCGAAAGCACGAGCCCGGATCACCCGGCGCGCCACCCGGAAAAGAAGAACCTGCATGATGTGGTCGACATCGCCATCGACACGAAAGTGCCGATCGGCGATGCGGTGGTCAGCCTGCCCGGCATGACCGAGAACATCTCGGCCATTTCCACATTTGCCAATGCGTTCGCGCTCAACTGTCTTGTGATCCGCACCGTTGCCAAACTGCTCGACCGTGGCGTCGAACCGCCGGTCTGGCGCAGCGGAAATGCACCGGGTGGCGATGAGGCAAACGCCCGCTTTCTGGCCCGCTTTCGCGACCGGGTTCGTGCGCTGTGAACACGGAGAAGACCATAACCGGGCGCGATCCCGTTACCGGAGGCGGCATCGCCATCACGATGCGCGACGGGCGGATCGCGGCAATTGCCGAGACGGGCGCGCAGGATGAAGCCTATCTCACGCCCGGCCTGGTCGACCTGCAGGTCAATGGTTATGCGGGGCTTGACCTCAATGACGGCGCGCTGACGCCGAAGCGTGTTTGCGAGCTCACCCGCATCATGGCCGGGCTCGGTGTGACCACCTATCTGCCAACCCTTGTGACCGGATCTCGCGAGCGGCTGCTCGATGGGCTTGACGCCATCGCCACGGCGCGGCGCGAAGATCCTCTCTGCGCGCGGATGATCCCCGGCGTCCACATGGAAGGCCCGAGCATCGCGCCCGAGGACGGGCCGCGCGGCGCGCATCCGGCGGAGCATGTGAGACCCCCTTCCCTCGATGAATTCAATGCATGGCAGAAGGCGAGCGGCGGTCTTGTCCGTCTCGTGACCCTTGCGCCCGAATATGAAGAGGCCCCGGCCTATATTCGCGCAGTGACGGCGCAGGGTGTTCATGTCGCCATTGGGCATTCCTCTGCCACACCCGAGCAGGTGCATGCGGCAGCCGAGGCCGGTGCGCGGCTCTCGACGCATCTGGGCAATGGCGCTGCCGCGCTTATGCCGCGCCATCCGAACCTGATCTGGGCGCAGCTTGCCGATGACCGGCTGACGGCCACGCTCATCGCCGACGGGCATCACCTGCCGGGCGACACGTTCAAGACCATGCTGCGCGCCAAGGGGCTGGAACGCGCCTTGCTCGTTTCCGACAGCGTGGCGCTGGCCGGCATGGAGCCCGGCATCTACCGGCAGCCGATTGGCGGCGATGTCGAAATTCGTGCTGACGGACGCGTGGGCATTGCCGGAACGCCTTATCTAGCCGGAGCCGGCCTGCCATTGATCGAGAACGTTGCGATTGCCATGCGCATGGCCGGGCTTTCGCTGGCGCAGGCGCTCAGGCTCGCGACGACCAATCCCGGCGCGTTTGTCGGCGGGCGGAGCGTGATGAAGCTGGATGCACCGGCCGATCTGATCCGCTTTACCATTGACGGGAAAACCGGAGCCTTTGAACTGAAAAACACGCTTGTTCACGGCGAGGAGGTGCACTCCGCATGATCCGCGCAGGCGTCGCCACGGTAGACATCACCCCGCCCGCGGGCTTGCCGCTTTCCGGCTTTGCCGCCCGCACCCTGCCGGCCACCGGCGCACATGACCCGCTGACGGTGCGTGCGCTGGCCATCAACGATACGGCGATGGTGGTTGCCGATGTGATCGGCCTGCACGGAGACATGAGCGCGCGCATTCGCCGCCGCTGCACTCTCCCCGACGCGAATGTCATCATCAGTGCCCTGCACAATCATGGCGGCCCCGTTTCCATGGCCGGACGCCTGACGATTGAGACCGACGAGGCCTATCTGCAAAGGCTGGAGGATGCCTGTGTCGAGGCCATCGATCAGGCTGTTGTCGCGCAAAGACCTGCAACGCTTTCGGTCGGGCTCGGATCCGACCCCGACATTGCGCGCAATCGCCGCCATCCGGGCGGCCCGGTGGATCGCGCTCTGCCGCTCTTGCGTGTGCGCGATGAGAGCGGCGACATGATCGCCTTGATGACGGGCTATGCCTGCCACCCCGTGGTGCTCGGCGCAGACAACAGGCTGTGGACCGCCGACTATCCGCACTATGTGCGTCGGGCGCTTGAGACTGCGCATCCCGGAGCCACCGCCCTGTTCGTGACCGGATGTGTGGGCGACGCGAATACGGGCCACAGCGCCCATGCCTCGATCAGCCTTGCCGCCAACCCGGATCGCAGCTTTGCCGCCGCCGAACGGATTGGCGAGGCGATTGCGAAGGCGGCAATGGATGCACCGGAGCTGCCGCTTGGCGGGGATGTGGCGGCAATGGAAGCGCAGGTTTCCCTGCCATTCGAGCGGCGTGAGACAGAGGCGCCGGCAGAACTGGCAGCGCGGTGGCGCGCTGAGCGCGCACGGGCTGAACCCGCGCAGGCAGCGCTGCTCGATGCCTGGATTCACTGGGCGGAGACCATTGCGCTGGAGCCAACCGACGCCCTGTCGGGCCGTGTGTCCCTGCTCGATTGGGGCGGATTGCCAGTCTTTGGCTTGCCCGGAGAGATCTTTGCGGCGACCGCGCTTGGCCTGCGGGCTGCATGCGGCGAGCGCCCGGCCTTCATCGCCGGGTTCGCGGAAGACAATCCCGGCTATATTCCCCCGTCAGAGGAATTTGCTTTCGGCGGATATGAGGTGGATGAGGCGCACCGCTATTACGGCCAGCCGGCAAGTTTCGCACCCGGTTGCGCAGAAGCACTCGCCGCGGCCAGTGTGACACTTTTGAAAAAAACGCACTCTGGCAGGGAATAGAGGGAGACGAGGCGACGCCTTCGCGAAATGCGGGCGGCCCATGCTGATGCAAAAGGAAGTCGGCTTGACGCGCAACCGGTTGCATGGCAGTTTTTCATTGGGAACGAAATTGCAGTCTGCTCACGTCGAAAGGGAGAACAAAAGATGAGAGCGTACAGGTCCAGCAACACAAAATCCGGCAGCACGAGCTTCACGGCTCGGGTGGCGGCGCTGTCACTGGGGGCCGCGATTACCGCGATCTCCGGTTCCGCATTTGCCCAGACCATCAATGTCTGGAGCGGCTACCCTGAAATGGCGCCGTTCTACGAACACGTGGCGGAAGGGCTGAAGGAAAAATATCCTGACCTCACAGTCAATGTCGAAGCGATTGCCCTGCGCGAGCACGAGAAGCGCATTGCGCTCGGCCTCACCTCCGGCTCCGCCGGCGTGACCGTGATCGAACTCGCGGGCTCCACGGCCAGCCGCTACATTGAAAACGATCTGTTGCCGGCGGCACCGGAAGCCGTGGCGAACTTCGTCACCAACAGCGATAATTTCGGTGAGTTCTTCGTCGATGCCGCTTCCAAGAACGGCACCGTTTATGGCGTTCCGCTTTTCCGCGGACAGGGCGCCCTTTTCTACAATGTCGACATGTTCGAGGCGGCGGGGCTCAAAGAGCCGCCCCAGACCATGGAGGCCTATACGGATTACGCCGAGAAGCTGACCCAGCGCGACGCTGACGGCAAGGCGACCGTTTCAGGCTGGAGTCTGCGCCTCTCGGGCGGCGGCCAGGGCATTGCCGAGAAGTTCTGGATCAACCTGTTCCAGTATGGCGGCTCGGTGATCGAGGAAGTGAGCGACGGCAAGTGGAAGGCGAACTACGCCAATGAGGCTGGCCGCAAGGCACTCAAGCAGTATCTTGAGAACGTGCATGTGCTGAAGACGGTCACGCCCGAAATGCCGGCAGATGCCGAGGCTTTCGAGCGCGGTCAGACGGCGATGTTCATCCGCGAGTCCTGGGTTATCGCCGACATCGCGGCCAAGGCTCCGAACCTGAACTATGCGACCGCGCCGCTTCCCGTTGGTTCCATCGCTCTGCCGGCCAACCTCTATGTGAACTCCGTCGAGGGTGAGGACGCAGAGGCTGCATGGGCCTATGTGCAGGCCGCCAACGACCCGGAAAACCTCGTCTGGCTTCTGGACAATGTCGGCTGGCTGCCCAACCGTTCGGGCGTCGACTACAGCGTCGTCACGGACAAGGTGCCCGCCTATGGCGCATTCGTCGACTATCCGGAGGACTACAAGTTTTTCACCCTGCCGGCCATTGGTCCGATCGAGGAGGTGCTGACCCGTCTCGCCGCTCAGCTCACCAACGCCTATAGCAATCCCGTGCTCGCCGAGGATGACGCGGCCATCGACGCAGTGCTTGCAAAGGCTGCCGAAGAGACCAACAACATCCTGAAGCGCGAAGGCCTTCTCGCCGAATAGGCGCTTCATCGATACCCTCATCCCGGAAACGGCGTTCGCGCCGTTTCCGATCTGTGACTTCAGGCGGACGGGAACAAAATGCTGCAACAAAAGCGATGGCGCTTTGCCATTCTGGCGATCCTACCGACGCTGGCGATTTTTGCCTGGGTGCGCATGTACCCGATCGTCGAGACATTGCGGCTGAGCCTGCATCAGTGGAACATCCTGTCGAAGAACAAACCGTTCATCGGCCTGGCGAATTTCCGCGAGCTCTTTCAGGACCAGCTCTTCCTGAACGCCCTGACAAACACGTCGATCATCGCTTTCGGCGTGGTCATTCTCACGGTGCCCACCGCCATGGTGATCGCCGGGCTCATTCACCACCGCACGCATTCGCGCTTCTCCGGGTTCTACGAGACATCAGTCTTCATCCCGCATGTCGTGTCGCTGGTGCCGGCGGCGATGGCCTGGAAATGGATTTTCGACGCCAAGCTCGGCCCGCTCAACGCTTTGCTCGAATTCTTCGGCATCCCAGCGCAGGCATGGCTTTTCGATCCCGTTCTTTCAGTGATCTGCATCATCATCCTGTGTTCGTGGCAGGCGCTCGGCTATGCCGTGCTGATCTATCTCGTCGGCTTCAAGAACCTTCCGGTCTCCCTCTTCGAGGCAGCCAAGCTTGATGGCGCGTCCGGCGTGCAGCGTTTCTGGCATGTCTCGGTGCCGATGCTGAAACCGATCACGCTCTATGTTTCCGTCGTCACGCTGATCTCCGGGTTCAATGTCTATGCGCAGGCCTTCGTGCTCGCCTCGGATTCGCAAGGCGCGCCGGGCAGGCAGGTCCGGGTTCTAGTGCTCGACATGCTCGAAAACAGCTTCCGCAACTACCGTGTCGGCTATGCGGCCTCCGAAGCCGTGGTGCTTCTGGCCATTGTTCTCGTGCTGACTCTCATCCAGTTCGGTATTCTTCGGGAAAAGGGGCGGAAATGACACAGACGATAGCCGCTTCCACACCACGCCCGAAAGCCGGCGGGCGCATGAAAACGCGGGGCAAACTCATCGATTTCGCCATCGATGTGTTCCTGTTCTGCTTCTCGATCCTGATGATCCTGCCGCTGGTGTTTCTGGTGTCGAACGCCTTCAAGACGCCTGAGGAGATCGTCGCCTGGCCGCCACGCATCATTCCGAGCGATCCGACGCTGGAGAATTTCCGCTCGGTGCTGGCGGACACGCCTCTGCCGCTGTGGATTTTTAACAGCGTCGCCTTCTCCACCCTTTCCATGGTGGCGATTGTCATGACCTCGGCAATCGCCGGCTATGTGCTGGCCAAGTTTCCGTTTCGCTCGCTCAACATCATCTTCATCCTGATCCTCGCCACGGCCATCGTGCCGTTTGAGGTCTATATGATCCCGCTTTATTTCCAGGCGCAGGCGCTGGGTGTGCTCAATTCCCTCTGGGGTCTGCTGCTTGGCTATCTGGTGATGAGCTTCGGCATCTTTCTGATCCGCCAGAATGTGATGCATTCCATTCCTGACGAACTGCTCGAGGCTGCGCGCATCGACGGGGCGGGAGAGTTTTGGATCTTCTGGAGGATCGTCCTGCCGCTCTTGCGCGGCGCGCTCGGCGCGCTTGCCGTTCTTGCCTTCTTCCAGGCATGGACGTCATTTGCCTGGCCGATGATCGTGACGACGACCCGCAACAGCTACACGATTGAGGTTGGCCTCGCTCTGTTCCAGACCGGATTCACGGTCGATCTCGGCCGGTTGAGTGCAGCGTCTGCGGCCGTGCTCGTGCCCTCCATCACCCTGTTCGTGATCCTGCGCCGCAACTTTGTGCAGGGCGTCGCCAGCACGGGGATGAAGGAATGACCGCCGGGAACGCCTTCTTTCCAGAGGCCGCCGACCGCTATGCATCGGCAAATGCCGGCACGCTCAGGTGGATGCTGGATCGCCCCCTGCTTGGGGCGGGCTTCCTGAACACCAAGGTCAACAGCCTGACGCTTGCCGATTATGGCGAGGCCGACGGGCTGCGCGGGCCGGACTACACCTATGGCTGGATTCAGGGGCGTGGTCTCGAAGCGCTGGTGAGCCATGCGGCTTTCTTCGAGACACGCGATGCGGCGCTTTCTCAGCGACTCGATGATGCCGGACGCTCGCTCTTCGCGCGCATCAAGGCGCTTCAGGCGCGCGATGGTCATGTCTATTTCCGCTACGATGCCGGGCTTTGCCCTGTTCGCGCGGACCGCGATGGCGCGGTGACTGCCCAGCAACCGGCGGGAGACGTGTTCACCTATTCCGATGCTTTCGCCGCCAAGGGACTGGTGGCGGCAGCCGCACGCTATGCGCCTGAAGAACTGCCCGGGTATCTGCGCTATCTCACCGATGTGATTGCTGCAATCGAGGATGGCCGCTTCCAGATGGGCGAGGAGAAGCCTCTGGGTGGCAAAGCGCTCGCCGGCGAGCCGGACGATTTCGGGCCGCGCATGATCCTGCTTGGCGCTGCCGGCATGCTGGAACGCTGCGGCCTTTCAGATCACACCGCCTATGCGCAGCGTTTCATCGATCATGTCATCGAAAACCATCTGGACGAGACAAGCGGATTGCTGCGCAATGTGCCGGGCGGCGATGAGTGCAATGTCGGACACGGCATCGAGTTTGCGGGCTTTGCGCTGGACCATGCGCCCGTTCGCCGGAACCCGGCGCTGGTGGCCACGCTGGAGCGCATCCTGATTGCGTCCTTTCGGGCAAGCTTTGCCGAATGCGGGCTGCATCTCACCGTCTCGGTTTCGTCCGGCGAAAAGCTCAGCCCCTACCGGCCCTGGTGGTCGCTGCCGGAAACGATCCGCACCGCCGCGCTCTGCCACCAGCTTACCGGCAGCGCCGACAGCCTTGCCATCTGGCAAGAGGCGGACAGCGCATTCTTCGACCATTACTGGCGCGGTGCGCCGGCCATCGCCTACCAGACCCGAACGGCAGATGGCCCGACGGACTATGTGCCGGCCACGCCCGATCTCGACCCCGGATATCACACCGGTCTGAGCCTTCTTGCCGCAATCCATGTTGCGGAGGCTCTTTCAACGTCACACACCGCTTACGCCTCGAGGTAACCATGGCTTCAGTCGACATCCAGGATGTCCGCAAATTCTACGGACAGCTCGAAACCATCAAGGGCGTGACCGTCGACGTGCCGGATGGCGCCTTCGTGGTTCTGGTCGGCCCTTCCGGCTGCGGCAAGTCCACGCTTCTACGCATGATCGCCGGACTTGAGGACATTTCCGGTGGCACGATCAGCATTGGCGGACGCGTCATCAACGATGTGGAGCCCAAGCACCGCGACATCGCGATGGTGTTCCAGAACTATGCGCTCTATCCGCACATGACGATTGCCGAGAATATGGGCTTCTCGCTCAGGCTCGCCAAGCGCCCGAAAGACGAGATCGATCAGCGGGTCCGCGAGGCCGCCGCCATTCTCGGCCTGTCCGACTATCTCGACCGGTATCCGCGCCAGCTTTCCGGCGGTCAGCGCCAGCGTGTCGCCATGGGCCGCGCCATCGTGCGCAATCCGCAGGTCTTCCTGTTCGACGAGCCGCTTTCCAACCTCGACGCCAAACTGCGCGTGCAGATGCGCGCTGAACTGAAAGACATTCACGCCCGGCTGAAGACAACCACCGTCTATGTCACACATGACCAGATCGAAGCCATGACCATGGCCGACCGCATCGTCGTGATGCGCGATGGTATCGTGGAGCAGGTGGGCGCGCCGCTGGACCTTTACGACCGGCCGAACAACACCTTTGTGGCAAGCTTCATCGGCTCGCCTTCGATGAACCTTCTGCCAGGCCTCCTCACCAATGGAGGCAGGAGCGTCCGTGTTGAAAGCGGCGCGGAACTGCCGCTTGAAGGCGCGCCACCTGCCGCCGGCAAGGTGATCTACGGCATCCGCCCCGAACATCTGCATCTGGCCGCTGATGGCGAAGGGTTCGAGGCCGTTGCGACCAATGTCGAGCCGACAGGGTCTGAAACCCTCGTTCAGGTTCGCGTGGGAGAACAGATCGTCTCGGCGCAGCTTCGTGATCGCGTCCACATTCGCGCGGGCGACACGGTGCGCCTTGGCGTTCAGGCGGCCAAGGCGCATCTCTTCGACGCGGAGACAAGCCAGAGGCTTGGCTGATCCGTGATGGCGCAGCGTCTTAACCGCTCCAGTCTTTCGCATCTGGCCGGCGCCATTCAGGGTCCGGCCTACGATCCAACCCAATTGGTCCCGGGCATCGTGCATATCGGCATCGGGGCGTTTCACCGCGCCCACCAGGCCGCCTATGTGGATGCCTGTCTCGCGGAGGGAGATGCCAGTTGGGGCATTGTCGGTGTCTCCCTCCGCAGTTCCGCCATGCGCGACGCCCTCGCCCCGCAGGACTTTCTCTACACACTTGCACAGCGTGACGGTTCCGGTGAAACGCTGAAGGTCATCGGGTCCGTGATGAAGGTGCTGGTGGCGCCGGAGGACCCGCAGGCCGTTCTGACCGCCATGAGCAGTCCGCAGACGCGGATTGTGACGCTGACTGTGACGGAGAAGGCCTATCCGCGGAATGCGGACGGCACGCTGGATGTGCAGGATCGCACAGTGGCGGCGGACCTTGCCAACCCCGACCGGCCGACCGGCATACTGGGTTTTCTGACAGAAGCCCTCGCCCGAAGAACGGCTGACGGCATCCCTCCCTTTACTGTCCTTTCATGCGATAACCTGCCCGCCAACGGCAAAACGCTACACGGGCTGGTGATCGAATTTGCGGCCCTGCGCGATCCCGAACTGGGCCATTACATCGAGCAGAATGTTGCTTTCCCTTCGAGCATGGTGGACCGCATCGTTCCGGCGACCACCGATGACGACCGCGAACGGGTTTCGCAGGCGCTCGGCGTTGACGACGCATGGCCCGTGGTGACAGAACCCTTCATGCAATGGGTGGTGGAAGACAATTTCCCGATGGGCAGGCCCGCCTGGGAAGGCCATGGCGTCGAGATGGTGGCCGATGTCGCCCCTTTCGAGGAGATGAAGCTTCGGCTTCTGAACGGCGCGCACTCAGCCATCGCCTATGCGGGACAGCTGCTCGGGCACGAGACGGTGGCGGATGCTTTTGCCGATCCGTTGATCCATGGGTTCGTGAAGGGGCTCTGGCGGGAATCTGCCCGGACACTTTCCGGCGACGCCGGCCTGAAGCCGGACGAATACATGGCGCGGCTTGCAGACCGCTTCGCCAATCCGGCGCTGCGCCATCGCACGGCGCAGATTGCCAATGACGGTTCGCAGAAACTGCCGCAGCGCTTCATTAATCCGCTGCTGGAGCGGCTCGATGCGGGCGAAGATGCACCGCATCTCGCAGCCGGTGTTGCACTCTGGATTGCAGCGCTCGCAAACAGAAGCGAGCCGCCGGCCTTTACCGATCCGCTGGATGAGGCGCTGAAAGCGGCCATCGCAAACACGACCAGTCCCGCCGACACTGTCGCCGCCGTCCTTCAGGCTGCCCGTTTCGACAGGGTCGACCGATACCTGCCTGCCGTCCTCGAAGCCTATCAGCGCATCTCGGATCATGGCGTTTCGGCGACCCTTGCCCATTACGCTCGAGGAGACATTACCCAATGAAAGAGACCTGGCGGTGGTTCGGTCCGGACGATCCGGTGACGCTCGCCCATGTGCGGCAGGCGGGTGCGACAGGCATTGTCACCGCCCTGCACCACCTCAATGACGGCCGCGCCTGGCCGCAGGACGAGATCGACAAGCGCAGGCAAGAAATCGAACAGGCCGGCCTTGAATGGTCGGTCGTCGAAAGCGTGATCGTGCATGAGCATGTCAAAACGCGCAGCGGCGACTTTCGCGCCCTGATCGACAATTACAAGACCTCGATCCGCAATGTGGCCCGCGCCGGGGTGCGCACCATCTGCTACAATTTCATGGCCATCACCGACTGGACGCGCACGGATCTCGACTATCCGATGCCGCATGGCGGGACGGCGCTGCGCTTCGATGCAATCGAGTTCTGCGTTTACGATGTCTTTATCCTGGCGCGTCCGGGCGCCGAGGCGGACCACCCGACCGAGCGGGTGGAGGCCGCGCGCGAGCGCCTGAAGAAGATGAGCGAAAGCGATCTGGCGCGGCTGGAGCGCAATCTCATCGAATGGGTGCCGGCCCGCGAATTCGTCTATGACCGCGAGAGCTTCCGGCGCATGCTGGATACCTATCGCGACATCTCGGCCGATGGCCTGCGCGAAAATCTGGCAGAGTTCCACCGGGAGATCATGCCGGTGGCGGAGGAGGAAGGCGTGGTGATGGCGATCCATCCCGACGATCCACCGTTCCCGCTGTTCGGCCTGCCGCGCATCGTTTCCACGCATGACGACCTGAAGGCATTGCTCGAGGCTGTCCCCTCAGAGGCAAACGGACTGACATTCTGCACCGGCTCGCTCGGCGCGAACCCGGCAAACGACCTTCCGGCCATGGCGAAAGCTCTCGGGCCCCATATTCACTTCGCGCATCTGCGCAACGTGAAGCGGGAGCGGTGCGGCTCTTTCCATGAGGCCGAGCATCTGGAAGGCGACACGGACATGATTGCCGTGGTGGCTGCCCTGATGAATGAAGAGAGGCGACGTGGCGGGCAGATACCCATGCGTCCCGACCATGGGCACGCGATACTGGACGATCTCGGCAAACGGGTGAACCCGGGCTATTCGGGTATCGGCAGGCTGAAAGGGCTGGCCGAACTGCGCGGCGTGATGCGGACACTTGAGTACGTGCGTACGTGACACTGATGGCTTCCCGCGCCGCAAGCACGCTACGGATTCTCTACAAAAAGGAACCACCCGCATCCGCGATAGAACGGATGCGGGCGGTCTCAGGAACCGAAACCTGACGTAAAAACCCTAGCGCCTCCAGCGCACAAAATAGCGCTCAAGCAGTGTCACGAAGCCGAACACCGAGAGCCCCATCAGGCTGAGCAGTAGGATCTGTGCGAAAACACGGCCAACGCGCAGCTGGCTTGCCGCGACACGAACCAGTTCACCCAGGCCTTCACCGCCACCCATATATTCGCCGACGACAACGCCGATCACACTCCACACGGCCGCCAGTTTGAGACCGGCGAAGATGTAGGGCGTCGCATAGGGCATCTGCAGCTTGATGAGCGTCTGCCAGCGGTTTGCCTCAAGAGACTTGAACAGCATCGACATGTTGCTGTCGGTTGCCGCCAGACCCGCCGCCGTGTTGATCGTCACGGGGAAGAACGAGATGAACGCGGCCATCATGATCTTCGATTCGATGCCAAATCCGAACCACGCGACGAACAGCGGCGCGAAGGCGACCTTCGGCATGGTGTTGATCGCCACCACATAGGGCATGATTGCCTTGCGGCCGAACGTGGTCGCGCCGATGATCATACCGAGCGTGAGACCGATGGCCGAAGCCAGCAGGAAGCCGAAGACAACCTCGACCAGCGTGATCCATGTGGCATGGGCCACATAACCGCCAGTGAACAGGTTGTTGAGCGTGAAGATGAGATCCTGCAGAACCTGATAGGGTCCCGGCAGAACCAGCTGCGAGATGCCGCTATAGGTGACGGCCATGTGCCACACAGTGACAACGGCCGCACCGAACAGCAGCACGAGCAGCCATTGCGGCGTGCGCTCGATCAGCGTCTTGCGCTCATTTTCGGCAAGCGCGATCAGCACCTCGGGATCGACAGTTTGCTGGTCAGTCATGGCTGGCCCCCTCTCCGCTTCCGAACAACAGGTCGTGAATTTCGCGGACATATTCGTTGAAGCGGTTGCCGGTGATCATGTCGGGCGTACGCGGACGCGGCAGATCGATGTCGATGCGCTTGACGATCCGGCCCGGTCGCGGCGACATCACGAAGACGGAATCCGCCAGGAAGATCGCTTCCTGGATGGAGTGCGTAACGATGATGGCCGTGGCCTCGCGCGAGCGACAGATCCGTTCGAACTCCACATTCATCTGCTCGCGTGTAAATTCATCGAGCGCGCCGAACGGTTCGTCCAGGAGAAGGATTTCTGGCTGGGTCACCAGCATCCGGCAGATGGCCGCGCGCTGCGCCATGCCGCCGGAAAGCTCCGATGGCACCGCACTGGCAAATTCGGCAAGCCCCGCCATCTCGAGAAGCTGCGTAGCGCGTTCGCGCGCAGCGTTCGCTGCTTTTCGCCCCTCGCGGATTTCGATGGGAAGCAGCACGTTTTCCATCACGCTGCGCCAGGGCAGAAGCGTGGGCTGCTGGAACATGATGCCGATATGCTCATTCGGCCCGGTCAGAGCCTCGCCTCTGAGCGTGATTTCTCCGCCCGTCGGCGGGATCAGGCCGGCAATCATCTTCAGAACAGTCGACTTGCCACACCCACTCGCGCCGACGAGAGAGGCCATTTGGCCCCTCTCCAGCTCAAACGACACATCCTTGGCGGCATGGATGATGTCAGCCTGGCCTGATCGTGCGCGGCGGTAATGCTTGTTCACATTATCAAGACGAAGGATCGCGTCCCCGTCCGACCGCACATCATGCATCACTTGGCCTCCAGGTTTTCGACGAACTCATTGGTATAGACGACTGACAGATCTTCGATCGCCTTATCGAGCTCTCCCGTTTCGAGCAGGCTCTTGTGCCATGCGTTCCAGCCGCTCTCCGGCAGGTAGCCGAGCGTGTTGTCGCCGATGGGCGCATATTGCTGGTTCACGGTGTCGAGAAGAGCACGCGCATATTCACGACGTTCCACTTCCTGCGGATTGTAGGTCTCGCCGTCTTCGAGAACGCCTTCCGGGTTTTCCATGCCCCATTTGGTTGCCTTGTGGATCGCCTTGGCGAAGCCGGCCACCATCTCCGGGTTGTCACGATAGATCTCGCCCCGAACAGCCAGACCATTGCCGAACAGGTCGAGGCCCTCAGGCGTGAGGTCGACCACGTCGACGCCACGGTCCTTCAGCACCGCGATGCCTGTGAAGGATGCCGCAAAAGCGTGGATCGTGTCGCGATCAAACGCCGTTACAGCCATGCCTTCCTGGCCGATGGTCACGAATTTGTATTCGTCGGGCTGGACGCCTACGGATGCAAGCGCGCTTCGGGCAAAGGACACTTCCGCGCCATCGGCCGTGGAGACGCCGATCTGCTTGCCACGCAGACCTTCTGCGCTGTCGATACCGTCATTGCGGTCACCGGCAAGCACGAACAGGCCGCGCGAGAAGAGATTGTAGAAGAATTTTACGTCAGCACCGCGCGCAACGGCATTGAGCACCGGGCCGGGTCCAGGCGCGCCGAACTCGGCACGGCCGGCTTCCATAGCCTGAAGAACGGCGCCCGAACCATCCAGGCTCTTGATCGTGACTTCAAGGCCTTCTTCCTTGAAGAAGCCACGCTGCTGCGCGACGATCATCGGATACCAGGCCATCGCGGAAGAGCCCGGCAGAACCACCGTGACCTGCTTCAGCTCCTGGGCCATGGCGACCCCGCCTGTGATTGCGAGCGCTGCAGCCGCCACGCCCATGTGGCGCATCCAGCGCGATGCCTTCTGTGCCATTGTCTTGCAGTCGTTAAACATTCGGTCCTCCCTGTTTTGCCTACGACCAGTCAGATGCCGGGAGCACGGCTCCACGGCACTCGCCAAAGCCAATTGCCCGGAAACCCTCCCGTTCGCATCGGCCTTCGAGTACGATTTCATCCCCGTCCTGCAGAAAGCTGCGGCTCTCTCCATTGCCCAGATCCAGGGGCTCCGCGCCGCGGCGCGTCAGCTCGAGCAGACAGCCCTGCGATCCCGGCGTTTCACCGGAGATCGTGCCGCTGGCGATCAGATCGCCCGGCAGTACCGGACAGCCATTGGACATGTGGTGCGTGATCATCTGGGCGAAGGTCCAGTAGAGCCCCGCCGCGTTGGCGCGCGTCACGGTGAGCGGCGCCTCGCCCTTTTTCCGCATCGCCGCGCTTTGAAGATGCACGGTCAAATCGACGTTCAGAGCGCCGCCCCCGGCTTCGTCCTTATCGGCGAGATAGTCGAGCAGCGCCGGATCGTCGGCCAGCCTCTCGCGCGCGGCCACCCGGAAAGGAGCCAGCGCATCCATCGTCACCACCCAGGGCGAGATGGTCGTTGCAAAGCTCTTGGAGAGGAACGGTCCAAGCGGCTGGTATTCCCATGCCTGAATGTCGCGCGCGCTCCAGTCATTGACGAGGCACACGCCAAACAGCCGTTCGCGCGCTTCTGGCAGAGGGTGCACGCCGGTGTCATTTTTGCCGCCGCCGATGAACGCGCCCAGCTCCAGCTCGTAATCGAGCATACGGCTCGGTGCGAACACGATGTCGCCATCCACGCGGATCTGACCGTTGGGGCGGCGCACCGGCGAGTTCGAAACAACGATGGACGACGCGCGTCCGTGATAGCCGACCGGCAGGCTCTTGAAGTTCGGAAGCAATGGATTGTCTGGCCGAAACAGCCTGCCAACATTGGTGGCGTGCTCGACCGAGCAGTAGAAATCCGTGTAGTCGCCGATCCGCGCCGGTATGCGCATCTCAAGGCTTTCAATCGGCAGAAGGAAACCCTCGATGCTCGACTGCATCTCGGAGCCGGCACGCAGGGCGCGATGCAGCCACAGACGCAGCGCGCGCCATTCCGCAGGCGAGCGCGCCATCAGCGCATTCAGATCGTCACGACACAGAATGCTGCGTGCGTCTGCGCCAAAAAGCCGATCAAGCAGCCCTTCCTGGGCGCAGGCCGAGAGATTGAGCGCCTGATCGCCAATGGCAACGACGATCACCGGCTTGGCCGCATCGCCCGCCGCAGCAACGCCATAGGGCAGGTTCTGCAGTGCGAAATCACAGGACACCCGATTGGCGCTGGAAACCCAGCTTTCCGTTTGGGGATCATGCGTTTCGTCGAGCATCCAGATTGTCATTGATTGTTGCGCCGATAAATAGTTACAAAGTTTGTATACAAAGAAGCATCCAAATTAGGATACGTCAAGGGATGCAAATATGGGTTTGAAGGCCAATCGGTTTGTGGAATATTCATTCCGACGTGGCAGACCGGATTCCGCGCGCGGTTAAGGAGCAGTTTGAGCCGTATGAGCAAGTCTCGAGAGCAGCATTGCAAAAACGAAGCCTGGGTCATCGACGGACCGCTGCCGCGCGACCGCATGACACCTGCCAGCCAGGCATCGCCCTCCTGGTTGCAGCACCTGGAAGAGCGCGTTATCGCAGGCGGTGATTTCTGGCGACTTGCCGAGGAGTTGCGGCATGAAAAAACGCAATCAGAAGACCCGGCGAAAATTGCCGCACAAGCTATCCCCTTTGTCGACATCGTTTACGAGATGCTGCGAATTGCAATTCGCACCGGTGCCCTTGCTACCGGCACACCTCTGATCGAAGCCGAGATCGGGGACGCGCTTGCCGTCAGCCGCACTCCGGTGCGCGAAGCTATGCAGCGGCTTTCTGCTGATGGCCTCCTCTCGCGGCGCAAGCGTGGCTGGGAAGTGCGTAAGCTCGATCTCGTCCAGATTCGGGAATCTTACGAGGTGCGCATGGCGCTGGAAGGTTTTGCCACCGCGCAGGCTGCCATTCGCGCAAGCGAAGAAGAGGTCGCATCGATCGTGGCTGCAACCACCGCCCGTTCAGAACTCGATTTCGACAATATCTCGGACCGTCTGACATCGAACCGGGAGCTGCACGGGCTGATTTTCGCTGCGTCGGGCAACGAACGCCTGGTGAGTGCGATCAGGAAAAACATGCAGTACTATTTCGCCCACCGTTTCGCGCAATTCGTCTCTCGCGAAGAGGCCGCGCTTTTCCAACAGCAGCACGAGGCGATCGCCGATGCGATCGCAGTTCGAGATCCAGCGGAAGCCGAGCTGATTGCGCGCCAGCATGTGAAATCAACCTATCTGGCGTTCGAAAAGTTCTACAAGCTGCTCTGAAGGGTCAGCCTCGCCAGGAAAAAAGCCTCGGTGTGGGATTTCATTGCTCTTGCAGCCTGAATTCTGCTTCGGCGCATTCCAGTTGCCTGCCCGCACAGTTTTCACCAGAGGGGTTGTGTAGGGGCCCGTCGAGCGGATAGTCATGGTCCCGGGGGGCGGACATCAGGGGCCCGTCCGGGGTATCGGGGGCACTGCCCCTTTTGTCGCGTCCAAGCAAACGCTTCGGTTGTGGGAAATCGATATCTCCAGGTTGCATAATGCAATCCAGCGTAGTTTATTGCAACTTGCACGCGGCATTCACAGTGCAAGCTTTTTGGCGGTGGGGAACGGGTGGACACTCTCGCTTTTGACGATCCGGAACGGCAGCTTACTGAAAAGACAGCCAATAAAACCCGGCGCGCCGCCATGCCGGCGGAAGAGTTCTGCGCATGGCTGAAGCACGTAAATTTCAGCGAACGGCATGCAGCCAGAACCTTGCAGATATCCAGAACGACGGTCGCCAAATACCGGCAGGAGGGCGCGCCGGCACATATCGGCTTTGCCTGCGCGGCAATTGCCCTCGGCATGCCGATCTGGCAACGGGGTACGGAATAGCTCAATACCCCCCGCAGAAGGGTTGGTGAGCGCCATCTCATTCGGCGCGATCCAGGCGCTGACTTATGGTTTCACCGCGACAGGCAGAATTGATAGTTGATGCGCCGATACGGGGAGCGGATACCGCCGTTCAGGGCAGGATTTGCGGCGCTTATTTGAAAACGTCCGCTGTGATATCCCTATCTCGGCGCCGCAATCTGCGGCCGCATCCCTGGTGATCATTGTGTGCGAGCGCTGGTTCCGGCTCAAAGCCCAGATAACATCCCCGTGAGAACTTGATTCCAGACTTGAGCCTGCGGCATCGCGTATGTTGTGCGGACACGCGGGTATGATAAACTGGCATATAATATACCAGTTTTGGAGAGTTCCATGAGCGGCACCTTCATCGCCCGGCCAAAACCTCAACCAGAGAAAGCTCTTGAGGACCCTGCCGTAGACAGGGAGTTCATCGGGCGGCTGGTGCGAACGTTCTATACGCGTGTTCGAAGCGACGCGCGGCTGGGGCCCATTTTTGCCGGCGAAATCAAGGATGACTGGGAGCCCCATCTGGAGAAGATGACCGATTTCTGGTGCGCCGTTATCCTCAAGGACGGAAGCTATCACGGCAGGCCGGTGCCGGCGCATCTCAAACTGAAAACGGTTGTGGAAGCCGACTTCGATATCTGGCTGGGGCTGTTTCGTGAAACCGTTGAGGAGCTTTGCCCGCCGGCGGTTGCAGCGACGTTCTTGGAACGGGCAGAGCGCATAGCCAAAAGCCTGAAGCTTGCCATGTTCTTTCGCCTGCCTGCTGCGCTTGGGACTGATGCGGCCCGCGCCCGGTCGCGGGAGTGACGCGATGCGCATGACACTCCACACCGACTATGCGCTGCGAATGCTGATCTTTCTGGCAGTGCGGCCTGAGGCACCCTGCACCGTGAGTGATGTGGCCGAAGCCTATGGGCTTTCGCACAATCATCTGCTGAAGGTCGCCCGCAGGCTCGCACAACTTGGCGCGGTCACGACACTGCGCGGACGCGCAGGGGGGATCATGCTGGCGGAGGTACCCGAAAACATCGAGCTAGGGGGCATTGTTCGCGGCATGGAGGAAAGCCTCGCCCTTGTCGAGTGCATGGGCGCAGGAGAAAGCGCCTGCGTGCTGACGCCGGCCTGCCGGCTCAAAGGCATCGTCGCCGAGGCGCTGGATGCCTATCTCGCCGTGTTCGATCGCTACACACTGGCTGATCTTGTGACCAATCGGCAATCCCTTGCGGGCTTGCTCGGTGTCGAGATGGAAGCCTCTGATGCCGTGGCATCAGCTTGAGAACGGCGCCCCTTGCCCTGTTCTATCCCGCCCGCTCGTCAAACGCATCCTCATCGATAGGCCAGATCGAACGCCCGAGCTTTTTGTAGCCGGCGGTTTTTGGGTTGTTCGGGTAGCAGCCCTCCACGACTGCATAGATGATTTCCTCGGCAATGGGAGCAAAGCCCGCGTGGAAATGGTTGGTCGACTTGATCAGCAGCAACTGCTTTTCGAGCGGATCGACGCCGAGATTGGAAAAAATGTCGGGCTCGAAGGTCTGGGTGCGGTTGGTGTTGAGCACGATGTCGATCTCGGTGCCGACAAGCCGCACCACCGCGGCGGGGCCGAGCGTGACACGGCTGGTACCGAATGTCTGCCAGCCTTCCTCAGCCAGCTTGCGGATCTCGAATGACCCGTCGAACGGCGTGCCGCTGGCGGCGTTCGCCTTTCCGCCAATGCGCATATCGAGAATGGTGCCCTCGCCCGCACCATGCGCGAAGCCGACGGCCTGCGGATCCCATATGGTGGCAACGCCGGCGCGGGTGATGCCGCTTTTGGCGAGAATATGCAGAAGGGCGGTGTTGTCTCCCGCCGTGCCGCCGCCGGGATTGTCCCACATGTCGGCGATGACGACCGGCTTGCCGCCGATGCCCCCGGCCTTTGCCCGGGCGATGGCATCGGCGGCAGAAAGGCTTTCCATAGCGGTCTTGCCGCGCATGGCGCGCACCTCCTGCCCCAGCTTTTCGGCCAGCGCTGAGCCATTCTCCGGTTCATTGTCGGTGATGACCATGACCTGCGTGCCCATTTCCGGCACGTCTCCGGCCATGAAGCCGTGGATGAGCGAGACGGAGAGAACCCCTTCCCTGCCCTGTAGCGCCTTTATGCGGTCCACGAAAGAGCGCATGGGATCTCGGCTCGTCGGGAAGACGTCGATCATGCGGCAGTCGAAGGTGGAGATGACCGGGCGGATTTCGCCGCGCGTGGCGCGCAGCGCCAGATCCACCACATGCTCGGCGCGCTCCAGAAAATCCGTGTGGGGGAATTCCAGGAAAGACGCCAGAATGTCGGCCGCCGCAACGCGCTTCGCCGTCAGATGGCTGTGCGGATCGAGCTCGGCGGCGACGATCACGTCCGGGCCGACGATCTCGCGCACACGGGCGAGAAGATCGCCCTCGCAATCGTCGAGCCCGCGCGCAACCATCGCGCCGTGCAGGCCGAGCACCACGCAATCCACCGGCATGGCCGCGCGAAGCTGATCCAGAATCTCGTCGCGCAGCGCCTCATAGACATCGAGCCGCACATAGCCACCCGGCTCAGCCCACGTGGCAGTGCCCTCGATCAGGGTGAACCCTTCCTCCCGCGCCCGCCGCCGCAACACGGGGATGGGCGCCGAGCAGAGCGTTGGAGTCTCGGGATGCTTCCCCGGCCCCGCATAAAACGCCATCTCAAAATCACGCCGATCCGTGGGGATCGGTGAGAAGGTGTTGGTTTCGGTGGCGAAGGAGGCGGTGAAGACACGCATGCGTTGATGTCCCGGCTTTGTGGATCAGAGCGGCTTGTAGGCGACGGCCTCGACCTCGATCTTGATGTCGAGCATCAGCCGCGATTCAACCGTGGTGCGCGCGGGCGGGTCTTTCGGGAAATATTTGCCATAGACCGCATTGAACGGACCGAAATCGCGGGCGTCTTCCACCCAGACGGTTGTCTTGACCACATCCTCCAGCGTGCAGCCGGCGAGCGCCAATGCCGCCTTGACGTTTTCCATCACCTGCACGGTCTGCTCGGTGATGCCACCCTTGACGACAACGCCATCGACGCCCACCGGAACCTGACCGGAGATGTAGACGAAATCGCCGGCGCGCACGGCGGGGGAAAGCGGCACATGGGAGGTGCCGAAGCACTGTTTGGACATTGATAAACTCCGTTTTCGGGTTGCTCTATTTCACCGCGCCGATGGCCAAACCACGCACGAGATAGCGCTGTAGCCAGGCAAAGATGACGGCGACGGGGATCGTGGCGACAAAGGTGGCCGCCATGACATGGTGCCACTCGACCGTATAGCGGCCGGCGACAAGAGAGAAAATCTGGATCGGCAGCGTGTAGCTTTCCTGACGCCGCAGCATGGTGAGCGCAATGACGAATTCGTTCCACGCATTGATGAAGGAGAAGATGGCGGTCACCGTCATCGCAGGAAGGGCGAGCGGCAGGAACACCATCACCAGCGCCTTGGCCGGGCTCGCGCCCTCGATCCACGCGGCTTCCTCAAGATCTTTCGGGATGGTCGAGAAATAGCTCTGCAGCATCCACACGGTGAACGCGACATTGAACGCGCCATAGACGAAGACGATGGAATTGACGTTGTCGAGCAAGCCGAGCCACACCACCAGCCGGAACAGGCCGATCACCAGAACGATGGGCGACAGCATCTGCGTGACCAGAAGGAACTGGCGGAAAAAGCCCTGCCCCCTGAAGCGGAAACGGCTCATGGCGTAAGCCGCTGGAATGGAGACCGCGAGCGCCAGAACGGTGGACAGCACCGAGACATAGATCGAATTCCACAGCGCGGTGCCGAAATTGGTGACGGCCCACATGTCGATGAAATTGCGCCATGCCGCCTCACGCGGCCACCAGGTGGGCGACAGCACCTCGTTGGCCGGCTTGATGGCGGTGATGAACATCACGGCAAACGGAAACAGGATCAGCACGATGAGCGGTGACAGCAGCGCCCAGTAGAGGAGCGATTTCTTCAGCTTGGGGTTCATGTCCGCTCCCTGCGCATGGCCAGCGCAACATAGAGGATGGTGAAGGCCAGAAGCAGCGCGAACATCATCACCGACAGGGCGGACGCCTCTCCCAGTTTGCCGAAGCGGAAACCGAGCTTGTAGAGATAGGTGACGAGGATGTCGGTGGAATTGGCCGGCCCGCCCTGCGTGGTGGCCCAGATGATCGGGAACGAATTGAACACATAGATCATGTTGAGCACGATCGAGATGTTCAAAAACGGTTTCATCAGCGGCAAGGTGATCTCGCGAAAGGTCTGCCAGCGCGATGCACCTTCAAGCTTGGCAGCCTCGTAGAGATCGTCGGGAATGGATGAGAGGCCGCCAAGAAAGATGGTCGTCGTGAACGGGATCGTGACCAGAATGCCGATCATGATCTGCACCGGGAAGGCGGTGGAGGCGCGGGCAAGCCACTGGATGTTCTGATCGATCAGACCGATGTTCTGCAGGCCCGAATTGAGCATGCCGCTCTCGCCATTCAGCGCCCAGCGCCAGACGATGGCGGTCATGGTGAGCGACACAGCCCAGGGCAGCATGATGATGACGCGTGCAAGCGAGCGGCCATAAAAATCCTCGTTGAGGATCATGGCGACGGGCACGGAGATGATGAGCGTGCCAACGACGATACCGCCGGTCCAGATGAAGGTGCGCCACAGCGCGCCCAGAAAATCCGGATCGGTGAAGACGGCGACATAGTTTTCGACGCCGTTGAGCCCGCGCAACTGGCCGAAGCGGTTGACGTCGTTGAGTGAAATCGTGCCGAGCTGGTAAAGCGGCCACAGGATGATGAACGCGGCGAGAAGAAACCCCGGCAGGATCAACAGATAGGGATTTGTCAGGGGCGAGCGGATCATGGCGCCGTCAGTTTTCGCAGGATTTCAAGCGGACAGAAGCGGCATGCGCGACCACAACCGCGCATGCCATTTTCAATGGATCTGCTATTGCCCGAGGATGCCGTTGATCTCTTCAGCGGCAGCGTCGAGCGTGGCCTTGGGTTCGCCATTGCCGAGATAGATGGTCTGAACCGCATCCGACGTGGTGGCGGCGATCTCCTCCCAGCCGGCGATGACGGGCGCGAAGCGGGCGTCCGGCAGAAGCGCCGTGAACGCCTTCAGATCCGCATTGTCAGCAAAGGCGGGCTGCGCCGCGACCTCCGGATTAACCGGCAGGAAGCCCTCGCCCGAGGTGAACTTTGCGCGCCACTCGGTGGTGAAGAGCTGATCGAGGAATTTCCAGGCCAGATCCTTGTTCTGGGAATTTTCGAACATGATGATGGAATCGGTCACGCCATAGGTGCCGCGCTCTCCATCCGGTCCCGCCGGAATGGCGGCAACGCCATATTCGAGATCCGGCGCCTCCTCCTTGATCTGGTTTGAAAGGAACGGCGCGGTGATCATCATGCCGACCTTGCCCTGCTTGAACAGGTTCTGCACATCCTCGCGGTTATAGGAGGTAACGCCGGGCTGTGTCGCGCCGGAATCGATCAGCGATTTGTACATCTCGGCCGCCTTGTAGCCGGCATCCGTGTCGAGGCCGGATGTGCCGTCTTCCTCGACAAGCTGGCCGCCATAAGCCCAGAAGGCGTAGTAGAAATAGACGTCGGTCTCGATCTCCTTGCCCTGAAGGCCGAAGCCGGCAATGTCGTCACCCAGCGCACCGATCTTCTTGGCCGCTTCTGCAAGCTCGTCCCAGGTGTCGGGAACCTCGGCGATGCCGGCCTGCTCGAACAGGGCCTTGTTGTAATACATGGCGCGGGCCGATGCGGCGATGGGCAGACCATAGGTCTTTTCCTGCATCACGGAGGGCTCAAGAAAGACCGGGAAGAACCGGTCCTTGAAATCCTGCGTCATGTAATCGTCCAGCGGCGCGGCAATGCCCTGCTCGACAAAGTCGATCAGCCAGCGCGTGCCTATGATCGACAGATCGGCATTGGCGCCGCCGGAAATGTCGGTGGTCAGCTTCTGCAGAAGCACATCCCACGGCACCACCTCGATCTGGATATCGGAGCCGGGATTGGCCTCCTCGAACGCCTTGGCGGCCTCTTCGAAATAGGGGCCGGTCTTGGAGCTGTATTCAGCCACGGTGACGCGCACGGTCTCGGCCTGCGCCCACCCAGCCATGGATAGAAGCGCGACACCGGCGACGGTGGCTTTCAATGCGGTGCTGTTCATTGGTAACTCCCTGTTCCTCTCTCGGGTTTCTGATGCATGCCCGGCAAAGGGCATTTGCGCCTGCACTGTTTCTTGGGATCGCCGCCCGGCGCGGATGGCGATCTTTTGTGTAATTTTTTTACAGAAAATAGAAATACGCAAGTGAAATCACACATTCATGTTGCTAAATTACGATTTATCGGCAAATCTTTGCTGACAGTCCCAATGGGGACGGTGTCACACAGCCCGGAACAGACCCGAAAAAAGACAGTAAAACTGCTGGTAACCGGGGAGACTTCTGAAAACCGGACGACATGAGGGGAAGAACGGGAGCGCAATGATCGATCTGAAGGATCACAGGATCGTGGTAACGGGTGCGGCCGGGGGCATCGGCCGGGCCATGGTGGACGTCCTTTCGGGGTTTGGCGCGTTTGTGGTCGCCTGCGACCTGGAGGAGGCCGACCTGTCGTTTGACGGGGTTGGGGAAGCACAGCGCTTTGACCTTTTGGACGATGGTGCGGTTGAAGCGGCGGCAAGGCGCATCTGCGACGGGGGCGTTCCGGATGCCGTGATCTCAAACGCCGGCTGGACGCGCGCCGAAACTCTGGATGATGTGACGCCCAAGGCGCTCTCTCACGAGTTGGACCTGAACCTGCGCAGCGCGGCGCGGCTTTCACAGGCTTTCCTGCCTGCCATGCGCGCAGGCCGAAAGGAGGCGGCCTTCGTCTTCATTTCCTCGATCAACGCGCTTTCGCATTATGGCAACCCCGCCTATGCGGCGGCCAAGGCAGGGCTGATCGCCTGGATGCGCGCCATCGCCACGGAGGAAGGCCGGCATGGCATACGCGCCAACGCGATCACGCCAGGTTCAGTGCGCACCATGGCATGGGACCACCGCATCGAGCGCGATCCGGGCATCTTGGCAAAGGTGCGGCAGCTCTATCCGCTGGGGCGCATGGTCGAGCCCGCCGAAGTGGCGCGTGCCGCCGCCTTTCTCGCCTCACCGCTTGCAAGCGGCATCACCGGCACGGTGCTTCCCGTGGATGCCGGGATTTCTGCCGGCAACCTGCCCTTTCTCGAACAGATAGCCGGCTGAGGAGCGCTTCATGGCAGAACTGCAATTGAAGGACATTTCCAAGCGCTACGGTTCGCTGACCGTGATCGAGAAACTCTCGCTGGCGATCGACGATGGCGAGTTCGTGGTCCTGGTCGGGCCATCCGGATGCGGAAAATCCACATTGTTGCGCATGATCGCTGGGCTGGAGCCGATCAGCGGCGGGGACCTTTTCATCGGTGGCGCGCGCGCCAATGACATTCCTCCCCAGAAGCGCGACACCTCCATGGTGTTTCAGTCCTATGCGCTCTTTCCGCATATGAGCGTTCGGGAAAACATCAGCTTCGGACCGCGCGTGCGCGGCGAGCCGAAGGACGAGACCGAACAGCGCATCGAGAAAGCGGCCGAAATACTCAATCTTGGCGCCTATCTCGACCGCAAGCCGGGCCAGCTCTCCGGCGGCCAGCGCCAGCGTGTCGCCATGGGCCGGGCCATCGTGCGCGATCCGAAAGTGTTTCTCTTTGACGAGCCGTTGTCGAACCTCGACGCGAAGCTCCGCATTCAGATGCGCACCGAGATAAAGGCGCTGCACCAGAAGCTTGGCACGACCATCGTCTATGTGACGCATGACCAGATCGAGGCCATGACCATGGCCGACCGGATCGTGGTCATGAATGGCGGCGATATCGAGCAGGTGGGCACACCGCTGGAGCTCTACGACCGCCCCGCCAACACATTTGTTGCCGGTTTCATCGGCTCGCCGGCGATGAGCTTTTTGCAAGCGGAAACAGGTGTGGTGGGCGCGACACCCGTGGCGGTGCTTCAGGATGGGACGAGCCTCCCCGTTGCGCAGGGCTTCGGCCATGAAACCGTGACCGTTGGCATTCGCCCCGAATCCTATCAAAGGGACCCGCAAGGGCCGCTGAAACTTCAGGTCGAGGTGGTGGAGCCGACCGGTCCGGAGATCCATGTGTTCGGCACGATTGCCGGAGAGGATGTGCGTGTCGTGCTGCGCGACAGGGAATTGCCGAAACCGGGCGAGACGCTTGCGCTTTCCGTGCCGGTCGAGCATGTGCACATCTTCGACCGCGAAGGCGGACAAAGGCTGGAGCCACACTGATCATGGACGAACGCGTGCCCGACGACAGCGAACGCACGGTCGATATCATCGCCCGGTTGCAGGATCGCCTTGAGCGCGGGCGCGGCGCGGAAATCCGCCTGGTGGAGAGCATTCTGGCCGATCCGCAATTTGCCGCCCACGCGCCGATCGCGCAGATCGCCGAGCGCGCAGGCGTGAGCGAGCCGACCATCACGCGGCTGGCACGGGCGCTGGGGTTTCCCGGCACGCGGGAGATGCGGTTTCATCTGGCGCAGGCGCTCGCCATTGGTGGCGCCTATCTGCGGGAGCCGAGCGCACCGGTGGAGGAACTGCCGCTCTCCGGTCAGGTGGTGGCCAAGGTTGCCTCGGGCGCCCATGCAGCCCTTGATCTCATGACGATGGCGCTTGCAGACATCGATCTCGAGCCCATGGCCAGGCAGATCAGCCGGGCAAGCCAGATCCTTGTCTATGGCACGGGCGGCAGCTCTTCCTTTGCGGCGGTGGAACTGCAGAACCGGCTCTTCCGCCTCGGGCTGCACGTGACCGCGCACACGGACCCGCAGCTCCAGCGCATGAGCGCTTCCGTGCTGGAGCCCAAGGCTGTGGTGATCGGCTTCTCCGTTTCCGGGCAGGCCGCCTCGGTGATGGATGCGGTGACGATCGCCCGGCAATATGGCGCGCGCGCCTTTGTGGTGACCACCCCAAACTCGCCGCTGGCCGCTGCCGGCGACGATATCCTGCCTCTCACCTTCAAGGAGGACGGCAATCTCTACAAGCCGTCTTCCATGCGCTACACGCTGCTCGCCGCGGTGGACATGATCGCCATGGCGACCGCACTCACGCTTGGCACGAAAGTGCTGGAGCCGCTCAGGCGGGTGCGCCACAGCCTGGCGAGCCAGAACATCAAGAACCCCAACCTTCCCATCGGAGACTGATGCCTTGCGCATTCTCGACCTTGAAACACCTGCCGTGGTGATCGACCTTGCGAAAGTTCGCGCAAACCTTGCCCGCGCGCAGGCCCACGCGGACACGCACGGGCTGAAACTGCGCCCGCACATCAAGACCCACAAACTGCCCCTGTTCGCGAACATGCAGTGCGAGATGGGGGCGGCCGGCATCACCTGTCAGAAGGTGGGCGAGGCAGAGGTCATGGCCGATGCGGGGCTGACCGACATCTTCATTCCCTACAACATTCTCGGCACGGCCAAGCTCGACCGGCTTCTTGCCCTGCACAAACGTGTGAAGCTATCGGTGACGGCAGACAGCGCGGTGACGATTGCCGGCTATGCCGGGCAGTTCACCGATCCCGACCATCCCCTCCCCGTGCTCGTGGAATGCGATACGGGCATGGGCCGTTGCGGCGTGCAGACGGTGGAAGAAGTCGTTACGCTGGCGAAACAGATCGATGCAGCACCGGGGTTGCGCTTCGAAGGGTTGATGACCTACCCGCCGCGCGGCGAGCCGGAAAAGGTGGAGCGCTGGCTGGCGGATGCCATCGCCGCGCTCGGGGAGAGCGGGCTGGCGGTGAACACGGTTTCCAATGGCGGGTCGCCCGATTTTTACCAGGCCCAGAAGATCACCAGCGCCACCGAACACCGGCCCGGCACCTATATCTATTCCGACCGCATGCAGGTGGCTTTCGGTCATGGCACGCTGGAAGACTGCGCGTTCACCGTGCTGGCCACGGTGGTGAGCCGGCCGACCGAAAACCGCGCAATCATCGATGCCGGCTCCAAGGCACTCGCTGCCGACACCGCACCCGTGCCCGGCCATGGGCACATCGTGGGGTATCCCGATGCGGTAATCGCCTCGCTCAGCGAGGAGCATGGTATTGTGGACCTTTCGAAATGTGCGACGAAACCTGAGATCGGCGAGAAGGTGCGCATCATTCCCAATCATGTCTGCCCGGTGTCGAACCTTTACGACGCTGTGAACCTCGTTGAGGGCGACAGGGTCACCGAAACACTTGCCGTTGCCGCCCGTGGCCGCCTGACCTGAGAACCAGTCATTCCGAGGAACAAGCATATGACCTACGACAAGAACCCCTTCCCTGAAGGCGATGCCGACCGTCACTATCTCTGGGAGATGCTGGTGCGGCGCGACATCGACGCGTTTCTGGCGCAGGACTGGTCGATGGTGGAAGGGGATTTTGCCGAGGACCGGTTTTTCGGCATGCATGCGCATTTCCTCAACGACGCGGATTCCTGGCGGCTTCAGTTTCCCGATGTGAAGACCTACCGCGACGAATGGCTGCGGCAGGGCAGGGAAACAGCGGCAACCAAGTTTGCCGAGCCGCTGCGCGATGCGCTCTTCCGCGTGACGAACATGCGCGACATCGACATCGATGGCGACCGCGCGGTGCTGCACAAGAAGTTCAATGGCAATGTGGCGAAGGCCGATGGAAGCGTCGACCGGCTGAACTGGCAGACGCTCTATTTCTGCGCCAGGATCGACGGGCGCTGGAAGATCACCGGCTTTGTCGGCTACATGCCGCACCCGTTGGGCGGCTGAGGCTCAAACGCGCTTGCCCGTCTCGGCATCGAAGAGATGGGTCATGTTCTCCTGAACGGTGAGCGGAAGTGTGTCGCCGGGCGCGACCTTTGCGCTGCCGGGGAGCCGGGCGATCAGCTCACCGCCGGCACCATTGGCGCCTGACAGTGTGCCATGGGCCAGTGTGTCGGCTCCAAGCGTCTCCACCGCCGTGACGGAAAGATTGAGCGTCGCCTCTTTCGCTGTGGCAATCTGCAGGTGCTCGGGACGCACGCCGAAGAGCAGCGGCCGGCCGGTCTCGGCCGGCTTCGTGTCGAGCGCGAGTTTTCCGCCTCCTTCCAGCACGAAGTCGGAGCCTGAAACACTTCCCTTCAGGATGTTCATGGCCGGGGATCCGATGAAGCCTGCAACGAAGCGTGTCGCGGGGCGTTCATAGACGGCCATCGGCGTGTCGATCTGCTCGGCAATGCCGGCATTCATGACCACGAGCCGGTCGGCCAGTGTCATCGCCTCCACCTGATCATGCGTCACGTAAAGCGCGGTGGTGCCGACGGAGCGCTGCATCTGCTTGATCTCAAGTCGCATCTGCACACGCAGCTTGGCATCGAGGTTTGACAGCGGCTCGTCGAACAGGAAGACGGCCGGGTTGCGCACGAGCGCGCGGCCCATGGCGACACGCTGGCGCTGGCCGCCGGAAAGCGCGCGCGGCTTGCGGTCGAGATAGGGTTCGAGCTGCAGCATGGCGGCGGCCTGATCGACCCGCTGGCGGATCTCGTCCTTCGTCTTGCCGGCGATCTTCAGACCATAGGCCATGTTATCGAAGACCGACATATGCGGATAGAGCGCATAGTTCTGGAACACCATGGCGATGTCGCGCTCGCGCGGCTCCAGATCGTTGACGACACGCCCGCCGATTTCCATCGTGCCGGCGGTGATGCGCTCAAGACCGGCCACCATGCGCAGGAGCGTGGACTTGCCGCAGCCGGACGGGCCGACAATGACGATGAATTCGCCATCGGCCACATCCAGGCTGACACCATGGATGACCTCGGTCTTGCCGTAGGATTTGCGAACGTCGCGTATGGAAATCGTCGCCATGCCGATTTCGGTCCTTCTATTTCTCTGTCTCGACAAGGCCTTTGACGAAAAGGCGCTGCATGAAGATCACCACCGCCACCGGCGGCAGAACGGCCAGCGTTGCGGCGGCCATGGTCACGGGCCAGTTGCCGTAATCATCGGCGGTCGGCATCATCTGTTTCAGACCCATCACGATGGTGTTCATCTCCGGCTTGGTCGTGATGAGAAGCGGCCAGAGGAACTGGTTCCACCCATAGATGAAGAGGATCACAAAAAGGGCCGCGATGTTGGTGACCGAGAGCGGCAGGAGAATGTCCTTGAAGAAGCGCAGCGGCCCCGCACCGTCGACACGCGCAGCCTCCACCAGCTCATCCGGCACGGTCATGAAAAACTGGCGGAACAGGAAGGTGGCTGTGGCGGAAGCGATCAGCGGCAGGATCAGCCCGGTGTAGGAATTGAGCATGCCAAGCGAAGCCACGACCTCATAGGTCGGCACGATCCGCACCTCCACCGGCAGCATCAGCGTCATGAAGATGGCCCAGAAGGCGAACATGCGAAACGGAAAACGGAAATAGACGATCGCATAGGCCGACAGGATCGAAATGGCGATCTTGCCGATGGCGATGCCCATGGCCATGACAAAGGAATTCAACAGCATGCGCCCCACCGGCGCGGTGATGCCCGCCGTCAGCGCCTCGCTGTAATTGTCGATGAAATGCGGCCCCGGCACCAGCGGCATGGGCGGGCGGATGATCTCGAAATGGGTCAGCGTCGAGCCGACAAAGGTGAGATAGATCGGGAAGCAGACAATGGCGATGCCGATGATCAGCACCGCATGCATCAAGATCGTGCCAAAGCCCTGTTTTTCAACCATGCTCCGCCCTCCTCAATAGTGCACGCGCCGCTCGATAAAGCGGAACTGGATGACGGTCAGAATGCCCACGACAACCATCAGAATGACGGATTGGGCGGCGGAGGAGCCGAGGTCCTGCCCGACGAACCCGTCGGAATAGACCTTGTAGACGAGGATGGTGGTGGACTGGCCGGGCCCGCCCGCCGTCATGGTGTGGATGATGCCGAAGGTCTCGAAAAAGGCGTAGACGATGTTGACCACGAGCAGGAAGAATGTGGTGGGCGATAAAAGCGGGAAGATGATGGTGCGGAAGCGGTGCCATTTGCCCGCGCCATCGATCGCCGCCGCCTCGATCAGGCTTTTGGGGATCGCCTGCAGGCCGGCCAGGAAAAACAGGAAATTGTAGCTGATCTGCTTCCATGCGGCGGCGAGGATGACCAGCGTCATCGCCTGACCGCCATTGAGAACGGGGTTCCAGTCAATGCCCATGGCTTTCATGTAGAATGCAACCACGCCGATGGACGGCTGGAACATGAAGAGCCACATCACGCCGGCCACGGCGGGCGCCACGGCATAGGGCCAAATGAGCAGCGTCTTGTAGGCCCCTGCCCCCTTGATCACCTGATCGGCCATCACGGCAAAAAGCAGCGCCACCGACATGGAAACCAGCGTCACGAAGAAGGTGAAAACGGCCGTGGTGACGAAGGACTGGAGATAATACCGGTCGTTGAAGAGATATTCGAAATTGGAAAACCAGACGAAGCGCGCTCCAAGCCCAAACGGATCGGGCAGAAGCAGCGACTGATAAAGAGCCTGACCGGCCGGCCAGAAGAAAAAAACGATCGTCACTGCAAGCTGCGGCGCGAGCAGCAGATAGGGCAGCATACGGTTATCGAAGGTAACGCGCTTTTCCATGGGCCGACCGGATAGGAAGGGGCCGGCAAGATTGCTGCCGGCCCCGCAGGTTTCACAGACTTATCGCGTCGACTGCTCGAAGCGGCGCAGCAGCTCGTTGCCGCGGTTCACGGCTTCGTCGAGCGCTGTCTTGGCGTCCTTCTGGCCCTGCCAGACGGCTTCCAGCTCCTCGTCGATGATGGCGCGGATCTGGTCGAAATTGCCAAGACGGATGCCCTTGGAGTTTTCCGTCGGAGCCTTGCCCGTCATCTGCAGAATGGCGATATCGGTGCCCGGGTTTTCTTCGTAGAAACCCTGCTCCTTGGTCAGGTCATAGGCGGCGGTGGTGATCGGCAGATAACCGGTGTCCTGGTGCCACTGGGCCTGCACCTCAGCGCTGGAGAGATAGTTGAGGAATGCGGCAACACCGGCATATTCCTCGGCCTCGTGGCCCGACATGACCCACAGCGAAGCACCGCCGATGATCGTGTTGTAGGGTGCGCCTTCCGCATCCGGCCAGTAAGGCAGGTTTGTCACGGTAAAGGGGAAGTCGGCCTCGGCCTTCACACCGGCATAGCCGGCTGACGATTCGGTGAACATGGCGCACTCGCCCGAGCGGAAGCGCGCACCGCCCTCATTGCGGCGGCCCGAATAGCTGAAGAGGCCTTCCTTGGCCCATTCGCCCATCTTGTCGATGTGCTGCACCTGCAGATCGCCATTGAAGGCGAGTTCGGTGTCGGTGCCGGCAAAGCCGTTGGCTTGCGTGGCAAACGGCACATTGTGGTAGGCGCTGAGATTCTCGAGATGAATCCAGGACTGCCATGCCGTCGTCAGCGGGCATGCAGAACCGGCTTCCTTGAGCTTGACGAGCAGTTCCTCGACTTCCGGCCAGGTGGCAGGCTTCGCCTCGGGGTCAAGACCGGCCTCCTCAAGCGCCTTCTTGTTGATGTAGAGAACGGGCGTAGAGGAGTTGTATGGTAAGGACAGCATTTCGCCGTCCGTATTGGTGTAATAGCCCGCGACCGGCGCGAGATAGGCGTTCGGATCAAACTCGGCTTCAGCCTCCGCCATCACTTCATAGACCGGCTTGATGGCGCCCTTGGCCGCCATCATTGTGGCGGTGCCAACCTCGAAAACCTGCAGAATGTGCGGCTGTTCGCCAGCACGAAAGGCGGCGATGCCGGCGTTCAGAGCTTCGGAGTAATTTCCCTTGAGGGTGGCAACGACCTCATAATCTTCCTGGCTGGCATTGAAATCGGAGACCTGTTTTTCCAGCAGTTCACCGAGACGGCCGGTGAAGGCATGCCAGAACTGGACCTGGGTCTGCGCCTGTGCGGCGCCGACCATGGCCGGAAGCGCCACGGTCAGAGCCGTGGCTGCGGAAAGCATTGCGCGAAATCTCATTGTGTCTCTCCCTGTAGCGTCGATCGCCGGTTAACCGGTCTCTCTTGGTCGGCTTATGTTACCGTTGGATGACAGCATCTGTAGAATACATTGTCCATACCTTTTCCAGTATAGAAATTTCATACTACAGCAAGGCGCTCACGCGATTGGCCTAGCCTCTCGCCATCCTATACAAGTGCAGGGTCGAATCGAATTCTGGGTCTGAGGATCAAATGAGTTTCCTGGCGCGGCTCGCGGCTGGTGCTATCACGCTCTTCGCGCGCTTCATCACTGCCGTGCGGGCCGTTTGGGATGGCATTGAACCTGTCCCCCGACAGCGAATTTATTTTGCCAATCATGTCAGCCATGGCGATTTCATTCTCCTGTGGGCGGTCCTGCCTCCGCGCCTACGCGAGCAGACCCGTCCGGTGGCGGGCGCGGACTATTGGCTGAAATCCTCCATCAGGCGCTTTATCGGCCGCGATGTGTTCAACGCCGTGTTGATCGATCGCGACCGCAAGACACGTGCCGACGACCCGATCAAGCAGATGGCCGATGCACTGGATGGCGGCGCCTCGCTCATCATCTTTCCCGAAGGCACACGCAATGAGACGGACAATCCGCTTCTGCCTTTCAAAAGCGGGATCTTTCATCTGGCAAAACAACGGCCCGACATCGATCTCGTTCCGGTATGGATCGCCAATCTGAACCGTGTCATGCCAAAAGGAGAGTTTGTTCCGATTCCGCTGATCTGCACGGTCACGTTTGGTGCGCCCTTGCGTGTGGAATCCGACGAGACCAAGGACGTGTTTGTGAAGCGAGCACGCGACGCGCTCCTATCCACCTCCGAAACAGTCGAAGGCAACGCATGATGAACGAGCATCAGATAGACCTTCTGAAACTGCTTGGCGGGCTCACCGCCGTACTTGTTCTGGCCTCTCTCGCAGGACGCCTTCTCAAGCGCAAGCTCTCCCCCGACGGAACCAACACCGTCATCGAAAACCTGAACGACCGGGTGAATGCCTGGTGGGTTATGATCATCCTGATGGGCGGCGCGCTGCTTTTCGGCCGATTGGGAGCCATTCTGCTCTTCGGCTTCGCTTCCTTCGCCGCCCTGCGTGAGTTCGTGACGCTGACGGACACACGGCGCGGCGATCATTGGGCGCTTGCCTCCGCATTCTTCATTGTTTTGCCGGTTCAGTATTATCTGGTTTATATCGACTGGTATGGGCTCTATTCGATCCTCGTTCCGGTCTATGCGTTTCTATTGATGCCCATCATCTCGGCCGTGAGAGGCGACACGGACCATTTCCTTGTGCGTGTGGCGGAAGTCCAATGGGCGCTGATGATCTGCGTCTTCTGCGTTTCCCATGTGCCGGCGCTGCTTACGCTGCAGATCCCCGGCTATGAGGGGCGCAACCTGCTTCTGATCGCCTTCCTGGTGGTCGTCGTGCAGTCGAGCGACGTGCTGCAATATGTCTGGGGCAAAATGCTTGGGCGCACGAAGATCGCGCCAAAACTCTCTCCCTCCAAAACGGTTGAAGGCTTCATCGGCGGTGCGCTGAGCGCCACGCTTGTCGGCGCGGCACTGTTCTGGATGACACCTTTCACGCCATTTCAGGCGGGACTGCTGTCCTTTGTCATCGTGCTCATGGGCTTTTTCGGCGGGCTCGTCATGTCGGCCATCAAGCGCGACCGTGGCGTGAAGGACTGGGGACACCTGATCGCCGGCCATGGCGGCTTCATCGACCGGCTGGATTCGGTGATCTTTTCCGCCCCCATCTTCTTTCACCTCGTGCGTTACTGGTGGTCTCTCACATGAACAAGACCGAAAACCGCCGCCCACTCGCCAGCCGCGACACCGGCTGGGCGAAGGCCATGGCCCGCCGGCTGGCCGAAACATCCATCACGCCCAACCAGATCTCCATGGCGAGTGTGGTGTTCGCGGCGCTTGCCGGTCTTGCCTTTTGGCAAGTGGGCGAGACGGAGGGCGCTGCGCGGGCTTTGCTCCTGGTTCTGGCCGGTTTTTTGGTGCAATGCCGGCTGCTGTGCAATCTGTTCGACGGCATGGTGGCCGTGGAGGCGGGTAAGGGATCGCCGGATGGCGCCTTCTGGAACGAGTTCCCCGACCGTGTGGCCGACATCGCGATCCTCATCGGCGTGGGCTATGGGGTCGACCAGCCTGCGCTTGGCTGGGCAGCGGCAGGGTTCGCCGTCCTCACCGCCTATGTGCGTGAGCTGGGTCGCGCCTGCGGCCAGGAAGCGGATTTCTCCGGCCCCATGGCGAAACCGCATCGGATGGCGGCGATCACACTTGCCGCCGCGCTTTCATTGTTCGAACCTCTTTGGAACGGGCGTGGCGAGGTGTTGACGGTGGCACTCTGGATCGTCGCCATCGGCGCGGTCCTGACAGCACTGCGCCGCTCCGTGCGGCTGGTGAAGGAGCTGCGCGGCCAGGCCTAGTTTATCTTCAGGCAAGGCCCGGCAGCACGGCTTTCACACCTGCGACGATCATCTCCACGGCGATGGCGAGCAGGATCATGCCCATGAGCCGGGTGGTGATCACGCGCATGGTTTCGCTCAGCACACGTCCGATTTCTGCTGCGAAGAAAAGAACAACGAAGAGGATCGCCAGAATGATGGCGACAACGGAACCGACGGCCAAAGTCGCCTCAAACCCGCCCGCATGCCCCGCATAGATGATCAATGTTGCAATGGTGCCGGGACCGACAATCATCGGAAAGGTGATCGGATAGAAGGCGAGCCCCGAGAGGTCGCCCATGCGATTCTGCTCGCTCTCGGTTCCATGGTGGGACGAGAAGCCGTTTCCATTGAGCATCGACCAGGCGATGTGCGCCAGCACGATGCCGCCAGCGACGCGAAACTGATCGACAGTAATGCCGAAAAACCCGATGATCGCCTGGCCGGCAAACAGGATAACAGCGCACATGATGGCTGAGAAAATCGCAATTCTGAATGCCAGAAAGCGTTGCTGCTGAACCGTGAAACCTGCCGTCAGCGCCAGAAAGATCGGCAAGTTCACGAACGGGTTCATGATGGCAAAGAATGCGCCGAAGGCTTTTGTCAGTTCGGTGTAGTCCATGATCCTGCCCCGCCTGCCGATTTCGCCTCACCGCCAAAGCAAAAAACGACTCACTGAATTCCGAGGCAGTATGGCATCAAGCTGCGCCACGGGCGACGCTGGTATCAGCCAGCCTTCGCATCCCGCCGGAAGATCCAGTCATGATCCGGATGGTTCGCGAAGCGCCATTTGCGCAGTGGGCCGGCCATCACGTTGAGATAATACATGTCATAGCCATAGGGCGCGCCGCAGGGATGGTGCCCTTTCGGCACCAGCACCACATCGTGGTCGCTCACGGCCATCGTCTCGTCCAGTTCGCCATCCTCGGTGAACACACGCTGGAAACCGAAGCCCTGCGCCGGGTTGAGCCGGTGATAATAGGTCTCCTCCAGATAGGTCATGTTCGGGAAATCGTCCTCGTCATGCCGGTGCGGCGGATAGGACGACCAGTTGCCCTGCGGGGTGTAGACCTCTGTGACGAGCAGGCTGTCTGCTACATCGCGGCCTTCCATGGCAATGTTGTGGATGTAGCGCGTGTTGGCGCCCTTGCCGCGCTCTTCGAGGCTGATGCCTGTGGGGCCGATCACCTGTGCCTCATGGCCACTCTTACCCGGCGCGCTGCAGACGGCGAGCGTGCAGTCCGTGGTGGCCGTGGCCTGCCATTCGGTCCCATCGGGAATGTAGACTGCATGAGGCGGCAGGCGCTCGAACACATTCATGCGCTCGCCCAGTTCGCCAAAAGCCTTGCCTGCGCCCGAAATCTCCGCCTTCCCTTCCACAAGTACGAGAATGACCTCGCGGTCTCCTGTCGCCTCGGAGGCCGTTTCGCCGGCTTTCAAACGGTAGAGGCCGAAGCCGACATAGCCCCAGCCTGCCGATGCCGGTGTGATGTCGTGCACCTTGCCGGCGGTGCCTGCGGGTTTGACCAGAAGATCGGGCATGGTTCCTCCCTTATTCGCTTTCGGTGTCGCCGGGCGTGAAGGTGTAGAGCAGCGACCAGGCCGCATAGACGCCTGCGGCAGTGAAGAGCATTCCCCAGAACGGTGCGCCGGAGAAAAACTCGAAAAGTCCCCAGCCAAGACAGACGACCACCACGACCACCCGTCGCCAGAGCGGCTTGAAGAAGGGATGGCGTGGATCGAGAAAACTCATTCTGCAGGGTTCCGGGTGAGGCCGGCAGCATGCGCTGCCTGCCGGAGCGCTTTCAAGCCCATGGACTGATATTTGACCGGGTCGGCCTTGAGCGGGTCCTGCTCGGCCTCGATCACGAGCCATCCATCATAGCCCTTTTTCGCGAGCACGCTCAGCACGGGCACGAACGCGATGCCACCTTCGGGGTCTCCCGGCACGGTGAAGACGCCGCGACGCACGCCTTCGAGAAAGGACAGCCTTTCCTGCTCCACTTCGCTGCGAATGGCGGGGCGAACATTCTTGGCATGGAAATGAGCCACCCGCTCGCCATAGGTCTCGGCCAGTTCCACCGGGTCGGCCCCGCCGAACCAGGCATGGCCGGTGTCGAGCAGAAGGTGGGTCGCGGGGCCTGTGCCATCCATCAGGCGACCGATCTCCTCGCGGTTTTCAACCACGGTGCCCATATGATGATGATAGACCAGTGTGACGCCCTGGCCCGCGCAATACTCTGCAATCTCCTCGACGCCGGCACAGAAGGCTGGCCAGCGATCATCCTCAAGGCGGGCACGGTCCGCCAGTGGAACCGCATCGTTGCCGTGAATGGCGTTCGACGTCTCGCAGACGATGCACACCTTGCAGCCATTCGCCTTCAGCATGTCGAGATGCGGTTGGATCGCCTTCTTCTCGGTTGGGATGTCATTGGCCAGAAGGTTGAGCGAGTGCCAGCCGGAAACGAAGACGAGGCCGTGCCCGGCCAGAACCGCTTTGAGCGTCTCGCCATCGGACGGCATCTTGTGCCCCTTCTCGATGCCGTCAAAGCCAATGGTCGCCGTTTCCGACAGGCACTGCTCAAGCGGAATATGCGCGCCGATGGTCTGATCGTCATCATTCGACCAGGCAATGGGATTGGTGCCGAAACGGATCATTCAGTGTCTTTCCTTCAGCGCTTTTTCGTAGGCCCTGCGGGCGGTCTTGACCTGTTGCCGGTCGGAAACCTCGGGCACGGCGACATCCCACCAGTACCCGCCAGCCTCTGTCGAGGGATAGGGGTCCGTGTCGATCACCACAACGAAAGGCCCCTCGGCAGAGCGCGCTTCGGCAAGGGCGGCCTCCAGCTCGGCAATGGAACCGGCCTTGCACGCCCTGGCCCCCATCGAAGCCGCGTGGGCGACAAAGTCGATCCGCGACGGGTTCACATGGTGCGTATGGTCGAGCAGATTGTTGAACTCGGCACCACCGGTGCCCATCTGCAGCCGGTTTATGCAACCGAAACCGCGATTGTCGGTGATGACCACGGTGATCTTGATGCCCATGGAAACGGCGGTGGCCAGCTCCGAATTCATCATCATGTAGGAGCCATCGCCCAGCATCACGATCACGTCTCGCTCGGGCTCGGCCATCTTGATGCCCAGTCCGCCGGCGATCTCATAACCCATGCACGAATAGCCATACTCCATGTGATAGGAGCCGGGGCGCCCGGCCTTCCACAGCTTGTGCAATTCGCCGGGCATGGTGCCGGCCGCGCACATGACCACCGTGTTTTCACGCGCCGCGCGCTGCACCGCGCCGATGACCTGCATGTCGGTGGGGAGCGCGTTTTCGTCCACCGAAGGTGCTTCCGTCACCGCGTCGGCGGCCCTGAACCAGTCTTCCTTCAGTGCCGGCGATGGCGCTTCCGCCTTCCATCCACCAAGCCCTTCAGTCAGAAGCTTGAGGCCGACATCGGCATCGGCGATCAGCGCCTGCGCGTCGTGCTTGCTGCCATCGTAGGGCTGAACGTTGAGAGACAGGATTCCGGGTCGCTTTTTGAACAGTGCCCAGGACCCGGTGGTGAAATCCTGAAACCGCGTGCCGATGCCGAAAACCAGATCCGCCTCCTCGCAAACCGCATTGGCGCTCGCCGAACCCGTGACCCCGACCGGGCCGAGATTGAGCGGATGGTCCCACGGGAGCGCGGACTTGCCTGCCTGTGTTTCCACCACCGGTATGGCGTGTTTTTCCGCGAACGCCTTCAGCGTGTCGCAAGCCCCTGAATAGTGAACGCCACCGCCAGCCACAATCACCGGGCGGCTTGCGGCGCGGATGGTTTCGATGGCATCGGCCAGTTCCGTTTCATCAGGCCGGGGCCTGCGGCGGCGCCATGTTCTTTCTGCAAAGAAACTCTCCGGCCAATCATACGCTTCCGCCTGCACATCCTGGCAGAAGGCGAGCGTGACCGGCCCGCAATCGGCCGGATCTGTCATCACGCGGAAGGCGCGTGGCAGCGCGGTCAAGAGCTGCTCGGGCCGGGTGATGCGGTCGAAATAACGCGAGACAGGGCGGAAACAGTCATTGGCACTTACGGTGCCATCGCCAAAATCCTCGATCTGCTGCAAGACTGGATCGGGACCACGATTGGCAAAGACATCGCCCGGTATGAGAAGCACGGGCAGGCGGTTCACATGGGCGAGTGCAGCCGCCGTCACCATGTTTGTCGCGCCGGGGCCGATGGACGATGTTACCGCCATGGCGCGGCGGCGGCCAAGCTGCTTTGCATAGGCGATGGCGGCGTGCGCCATGGACTGCTCATTGTGCCCGCGATAGGTGGTGAGCGTTTCACGCGCCGCATGAAGCGCCTCGCCCATGCCCGCCACGTTGCCGTGGCCGAAAATGGCCCACATGCCGGCAATGAAGGGCTCGCCGTCCTCGTTCTTCTGGGCGGCGATGTAGCGGATCATTGCCTGCGCCGCCGTCAGCCGGGTTGTCTTCATGCTGCCTCTCCCTTTTGCGCCCGTGCCCGCGCCCGATCCCAGACAGCGCAGAGATCTGCGTAATTTCTCGCCATTTCAGCAATCGCCGTTTTGTCGTCGATCGCGCCGGAAAGCCAGCGCCGCGCCACCTCGGCGAAGATGGTGCGACCAACTGCGAAACCCTTGACCAGATCGAAAGAGGCGGCAACCGCGAAACTCTCCTCCAGCTCCTTTGCCGGCGCATCAAGCCCGAGCACAACAATGCCGCGCGTATGCGGATCGTTGCGCTTGATCGCATCGCAGGCCTTTTGCCATGCGGCGCGCGAGGTCATCGGTTCGAGTTTCCACCAGTCGGGATAGACGCCGATCTCGTAAAACCTCTGAATGGCGCGGGCTGCGGTGTCATCGTCACACACGGCGACCTTGGACGGAATGATTTCGAGCAGCATTTCCAGCCGGTTGCGGCGGCTTGCGGCAAACAGGCGTTTGACCGTTTCTTCCTGTTCTTCTCGCATCGGCGGCTCATCGTCCGGGTGATAGAAGCACAGAACCTTGACCACGTTTTCCAGCGGCCATTCATTGAGCCCGCCGCAATCGGGGCCAATGGCCGGTTCCAGCGTGAGCGGGCGCGAGCCCGGCCATTCGACCGGACGGCCGATCCACAGTCCGGAGCCCGAGGCCGCGTAGAGGGCTTCCCGCCCGAGCCGGCCATCGCACAGGATTCCATATCCGTGGCGCCCGCCAGCGACGGTCTTTGCCGCCTCGAGGCACAGTTTCTTGAAGTCACCGATGCGCTCATGCGAGACGCCCGCCTCATCGGCCATGGCTTCCAGCTGCATGCGGTGATCGAAGGCGAAAACACGCATCTGCGGCCACTCGCCATGCCGTGTCGTCGCCCAATGCACCTGCTCAAGCGCGGCATCCTTGCGCAGCGCCTTCTCCCGAATGCCGGTGCGGAAGAAATATTCCAGCTCCTCAAGCGAGGGATAGGCCGGCGCGCAGCCATGACGGGAGACCGCAAAGGCGCCGCAGGCATTGGCGTATTTCAGCGCTGTCGGCCAGTCCTCACCCGAGAGCCACCCTTTCAGAAGCCCGGACATGAAACCGTCGCCCGCGCCAAGCACGTTGAACACCTCGATCGGGAACCCCTCCCCTGCCTCGCCCTCATCAAGCGTGTCGGGGATCGCGCCTTTGAAGGCGGAGGCGCCCATCGGTCCCCGCTTGCACACGAGCACGGCGTCCGTCAGCGCACGCACATTTCTCAGCGCCTCAACCGTGTCGGTGGAACCGCCTGCGATGTGGAACTCCTCTTCCGTGCCGACAATCAGGTCGAACAAAGGCAGGGTGGATTGCAGCTTGGCGGTGACACGTTCGGATTCGATGAAGCGGCTCTCGCCGGCGTCATGCCCGGCAAGCCCCCAGAGATTGGGACGGTAATCGATATCGAGCGCGGTCAGCGCACCATGCTCGCGGGCAAGCCGCAGCGCCTTCAGAACGGCGGCCTCGGTGCGCGGATGGGAAAGATGCGTGCCGGTCACACACACACAGCGGGCCTCGGCAATGAAATCCGGATCGATGTCTTCCTCACCCAGCGCCATGTCGGCGCAATTCTCGCGATAGAAGATCAGCGGGAACTGCTCCTGATCGCGAATGCCGAGCAACACAAGTGCCGTCAGGCGTTCGGAGTCGGTCACCACACCGCGTGTGTCGACGCCTTCGCGCTCGAGCTCTTCGCGGATGAAACGCCCCATATGCTCGTCGCCCACCCGCGTGATCAATGCCGATTTAAGGCCGAGACGTGCCGTGCCTGCCGCGATGTTGGTGGGAGATCCGCCGATATATTTGTTGAAGGAGCCCATATCCTCCAGCCGCCCGCCCACTTGCGCGCCATACAGATCGACCGAGGAGCGGCCGATGGTGATGAGGTCGAGGGACTTCATCCTTGTCTCCTCCATACATTTCTGCCGCGCTTGTGGTCGCGCAACGGCAGAGGGCGATGGTGTACCGGGTCCGGCGCTCCATCATTCACATAATGGAAGATATGTTCTATTTTAATGTCGAAATCAACATCAGAATTCCATTTTACTGCGTGTTGGCGCCCACAGCGACCACGAGCGCCACAGCCAGTGACAGCGTTGCAGAGAGTGATCGAAAGGCGCCGAAATCGGCTTCGGATACGGTGAGCATAAGAGGCGTGATGGGCCGCAACGGACTTGCGATGGCGTCGGTGATTGCGATCACGTCGGCACCGACAGCGCGCGCGGCTTCGGCCAATTCGACGGTTTCGGTCGTATAGGGCGCAAAAGTGATTGCTATGACGGCATCGCCTTTGCGGATGGCATGCCGGTTGTCGAGCCTGCCGACGTGGTCGTGAATCATCGTCGGCACATTCATCTTCTCGAAGGCGTAAGCGAAATAGGCTGCCACAGAAAATGCCCGACGCAACCCGACGATGTGCACCATATTCGCTCGAGACAGAGTTTTGATGGCTGCGTCGAGCGTCTCCGGATCGATGGTCTTTGCTAGGCTTTCAAGCGACAAACGCCCGGCCTCGATGAACTCGGCCAGGAGTGCGGACGCACTCCCCGCCCCACTCTCTCTCAGCTTTTCGAGCCGCGTCGGATAATCGGGCCAATTCTGAACATAGGAATCCCGAAAAAGCCGCTGCATCTGCGAAAATCCGGAGAAGCCGAGCACCTGACAGAACCGCATGAAGGCCGATGGTTTCACACCGGCGCCTTCCGCCATTTCCGCAACGGTGGACACCGCGATGCGATCCGGATTTGCGGCTACATAATCAGCACACTGCTTCAACCGCTTGGGCAAACCGTCTGAAACTTCGAGCATTCGATCGAGCAACTCCTCGATTGTTTGTGGTGCGGAAGGCTCTCTCATGCCCGGCTCTCTTTCTTTTGCTCGATGGGTCTTTCGCTTGACAGCGTGGCTGGGATGATCTTACGCATTTGGAATAAAAATTCCAGTATTGGAGGAGAATTTCCATGAGCGACATCGGCGTCGGCCTGATCGGGACGGGTTTCATGGGAAAGGCTCATGCTTTGGCCTTTCGCGCAGCAAAGGCTGTCCTCGCCGATGTGCCGGAAGCGCGACTGGAGGTTCTGTGCGACACGCCGGCCACGCGCGCCGAGCAGATGGCTGCGCAATTCGGTTTTGCGCGCGCCACGGAAGACTGGCGCGCTCTGGTCGATGACCCGGCTGTGGAGCTTGTTTCCATCACCACCCCAAACCGGATGCACTGCGAGATGGCGCTGGCAGCCATTGCAGCCGGCAAGCACGTTTATTGCGAAAAGCCGATGGGCCTGACACTCGAAGAAGCTCGCACCATGGCAGAAGCCGCGGCCAGGGCCGGGGTCAAAACCATGGTCGGCTACAACTACATCAAAAATCCGGCCTTCGAACATGCCAAAGAACTGATTGCCAGGGGCGCCATCGGCACACCGATACATTTTCGCGGCTTTGTGGACGAGGACTACCAGGCCGATCCGGAACTCGCCTGGACATGGCGAGCGCGCATCGAGGATGCCGGGCTCGGCGCGCTTGGGGATCTCGGCTGCCACCTGGTTTCCATGGCCTATGGACTGATGGGGCCCATCGAAAGCCTGATCGCCGATATGCAGACGATTCATCAGACACGCCCGATGCCCGACGGAAACGGGCGCGGGGCGGTGGAAAATGAGGACGTGGCTTCGGCCCTGGTGCGGTTCGGAAGCGGGGCACAAGGCATTTTGGCCACCTCCCGTTCCGCATGGGGGCGCAAGAACCGGCTGGGTTTCGAAGTTCATGGAACCGAGGGCATGATCGCTTTTGAACAGGAGCGCATGAATGAGCTCCAACTCTATCGGAACGAGGGTCCGGCGGCCGAGCAGGGATTTCGAACAATACTCACCGGCCCGACCCATGGAGCGTATGCTGCGTTCTGTCCCGCGCCCGGCCATCAGCTCGGTTTCAACGATCTCAAGGTTCTGGAGGCCGGTGCCTTCCTGCGGGAAATAGCAGGCGGTGCGAAGGTTGGTCCCGATTTCACGGACGCGCTGGAGTTCGAGAAGGTCATTCACGCCATCGCTGCTTCTGCACGCGAGGGACAGCGTGTGACGGTGTAGGGCGGGCATGAGCCCTCTCAATGCCGCGCCGACCGGTGGCCGGATCTGACCGCCACGAAAGAAGGGGCAATTTCTCTGCTTGATCTTTGTCAAAGCAGGACCAGAATCATACCCATAGGGTGGTGGAGAACGAAAGGATCCAGCATGACTTCAGCTTCTGATCTCTCCCCGACATTCCGGCATGTTCGCCTGGAACTGGCCCGCGAGAAGGGCCACCCCCTGGGCGACCATGACGAAGGATATGACCTGCTGGTTCCGCTCGACACGGAGGGGCATCTCGACGCCGCGGAATGGAAGAAGCACCAAGCGCAATGCCGCGTGCGGCGCTTCGAACCCAATGCGGAAGACAAGATCGGCCGATTGCGCCGCAAGCCCGGCGGGCAATGGTATTTCGATTACGAAGAAGGCGACCGCGACGACGAGATCGGCTTCCGCCTCGGCGAAGAACGCTTTCGGCAGGGCGAATATATCTCGATCTCCCGTCAGGGGCAGATGCACACGTTTCAGGTGAAGCTTGTGGAGCGGCTTTAGAACCGAAAGAAGGAATCCTGCAGGGCCGAGTTGGAATATTCAACAGGCCGCCCTCCCCCATCCACCACCACGCGCTGGACCCTGAGCAGCGGCGAGGCCTTCGGTATGGACAATGCCTCTGCCTCTTCTTGCGAAGCCGACAGAAGCGAGACGTGCTCGCGCGCCAGGAAAATTTCGCCGCCAAGGGCAGCCCGCAACATGGTATAGAGCGAGGTTTCCGCAAGACTGGAGACGTCCAGCTTCTCAGCCAGAGTCGCCGGCAAAAGCGAGGTCTGATGAACGACGGGACGGCCCTCCAGTAGGCGCACCCGGCGGATCTCGAAGACCTCGGTTCCAAGCGGCAGTGAGAGCGCATGGGCAATGGAGAGCCCCGCCTCGACATGCCCCGTCGAGATGAGGCGCGTTGACGGACGAAAGCCGGCCTCGCGCGCGGCGGTGGGAAAATCCATCAGCTTCTCGCCGCTGCGCCCGATGGCGCGTTCGCGGTAAACCGTGCTGCGCCCCTGCCCCTTGGAGACGAACCCCTCGCGCTGCAGGAGCTCCAGCGCCTGACGCACGGTGCGCCGCGAAACCGCATAGGCAGATGCCAGTGCATGTTCGGAAGGAAGCGGATCGCCATTGCGCCACAGACCGCCTGTCAGCTCGCGGATGAGCCTGTTGGCGAGGCGCTGATAGGCGTGATCCACAGCCATGTTTCAGGTCGCCCTGCCGCCGATGTTTCGCACCAGCACCGCGCCGATGATGATGAGGCCGGTGAAAATGTCCTGCAGGTAGTTCGGCACGCCGAGAATGGTGAGACCATTGGCGACCACGGCGATGATCGCCGCGCCCAGAAGCGTGCCGAGCGCATTGGCCTGCCCGTCGCGGAAGGCGGTCATGCCGAGGAAGACAGCCGCATAGGCCTGAAGCAGGAAACCGTTGCCGCCGGTCGGGTGGGCGCTGCCGAGGCGCGCGGTGAGAAGAAGGCCCGCAAGGGCGGCAAACAGCGTGCAGAGGCCGAAGGCCCACACACTGTTGGGCACGATGCGCACGCCGGTCAGCCGCGCGGCCTCCCGGTTGCCGCCAATGGCGAGGATGCGGCGGCCAAGCTCCGTGTGGTCCAGGATGAAAGCTGCAAACAGCGTCGCCGCCAGCGCCCAGAGCGTGAGAACGGGAATACCGGCGAGATAGCCGCGCCCCAGATCGCGGAAGCCCACCGGAATGTTTCCGAACAGCGTTGCGCCATCGCTGATCCAGTAGGTGATGCCGCCGACAATCGTGCCCATGGCAAGCGTGACGATGAAGCTCGGCATGCGATAGGTGGCAATCGCAAGCCCGCTAACCGCGCCGACGGCAAACCCCGCAATGAGCGTGACCAGCATGACGGGCACGATGCCCCAGCCGGCACCGAACAGCGTGACGGAAACGATGCCCGCCATGGAAACCACCGCGCCGACCGAAAGATCGAACTCCGACAGCGACATGACGAAGGTGGCGCCCAGCGCGACAATGGCGAGCAGCGACATCTGCTGCGTGATGTTGATGAGGTTCGAGCCCTTGGCGAAGGCCTCCGGCGAGAGCGCCGCGAAAAGGGCGATGATGGCCAGAAGGCCGATCAGGGTTCCGTATCGGGCGGAAAAGCTCAAACTTTTATCTCCGGCTTTGTGGGCTGAGGCTGCGGCGCATGGAAGGTGGCGTCGATGACGGACTGGCGCGTGACGGCGCTGTTGGGCGCATCGAGCGTGACGGCCCCCTGCGCCATGACCACGACGCGGCTTGCGAGCATCAGGAGTTCTTCAAGATCGCTGGTGGCGAAGAGGATGGCCGCGCCCTCGCCTGCAAGGCGATTGCATAGCGCGTGGATCTCCGCCTTGGAGCGCACATCCACGCCGCGCGTCGGCTCATCGAGCAGGAAGAGTTTCAGCGACGGATCGAACCAGCGGCCGATCATGATCTTCTGCTGGTTGCCGCCCGACAGGGTGGAGATGCGGTCGCCAAGACCGCCATATTTGACGCTGAGCCCTTCAAGCGCGGCGCGAACGCCGGCCCGCGCCCGCCTCCAGGAAACGACCGGCAGGGCCTCCAACGCGCGGTGGCGCTCCAGATGCGGCAGGACGGCATTGTCAAGAATGGAGTGATGCATGACGAGACCGGTGTTGCGCCGGTCTTCGCAGACATAGGCGACACCGGCGCGTTTGCGGCTTTCGATGCCCGCGGCCGGGAGCGGCGCACCTTCAAGCGCGATGTCGCCCTCAGCCACGCCGCTTGCACCCCAGACGGCTTTCAGGAGACTGGAGCGGCCACTGCCCACCACACCATACAGCCCCACGATCTCACCGGCGCGCACCGTCAGATCAATGGGGGCGCGGACCGGGCTCACGCGGAAACCCTTAAGCTCCAGAACGGGGTCGCCCGGAGCGCGCGCATCGCCATGGCGCTCATGGCGAAACGCCTCGCCCGCCATGAGCCCGACGATCTCGTCGCGCGAGGTGTCGGCGATCTGCCCGCTGCCGACGGATTGGCCATTGCGCAGCACCGTGTAGTCATCCGCCAGCGCGAACACCTCATCGAGCCGGTGCGACACGAAGATGATGGCGCAGCCCTGATCGGCCAGATCGCGCACGATGCGGCGCAGGACGATCGCCTCCTCCTCGCTCAGCGAGGCGGTGGGTTCGTCGAGGATCAACACCCGCGCATCGTCCATCAGCGCGCGCAGGATTTCGACAATCTGGCACTTGGCGACTGAGAGGCGCCCCACCGGCACGTCGATGTCGAGATCGAGCCTGTAGCGGTCCCGCAGGGCGGCAAAGCGCGCGCGCATCGCCTTCCAGTCGACACGACCGAGGTGGCGCGGATAGCTGCGGCCCACATAGGCGTTTTCATAGGCCGTAAAGCCCGGAACGAGATTGAGCTCCTGATGCACGGTGCGCAGCCCGGCGGCTTCCGCCGCGCGTGGATCCGCCGGCTGATACGCCCTGCCTGAAAGCTGCATCGTTCCGGCATCGGCCCGGTGCACGCCGGAAAGGCACTTGAGCAGGGTGGATTTGCCCGCCCCGTTCTCCCCCAGAAGGGCATGGACCCGCCCGGCGGCAACGTCGAGGCGCACGCCATCGAGCGCCGTGACGCCGCCGAACCGTTTGGTGAGCCCTTCGATCTCGAGCATCGGTGCGGGCTTTACTCGCAGTTTGCGCCAAGTGTTTCGCGATCGACCACCTTGGCCTCCACGAAGATCTCGCGGGAGGAAGGCTCGCCGCCGCCGAGCACCGTCTCGATTTCTCCGACTGCGGCGCTGGCGATGCCCGGAAAATCCTGCCGCACGGTGGCGGCGAGATTGGTGCACTGCTTGATCAGATCCACCGCCTGGGGATTGCCGTCAATACCGGCGATCACGATGTCTGCATCGGGCATGTCGCTTTGAAGGGCAAGCAGCGCGCCAATGGCCGGCTCGTCCCACGCGGCCCACACACCGTCAATCTTGTCGCCATGCTGGCGGATGAAGGTTTCCATCGCCTGCCGCGCATTGTCGATTGGGCCTGGCACCTGGACATAATGCTCGGCGATGACCTTGACGGCATCATTCTTCTCAAGCGCCGCATCCAGCGCCAGCTCACGCTGGCGAACGCCGGGATGCGCGGAGTGGAAGAATTTGACAATGTTGCCCTCGCCGCCCAGCGCCTCGAACAGGTAATCGGAGAGGATGGTGCCAAGGGCAAAATTGTCGGTGGTGATGTTGGCGGTCACGCCATCGGCAAGCGCGCCGTCGAGCACGAAAACGGGGATGTCCTTGCCCGCGGCGGCGGCAACCTGATCGGCGATCTGGTTGGGATCGACACTGACCAGCACGATGGCGTCCGCCCCCGCATTGGTGACGTCCTCGACACGGCTTGCAAGCTGCTGGAAATCGCCGCGTGTGTCGACGACGTTCACCGTCCACCCCTTGGCCTCGGAATCGGTCTTGAAGGTCTCGACCATCTCATTCGTGGCAACGGAACTCAGATAGGGCGTCAGCACGGCGATGTCCTCGGCATGGGCCGTGGAGATCTGGGCGAAAGCGGCCAGTGCGGCCGTGGTAAGGAGCATGCGTTTCATGGTTTCCTCCGGGTCAGATTATCAGATTGGCGTGTTCCCGCGCAAAGCGGGAGGCTGCGAGATAGGCCTGGTAGCGGCTGTCGCAGCGCTTGGCGTGGGTGGTGCCCTGTGTGTGCGCTGGCGACGCATCGACGGCGGCAGGCGATAAGCCGGCCTTTGCCGCGATCATGCGCAATGCGCCCCGCGCCGTCATCTCCTGGCTTGCATCGGGAAAGGCGATGTCGCGCTTCAGCACGTCGGCGAGGATCTGCCGCTGCAGCGGCGTACGGGCCGCGCCGCCAATGACGGTGAGCGGCGATGGCGGCAGGCCGGCGGTTTCCAGATTGTGCCGGATGGCGAACGCCACGCCCTCAAGCACGGCGCGCGCCATTGCGCCCTTGCCATGGGTGCGGTCGAGGCCAAGGAATGCGCCGCGCACGCGCTGATCCTCGAAAGGCGCACGTTCGCCCGAGAGATAGGGCAGAAAGAGCGGGGCGGCGCGCGCTTCATCCGCCGTCGCAGCCGCTTCCAGCAGGGCTTCGACACTTTCGCCCGTGGTTTCGGCCAGCCAGTCCATGGCGGCACCCGCCGTCAGAAATGGCGAGATGATGATGGCGCGGTCGGGATGGACCGGATCGGCAAGCGTGTAGATGTCACGCGGGGGCGCGGCCTCCTGCATGGTGAGCGTGGCCGCAACCCAGCCGGTGGTTCCGAGATAGGCATAGGCACGTCCCGGCGCGTCAGCGGCTGCACCCGATGTGGCCGCTGCCGCATCGCCTGCGCCATTGAACACAGGCGTGCCTTCGCTCAGGCCGAGCTCTGCAGCGGCTTCTGCCCGCAACGGGCCAAGGATCTCGTCGGCCGGGAGGATTTCAGGCAGGCGCGACGCTTCGACACCCGCAGTGGCGAGCAGTTCGGGATCCCAGCACCGTGTTGCGATGTTCATCAGGCCGGTGGTGGAGGCGACGGTGGGATCGATCGCAGCGCGGCCGGTCAGCCGGAAGGTGACAGCATCCTTCGCGCCGAAGAAGAAGCGGTGTTCATCAGGAAGACCGGACGCGAAACGGTCAAGCCGCATGAGTTTGAAAATCGTGTGGGCCGGGTCCGGGTGATTGCCGACACGCCGTGCATAATCGCCCGGCAGGCGGGCTTGGAGTTCGGCAATCTCGGTCTCGCTCAGGCGGCGGTCGGAATAGAGCGCGGCAGGTGCCAGCGCTTCGCCCTCCGGTGACAGAACAATCAGGTTCTGCATGGAACCGGTAAAGACGAGCGCTTCAATGTCTTCTCTGTCGGGCATGTCTGCCAGCGCGGAGACAAGCGCCGCCCACCAATTGGCAGGGTCCTGCGTCTGCGAGCGGTCGGTCCCGGTCGCGGTGGCGATGGACGACGACCGGGCAGCCAGCATCGCGCCATGCTCAGAAAACAGCACGGCTTTCAGGGCCGATGACCCGATATCAATGGCCAGAACGGTCCGGCTCAAACCACCCTCCCTCTCATGGGGTAGACGAATTCAACGTCCACCGTGTCGCCGCGCGCTGGCCTTTTTGCAAGGTCCGTTCCCCGTTTTCCGCGCGGTGATCCACGAGTGCGGGGCGAAATGCCCACCCTGTCAACAAGAAGGGAGGGTGCACCGCCATTTCATTTCCCGATTTGGACAACGACTTCCGAAAATGCGTCAGGTCGCGCGGGTGACTGCGGGGCTGTGACCGCAATGGCGGCGGAAGGCAGCGGCAAAGCGGCCAGCATGGGCGTAGCCGACGCGCGCGGCCACCGCCGCCACTGGCAGGCCATCGCGTTCGAGCAGAAGCCGTGCATGCTCCATGCGGCGCATGGTGAGATAATCATGCGGGGAAAGCCCGGTAAACCGCCGCATGCCTGTGGTCAGCGTTCGCTGGGACACCTCAAGCCGTTCGCACAGCGACGACACGGTGAGCGGCAGCGCGGCGGGATCATCGAGCAGCGCCTTGAAGCGCAAGACATAGCGCGGCAGCGGGCCGGCGGCGGCAAGCGCCGAAGGCTCTGCCTCGCGGCAAGGCACATGGGCAAAGAGCGTTTCCAGAACCGCATTGACGAGCGGCATGGGCGAAAGCGCCGTGCTGTCGGCGGCCTCGATCTCCTCTGCCACCATGAGCCCGAAGAGACGCGCCAGCCGCCGCCCGACCGGCGTGTCGAGGTCGATTTCCGGCTTGAAGAAAGGCGTGCGGCGCACCGGGTCGCCCGTATGGCGCTGCCAGGCGCGCTCCACGAAATCGCGCTCCAGCCGCAGCATGACCTGCGTGGTGCCGGGCCGCCAGTTGGAGCGCACGAAGGGGCCGGGCGAGAGAATCAAGCCACGTCCGGGGCGCGAAGCGACACGGTCACGCCCGTAGAGAATGTCCACCCCGCCGGAGAGCGGGAATTCCAGCATGTAGAACGTGTCGAAAATGCCGGCCTCGATCTCGATGTCGGGGCCATAGCGCAAAAGATTGAGGGATGCTCCCTCGCCCGCGACGGCGTGATGCCGGAAGTCGAGCGCGGCTTCACCGGACGGCATCAACAGGCGATGCGGCCTGTAGCGCGCGCCGATGGCGGCCTCGGCCTCCGCAATGTCGAGCGAATGCAGGCCGGGCACCCGGCCAAGCCTTTGCGACGCGTCGATGAGATCAGTCACCACCATGGCTGCGAGGATAACAGGACGATGGAACCTGTCTAGAAAAAGCTGGGCCGCGAAAGGAACAAGTCGCCTTTCATGCCACGCAGGACAGTCCCACTTTCCGCTTTATTTTCAGGCGACTAACTCACCTTCGCTTTCGAGACAGGTGTTTGACTTGTCCCGCCCGGCCATGCCTCAATCGAGAAAAGCGAAAAAGGGACGTTGCGCGTATGACTGCACCCATGGAACCCAATTCCTTCCGGATCGGCCCTGACGATGAGGGCATGTATGGGATCTTCGGCGGCCGGTTTGTGGCCGAGACGCTGATGCCGCTGATCCTCGATCTGGAAAAACACTGGAACGCGGCGAAGGACGAGCCGGCGTTTCGCGCCGAGCTCGATCATCTGGGCCGGCACTATACGGGCCGTCCCTCGCCGCTCTATTTCGCAGAACGCCTGACCGAGCATCTGGGCGGCGCGAAGATCTACTTCAAGCGCGAGGATCTGAACCACACCGGTTCGCACAAGATCAACAATTGCCTCGGCCAGATCCTGCTTGCAAAGCGCATGGGCAAGACCCGCATCATCGCCGAGACCGGCGCCGGCCAGCATGGCGTGGCCTCTGCCACCGTGGCCGCCCGCTTCGGCCTGCCCTGCATTGTCTATATGGGCGCGACAGACGTGGAGCGGCAGAAGCCGAATGTCTTCCGCATGAACCTTCTGGGCGCCGAGGTGAAGCCGGTTTCTTCGGGACATGGCACGCTGAAGGATGCCATGAACGAGGCGCTGCGCGACTGGGTGACCAATGTGGAGGACACCTATTACCTGATCGGCACGGCGGCAGGCCCGCATCCCTATCCCGAACTGGTGCGCGATCTTCAGTCGGTGATCGGCACGGAAGCGCGTGAGCAGATCCAGGAGCTGGAAGGCCGGCTGCCCGATGCCATCGTGGCGGCGGTGGGCGGCGGCTCGAACGCCATCGGCCTGTTCCATCCCTTCCTCGATGATCGCCAGGTGGCAATCCACGGCGTCGAGGCTGGCGGGCATGGGCTTGCGGGTGACGAGCACTGCGCCTCCATGACGGCGGGCCGCCCCGGCGTGCTGCATGGCAACCGCACCTATCTTCTGCAGAATGATGACGGGCAGATCCTTGACGGGCATTCGGTGTCCGCCGGGCTCGACTATCCCGGCGTCGGGCCGGAGCATAGCTGGCTGAAGGATTCAGGCCGTGTGATCTATTCGCCCATTCTGGACGAGGAGGCGATCGAGGCGTTCCAGATGACGACGCGTCTTGAGGGCATCATCCCGGCGCTGGAATCGGCCCATGCGATTGCCCATGCGATCAAGCTGGCACCGACCATGGGCAGGGACCAGATCATGATCGTCAATTTCTCCGGGCGCGGGGACAAGGACGTCCACACCGTCGGAAAGATGCTCGGCATGGAGATGTGAGCCACATCGCCCCGTCCGAAGCCCGTTGTTCGAAGAGAGTATCCGCATGACCACCCGCATTGACCGCCGCTTCGCGCGGCTGAAGGAAGAAAATCGCCCGGCACTCGTGACCTATTTCATGGGCGGGGATCCGGACTATGAGACCTCGCTCTCGATCATGAAGGCGCTGCCCGCGGCGGGCAGCGACGTGATCGAGCTGGGCATGCCCTTCTCCGACCCCATGGCCGATGGCCCGGCCATCCAGGCCGCCGGCCTGCGCGCGCTCAAAAGTGGGCAGACGCTTGCGAAGACGCTCCAGATGGCGCGTGACTTTCGTGAAGGTGACGACGACACGCCCATCGTGATGATGGGCTATTACAACCCGATCTACATCTATGGGGTTGAGCGCTTTCTCTCCGATGCGAAGGAGGCCGGCATTGACGGGCTGATCATCGTCGATCTGCCGCCGGAGATGGATCAGGAGCTTTGCGTTCCGGCGATCAAGGCGGGGCTGAACTTCATTCGTCTGGCCACGCCAACGACAGACGAGGAACGTCTCCCAAAGGTTCTGGAGAACACGTCGGGCTTTGTCTATTACGTGTCGATGACGGGTGTGACGGGCTCGGCGCTGCCGGACACGAACAATGTTTCGGCTGCGGTTTCGCGCATCAAGGAACACACGGACCTGCCGATCTGCGTCGGCTTCGGGGTGAAGACGGCGCGTCAGGCCAAGGCGATTGGCGAGGCGGCGGACGGTGTTGTCGTTGGCAGCGCCATCGTTGCGGCCATCGCCCAGTGCTATGACGACAACGGCAAGCGGATCGAAGACCCCGCCGAGGCCGTGGCAACTCTTGTGAAGGGGCTGGCAGACGGGGTGCGTTCTCGCCAGATGGCTTAACGGTTTTGCCGATCTGACGCCTTGGCGCGACGCGGCGATCTGTTTAAGGATCGCCTCAGTTTTCTCGCCAAGGATACCCCAGATGATTGCCTGGTCGATCTTCATACCGGCCTGTTTCGCGCTGAACTGCGCTCCCGGCCCCAACAACATGCTGGCCTTTTCCAATGCCGCGCGGCTCGGCCTCGTGCCGGCGCTACTGGGCGGGCTTGGCCGCATGCCGGCTTTCGTTTTCCTGATCGCGGTCACCATTGTCGGGCTCGGCGCGGTGCTGGCGGCGTCTGCCACGGCCTTCACCGTCATCAAACTGGTGGGAGCGGCCTATCTCATTTATGTAGGCTTCCAGTTCTGGCGCAAGGCGCGCGCACTGGCGAACGCCAGTTCGCTGGATTGTGCCATTGGCAAACTGATGCGCCGCGATTTCGTGATTGCCATCAGCAATCCCAAAGCGATTGCCGTTTTCACCGCCTTTTTTCCGCAATTCATCGATGCATCGCAGCCCGCATGGAGCCAGCTCGCGGCCATGGGCGGCGTCTTTCTGGCGCTGGAGGTGGCGGCGGTCGCGCTCTACGTGGTCGGCGGCGTTCTGCTTGGGAAGATGCTCAAATCCGAGCGCATCTTTGTGCATCTCAACCGGCTCGTTGGCGCGGTTCTCATTGCTTCGGGCGGCACTATGGTGCTTTCACGCAGCTGAAGAGAAATGCTGCGGATTGCCGCAGCGCAAGGTCTTCACTTCGCGCCTGCAACATGTTCTATTCCGACCTGTCTTTTCCGGCGCACCCTCCCGGCAGCCGGAGTTCAAAATTTCAGGATAGAAGCCGCCCGGCCATTGGCCGGGATGGCGGTGTATTTGCCAAAGGACTAGCCATGACCGTGAGAAAAGTTCCCAACGTTACCTTCCGCACGCGCGTTCGCGACGAATCGATCGAAGGCCCCAACCCGTACCGCTGGGAAGAGAAGACCACTGCCGATTTCTTCGGTGGCAAGCGTGTCGTCCTGTTCTCCCTGCCGGGCGCCTTCACCCCAACCTGCTCGACCTACCAGCTTCCCGACTTCGAGAAGCTCTACCCCGAATTTCAGGCAGAGGGCATTGACGAGATCTATTGCATCTCCGTCAACGATGCTTTCGTGATGAACGCCTGGGGCAAGGCGCAGGGGCTGAAGAACGTCAAGCTCATTCCCGATGGCTCGGGCGAATTCACCCGCAAGATGGGCATGCTGGTCGCCAAGGACAATCTCGGCTTCGGCATGCGCTCCTGGCGCTATGCGGCGGTGGTCAACGATGGCCGGATCGAAATGTGGTTCGAGGAGGAAGGCTTCTCCGACAATTGCGACACCGACCCTTATGGCGTTTCCTCGCCGCAGAACGTCCTGGACGCTCTGAAGAAGGGCGAGGCGCAGGCCGCCTGATCATTCAGGAAACCTGATTTGAGAGGCCCGGATGGCGACCCCGTCCGGGCCTTTTCTTTATTCGGCGGGCTGATCGACCAAGGACGGCCAGTCGCCGTGCAGGTCGGCGCCGCGTCCCTCGATCTCGAAACCGTGCGAGCCGAAGAAATCGCGCTGGCCCTGAATGAGATTGGCCGTGCCGCGCGCCTGCCGATAGCTGTCGAAATAGGCGAGCGATGACGAGAGGCAGATCAGTGGCAACTCGCCAAGCGCGCCAGCGGACACCACGCGGCGCAGTGCGGGGCTCGCCTCTTTCATCAGGGTGGCGAAATCCGGAACCATCAGGAGATTGGTGGCCGCATCCCCGGCAAAGGCGCTCGCCATCTGGTCGAGAAAGCGGGAGCGGATGATGCAGCCGGCGCGCCAGATCTTTGCAATCGTGGCAAGCTCAAGCCCCCAGCCCTGCTCTTCGGACGCGCTGGCGATGACCGAAAATCCCTGCGTGTAGGAAACGATCTTGCCGGCCAGCAGTGCCTGCTCCAGATCATCGATCGTGATGTCCACCTTGCCCTGGCGCTTGCCATAAAGCGCTTCCGCCGCGATGCGCTCCTGCTTGCGCGAGGAGATGGAACGGGCGGCAACCGCACCCTCGATGGCCGTGGCCGGCACGCCGAGCTGCTGCGCGGCGATGGCTGACCACACACCGGTGCCCTTCTGCCCTGCCCTGTCGAGGATCATGTCCACAAGCGGCTTGCCGCTTTCATCGTCCGTGGCTTCCAGCACATGACCCGTGATCTCGATCAGATAGGAGTTGAGCGGGCCCTCATTCCAGCGCTTGAAGACTTCGGCGCAGGCGGCAGCATCCATGCCCAGCCCGTCGCGCATCACGCCATAGACCTCGGCGATCATCTGCATGTCGCCATATTCGATGCCGTTGTGGATCGTCTTGACGAAATGGCCGGCCCCGCCCTCGCCAAGCCAGGCAACGCAGGGCTCGCCCTTGAATTTTGCCGCAATGGAGGTGAGCACGGCTTCCGCATCGTGCCATTGCGCCTTTGAGCCGCCCACCATGATCGAAGGGCCATGGCGCGCGCCTTCCGCGCCGCCGGAAACGCCGACGCCGAGATAGCCGATGCCCTTGGGCTTCAGATAGTCGAACCGACGCTGCGTGTCGCTGAAAAGCGAGTTGCCACATTCAAGGATCGCGTCGCCCTCATCGAGCAGAGGCAGAAGCTGCTCGATCATGTCGTCAACCGGCTTGCCGGCCTTGACCATGATGATGATCGAGCGCGGTTTCTTCACCGATTGCACGAAGGCTACGAGATCGGCCTCAGGCAGGACGCGTTCGGCAAGGCCCTCAGCTTGCGCGGCCTCGACGAACGCATCGATTTTGGCGGTGGAGCGGTTGTTGACGGCGATCTTGTGGCCTTTTTCCGCGATGTTCAGAGCAAGGTTTGCTCCCATCACGCCAAGGCCGATCAGGCCGATATCCGCTTTCGACATGCTTCAAGTCTCCGGTTCGTAAAATGAGGCGGCACTATGCACCAGACCGCCGGTCGATGCATCATCGCCAGATGGGAAGAGCTGGTTTCTTACAGCGCCGCGCGTCTTATAAGACGCGCAAAGGACGCTGTAACACTTTCAAATGATGCATGTTCGTTGTCTTTCAAATGAATTCATTTGAAAGCGACATGCAT
>NZ_JACKZY010000006.1 GCF_020833685.1 Nitratireductor sp. B36
GGAAGAGAAGCTGCGCTTCGCTATCCGTGAAGGCGGCCGCACCGTCGGTGCCGGCATCGTCGCATCGATCACTGAGTGATCGAAGCGGCGTTGCCGAAAGCGACCGACGCAGCCAATACCAAAACGGGCGCGAGCGCGTTTTGGCCCGGTGCCGGCATCGTCGCATCGATCACGGAGTGATCAGGCAGGAGCCATTGTCACAAATGACGATGGCGACACCTATAATTTTCAGGCGGGGCGCTGGAGACAGCGCCTCGTTTTTTGTGCCTGAAGGGTGAGGGGTCTGAAGGGTGAGGGACAATGGCGAGAGTGCTTCTTGGCCTGTTGATCGTTTTCGTGATTGCGGGGATGCCGCAGGCCTCGGCGGCGCGAAACTGTCCCGAACGTCCGCCGTGCAAAGGGTGCGGCTGCAAGGGCGGTCCCGGATATCGCGCGCCGGATGGCAAGTGCGTCAGTTTCAAAAACCTCCACCGCAAATGCGGCACACCGCCTGAAAAACGTTGTATCTTTGAAAACGCCCCAGGCACGGGAGCAAACAAAAGCTGCGCGTTGAAAAGTCCGCGAAAAAAGTGAGGTTTTCGGCGAATGAAGGCAAACTACTTCTTGAACTGAAAATGCGTTTGGGCAATAAGGGCGCCGATAGGGGTATAGCTCAGTTGGTAGAGCGGCGGTCTCCAAAACCGCAGGTCGGGGGTTCGAGCCCCTCTGCCCCTGCCAACATAGCATTGGAGATCCGGTTCAGATCGCCCTCGGGGCAACTCGTCGCCACAATCTTGCGTGGGGGCTTGCAAGAATCGGACTTCGGTTCTATGTAGATCAAACAGACACGCGGTGCGTGGAGCCGGGAAAGCGGCTTTACGCGCCTTTGTCGTATGGGTGGAGTATGAGAATCGATTCGGTTTTCATGTTTCTCCGTGGCTTGGGGCAGGCTTTGCCGGTCTCTTGCATCTCTCCCGATCGGATCGGGAACAATAAATAACCTGGCTTGCCAGGCTTCAGAACCAAGAGCGGCATATGGCGTCGAAAACCACGAATCCTTTCACGTTTCTTCAGCAGGTTCGGTCCGAAACCGCGAAAGTGACGTGGCCCTCGCGGCGTGAGACCTTGATCTCTACGGTGATGGTCATCGCATTCGCCACGCTGGCGGCCATCTTCTTCTTCGCTGCCGATCAGCTCATGGCCTATGGCATCGAGCTTATCCTTGGCATTGGCGCCTGACACTGGACGATTGACGGAGTGCGATTGAAATGACTGCGCGTTGGTACATCGTCCACGCCTATTCCAACTTTGAGAAGAAGGTTGCTGAATCCATCGAGGAGCAGGCCCGCCAGAAGGGATTGACCGGCAAGATCGAGCAGGTCGTTGTTCCGACCGAGAAGGTGGTGGAAGTGCGCCGTGGCCGCAAGGTCGACGCGGAGCGCAAGTTTTTCCCCGGTTACGTTCTCGTCAAGGCGCAGCTCACTGATGCCGTCTTTTCGATGATCAAGAACACGCCGAAAGTGACTGGCTTTCTTGGCGATTCCAAGCCGGTGCCGATCACCGAGGCGGAGGCTGAGCGCATTCTGACGCAGGTTCAGGAGGGCGTTGAGCGTCCCAAGCCCTCGGTCACCTTCGAGATCGGCGAGCAGGTGCGCGTCGCTGACGGGCCCTTTGCTTCCTTCAACGGTTCCGTTCAGGAAGTCGACGAGGAACGTTCGCGGCTCAAGGTCGAAGTTTCGATTTTTGGACGGGCGGTGCCCGTCGATCTGGAATTCGGTCAGGTCGAAAAGGGCTGACCGTGTTGCTCCTCACGGGGCTTCGTCGGTGGAAGGGAAGGGTGGCTTAGCCGGCTGCTGATTTCCGGACCACCAAACTGCAATGCCGGCCGATCCTTTGCGGGATGGTCGGCGTGAACGACAAGGCAGATGAGATATGGCTAAGAAAGTTGCAGGCCTGCTCAAGCTTCAGGTTCCCGCGGGTTCGGCGACGCCGTCGCCCCCGATTGGTCCTGCGCTTGGTCAGCGTGGCATCAACATCATGGAGTTCTGCAAAGCATTCAACGCGCAGACCCAGGAGATGGAGAAGGGTTCGCCGATTCCGGTCGTCGTGACCTACTACCAGGACAAGTCCTTCACCTTCACGATGAAGACGCCGCCGGTGAGCTACTTCCTCAAGAAGGCGATCAACCTGAAGTCGGGTTCCAAGGAGCCGGGCAAGTCGGTGGCTGGCAAGATTTCGCGTGCCAAGGTGCGTGAGATCGCTGAAGCCAAGATGAAAGACCTGAACGCGAACGACGTCGATGCGGCCATGCGCATGGTCGAGGGCTCTGCGCGTTCCATGGGCCTGGAAGTGGAGGGCTGACGATATGGCGACGAAACTTTCCAAGCGCGTGGCAAAGGCCCGTGAAGGTATTGATCGTGACAAGGAATACGCTCTCGATGAGGCCGTGGCGCTCCTGAAGGATCGCGCGACCGCCAAGTTCGATGAGACCATCGAGATCGCGATGAATCTCGGCGTTGATCCGCGCCATGCTGACCAGATGGTTCGCGGCGTTGTCAATCTGCCGAACGGCACGGGCCGCACGGTTCGCGTCGCTGTGTTCGCCAAGGGCGACAAGGCGGACGAGGCGAAGGCCGCCGGTGCAGACATCGTCGGTGCCGAGGATCTGGTGGAGATCGTCCAGAAGGGCGAGATCGACTTCGATCGCTGTATCGCGACACCGGACATGATGCCGCTGGTCGGTCGACTGGGTAAGGTGCTTGGCCCGCGCGGCCTCATGCCGAACCCGAAGGTCGGCACCGTGACGCCGGACGTTACGGCCGCTGTCAAGGCTTCCAAGGGCGGCGCCGTCGAGTTCCGCGTCGAGAAGGCCGGTATTGTGCATGCTGGCGTTGGCAAGGCGTCTTTCGATGCCAAGGCGATTGCTGAGAACGTACGTGCTTTTGCCGATGCGGTGATCAAAGCGAAGCCGGCTGGTGCGAAGGGCAACTACCTCAAGAAGGTTGCCATCACCTCGACCATGGGCCCTGGCCTGCGCATTGATGTGGCGAGCCTCACGGCTGCGTCCTGATGAGATTTCGGGGAGGGCGCTCCGGCGCCTTTCCCAAAGACTTTCCGCACCCTGGGGTGTGGAAGCCGGAAGGAAACTTCCGGAACATCCTGTCCGAGATTGCAGGCGGTTCGCCTTAATCCCTTTTCGGGGTCTGCATGAGACGGGTGGGACCGGAGACCGGGGCTTGCCCCGTTTGAAGGTTCGAACCGTGTTGGCCTTTTGTCCGATGCCGGAGTTCCGGTTGGCGAAAGGGGACAGGATCCTCGAGCGTCGCTTGGGTGATCCGAGTTTGCGGATGCCCTGCGGCAAAAGGCAAACCGGCGGATGTGTCTTTCGGGACTTTCCGTCAAATGGAGAAGGCAGTGGACAGAGCGGAAAAACGCGAATTCGTCGCGGATCTGAATCAGGTGTTCAGCAACACCGGTTCGGTCGTCGTGGCCCACTATGCCGGTCTGACCGTCGCACAGATGAACGATCTTCGTTCGAAAATGCGCGGGGCAGGTGGCACAGTCAAGGTTGCGAAAAACCGTCTCGCCAAAATCGCCCTTCAGGGAACCCCGTCCGAGAGCATTCAGGCCCTTTTCGAAGGCCAGACCCTGATTGCCTATTCGGACGATCCGGTTGTCGCTCCTAGGGTCGCCAATGACTTCGCCAAGGGCAATGACAAGCTTGTCATTCTCGGCGGTGCCATGGGTGAGACCGCGCTCGACGCCGACGGTGTGAAGGCACTCGCCTCGCTGCCGTCGCTGGACGAGCTCAGGGCAAAGCTGGTCGGCATGATTTCGACGCCGGCTACCCGGATCGCACAGGTTGTCAACGCGCCCGCGGGTCAGCTCGCGCGCGTCTTCGGCGCCTATTCCAAGAAGGACGAGGCGGCGTGATGCCGGTCCTCAAGACCAACAACACAGTTCGAACACAAAAGGAAATGTACAATGGCTGATCTTGCTAAGATCGTTGAAGACCTGTCGAGCCTGACCGTCCTCGAGGCGGCTGAGCTTTCGAAGATGCTTGAAGAGAAGTGGGGCGTCTCCGCTGCTGCGCCGGTGGCTGTTGCTGCTGCTGCAGGCGGTGCTGCCGGTGGCGAAGCTGCTGAAGAGAAGACCGAGTTCGACGTCGTTCTCGCCGATGCAGGCGCTCAGAAGATCAACGTCATCAAGGAAGTTCGCGGCATTACGGGTCTCGGCCTGAAGGAAGCCAAGGACCTCGTTGAGTCCGCCCCGAAGGCGATCAAGGAAGGCGTGTCCAAGGACGAAGCCGAGAAGATCAAAGAGCAGCTCGAAGGCGCTGGCGCCAAAGTCGAGCTGAAGTAATTCGGCGTCCGGCCCGCAGGGATTTTCGATCCGTGCGGGCCGGAACACTGAAGACGGAATCCAAACCTCTTTCCTGTGGGCCGCTCGCGGCTTTCAGGAAACGGGTTTTTATCCGTTTGGATTGACCGCCGGAACGGCGGTTCACGTGGTGCATGCAAGCCAGGCAGGGCAAGGAGCGACGATGGCCGAGACCCAAACGTTTAATGGTCGCAGGCGGGTACGCAAATTCTTCGGAAAGATTCCGGAAGTTGCGGAGATGCCGAACCTTATCGAGGTTCAGAAGGCATCCTATGACCAGTTCCTGATGGTCGAGGAGCCCGAGGGCGGGCGTCCTGACGAGGGGCTGCAGGCGGTGTTCAAATCGGTGTTCCCGATTTCGGACTTCGCCGGGACGGCGATGCTTGAATTCGTGAAATACGAATTCGAGGATCCCAAATTCGATGTTGACGAATGCCGGCAGCGCGATCTCACCTTCGCTGCGCCGCTCAAGGTGACGTTGCGCCTGATCGTGTTTGACGTCGATGAGGACACCGGCGCGAAGTCTATCAAGGACATCAAGGAGCAGGACGTCTACATGGGCGATATGCCGCTCATGACGTCGAACGGTACCTTCATCGTCAATGGCACCGAGCGCGTAATCGTTTCGCAGATGCACCGCTCGCCGGGCGTGTTCTTCGATCACGACAAGGGCAAGTCCCATTCGTCCGGCAAACTTCTGTTTGCCGCACGTGTCATTCCCTATCGTGGCTCCTGGCTCGACATCGAGTTCGATGCCAAGGACATCGTCCATGCGCGTATCGACCGCCGCCGCAAACTGCCTGCGACGTCGCTTCTTATGGCGCTTGGCATGGACGCTGAAGAGATCCTGTCGACCTTCTATGATCAGCTTACCTATGTGCGCGATGGTGAAAACTGGCGCGTTCCCTATACGGTTGAGCGTTTCAAGGGCCTGAAAGCCACAACGGACCTGATCGACGCCGACAGCGGCGAGGTGGTCGTTGAGGCTGGCAAGAAGATCACGGCACGCCAGGCGAAGCAGCTTGCCGAGAAGGGCCTGAAGGCCATCCGTGCCACTGAAGACGATCTTTTGGGCAACTATCTGGCCGAGGACATCGTCAACCCGGAAACGGGCGAGATCTTCCTTGAGGCTGGTGACGAGATCGATGAGAAGACGCTGAAGGTTCTGCTCGAGACGGGCGCGACCGAAGTGCATTTCCTCGACATCGACCACGTCAATGTGGGTGGCTACATCCGCAACACGCTGGCTGCCGACAAGAACGAGTCGCGTCAGGATGCGCTTTTTGACATCTACCGCGTCATGCGCCCGGGCGAGCCGCCCACGCTTGAGACGGCGGAGGCGATGTTCCACTCGTTGTTCTTCGATGCCGAGCGCTACGACCTTTCGGCCGTTGGCCGCGTCAAGATGAACATGCGTCTCGAACTGGACGCGGAAGACACCGTGCGCGTTCTGCGCAAGGAAGACATTGTTGCCGTGGTCAAGACGCTGGTCGAGCTGCGCGACGGCAAGGGCGAGATTGACGACATCGACAATCTCGGCAACCGCCGTGTGCGTTCTGTCGGCGAGCTGATGGAAAACCAGTACCGCGTCGGTCTGCTGCGCATGGAGCGCGCGATCAAGGAGCGTATGTCCTCGATCGAGATCGATACGGTCATGCCGCAGGACCTGATCAACGCCAAGCCGGCGGCTGCCGCCGTGCGCGAGTTCTTCGGTTCCTCGCAGCTCTCGCAGTTCATGGACCAGACCAACCCGCTCTCCGAGATCACCCACAAGCGCCGCCTTTCGGCGCTTGGACCGGGCGGTCTGACGCGTGAGCGCGCTGGCTTCGAAGTCCGCGACGTGCACCCGACCCACTATGGCCGGATTTGCCCGATCGAGACGCCGGAAGGCCCGAATATCGGTCTCATCAACTCGCTGGCCACCTTTGCCCGCGTCAACAAGTATGGCTTCATCGAAAGCCCGTACCGCAAGATCGTGGACGGCAAGGTTACGCAGGACGTGGTCTATCTCTCCGCGATGGAAGAGGCCAAGCACTATGTTGCCCAGGCCAATGCCTCCATCGGAGAGGATGGCAGCTTCACGGACGAGTTCGTCATCTGTCGCCACGCGGGCGAAGTGATGATGGCGCCGCGTGAAAACGTCGACCTGATGGACGTGTCGCCGAAGCAGCTTGTTTCGGTTGCGGCAGCGCTCATCCCGTTCCTGGAAAACGATGACGCCAACCGCGCTCTGATGGGCTCGAACATGCAGCGTCAGGCCGTGCCTCTGGTGCGGGCTGAAGCGCCGTTTGTCGGCACCGGCATGGAGCCGATTGTGGCACGCGATTCCGGCGCAGCGATCGCTGCTCGCCGCACCGGTGTCGTTGATCAGGTGGATGCGACTCGTATCGTTATCCGTGCAACGGAAGACGTGGACGCATCGCGTTCGGGTGTCGACATCTACCGCCTGATGAAGTTCCAGCGTTCCAACCAGAACACCTGCGTCAACCAGCGTCCGCTGGTGCGCGTCGGCGACCGGGTCAACAAGGGCGATATCATTGCGGACGGTCCTTCCACCGATCTTGGTGATCTGGCGCTTGGCCGGAACGTGCTCGTCGCGTTCATGCCCTGGAACGGCTACAACTACGAGGACTCCATCCTTCTGTCCGAGCGCATCGTTCGCGATGACGTTTTCACCTCCATTCACATCGAGGAATTCGAGGTGATGGCGCGTGACACGAAGCTTGGACCGGAAGAGATCACGCGTGACATTCCGAACGTTTCGGAAGAAGCGCTGAAAAACCTCGACGAAGCCGGTATTACCTATATCGGGGCCGAAGTTCAGCCAGGCGACATCCTGGTCGGCAAGATCACACCGAAGGGTGAAAGCCCGATGACGCCGGAAGAGAAGCTTCTGCGCGCCATCTTCGGTGAGAAGGCTTCGGATGTTCGCGACACCTCCATGCGCATGCCGCCCGGCACGTATGGTACCGTCGTTGAAGTGCGCGTCTTCAACCGCCACGGCGTTGAAAAAGACGAGCGCGCGATGGCCATCGAGCGCGAGGAAATCGAACGTCTCGCCAAGGACCGTGATGACGAGCAGTCGATCCTCGACCGCAACGTCTATGCGCGCCTTGCTGAGATGCTCGAAGGCAAGCAGGCGATTGCGGGCCCCAAGGGCTTCAAGAAGGGAACGACCCTTTCTGCCGAGGTTCTGGACGAGTATCCGCGGTCGCAGTGGTGGCAGTTTGCCGTCGAGGACGAGAAGCTTCAGGAAGCACTTGAAGCCATGCGTGCCCAGTATGACGAGTCCAAGAAGGCGCTCGAGCAGCGTTTCATGGACAAGGTCGAGAAGGTGCAGCGCGGCGACGAGATGCCTCCGGGCGTCATGAAGATGGTCAAGGTCTTTGTTGCCGTGAAGCGCAAGATGCAGCCCGGCGACAAGATGGCCGGCCGTCACGGAAACAAGGGTGTCGTGTCGCGCATCGTTCCGGTGGAAGACATGCCGTTCCTGGAGGATGGTCAGCATGTGGACATCGTGCTCAACCCGCTGGGTGTGCCGAGCCGCATGAATGTCGGTCAGATTCTGGAGACGCATCTGGGCTGGGCCTGCGCCGGTATGGGCAAGCAGATCGGTGAGCTGATCGACAGCTACAAGGAGAGCGGAGACATCAAGCCGCTGCGCCAGACAATCGAGGCGATCATTCCGGACAACGATCGAAATGAGCCAGTGCGTCAATATGACGATGAGAGCATCATTCGTCTGGGCGAGCAGATGCGTCGGGGCGTGTCCATCGCCACGCCGGTCTTCGACGGTGCACACGAGGCGGACGTCAACGACATGCTGGCGCAGGCTGGCATGCAGACCAGTGGCCAGGTCACGCTTTACGATGGACGCACGGGTGAGCCGTTCGACCGTCAGGTGACCGTCGGCTACATCTACATGCTGAAGCTGCACCACCTTGTGGACGACAAGATCCACGCCCGTTCGATCGGGCCGTACTCGCTCGTTACCCAGCAGCCGCTGGGCGGTAAGGCGCAGTTCGGCGGTCAGCGCTTCGGCGAGATGGAGGTCTGGGCACTCGAGGCCTATGGCGCTGCCTACACGCTGCAGGAAATGCTGACTGTGAAGTCGGATGACGTGGCTGGCCGTACCAAGGTCTATGAAGCCATCGTGCGCGGCGACGACACGTTCGAGGCAGGCATTCCTGAGAGCTTCAACGTTCTCGTCAAGGAAATGCGCTCTCTTGGCCTCAATGTGGAGCTTGAAAACTCCCGCATTGACGCAACCGAGACCGAGCAGCTGCCGGACGCTGCGGAATAAGCGTTATCGCGTGTCGCGGGGTCACTCTCGCGACACGCAATCGTCGTTCGCAAGGCAGCTTAGCGGCCAAGCATTTGAACCGGTGGGACACGCGGCGGCAGTCTTCACCGAAGTTTAAAAGGGACAAGGCGTCCCGAAAAGGAGATCGGCATGAACCAAGAGGTCATGAATCTTTTCAACCCTCAGGCGCCGGCACAGACTTTCGACTCGATCAGGATTTCTCTGGCCAGCCCAGAGAAGATCCTGTCCTGGTCGTATGGCGAGATCAAAAAGCCCGAGACCATCAACTACCGTACGTTCAAGCCCGAGCGTGACGGTCTTTTCTGCGCGCGCATCTTCGGTCCCATTAAGGACTACGAGTGCCTCTGCGGCAAATACAAGCGCATGAAGTACAAGGGCGTCATCTGTGAGAAGTGCGGCGTTGAAGTCACGCTGTCGCGGGTGCGCCGTGAGCGTATGGGCCACATCGAGCTGGCCGCTCCCGTCGCTCACATCTGGTTCCTGAAGTCGCTGCCTTCGCGTATCGGCACGCTGCTCGACATGACCCTGAAGGATATCGAGCGGGTTCTCTATTTCGAGAACTACATCGTGACCGAGCCGGGCCTTACTGCGCTTAAGGAAAATCAGCTTCTCTCGGAAGAAGAGTATCTGATCGCGGTCGACGAGTATGGCGAGGACCAGTTCACGGCCATGATCGGTGCCGAGGCGATCCATCACCTTCTGGAATCGATGGATCTCGACAAGATTGCCGGCGACCTGCGTTCGGAACTGGCGTCTACCACGTCTGAGCTGAAGCAGAAGAAGCTCTTGAAGCGGCTCAAGGTGGTCGAGAATTTCCTCGAGTCCGGTAATCGCCCTGAATGGATGATCATGAAGATCGTCCCGGTCATCCCGCCGGACCTGCGCCCGCTGGTTCCGCTGGATGGCGGTCGCTTCGCGACGTCCGATCTCAACGACCTTTACCGCCGTGTGATCAACCGCAACAATCGTCTGAAGCGCCTTATCGAGCTGCGTGCTCCGGGTATCATTATCCGCAACGAGAAGCGCATGCTTCAGGAGGCCGTCGACGCATTGTTCGACAATGGCCGTCGCGGACGTGTGATCACCGGTGCCAACAAGCGCCCGCTGAAGTCGCTTTCCGACATGCTGAAGGGCAAGCAGGGCCGCTTCCGCCAGAACCTGCTCGGCAAGCGCGTCGACTATTCGGGCCGTTCGGTGATCGTGACCGGTCCCGAGCTCAAGCTGCACCAGTGCGGCCTGCCGAAGAAGATGGCGCTCGAGTTGTTCAAGCCGTTCATCTACGCCCGTCTTGACGCAAAAGGCTACTCGTCCACCGTCAAGCAGGCGAAGAAGCTGGTCGAGAAAGAAAAGCCGGAGGTCTGGGATATCCTCGACGAGGTTATCCGCGAGCATCCTGTTCTTCTGAACCGCGCCCCGACGCTGCACCGTCTGGGCATTCAGGCGTTCGAACCCGTGCTGATCGAAGGCAAGGCGATCCAGCTTCACCCGCTGGTGTGTACAGCCTTCAACGCCGACTTCGACGGCGACCAGATGGCCGTGCATGTGCCGCTTTCGCTGGAAGCACAGCTTGAAGCACGCGTGCTCATGATGTCGACCAACAACATCCTGCACCCGGCCTCCGGCGCACCGATCATCGTGCCGTCGCAGGACATGGTTCTCGGACTCTACTACCTGTCCATCATGAACCAGAACGAGCCGGGCGAGGGCATGGTCTTTGCCGACATGGGCGAATTGCACCATGCGCTGGAGAACAAGGTCGTTACGCTGCACACCAAGATCAAGGGCCGGTTCAAGACCGTCGACGCGGAAGGCAATCCTGTGTCGCAGATCCACGAGACAACGCCTGGCCGTATGATTGTGGGCGAGCTTCTGCCGAAGAATCACAATGTGCCTTTCGACATCTGCAATCAGGAACTGACCAAGAAGAACATCTCCAAGATGATCGATACGGTCTATCGTCACTGCGGGCAGAAAGAGACAGTGATCTTCTGTGACCGGGTGATGCAGCTTGGCTTCAGCCACGCCTGTCGTGCTGGCATCTCCTTCGGCAAGGATGACATGGTTATCCCTGATACCAAGGAGAAGCTGGTTGCCGAGACCGAGGCGCTCGCCAAGGAATATGAGCAGCAGTACAATGACGGCCTGATCACGCAGGGCGAGAAGTACAACAAGGTCGTCGATGCCTGGGCCAAGTGCTCGGAGAAGGTCGCCGACGAGATGATGAAGCGCATTAAGGCGGTCGAGTTCAACGAAGACGGTCGCCAGAAGCCGATGAATTCGGTCTATATGATGTCGCATTCCGGTGCCCGTGGTTCGCCGGCGCAGATGCGTCAGCTTGCCGGCATGCGTGGCCTGATGGCCCGTCCGGACGGCTCCATCATCGAGACGCCGATCATCTCGAACTTCAAGGAAGGCCTGACCGTGATGGAGTACTTCAACTCCACCCACGGTGCCCGTAAGGGGCTGGCCGACACGGCTCTGAAGACGGCAAACTCGGGCTACCTGACCCGTCGTCTGGTTGACGTTGCGCAGGACTGCATCGTCACCGTACCGGATTGCGGCACCGACAAGGGCCTGACCATGCAGCCGATCGTGGATGCCGGTCAGGTGGTCGCTTCCATCGGTCAGCGTGTGCTGGGCCGTACGGCGCTTGATGACATCATCAACCCGGCCACGGACGAGGTCATCGTTTCGGCAGGGCGTCTGATCGACGAGCGTGATGTCGAGGCGATCGAAAAGGCTGGTATCCAGACTGTTCGCATTCGCTCGGCGCTCACCTGTGAGGTGCGCAACGGTGTTTGTGCGGTCTGCTATGGCCGTGACCTGGCACGCGGTACGCCGGTCAATATCGGTGAGGCGGTCGGCGTTATCGCCGCCCAGTCCATCGGTGAACCGGGCACCCAGCTCACCATGCGTACCTTCCACATGGGCGGTACGGCGCAGGTGGTTGACCAGTCGTTCCTGGAAGCTTCCTTCGAAGGTACGGTCAAGATCCGCAACCGCAATGTGGTGCGCAACTCGGAAGGCGATCTCATCGTGATGGGCCGCAATATGGCGGTTCTTATCCTTGATGAGAACGGTGAGGAGCGTGCAAGCCACCGCCTGACCTACGGCTCGCGTCTCTTCATCGACGAGGGCGACAAGGTGAAGCGCGGTCAGCGTATTGCCGAGTGGGATCCTTATACGCGTCCGATGCTGACCGAGGTGGAAGGCACCGTCGCGTTCGAGGATCTGGTCGACGGTGTGTCGGTTCAGGAAACGGCCGACGAGTCGACCGGTATCACCAAGCGCGAAGTCATCGATTGGCGCTCGACGCCGCGCGGTACCGACCTGAAGCCGGCGCTGACGGTTCTGGACGCCAAGGGCAAGGTGGCCAAGCTTGCCCGCGGCGGCGATGCACGATTCCTGCTGTCGGTCGAAACGGTTCTCTCCGTGGAGCCGGGTTCGAAGGTCAAGCCGGGTGACGTGATTGCTCGTATTCCGACCGAGAGCGCGCGCACCAAGGACATCACCGGTGGTCTGCCGCGCGTTGCGGAACTGTTCGAGGCTCGTCGTCCGAAGGATCACGCCATCATCGCCGAGATCGATGGCACGATCCGCTTCGGTCGCGACTACAAGAACAAGCGCCGCATCGTCATCGAGCCGCATGACTCGACGCTGGAGCCCGCGGAATATCTTATTCCCAAGGGTAAGCCGTTCCATCTTCAGGACGGCGACCAGATCGAGAAGGGTGATTTCATCCTCGACGGCAACCCGGCACCGCACGACATCCTGGCAATCAAGGGTGTGGAGGCGCTGGCTTCCTACCTGGTCAACGAGATCCAGGAAGTTTACCGGTTGCAGGGCGTGTTGATCAACGACAAGCACATCGAGGTGATCGTTCGCCAGATGCTGCAGAAGATCGAGATCACGGCACAGGGCGACTCGACCTACATTCCGGGCGACCATGTCGACTCGGTCGAGTTCGAGGAGATCAACGAGCGTCTGGTCGAAGAGGGCAAGAAGCCGGCCGAGGGCCAGCCGGTCCTTCTGGGCATTACCAAGGCTTCGCTGCAGACTCCGTCCTTCATCTCCGCGGCCTCCTTCCAGGAGACCACGCGTGTGCTGACCGAGGCGGCTGTCGCCGGCAAGATCGACACGCTGCAGGGCCTCAAGGAGAACGTCATTGTCGGACGCCTTATCCCGGCCGGTACGGGTGGCGCCATGAGCCAGGTTCGTCGGATCGCGCGCTCACGCGATGATCTGATCCTGGACGAACGGCGCAAGAGCTCCGGCGCGGAAACCGCCGATCCCATGATCGCGGACATGACGACGAGCGCCGCCGAGTAAGGCTCGCGTTAGAAACAACTGAAAAAGGCCGTCGGGGTGATCCGGCGGCCTTTTTTGTAATGCATGATGATCGGTGAGAACCGCAGTGGATAAGCTATGGAGCCAATGCAGGCGTCTCAGACCGGCTCGTCAAACGTAACGATGGCGATTTCGCCTTCAAGTGCACCCTGCCAGGCGGAAAGATGGGGCTCCTCGTCCGGCTCACCTTCCATATCTCCGATCCGATCAAGTTCGGCTTCTGCGTAGCCTTCCCGTGCCAGGGCCTCCAGGGCCAGCCGCACTGCCGTGTCGTCATCTGGAGCAAGCAGCATGATATGCACGCCCTCGCTTTCCTCGCCTTTTTCACGCCAGACCCGACCGGTGATGATGGTGACTGCGCGCTCTTCAGATTCGTTCATTGTCTTTCCTGATTCTTGCAGGTCAGCGAATGCCCCTGTTAGGGCTCGTTTTTTCGCATGGACCCTCTGAAAATGACAGAGGAGACGCGTGGTTTCGCTTCGAAAAGACGTCTGTTTGGGTAATATTCTGTCTTAACGGCCAACAAGTGGCTCGAAGCAGGCCCATGCGCCATATAATTGCGCAGGTGGGGTTGACGGTTAACCGACATACGAGTAATACCCGCTTCGTCCGAGCCGATGTGAGGCTTTTTCTTTCGGGGCGACACGCCCTGGATCAGGTCTCAAACAGGGTTCGTTTTTGCGAGCGACAGAATTTGCGGCGCATGAAGCGGAAACGCTTCCTCTGCTGTATGTCCGGGCAAGACCGTTAATGCGGTTTGCGGCCCGGATTTATGCATGAACGCAGACTGTTCTTGAAGCGGCCCTCGGGCTTGAGACACGGAATTGTAACAAGGGAAGGTTTGATGCCTACCGTTAACCAGTTGATCCGCAAGCCGCGCATTGCGCCGGTTAAGCGCAATAAGGTTCCGGCCATGCAGGCCAACCCGCAGAAGCGGGGCGTATGTACGCGCGTTTACACAACGACGCCGAAGAAGCCGAACTCGGCTATGCGCAAGGTGGCAAAGATCCGCCTCGCCAACGGGTTTGAGGTCATCGGTTATATCCCGGGTGAGGGGCATAATCTTCAGGAGCACTCCGTGGTGATGATCCGCGGCGGCCGCGTGAAGGACCTTCCGGGTGTGCGCTACCACATTATCCGTGGCGTGCTCGACACCCAGGGTGTGAAGAACCGCAAGCAGCGTCGTTCGAAATACGGCGCCAAGCGTCCGAAGTAGGTTTCCCGGCTTCGGCGCTTTGTTTTTGAGCCGGGCCTTCGAAGGTAAGAGACGAAAAACATGTCCCGACGCCATCGCGCAGAAAAGCGAGAGATCAACCCCGATCCGAAATTCGGTGACACGGTTGTTACGAAATTCATGAACGCCATCATGCTTGATGGCAAGAAGTCCGCTGCGGAGCGTATCGTTTACGGTGCGTTCGAGCAGGTGGAAGAGAAGCTGAAGCAGGAGCCTGTTGGTGTTTTCCATCAGGCGCTGGAGAATGTCGCTCCGCACGTCGAGGTTCGTTCCCGCCGTGTTGGTGGTGCAACCTACCAGGTGCCGGTCGATGTTCGTCCGGAGCGTCGTCAGGCGCTGGCCATTCGCTGGCTGATTTCTGCGGCACGCAAGCGCAACGAGACGACCATGGTCGATCGCCTGTCTGGCGAGTTGCTCGATGCAGCCAACAATCGCGGCACTGCCGTCAAGAAGCGCGAAGACACGCACAAGATGGCGGAAGCCAACCGCGCGTTCTCGCACTACCGCTGGTAGCCTTACGGATCGAAGAGGTACACGACGATGTCCCGCGAATATAAGCTCGAAGACTACCGCAATTTCGGTATCATGGCGCATATCGACGCCGGCAAGACGACGACGACCGAGCGCATTCTTTTCTATACCGGCAAGTCTCACAAGATCGGCGAAGTGCACGACGGCGCTGCGACGATGGACTGGATGGAGCAGGAGCAGGAGCGCGGGATCACGATCACGTCTGCTGCCACGACCACCTTCTGGGAAGGCCGTGATGGCAAGAAGCGCCGCTTTAACATCATTGACACGCCCGGGCACGTCGACTTCACCATTGAAGTCGAGCGTTCGCTGCGCGTTCTCGATGGTGCGGTTGCTCTGCTCGATGCCAACGCCGGTGTTGAGCCCCAGACGGAAACCGTTTGGCGCCAGGCTGACAAGTACCGCGTTCCGCGCATGATCTTCTGTAACAAGATGGACAAGATCGGAGCCGACTTCTATCGTTCGGCCGAGATGGTCAAGACCCGTCTTGGTGCGCAGGCTGTTGTTATGCAGCTGCCGATCGGTGCTGAGAACGACTTCGCCGGCGTTGTCGACCTGATCGAAATGAAGGCGCTTGTCTGGCAGTCCGAGAATCTTGGCGCTGCCTGGGACGTCGTTGATATTCCGGCCGATCTTCAGGAGAAGGCGGAAGAATATCGCGAGATGCTCATCGAAGCCGCCGTTGAAATGGATGAGGCTGCGATGGAGCGTTATCTCGAAGGTGAAATGCCTTCGAATGACGAGATCCGTAAGCTGATCCGCAAGGGCACGATCGAGGTCAAGTTCTTCCCGATGTTCTGTGGCTCTGCCTTCAAGAACAAGGGCGTGCAGCCGCTGCTCGACGCCGTTGTCGACTTCCTGCCGTCGCCGCTCGATGTTCCCTCGATCAAGGGCATCGATCCGAAGACGGAAAGCGAAATCGCGCGCAAGTCTTCGGATGAAGAGCCGCTTTCCATGCTGGCCTTCAAGATCATGAACGACCCCTTCGTTGGCTCGCTCACCTTCTGCCGCATCTATTCGGGTGTGCTGAACAAGGGTGCCTCGCTCGCCAACACGGTGAAGGACAAGCGTGAGCGCATCGGCCGCATGCTGCAGATGCACTCGAACTCCCGCTCCGACCTGGAAGTGGCTTATGCAGGCGACATTGTTGCTCTGGCCGGCCTCAAGGAAACCACGACGGGCGATACGCTTTGCGATCCCACGAAGCCGGTCATTCTGGAACGTATGGAGTTCCCGGATCCGGTGATCCAGATCGCGATCGAACCGAAGACCAAGGGCGACCAGGAAAAGATGGGCCTCGCGCTCAACCGCCTTGCTGCCGAGGATCCGTCCTTCCGCGTCAAATCCGACGAAGAATCCGGTCAGACCATCATTGCCGGCATGGGCGAGCTTCACCTCGACATCATCGTCGATCGCCTGAAGCGCGAGTTCAAGGTCGAGGCCAATGTTGGTGCACCGCAGGTTGCTTACCGTGAGACGATCACCCGCGAAGCGGAAGTCGACTACACGCACAAGAAGCAGTCCGGTGGTTCCGGCCAGTTCGCCCGCGTCAAGATTGTGTTCGCGCCGAACACCGAGAGCGAGGAATTCGAATTCGAATCCAAGATCGTCGGCGGTTCTGTTCCGAAAGAATACATTCCCGGCGTCCAGAAGGGCATCGAGAGCGTTCTTTCTTCCGGTCCGGTTGCAGGCTTCCCGATGCTTGGCGTGAAAGCAACGCTTATCGACGGTGCCTATCACGATGTCGACTCGTCGGTTCTGGCCTTCGAAATCGCTGCTCGCGCAGCATTCCGCGAAGGCGCACAGAAGGCTGGTGCACAGCTTCTCGAGCCGATCATGAAGGTCGAAGTCGTGACGCCGGAAGAGTATGTGGGCAGCATCATCGGTGACCTGAACGGGCGTCGTGGCCAGATTCAGGGCCAGGAAGCACGCGGCATTGCCACGGTGATCAACGCCATGGTGCCGCTGGCCAACATGTTCAAATACGTCGACACACTGCGTTCGATGTCTCAGGGCCGCGCCCAGTACACGATGCAGTTCGATCACTACGAGCCGGTTCCCAGCGCGGTGGCGCAGGAGATCCAGAAGAAATACGCGTAATCCGCTCAGACACGTTTGTTACGGATTATCGAGAGTTGAAAGAGCCCGAACGGGCACAAGGAATGGAGAGCTCACATGGCCAAAGGTAAATTTGAGCGTACGAAGCCGCATGTGAACATCGGCACGATTGGTCACGTTGACCACGGCAAGAC
>NZ_JACKZY010000007.1:0-2500 GCF_020833685.1 Nitratireductor sp. B36
AGATGAGCATAAGCAATGAGAATGATTCAAGCCGATCGAGTTATTAGTACCGGTAAGCTCCATGCGTTGCCGCACTTCCACACCCGGCCTATCAACGTGGTGGTCTCCCACGACTCTCAGGGAATACTCGTTTTCAGGTCGGTTTCCCGCTTAGATGCCTTCAGCGGTTATCCGTTCCGTATATAGCTACCCTGCTATGCGGCTGGCGCCACAACAGGTCCACCAGAGATACGTCCATCCCGGTCCTCTCGTACTAGGGACAGATCCTGTCAATATTCCTACACCCACGGCAGATAGGGACCGAACTGTCTCACGACGTTCTGAACCCAACTCACGTACCGCTTTAAATGGCGAACAGCCATACCCTTGGGACCTGCTCCAGCCCCAGGATGCGATGAGTCGACATCGAGGTGCCAAACAACCCCGTCGATATGGACTCTTGGGGGTCATCAGCCTGTTATCCCCGGCGTACCTTTTATCCGTTGAGCGATGGCCCTTCCACGCGGGACCACCGGATCACTATGACCGACTTTCGTCTCTGCTCGACTTGTCAGTCTCGCAGTCAGGCAGGCTTATGCCATTGCACTCAGCGAACGATTTCCGACCGTTCTGAGCCCACCATCGCGCGCCTCCGTTACTCTTTAGGAGGCGACCGCCCCAGTCAAACTACCCACCATACACTGTCCCGGATCCGGATAACGGACCGCGGTTAGACATCCATGTAGATAAGGGTGGTATTTCAAGGATGGCTCCACGCGAGCTGGCGCCCACGCTTCAAAGCCTACCACCTATCCTACACATGCCGACACGAATGCCAGTGTAAAGCTATAGTAAAGGTGCACGGGGTCTTTCCGTCTAACCGCAGGAACCCCGCATCTTCACGGGGAATTCAATTTCACTGAGTCTCTGCTGGAGACAGCGGGGAAGTCGTTACGCCATTCGTGCAGGTCGGAACTTACCCGACAAGGAATTTCGCTACCTTAGGACCGTTATAGTTACGGCCGCCGTTTACCGGGGCTTCAATTCAGAGCTTGCACTCCTCCTCTTAACCTTCCGGCACCGGGCAGGCGTCAGACCCTATACGTCGTCTTGCGACTTCGCAGAGCCCTGTGTTTTTGATAAACAGTCGCTACCCCCTGGTCTGTGCCACCCCCCGATGGTTGCCCACCGAAGGGTCACGCTTATCCCGAAGTTACGCGTGCATTTTGCCGAGTTCCTTCAGCAGAGTTCTCTCAAGCGCCTTGGTATACTCTACCAGTCCACCTGTGTCGGTTTCGGGTACGGTCTATATGGAGGAGCTATTTCCTGGGACCACATGGCTGCCTCTCCAATCCAGTAAGGAAAGACAACGTCCGCAATCCGTCACTACCTCCAGGCCCACGAATATTAACGTGGTTCCCATCGACTACGCCTTTCGGCCTCGCCTTAGGGGCCGGCTAACCCTGCTCAGATTAACTTTAAGCAGGAACCCTTGGACTTTCGGCGAGGGGGTCTCTCACCCCCTTTATCGTTACTCATGTCAGCATTCGCACTTCCGATACCTCCAGGAGCCCTCACGGGTCTCCCTTCATCAGCCTACGGAACGCTCCGCTACCGCTCACCTTGCGGTGAACCCAAAGCTTCGGTGTATGGCTTTAGCCCCGGTACATTTTCGGCGCAAAACCCCTTAATTAGACCAGTGAGCTGTTACGCTTTCTTTAAATGATGGCTGCTTCTAAGCCAACATCCTGGTTGTTTTGGGAGTCTCACATCCTTTCCCACTTAGCCATAACTTGGGGACCTTAGCTGTTGGTCAGGGTTGTTTCCCTCTCCACGACGGACGTTAGCACCCGCCGTGTGTCTGCCGACTAGTACTCCTCGGTATTCGGAGTTTGGTTAGGTTTGGTAATCCGGTGAGGACCCCTAGCCCATCCAGTGCTCTACCCCCGAGGGTATTCGGTCGACGCTCTACCTAAATAGATTTCGCGGAGAACCAGCTATTTCCGAGTTTGATTGGCCTTTCACCCCTAGCCACAAGTCATCCCGATCTATTGCAACAGATATGGGTTCGGTCCTCCAGTAAGTGTTACCTTACCTTCAACCTGCTCATGGCTAGATCACTCGGTTTCGGGTCTAATGCAACGTACTGAACGCCCTGTTAAGACTCGCTTTCGCTGCGCCTACACCTACCGGCTTAAGCTTGCACGTTACATTAAGTCGCTGACCCATTATACAAAAGGTACGTGGTCACACTTGCGTGCTCCCACTGTTTGTAGGCAACCGGTTTCAGGTACTCTTTCACTCCCCTCGTCGGGGTGCTTTTCACCTTTCCCTCACGGTACTAGTTCGCTATCGGTCATGCACGAGTACTTAGGCTTGGAGGGTGGTCCCCCCATGTTCAGACAGGATTTCACGTGTCCCGCCCTACTCGAGGACTATCGTTCACATTACGCATACGGGACTGTCACCCGCTCCGGTCCAACTTTCCAGAAGGTTCTGCTTGTTAAACGATAGCCACTGG
>NZ_JACKZY010000008.1 GCF_020833685.1 Nitratireductor sp. B36
ACCGATCAGGACGGCCAGAGCGCCAATGATGTCCTGTCGGTGAAGATCGTCGATGACGTCCCCGAGGCCATGGCCGACACGGACAGCATCGGTGCGGGCCAGTTCGGCCCGGCGACGGGCAATGTGATCACGGATGCGGAGGGCGATGGCGGTGCCGACACGGTCGGTGCGGACGATGCGTCTGTCGTTGGCGTTGCCGCTGGCGACACGGGTGCGGGCCTGGACAATGCGGGCACGGTCGGCACGGTGATCCAGGGCGCCTATGGCAAGCTGACGCTGAACGCGGACGGCTCCTACAGCTACACCCGCGATGCCGGGACCAAAGGCGGCGTGTCGGATGTGTTCACCTACACGCTGAAGGACGGCGACGGTGACCTGACGCACACGACGCTGACGATCGACATCGGCGACAGCGGTGTGACGGTGACGACGCCGCAGCCGGGCGATGACGGCACGACCGTCTATGAGAAGGGCCTTGCCGAGCGTGGTGGCGAGCCTGCCGGTTCGGGCGAGAGCGCGGATGGTGACGGCACGGACAATGACGACCCGTCGGAGGCGACGTCGGGCACGGTGACGTTCACGGCGCCGGATGGCGTCCAGTCGGTCAGCGTTGCCGGCACGGCGCTCGCCCTTGGCGATCCGTTCCCGCAGACGGTGTCGAGCGGCGCGACGGGCACGCTGGTGGTGACGGGTTACAGCTACAATGCGGTGACGGGTCAGGGCTCGATCAGCTACAGCTACACGCTGACGGACAACACGCTTGCCGATCCGGACGGTGTGTCGTTCGGCGTGACGGTGACGGATGCGGATGGCGACAGCCAGTCTGGCACGATCGCAATCGCCATCATCGACGATGCGCCGGTTGCGGTTGCCGATACGGACAGCATCGGTGCCGGCCAGTTCGGCCCGGCGACGGGCAATGTGATCACGGATGCGGAGGGCGATGGCGGGGCCGACACGGTCGGTGCGGACGATGCGTCTATCGTTGGCGTTGCCGCCGGGAACACGGGTACGGATCTGGATGATGCGACATCGGGGAATCCAGCCACGGTCGGCGCGGTGATCCAGGGCACCTATGGCAAGCTGACGCTGAACGCGGACGGCTCCTACAGCTACACCCG
>NZ_JACKZY010000009.1 GCF_020833685.1 Nitratireductor sp. B36
TCGGCCATGGCCTCGGGGACGTCATCGACGATCTTCACCGACAGGACATCATTGGCGCTCTGGCCGTCCTGATCGGTCAGCACAACCGCAAAGTCCTCGAACAGGTCGTTCTCGCCCGCGCCCGTGCCATGCGTCTCGTTGTCGACAAGCGTGTAGCTGTAGCTCACAACGCCCGTGCCGGCGTCATAGCCCGTCACATTGAGCGTGTTGCCGAGGCCGGTTGTCACCGAACCCGCCGTGAACACGCCATTGGTGATGAAGCTCTGACCGCCGATCGTCAGCGACGCAATGCCATCGGGCGAGCTGATCGTGAACGTGCCCGACTGTGTCGTGCTATCGCTGCCGTCCGAACCGGCCGGCTTGCCGCCGCCGCGGCCCGCCGCAAGGTCATCCTCGTCAACCACCACATCGCCACCATCCGCCTTTGGCGTCAGGTTGCCGATCTCGGGCGGCGCATTGCCGATGTCGATCGTCAGCGTCGTGTGCGTCAGGTCGCCGTCGCCATCCTTCAGCGTGTAGGTGAACACATCCGACACGCCGCCGGCCGTGCCGGCATCGCGGGTGTAGCTGTAGGAGCCGTCCGCGTTCAGCGTCAGCTTGCCATAGGTGCCCTGGATCACCGCGCCGACCGTGGCAGGGTTCCCCGATGTCGCATCATCCAGATCCGCACCCGTGTTCCCGGCGGCAACGCCAACGACAGACGCATCGTCCGCACCGACCGTGTCGGCACCGCCATCGCCCTCAGCATCCGTGATCACATTGCCCGTCGCCGGGTCGAACTGGCCCGCACCGATGCTGTCCGTATCGGCAACCGCAACCGGCGCATCGTCGATGATCGCGATGGCGATCGTGCCAGACTGGCTGTCGCCATCCGCATCCGTCACCGTCACGCCGAACGACACGCCGTCCGGATCGGCGAGCGTGTTGTCCGTCAGCGTGTAGGTGTAGCTGATCGAGCCCTGACCCGTCACCGCATTGTAGCTGTAGCCCGTCACCACCAGCGTGCCCGTCGCATCGCTCGACACCGTCTGCGGGAACGGATCGCCAAGGGCGAGCGCCGTGCCGGCAACGCTGACCGACTGGACGCCATCC